>CAVVGJ010000019.1:0-191519 GCA_963747745.1 uncultured Acidimicrobiaceae bacterium
CACGGCCATCGGGTCAGCCTCCCCGTCGTGCCGTCTCCCTGTCCACGCAGTTGTCGCGCCGTGCAGGGCGACGGTGGTGGAACTGCTCAGCCGGCGAGCCGGGGGATGTCGCTCGCCTCGGCGTGGCCGTCGTGGACGACCTCACCGTTGTGGAGCGCGATGCAGCGGTCGACCCGCTCGACGACATCGAGATCGTGGGTGGCGACGATGATGGTGTCGCCGGCGGCGTGGTGCTCGTCGAGCAGGTCGAGCAGGCCCGCCCGGCCGGACTGGTCGAGGCCCACGAACGGCTCGTCGATCAGGAGCACGCGGAACGGCCGGATGAACCCGATGGCCAGCGCCGTCTTCTGGCGCAGACCGCGGCTGAACTTGCTCGGCAGGTCGTCGATCCGCTCCTCCAACCCGAGCCGGGTGATGACGTCCTCGGCCCGGTCGGACCAGTCGGTGAGTCCATGGAGAGGCATCAGGTAGTCGATGTGCTCCTGGACCGAGAGGTCGTCGTAGAGCACGGGGTCGTCGCCGATGTAGCTGAGGTCGCCGCGGGCGTCGTCCGAACCCGCCGGGGCGTCGTGGATGGTGACCGTGCCCTCCGTGGAGTCGAGCAGCCCGGCGGTCATCTTCAGCAGCGTGGACTTGCCGGACCCGTTGTGGCCGATGAGCGCGATGAACGAGCCCTCGGGGATGTGCAGGTCGGTGGGGGCGAGCGCGACCAGCGACCCGTACTCCTTGGTGAGCCCATCGATGGAGATGGCCGCGGGCGGCTTCGGCTCGGCGTTGGTTCGCTTCTTCTTGGCCATGTCAGTCCTCGTCGTCGTCTCGCCCGGCTGCGAGCCGCTTGGCGCGCTTGCGGGCCTCGCTGGCGTTGAACGCCTCGGCCATCTGCTCCTTGAACGCAGGTCGGGCCCGGACCCACGCCACGGTCAGCGCGAACACGATCGCGCCGATGAAGATCCCCGGCTGCAACACGGCGGTGGGGTCGTTGCCGTGGTCGGCCGCGTTCTGGGCCAGCAGGAACGGCACCAGCCCCAGGCACGCCACCACGGGCGGCAGCGCAGCCTCGTAGACGACGCGTGAGCTGGCGGCCTCCGGCGGCAGCATGAGCATCGACATGTCGTTGGGGTCGGGTGCGCCCCGGACCGTGCTCACCGCCGCGCCGGCCACCCCGGTGAGCGCAGTGGTGAACGCGACCGTGGCCGCGACCGCCAGGCCGTGCGCGTCGAGGCCGCCCAGCGCCGCACCGGCGATGCCCATGGTGGAGACGACCACCGCGGTGATCGTGGGGATGATGAGCAGGCTGGCGTGGATGCTCCCGATGCCCACCGGCACCAGCTCGAGGATGGTCTCGTGATCGAGCTCCTGGGCCAGGGGCTCGACCGCGTCGAGCCCGATGAGGAAAGCGCAGAGGCCGGAGACGACGATGAGCGGCAGCGCGCCGTTCCACGCCGCCCGGGCGGCGACGCCGGCGACACCGGCGAGCAGGATCATCCGCAACAGCCGCGTGCCGGGCGTGCGCAGCAGCGACCACCAACCCCGGGCGACGAATCCCCCGCGTGCACCTCGGCGTCGGCCGTGCGGCAACCACGGCCGGGAACGGGGTTGTTCCTGGAGCAGTTGCCGCCGCAGGATCAGGACGGTGCGGAGGTCGCGCATGGTGGCGGCGAAGCGCATCTGGCCGACCAGCGCCGAGCGACGGGCCATCTCCTCGATGGAGACGCCGCCGATGGTGCGCAGGCCGTACAGAGCGACGGCGACGACGAACGGGATCGGGATCAGGGCCAGCACGTCGTACGACGCGGTTCCGGCCATCCACATCGGGATGCGGCCGAGCAGCGAGAACGGGGATGTCGGCGCGTACCCGAGGGCCTCGGCCACCGGCCAGGCGAGGAGCAGGACGGCGAACCCGCTGGCGCTGCGCCGGCTCATGCGTCGCCCGGACGCGGTCCACGCGCAGCCCAGCGCGAAGCCCGTGACGACCATCGCCCACAACGAACCCGACAGCGTCCAGGCCAAGGCGTTGCCCTCGGTCCGGCGGGCCAGCAGCTGGCCGGCCACGCCACCGACGACGATCGACACGAACATGGCGAATCGAGCCTGGCGCAGGATCGGTCGACGCATGGCGTGGCCGATGTCGACCGGCGCCAGCAGCACGTGGCGCACGTCGGGAGCCTCGAGGGCGACCGGGCCACCCCGGCTGCCCGAGCGCAGGCCCAGACCCCCGGCGAGGGCGGCCAGGACGCCGAGCCCGACCGGGAGGTCGTCGAGGAGGTGGCCCAGCTGCGACGTGGTGAGCTGTTCGCCGCCGACGGCACCCGACAGGACGAGCACGGCGATGCCCACGATCAGGGCGGTGACGTAGGCCTGGTAGAAGGCGTCGAACGGTTCGATCTTGGCGGTGCGCTTGCGGAACCGGACCGCCCGAAGCGTGTCGAGCGCATCGAGGCGCGCCTGTAGGACCTCCGTCACCGCGGCCACGGTATCGGCACCAAGATGAGAGGTCGCCTTCCGCCCGTTCCGGACGGCTACTCCTGGACCAGCTCGATCAGGGTCCCGAACGATCCCTTGGGATGGACGAATGCCACCGTCGTGCCCCGTGATCCGGGCCGTGGGGCCTTGTCGATCGGCGTGGCGCCGGCGTCGATCATGGCCTGCAACGCCTCGGCGCAGTCGTCGACCCGGTAGCCGACGTGGTGGAGCCCCTCGCCCCGCTTCTCCAGGTACTTGGCGATGGGAGAGTCGTCGTTCGTGGCCGTGGTGAGCTGGATGTAGGAGTCGGCCACCTTGACCAGGGCCTCCTCGACGCCATCGGATTCGACCACCTCGCGGTGGTGGACCTCGGCCCCGAAGGCCTTGGCGTAGTAGGCGATGGCGGCGTCGAGGTCCTTGACGGCGATGGCGATGTGGTCGATCTCGGTCAGCAACACGGTGGACGAATCTACGCGGGGAGCCGCGTCGATTCCCACCGAGCCGGTCGAATCGGACAGGATTCCCGGTCACAGATCGCCCACATCTCGTTGGAGGACGACGTCCCATGACCACCATGACCCGCGCCTATTCGATCACGGCCGAGCGGTTGGCCGCCGAGACCGAGGCCAGTGGCGGCGATCCCTCCGCGATCGATGTCTCCAAGGTCGTCGCGCTCGACGACCTCGAGCTCCGGGACCTCGGATCACACGACGTCCGCATGAAGATCCTCGCTGCCTCCGCCGAGCACAACATCGATCACGCAGCCACGGCTGACACGGTCAACATCGCCGAGGCCCGGGGCGGCAAGATCTACCCCGGCAATTCGGCCATCGGCGAGGTGCTCGAGGTCGGCGCCGACGTGACCCGCTTCTCGGTCGGCGACATCGTGGTCACCCACTGCAACGGCGAGCCCGACGCCAACGGGTTCCCGTTGCGCATCTGGGCCTACGACCAACCCGACTCGATCGGCTGGTACTCCGAGGAGGCCGTGGTCGAGGACTGGCAGATCATCCCCGCTCCGCTCGACTGCGGGCTGAGCCTGTGGGAGATGGCCGCCCTCCCCCTGCGAGCCCCCACCGCCTACCACCTGTGGCGCCGGGCCATCGGCATCTATCGGGTCAAGGTGCCCTTCGAGCACCAGGCCCGGCTCAACGTGATGAGCTTCGGCGGTGGGGTGGGCGAGCTGTTCTTGATGCTGGCCAAGGCCGAAGGGCACAACGCGTTCTTCTGCGCCGGCAGCAAGGAGCGCCGCGAGGCCCTCGAGAAGCAGGGCATCGTCGGCATCGACCAGAAGGCCTTCAACCGCTTCGCCTCCCGGGACGACGTGAAGGCGTTCAACAAGGAGGTCAAGTCGCTGACCGACGGGGTGGGCATGCACCTCGTGTGCGACATGTTGCGTGGACCGGTGTTCGAGGCCGGGCTCGCGGTGGCGGCTCGGTGCGGCGTGAACGTCAGCGCGGGGTGGCAGCTGTCGCAGAAGGTCTCGTACAACTCGACGGTGCAGTCGGTGAAGCAGGTCACCATCGACCACACGCACTACGAGACGCCGATCGGATGCGAGGCGGCCACCGAGCTGTACGGCTCGGTGTTCAAGCCGACGATCCACGACGAGGTCTACGCCTTCGATCAGGTTCCCCGGTGCTTCAAGGAGATGCACGACAACACCCAGACCGGCATCCCGATCATCCGCGTTGCCACCGACCTCCCGGACGCAGTCTCCGACCTGGTCTGACCGGGGTACCGTGCGGGGCAGTGGCCTACGAATCCCGTGATCGGCTCTCTCCGTACCGGAGCCCGGACGCGATCCTGGCCGAGGCGCGGCGCATGGCCGACGACATCCGGCGCCGCGCCGAGCGCGACGCCAACGAGCTGCGCCGCGACGCCGCCGAGTGGGCGTCGGCCACGCGCCGGCAGGCCGAGCAGTACCGCGACCGCATCCTCGCCCAGGTCGACGTCCTGGCTTCGGATCTGACCGAGGCCGGGGCCGGCGACGAACCACGCCACGACCACCCGGAGACCCACCGCGGTGCGGGCGAGCGCGAGGGCGAGGTCATCGACCTGCGCCAGGCCGTCGAGGCGCGCCGGGGAAGCGTGCCGGCCGCCGAAGGTCGGGAGACCCACGACGCCGACCTCGACGATGACGGCGCCGCCGAGCGTCACGGTGCCGATCGCGATGCCGAGCCCGAGGTCGCCTACGACCACCGGCGTGCGATGGGCGGCACCTACGTCGTGGGTCGGCCGAGGCCGGCCGTGGAGACCAGCATCGACACCAAGCTCAACGACGTCGTGCGCCAGGTCGTGCGCCGCACCTTCAACCGGTCGTATCCCTGACGCGGTCCGTCCGCCATTACCGGTCGGTAGCACCGGCTCCCTAGAATCGGACACCACCACATCGTTCGACCCGGGGGAGTAGACCCAATGCCTGGTTCCGTGATCGTCACCGGCGCCCGCACACCGATCGGCAAGCTGTCCGGCGCCTTCGCCTCGATGGCCGCCACCGACCTCGGCGGTGTCGCCATCAAGGGGGCGCTCGAGAAGGCGGGCCTGCGCCCCGAGCAGGTCGACTACGTGATCATGGGCCACGTCATCGGTGCCGGCGCAGGCCAGATCACTGCCCGCCAGGCGGCCACCAACGCCGGTATTCCCATGAGCGTGCCGGCCACCACCGTCAACAAGGTGTGCCTGTCCGGCCTCAACGCCATCTACCTCGCCGATCTCATGATCCAGGCCGGCCACGCCGACATCGTGGTCGCCGGCGGCATGGAGTCGATGACCAACGCGCCGTACCTGCTGCCCGGCGCCCGGGCCGGCTACCGCGCCGGCGACAAGACCGTCGTCGATTCGATGATGTACGACGGGCTCTTCTGCGCCTTCGACCAGTGCGCCATGGGCGCCGGTACCGAGAAGTACGCCGCGTCGGCCGGTCTCGCCCGCGAGCCCCAGGACGCGTTCAGCGCCCAGAGCCACGAGCGTGCCGCCAAGGCGATCAAGGACGGCATCTTCGACGACGAGATCGTCCCGGTCGCGGTGCCCCAGCGCAAGGGCGACCCGGTCATGGTCACCACCGACGAAGGCGTTCGGGGCGACACCACCGCCGAGAGCCTCGGCCAGTTGCGTCCCGCGTTCGACAAGGCCGGCAACATCACCGCCGGCAACGCGAGCCAGATCTCCGACGGCGGGTCGGCCACCATCATCATGTCGCGGGCCAAAGCCGACGAGCTCGGGCTCACCGGCCTCGGCGAGGTCGTCGGGTACGGCCAGGTCGCCGGTCCCGATGCTTCGCTGCTCACCCAGCCGAGCAACGCCATCAAGAACGCGCTCGAGAACGCCCCCATCACGCAGGACCAGATCGGCCTCTACGAGCTGAACGAGGCGTTCGCGGCCGTCGCCCTGTCCTCGATGAGCGACCTCGGCGTCACCGACGACATCGTCAACGTCAACGGTGGCGCCATCGCCGTCGGCCACCCGCTGGGCATGTCCGGCAACCGGCTCGCCCTCACGTTGCTGCTCGAGATGAAGCGTCGCGGCGTCGAGTACGGCGCCGCTGCCCTCTGCGGTGGCGGCGGCCAGGGCGACGCCCTCCTCGTTCGCGCCGTGTCGTAGCTCACTCGCCCTCGAGCCCTCGAGGGCTCATCGGCCTCGTTTCGCTGTCGGCTGCTCGCTGGCGCTCCCGACGCCGACCGTGCTGTCGTCACCCGCCGCCGGCCTCCCGTTCTTGACATGTCGAGCGGGGTCGTTCATACCCTGCTGCCGTGTCAGCTCCCCGAACGACTCGGCCGCTCGTCATCGTCGAGTCACCGGCCAAGGCCAAGACGATCGGTCAGTTCCTCGGGGACGACTACATCGTCGAGGCCTCGGTCGGGCACGTCCGCGACCTGCCGTCGAAGGGGCTGTCGATCGACGTCGATTCGGACTTCAAGACCGAGTACGAGATCAACCCCGACAAGCGCGATGTGATCAAGCGGCTGAAGGCGCTGTTGAAGGACGCCGACGAGCTCTACCTCGCCACCGACGAGGACCGCGAGGGCGAGGCCATCGCCTGGCACCTCCAGGAGGTGCTCAAGCCGACCGTTCCCGTGAAGCGGATGGTGTTCCACGAGATCACCCGCTCGGCGATCGAACACGCGGTCGAGAACTCCCGCGACATCGACTACAAGCGGGTCGACGCCCAGGAGACCCGCCGCATCGTCGATCGCCTCTACGGCTACCCGGTGAGCCAGATCATGTGGCGCAAGGTGAACCGGGGGCTGTCCGCCGGCCGGGTCCAGTCGCCCGCCGTGCGCCTGGTCGTCGAGCGTGAGCGTGAGCGCATCGCCTTCGTCTCCGCCGATTACTGGGACCTGAGTGCCATCTTCCCCACCGATCCCGGTTTCACCGCCAAGCTGGTGGCCCTCGACGGTGACCGCGTCGCATCGGGGCGCGACTTCGGCCAGGACGGTCGGGTTTCCCGGGCCGGCGTCGCCGTCGTCGACGAGGCCAGGGCCAACGACCTCCGGGACCGCCTCGACGGCCAGCCCTTCACGGTGCGTTCGGTCGAGGAGAAGCCGTGGCGCAGCCGACCCAAGCCGCCGTTCATGACCTCCACCCTCCAGCAGGAGGGTGGACGCAAGCTCCGGATGTCGGCCAGTCAGGTCATGCGCATCGCCCAGGGCCTCTACGAGAAGGGCTACATCACCTACATGCGCACCGACAGCACGACGCTGTCGCAGACCGCACTCGACGCCGCCCGGGCCCAGGCCCGCGAGCTCTACGGCGAGGAGTACGTGCCGGCCGAGCCCCGGACGTACGCCAGCAAGTCGAAGAACGCCCAGGAGGCCCACGAAGCGATCCGGCCTGCCGGCGAGACCTTCCGCACTCCCGACGACGTGAAGGGCGAACTGCGCAAGGACGAGCTCGGCCTCTACGACCTCATCTGGAAGCGGACCGTGGCATCGCAGATGGAGGATGCCGTCGGTCGCACGATCTCGATGCGCATCGTGGCGCCCGCCCCGTCGCCCGACGGCGGCCAGCCCACCGAGTGCACCTTCGGCGCCTCCGGGCGCGTCATCACCTTCCCGGGGCACCTGAAGGCCTACGTCGAGGACGATGACGACGACGACGGCTCCGAGCGCGACGCCGAGGAGCGCGTCCTGCCACCGGTGGCCGAGGGCGATTCGCTTCCCTCGCCCGACCTCAGCGCCGACGGCCACAGCACCACGCCGCCCGCCCGGTACACCGAGGCATCGCTGGTCAAGCGGATGGAGGAGCTGGGAATCGGCCGGCCGTCCACATACGCCTCGATCATGGGCACCATCCAGGACCGCGGCTACGTCTTCAAGAAGGGCTCGGCGCTGGTGCCGACGTGGACCGCCTTCGCCGTCGTCAACGTCCTCGAGCGCCAGTTCGGCGAATACGTCGACTACGAGTTCACCGCCAAGATGGAGGACGACCTCGACCTCATCGCCGTCGGCGAGGAGGAACGCGTGCCGTGGCTGCGCCGGTTCTGGTTCGGCGGCGACGACGAGCAGGGCTCGAGGAAGGGACTCGGCGTCACCGTCGAGGAGGCGCTCGAGAAGGTCGACGCCGCCGAGGTCAACACGTTCCCGCTCGGCATGGACGAGAACGGCGAACTGGTGGTGGCCAAGCCGGGCCGCTACGGGCCCTACGTCAAGCGGGGCGAGGATGACACCGCGTCGATCCCCGAGGGGTTGCCGCCCGACGAGCTGACCCTGGAGAAGGCGCTCGAGCTGCTGGCGGCACCGAAGGGCGACACCCCCATCGGCGAGGACCCCGACACCGGCTTGCCGGTCTACGTCAAGACGGGCCGGTACGGGCCCTACGTGCAACTCGGCGACGCCGACACGTTGCCCGAGGACACCAAGCCGAAGATGGAGTCGCTGTTCAAGGACCAAAAGCCCGAGGACGTGACGCTCGACGACGCGCTCCGCCTGCTGTCGCTGCCCCGGGTGGTCGGCACCGACGAGGAGACCGGCTTGCCCATCCTCGCCCGCAACGGGCGTTACGGGCCCTACATCTCAAAAGGCGACGAGAAGGGGGCCGACGCCCGCAGCCTCGAATCCGAGGAGGAGCTGTTCACGGTCGACATGGAGCGGGCGAAGACCCTCTTCGCCGAGCCCAAGCGTCGTCGGGGGCAAGCGGCACCGAAGCCACCCCTGCGGGAGCTGGGCATCGATCCGATCAGCGAGTCGCCGGTCGTCGTCAAGGATGGTCGGTTCGGTCCGTACGTGACCGACGGCGAGACCAACGCCAGCCTCCGCAAGGGCGACCTCGTCGAGGAGATCACCATCGAGCGCGCCTCGGAACTGCTCCAGATCCGGCGGGAGACGGCACCGCCGAAGAAGAAGTCCAAGGCGGGCGGACGCAAGAAGACGGCGAAGAAGAAGACCGCCGCCAAGAAGAAGCCCGCGACCGAGAAGCCGGCGGCCGAGAAGACCTCCGGGGAGTAGCCGGCCGCAACGGGGCCTCAGCGGGCGAATGCTGACGCTGGCGCGGTCGGTCGACCGTTCCCGGATCGCCAGTCTCTAACGTCTCCGGTGATGGCGGTGCCCCGCGACGATCGACCGACGCCGCCCGACTCCCGGTCGGGCGGGACGAGCGCGGAGGCCGACCCGGTCCCCACCGTCCCGCTGGCGGCCGTCCAGGGCCCCCAGGAGCCGGCGCGGATGCACGTCCGGCTGTTCGGCTCCGACGCCTTCTTCCGGCTGTGGGGGACCCAGGTGGTCTCGGCCACCGGCGACTGGCTCGGGTTCCTGGCCATCGCCGCCCTGGCGACCCGGATCAGCGACCGGCCCGAGGCCGCCGTGGGACTCGTCATGTCGGCCCGGATCGTGCCCGGCTTCTTCCTGGGGCCGGCCGCCGGCGTCTTCGCCGATCGCTTCGACCGCAAGAAGCTCATGGTGACGTGCGACATCGGACGGGCTGCGGTCCTGGCCTCGCTGCCGTTCGTCGACACCGTGCCCGGGCTGGTGGCCGCGTCGCTGGTGCTCGAGGTGTTCACGCTGCTGTGGACGCCGGCGAAGGAGGCCTCGGTCCCGCATCTGGTGCCATCCGACCACCTGGCCACCGCCAACTCGCTCTCGCTGGCGGCGGCGTACGGCACGATCCCGATCGCCGCGGCCCTGTTCTCCCTGCTGGCCAAGCTGTCGGAGACGATCGGCGACTACCAGTTCCTCTCGGTGGTGCGCGGGACCCAGGAGGGGTTGGCGTTCTACTTCGACGCCGCCACCTTCGCGCTGTCCGCCCTCATGATCTGGTCGTTGCCGCTGCCGCGACGGCGCAAGGAGGAGCGAACCGGGGGTTCGAGGCGCCGGCTCGAGTTCGGGCTCGCGCTGCGCGAGCTGCGCGAGGGCTGGGAGTTCGTGTTCATCAACCCGGTCGTGCGAGCCGTCAATCTCGGTCTCGCCACCGGGCTCATCGGGGGCGGCATGCTCGTCCCGCTCGGCCCGGTGTTCGCCACCCAGGTGCTGGGCTCCGATCAATCCGGGTTCGGCGTGCTCATCTTCGCCCTCGGCCTCGGTGTCGCCGGCGGCGTCGTCGGGATCTCGGTCCTGCAACGCCGCCTGCCGAAGGAGTGGGTCTTCGTGGGCGCCGTCTTCGTCGCCGGCGCCTCACTGCTGGCCGGGGCCTCGATGCCCGCGCTCGAGACCGCAGCCGCCTTCGTGTTCCTGCTCGGCATCTGTGCCGGCACCGTCTACGTCCTGGGCTTCACGATGCTGCACCAGCACGTCGAGGACGAGCTCCGCGGCCGGATCTTCTCGGCCCTGTACACCCTGGTTCGGCTGTGCGTGCTCATCTCCTTCGCGGTGGGGCCGTTCCTCTCCGAGCTCCTCGGCGAGCTGTCGCGGAGCGTGTTCACCGACGGTCACGTCCGGCTCTTCGGCATGGCGGTGGCCGTGCCCGGCGTCCGGCTCACGCTGTGGACGGCGGGGCTCATCATCATCGGCGCCGGGTTCATCGCCGCCGCATCGATGCGGGATGCCGCCCGCAAGGACCTGGTCGACAGTCCCAAGACGCTCGGCTCGCCCAGGTCCGAGGCGATCGAGCCGTCGTGACCGGCCGGTTCATCGCGATCGAGGGGGGCGACGCCGCCGGCAAGTCGACGCAGGCCGAGCGGCTGGTCGAACGCATCGACGCCGTCCGCACCCGCGAGCCAGGTGGCACCGCCGCCGGCGCCGCGATCCGCGCCCTGTTCCTCGACCCCGCCACCGGCGACCTCGACCCCCGTACCGAGGCGCTGCTGATGGCGGCCGATCGCGCCCAGCACGCCGCCGAGGTCATCCGGCCCGCGCTGGCGGCCGGCCGTCACGTCGTCACCGACCGCTACCTCTACTCCTCGGTCGCCTACCAGGCTCATGCCCGCGGGCTCGATCCCGCCGAGGTCCGGGACCTGTCGCTGTGGGCCACCCACGACCTCGAACCCGATCTCGTCGTGTTCCTCGACGTGCCCGTCGAGGTGGCACGCGAACGCGTCGCCCACGTGGCTCCCGATCGCCTCGAGGCGGAGACGGCGGCGTTCCACGAGCGGGTGCGAGCCGGATTCCACGCCCAGGCCGCGGCTGATCCTGACCGGTGGGCCGTGGTCGATGCGTCGGGCGCGCCTGGCGACGTCTGGTCGCTCGTCTGGGAACAGGTCCGCCTGCACCTGCCCGAGCTGACCGCTGACCCCTGACCGCTGACCCGGTGTCGGGCAGGATGGGGGAGTGACCGCCGTGGAGCCCGCATCGATCATCGATCGCCCGCAGGCATGGGCCGGTGTCGTGGGCCAGGACGAGGCCGTTGTGCAGCTCAAGGCGGCGGCCGTCAGCCCGGTCCACGCCTATCTGCTGGTCGGTCCGGCCGGTTCGGGCCGGCGGGCCGCGGCCACCGCGTTCGCCGCCGTCCTGCTCGCCCTCGATGCGGCGGGCCGGGGGGCCGACGCCGAGCGAGCCCTCAGCTTGGCCCTCGAGGAGAACCATCCGGACCTCGCCGTCTTCGAACCGGGCGGCGCGTCGCTGCTGGTGGGCGACGCCGAGGCGATCACCCGTGCCGCCAGCCGCAGCCCCGTGGAGGGAGGCCGCAAGGTCCTCGTGCTGACGGAGTTCGAGAAGGTGGCTCAGGCCGGGCCCGCGCTGCTGAAGACCATCGAGGAACCGCCGCCGTCCACCGTCTTCGTCGTGCTCGCCGAGGAGGTCCCCCCGGAGCTGGTGCCCATCGCCAGCCGGACGGTGCGCATCGACCTCGGTCCCGTACCCGAGGCCGCCCTGGTCGAGCGCCTGGTGGCCGAGGGCGCCGAGGCGTCCGTGGCCCACGCCGCGGCTGCCGCCGCCGGCGGCGATCTCCGCCGGGCCCGGCTGCTGGTGGGCGACAGCTCGCTCGGTGTCCGGCGCGACGCCTGGGCGTCGATCCCGACCCGGGTGGACGGCACCGGCTACACGGCCACGCAGCTCGTCGACGAGGTGGTCGCCCACATCGACGCGGCCCAGGAGCCGCTCGATCGGCGCCACGCCCTCGAGCGCGAGGAGCTGGTCACGCAGATCGAGACCTACGGCCAGCCCAAGTCGCTGCTCAAGGAGCTCGAGACCCGCCAGAAGCGCGAGGTGCGCCGCCATCGCACGGCCGAGCTGCGGTTCGGCCTGGCCACCATGGCCGGCGCCTACCGCGACCGTCTGGCCACGGCCACCGACCTCCGGCCCCACCTCGCTGCCATCGCGGCCATCCAGTCCGCGGCCGAGGCATGGGTCCGCAACCCCAACGAGCTCCTCCTGCTCCAGGCCCTCGTCGCCGGCCTCGACCCGATCTGACCGTCCGTACCGCCCCCTCCCGTTCTGGACGCGCCTCCGTACCGGGGGTGTGACAAGGGCTCAGCGCCCCGCCAGCGCCTCCACCACCGGTGCGAACCCCTCGGCGTCACGCACCACTGAGGTCGGCAAGTAGGTGAGATGGAGGTGCCTGAATCGGTGTTACCAAGACGTGGCGCTGGCCCGGCCGACGACGATCGGTGGCGTGCACCGTGCGTCCAGATCCGACCGAGTCGGGTGCGCCCAATCGGGACGTCGGGGCCGCCCCACCACTGCATCGTCGGCGAGGATCCTCTCGTTCGGTATCACCTGCAGATGTTCGACGAGGATCCTCTGGTTCGGTACGCCCCGCACCGGTGCACCGTCGGCGAGGATCCTCTCGTTCGGTGCCACTGGCGTCTGTTCGACGAGGATCCTCCGGTTCGGTCAGGGCCGGCGTTGCTCAGCGCCGGGCAAAGGGACGCCGAGGCCGTTCGGGTGACAGCCGCCGGGCTCGGGCTTTCCGCCCTCGCCGTCGGTCAGCCCGGTGAGGTGGAAGATGTCGGCGTGCCGGGCCGCGACGCCGACGACCCGACGCCCGTGGCCGCCGAGCAGCAGGGGAACCGGATCCTGGAGCTCGCGGACGGCGATGACGCGCTCCTCGAGGCGGTCGACCCGCCGCCCGGGAGCCCGTCGCTCGATGCGCACGGCATCACCTGGACGCCGAAGCGGAACGGTCGGACCATGCTCCCAACCCTACGGACCGGACCGCCGGGGGTACGGAGGCGCGTCCAGAATGGCAGGGGGGCAGTACGGAGGCGCGTCCAGATCGGGAGGGGGACGGTCAGTTGCGTATGGTCCCCGCATGCGCGCCGTGCTCTGCGAACAGTTCGGACCTCCGGAGGCCCTGGTGGTGAGGGAGGTCCCCGACCCGGCTCCCGGGGAGGGCGAGGTGGTGGTCGACGTGGCGGGCTGCGGCGTCAACTTCCCCGACGTGCTGATCATCCAGGACAAGTACCAGTTCAAGCCCGAGCTGCCCTTCTCCCCGGGCGGCGAGATCGCCGGCACCGTGAGCGCCGTGGGCTCGGGGGTCGACCGGGTCGCCGTCGGCGACCGGGTCATCGCCACCCTGGGTTGGGGTGGCATGGCCGAGAAGGTGGTGGTGCGAGCCGCATCGGCCATCCCTGTGCCCGACGGGGTCGACCTCGTGCAGGCGGCCGGCTTCCTCCTCGCCCACGGCACGTCCCACCACGCGCTCGTCGATCGAGCCCAGCTGCAGCCGGGCGAGACCCTGCTCGTGCTGGGTGCGGCCGGTGGGGTCGGCCTGGCCGCCGTCGAGCTCGGCGCCCTGCTCGGCGCCCGGGTGATCGCGGCGGCGTCCAGCGACGAGAAGCTCGACCTGTGCCGGCGCCAGGGCGCGGCAGAGACGATCAACTACCGGACCGAGGACCTCCGGGGCCGGATCAAGGAGCTCACCGAAGGTCGCGGCGTCGACGTCTGCTACGACCCGGTCGGTGGCGAGTACAGCGAACCCGCCCTGCGGTCCATGGCCTGGAACGGCCGGTTCCTCGTGGTGGGATTCGCAGCGGGCGACATCCCGAAGATCCCGCTCAACCTGCCGTTGCTCAAGGGCTGCTCGGTCGTCGGCGTGTTCTGGGGCGCCTTCACCGGCCGCGAACCCGAGCGCAACGCGGCCAACATGGCGCAGCTGCTCGCGTGGTTGGCGGAAGGCAAGCTGGCCCCCCACGTGTCGGCCACCTTCCCGCTCGATCAGGCCGCGGCGGCCATCGAGGAGCTCGCCGAGCGACGGGCCACGGGCAAGGTCGTGGTCGTCCCCTGATCACGATCCGGATCGCTGGGACGCCGGGACCTCGCGCTACGCTCGCCCACCACGCCCGAATAGCTCAGTCGGCAGAGCGACGCTCTCGTAAAGCGTAGGTCGTGGGTTCAATTCCCACTTCGGGCTCCACTCCGGGCGACCCAGGGTCGGGTCCCGCCGGACCAGGCTGCGGCGCGTTTCTCCGGTCGCACGGGAACCAGATGGTCCTCCAGGAGCGTCGGAACACCATGCGATCACTCCGAAGGACCTGGGCCGTTCGATCCATCGTCGCACTGGCGGCGCTCTCGGTGGGAGCCGCCGCCTGCTCCTCGCCCGACACCGACCCGGTGGCGTCGGGCAACGATGTCGTGGTGGGGCTCAGCGGATCGGCCCCGACGATGCTGCGAGCGGGCCAGTCCTGCGACCAGGTGCTCGAGGACTTCCAGACCTTCGCCCCGGTCGTCCTCCACGACTCCTTCGGGTTCGTCGGACGCGAGATGCTCCCGAACGCCACGGTGATGGCCGAGGACGCCGGCGCCGCTCCCACCACCGCGGCCGGCGCAGCCGACACGGCCGCGCCGGCTCCGGCCGCCACCGGTGAGACCTCGGACACCAACACCCAGGAGGCGGGCATCGACGAACCCGACCTGGTCGAGACCGACGGTGCCTTCGTGTACGTCGTCGACCAGGACCAGCTCGTCATCCTCGACGGCGCCACCGCCGGGGTGGTGAGCCGGACATCGCTCGCCGGCTACGGCGCGCAGCTGCTGCTCTCCGGAGACCGTCTCCTGGCCATCACCGGCGGCTACGGCTACGGCATCGCCATGCCGGGCGTTGCGACCCCGGGCATGGCCGTCGACGACGTCGCGGTCGGTGGCGCCGAATCGGGCAGCGCGGGCGCCGTCGACGCACCGCCGCCCAAGACGACCGTCGTCGCGCCATCGACCGGTGGCCGTGACGGATCGGTGTCCTCACCGGGACAGGCGCCCGACGAACCCACCGTCACGCCGGTGCCCGCGCCCCTGCCGCCCGAGCCGGCACCCGATCAGCCCGCCACCACGATCGAGCCCGTGCCCGTGCCCGTGCCCCTGCCGGGGCCGATGCCGGTCGAGCCGCCGTCGTTCAACACCGGCACCGTGATCCAGCTCATCGACGTCAGCGACCGCACCGCGCCCCGCATCGTGCAGACCACCGAGGTCGAGGGCCAGCACGTGTCGACCCGGGTGGTCGACGGCGTGGCCCGGGTGGTCGTCACCAGCTTCCCGCAGCCACAACCCCTGATGGAGCTGTCGTATCAGGGAGCCGGCGTCGAGACCCCCGAGCAGCTCGACGCCGCCATCGCCGATCGGGTCGCGTCCACCACGATCCAGGACTGGCTGCCGTCGTATCGCACGTCGACCCCGGCGTCCGGTGCCGACCCGGTCGAAGGCCCGATCGTGGACTGCGGTGACGTGCTGGTGCCCGAGGTCAACGCCGGCCTGGCCGAGACCTCGATCCTCCGGGTCGATTTCACCGACGGCTTCGATCCGGCCGACACGACGACGGTGGTCGCCGAGGCGGGCACCGTCTACGCCTCCGCAACCACGCTGTACGTGGCTGCCACGCGTTACGTGAGCGCCGGCGCCCAGGCCGACGTCGCCGCCGAGGACTGGTCCACGGCCATCCATGCCTTCGACCTGCGGGGGGACGGCGCCGCCGCGCACATCGCGGCGGGCGAGGTGCCGGGCAACACCTTGAACCAGTACTCGCTCTCCGAGTACGACGGCTACCTCCGCATCGCCACCACCGATGGAACACCCTGGAGCGACACGGCCGACAGCGAGTCCGCGGTCCGGGTGCTCCACGTCGACGGCGATCAGCTCACCCAGGTCGGCGTCGTGGGTGGTCTGGGCCGCAGCGAGACCATCCAGTCGGTCCGGTTCATGGGGCCGGTGGGCTACGTCGTGACGTTCCGTCAGACCGACCCCCTCTACGTGATCGACCTGTCGGATCCGCAGGCGCCGGCGGCGGTCGGAGAGCTGAAGATCCCCGGGTTCTCCTCGTACCTCCATCCCATCGCCGACGGCCGACTCGTCGGCATCGGCCGTGACGCCACCCTCGAGGGCCAGGATCAGGGTCTGTTGGTGTCGCTGTTCGACGTGTCCGATCCCACGGCACCCGAGCAGCTCCAGACCTACACCGAACGCGACGCCTACTCGTCGGCCGGTGCCGACCCCAAGGCGTTCCTGTGGTGGGCCCCGGAGTCATCGGTGATCATCCCTGTCGAGCGGTATGCACAGGCCCCGCAGGAGCGCCCCGACGGCTACGAGGTCGGCATGACCGTCCTCGACGTCGACGACTCGGGCATCACCCAGCGGGCGACGGTGACCGCGGACGGTCGGTACCCGCTGCGCGCCGTCGTGGTGCAGGGCCGGCTGTGGTCACTCTTCGACGGTGGGGCCGTCGTGTCGGACTTCGCGAACCCGGCACAAGGCGCCTTCACGGCATACCGCTGACGACTGCGCACCCCGGGACACGGGGTACGCAGGAGGGGGTCGGATAGTGTCCCCGGTATGGCCGATCAGGCGACGTTCTCCGAGCAGGCGATGCCGCTCATGGACTCCCTGTACGGCGCCGCGCTCCGGATGACGCGCAACAAGGCCGACGCCGAGGATCTGGTGCAGGAGGCCTACCTCAAGGCGTACCGCGGCTTCGGCGGCTTCCAGGAAGGCACGAACCTCAAGGCCTGGATGTACCGCATCCTCACCAACACCTACATCAACATCTACCGGTCGAAGAAGCGCCGGCCGGACGAGACCGACCTGGCCGAGGTCGAGGACCTGTACCTCTACCGCCGTCTCGGTGGTCTGGAGGGAGCGGTGGCCGGTCGCTCGGCCGAGGACGAGCTGCTCGACACCTTCACCGAGGCCGAGATCAAGGGCGCGCTCGAGGAGCTCCCGGAGAACTTCCGCATCGCGGTGCTGCTCGCCGATGTCGAGGGCTTCGCCTACAAGGAGATCGCCGAGATCCTCGACATCCCGATCGGTACGGTGATGTCGAGGCTGCACCGGGGAAGAAAAGGCCTGCAGAAGAAGTTGTACGAGTTTGCCGTCGCACGGGGGCTCGCCGAGCCCACCGACGACGACCACGCCGACGGCAACGTCGACGAAGCGGCCCCGGCGACTGCAGCGGCCGATCGATCGTGAGACCGACCCATGACTGCTGACCCGACATCCGGCACCGAGACACGGGGCAACTGTTCCGAGACGCTCCACGAGCTGTACCACTTCCTCGACGGCGAGCTGACCGACGCCAAGCGGGCGCACATCCAGCAGCACCTCGAGGAGTGTCCTCCGTGCTACGAGGCGTTCGACTTCGAAGCCGAGATCAAGGCCTACATCGCCAGCAAGTGCCGGGAGCGCTCCCCGGACGACCTCCGGGCCCGGATCGCCGAGGCCATCGGCCACGAACAGGCGTGAACGGGGCCCAACTACATCTCCGTCCGGCGACCTCCTAGGATCGGTGGCATGTTCGCCGCCCCCGTCTGGCACTTCTGGATCGCTGTCGTCCTCATGATCACGCTGGTGATCCCGGCTGTCGTCGCCGTCGTCGCGCTCTACCTGCGCAAGGTCGTCAAGCCGCAGTACCCCGGGGTCGACCAAGAGCGTGGCTGACCTGGTCGACTGGGATCTGGCCGAGCGCATCGCGATCCGGTCTGCGGGTCGAGAGCCGTTCGCGGACTCCTACCTGGCCGATTCCCTCGAGCCCGACTTCGCCGAGCTCACCACCCTCGCCGAGGAACTGGTCACCGCCGAGACCGGGCTCCGGTCGCTGGCCGGGCCCGCTCGAGCCCAGGTGACCGACCGCGCCGGCTGGGTCCGGGCCAACATCGCCTCCTTCCAGCGCATCCTGGGCCCCGTCACCGATCGTCTCGGCAAGCGCGTCGGCGGTCCGTCGGCCGTCGTCATGCGCAGCGCCGGCGCACTCGAGGTGGGTCTGCTGCTCGGCTGGATGTCGGGCCGGGTGCTGGGCCAGTACGACCTGTTGGTGGCGTCCGAGCCCGCGTCCGACGGCTCGGGAGCGACGGACCCGGATGCCGGCGATGCCGTGTACTACGTGGGCCCCAACGTCTTGGGCATCGAGAAGCGCTTCGGGTTCCCGCCTCGGGAGTTCCGCCTCTGGCTGGCACTCCACGAGGTCACCCACCGGGCGCAGTTCACCGGCGTGCCCTGGATGCGCGAGCACTACCTCTCGCTCATCGAGAAGATGCTGGCCTCCGCCGACATCGATCCCGTCATGTTGCTGGGCGCTCTCAAGCGAGCGGTCGACGAGATCCGGGCCGGTCGCAGCCCCCTGGCCGAGGGCGGGGTCGCCCACCTGCTGGCCAGCCCCGAGCAACGCAAGATCCTCGACCAGATCGGGGGTCTGATGAGCCTGCTCGAGGGACACGGCGACATCACGATGAACCGCGCCGGCATCGGTCACGTGCCATCGGCCGAGCGCTTCGCCCGGGTCCTGCAGCAGCGCCGCACCACCGCCAATCTGGTGCAACGCACGATGCAGCGGCTCCTGGGTCTCGAGGCCAAGCTGCACCAGTACCAACAGGGCGAGGACTTCATCACCGAGATCGAACGGATCGGCGACGGCAAGGAGGCGCTCGAGCCCGTGTGGCGCGGCCCCACCTGGCTGCCGACGCTCGGCGAGATCCGCGACCCGCAGGAGTGGATCGACCGCGTGCGGCTCTCCGAGGAGCTGGTGGGGTAACGCCGATGGCGTCGGTCCTCGTCGTCGACGACGAACCCGATCTGCGGTACCTCGCCCAGGTCAACCTCCAGATGGACGGACATCGCGTCATGACGGCGGCCAACGGCACCGAGGCCCTGGCGGCGGTCCAGGCCGAGGTTCCCGACGTCGTGCTTCTCGACGTGATGATGCCCGAGGTCGACGGGTGGGCGGTGTTGCAGCAGCTCAAGAGCCACCTCGACGACCGCATCTCGTCGGTGCGGGTGCTGATGATGACCGCGCTCGGTGCCGACAACGACCGGCTCCGCGGCGGCATCGAGGGCGCGGTCCGCTACCTGGTCAAGCCGGTCGACCCCGACGATCTACGGGCGGCGATCCGCGAGGTCCTCGAAGGCGATCCCGAGGCGGACCAACGGCGTCGGGCCCAGACCGGTGCGCTCGTGGAGCTGGCCCAGATCGAGTCCGGATCGCCGCGTGGCGAGCAATCCGAACCCCGGCCCCGGCTGGCCCGCCTCGAGCACCTCCGGCCCCGTCGGCTGAACCAGCCGGGTGAGGGCGACGCCATGGTGGTCGGCCAGACGCTCACCGAGAAGCAGCGGCACCTGCTGTCGGTGCTGAGCTCGACGCCATCGGTGAGCGATGCCGCCAACCAGCTGGGGGTGAGCCGGTCGAACGTCTACGCCAGCCTCCGGCGCATCGCCCGCAAGATCGATGCCGACTCGGTCCCCGACTTGCTCCGATTGCTGCGCTCGGGTGACCTCCGGGTCATCGAGGAGTGATCGACGGGCCGGGGCCGGACGCGCGGGCCGACCCCGTCGTGGCCGGGCCGCGGCGGGCGGAGATCCTCCCGCGGTGCCGGTTCCCGCGCCGCGGATCCGCCGTGACGTGCGCGGTCTCGGGTGGCGCTGACTCGCTCGCCCTGTTGTTGCTGGCCGTGGACGCCGGACTCGACGTGACCGCGGTGCACGTCGACCACGGGCTGCGACCGGGGAGCGCGGCCGAGGCCGGCCTCGTCGAGGAGGTGGCGACCCGGGTCGGGGCCCGCTTCCGTCCCGAGCGGGTCGAGATCGCACCCGGGGGTGATCTCGAGGCCCGGGCGCGGTCGGCCCGTCGTGCCGTGCTCCCTGCTGGGACCCTGTACGGGCACACGGCCGACGACCAGGCCGAGACGGTGCTCCTCGCGCTCCTGCGGGGCGCGGGCCTCGACGGGCTCCGCGGCATGCATCCCGACGGCCACCCCCTCCTCGACGTCCGTCGGTCCGAGACGGCTGCCATCTGCGACGAGGCCGGCATCGTGCCGTTCCGTGATCCCAGCAACCACGACCTCCGCTTCCGGCGCAACCGGGTCCGGCACGAACTCGTCCCGCTCCTCGACACCATCGCCGAACGCGACGTCACGCCCCTCCTGGTCCGGATGGCCCGCCTCGTGCTCGACGACGTGGACCTGCTCGACGAGATCGCCACTGGCCTGGACCCCACCGATGCCGTCGCGGTGGCCGCCGCGCCCGTGGCGGTCGCCCGCCGGACGATCCGCCAGTGGCTGCGCGCGTTCGATGCCGAGTGCCACCCACCCGACGCCGCCGCCGTCGACCGGGTCCTGGCCGTGGCCCGGGGCGAGGCGCGGGCCGCGCAGGTGGCGGGAGGCATCGAGATCCGCCGATCGCAGCAGCGTCTCGTCGCCAGGCGGTTGTGCGGCTAGGTTCGCCCCGCGTGGCAGCCCCCCATGACGACGACGAACTGATCGGCGACGTCCTGGTCGATGCCGAGACGCTCCAGAACCGCATCGCCGAGCTGGGGAAGGAGATCGCCGCCGACTACGCCGGCAAGGCACCGCTGCTCGTCGCCGTGCTCAAGGGCGCGTTCATCTTCATGGCCGACCTGTCACGGGCCATCGACATCCCGCTCGAGGTCGATTTCATGGCCGTCTCGTCCTACGGCGCCAGCACCCGGTCGTCCGGGGTCGTGCGCATCGTCAAGGACCTCGACATCGACCTCGCCGACCGCCATGTGATCCTGGTCGAGGACATCATCGATTCCGGCCTCACCCTCCGGTACCTGCGCAAGACGCTCCAGGCCCGAGGTCCGGCGTCGCTCGAGATCTGCGCCCTCTTCGTTCGGGAGGGCAACGCCCGGGCCGACGTCGACCTGCGCTACGTCGGGTTCCGGATCCCGCCCGCCTTCGTCATCGGCTACGGCCTCGACGTGGCCGAGCGGTACCGCAACCTGCCCGACATCAGGAGCTATCTCGGGCCGCAGTGACCGTCAGGGTCAATCCAGGGAGACCCCGGTAGCCTTTCCCGCATCGTGATGAAACGCATGCGTCGCTCCACAGTCGTCTACATCATCATCGCCTTGGTCGCGGCCATCGTCGCCACGTCCTTCCTGCGCAGCGGATCCGACGTCAAGGACCTCGACCTCAACCAGTTCCGGACCTACGTGGCCGACGGTCAGGTCGACACCGCGACCATCAAGGACCGCAGCCACCAGGTCGACGGCGAGCTGCGCGACGGCACCAAGTACAAGGTGTCGTACCCGGCCGAGTACGCCGACGAGCTCACGGGCCTGCTGACCGACGCAACCCCGCCGATCAACATCGAGACCGATCAGCAGCAGGACTCGATCTGGGTCTCGCTGCTGTTCAGCTTCCTGCCCCTGCTCCTCATCTTCGGGCTGTTCCTGTTCGTGATCAACGCCATGCAGGGCGGCGGCAGCCGCGTGATGCAGTTCGGCAAGGCCAAGGCCAAGCAGTTCAACAAGGACCAGCCCAAGGTCACCTTCGACGACGTGGCAGGTGCCGACGAGGCGGTCGAGGAGCTCCGAGAGATCAAGGAGTTCCTCCAGAACCCGGCCAAGTTCGCGGCCATCGGCGCCAAGATCCCCAAGGGCGTGCTCCTCGTCGGGCCGCCGGGCACCGGCAAGACGCTGCTGGCCCGGGCTGTCGCCGGTGAGGCGGGTGCCCCGTTCTTCTCCATCTCCGGATCCGACTTCGTCGAGATGTTCGTCGGTGTCGGCGCATCGCGGGTGCGCGACCTGTTCAACCAGGCCAAGGAGCAGGCTCCTGCCATCGTCTTCGTCGACGAGATCGATGCCGTCGGCCGTCACCGGGGCGCCGGCATGGGCGGCGGTCACGACGAGCGCGAGCAGACGCTGAACCAGCTCCTGGTCGAGATGGACGGCTTCGATGGCAACACCGGCGTCATCCTCATCGCGGCCACCAACCGCCCTGACATCCTCGATCCCGCCCTGCTGCGCCCGGGTCGCTTCGACCGCCAGATCGTCGTCGACCGGCCCGACCTCGAGGGGCGCAAGGCCATCCTCGACGTCCATTCCATGGGCAAGCCGTTCGCCGCCGATGTCGACAACCTCGTCATCGCTCGTCGCACTCCGGGCTTCACCGGTGCCGATCTCGCCAACCTCATGAACGAGTCGGCGTTGATGGCGGCCCGGGGCTCGGCTGACACCATCGACATGCACACCGTCGAAGCGGCCATCGATCGGGTCCTCGCCGGACCCGAGCGCAAGACCCGGGTCATGTCCGAGCGCGAGCGCAAGGTCACCGCCTACCACGAGGCCGGTCACGCCCTCGTCGGTCACGTGCTCGAGCACTGCGACCCGATCCACAAGGTGTCGATCGTCGCCCGGGGTCGGGCGCTGGGCTGGACGCTGGCCCTGCCCACCGAGGACCGCTACACCCACACCCGTTCCGAGCTGGTCGACCGCCTCGCCATGCTCCTCGGCGGGCGCACGGCCGAGGAGGTCGTCTTCGGCGACATCACCACCGGTGCAGCCGACGACATCGAGAAGGCCACCGACATCGCCCGGGCGATGGTCACCGCCTACGGCATGAGCGACTCGGTGGGCCCGCTCGCGCTGGGGGCCAAGCAGGGCGAGATCTTCCTCGGCAAGGAGTACGGCCACGAGGCCAACTATTCCGACAACGTCGCCTCCGTGATCGACGAGGAGATCCGCATCCTGGTGAGCGGGGCCCACGAGCGAGCCGAAGCCATCCTCACCACCTACCGCACCACGCTCGATCACCTCGCCTCGGAGATGCTCGAGAAGGAGACGCTGAACGACAAGGATCTGGAGCGGATCTTCGGCGACCTCGACACGTGGGTCGATCCCGATCCGTCGGGTCTCGACGACGCCGGTCCCGCTCCGGTCGAGCCCGAGCCGGTTCCCGCTCCCGAGCAGACCCCCGTGGTGGCGTCCGAGCGCAGCAACGACGCGCGTCCGGCCGAGGTGGATCCTCCGCCCGCGCCGCGGCCTCGACCCCGGTTCTGGTGGCGTCTCCGGCCCGGAGCATCCGGCACGTGAGCATCGTTCCGTCCGACTCGGACGAGCGCACCGAACTCGCCCTCGAGATCGACCAGCCCCGCATCGAGGCCGCGGTCCGCGAGATCCTCGCCGCCATCGGCGAGGACCCCGATCGCGACGGCCTCCAGGAGACCCCGGCGCGTGTCGCCCGCATGTACGCCGAGATCTTCGCCGGTCTGCACGACACCCCCGACCGGCATCTCAAGACCACGTTCGAGGCCGACCACGACGAGATGGTCATGGTGCGCGACATCCCGATCTACTCGGCCTGCGAGCACCATCTGATCCCGTTCATCGGCAAGGCCCACATCGCCTACATCCCGAACGAGAACGGACGCATCACCGGCCTGTCGAAGCTGGCCCGTCTCGCCGACGTCTACGCCCGCCGCCCGCAGGTGCAGGAGCGCCTCACCGTGCAGATCGCCGAGGCGCTCGAGCGGGTCCTCGAGCCCAAGGGCGTCCTCGTCGTCGTCCAGGCCGAGCACCTGTGCATGTCGATGCGTGGCGTCCGCAAGGCGGGCACCACGACGGTGACGTCGGCGGTGCGGGGCTTGTTCCGCACCAACGCCGCCACCCGCTACGAAGCCATGCGCCTCATCGACTCCTGAGTCGACCTCATCTCGTGCTGGGCCGCCGAGCGCTCGCCCGCCGCTCGCGGCGTCGCCGCACCGTCACGATCACTGCCCCGTCCTCGTCGACCTCGCACGAGGCGTCCACGCCCCAGTGGGCGCCGACCAGGGTCGGGGTGAGCACGTCGGCCGGGCGGCCGTGCGCCACGAGGCGGCCACCCGCCAGGACGGCGACGGTGTCGGCGAACTGGCCGGCGACGCTCAGGTCGTGCACGGTGGTCACGACGGTGAGGCCCCGTTCTCGGCGGAGATCGGCGATCAGCTCCAGGACCTCGAGCTGGTGGCCGACGTCGAGTGCAGCGGTCGGCTCGTCGAGGACGAGGACGGGTGTGTCCTGGACCAGCGCCCGGGCCAGCACGACCCGCTGGCGCTCACCTCCGGAGAGGCTGTCGACGCGGCGGGTGGCCATGCCGTCGAGGTCGAGGCGCTGGAGCACGGCGTACGTGCGCCGGCGGTCGTGGATCGATGGGGAGCACCGCAGGCCCTGATGCGGTGTCCGACCGAGGATCACGTAGTCGAAGACCGTGACGGCGGCCGGAACCACCGGGTGCTGCGGGACGACCGCGACCGTCCTGGCCCGCTCGCGCACGCCGAGCCGCGCCGCCTCGTGGCCGTCGAGGACGACACCTCCGGTGTGGCGAACCATGCCGCCGAGCGTGCGCACCAACGTGGTCTTGCCCGCACCGTTCGGCCCGACCAGCGAGAGCCACGTCCCGGAGGGAACCGCGAGCGACACGTCGTCGATGGCGAGGTTGTCCCCGAGTGCCACCGACACGTGGTCCCAGACGATGGCATCGCGGTGCACGGTCATGTCAGCCGCTGCGAACGGAGGATGGCGAGGAAGAAGGGCGCGCCGACGAACGCCGTGATGACTCCGATGGGAAGCTCGGCTGGTGCCTGGATGGTGCGGGCCACCACATCGGTGAGGGCGAGGAACGCGGCGCCGAACAGGATCGACAGCGGCACCACCCGGCGGTTCGACGCCCCCGCCAGCAGGCGAACGCCGTGGGGGACGATGAGCCCGACGAAGCCGATCAGGCCGCTGACCGCCACCGCGGCGGCGGTGGCGAGCGATGCCGCCACCAGCACGACGCCTCGGATGCGCCGAGGATGCAGACCCAGCGACCGAGCTTCCTCGTCGCCCACGGCCAACACGTCCAGGGCGCCGACGGCATGGACCAGCACGGCAGAGCAGATGACGGCGTAGGGGGCCAGGAGGAGCACCTCGTCCCACCCGCTGGTCGACAGTCGCCCCAGGATCCAGGCGTAGACCTGGCGCAGGGTGTCGCTGTTGCGCTGCTGGAGGTACGTCTGCATGGCGGTGAAGAAGGCCGCGACCGCGACGCCGGCGAGGATGAGCGTGGCCGGCGACCCGGAGCCGTCGCGGCGGATGCTCAACGTCACCGCAGCCGCCACCGCCAGCAGTGCACCGGCGAACGCCGCCATCGGCACGGGGTCGACGACGCCGACGCCGTCGCCCACGCCGGCCGCGATGGCGATGGTGGCACCGAGCCCGGCGCCGGCCGCGATGCCCAGCAGGTAGGGGTCGGCCAGCGGGTTGCGGAAGACGCCCTGATAACCGGCGCCCGAACCGGCCAGCAGGCCGCCCACCAACAGCCCGAGCACGACCCGGGGGGCCCGGATCTCCCAGAGGATCGTTCGCTGGGTGGCGGTCAGGCCGGAGTCGAGGTGCACGAGGGGAACGTGGTCCAACAGCTCCACCAACGACCGCCCGATCGGTAGGTCGATCGGTCCGCTGGTCAGCCCGACCACCATCGCGATCGCGACCGCGCCGAGACCGGCGAGGAACCACGGCACGGTCAGACGCGCCGTGTCGGGCGGCGGTACCACGAGGTCGTCGGCCCCGGCCCCGGCGAACGCCGGCGTGATCACGCGGTGGACTCGACCTTCGCCGTGGCGTCGACGATCGAGCGCAGGAAGTCGACCACCCGAGGACCCCAGCGTGACGCGATGTCGTCGTCGAGCTCGACCACCGCGCCCGACCGCACCGCCGTCATGGCATCGAAGCCGGGACGCTGGGCCAGGGTGGAGGCGTTCTGGGCACAGCACTTGATGTCGGCGAGGAAGATCAGGTCGGGATCGGCGTCGACGAGGAACTCGGGTGAGAGCTGGGGGTACCCGCCGTTGGCGCCGTCCGCGTCCGCGGGGTCAGCGACGTTCTCGAGGCCGGCGAGGGCGTAGATCTGGCCGATGAAGGTCTGCGACGTCACCGTGTACAGCGTGTCGTCCAGCTCGTGGTAGTAGGTCAGCGGCGTGGTGTGTGGCTTCACCCGGGCGACGAGGTCGGCGATGTCGGACTTCATCGTGCTGACCGTCTTCGCCGCCTCGGTCTGGTGGCCGGTGGCGGTCCCGAGGAGCTCGATCTCGGCGTAGGTGTCGTCGAGCTGCGTCGCGGCGGGGAGCACCAGGGTCGGCACGCCCACCGCCGCCAGTCCGGCGACGACGTCGTTGGCATCACCCGACAGGACGACGAGGTCGGGTTCGTGGGCGACGATGGCCTCGAGGTTGGGGTCGAATCCGGACAGATCGGTGGTCGGCGCGTCGGCGGGGTAGTCGGAGTACTCGTCGGCCGCCACCACCTGGTCGCCGGCGCCGACCGCGAACAGCATCTCGGTGGTCGTCGGGGCGAGGGAGATGATCGCTTCGGGTCGGGCATCGATGGTCGTGTCCACACCCTGGTAGGTCACCGTGACGGGGAAGGCAGCGCCGCCGGCGTCGGCCGCCGCGGTGGTGGAACTGGCGACGGCGTCACCACTCGCGGCTGGAGTGGCGTCGTCGTCTCCGCACGCCGCCGCGATGATCGCCAGCGCGGCGAGCAGCGCCACCAGCGTGGCTCGGATGGGATGTCGCAATGCGGGGACCTCCTGTCGTCGAGGACGGCTGCTCGATCGACAGGGTCTGCCGGCCGAACCAACCCCTACCTCGAGGGTCATGTGGTTCGTTCAGCGAGGAGCGCGACCGGACTCGCTCGCCGGAGGCCGGCGGGCATCACCGTTGCGGGACAGCGCCGGATTCTCACCGGACTTCGTCTCACCACTGAGGTGGGGCCACCGTAGCCCCGATCTCCGGACCATGCGCCACCGGTGCTGGCGTCGCGCTGTCCACCGGTGTCAGAGGGAACGGAACCACCCGAGATGTCAGGAAAGCCGACCCCGTGCGAGGACTACGATGAGAGCCCGATGAACGCGCACGTCATGGGGGTGCTCAACGTCACGCCCGACTCCTTCTCCGATGGCGGGGCCTGGGTCGATCTTGACGACGCGCTCGATCATGGTCGTGCCATGTTGGCCGAGGGGGCGTCGGTGATCGACGTCGGGGGCGAGTCGACCCGACCCGGTGCCGAACCGGTGTCGGTCGTCGAGGAGATCGAACGGGTGATCCCCGTCATCGAAGGCCTCGCCGCCCCGGTCGCGGCCGCCGACGCACGGATCTCGATCGACACCAGGCGGGCCGAAGTTGCCCATGCGGCCGTGGCCGCCGGCGCCACCATCGTCAACGACATCTCGGCATCGCTGCACGAGGTCGCGGCCCGCCACGAAGTGGGCTGGATCGCCATGCACATGCAGGGTGAGCCGGCCACGATGCAGATCGATCCCCACTACGACGACGTGGTCGGTGAGGTGCTCGCGTCGCTCGTCGCGGCCGCCGAGCGGGGACGGGCGGCCGGCGTGGAGGAGATCTGGATCGATCCCGGCATCGGCTTCGGCAAGACGCATGCCCACAACTGGTCGCTGCTGGCCGCCCTCGACCGCTTCGTGGCCACCGGGTACCGCGTCGCGGTGGGGACCAGCCGCAAGGGCTTCCTCGGCGCCGCGCTCGGCGCGTCCGACGGTGCCGCCGACCCGACGTCGGTGGAGGACCGCCTCGAGGGGACGATGACGACCGCGGTGTGGGCTGCCACGATGGGAGCCGACATGATCCGGGTCCACGACGTCCGAGCCGCGGTGCACGCCGTCACCGTCGTCGGCCCGCCCCGGCCCGAGGCCGTCCTGGGCGGAGTCCGCTGATGGCGATGCGCGGCAAGTGGGCCCAGGGCATCACGCCCCGCAACTTCACCTGGATCCTCCAGGATCGCCTGGCCGTCTGCGAGCGGCCCGGGGGCTACGGCCAGAACCACCGCAAGGTGCGGCGCCAGGAGGAGATCATCTGGCTGCGCGAGCAGGGCTTCACCATGGTGATCTCGCTGGTGCCGTCGACCCACAACCTCCACAACTACGACGAGTACGACCTCCCATGGCGGCATCGGCCGCTGTCGGCCAGCGACGACCAGGAAGCGTTCCTGAACCGGTTGTTCCCCGAGATCCGACAGCTGCTGCTCGACGGCGGCAAGGTCGTCGTGCACCAGGACGAGCTCGGCGATCGCGTGGGCGGGCTGATGGCCGCCTACATCCTCTGGAACAAGCTGGTCCCGGCCGGTCCGCAGGCGATCTCCATCGTCGAGCAACTCCTGCACCGCCAGCTCGGACCGGGCGCCCGCAGCCTGGTGGCTCTCGTCCCCAAGTTGCCCGAACCCGGTGTGCTGGCGCCCCCGCCGGTCGACCCACCGCCGGCCGACGGCGACCCCGACGGCGGGCACGAGTCCGGCAGCACAGCCTGATGGAGCGCCCCCCAGCGGGTCCTGGCGACATCCAGATCCGTGGCCTCCGGGTCCTGTGTCATGTCGGCGTGAGCGCCGACGAGCGGGCCGTGGCCCAGCCCGTCGAGATCGACATCGACCTGTTCGTGGACCTCGCGCCGGCCGCGGCCTCCGATCACGTGGCTGACACCGTGGACTACGGAGCGGTCACGACGGCCGTCGCCGCCGCGGTCACCAAGGGAGAGCACGCGCTGCTCGAACGGCTGGCCCTGCTTGCCACCGATGCCGCCCTCGCCGTCGACCGCAGGACCACCGCGGTCGCCGCCACGGTGCGCAAGCTGCGCCCGCCGGTGCCCGAACACGTGGCATCCACCGGCGTCCGGGTCCACCGCGTCCGATGAGCCGGGTGCTCCTCGGCCTCGGGTCCAACCTCGGCGATCGCCGCGATCATCTCCGGACCGCGGTCGCCAGCCTCCCGGGTGTGCGGGCCGTGTCCGGCGTGTACGAGACCGACCCGGTCGGCGGGCCCGAGCAGGGCCGGTACCTCAACATCGTGGTCGAGATCGAGACCGATCTCGACCCCCGGGCGTTGCTCGGGGTGTGCCACCGGATCGAGTCCGCCGCGGGTCGGGTGCGCGACGTCCGCTGGGGCCCGCGCACCCTCGACGTCGACATCTTGTGGATGGACGGCGTCACCGTCGATGAGCCCGACCTCCAGATCCCGCACCCCCGGATGTGGGAACGTCGCTTCGTCCTGGCGCCGCTGGCGGAGCTGGCGCCTGATCTCCTGCCGGAGGGTTGGGAGATCGACACCGACGGCCGGGTCGACCGGCTCGGACCGCTGTGTGGCGGATAGGATCTCGGGCGGACAGGCACCACGGAAGGGCCTGATCTGGAAGGAACGTTCTCGTGACCACCGTTGACGCGCGCGTGATCGGTGCCGGCCGGGCCGGCCGTGCCCTCGCCATCGCACTCACCGAGGCCGGCTGGTCGGTCGACGGTCCGCTCGGTCGCGACCACGAGCCGGCTGCCGCGGCGTCCGGCGCCCGCATCCTGGTGCTCGCCGTGCCCGACGCCGCCGTCGAGGCGGTCGCGCGCGGGATCGAGCCCGGAGAGGCGGTGGTGGTGCACCTCGCCGGATCCCTCGGCCTCGACGTGCTCGCCGCCCATCCCCGCCGCGCGTCGGTCCATCCGCTGGTGGCGCTGCCCAATGCCTCGCTCGGGGCCGAGCGTCTCCGTGGCGCGTGGTTCGCCACCGCGGGCGATGCCGCCGCGGCCGAGATCGTCGCCGCACTCGGCGGCCGGTCGGTGGTGGTGCCCGACGCCGACCGCGTCGTCTACCACGCGGCCGCCGCCATGGCCTCCAACCACCTGGTGGCCCTGCTGGGCCAGGTGGAGCGGATCGCGTCCGGCATCGGTGTCCCGCTCGACGCCTACCTGGACCTGGCACGCGGCGCGCTCGCCGACGTGACGGCGGTGGGGCCGGCGGACGCGCTCACCGGACCGGTCTCCCGGGGCGACTGGGGCACGGTGAGTCGGCACCTCTCGGCCATCCCCCAGGCGGAACGGCCGGCGTACGCCCTGTTGGCCGATGCCGCCCGCCGCCTCGGAGGAGATGCGGCGTGATCCGCATCGCCACCATCGCCGAGCTCCGCGGCCGGCTCGACGCCGACCGGACCGCGGGTCGCGCCGTGGGGTTCGTCCCCACCATGGGCTTCCTCCACGACGGCCACGTCTCGTTGATGCGAGCGGCCCGGGCCGACACCGACGTCGTGGTGAGCTCGGTCTTCGTGAACCCGCTGCAGTTCGCGGCCCACGAGGACCTCGACGACTACCCCCGTGACCTCGACCGCGACGCGTCGCTGGCTGCCGAGGCCGGCGTCGACGTGCTGTTCGTGCCGTCCGTCGACGAGATGTACCCCGAGCCGGTGCAGACCACCGTCACCGTCGCCGGGGTCTCGGAGGGTTTCGAGGGCGCGAGCCGGCCCACGCACTTCGCCGGCGTCGCCACCGTGGTCGCCAAGTTGTTCTCGATCGTGGGCCCGTGCCGGGCGTACTTCGGTGAGAAGGACTTCCAGCAGCTCGCCGTGGTCCGCCGGATGGTCGCCGACCTGTCCTTGCCGGTGACCGTCATCGGGTGCGAGACGGTGCGGGAGCCGGACGGATTGGCCATGTCGAGCCGCAACGCGTACCTGTCCGATGCCCAGCGTGCCGGCGCCCCCGTGGTGCACCGAGCCCTCCGCTCGGCCGCGGCGGCCATACTCGCCGGCGAGCGCGACCCGGCCCAGCTCCGTGCGCTGATGGCCCGCATCGTGGCCGACGAACCCGAGGCCGAGCTCGACTACGCCGACGTCGTCGATGCCACCACCTTCACGACCCCGACAACCCTCGACCCCGGCGTGCTGGGCGGCGATTTGCGTCTGCTCGCGGCCGTGCGCTTCGGTACTACCCGTCTCATCGACAACGTGGGGGTGACCGTTCCGGCGCCCACCCAGGAGAGGTGATCCGCATGCGTCGCCGCATGATGAAGTCCAAGATCCATCGCGCCACCGTCACCGACGCCAACCTGCACTACGTGGGCTCCGTCACCGTCGACGAGGACCTCCTCGACGCCGCCGACATCATGGAGTTCGAGCAGGTCGCCATCGTCGACGTCGACAACGGGTCCCGGCTCGAGACCTACACCATCGCTGGTCCACGGGGCTCGGGCGTGGTGTGTCTCAATGGCGCCGCGGCCCGGCTGGTGAGTCCGGGGGACAAGGTCATCCTCATCTCCTACGCCGACTACGAGCAGGCCGAGCTGGCCTCGTACGAGCCGCGTGTCGTGCACGTCGACGGCGACAACCGGGAGATCGACGAGGTCACGGCCGAGCTCCTCGCCGAGCAGCAGCGCGGCCCGGCTCCGCACCGCTACGTCGAGGTCCCCGCCGCCCCCGCCTGACCGCCCACGCCCCCCGGGCTCTGGAACTGGACGCGGCTCCGGTCAGTCCGGGCGACGCGCCACGCAGACGGCATAGGTGGACGTGCTCGTCCACTCGTCGCGGTCCCAGGTGCCGTACCGCGTGAGGGGGATCAGACCGGCCGCGGCACAGAGCTCCTCGTGTTCGTCGGCGCGGTAGGGCCGGTCGCTCCAGTCCGTGGAGAAGCCGGCGACGAACAGGCCACCAGGGCCGAGGTGCGCGGCCGTTCGCTCGACCAGGGCCGGTTGCGTGCCAGGCGCCGCAAACAGCGGAACGTTTCCGGCCATGACCACGACATCGAACGTGCGGCCCAGGTCGAGCTCGGTGAGATCCTCTTCGATCCAGGCGATGCGGGGTGCTCGTTCGCGCGCCGTCCGCAGCATCGACGGGTTCTGATCGACGCCCACGACCTCCACGCCCCGGCGGTGCAACTCGATGGCGACGCGGCCGGTGCCGCACCCGGCATCCAACACGCTGGCCGGCGAGTAGGAGAGCACGAAGCGCGCCTCGCCGTGCATGTCCTCGCCGGAGGCGGCCAAGGCGTCGAATCGGCGTTGGTACTCGTCGCCGTCCCAGGTCGTGGTCACCTCTGCAGTGTGGCCGTCGGCGCTGCCCCGCGGTGATACGTAGGCGCGTCCAGTTCCGATTGGGGTGGGGCAGACTGGCGGTGTGGACACGCTCGACCTGCTCGTGCTCGGCTCCGGCGTCGCCGGCCTCTCCGCCGCCGTGCGGGCCGCCGATGTCCACCGCATGCAGGTCGGGGTACTCACCAAGGGTGAGCTGTCCCAATCCACCACCCGCTGGGCCCAGGGCGGCGTGGCCGCCGTGCTGGGCGGCGATCCCGACTCCACCGACCTCCACCTCGCCGACACGCTCGCGGCCGGCGCCGGGCTCTGCGACCTCGACGCCGTCCGGGTCCTCGTCGACGAGGGCCCGGCCCGGGTCAACGAGCTCATCACCATGGGGGCGATGTTCGACCAGGACGAGCAGGGCCAGTACCTGCTCGCCCGGGAAGGCGGCCACAGCCACCCGCGCATCCTCCACGCCGGTGGTGCCGCCACGGGTGTCGAGGTCGAGCGAGCCTTGGTCGTCGCGGTCCGCAAGACGGCGGCGGTGCTGCTCGAGCGCACGTTCGCACTCGATCTGCTGGTGGACGGCGGCCGCTGCACGGGCGTGGTGGCCCTCGACGAGCACGGCGAGCGCATCGAGGTGCGGGCGAGGAACGTCCTGCTGGCCACCGGGGGTGGTGGTCAGCTGTACTCGGTGACCACGAACCCGGTGGAGGCCACCGGCGACGGGATGGCGATGGCGCTCCGGGTGGGTGCGGCCGTGGCGGACGTGGAGTTCGTCCAGTTCCATCCCACCGCTCTGCACCACGCGTCCATGCCCCGCCCGCTCCTGTCCGAGGCGCTTCGGGGCCACGGCGCGCTGCTCCGCGACGCGGCCGGCGAGCGCTTCGTCGACGAGCTCCAGCCCCGGGACATCGTGTCGCGCGCCATCACCGTGCAGCTCCACGCCGACCGCACCGACCATGTCTGGCTCGACGCCACCGTGCTGGCCAACTTCGACGAACGGTTCCCCACCATCCGAGCCGCGCTCGACAAGGTCGGCCTCGATCCGGCCACCGACTGGTTGCCGGTGGCGCCGGCCGCGCACTACTGCTGCGGCGGCGTCGTGGCGGACCTCGACGGCGCGTCGTCGATCCCCGGGCTCTGGGTGGCCGGCGAGGTGGCCTGCAACGGCGTCCACGGCGCCAACCGCCTCGCGTCCAACTCGCTCCTCGACGGCATGGTGTTCGGACCTCGGGTCGTCGAGGCCATCGATGCCGGAAAGGACGGCGCTGAGCCCACCGGCGCCATGCGCAGCGTGCTCGCCGGGACCGGTGGCGTGCCGGGCCGTTCGATCGAGCTCTCGTTCCGCCACGCGGATCCGGCGGCCGAGTCGGACTCCGACGGCGCCGACGACGTGGGCGCGGCTCGCGACCGGTTCCAGCGGACGATGACCGCCGAGGCTGGCGTCCTGCGCGACGACGCCTCACTCGCCCGGGCGCTCGACCACGCCACCGCGGTCGCGGCTCGCCCCGTCGGCGACGTGACGTCCGCCGAGCTCCACAACCTCGCCATCCTGGGCGTCGCGGTCGCGACCGCGGCCCGGGCCCGGACCGAGACCCGCGGTGCCCACACGCGGACCGATCATCCCGACACCGACCCCGGGTTCGCCCTGCGCCTCGTCTCGAGCGATCGGTAGCCCGCCGACCAAGCCGCGAGCGCAGGAATCCGGTTCGTCAGGTCGTGCCGGAACCCAGGGCCCGGCGGCGGAACTGGGTGAGACCGGTGGCCAGCACGCGGTCGTGGCCGATCCGGGCCAGGCGGGGAGCGAGCGCCGACACGATCCGGAGGGCGCGTCCCTCCGGCGTCAGCGCCGAGCTGAGCTCCACCACGGTGGCCATGCCGTCGGGTGTCAGCGTGAGCTCGGCTGATCCGCGGATGTCGCCGGTGACCGTGGCCTCGATGCGGAACGGAGGGTCGACGTGGTCGATGGCGACCGTGAACCGCATCAGGTAGGGCATCGGCGGTCGGATGGTGCAGACCCAGCGGGCGCCGGCGTGGAGCCCGTCGGCCTCGAACCGGCGCAGCCACGGCCACCAGCTCCGGTAGGCGTCGACCCGGCTGATCGCCGCCCACACCACCTCACGTTCGTGGTCGAACCGGTAACGGTCGGTGGACGACGTCGTGAGATCCGGGTCGGCCAGTTTCGCCAGGCCGACCCGCCGGGCCAGAGCGCGCCAGTCCGGTGCCGTCACGGTGACGCACCGTACGCACTCATCGGCCGGCGCCGCGCCCGTGGCAGGCTGCGCCCATGCAGCAGGACGCCACCGTCGAGCCTCCCGTCCACGCCGTGCGGGCCGCGGTGGCCGCCGCCCTGGCCGAGGATCTCACGCCCCTGGGAGACCTGTCGGCCGCGCTCGTCCCCCCGGACGTCATGGTCGAGGCGTCCTTCGTCCCCCGCGATCGCGGGGTGGTCGCGGGCACGGCGTGTGCCACGGAGACCTTCGCCCAGCTCGACGATCGGGTGGCGGTGGAGTGGTCGGTGCGCGACGGTGGCACCGCGGAACCCGGCGAGGCCATCGGCGTCGTGCGGGGCCCACTGGCACCGGTGCTCACCGGCGAGCGCACCGCTCTGAACTTCCTCTGCCATCTCAGCGGCGTGGCGACGATCACCCGAACCTTCGCCGACGCCGCGGCCTCGGGCGGCGACGCCCGCATCTGGGACACCCGCAAGACCACGCCAGGCCTGCGCAGCCTCGAGAAGGCAGCCGTGCGTGCCGGCGGTGGCGGCAACCACCGCGGCAACCTCTCCGACTGGGTGATGCTCAAGGACAACCACCTGTCGGCCCTCGGCATCGAGGAGGCCGTCCGGCGGGCCCGTCGGACCTGGCCCGCCCGCACCATCCACGTCGAGGTCGACGACCTGGCTGCGATGGTGCTCGCCCTCGAAGCCGGGGCCGACGCCGTCCTGCTCGACAACTTCACGCCCGACGAGGCCGCCGCCGCGGTACGTCGCGCCGACGAGTGGGCGGCCGAGAGCGGGACCCGGCGGGCCTGGCTCGAATGCTCGGGTGGCATCACCGTCGACACCGCCGCCGCCTACAGCGCCAGCGGCGTCGACCTGCTCTCCAGCAGCCAGATCACCCAGTCCGCACCGGCCCTCGACATCGGCCTCGACGTCTCGAACGATCGGCCGTAGGCAACCCGCGGCTCCGCGGTCGGATGCTTCGCGCCCGTCGGTGTTCGCGTAACTTCGTTCGGCGTGCACCTGCTGGCCATCGACGTCGGGAACACCCAGACCGTCATCGGGCTCTACGCGCTCGAGACCGACACCGACCCCGCCAATCGGCTGGCGGACTCCGACCTCCTGGACCACTGGCGCATCTCCACCAACGTCGAGCGGACGGCCGATGAGTACGCCCTGCTCTTCCAGGAGTTCCTCGCCTTCCACGGCTTCGGCTGGCCCGAGGACGTCCGTGGCTTCGCGGTGTGTTCGTCCGTGCCGCGGGTGACGGGCGCGCTGCGCAGTTTCAGCTCCCGCTACCTGGGCCAGGAGGCCCTCGTGGTCGAACCCGGCGTCAAGACCGGCATGCCGATCCTCTACGACAACCCGCGTGAGGTGGGCTCCGACCGGATCGCCGACGCGGTGGCGGCCTGGGACCTCTTCGGCGGTCCCACCATCGTGGTCGACTTCGGCACCGCCACCACCTTCGAGGCCATCTCGGCCAAGGGCGAGTACCTGGGTGGCGCCATCTTCCCCGGCATCGACATCAGCTTGGACGCCCTGTTCGGGCGGGCCGCGGCCCTGCGGCGGGTCGAGCTCGTCGAGCCGGCGAGCGTGATCGGCCGCTCCACAGTCGAGTCGATGCAGTCCGGTGCGGTGTACGGCTACACGGCCGTCGTCGACGGCATGGTGTCGCGGTTCGAGGACGAGCTGGGCGCCGCCGCCACCGTGGTCGCCACCGGGGGGCTGTCCGGTCTCATCGCCCCGCTGTCGGACACCATCGACCACCACGAGCCGTGGCTCACCCTGCACGGCCTGCGCATCGTCCACGAGAAGAACGCCTCCTGATGACGTCGCGGCCCGCGTTCGAACCTCCGTACCGCTTCGACGTCACCGACCAGGTCGCGGCGATCACCGACGAGTTCGCCGGCCTCGCCGACGGCGAGGAGACCGACCGAACCGTCTCGGTGGCCGGACGGGTCATGCTCCTGCGCGACCAGGGCCGGCTCGCCTTCGCCACGTTGCGCGAGGGCGGCGGTGCCGAGATCCAGCTCTTCGCCCTCGCCAAGGTGCTCGACGGCTTCGACGAGTTCGTGAAGCTGAACCTCGGCGATTGGATCGGCGCCACCGGCGAGGTCGTCCGCACCCGGCGCGGCGAGCTGTCGATCAAGGTCCGCTCGTACGTGGCGCTGGCCGAGGCTCGTCGCGGATTCGGCGACAAGTTCCACGGCATCACCGACACCGACACCCGGTACCGCCAGCGCTACGCCGACCTGTGGGCCAACCCGGACGCGGCCCAGGTCCTCAGGGACCGGTCCCGCATCATGAGCCTCACGCGCCGCTGGCTGGAGGACCGCGGTTTCGTCGAGGTGGAGACGCCCATCCTCCAGCACGTGGCCAGCGGGGCGGCGGCCACACCGTTCGTCACCCACCACAACGCCCTCGACGTCGACCTCAAGCTGCGCATCGCGCCCGAGCTGTTCCTCAAGCGCCTGGTGGTCGGCGGCTTCGAGCGGGTCTTCGAGATCGGACGGGTGTTCCGCAACGAGGGCATCTCCACCCGGCACAACCCCGAGTTCACCATGCTCGAGCTGTACCAGGCCTACGCCGACTACGGCGACATCATGACCCTGACCGAGGAGCTCGTCGCCCACCTCGCCGTCGAGCTCCACGGCACCACCACATTGCGCTACGACGGCCGCGAGATGGAGCTCGCCACGCCGTGGCGGCGGGCCACGATGATCGACCTGGTCGAGGACGCCATCGGGGTCCGGCTCGACGTGCGTCAGCCCATCGACGAGGTGCGGGCGGTGGCCGTCGAGCACGGGGTGGAGATCGAGGATTCCTGGGGTCAGGGCAAGCTCATCCTCGAGATCTACGAAAAGACCACCGAGCACGATCTCTGGGGGCCGATCTTCGTCACCGAGTACCCCGAGGAGGTGTCGCCACTGTCGCGCTCGCACCGTGAGAACCCCGGCGTGACCGAGCGGTTCGAGGCCATCGTCGCCGGCCGGGAACTGTGCAACGCCTTCTCCGAGCTCACCGATCCCGACATCCAGCGGGCGCGCTTCGAGGACCAGGCCCGTCAGCGTTCGGCCGGCGACCACGAAGCGATGGCACTCGACGAGGACTACCTGCGGGCGATGGAGTACGGCCTGCCGCCCACCGGGGGCCTCGGCATCGGCATGGACCGCCTGGTGATGTTGCTCACCGGAGCCACCTCGATCCGCGACGTCGTGCTGTTCCCGACGCTCAAGCCCGAACAGCCCGGCTGACCCGGCGATTCCGGACATGCGGCGGAGTTGACGAGCCGGGCGAGCAACTCCAGAAGCGAGCCGGCAGACGAAGTCTGCGGGCGGAGCGACTCAGCCGGCCGCGGCCGGGACCATGGTGAGGAGGTGATCGGCGCCGTCGGCCAGGGCGGTGGCCGCAGGCGACTCGCCGATCGTCCCGAGCGCGTCCTTCGCCGCGGTCACGAAGCGCTGCGCCTCGGCGACGGTGGCTTCGATGGCCCCGGAGGCGAGAACGAGATCGCGGGCTCGATCGCGCTGGGCTCCCTCGATCGGAGATCCCAGCAGGGCCCGCAGCTCGTCGCCGCTGTCGCCGGCCAGCGCCCGGAGGACAGGCAGGTTGTAGACGCCTTCGGTGAGATCGTGGGCCGCCGGCTTTCCCAGCTCTGCCTCGGTGGCGACGAGGTCGAGGATGTCGTCGACCAGCTGGAACGCCATGCCGAAGGACCGGCCGTACTCGGTGAGGGCGTCGACGTGCGGGCGGGGGAGCCCGCCGACGATGGCGCCGATCCGGCATGCGGTGCCGTAGAGGGAGGCGGTCTTGCCGTCGATGGCCGCGAAGTAGGCGTCCTCGGGCCGGCTGGTGGAGTAGGCGTGACGGAGTTCGAGGATCTCGCCCTCGCAGAGGCGACCGATGGTCTTGGCCAACAGCTCGGCGACCTCGGTCCCGAGGCGGGCCGCGATCTCCGACGCCTTGGCGAGCAGGAAGTCCCCGGCGAGGATGGCGGTGAGGTTGTTCCAGCGCACGTTCACCGACTCCACCCCGCGGCGGGAGTCGGCCTCGTCGATGACGTCGTCGTGGTACAGCGACCCGACCTGCACCAGTTCGACGGCGACACCACCGTCGATCACGTCGAGGGTGACCTCGCTGCCGGTCGATGCGGACAGCACGCCGAGCAGCGGTCGCAGCCGCTTGCCGCCGGCCCGGATGAGGTGTGAGGTCATCTCCGTGAGGTGGGCGTCGTCGGTGGTGACGCTGGCGAGCAGGCGTTCGTCGACGGTGGCGAGATGCACGTCGACACCCGGGAACGCGAGCAGCGGGTTCTGCATGCCGGGAGGCTACCGGTGCCCCGACGACCACCCGCAGTCCGTGACCGCAGGCTCGGCCTACGGACCGGGCCGGGCCGACCCGTCGGGGCGGTGGACCATGTCCGGCGTGATGGCGTCAGGGGTGTAGCGGACCGTTGCGTTCCACAGCAGGAAGTTGTCGACACCGAGGTCGTGCGCCGCCTGGATCTGGGCCCGGACCTCCTCGGGCCCGTAGGGGATCCCGATCGAGAAGTCCTGGGTCCACAGGTTGAACGAGACACCCGAACCGGCGGCCTTGCGCTGGAAGTCCGACAGTGCCTTGGTGACGATGTCGTAGGGCTGGGCGTTGGGATGCTCGACCCGGTACTCGCCCCGCACCCAGTGCGACGGGTAGAGCATCGGGGCGATGTAGTCGACGTGACGGGCGATGCCCGGGACGGGTTGGCCGACGGCGTCGGGATTGCGGGCGGCGATGCCGAACAGGGAGGCGCCCTGGTACACGCACGCCTGGCGCAGGGGCTTCGCCGCCTCGGCCAGGAAGGAGACGACCGTGTCGTCGACGGACGTCTTGACGTTGCCGCCGGCCGGTACCTGGAGGCCGGGGAACACCATGCCGTCGATGTCACCTTCGGGCCGCCGGACGTAGTCCCACAGGATCTCGTCGACGCCGCGGTGGACGGCCTCCATCGCCAGGTCGATGTTGTACTGGCGCACCTGCGGGTTGGCGACGTTGGTGAAGCCGCCGTACTTCGACAGCACGCCACCGTCGGGATCCTGGATCACCCAGTCCATGTGACCGTGCTCCGACGCCCACCGGGCCAGTGGCGCATCCCGGAAGGCGACCACCCGACCGATGACCCGCACGCCCTTGGCATGGAGCAGATCGACCGCATCGCGCAGCACGAACTCCTGGCGGACCGCGCCGACCTCCTTGGCCAGGGGGACGTCGGAGTCGTAGCCGACGATGCCGCCTTCGTCCTTGATGTCGATCTCGACGGCGGAGACCTTGCCGGCGTCGACGAGGCTGAGCACGTGCTCGCGCAACGGGGTGTAGCCCCACGCCGCAGCCGTGACGTGGATGCCCTGCGTGGACGGGTACCGCACCGGGATCACGATCTCGGCCGCGGCACGGTTGCCGGCCTGGTCCCGGGCGGTCAGCAGGATGGGCCCGGTCGGGGCGTTGTCGAACGAGAGGTCGAACGCGCCGTCGTCGCCCACCGCGTAGTCCTTGCCGTCGACCTGGAAGCTGGCGAGGCCGGGTTCCACGTGACCGTGCACCGTGACGGGGGAGCAGATCGGCACCGCGGGCTGGGGTGAGACGACGTCGATGACCGGGGGTGTGCCGTCGACGGCGAAGGTCCAGCTGAACTTGGCGTTGTCCAGGAGCGGCCGCCCGATCGACATCGCCAGCGTGTGCACGCCCTCCTCGAGGGGCTTGGGGCGCCAGCGGATCCCGGTGTCGCTCACCTCGTAGGTGTCTTTGTTGGCTTCGATGCCGTCGAAGAACAACGTGGGCCGGACCCCGGCTGCGAGGTCCAGTTGGGCGATGTCGATGCGGACGTCGAGCGCCGACGCCTCGTCCAGGGTGAGCTGGGCGTGGTTCTCGATGCCGGTCACGCGCACGTCGACACGGGTGGCTGCCCAGAACTTCTGCCCGATGAACGCCCCGAGGGCGACGAAGCCCAGGGCGATCAGCAGACTGGACCACGGGATGCTGCGGCGGGAACGTCGGGGTGTCCACGCCTTGGGTCCCTTCGACCGTCGCCGCCAGCGCCGGCCGCTCGCCCGGCCTCGGCCCCGCGGATCGCTGAGCAGCGCGGGGTGGTACTGCCGGCTCCGCGTCGATCGTGACCGTCGGCCGGGGCGTGGCCCGGACCGGGCACCCGGGATGCTCCGCAGGTCGGAGTTGAAGTCAGAGGCCATGACGAGAGTGGAACCGCTGGCGGAGGCGCCCCGGTCGGGGTGCACGCACAGCGTGGCGAGGCTACTGGGCACCCCGTGCGGTCCACCATGCGCCCGCCGCCGGTCGGGGCCCCGCCGGGGGCCGGATCCGTCACACCTGGGGCGATGGTTCGGCGGCGGTCAGGGATACACTCGACCCACGGAGCCCCCGATCACGTCACTCCCGGTTCTCGGGTGGGAGGCAGCACCTTGTTCGAACGTTTCACCGACCGTGCCCGCCGAGTCGTCGTACTGGCGCAGGAGGAAGCACGGCTCCTCAACCACAACTACATCGGTACCGAGCACATCCTGCTCGGATTGATCCACGAGGGTGAAGGCGTCGCCGCCAAGGCGCTCGAGTCCCTGGGCATCTCCCTCGAGGCGGTGCGCAGCCAGGTCGAGGAGATCATCGGACAGGGCGGATCGTCCCCCTCGGGTCACATCCCGTTCACCCCCCGGGCCAAGAAGGTCCTCGAACTGTCGCTGCGCGAGGCGCTCCAGCTCGGGCACAACTACATCGGCACCGAGCACATCCTCCTCGGCCTCATCCGCGAGGGCGAGGGCGTGGCGGCCCAGGTCCTGGTCAAGCTGGGCGCCGACCTGTCACGCGTCCGCCAGCAGGTCATCCAGCTCCTGTCCGGATACCAGGGTTCCGGCACCGCCGGGCCTGGCGGCGGACGGGGCGGCGAGAAGGCCGGCGCGGCCGCGGGCTCCACCACCGGCGAGACCCCCTCCGGCTCGCTCGTCCTCGACCAGTTCGGCCGCAACCTCACCCAGCTCGCCCGCGACAAGGAGGTCGACCCGGTCATCGGTCGCTCCCGCGAGATCGAGCGGGTGATGCAGGTGCTGTCCCGGCGCACCAAGAACAACCCCGTCCTCGTGGGCGAGCCCGGCGTCGGCAAGACCGCCATCGTCGAGGGCCTGGCCCAGAAGATCGTGGCCGACGACGTGCCCGAGACCCTGCACAACAAGCAGCTCTACACGCTCGACCTCGGCGCGCTCGTCGCCGGCTCCCGCTACCGCGGCGACTTCGAGGAGCGGCTCAAGAAGGTGCTCAAGGAGATCCGCACCCGCGGCGACATCATCCTGTTCATCGACGAGCTCCACACCCTGGTGGGTGCCGGCGCCGCCGAGGGTGCCATCGACGCCGCCAGCATCCTCAAGCCGATGCTGGCCCGCGGCGAGCTCCAGACCATCGGTGCCACCACGCTCGACGAGTACCGCAAGCACCTCGAGAAGGACGCCGCCCTCGAGCGGCGCTTCCAGAAGATCGTGGTCGAGGAGCCCTCCGTGGCCCACACCATCGAGATCCTCAAGGGCCTGCGCGACCGCTACGAGACCCACCACCGGGTCACCATCACCGACCAGGCCCTGGTGGCCGCGGCCAACCTCGCCGACCGCTACATCTCCGACCGCCACCTGCCCGACAAGGCCATCGACCTCATCGACGAGGCCGGCTCGCGCCTGCGGATCAAGCGCATGCAGACCCCGCCCGACTACAAGGAGCTCGAGAACGAGCTGGCCGGCGTGGTCGAGCAGAAGAAGCAGGCCGTCGAGAGCCAGGACTTCGAGGAGGCCGGGCGCCTGCGCGACAAGGAGAAGGAGCTGCTCGGTCGCAAGGAGGCCAAGGAGGCCGAGATCAAGGACTCCGGCGTCGACCTGTTCGACGAGGTCGACGAGGAAGCCGTGGCCGAGGTCCTCTCCGTCTGGACCGGCATCCCGGTGTACAAGCTCACCGAGGAGGAGACCCAGAAGCTGCTCCACATGGAGGACGAGCTGCACAAGCGGGTCATCGGCCAGGAGGACGCCATCAAGGCGGTCAGCCAGGCCATTCGCCGCACCCGGGCCGGCCTCAAGGACCCCAAGCGACCCAGCGGGTCGTTCATCTTCCTCGGCCCCTCCGGCGTCGGCAAGACCGAGCTGGCCAAGACCCTGGCCGAGTTCCTCTTCGGCGACGAGTCGGCGATGATCGCCCTCGACATGTCCGAGTACATGGAGAAGCACACCGTCTCCCGCCTGGTGGGCTCACCTCCGGGCTACGTCGGCTACGAGGAAGGCGGCCAGCTCACCGAGGCCGTGCGCCGCAAGCCCTTCTCCGTCGTGCTCTTCGACGAGGTCGAAAAGGCCCACACCGACGTGTTCAACACGCTGCTGCAGATCCTCGAAGAGGGTCGTCTCACCGATGCGCAGGGGCGCTCGGTCGACTTCCGCAACACCGTGTTGATCATGACCTCCAACCTCGGCACCGCCGACCTGCGCAAGCAGTCCGTCGGCTTCGGCAAGTCCGACGAGGCCGTCTCCTACGAGAAGATGAAGGAGAAGGTCAACGACGCCCTCAAGGCCCACTTCCGGCCCGAGTTCCTGAACCGCATCGACGAGACGATCGTGTTCCACGAGCTCAGCAAGGACGAGGTCATCCAGATCGTCGACAACTTCGTGGCCAAGCTCGCCATCCAGATGGAGGGCCAGGGCATGGGCATCGAGCTGACCCAGGCGGCGAAGCTCTACGTCGCCGACAAGGGCTACGACCCCACGCTGGGCGCCCGGCCCCTGCGGCGTGCCATCCAGCGCTTCGTCGAGGATCCGCTGTCGGAGAAGCTCCTCTACAAGGAGTTCCGCGCCGGCGAGATCGTCACCGTCGACGTCGAGCACGACCCCGAGACCAACGAGGACGTCATCGTCTTCCGTTCCGCCGAGGGTTTCGAGCCCCCCACCATGGAAGAGCTCGAGGCCGCCGGAACTGAGTAGTCTGGAGTGTCCTCGCTTCGCTGCGGGCACTCCCACGTTGCACGGAGCCGACCGGACCGCTCGATGCGGCCGGTCGGCTGGCGCCTCCCTCGGGGCCGTTGGAACGATGCGCCCCCACCGGTGTCGCGAGTCGTTCAGAGCTGGATGGAGGTGCCGCCGGGATCGTCGGGGTCGAAGGCGATCTTGAGGCCGTCGTCGTCGTCGGTGTCGTCGGCTTGCTGCTCGGCGACGACCTCGTCCTTGGGCGGTTTGCCCTCGACGAGCTCGCCGATGACGTTGCCCACGGCCACCACCGCCCGCGCCGACATCGACGGCCCGGGCGGGCGGAGCCCGATCCGCTGCGACAGCGAGCGGGGCGCGATCTCCCGGTAGGAGTCGGCCACCAGCTCGGCGACCTCCCGCCAGTCGGTGTCGGCCCCCACGTGCATGCCGATCCAGCCCTTCACCCCGACGTACTGGGGCAGGAAGAACGGCTCGCCTTCGGCCAGCAGGCTCTGCTGCTCGCCCGGAGCGGTCTTCATCGTGACGTACACGCCGCCCTCGTCGTCGGTGCCCATCGAGACGAAGATCTTGTCCCGGATGCGGAAGGTGGGGTTGCCCCACGTCTCGCGCTCGGTGGCCTCCGGGAAGCCGAGGGCGATGTCGCGGATGGCCCGGGTCGGATCGGTCGCCATGGCTCCATCCTCACACGCGCATCGACTCAGTGCCGATCACGGCCGGCCGCCGGGCTGTGGGCCGAGGTCGGAATTGCCTAGTGTGCGCACCGTGTACCAGCGCATCCTCGTCGGCACCGATGGCTCCGAGACGGCAGGCCGAGCGGTCGCACGCGCCGTCGAGGTGGCCAGATCCACCGGCGCTCGGCTCACGATCATGACCGCGGCGCACCCCGCCAAGGGGCAGCAGATCGTCGACGCCGCCCAGGCGTTCCATGCCGACTCGGGCGTCGAGATCGACACCGCGGTGGTCGACGGCGACCCGGTGTCGGCGCTCATCGACACCGCCACCGAGGGTGGCTTCGACCTGGTGGTGGTCGGCAACAAGGGGATGACCGGCGTCTCCCGGTTCTTCCGCCTCGGTGGGGTCCCGAACAAGCTCTCCCACCACCTGCCGTCGAACCTGCTCATCGTCCGGACCACCTGAGTGCAGGCTCGGACGCGTCGTCGTCCGCGGCGGGCGGGGCGGGCCGCGCTGCTCGTCCTCGCGATGCTGCTGGTCTCGGCCTGCCAGCTGCGGACCGACGTGAACATCACGGTCGAGGCCGACGGCTCGGGGGAGGTCGAGGTGGTCCTCGCCCTCGACAAGGACGGCGTCGCCCAGAACCCGGAGTTGCTCGGCCGGCTCGACTTCAGCGATCTGGAGGCCACGGGCTGGACGGTGACCGGGCCCGACGAGGGGGCGGACGGCTCCAGCCGCGTCAGCATCCGTCATCCGTTCGGCGCGCCGGAGGAGGTGGCTGGCCTGCTCGACGAGGTGGGCGGCGAGACGGGGCCGTTCCGGGACTTCCGGGTCGGGCGCGATGACCGTTTCGCCGAGACCAGGTACCGCTTCGACGGCACGGTCGACTTCACCGGTGGCGTGCGCGGCCTGGCCGACGATCCCCAGCTCACCGCGGCCCTCGACGCCGATCCCGTCTCCCTCATCGAGGAGCGGCTCGGCGGTGCCGTCGACGAGGTCCTCCGGTTCCAAGTCGCCGTGCGGCTGCCCGGCGATGTCGAGTCCAACGCGCCGACGAAGGCCTCCAACGGCGCCGTGTGGCGACCCTCGGTGCTCGAGCACGAGGCGGTCCAGCTCCACGCCAGCTCGACCATCCGCCGCACGAGCCGCCTCGTGTGGCTCGGGGTCGCGCTGGCGGCAGCCTTCGCGCTCGTGCTCTTCGTGGCCATCCGGTTCGTCTTGTGGCGACGAACGCGACGAGCCAGGCCCGCTTCCTGACACGGGGTTCCTGACACACCCCCTGAGGACAATGGGCCCCGTGCCCAACACGACCGCATCGAGACCCGCCAACCACAAGACCCGAGCGCGCACCGTCCACCGCTGCTCGGAGTGCGGCGCGTCCACCGCCGTGTGGGCAGGCCGCTGCCCTGGTTGCGACCAGTGGAACACCCTGATCGAGGAACGAACCGACGTCAGCCCTCGCCTCGCCTTGGCGCCGCATGACGCGGCCCGGCCCATCACCGATGTCGGTGCCGACGACGTCCGTCCGGTGCCCACCACGGTGGGCGAGCTCGACCGCGTGCTGGCCGGTGGCCTCGTCCCCGGCTCGGTGACACTGCTCGGCGGAGAGCCGGGCATCGGGAAGTCGACGTTGCTGCTGCAGGCGGCGGCCGGAGCAGCACACGCCGGGGCCACCACCTTGTACCTGACGGCTGAGGAATCCGCCTCGCAGGTGCGGGGCCGGGCGGCACGCGTCGGGGCGCTTCCCGCCTCGCTGTGGCTGGCGTCGGAGACCGACCTGCCCACCGTGCTCGGCCACCTCGACCAGGTCCGGCCGTCACTGGTCGTGATCGATTCGATCCAGACGCTCCACGACCCGACCCTGTCCTCGGCGCCCGGCTCGGTGGCGCAGGTGCGCGAATGCGCCCACCGGTTGGTGACCGAGGCCAGGAGCCGCAATGCCGCCGTGGTGCTGGTGGGCCACGTCACCAAGGACGGCGGCCTTGCCGGACCGCGGGTCCTCGAACACCTGGTCGACACCGTCCTCTCCTTCGACGGCGACCGCCACCATGCCCTCCGGCTCCTCCGGGCGGTGAAGCACCGCTACGGCGGCACCGGCGAGCTGGGGGTGTTCGAGATGACCGACCGCGGCCTGGTCGGGGTCGACGATCCCAGCGCCATGTTCCTCGCCGACCGGCGGGCCGGAGCGGCCGGATCCGTGGTCGTGCCCGTCCTCGATGGCGGCCGGCCGCTGATGGTCGAGGTCCAGGCCTTGCTCGCGCCCTCCCCACTGCCCACACCCCGCCGCCAGGCGCAAGGCGTCGACAGCGGGCGGCTCGGCATGCTCCTGGCCGTGCTCCAGCAACGCGTCGGTCTCTCGGTCTCCGGGCTCGACGTCTGGGTCACCGTCGCCGGCGGCGTCAAGGCCACCGAACCCGCCGTCGACCTCGGTATCGCGCTCGCCGTCGCATCGGCCTGCGCCGACATCGCCGTCGCCGCCGACGTCGTGGTGTGCGGCGAGATCGGTCTGGCCGGCGAGCTCCGCCAGGTCAGCCGGCTCGACCGGCGCATGGCCGAGGCTGCCCGGCTCGGGTTCGGGCGCGTGGTCGTCCCCACCAGCGCGCCCCGGCCTCCGGCGGGGTGCCGGGCCCTGCGGGCGCAAGGCCTGGCCCAGGCGATCGCGGCGGTGGGCTTGGCGTCGTGACCGGAATCGGCCACCCGGAGCGAGGCGGACAAAACATCTAAGCTGCGGGAGTGGCACCCAAGAACTCCCCCGAGATGCTGGCCGCGTTGCGGTTCGTGGCACCGGGTGCACCGCTGCGGGAAGGTCTCGACCGCATCCTGCAGGCCGAGATGGGTGCCCTGGTCGTCGTGGGCGACGGTCCCGACGTGCTCAACATCTGCTCCGGTGGGTTCTTGCTCGATGCCGCCTTCAGCCCCCAGCGCCTGTCGGAGCTGGCCAAGATGGACGGTGCCATCATCCTCGCTCCGGACGCGACCCGGATCGCCCGGGCCAACGTCCACCTCGTCCCCAACCCCAACGTGCCCACGTCCGAGACCGGCACCCGCCATCGAACGGCCGAACGCGTCGCCCGCTCCATCGACGTCACCGTGGTCTCGGTCTCCGAGGACCAGCAGGTCATCGCGGTCTACGTGGGTGACGAGAAGCATCCGCTCCAACCCATACCGATCCTGCTCAGCCGAGCCAACCAGGCGCTGCAGACGCTCGAGCGGTACCGGAACCGGCTCGACGACGTGGCCGCTGCGCTCTCGGCGCTCGAGGTCGAGGATCTCGTCACCGTTCGCGACGTCGTCACCGTGCTGCAGCGAACCGAGATGGTCAGCCGCATCGCCGAGGAGCTGGCGTCCGACATCGTCGAGCTCGGCACCGACGGCCGGCTCATCAAGCTCCAGCTCGACGAGCTGATGGGCGGGGTCGACGACGACCGCACCCTCGTCCTGCGCGACTACTTCTACGAAGAGCAGGCCTGGGACATCGACGAGGCCCTCGACGCCCTCGCCGAGCTGACCACCGAGGAACTGCTCGACCTGCGCACCATCGGTTCCATGCTGCACCTGCCGGGCGGGCTCGACCTCGACGCCTCCGTGCAACCCCGCGGCTTCCGCCTCCTCGCCCGCATCCCGCGGCTGCCCGAGGCCATCATCGACGCCATCGTGGAGCGGTTCGGATCGCTGCAGAAGATCATGCGCGCCACCATCGACGACCTCGACGACGTCGGCGGCGTCGGCGAGACACGAGCCCGGGCCATCAAGGACGGGCTCGCTCGACTGGCCGAGTCCAGCATCTTGGACCGTTATGCCTAGCTCCTTGCCGCTGCGTCGGCTCCTGCGTCGCCTCCTCCGCGGCCCGTTGGCACGGAGCGTGCGAGCGCGACGTGCCTGACCGCTGCGCTGGCGCTCCGCTGGGGGCTGACCGAGGGCCGGGCCGTGCGAAAGGATGTGCCCATGAGTGAGCGGATCCAGCTTCCGTCCGGCACGGCGGCGGTGCTCGCGGTGCCCGCCGACGGTCGGGTCCCGACCCGCGGCCTGGTGGTCGCCCCCGACATCGGTGGGCTCCGGCCGTTGTTCGACGACATGTGCCAACGGTTGGCCGACGACCACGGCTGGGCGGTGTGCGCGCCCGAACCCTGGCCTGGTCGCGAGGATCTCTCCCTCGAGGACCGCCTCGGCGCGGTGGGCACCTTGGTCGACGCCGAGGTCCTCGGCGACCTCGTCGCCGCCGCCGACACCACGGGCGCGGAACCGGTCGCCATCATCGGGTTCTGCATGGGTGGCATGTACACGCTCAAGGCATCGGCCACCGGGCGTTTCGATCGAGCCGCGGCCTTCTACGGGATGATCCGGCTCCCCGAGGGGTGGCGGAGCCCGACCCAGAGCGAACCGCTCGACGCCGTGCAGGCCGAGGGCGCGGCACCGGTGCTCGCCATCGTCGGCACCAACGACGTCTACACCCCACCCGCCGACGTCGAGGCCCTGGAAGAGGCCGGCGCCGAGGTCATCCGCTACGCCGGTGCCGAACACGGCTTCATCCACGACCCCGACCGCCCCGGACACCGCGCCGACTACGCCGCCGATGCATGGCGGCGGGTCATCACGTGGCTCGGCGGGTGAGCTCCTCGCGGTTGGTGATCTCGTAGCGCCGATCGTGCTGCTCGATCCAGCCGAGCCGGACGAAGCTGGCGATGGCCTTGTTGACCCGTTCACGTGAGGCGCCGACCATGCCGGCCAGCTCCTCCTGGGTCAGCGGGAGCACGAAGCTGTCGAGCTCGCCGGCCAGCTCGAGCAGCCGTTTGGCGGTGCGCCCGGTGACGTCGAGGAACACCGAATCGGCCAACGCGGCATCGGTGGACCGCAACCGTTGCGACAGCATCGCCACCACGCTCCACAGCAGCTGGGGCCGGGCCTCGTAGAGGGTCCGGAGCGGCTCGTACGCGATGCAGGCCACGGTGGAGGTCTCGAGGGCGCGGGCCTCCGTGGAACGCCCCAACCCGTCGAAGAGGGGCATCTCGCCGAACATGTCGCCGCGCTCCATGAGCGCGATCACCGATTCACGGCCGTCGACCGAGCGCTGGGTCATGGCGATGCGTCCGTCCTCGACCAGGAACAACTCGGTCGATTCGTCGTGTTCGGTGAACAAGACGTCGCCCCGACGCAGGTCGCGTTGGACCGCGGCACCGACGATGGAGTCGAGCTCGTCCTCGGTCAGCTCCGAGAACAGGTCAGACGCCGCCAGCAGTTCTCGATCAGCCACGGCGTGAATCTAGGCCACCACCGGTGCCGATGTGACCGATGTCCCCCCGGCGCACCTACGCTCGACCGATGGCTGAGTCCGATTCGGGTCCGGTGTGGACCGTCGTCGTCGCCGGTGGTGACGGACGCCGGTTCGGGTCGGCGAAGCAGTACGAGGAACTGGCCGGGCGACGGGTGATCGAGTGGTCGCTGGCCGTCGCCGCCTCCGTCTCCGACGGCGTCGTCGCCGTCGTCCCGGCCACCGACGTGGATCGGAGCTTCCCCGGCGCCGACCGGGTGGTCGCCGGAGGTGACTCCCGGGCCGACTCGGTCCGTTGCGGGCTCGCCGCGGTACCCGCCGACGCCGCCGTGGTCCTGGTCCACGACGCCGCTCGGCCGGCCGCATCGCCAGCCCTGTTCCACCGCGTGATCGACGCCGTCGTGGCCGGCGCCGACGGGGCGGTCCCCGCCGTGCCCGTGACCGATTCGTTGCGCACCCGGGGCGGCGCCGCCGTCGATCGGGACAACCTCGTGGCGGTCCAGACCCCGCAGGGCTTCCGGGCCGAGGCGCTGCGATCGGCCCATGCCCTCGGCGGCCACGCCAGCGACGACGCCACGCTGGTCGAGCGGTGCGGTGGCACCATCGTGGTCGTGGATGGCGAGATCACCAATGCGAAGCTGACCCACCGGCACGACCGCGTCCTCCTCGAGCAGGTGCTGGGCGGCAACGCCGACCGGAGCGACGAGACGTGACCGGGCGGGTCGGCATGGGCTTCGACGTCCATCCCCGAAGCGACGATCCCGGTCGGCCCATGGTCCTCGGCGGCGTCACCTTCCCGGGTCCGGGCCTCGTCGGCCACTCCGACGCCGACGTGATCGCCCATGCCTGCGCCGATGCCCTGCTGGGCGCCGCCGGACTCGGCGACATCGGCTCCCACTTCCCGGACACCGACGACCGCTTTGCCGGCGCGGACAGCATCGAGTTGCTCGATGCCGTCGGCGCCGAGGTGCGCGCCGCGGGCTGGATGGTCGCCAACGTCGACTGCTCCGTGGTGTGCGACGAACCCCGGATCGGCCCGCAGCGCGAGGCGATGCAACGCCGCCTGTCCGCGGCGGCGGGCGGTCCGGTCACGGTGAAGGGCAAGCGACCGGAGGGTCTCGGCGCCCTCGGCCGGGGCGAGGGCGTGGCCTGCTGGGCCGTTGCCCTGCTCGAGTGGGAAGGATCGGCATGAGCCCGCGCAAACCTCCCGGCAAGGGCGGCGGCCGCCGCAAACCGCCACCGACCCGTCGCTCGCCCACGCCCGGCCGGGCACCGGCCAAGCGCGCACGCGGCCGCACCGGCCCGGTGGGCGGAGGGCGATCGCGGGCGGAGAAGACCGGGCTGGGCGGCGACCAGGTCGAAGGCATCCACGCCGTGCGCGAATTGCTTCTCGCCGGCCGGCGCCGGACCCACGAGCTCCTCGTCTCCACCGACCGGGACGACTCCGCCGAGCTCGAGGACATCCGGGCCCTGGCCGGGCAGCTGAACATCCAGGTCACCGAGCTCGGCCGCACCAAGCTCGCCGCCGCGGCCCGGACCACCGCCCACCAGGGTGTCATCGCTCGGGCCGCGCCCCTGCGCGACGTGCCCTTCGAGGATCTCCTCGCCGCCGGCCCCGGCATCCCGCCGCTCCTGCTCGCCTGCGACGGTGTCACCGACCCGGGCAACCTTGGTGCCCTGCTCCGCACCGCCGAGTGCGCCGGCGTCAGCGGCGTGGTACTGCCTCGCCACCGGGCCGCGCACGTGACCCCGGCCGTGACGAAGGCGGCGGCCGGCGCCATCGAGCACCTGCGGTTCAGCATCGTCGGGGGGCTCCCGGCCGCCCTGGCCCGCGCCGATGCGGCCGGTGTCCTGGTCATCGGTCTCGACATGGGTGGCGACGTCTCCGTCCACCAGCTGCCGCCGGTCGACCGACCCGTCCTGGTCGTGGTCGGGGCCGAGGGCAAGGGCCTGGGGCGACTCACCCGTGAGCGGTGCGCGGTGGTGGCGAGCGTCCCGATGGCGGGTGCGATCGAGTCCCTGAACGTGAGCGTGGCCGGTGCCATCGCCCTCTACGAGGTGGTGCGACTCCGGGGCCGCAACGCGCCCTGAGTTACCTCTGGTACAACTCGCGGTAACGGCACTCAGTCAGTGTTGACAAGGAATCGTAACATCCGTCACACTTGACTAGTCCGAACGGGTCATTCGTGGGCATGGTCATCTGCGTCATGGGGGTCGGGCGGACGAGTGGAACCGTCACACCTGCACTTCATTGGACCGCACGCACCAGGGAGCTCCACGACGTGGGGAATCACCGCACCATCCACCCCGACCACGACGACACCGAGTTGATCGCTCGGTACCAGCACGATGGCGACGCCGAGGTCCTCGAGGCGCTGATCGGACGCTACCGGCGCTTCGCCCGGGCCAAGGCGCGTGGGTACTTCCTCATCGGTGGCGACAGCGACGATGTCGAGCAGGAGGCGCTGATCGGGCTGTACAAGGCGGTGCGCGACTTCCGTCCCGAGCACCAGTCCAGCTTCCGAGCCTTCGCCGAGCTGTGCATCAAGCGCCAGATCATCACCGCGATCAAGACCGCGACGCGCCAGAAGCACCAGCCGCTGAACTCCTACCTGTCGATCTCCGGGAGCCGGCCGGGCGACGACAACGTCGACCCGCCGGTCGACGAGATCCTCGTCAGCCACACCGCCGCCGACCCCTGCGACACCGTCGTCGACGACGAGCGTCGCTCCTCGATGCGTCAGTCCATGGACGCGCTGCTCTCCGATCTGGAGGTCGAGGTGCTGCGGCTCTACATCGAGGGGCAGAGCTACCAGGAGATCGGCGAGCGCCTCGGTCGCCACACCAAGTCCATCGACAACGCGCTGCAACGCATCAAGCGCAAGCTCGACGGGCAACTCGACGTCCACGCCGCCGATGACGGTGCCACGGCGCCGATCGCGGTCGGCGCCGCCGTGGCCTGAGCCCAACCGGCGCGCGCCGGCGCCGGACGTGCGACCATCTCGCCATGTCCGGCGAGGGATCGATCGAGTTCCAGCTCGTCACCCGGGGCGGCCACCCCGACTTCCTCGACCTGCCCTGGACCCAGCCCCTGTCGGAGTGGCAGCACGAGCGGCTGGTCAAGATGGCGCACGGCATCAGCCGCCACGTGGTCCGCTTCGTCGGTTACGACCGGCGGGTCTACGCCCTCAAAGCCACGGCCCCGGCGGCCGCCGAGCACGAGTACCGGACCCTGCAGGCGATGCGCGACGAGCACCTCCCCGTGGTCGAACCGGTGGGGATCGTCAGCGGGTGTGGGGCCGAAGGGGGTGCCGTGCTCGTGACCCGCTACCTCGACTACTCGTTGCCCTACTGGTACGTCATCGGGCGAGACCGCGACGATTCCCGGACCGACACCCTGATCGATGCCGGCGTGGTCCTGCTCGTCCGCCTCCACCTCGACGGCATCTTCTGGGGCGACTGTTCGCTGTCGAACATCTTGTTCCGGCGGGACGCGGGGGCGATGATGGCCTACCTGGTCGACGCCGAGACCACCGAGCGTCATCCCAGCATCAGCGATCAGCTGCGTGAGGAGGACGTCGCCATCGCCCACGAGAACGTGGTCGGCGGGCTCCTCGATCTGCAGGCCACCGGACGCGTCCGAGCCGATCTCGATCCGATCGCCGTGGCCGACGAGGTCCGCAATCGCTACCACAGCCTCTGGGACGAGCTGACCAGGACCGACGAGTTCGACGCCGACGAGCGCTGGCGCATCGACGCCAGGATCCGTCGGCTGAACGAGCTGGGCTTCGACGTCGAGGAGCTGGTGATCGACGTCGGCGACTCGGCCCGGCGGCTGCGGATCACGCCCACCATCGTGGAGGAGGGTCACAACGCGCGCGAGCTCCGCCGGCGCACGGGCCTCGAGGTGCAGGAGAACCAGGCGCGACGTCTGCTCGCCGACATCGAGAACTTCCGCGCTCGGATCGAGCGGGACGCCGGCCGTCCGGTGCCGTCCGCGGTGGCCGCGGCCCGATGGCTGGCCGAGGTCTACGAACCGATCGTCGACGCCATCCCCGAAGACTTGCGCAGCCGGCTCGAACCGGCGGAGTTCTTCCACCAGTTGCTCGAGCACCGGTACCTGATGGCAGAGCGGGTCGGACACGAGGTGCTGAACGCCGACGTGTTGGCCGACTACCTCCTCGACATCTTGCCCGCCCACCCCCCGGAGCAGCAGCTCTTCGACGGTGACGGTTGACGGGCGCGCCGCGTCAGCCGCCGGCGTGGTTCGTGCGTGACGCGGCGAGGTCGTGCGGTCCGGCGGCGGGATAGCCGTTGCCGTCCCGGATCGTGCGGCCCCAGGCGGCGAGGATCCCCAGGACGTCGTCCAGATCGTCGCCGATCGCGGCCATGACGACGTCGAGCTGGCGGTCGGTGTCCTCCTCGATCCGTTCTCGCAGCTCGCGGCCGGCGTCGGTGAACCCGCCGTCGGCGACGAGGCCCGCCTCCACGAGCCGGGCCTCGGCCGCGTCGTGGTCGGCTGGGGACCATCCCCGGGTCCGGCTGTACGAGCGCAGGGGGAGTCCCCAGTACAGCTCGGTGAGCAGTCCGATCTCGACGCCATCGAGGCCCGCGTTGACCCACGCCGCCGTGTGGCTGTCGCCCCGGAACTCGCGCAACACGTCGCCGGCCCGGAAGGTCGGTCCGAGGGGATGGTCGGGGGGCTCGATGGCACGCAGCCCGGCCGCGAGGGGGTGCCCGGCCAGCTGGACGACCTCGGCCGCTCGGGTGAGCGCGGCCTCCACGCGAGCTCGGCCGTCGGGATCGGGGCCGAGCAGCCGTTCGAGCTGGGCGAGGCCGCCGCGGTCGCGTTCTCCCCGGATCGTCGCCGCGTCGGTGATCGACCATCCGGTGGTGACCGCGGGGACCACCATCGCCGGGTTGAACACCGCGAATGTTGCGGCGACGACCTCGCCGGGGACCTGGCCGAGCAGCGAACCCCGACTGGTGAAGTAGGCGGCACCATCGGGCAGGGCCACGCCGCGGGCGTCGCCGGGGCTCGGCCCGAAGCCGAGGCGGACGTAGTTCTCGTGGCACTCGGGGGCGAAGTACACCTGCCCGATCACCGGCTCCAGCACCGCGCCGAGGCGTCGTGGCGCCCGGTCGGCAGGTTCGTTCGTGGTCGTGGCCATCACCGCACCGTAGGTGCCGGCGTGACAGCGTGCCGTGGCAGCCGGTGACCTTCGTCCCTGCCCCGCCCGGCCGCGACGGTGGCACCATGACGCCATGGAACGAATCGTCGTCGGAGTGGATGGATCAGAGAACTCCCGGGCCGCGCTGCGGTTCGCCATCGCCGAAGCGAAGGCCCACGGCGCCTCCGTCCAGGCGATCATGGCCTGGCACCGGCCCTACATGGGCGATGCCTGGGCGATGCCGATCCCGATCGACATCGCCGAGATGGAGAAGGCCTACCGCGAGGAGCTCGAGGCCTTCGTCGCCGCCGCGGATCCCGACGGCGTCGTCGAACCCGTCATCATCGAGGGCAGCGCGGCGCAGGGCCTCATCGACGCCGGGCACGGTGCATTGCTCCTGGTGGTGGGTAGCCGAGGCCACGGCGGGTTCCTGGGCCTGCTCCTCGGTTCGGTCAGCAACCAGGTCGCGGCCCACGCCCCTTGCCCCGTGGTGATCGTTCCTGCACCGCAGCCCGAAGGCGCGTGAGCCCGATGACGGTGGCGCTGGACGCCGGCGACCCTCGGCGCCCATCCTGAAGGCATGGACGACGTGAACCCGCCATCGCTCGACCGCATGGGACTCGAGATCCTCCCGCCCGACGAGTGCTGGAGGCTCCTCGCCGCCAGTCCGGTCGGACGCGTTGCGCTCGTCGCGGGCGGCGAGCCGCTCGTCTTCCCCGTCACCCACGGCGTCCGGAACCATCAGATCGTGTTCCGCACGAGTTCGGGCACGAAGCTGGCCGCGGCCGAGATGGATCAGATCCTCGCCTTCGAGGTCGACGGCTGGGACACGGTGGCCAGGCTCGGGTGGAGCGTGCTCGTGCGCGGCATCGGCGAGACGGTCTACGACGATGGCGAGATCGGCGAGCTCGACGCCCTCGGCATCGAGCCCTGGCTGGATGCCGCGGTCGGTGGCACCTGGGTGCGGATCAGGGTCGAGGAGATCAGCGGCCGCCGTCTCGTCGGCGGCTGACCCCGGTGGTCAATCGATCGAGCGGTATCCCACGTCGATGCGCCCGTAGGAGCGGTCCATCGCGTTGATGGCATCCATCGCCCGTACCGCCAGGGCCTGCTCCTGGTCAGGCGACATCGCCGGTCCGCGGAGGTGGACACGAAGGTCGGGGCCGACCCTCGTGAACGAGCACGCCATGGCGTCGACATCGTGGCCCACCGCTTGGAGCAGTGGTGCCATCCGCTCGAGGATGGCGGCGCGCATCGGGTCGTAGCCGTTGGCGGCCGCCGCTTCGCACGACGCGACGACGTCGTCCGTGACCCGTTCGGCGATGTACGCCGCGTAGGGGTCGAGCACCGCGGGGCCGTCCTCGACCACCGGGACCTGGGCGCGGATCACGCAGCCGATGCCCTGCTCACGGTCGGTGGGTCGCGGTGCGACGTGCCGGCGGACCAAGAGGGCGACATCGATGCCTCCGTCGACCGGACAGGATCCCGGAGCGGTGATCTCGCGACACGGGAAACCGTCCGAACCCGGCTCCTGACACAGATGCACCCGGTGGCCGGCGGCTCGGAGCTGCTCGGCCTGGTGCTGGGATGCACCGGGGTGGCTCTCGACGACGAGGACATCCAGAGGGGTCATGGTCCCGATGATCCGGGCCCGTTGGCAACGCGAGCAGGGCCGTCGGTCGGACCGGTCCGGGACCTTGGTCCCCCCGGCGTGGGACCTTCGTCACATCGCGGTCAGCGGTCTCCGTGCTTGCGGCGCTCGTCGAGGCGGGCCGAGTAGGCCGCGGCTTCGGTGCGGCGGCTCATGCCCAGCTTCGAGAGCAGGTTCGACACGTAGTTCTTCACCGTCTTCTCGGCCAGGAACATCTCGTCACCGATCTGGCGGTTGGTGAACCCCTCGCCGATGAGGGTGAGGATCCGTTGCTCCTGAGCCGTGAGGCCGGCCAGCTCGTCGTCCTCGGGCGTGGATCGCAGCCGTTCGAGGACTCGCGCCGTGACGGTGGGATCGAGCAAGGATTCGCCGGCGGCGACCCGGCGGACGGCGTCGACCAGGTCGCTGCCGCGCACCTGCTTGAGCACGAAACCCGCGGCGCCCGCCATGATGGCGGCGAACAGGGCCTCGTCATCGGCGTAGGACGTCAGCATGAGGCAGGCGATCTCGGGGTGCTTCGAGCGGATCTCGCGGCACACCTCGACACCGTCGCCGTCGGGGAGCCGCACGTCGAGGACCGCGATGTCCGGGGTCGTGGCCGGGATGCGGGAGAGCGCCGTCTCGGCGGTGTCGGCCTCGCCGACGACCTCGAGGTCGTCCTCGGCCTCGATCAGCTCCCGGAGGCCGCGACGCACCACCTCGTGATCGTCGAGCAGGAAGACGCGGACACCCATGTGTCCATTCTGCTCCCCGGAGCACCTCGCACGGTGCATCGGCTCCGTGGTGCGTAGTCTGGGGAGATGTCGCGCGCCGGCCCACAACGCCTGCACCAGCTGCTCGACGCAGTGGTCTCGGTGGGCTCGGGGCTGGATCTTCCCTCCATGTTGCGCCGCATCACCGAGCTGGCCGCCGAGCTCGTCGAGGCGCGCTACGCCGCGCTCGGCGTGCTCGACGAGGCCAAGATCGAACTCAGCGAGTTCATCACCGTCGGGATCGACGACGAGACCCACGCCCAGATCGGTCACCTGCCGAAGGGTCACGGCATCCTCGGTTTGCTCATCGTCGACGCCGAGCCGCTCCGGCTCCCCGACCTGAACAAGCATCCCGACAGCTACGGCTTTCCGCCCAACCACCCGGTCATGCGCTCGTTCCTGGGCGTCCCGATCCGCGTGCGGGAGGAGGTCTTCGGCAACCTCTACCTCACCGAGAAGACCACCGCCGACGAGTTCACCGACGTCGACGTGGAACTGGTCGTCGGCCTCGCTGCGGCAGCCGGTGTGGCCATCGAGAACGCCCGGTTGCACGCGCGGGTGTCGGAGCTCGCCATGTTCGAGGATCGCGAGCGCATCGCCCGCGACCTGCACGACACCGTCATCCAACGGCTCTTCGCCACCGGGATGTCGCTGCAGGGCGCGGTTCCCATGGTGGGTCACAAGCCGGAGATGGTGAGGAACCGGATCGAGGGCGCGGTCGACGACCTCGACGAAACGGTCAAACAGATCCGTACCGCCATCTTCGCCCTGGAGTCCACCACTCGGTCTCGTCAGGACGGCATCCGCGACCGCGTTCTCAGCCTGTGCCGGGAGGCATCGGGAGCTCTCGGGTTCGAGCCCCGGGTCCTCTTCGACGGGCCCATCGACTCGGTGACCGGTACTGGGGTCGATGCCGACCTCATCGCCACGTTGCGGGAGGCACTCAGCAACGTGGCCAAGCACGCCCGGGCCACAGAGGTCCACGTCTCGATCGTCGCCGATGGCGATTCCCTGGTGCTCCGCGTGGCCGACGACGGCACCGGTCCGCCGCCCAACGAGTCTTCGTCGGGACACGGTCTGATCAACATGGCCGCTCGCGCCCGCGGCAACGGTGGTTCGTTCGAGTTGTCAGCTGGTCCGCTGCGGGGCACGGTGCTCGTCTGGAGCATCCCTGTGCCCTGACGCCGAGAGCCGGCGTCCGGAGATCATCTCCGTGGAGATCGACACGATGTGATCGTCGGCGCTCGCCGGCGCCCACCGGACCAGCGGTGCGCGCTGGAGCTCTCGCAGGCGATCGGGGTCGTCGACGACGTGTGCCACACCCGTGATCACGACGCTCCAGCCCGAGTGGTACATGGCGTCGAAGTCGTCGACCTCGAACGCCACCACGGCATCGCGCAGCGCGGCATCGAGCTTGGTGCCGGCGCTGCTGCGGATCAGGATCCGGTCACCGTCGACGTGGAAGTTCACCGGCAACACCACGGGCAGAGCCCCGGAGCTCACGCCGATGCGACCGAGTGTCGCCGTTGCCAGCAACCGCAGGCATTCGTCGCGCTCGAGCACCTCCAGGCCGTTCCGATCCACCTCCATCGTGGCATCCTCGCCCGCTCGCGGGCTCGAGGAGCAGGGCCGAATGTCACATCGCGAGGCGAAGATCTCGGTGGGTCCAGCCCGAGGTTCGGAGGAGGTGCGGAGCGGCGGCCTCGATCTGCATCTAGTTGCACTAGTGCAATCTGATTCGATATGTTTGGCCGATGAGTTCGACGAGTGCGACGCAGCCTCCGGAGATCGTTGGTCTGTTGAGCGATCCGCTTCGTTGGCAGATCGTCACCGAGCTCGGGAGCAGCGATCGCCGGGTCGGCGAGCTCGTGACCCTCGTCGATCGGCCGCAGAACGTGGTGTCGTATCACTTGGCCGCGCTGCGCAAGGCCGGTGTCGCCTCCGCCCGCCGGAGCTCGGCCGACGGGCGCGACGTCTACTACCGCGTCGACCTGATCCGTTGTCGCGACCTGCTCGCCGAGGCCGGTGGGTCGCTCCATCCGGCCCTGGCGCTCGCGCCCGCAGGAGTTGCGGCCGCCGACATCCCAGGTCGGCCGAAGCTGCTCTTTCTCTGCACCGGCAACAGTGCGCGGTCCCAGATCGCCGAGGCGCTCGCCGTTCATCGCTCCGACGGTCAGGTGCGCGCCGCCAGCGCCGGTAGCCATCCCAAGCCCCTTCATCCCAACGCCGTCCGCGTGCTCGCCGAGCGTGGCATCGACATCTCCGGCCGATCCACGAAGCCGTTGACGCGCTACGCCGGTCGCCATTTCGATCGGGTCATCACCCTGTGCGACAAGGTTCGTGAGGTCTGCCCCGACTTTCCCGGCGCGCCGGCCTCCGCCCACTGGAGCATCCCGGACCCGGCCTCGTCGGGTCCGGACGACGAGGCGACCTACCCAGCCTTCGAGCAGGTCGCCGACGACATCGAGGGCCGTGTCGCGCTGCTGCTCGCCGAACTCGCCGCCACCACTTCGAAAGGACGGTCCAATGGTTGATCAAGAGGTTGTCAACGTCCGTTACCTCGTCGACGACGTCGTCGCGTCGGTCGACTTCTACACCCGTCACTTCGGGTTCGCTGTCGGGATCCAGAGCCCGGCGTTCGCCGACGTGACGAAAGGTAACCTGCGCCTGCTCCTGTCGGGCCCGGCCAGCTCCGCCGGACGGGCGATGTCCGACGGCGAGCGGCCCGCGCCCGGTGGATGGAACCGGATCCACCTCCTCGTCGATGACGTCGAGGCCGAGGTCGCTCGGCTTTCGGCCGAGGGTGTGAGGTTCCGCAACGAGATCGTGAGCGGCCCCGGAGGCTCACAGGTACTGGCGATCGATCCGTCGGGAAACTTCGTCGAGCTGTTCCAGCCGGCTGCCGGATGGTGAGCAGGTCCACCCGCGGTGGCGGTCCCCGTCGTCCGTCTGCCCTTCGCCATGCGTGTGGAGCCCGAGGTCGGACTCGAACCGACGACCTGCTGTTTACAAGACAGCTGCTCTGGCCAACTGAGCTACTCGGGCGAGAGGTGGATCGTATCCCCGCCGGTCGGGGGTCCTTGATCTGCGACACCGGTCCGAGCAGCATTGAGCCGTGGCCCTCACCCCTACGGATCAGGCGATCCTCGACTTCGAGCGGGCGTGGTGGCTGTCACCGGGATCCAAGGCAGACGCCATCCGAACCGAGCTGTCCATGTCCCCGTCGGCCTACTATCGGCGCCTGACTGCACTGATCGACCGCCCGGAAGCAGACCAGGCCGACCCGCTGTTGGTCCGGCGGCTGCGTCGGGCGCGATCCGATCGCCGCCGAACCCGCCACATCGGACCCGACCGGAAGCGGACCCACCCATGACCGACCAGCCCTCAGACGCACCCCGCAGGCGCCGGCGCCAACCCCCGCCGACCCCGCAGCTCCAGGGTTCACCGGCGAGGGGTGCCATCCTGGTGGTGGTGGCGGTGCTCGTCGGGATCGCCCTGCTGCGCGACGAGGGCGCCAGCACGGCGCAGATCAACGTGGGCGCAACCGATTCGCCGTCGGTCACCGATGCCGGCGACGGCGGAACCGGATCCTCCACGACGACCACGACGGCGCCGCCCCGGGCTCCCGCCGAGGTCAAGGTGCTGGTGGCCAACGGCTCCGACGTCAACGGCGCGGCCGGCGCCCAGACCGACGCCCTCGAGGCGCTGGGCTACGTCGCGGCCAATCCCACCAACGCAGAACCGGTCCCCGCCACGGTCGTGTACTACACGGTGGGCTACCAGGCCGAAGCCGAAGCGCTCGCCTCCGCCATCGGCGCGCCGGCGACCTCGGTGACGCCGCTGCCCACCCCCGCGCCCGTGGCCGACATGCAGTTGGCCAACATCCTGGTGGTCGTCGGCCCGGATCTGGCCAGCAAGGGGTAGGCCCCTCGCCGGCCCGGGCGGGCCTCCTCACCGGTGGGTCTCACGACGCCCGGACGCGATGGGTCTCGGTGACCACGGAGTAGTGGATGGAGCCGTCCACGGGCGGCGCGACGATCCCGGCCGGCGGGTCGACGGTGACCTTCGCCTCGCCCTCGATCCGCGTCCGGTCGGTGCGGGCCGTGCCGTCACTGAGGGCGTAGGTCGTCCGGGAGAAAACCCTCTGGCTCCCGCGCACGGTGACCCGGCCGTCCTCGGTCTCGGTCACGGACCGCACCGGCACGTCGAGCTCGACCACCACCACCGCCACGTCGTCGCCGTGCTCCACGCCCAGGGAGGTGAGCCGGCCGGTACCCGTGACCGTGAGGGGGCGCCCGCCGCCCGGGTCGGGGATGTGCTGTTCGATCCGCCAGGTCGCGCCGGGTGCCAGCGGACCCGTCGGCGGACTGGAGATGCTGGCCGGGAGATCGCTGGCCAGGTCCAGCCCGAGGGCCTCGGCCGGGACGCCCTCGACGAGGTCGATCGACGAGAGCCGGCCGGTCGGGTCGAGGCTCGCCTCGTACGTGCGAGGGTCGTCACCGTCGCGTTGAACGGTCACCTCGATGCTGACCTCGTGCTCGTGCACGCCGACCACCCGTTCGGTGGCATCGAGGTGCGAAGTGGCGCGGTTGTGGTCGACGGTGCCCGCCACCGTGCGGGCGATCTCGGTGTCGACCTGTGACCGGACGCGGTAGCGGTCGCCGACGGCGGGAGCGAACGCGATCCTGATCGTGGACGTGCGGCACCCGGCGAGGGCGACGGTCGCGGCCACGAGCACGCAGGCGACGGTGCGGAGGTGGCGGCGCACGACTCGCAGTGTGGCAGGCGCCCGACCTCGTCGTCGCCGCTGGCCGGTGCGTAGGTTCTGGCGGCGATGACCCCTGAACAGCTCCGGGAGCTCGTCGTCCTGGACCCGCCGGCGACCGCCCTGCTCTTCGACTTCGACGGCACCCTGTCCCTCATCGTCGACGACCCCGAGCGGGCCGAGCCGGTGATGGGCGTCGCTGATCTGCTGCGCCGGCTGGCGACGCGTTTCGGCCGGGTCGCCGTGGTCAGCGGTCGTCCGCGCTCGTTCCTGACCGATTGGCTCCCGCCGACCATCGATCTCTCCTGCCTCTACGGGCTCGAGACGCGCGTGGACGGCGTGGAATCCGAGCATCCCGACGCAGAGCCCTGGCGACCCCGCATCGCAGCCGCCGCCGCCGGGGCCGAGCTGCCCGCCGGGGCGACCGTCGAGGCGAAGGGTCTGTCGATGACGGTGCACTACCGACGAGCGCCGGACGCAGAGGAGTCCGTGTTGGCGTGGGCGTCGGCCGTGGCGGCCGAGACCGGACTCGAGCTGCGGCGGGCGAAGGCATCGGTCGAGCTGCACCCGCCGGTCCGGGTCGACAAGGGAACGTCGGTCTTCTCGATGACCGAGGGCTGCGGGACGGTCGTGTACGTGGGCGACGACGTCGGCGACCTCCCGGCCTTCGCCGCGCTCGACGAGCTGCGCCGGGCAGGGGTGCGTACGGTCAAGGTCGCCAGCGGGGGAGACGAGCTCCCCGACGAGGTGGCCCACGCCGCCGATCTCGTGGTCCACGGGCCCCACGACGTGCTGGCGCTCTTCGCCCCGCTCGTGGGCCGGTGAACCGACTCGACCGCGACGAGACCTGCGGTTGCTGCCAGCATTGATGCCGTGCGACTGGTCGCCGCCCCCGACAAGTTCCGTGGCACCGCCACCGCCGCCGACGTCGCGGCCGCGATCGGACGCGCCGCGGCGACGGCGGGCTGGGACTGCGACGAGGTCCCCGTGGCCGATGGCGGGGAGGGCACGCTCGAGGCGCTGGGGGGCGCCAACCGCACCGCCACCGTGACCGGACCACTCGGTGAGCCGGTCGAGGCCCGCTGGCGGCTCTCCGGCCGTACCGCCGTGATCGAGATGGCTCAGGCGTCCGGGCTCGAACTGGTCGGCGGAGCCGACGGAAACGACCCGATCGCGGCCGACACCGTGGGCACGGGTGAGCTGATCCAACTCGCGGTCGAGTCGGGGGCCCGGCGGGTGATCGTCGGCGTGGGTGGATCCGCCACCGTCGACGGCGGCCTCGGCGCGCTCCGGGCGATGCACCCGCACCAGCGGTACCGGGCCGTCGACCTGCGGGTCGCGTGCGACGTGCGTACCACCTTCCTCCACGCCGCGGAACGATTCGGCGCCCAGAAGGGCGCGTCCGCGGCGCAGATCCGGCTGCTCACGAACCGCCTCGCCCGCCTGGCGGACGTGTACGAGCAGGATCACGGCATCGACGTGCGCGACATCCCTGGGTCGGGCGCGGCGGGCGGTCTGGCCGGCGGACTCGCCGCGCTCGGTGCCCAGCTCCAGGACGGCTTCTCGCTCGTCGCCGAGGAGGTGGCGCTCGACGAGGTGGTCGAGGGAGCCGACCTCGTGATCACCGGGGAGGGGTTCCTCGACGACGAGTCCTTCGACGGCAAGGTGGTCGGCGGCGTGGCCGAGCTGGCATCGGCGTTCGGTGTGCCGGTCGTCGCCATCGTGGGGGAGGTGCTCGACGGTGTCGACGAGCGGGTCGGCCACCACGTGGAGACGGTCTCGCTGGTCGAACGGTTCGGCAGGGAACGATCGATGTCGGACACCACGGCGTGCATCGAGGAGGCCGCGGCCGAGGTGCTCGCGGCGCGGATCGTCCGAGGAAGCTGACCGGGCCAGGTGCCGCAGCGGTCAGCGGTCGGACCGGGCGGACCCGATGGCGAAGATCACCGCCCCGGCCACCACCACGATCACCACGACGCGCAGGATCGACAAGATGGCGCCGATGACCCATCCGATGATGGTGAGGGCGACGATGACCGCCAGGCCACCGACGATCAGTGTCGGCAGGATCCCGGGTCGTCGTCCATCGGGGGAGCCACCGGGCATGTGCCCAGGGTAGGCCCTGACCGGTCCGGTACCGTTGCGTCGATGTTCGATCGGTTCGCGGTGGCGGGACGAGCTGCGTGGGCGCTGCTCGGTGTGGCTGCCGCGATCGCCGTGCTGTTCTGGCTCGGCTGGCAGATCCGGGTCATCTTCCCGCCGCTGGTCCTCGCCGGGGCGATCGTGTTCATCCTCAACCCGATCGTCACCCGCTTGTCGCGCCGCGGGGTCCCCCGCGCCGCCGGCACGGCGCTCACCTACGTGGCGTTCATCGGCCTGATCGTGTTGACCGGGTTCCTCGTCACCCCGTTGGTGCAGCGGCAGGGCCAGGAGCTGGCCGACCAATGGCCGGAGATCCGGGCCAAGTTCGAGAAGAGCATCAACGACCTGTCGCAGCGCTCGAAGGACGACAACTGGTTCGTCGAGATCCCGACGGTCGACGAGCTCCAGAACCAGCTCGGGGGAGGGACGACCACGGCCCAGAAGGACGAGTTCGACCGCGTCGTCGAATCGGCGTCCAACAGCCTCGAGCGCGGGGGCGACTCCCGACTGGCTGCCGACCTCGACCGCGTCGCGGCGGACGCTCGGAGCCAGTTCCCCGGCGAGACCGGGGTGATCGAGCAGCTGCAGCGGGCCCGTGACATCGGCAGCCGCGTCTTCGCCATCGGACTGATCTTCATCCTCGGCCCCATCCTCGGCTTCTACTTGCTGGTCGATCTGCCCCACATCGCGTCGGTGGCGCATGACCTGATCCCCGATCGGGCCCGGCCCCAGGCCCTCCACGTCGGCAACCGGCTCAACCACACCATCGGCGGCTACTTCCGGGGCCAGCTCGCGGTCGCCTTCATCGTGGGGATGATGGTGAGCATCGGGCTGGCGATACTCGGCCTGCCCTTCTGGCTCATCGTCGGCATGATCGCCGGCGTGTTCAACATGGTGCCCCTGATCGGCCCGTGGGTCGGCGCCGTGCCCGGGGTCGTCATCGCCCTCACGACCCGGGATTTCGGTACCGCCCTGTGGGTGGTGGCGATCATGGCCGGTGCCCAGCAGATCGACAACCACTTCATCTCCCCGCTGGTGATGCACCGCACCACCAGCCTCCACCCGGCCGTGGTGATGCTGGCTCTCCTCGCCGGCGGCACGCTCGGTGGCTTCTTCGGCCTCCTGCTCGCTGTTCCGGTGACCGCCAGCCTCAAGGTGCTCCTCGGTCACGTCTGGCGGGTGTACGTCCTCGATCAGCCCTTCGAGGAGGTCGCGGCCCTGGCCGAACCGCCGCCCGACGAAGCGGTGAGCACCAGTCTCGTGGAACCGCTGAAGCGGATCGTCGGCCGGGACGACGAGAGCGGGAACGAAGAGGACTCCGTGGCGACGCCGTCCGCGGGACCGGCCACCGTGGAGTGATTCACGCCGTCTGGCGTCGGTAGCTGGTCAGCTCGATGAGGGGCGGCAACTCGTGCTGGGTGATCAGCAGTGGCTCGAGGCCCGGCCGGCGCAGGGCGACGGGCATATCGGCGCCCAATCCGGCCCGGCTCAGCGCGGCCCGGAGGACTGCGGTGGCCTGCGGCCCCAGCTCGTCGAGCGACCGGTTGCGGTGGCGACGCTCGCCGAGATCGACCTCGGCGATGCCGTGGGTGCCGACGACGTGGGCGGCGTCGATGAGCAGCGCGATGTCGACGCCGTAGCCGTCGATGAATGGCAGCCGCTCGAGCAGCCGCCGCCGGCCGCCGTACTCGCCGGCCAGTGGCTGGCCGATGCAGGCCACCTCGGGGAACAGGTTGGCCAGCACGGGTCGGGCGACCAGCTCGGTGACGCGTCCGCCGCCGTCGCCGTCGATGAGCGGCCGGTGATACGTCCCCTTCACGAAGGAGATCTCCGGGTGGGTCAGCAGCGGTCCCGCCAGGCCGGCGATGAAGTGGGACCCGAAGTGGTCGATGTCGGCGTCGCACCACAGGACGATGTCGCCCGAGCTCTCGTGGAGCGACTTCCACAGGGCCTGGCCCTTGCCCGGGCCGCCGGCGTCGGTGAGGGTGGTCCTGGCGTCGATCACCCGCGCGCCGGCCGCGGCGGCCACGGCCGCGGTGGCATCGGTGGAGTGGTCGTCGACGACGATGATCTCGTCGACCAGCGGCACGGCGTCGACCAGCTCGGCCCGGATCGTCTCGACGATGGTGCCGACGGTGCTCGCCTCGTTGCGCGCCGGCAGGCACACCGAGATGGTGTGCTCGCCCTTCGCCTCGGCCAGGTCCATCGGCCGATACGACCGGTGGGAGCTGCGGTGGAACGCCACGGGTGAAGTGTCGCCGGATCCGCCTCGTCGCGGCAACCTGGGCCGGCGCGAGGTGGTGGCAGCGGTCCGGGGAGGAATGTCTGCGGGACCGATCCAGTTACCATCGTCGGAGGCCGCGTCCGCGGTCGTCCGTCTCCGTGGAAATCTGTTCCCCGAACCCTGAGGTCCTCCTCCGCCATGAGCGTGTCCATTCGCATCCCGACCACCCTGCGTCCCCTCGCCGGCGGCAACTCCGAGGTCTCGGTCGAGCCCGGCACGGTGGGCGAGGTGCTCGCCGCGCTCGACGCCGCCCATCCCGGGTTCCGTGACCGCCTCCTCGACGACGAGGGGAACCTGCGCAAGTTCGTCAACGTGTTCGTGGCCGACGACGACGTCCGCTTCCTCGACGGGCTCGACACCAAGGTCCCCGACGGCGAGACCGTCGCCATCATCCCCGCCGTCGCCGGCGGCGCGACCCCTCCAGTCGCCTGAGCGACTTCCGGGCTCGTTGACGAATGCTCCGCATTCGTCTGATCTCGATGGGATCTGGCAGTCGCGTGTTGCGAGTGCCAGCGATTGGTGCTTGGCTGTTAGCAGTCTCAATCGACGACTGCTAACCGCCCCGTCTCTGCACCTCAGGAGGCAGACAACCGATGGCCAAGATGATCGCCTTCGACAGTGAAGCCCGCCGAGCCCTCGAAGCCGGCATGAACAAGCTGGCCGACGCTGTTCGAGTCACGCTCGGCCCCAAGGGTCGCAACGTCGTCCTCGACAAGAAGTGGGGCGCTCCCACGATCACCAACGACGGTGTGTCCATCGCCAAGGAGATCGAGCTCGAGGATCCCTACGAGAAGATCGGCGCCGAGCTCGTCAAGGAGGTCGCCAAGAAGACCGACGACGTCGCCGGTGACGGAACCACCACCGCCACCGTGCTCGCCTGGTCGATGGTGCGCGAGGGCCTGCGCAACGTGGCCGCCGGCGCCAACCCGATGTCGTTGAAGAAGGGCATCGAGGCCGCGGTCGACGTCGCGGTGGCCTCCATCCGCGACCAAGCGGTCGAGGTCGAAGGCAAGGAGCAGATCGCGCAGGTCGCCGGGATCTCCGCCGCCGACGACGAGATCGGCAAGACGATCTCCGAGGCCATCGACAAGGTCGGCAAGGACGGCGTCATCACCGTCGAGGAGAGCCAGACCTTCGGCATGGAGATGGACCTCGTCGAGGGCATGCGCTTCGACAAGGGCTACATCTCGCCGTACTTCGTCACCGACCAGGAGCGCATGGAGGCCGTCATGGACGACCCCTACATCCTCCTGGTGTCGTCGAAGATCACCGCCGTCCGCGACATGCTGCCGGTCCTCGAGAAGGTCATGCAGTCGGGCAAGCCGCTCGTCATCGTCGCCGAGGACATCGAGGGCGAGGCGCTGGCCACGCTCGTGGTGAACAAGATCCGTGGCACGTTCAAGGCCGTGGCCGTCAAGGCACCTGGCTTCGGCGAGCGCCGCAAGGCGATGCTCCAGGACATGGCCATCCTCACCGGCGGCCAGGTCATCTCCGAGGAGATCGGTCTCAAGCTCGAGAACACCACGCTCGACCTGCTCGGCACCGCCGCCAAGGTGGTCGTCACCAAGGACGAGACCACCATCGTCGACGGCGGTGGCTCCGACGACGACCTGCAGGGCCGCATCGCCCAGATCAAGCAGGAGATCGAGAACACCGACTCCGACTACGACCGGGAGAAGCTCCAGGAGCGCCTGGCGAAGCTGTCCGGCGGCGTGGCCGTCCTCAAGGTCGGGGCCGCCACCGAGGTGGAGCTCAAGGAGAAGAAGCACCGCATCGAAGACGCGGTGAGCACCACCAAGGCCGCCATCGAGGAAGGCGTCGTGGCCGGCGGTGGCACCACGCTGCTGCGCAGCAAGGCCAAGGTCGACGCCCTCGCCGCCGACCTGGTGGGCGACGAGGCCACCGGTGCTCGCATCGTGGCCTACGCCCTGGCCGAGCCGCTCAAGCAGATCGCCCGCAACGCCGGCCTCGAGGGCGGCGTCGTGGTCGACCGGGTGCTGGCCATGAGCGGCAACACCGAGGGCCTCAACGCGGCCACCGGCAACTACGAGGACCTCACCAAGGCCGGCATCATCGATGCGGCGAAGGTGACCCGGTCGGCGCTGCAGAACGCGGCGTCCATCGCGGCCCTGTTCCTCACCACCGAGGCGGTCATCGCCGACAAGCCCGAGGGCAACGGCCACGACCACGGCATGGGTGGCATGGACGACTTCTGATCCCAGGATCAGACAGCACTGAGGAGTCCAGCGTGTGGCCGGTCCGGATCGGACCGGCCACACGTCTGTCCGCCTACTCGCCGTGCGCCGCCGCCCCCGCGACGGCATAGTCGCGCACGGGCGGTTCGGCCTGCAGCAGCGGAGCGTCGGGCATCCCGCCCTGCAGCGCGGGCTGGACCTGGGCCAGCAGGTTCGGCAACGTCGCCGGTACGACGAACTGGTCGGGCAGGTTGCACAGCGCCGGGTCGGCACCGACCCGGTCGACATCGGCGGGGCCGTCGTGGTCGAGCGCGTCGAGGGCGAGGGCCTGGGTGAGCGCATCGGTGGTGCCGATGCTGAGGTGGTCGACCACCCGGGCCGGGCACAGGTCCTGGAGCAGGATGTTGCTCACATGCGGGTTGGCCCGGCCGAAGTCGAGCGCCGCGGTGGGTACCGGCGTGACCGGCTGCACCAGCTCGTCGAAGCGGGTGTAGATCGACGTGTAGTCGACGTCGCCGGGCGTCTCGTCGCCGGCATTCATGGCCCGGACGAAGTTCGAGTCGGGGGCGAACTGGAAGAACGCGCCCGGCTCACCGGTGGGGAGCGACCCGGCCGCCACGGTGGTGCCGTGGTTCGGCCCGGCCAGCAGGACGAAGTCGTCGAGCGCCTGCTGCACCGATGGCCACCACTTGATCGACCATCGCGGCATGGACGCACCCTGGCTGTGGCCGATCATGTCGACCTTGCGCCCGGACTCGGCGGCGATGCGCTGGATGGCGCGGCTGACGTACTCGGCGCTGATCTGTTGATCGTTCAGCCCCCGGTCCGGATAGGTGACGATGCACACGTCGTGGCCGGTCTGGCGCAGCAGGATGGCGTAGTTCCAGTCGAACTGCTCGTGTCCCCCGGTGAAGGTCCCGTGCACGAGCAGCACGGGTTCGGTGGCGGGATGGGTGAACGGATCGCAGTCGAGCGCGGCATCGAGCGTGCCGAGATCGACCGAGTACGCCGGATCGCCGGAGCCGATCCCGGACGGGGTGGCCGACGCGGCCGGGGCGAGGACGGCGAACGCGATCCCAGCGACGACGAGGACGAGGCGACCCACGAGACGCGACATGCGCAGATCGTACCGATTGCCCGAGATGCCTGCCTTGGTCGGCCGGTCGGCCGGTCACGGTGGGGCCGTATGCTCCGACCGTGCACGCCACCCGCCTCGTTCTGGTGCGCCATGGCGAGTCCGTGGCGCAGGCCGAGGGCTTCCTGGCCGGCCACGACGCCTGTCGCGGCCTCTCTGACACCGGCCGGCGCCAAGCCGGGGCCCTGGCCGAACGCCTCGCTGGCGGCGAGCTGGGTCACGTCGACGCGCTGTATGCCTCGGAGATGGCTCGGGCCATCGAGACCGCCTCGATCATCGGTCCTGCCATCGGGTTCGAGCGCCCGGCCACCGATTGCGACCTGTGCGAGCTCCATCCCGGCGACGCCGACGGCCTCACCTGGGCCGAGATCGAGGCCCGCTGGCCCACCCGGTTCGGCACCGGGTGGGATCCCGACCACCATCGCATCGACAACGCCGAGACCTGGCAGGACATGCACCTCCGCGTCCAACGCACCATGGACCGCTTGGCCGAGCGCCATCGGGGCGAGACCGTGGTGATCGTCTGCCACGGGGGTGTCATCGCCCACGCCATGCTCCATCGTCTCGGCATCGGCCTGGCCGACGAAGCCGCCTGGTTGGTGGCGTCGAACACGTCGCTCACCGAGTTCGTCCTCGATCCGTCGCTCGAGGACTGGCGCGCCGGCCGCTGGGGCATCCAACGCTTCAACGACGCAGCCCACGCCGCTCGCTTCGCTCGCTGACCGAGTTGTTCGGCATCGCCTCACAACTCGCGCCGCGATCCGGCTTCGCTCGCTGACCGAGTTGCTCGGCAGGCTCGCTGACCGAGTTGCCACCGTTGGTTCTGGGACGCGAGGCACGTCCTGGGTGCGTCAGATCGCGGCCCGCTACGGGTGAGGTGGCGCGGGGCTCGGCGTCACTCCTGGCGGCCGGTCGGGGGGAGGTAGCGGGGATCGATGTCGTCGTGGGGGTCGGGGGGACGCATCGCCAGGTCGATGGCCGCCCACAAGGACTTGGCGATGGGATAGAAGGCCACCGGGAACAGGGCAGCGATGGTCAGACAGATCACCAGCAAGGTCACGATCGGCGGATCGGGATAGGTGACCGTGAACCCGATCCCGATCGCGAGCGCGAGCAGGGTGAAGCTCACCAGGACGTTCATGCCGTAGGCGCCGAGCCACTGATCCTCGACGCGCATGGTCGGGTAGTTGCACGACGGGCAGCGGTCCCGCTGGTGGAACCAGCTCTCGAACACCCGAGGATCGCCACACAGCGGGCAACGCCGGCGCACCCCGCGCCACACGACGCGGCCCGGGGTCAGGGGGAGCGGTTCGTCCACCTCGCCATCGTTGCAGCCCGACGGGGCAGCCGCGACATGGACGGGATCGTGATCGTGCCGGCCGCCAGGGCCCACCGGGCCACCGAGACCCAGGCCAGGATGACCAGCCCGGCGGCGGCCGCGACGGGCCCGATCGGGACGTTTCCACGCCGATCGTCGGTCGGTGTGGCGATCATCCAGGTCCGGGCCGGTGCGGGCGCCACGTCGAGACGTGGCGCCTCGCTGCGGACGGTCTGCACGTCATCAGGGGCCGCGCCGACCACGCCGGGATCCACCGTCTCGGGTGGCGGTGGTGGGGCGGTGTCGGCTTCGGCGGCGACGACCGTGAACAACGTCGACCGCAGTCCCAGCCGGCGCCGGAACTCCTGGGGGTCGACGCGCATCGGCCCGGCGTCCCCGTCGAGGGTCATCTGCAGGGGCCGGCCCGACGGACCGACCTGGTCGATGTGGACCCCGTGCAGCGCGCCCCGGTAACCGAGTCGACGGGCGATGTCGCGGAGGGCGATGTCGACGGCCCAATCGTCCGGGTGCACGGTGGAAATCGGATGGGCCTGCAGGTAGGGCACGTCGGTCGGGCTGCCGAATCCCTCGGCGACCGTGGCGGTGAAGCCGCCGGCCGACGCCGAGTAGTAGGTGGCGGCCAACCGGCCGCCGTAGGTCACGACCAGGCCGCGGGTGGCGTCCACGGCGGCGACCTGACCGGCTGACTCGCCGGCGGTCCCGACGTACACCTGGCACGAATCGGTGTCGCACAGCTCGCCTCCCGCGGCCATGGCCCGGAGCGCATAGGTCCGGGCCGCGATGGCCTGGGCCTGCACTGCGGCGGCCGGCCAGTTGCCCGGGACCTCGGCCATGCCCGCCAGGTAGTCCTCCACATCGACGTGGTTGCGGACCCGGAGCGCCCCGGCGGGTCCGGCGATCTCGAAGCTGCCCCGGTACGAGCGACCCCGATCGACGGAACGAACCACCGCCCCGCTGGCGGGGACCGCCCACACGGGCGTGGACGAGACCGCTTCGGCCGGTTGCGTGGTCGACGACGGGGACGACCCGCCTGGCGTGGCACCGCCGGAACCGTCGTCGCCGCTGCCCGGGGGTGGTGTCGTCGTCGAGGGTGGCGGCGGTGGTGGTGGTAGTAGTGGGCGGGGGAGTGGTGGGCGTCGTCGGTTCCGGATCGCACACGACCAGGATGCAGTCCGAGGCACTGGCGTAGGGCGTGGCGTCGCCGGCACCGAGCGGAGCCACCGACCCGCCTGTGACGTGGTAGCCGGCACCATCTCGCACCACCTCGACCGTGCCACCGGGTGCGACGGCGACGGGGAATCCCGGTTGCTGGTTGCCCGACGGTGCGGAGCGGACCTCGCCGCCACCGGGGAACTGGAGGCGGACCCGACCTCGCTGATCGACGCCGACGACGACTTCGCCCCCGAGGTTCGCCAGTTGGGTCCCCGGGTAGAAGGTGCCGATGATGTCGCCGACCGAAGCGCCGTTCTGCGCCATGGTGAACGCGCCCCATTGCGACATGCCGACACCGTGCCCGTGGCCGCGCCCCTCGAGGTGCACGATGGGCACCGCTGCGGTCTGGTCGGCACGGGCGTTCGGTGCCGTGGCGATGACGAGTGACAACAGGACGAGTGCCGTGACGAGGCGGCGAGATCGTCCCGGACGATGATCCATTGCGCTGGTTCCCTCCGGCGGTTCCCCGGTAGTTCGGGATCGCCACGGCGCGGTCCTGCCTCCGGTACCGCCCGGTCGGCGGCCGGTACGCTCCACCGAGGTGACCCCGACCGCCGAGAACGACCACCCGCTCGCCCTGCTCGTGGGCTCCTGGCGCGGTTCGGGTCACGGCGTCTATCCCACGATCGAGCCGTTCGACTACCTCGAGGAGCTCGACATCGTGGTCCACCCGAAGGGCTTCCTCGTCCACCAGCAACGAACCAGGGCCACCGACGACGGCCGTCCCCTCCATGCCGAGATGGGCTACTGGCGGGCACCCGCGTCGGGGCGGGCCGAGCTGGTTCTCGCCCATCCCACCGGCGTGACGGAGCTGTGCGAGGGCACCGTGTCCGGCCACGCCGTGCACGTCACCTCCACCGTCGTGGGATGCAGCACATCGGCGAAGGACGTCCAGCGCCTCGAACGCTGGTACGAGATCGACGGCGACGTCCTGCGGTACCGGCTGTCGATGGCCGCGGTCGGAGTCGCGCACCAGCACCACCTCGCCGGCGAGCTGCGACGGGGCGGGTGAGTCGACGACTGCTCGTAGGGTGGGTCCGTGCCCCGAGGCATCACCAACCGCATCCTCACCACCCGGATCGACCTCGACGCCGGCGATCGGTCGCGTGAACCCGACGAGCTGGCGGTGGAGGAACCGCTCGAGATCCGTCTCGACGGCAACATCGTCGGCACCACGATGCGTACACCGGGGCACGACTTCGAGTTGGCGGCCGGCCTCTGCTTCAGCGACGGCCTCCTCGGTGATGCGCCGATCCGTTCGGTGAAGTACTGCCGCGACGGCGGTCCCGGCACCGTGGTGGAGTCGGAGTTCAACGTGGTCACCGTCAGCACCGGCGGACGGGCTCCCGTGCCCGAGCCGCGCCTCAGCGTCACCTCCAGCGCGTGCGGGATGTGCGGCACCACCGCGGTCGACGAGCTGCGCACCCGGCTGCATCCGCTCCCGTCCGGCGAACCGCTCGACGACCGTGTCCTGGTCGAGGCTCCCCGTCTGCTCGACTCGACCCCGATGTTCGAGTCCACCGGCGCCGTGCACGCTGCCGCCCTCTTCGATCGCGACGGCAAGGCCATCGTGATCCGCGAGGACGTGGGTCGCCACAACACGGTCGACAAGGTCCTCGGCGAACGGCTCCTGGCCCGGGCGATCGTGCCCGGTGGCCCCGGGCTCGCCGGCCACGGTCTCGCCGTCAGCGGTCGCGTCGGCTTCGAGATCGTGCAGAAGGCCTGGGCCGGTGGCATCACGGCCGTGGTGGCCAAGGGTGCACCGACCTCGCTCGCCGTCGAGGCCGCTCGCATCGCCCGCATCACGCTGATCGGATGGGCCGGCGACGGACGGGCTCGGCTCTACACCACCGACGCCGCCGGATGAGGAGAACAGGCCGTTAGCGTCGCGTCATGACCCGCCTCGGCTACCAGATCCCCAACTTCACCTACCCCGACACCGGCTCCGCCGGGCTCTTCGACCTCGTGGTCCAGCAGGCCCGGGAGGCAGACACCTCCGGCTTCGACACGCTCATGGTGATGGACCACTTCTACCAGCTGCCGATGCTGGGGGCGCCCGACGACAACATGCTCGAGTGCTACACGATGCTCGCCGCCCTGGCGCAGCACACCTCCAGCGTGCGGTTGTCGGCCCTGGTCACCGGGAACACGTACCGGAACCCCGCCGTGCTGGCCAAGATCGTGACCGCGCTCGACATCGTGAGCGGGGGACGAGCCCAGCTCGGCATCGGCGCCGGCTGGTTCGAACTGGAGCACAACGCGTTCGGCATCGAGTTCGGCACCTTCACCGACCGGTTCGAGAAGCTCGAGGAGTCGCTGCAGATCGTCCTGCCGATGCTGCGCGGTGAGCGACCGAGTCTGGACGGCAAGCACTACACCGTCACCGAGGCCATCAACGAACCGCCGCCCATCTCGCGGATCCCGGTGATGATCGGCGGATCGGGCGAGCGCAAGACGCTGCGCATGGTGGCTCAGTACGCCGACGACTCCAACCTGACCGCCGGCCCCGACGAGATCCCCCGCAAGCTCGACGCGCTGGCCGCCCACTGCGACCACCTCGGCCGCGACCGCTCCGACATCACGGTCACGATGCAGCGCAACACCTGCATCGCGCCGAGCCACGACGAAGCCGTCGCCGACCTGGACGCGTTCTTCGCCCGTCGTGGCGTCGACCTCGACTCGATGTCCGAGGACGAGGCCAACGGCTTGCGGTCGATGATCGCCCACGGTGATCCCGACGAGGTCGGCGAGCAGTTCAGCGAGTGGCTGACGCTCGGGATCGACGGATTCACCGTCAACGCTGTCGCCAATGGCCACGTTCCCGGCCGGGTCAGCCTGCTGGGCGAGACCCTGTCGAAGGTCGTCGGCTGAGCGAGCAGAGGGCCAGCGGCGCTCAGCCGCAGGGAGCGAAGCGACCGCAGCAGCGCGGCTGATCCACCCGTAGGCTGGTCGGGTGAGCGAGCACCAGACCTCCGAGCCCTCCGCCCCGGCGCAGGGCGAAGCCGTCCTCCATCTCTTCTACGCCATCGGGCCCCTTGCCGACATCGAAGCGGTCACCCAGGCGGTCAAGTCGGCGGAGGCCGACGGTTACCAGGTCGTGCCCGTCGCGGTCCTCGGCCACAAGGCCGACCTCGGGTTCATGGCTCTCGGCGCCGACCAGTGGCGGCTCCGCCGGCTCCAGACCGAGCTCGGCGCCGCCGGACTCGAACTGGTCGACAGCTACGTGTCGCTGACCGAGTTGTCGGAGTACGCCCAGGGGGTCCCCGAGCCCATGAAGCAGGCCCGGCTCCACCCGCAGCTGCCGCCCGAGGGCAAGCCGGCGTTCTGCTTCTACCCGATGTCGAAGCGGCGCAACGTCGACCAGAACTGGTTCACCCTGCCCTACGACGATCGCCTCCAGCTCATGATGGAGCACGGCAAGTCGGGGCGGACGTTCGCGGGCCGGATCCTGCAGGTCGTCACCGGTTCCACCGGGATCGACGACTTCGAGTGGGGTGTCACGCTGTTCGCGCAGAAGCCCGACGACCTCAAGGAGGTCGTGTACACGATGCGCTACGACGAGGCCTCCGCCGTCTACGCCGAGTTCGGCGCCTTCATCACCGGTATGACCGGCCCCCTCGAATCGGTCCTGGCTGCCGTCGGCCTCTCCCGCTGACCGGCTGCGCCAAATCCGACAATTCGTCGCCAAGCGGGCGGTTTGGCGAAAAGAAGCGCAGCGGAAACACCTCTGGAGCGCACGGGTCGGTCTCGTTCCGTATAGTCCGGCCCCCGTGACGAACCGCCTGCCGAAGATCGTGGTCATCGCTGTGCTCAGCGTGCTGGCCACCCTCCTGTCGCTGTCGACGCTGGCGGCACCGGCGGGCGCGCAGGACAGCGGATCCGACGCGCCCGGCGAGTCCGTCGGCGGCACCCTGGTGGCCAAGGGGCAGGGCCAGAACGACGAAGACCTCCTGGTCCAGGGAGCGGTCATCACGGTGACGATCCCCGACGGCACCGAGATCGGCCAGGCCGAGACGGCCGAGGACGGCACCTGGTCGATCGATCTGCCCGAGCCCGGTGACTACGTCGTCACCATCGATCCCAGCTCCTTGCCCGACGGCGTCGAGCTCCGCAACGCAGACCGAGCGTCGCTCGACGTGTCGGTCCGCCTCGGCCAATCCCGCCCGGTCCTGTTCGCGCTGGGGAACGACCCCCGCAACATCGGCAGCCGCTGGGACCAGTTCCTCCAGCTGGTGGTCGAAGGCATCAAGTTCGGCCTCATCATCGCCATGGCCGCCATCGGCCTGTCGCTCATCTTCGGCACCACCGGCCTGGTCAACTTCGCCCACGGTGAGCTGGTGACCTATGGCGCGCTGGTCGCGTACTTCTTCAACCAGACCATCGGCATCCAGCTCATCCCGGCCACGATCCTGGCCATGGTGGTCACCGGCGCCAGCGGAGCCATGCTCGACCTCGGCCTGTGGCGCCCGCTCCGTCACCGCAAGACCGGGCTGATCGCCATGATGGTGGTCTCCATCGGCCTGTCGATCCTCGCCCGGTACTTCTTCCTGTACCAGTTCGGTGGCCGGACCCGGCCCTACGGCGACTACAACCTCCAGCACGCCATCGACATCGGTCCGGTCGCCATCGCCCCGAAGGACATCTACAGCATCATCCTGTCGGTCGTGGTGCTGATCGCCATCGGTCTCGCGCTGCAGTTCACCCGGATCGGCAAGGCCATGCGGGCGGTGTCCGACAACCCCGACCTGGCCGAGTCGTCGGGGATCGACGTCGACCGGGTCGTGCTCACCGTGTGGATCGCCGGCAGCGCGCTGGCCTGCCTGGGCGGCGTCCTCTACGGCCTCGGCGAGCAGGTCAGCTTCCAGTTCGGGTTCCAGCTCCTGCTCCTCATGTTCGCCGGTGTCACGCTCGGTGGCCTCGGCACCGCCTACGGCGCCCTGCTCGGGTCGTTCGTGATCGGCATGTTCGTCCAGGTGTCCACCATGTGGGTGTCCACCGAGCTGAAGAACGTCGGGGCGTTCGCCATCTTGATCGTCATCCTGCTGGTGCGCCCACAGGGCATCCTCGGTCGGGCGGAGCGCGTCGGATGACGGTCCCTCGGCGTGACCGACGCAGCGCGGGAAGGGAGTCCCTGTGGACTGGAGCCTGATCTTCGACACCACCATCCGCGCCGCGTTCACCAAGGACGCCATCGTCTACGCCCTGGCCGGCATCGGGCTGAACATCCACTTCGGCTACACCGGGCTGCTCAACTTCGGCCAGGCCGCCTTCGTCGCCCTCGGGGCGTACGGGGCAGGCGTGACGGTGGAGTACTTCAACCAGTCGCTGTGGCTCGGCTTCGTCGCCGGCCTCGGCGCCGCGGCCGTGTTCGCCCTGCTGCTGGGCGTCCCGACGCTGCGCTTGCGCGCCGACTACCTCGCCATCGTGACCATCGCCGCCGCCGAGTCCCTCCGCCTCATCTTCCGGTCGGTCACCTTCGCCGACATCTTCGGCGGCTCGTCGGGCATCAACAACTTCGCCGGCGCCTTCTACGACATCAACCCCTACAACCCGGGCCGCTACGGCTTCGGCCCGCTCCGCTTCCGCCACACCGACCTGTGGCCGATGACCGTGGGATGGATCACGGTGATCGTGGTGGCGATCTTCGTGTTCCTGCTCATGCGCAGCCCCTGGGGGCGCGTCCTCAAGTCCATCCGGGAGGACGAGGACGCCGCCCGCAGCCTGGGCAAGAACGTGTTCTCCTACAAGATGCAGGCGCTGGTGCTCGGTGGCGTCATCGGTGCAATGGGCGGGTTCATCAACGCCATCGCCACGCAATCGGTGCAGCCCGACAACTTCGGCACCCCGTTGACCTTCTTCATCCTCACCTCGTTGCTGCTCGGTGGCGCAGCGCGGATCATCGGTCCCATCATCGGGGCGATGCTGTTCTGGATGATGCTCGCCTTCACCGACGCGTTCCTCCGCCAGGCGTCGGCCAACGACCTGATCCCGACCTCGATCATGCAGGGCACCCAGGTCGGCGCGGTCCGGTTCATGCTCGTCGGGTTGCTCCTCGGCGCGCTCATCGTGTTCCGACCGCAGGGGATCTTCGGCGACCGGAGGGAGATCGAGCTCGATGCCCGCTGACCCGACCACCACGGCGGCCGGTCCCCTCGACAGCATCGAGCGGGTTCCCGGCGTGTCCAAGCCCGACCCGATCCTCGTCGTCGACGGCATCCGCCGCCAGTTCGGTGGCCTCGTGGCCGTCGACGCCGACCACATCGAGTTCCAGCGTGGTGTCATCACGGCCCTGATCGGCCCCAACGGTGCCGGCAAGACCACCTTCTTCAACCTCATCACCGGTTTCGACCAGCCCGATCAGGGGACGTGGCACTTCAACGGCGAGTCGATGGACAACCTGTCGTCCCACCAGGTGGCTCGCATGGGGATGATCCGTACGTTCCAGCTGACCAAGTCGCTGGCGAAGATGACGGTGATCGAGAACATGAAGCTCGGCGCCACCGGCCAGCGGGGCGAACGTTTCTTCTCCTCGTTGATCCCTGCTCTCTGGCGCGACCAGGAGAGCCAGATCGAGGCCCAGGCCGACGAGCTGCTCCGGCGCTTCAAGCTCGACCACATGCGGGGAGAGTTCGCCGGCTCGCTCTCGGGCGGGCAACGCAAGCTGCTGGAGATGGCCCGTGCCCTGATGGCCAAACCCGAGCTGGTGATGCTCGACGAGCCGATGGCCGGCGTCAACCCGGCCCTGACCCAGTCGCTGCTCAGCCATGTGAAGGATCTCCGGGCCCAGGGGATGACCGTCATCTTCGTCGAGCACGACATGGACGTCGTCTTCGACATCTCCGACTGGGTGGTCGTGATGGCCGAGGGTCGGATCATCGCCGAGGGACCGCCCGACTCGATCGGCTCGAACCAGCAGGTGATCGACGCCTACCTCGGGGCCCACCACGACACCGATCTCAGCGACTGGCAGGAGGACGCATGAGCCTCCTCTCGGCCGAGGACATCGTGGCCGGCTACGTGCCCGGCGTCGACATCCTCACCGGCTGCGAGCTCACCCTCGAACAAGGCGAGCTGATCGGCATCATCGGCCCCAACGGCGCCGGCAAGTCCACCCTGCTCAAGGCGCTCTTCGGGCTCATCCCCGTGCGGTCGGGCTCGGTCACCCTGCGCGGCGACGACATCACCAGCCTCAAGGCGTCGAAGCTGGTGGCGATGGGGGTCGGCTTCGTCCCCCAGAACAACAACGTGTTCCCCTCGCTCACCGTCGAGGAGAACCTCGAGATGGGCATGTACCTCGACCCCAAGCGCGTCGACGAACGCTTCGAATGGGTCTTCGAGCTGTTCCCGCGGTTGTTCGAGCGGCGCAAGCAGCGGGCGGGGTCGTTGTCGGGTGGCGAGCGCCAGATGGTGGCCTCGGGCCGGGCCCTGATGGCCGATCCGTCGGTGCTGCTCCTCGACGAGCCCTCGGCCGGACTCTCACCGCTGTTCCAGGACGAGGTCTTCGTCCGGTGCAAGCGGATCCAGGCCGCCGGGGTGTCGATCATCATGGTCGAGCAGAACGCCCGACGCTGCCTGCAGATCTGCGATCGCGCCTACGTGCTCGACCAGGGCAAGAACGCCTACACCGGCACCGGGAAGCAGCTCCTCAACGATCCCAAGGTGATCGAGCTGTACCTGGGCACCCTCGCCCGCGCCAAGTAGCGCCCGCCAGCCCGCCAGCCCGCGGCCCTGTCACGTCGCACTCGTTCTGGTGGGCCATCGGTCGCTGCTCGTGGCGCGATGACCGACCAGAACGGAGATTTTGGGGACGGACGCGACGAGGCCCCGGCTCTCGCCGGGGCCTCGCAGCACTGCGTTGCGTGTCAGTCAGCGCTGACGGCGCGTGGGGTCACTTCCCGGCGTCGAAGTTCTCGCCGAGGGCGTTGCCCATGTTGCCGTCGGTGCCGTAGACGGCCTTGTTCTTCGGGCCGATGCCCTGCTCGACCATGAGCGACAGGATCCGGCTCGACTCGTCGAAGCCGATGACCACGATGGCCTCCGGATCGGCGGTCTTGATCTGTCCGACCTCGGCGTCGAAGGTCTGGGCCTGCGGGTCGTAGATGATCTTTTCGACCACATCGGCTCCGGCCGCGTTGAGCGCCTTCTCGAGGTCGTCGGCCAGACCGGTGCCGTAGTCGTCGTCGAGGGCGAGGATGCCCACCGTCGAGTTGCCATCGGCCACGATCACGTCGGCGAGCGTGGAGCCCTGCAGGATGTCGGACGGGGCGTCACGGAAGTAGAGGCCCTTGTCGTCGTAGCTGCTGAACTTCTTCGACGTGTTCGCCGGCGAGAACTGCACCACGCCCGCCGTGGTGATCTTGTCGATCACGGTGAGGCTCACCGACGACGACGCGGCGCCGACGATGAGGTCGACGTTCTCGGCGAGGAGGCGGTCGGTGGTGGTGTTGGCGAGGTCGCTGCTGGTGTCGCCGGAGTCGCCCTGGGTGAGCTCGACAGGCTTGCCGAGCACGCCACCGGCGTCGTTGATCTCCTTGACGGCGAGGTCGGCGCCGGCGAACTCGGGCGGGCCGAGGAAGGCGAGCGAGCCCGTCTCCGGGAGCAGGGTGCCGACCTTGAACACGCCGTCGCCCTTGCGGGTGGCGGTGACCGGGACCTGAGCCACGTCGGCCTCCGCCGGAGCGTTGGCGGTCACGAACTGGGTGGCCGAGTCGTCGAGGCGGTTGTCGTCACCGAATTGCAGCACGGCGTAGCTGGCCACGGTGGGCTCGCCGTTACCGGAGAACTCGAGCGGGCCGGAGACGCCGTCGTAGTCGATGTCGGTGCCGGCCGCGACCAGGTCACTGCATTCCTTGAAGGACGTGCACTTGGTGCCGTCGCGGGTGACGCCGTTGATCTCACCGGCGTACTCGGCGCCGTCGGTGCCGGCGACCTCGACCGCGAGCGCCGACACGATGATGGCGTCGTAGGTCTCGGGTCCGTAGTTGAAGTCCTTCAGATCGGGGTTGACCTCGAGGAGTCGATTCTTGAAGTCGTCGCTCAGCGGCGCGAGCGGCGTGGTGCCCCGCATACCGGAGAGCTCTCCCGCCGAGGAACCGCCGTCGGCCGCTGTCGTACTGCTCGAGTCGCTGGGCTGGGTGGTGGTGCTGCTGGCAGTCGAGTCGTCGTCGCCGCAGGCTGCAGCGAAGAGCGCGAATGCCATGAGCAGACCAACCAGCAAGCGGAACTTGCCTGGCTTACGCATGAGTGGTGTATCCCCTTTGGTCTCCAACAGGAAGTCCCGAGTGTAAGGCCTCGCCACGATGCGATGTGCCGATGTGGCTGGACAAGGGGGATGAAGCGGACGGACAGATCGGTATCGGACCCATGGGGCGGACCGCTCCGGGAGCCGGACGCATCGAGGCCGCCCACACCCAGAGGGGCGGGCGGCCTCGGTCCGACGACATGTCGGCTCAGCTGACGACCAGGGCCGTCACCATGCCGAACATGCCGTCCTCCCGCTCGACGTGGTTGAGGATGTGGCAGTGCCACACCCAGGTCCCGGCCTCGTCCGGATGCACGAGGACCGAGTACCGCTCGCCGGGAGCGACGTTGATCGTGTCGGCGAAGTACGGGTTGTCGAGGGGGATGCCGTCCTTGGCCACCACCAGCTGCGGGAACTGGTGCATGTGCATCGGATGGGTCATCAGGCCCTCGTTGAGGTAGTGCACCAGGATCCAGTCGCCCGCCTTCACCGAGATCGGCTGGGTGGCCGGGAAGCTCTTCCCGTTCAACGACAGCCCGATGGTGCCGGCATCGTTGAGGACCATCGGCAGCTCCTGGGCCAAGGTGAGGTCGGCCGGGATGGTCACCCCGCTGATCGTGCGGCCGAGGGGCAGGTCGACGTCGCCGATCTGGAACACGCCGGCCATGCCGTTGGGGACCTGCATCTGCCCGTGGTGATGGGCGTGGTACATGCCGACCGCCTTGCGACGAGCGGTGAAGGCGTAGGTGAAGTCCTCACCAGAGCGGATGAGGTCCTGGGTGATGGGGGCGACGCCGTCCATGTTGTTCGGCGTCTGGACCCCGTGCCAGTGGATGTCGGTACCCATGGGGAGGTCGTTCTGGATGTGGACCTCGACCTTGTCGCCGACGTCGACCTTCATCCACGGCCCCGGCACCATGCCGTTGTAGGCCCAGGCGTCGACGAGCTTGCCCGGCTCGACCTCCCACTTCACGATCGAGGCGGTGAGCTCGAAGTGCTTCGTGCCGTCGGCGAGGACGGTGGGCTCGAGGCGCTGGTTGCCGGTTCCCACGGTCTTCGCCGGGAACTTCAGCATCGAATCCATCATCGCCTGGTCGAGCGCCTGCCAGTCCGGCGTCGACGTGCTGGTGCCCATGGCCATCGTGTCCCCACCTGCGTTGGTGCCACCGCCGGCCCCGACCGTGAGGGTGCCCTTCATGCCGGCTTCCTTGTGCCCGGGGATCTGGCAGAAGATCTCGTACTCGCCCGGCGCCAGCGAGGAGACATCGAGCGAGGCCGATTCACCGGCCTGCAGATCCGGGGTCACGAGGTCGGTGCCGGCGATGCCGAGGTTGTGGGTCTGCGTGCCGTCGTTCTCCACCGTCAAGGCGCCGCCCTCGGCGACGTCGACGGTCGCCGGACCGAGCGCGAACTCGCTCAACCCGACCACGGCCGACCCACCGGCTGTGGCGACGGTGGCCGTGCCACCGCCGTCGTCACGGAACGCGAACGTCACGAAGCTGAAGATCAGCCCCATGGCCGCGATGACCGTCACGGCGATCATCCCGAAGTCGAGGGATGCGCCGGACTCGGGCTGGGAGGTCTCGGTCGTCGGGGCCGACGCCATGGGATCACGTCTCCTGTGTGGGCCGCGTGAGCGGACGGGGTGGATGTCGCAGGCTGTGGACGCATCTTGGCGAGCGACCCGTTCGTCCGGAACCGGCCGACGGTCCTCTGAGGATGGGACCAAGGTCCCAACGGCGGGGGGAGCCGCGTCAGGGGCGGAGGCGCGCACCTCGGCGCGGGGATGCGACAATGGCGGCATGGGTGATCTGGCCGCGCTCCGCGAACGCCTCGCCTCGCTCGACGAGGTCGTGGTGGCGTTCTCCGGGGGCGCGGACTCCGCCTTCCTGGCCTGGGTCGCCCATGACACGCTCGGACCGGACCGGGCCACGGCGGTCACCGCGGTCTCGCCGTCGCTCGCCGGCCTCGAACGCGACGACTGTCGTGCGCTCGCCGACGAGTGGGGCCTCACCTGGCGCGAGGTCCACACCGACGAGATGGACAACGCCGCCTACCGCCGCAACGACGCCGATCGCTGCTTCTGGTGCAAGGACTCGCTGATGGATGCGCTCGATCCACTCGGCGGCACCGCGGGCGCCACCATCGCCCTCGGCGTCAACCTCGACGACCTCGGCGATCACCGGCCCGGACAACGAGCGGCCGCGGCACGCGGTGCGATCTTCCCGTTGGTCCAGGCCGGGTTCTCCAAAGACGACGTGCGATCGACCTCGCGATCGCTCGGTCTGCGCACGTGGGACAAGCCGGCGGCACCCTGCCTGGCGTCCCGGCTCCCGTACGGGACGTCGGTGACGCTCGGCCGCCTGCGATCGGTGGAGCAGGCCGAAGCGGCCCTGCGTGCCATGGGCTTCGACACGCTGCGCGTCCGCCACCACGGTGAGCTGGCCCGGGTCGAGGTCCCCGTCGACCGGCTCGACGACGTCCTGCGCACCAGGACGGACGTGATCGAGGCCGTCGGTGCCGCCGGCTACCGCTGGGTCACCCTCGATCTCGCCGGCCTCCGCTCGGGCAACCTCAACCCGCCGGGAGACTGACCCCGGCGGGCGATACGTTGGCCCGCCGCCAGCACCCGCTGGCGACCGCCGCCGAGGAGCAGGGGATCGATGGCTGAGATCACCAGGAACTACGCCGCCGCCAAGGGGCAGGAGGTCGCCGTCATCGACGAGTTCCGGACCACGACGTGGGCCGAGCTCGACGAGGCGACGAACCGGCTGATCAACGCGCTGCGCGATGCCGGTCTGGGCTCGGGCGACACCGTGGCGATCCTGTGCGGGAACCGCATCGAGAACTTCGAGATCCAGGCGGCCGGTGGCCACGCGGGGCTGTTCATGGTCCCCGTCAACTGGCACTGGACCGCCGAGGAACTGGCCTACGTCCTCGAGGACTCCGACTCGAAGGCGCTCTTCGTGGACGCGCGCTACGCAGAGATCGCGGTGGCCGCCGTCAGCCGGCTGGAGAAGCGACTCCTCCTCCAGGCCGTGATCGGTGGGCAGGCGGAGGGGTTCACGTCCTACGCCGAGCTGTTGGAGTCGTCCTCGGCCGACGAGCCCGAGGATCAGACGCTCGGCGGACCGATGTTCTACACATCGGGGACCACCGGATTCCCCAAGGGTGTCCGCACGTCGACCATCCAGCCCGGGATGCCGGCCAACCTCATGGAGCTGGTGGCGGCCGGGTTGCTGTCGGCGCTGCACCTGCCCGAAGGGGGTACGACGCTCCTGTGCGGCCCGCTCTACCACTCGGCCCAGTGGGCATGGTCGCTGCTGCCGCTCTTGGGCGGCAGCCGCTGCGTCATGCAGCACAAGTTCGACGCCGGCGAGGCCCTCGACCTCATCGACACCCACCGCGTCACCAACGTCCACCTCGTGCCGACCCAGTTCATCCGGCTCCTGAAGCTCGACGACGCCCGCCGCAACGCGTTCGACGGATCGTCGCTGGCGTGCGTCTGGCACGGCGCTGCGCCCTGCTCGCCGCAGGTCAAGCGCGACATGATCGACTGGCTCGGTCCGAAGGTCTGGGAGTACTACGGCGGCACCGAGGGCGGGATCATCAGCGTGATCTCGTCCGAGGAGTGGCTGGAACGGCCGGGCAGCGTGGGCAAGGTCCTTCCCAGCTACGAGGTGAAGATCCTGGGTGACGACGGCAACGAGGTCCCCACCGGCACGTCGGGGCAGATCTGGTTCAAGAACCTGATGGGCACCGACTTCGAGTACCACAACGCGCCCGAGAAGACGGCCAGCGCGCATCGCGCCGGCGGGTACGGCACCCTCGGCGACATCGGGTACGTGGACGAAGCGGGGTACCTGTTCCTCTCGGACCGCAAGATCGACATGATCATCAGCGGAGGGGTCAACATCTACCCGGCCGAGATCGAAGGCGTGCTCGTCACGCATCCTGCGGTGCGCGACGCGGCCGTGTTCGGCATCCCCCACGACGAGATGGGGGAGGAGGTCAAGGCTGCGGTCGAGCTCACCCCGGGGACGGAGCCGTCCGAGGCTCTCGAACGCGATCTCATCCGCCACGTCCGGGAGCACCTCGCCGGCTACAAGGCGCCCCGGTCGGTGGATTTCGTGGCCTCCCTGCCCCGCCACCCGACCGGCAAGTTGTACAAGCGGCTGCTCCGCGACCCCTACTGGGAGGACACCGGCCGGGCCCTCTGACCCCCGGGCGCCGGACGGCTCAGCGAACCGTCATGTCGCCGGCGGTCCACAGCGGGAACGCGAGGTGCTTGACCCCGAGGTGCTCGACGATGCGTTCCTCGGCGGCGAAGCCGGCGAAGCACCGAAGGGCGGTCTGGTGCCCCACCATGTAGACGAAGTCGGCCCAGGGCAACAGCACCGGCCCGTCGTCGACGTCTCCGTCCCGCACCACGGCCTCGATCTCGAGCGTGGGTCGCTGCGGGTTCGACGGGTCGAGGCACACCGAGTGGTACACGATGCCCTCGAACACCGACATGGCCCTGATCCTCATGCTGGTCCCCTCACCTTCGGCAGGAGTCAACGGGGCGGAGACCGGGTTCGACGCGGCAGGGTCGCATGTCGGAAGCTTGACGGTGATGGCGCCCGATGCCAACCCCGAGCCCGGTCCAGCGACGGACGCCGACGAGGCGCGGTTCGCCGAGATCTCCGGTCAGCTGGCCGATGCGGTCGACGAGGTGCTCCCCGCGTGGATCGAGCGGCTGATCCAGATCCGGGTCCGCGAGTGGAGCGGACACGTCAGCGCCGAGGTTGCAGCCGGCGCGGTCACGGCCGGCGCCGCGGCCCGGGCCGAGACCATGCCGGAGCTCCGGGCACTGCTCGAGGCCGATGTCGATGCCCAGCGAGCCAACCCCCTCGCCATCCTGCGCCACGCCACTCGCTTCGCCCACGCCGTCCTCGCCGACCTCGGTGTCCCCGCCATGCCGCGTGACCACTTCGCCGAGCGGGCGTTCCCCGATGACCGCTACGGCTTGGTACCGGCGACGTGGGCGGACGTGGACCCGTCACTGCACGAGATCGGTGTCACGTGGGGGGCGGCGAAGGCCTACGTACACATGGCCCGTCGCCGACGAGAGGGATCGGCCTGACGCCATGAGGATCACCGCGATCACGCGTGAGCTGATGGACCGATCCAAGATCGGAGCCGCGTTCGACGATGTCCGCTTCCTCCGCACGGCCGACGATCTGGATCAGCCCGATGTCGTGCTCGTCGACCTGGCGATCGCCGGGGCGCTGGAGGCGGCGCTCGAGACCGGCGCCACCGTCATCGCGTACGGCAGCCATGTGGACGAGGAAGTCCTCGCCGCGGCCCGGGGCCTCGGGGCCACGGCCATGCCCCGTTCGCTCTTCTTCCGTCGCCTCCGGGACGGCTCGCTCCTTCCGTAGTGGCAGGGTGGGCGGATGGAGCTCACCGAGGTCATGCGCACCACCCCCGCCACCCGCTCGTTCACCGACCAGGACGTGCCCGACGAGGTGCTCCACCGCATCCTCGACCACGCCCGGTTCGCGCCGAGTGGCGGCAACCGGCAGGGTTGGCACGTCGTGGTGGTCGAGGACGAAACGACCCGCACCCGCATCAGGCAGCTGTACCAGGAGTCCTGGCGCGAGTACATGGCCCACGTCCGGATCGGCAAGGTGGCGTTCTCGCCCGGGCCGAGCCGGTTCTCCCAGTCGTGGGTCGATCTCGACGAGGCGAGCGTCACCGAGGCGCCGAACCAGTTCGCCGACCAGATGGACCGCCATCCCGTCCTGCTCATCGTCTGCGTCGCGCTGGAGGCATTGTCGGTCCTCGACCACGGCCTCGATCGCCAGTCGATCGTCGGCGGGGCGTCGATCTATCCGTTCTGCCACAACATCATGCTCGAGGCCCGCAACGAGGGCCTCGGCGGCGTGATGACCACTGCCATCTGCCGCCGGGAACCGGCCCTGGTCGAGCTGCTCGGGATCCCCGACACCCACGCCGTGGCCTCGCTCATCGCCCTCGGGCACCCCACCGAGGTGGTCACCTCGCTCCGCCGCAACCCGGTGGAGTCGTTCACGGTCGTCGACCGCTTCGACGGGCCCGCCTTCACCCCCTGACGTCAAGACGTGCGGCGCGGTCTTATTCGTCTGGCCGGTCGATCCGGCTCCAGCCGGTGTCGGTGATCGTCCGCGGTTCGAAGAACAGGCAGTCCTCGGGACAGGCGAAGGGCATCTCCTCGTTCACCCCGAGCCGGCAGCGCTGGAGCACGTCGCCGGTGGGCGCGGATCGCGTCGAGTAGTGCCTGCAGTCCTCTCTCACGGCCATGGACCCCAGTGTCGCGCCTACGCGGCGGCGACCCGCAGACCGGCGCGCCGGTAGGGTCCCGGCCCATGGCAGAACGTCTCCTCGTGATCGGCGGCGACGCCGGCGGCATGGCCGCGGCATCCCAGGCCCGCCGACGCGAGCCCTACATGGAGATCGTCGCCCTCGAACGGGGGAACTGGACCAGCTACTCGGCCTGCGGCATCCCCTACCTGGTGGCCGGGGACATCGAGCGACCCGAACAACTCGTGGCTCGCAGCCCGGAGGAGTTCCGCGACACGTATCGGATCGACGTCCGCATGGGCCACGAGGCCATGGCCATCGACCTCGACGCCGGGAAGGTGGAGGTGCACGACCACGGCCGGGAGCGCACCTTCCAACTGGGGTTCGACGTCCTCCACATCGCCACCGGTGCCACGCCCGTTCGGCCCGACCTGCCTGGCATCGACCTCCCGATGGTGCGCGGCGTCCAGACCCTCGACGACGGCATCCACCTCCTCGACGCCGCCCGGCGCGGCAACTGCCAGAAGGTGGTGATCGTGGGCGGGGGCTACATCGGCATCGAGATGGCCGAGGCCTTCATCCGGTGGGGTGCGTCGGTCACCCTCATCGAGGGTACCGACCAGCTCATGCGCACCTTCGATCCCGACATGGCGGCGCCCATCGCCACCGCCATGCGACGCCACGGGGTCGATGTGCGCCTCGGGGTCACGGCGCAGGGCTTCGCGCCGGGACGGGTCGACACCGATGCCGGCCCGCTCGATGCCGACCTCGTCCTGCTCGGTCTGGGCGTGGCTCCCAACTCGCAGCTGGCCGGCGACGCCGGCTTGGTCCTCGGAGTCCGGGACTCGATCCGAGTCGACCGGCGCCAGCGCACATCCCACGACGCCGTCTACGCCGCCGGGGACTGCGCCGAGACCTTCCACCGGGTGAGCGGTCGCCCGATCCACGTCGCGCTCGGCACGGTGGCCAACAAGGCGGGCCGCGTCGCCGGCATCAACATCGGTGGTGGCTACGCGTCCTTCCCCGGCGTCGTCGGCACCGCGGTGAGCAAGGTCTGCCAACTCGAGATGGCCCGCACCGGTCTGAACGAGACGGAGGCGGCCCGCGACGGGTTCGCCTACGAAGCGGTCACCATCGAGTCGACGACGCGGGCCGGGTACTTCCCCGACACCAAGCCCCTGTCGATCAAGTTGCTGGCCGAGCACGGCAGCCGCCGGGTGATCGGCGCCCAGATCGTCGGCGAGGAGGGAGCCGCCAAGCGCATCGACGTGCTGGCCACGGCCATCACGGCCGGGATGTCGGTCGATGACATCATCGATCTCGACCTCGCCTACGCCCCGCCGTTCTCGGGTGTCTGGGACGCCGTCCACATCGCAGCCCGCAAGGGGGCCGAAGCCCTCGATGCCGCCGTGAGCGCGCAGCTGCGCCGCCGCTGAGCTGCAAAGCTCGGTCCGTCGACCTCACAGAACCCGGAGATCCATCGTGAAGCTGATCACCGCCATCATCAAGCCGTTCAAGCTCGACGACGTGAAGGAGGCTCTCAAGGCCGCCGGCGTGCAGGGCATGACGGTCAGCGAGGTGCAGGGCTTCGGCCGCCAGGCCGGGCACACCGAGGTGTACCGCGGGGCCGAGTACACCGTCGAGTTCGTCCCCAAGGTCAAGGTCGAGGTGGTCGTCGAGCACGGCGAGGAGCTGCGCATCGCCGACGCCATCAGCGCCGCGGCCAAGACCGGCACGATCGGCGACGGCAAGATCTGGGTGTCCGACCTCGACGGGCTCATCCGGATCCGCACCGGCGAGCGCGACGCCGACGCCGTGTAGCTCGGTCCCTGCCGGGACCTCGCTACCTGGAGTTGCTCGGCTGGGCCTCGCAACTCCCCCTCCTCTCCGTCGCTGCGCTGGGCCTCGCAACTCCCCGCACTGCCAGAAGAGGTTTGGGGGCCCGATTTGCTCCCGACCGACCGGTCGGTAGGCTGGCGCCATGTCGTCTCCGACCGTGCCTCTCTCCGACGCTGCCCTCACCGAGGAGCTGGCCCCCATCGTGGCCGGCTTGGTCGATCGCCACCTGGCCAACACCAAGGAGTGGTTCCCGCACCGCTTGGTGCCCTGGAGCCGGGGCGAGGACCTCGACGCCGACTACGAGTGGGATCCTTCGCAGACCACGATCTCCGAGGAGGTGCGCTCGGCGCTGATCGTCGACCTGCTCACCGAGGACAACCTCCCGTACTACTTCGAGACGATCTACAACCTGTTCGGCAAGCACGAGCCGTGGGGCGTGTGGGCCCGGCGCTGGACCGCCGAGGAGGGCCGGCACTCGATCGTGATCCGCGACTACCTCAACGTCACCCGTGCGGTCGATCTCGACGAGCTCGAGCGGGGCCGGATGGCGCAGGTGTCACTGGGCGAGGTCCCCCACCCCGAGACGGTGTGCGACGGTCTGGCCTACGTCACGATGCAGGAGCTGGCCACCAAGATCAGCCACCGCAACACCGGCCGCCTCCTCGAGGACAAGGTCGGCTACCAGGTCATGGCCACGGTGGCAGGCGACGAGCAGCTCCACCACGTCTTCTACCGCGATGCCGCCTCGCGCTGCGCTCGAGGCCGATCCCGACGGCATGGTGCTGGCCATCGACCGCCAGGTGCGCAACTTCGCCATGCCGGGCACCGGCATCCCGAACTTCGGCGCCCACGCCAAGCGGATCGCCAAGGCCCAGATCTACGACTTCCAGATCCATCACGACCAGATCCTGCGGCCCATGGTGGTCGACGTGTGGAAGCTGCCCGAGCTCGAGGGCCTCTCGCCCGAGGCCGACGAGGCCCGCACCAGCGTCCTCAAGTACCTGGACCGGGTCGACTCGGCGGCCAAGAAGATGAGCGCCCGCCGCGAGCGCGACGAAGCCCGCGAGCTCGCCAACGCGTGAGCCGTTCGCCTCGCGCAGCTCTGGACGTCCTCGCCGGGCGAGCACGATCCCGAGCCCGGCGGCAGCGTCGTTCACATTCCTGAAACGATCAGGACCCTCGCTCGACACACACTGACGCGAATGTGACGGGAACATCAGCGGCCCCTGTCGCTGATTCGTTCGCGAGCGATGGAGGAACGCGTGGAAGCAGGCGACGTCTGGCTGCTGGTGTCGACCGCACTGGTGCTGTTCATGATCCCCGGCCTGGCCCTGTTCTACGGCGGGATGGTCCGCTCGAAGAACGTGCTGAACATGTTGCTGATGAACATGTACTGCGCCGGGATCGTGCCCCTGCTGTGGGTGACGGTCGGTGCCACCCTCGCCCTTGGCGGCACCTCGTCGGTCATCGGCAACTTCGACACCTTCGGCCTCTCGGGCCTCGACGGCAACGGTCTGCTGCTCGTCGCCTTCTTGATGACCTTCGCCGCCATCACGCCGGCACTCATCAGCGGCGCGGTGGCCGACCGGATCAAGTTCTCGGCGTGGGCGATCTTCGTGCCGCTGTGGAGCCTGCTGGTCTACGTCCCCGTGACCTACTGGATCTACGGCACCGACAACGGCACCGGTGACCTGATCGGCTGGTTGGGGGCACGGGGATCACTCGACTTCGCCGGCGGCACCGCCATCCACGTCAACGCCGGCGTTGCTGCCCTCGCCATGGTGCTGGTGCTGGGCCGGCGCACGGGGTGGCCCAAGGAGGCGATGCCGCCGCACAACCTGCCCCTGGTGCTGCTGGGCACCGGCGTGCTGTGGTTCGGGTGGTTCGGGTTCAACTCGGGTGGCGCGGCCGGCAACACCGCGCTCACCGCCACTGCGCTCATGAACACGTTCCTGGCCGCGTCAGCGGGGATGATCGCCTGGCTCGTGGTGGAACGGCTGCGCGACGGCCACTTCACCACGCTCGGGGCCGCGTCGGGGGTGGTGGCGGGCCTGGTGGCGATCACGCCCGCGTCGGCCTACGTCGGCGGCCTCGCCGGCATCGTGTTCGGCGCGGTCGCCGGGACGGTGTGCTACTTCGCCATCCAGGTGAAGTACCGACTCCGCTACGACGACAGCCTCGACGTCGTGGGCGTCCACATGGTGGGCGGCATGGTGGGCGGCGTGCTCATCGGCTTCTTCGCCGACACCGGCATCCTCGGTCGGGGCGACCCCGCCGCGTTCGACAACGGACTGTTCTTCGGCGGAGGAACCCACCTGCTGGTCGAGCAGGTGTTCTCCATCGCGGTGGTCCTGGCCTTCTCGTTCGTGGTGACCACCCTCATCGCCCGGGCGCTCGACGCGACCATCGGGCTGCGAGTCGACGCCCGCGACGAGGCCGGGGGCCTCGACCAGAGCGAACACGCCGAGACGGGGTACGGCTTCGCCGACCTCGGTTCGATGCACCGCTCCTGACCGGTGGCGGCCCGGCACGGTGTCGAAGCGGGGACCGTAGGCTCGATCCCGATGGACTCCGACGCCACCGGGCCGGCCGAGCTGGGCCGCGACGCCCTGGCGGCCGACCGCACGCTGGTCGGACACGCGTTGTGCGAGGCCTACGCCGATCGGGCCGACTCGTTCCTGCGGTCGCTGTTCGGGGCGGCGGCGGGAGGCCGCGACGGCGTCGCGCTGGTGGCGCTCGGCGGCTACGGCCGTCGTGAGCTCAGCCTGCAGTCCGATCTCGACGTCCTGCTGCTCCACGACGGGCTCGACGACATCGCCACGATCGCCGACCGCATCTGGTACCCGATCTGGGACACCGGCGTGAAGCTCGGCCATGCCGTCCGCACCCCGAAGGAGGCGCTCGCCCTCGCCGGCGAGGACCTCGACTCGGCGACGGCCCTGCTCCAGGCCCGGCACCTGGCCGGCGACGCCGCCCTCACCGAAGCACTCGTCACCAAGCTCCGGGACCTGTGGGTCAAGCGCTCGAAGCGCCTCCTGCCCGAACTGGCCGAGCGGGTCCGCGAACGGCACGAGCGCGCCGGGGAGGTGGCCTTCCTCCTCGAGCCCGACCTGAAGGAGGGCAGGGGCGGGCTGCGGGACGTGCAGTCGCTCCACTGGGCATCCGAGGCGAAGGCCTTGCTCTGGGAGGGCGACGACGTCGCCCTCGACGAGGCGTACCACGTGCTCCTCGACACCCGGGTCGAACTGCATCGACGCACCGGCCGGCCCGGCGACGTCCTACTCCTCCAGGAGCAGGACAGCGTCGCCGACGCGCTCGGTTACGCCAGCGCCGACCACCTGATGCAGGCGGTGGCATCAGCGGCGCGGACCATCGCGTTCCGCAGCGACGACACCTGGCGGCGGGTGGAGTCCTCGTTGCGAGGACCGATCGGCCGACTGGCCCGACGAGACCGTGAGCTGGCCCCGGGGATCGTGCTGCGCGACGGCGAGGTGTACCTCGCCGCGGGTGCCGACACGTCAGACCCCGCGCTGCCACTCCGCGTCGTGGGGTACGCGGCGGCCGAGAACGCACCCGTCCACCGCTCGGCGCTCGATGCCCTCGAGGCCGCACCACCCATGCCGGTGCCCTGGCCCGCGGAGGGGCGTGATGCCCTGGTGCGGGCCCTCGGAGCGGGACGGGCGGTCATCCCCCATCTGGAGTCGATGGACCAGCACGGCCTGCTGACCAAGGTGCTGCCCGAGTGGGAAGCGGTGCGGTCCAAGCCCCAGCGGAACGCCTACCACACCTTCACGGTCGATCGGCACCTGTGCGAGGCGGCGTCGAATGCGGCTGCCCTCGCCCCCCGGGTCGGCCGCCCCGACCTGCTGCTCATCGGGACCTGGCTCCACGACATCGGCAAGGGCTTCCCGGGCGACCACACCGTCGTGGGCATGGAGCTGGTCGCCGACATCGGTCGCCGCATGGGCTTCGGCGCCGACGACGTCTCGGTGCTGGTCACCATGGTGGAGCACCACCTGTTGCTTCCGGACGTGGCGACACGGCGTGACCTCGACGACCCCGAGGTCATCGACCGGGTGGCGGCGCAACTCGGCACCGTCGAGCGACTCCGCCTGCTCCACGCCCTGACCGAGGCCGACTCGCTCGCCACCGGGCCCGCGGCCTGGGGCCCGTGGAAGGCCGAGCTGGTCGACGCGCTGGTGCGGCGGGTCGAGCACGTCCTCGGCGGCGGAGCGGTCGACGATGTGACCGCCGAGTTCCCCACCGAGGAGCAGCTGGCGAGGCTGGCGGAGGGCGTCCGGGTGGTCGAGGGCGCGGCCGAGACACTGACGGTGATCGACGTCGACCGGCCCGGGTTGTTCAGCCGCGTGGCCGGGGTGCTGGCCCTGCACGGCCTCGGCGTCCTCGAGGCCAACATCGCCACCATCGACGGTCGCGCCCTCGAGGTGCTCACGGTGCAGTCCAGCTTCGGGCCCACGTTCTCCTGGGAGAAGGTGCTGGCTGACGTCGGCCTCGCGCTCGACGGCCGGCTCGCCGTCAAGGCCCGTCTCGCCGAGCGGGCGAAGGTCTACCGGTCCGTCCGCACGACGCTCGGCACCGAGCCGAAGGTGGAGTTCCACCTCGACGACTCGAGCACCGCCACGGTGATCGAGGTCCACGCGCCGGATTCGGTCGGGGTGCTCCATCGCATCACGGCGGCCATCGCCGACCTCGACCTCGACATCGTCAGGGCCCGGGTGCAGACCATGGCCGACGAGGTGGTCGACTCGTTCTACGTGCAGGATGCCACCGGTTCCAAGCTCCACGAGTCGATGCTCCCCGAGGTCCGCAAGGCCATCCTCCACGCCGTGACGCCGGTCCGCTGACCCCGTAGCGTCGCTCCCATGGCTGCGTCCGGAACCGACGAATCGTCCCAGAGCCCGAGCGCGCCGACCGGCCAGGACCTGCTCCGGTGGGCGGAGTCCCTGGCCGGCATCGCCAAGACCGGGCTGGGGTTCACCGACAGCCTCTACGAGCGGGAACGGTTCGAGGAGATCCTGGCCGTGGCGTCCGACATCCGCGTCGCGGCCGGCACTGCCTTCGATGCCGACCACTACGTGGCCGAGTGGATGAAGGGCGTCGGCGACGGCGTGCCGGGGTACCAGACCCCCAAGGTGGCCATCGGAGCGGCCGTCCACAACGAGGCTGGCGAGCTGCTCCTCGTGCAGCGGGCCGACTCCGGCGTCTGGCTCTACCCGACCGGCTGGGCCGACATCGGCTACTCGGCCGCCGAGGTCGCGGTGAAAGAGGTCGGGGAGGAGACCGGGATCGACTGCGTCGTCGAACGGGTGCTCATGGTGCTCGACGGCCTGCGACTGCACTTCACGACGGTTCCGCTCTACTCCATCGTCTTCCTGTGCCGGGCCGTCGGTGGTGAGCTCCAGCGCCACGAGCTCGAGACCACCGATGTCGGCTTCTTCGCCGAGGACGATCTCCCCGCACCGCTGGCCGGGTTCGAGCACTGGGGTGACCACGTGTTCCGCGCCATCCGCGGCGAAGAGGTCGCGGTGTGGTTCGACCCGCCCAGGACCGAGACCTGGCGGTCGTGAAGCGGGCTCCGTCGCCACCGATCCTGGTCGTGGCGGCGGTGCTCTCGGCGTGCCTCGCGCTGGTGGCATGCCGCGCATCGCATCCCGGCCTCGAACGGGCCGCCGAGGCGCCCAGCACCGCGCCGTCCACGTCCGTCCCACCGGCCACATCCCGGCCGGTGACGACCACGGTGCCGGCCGCGCCCACGACGACCGCCGATCCGTGCCCCCCACCGTTCGCCCGTGTGCAACCCGAGCCCGACCGACCCGACTACCGGCTCCAGATCACCGCCGACCCGGTCGGCGGACTGGTCGAGGGGACCGAGGACATCGCCTTCACCCCCGACCTCCCCGTGGACTCGATCGTCCTGCGGCTGTGGGCGAACGGCCCCCGGCCCGCGGCGGCGGGAACCCGCATCGTGATCACCGCGGTCTCCGAGCAGGGAACGCCACGTCGGGCCGAACAGCCCGATCCGACGACGGCCGTCATCCCGTTGGGCCGGACCGTGGCTCCCGGGACCCGTCTGCACCTCGTGGTGACGTGGACCCTCCAGGTCGAGGGACCGGTGAACGATCGGATCTCGCGCCAGCAGGACTCCCTGCGCCTCGGCTCGTTCGTTCCGCTGCTGGCGTGGCAGCCCGGGATCGGGTGGGCCACCGATCCGCCCACGTCGGGCTTCGCCGAGGCGGCCACGTCGCCGACCGCCAACTGGCACTACTCCGTCGCGGTGCCCGCCGGGTTCTCGGTGACGGCCACGGGCTCGATTGCCGCCGATGGCACCTACGTCGCCCAGGCGGTGCGCGACATCGCGGTGGCCGTGGGACGCTTCACGGTGATCTCGGTGACCACCCACGCCCCCAACCCGGTGCTGGTCACGGTCGCCGTGCACGACCAGGTCGACGAGGCGAGCCGCTACCTCGACCAGATCGTCCGCGACCTCGCCGACCTGTCGGCCCGTTTCGGTCCCTATCCCTGGCCGGCCTACACCGTCTCGATCACGCCGGATCTGAGCGGGGGCATCGAGTTCCCGATGCACGTGTTGCAGGGGCCCGGCACCGATGACCGCACGACGCCCCACGAACTGGCCCACATGTGGTTCTACGGCTTGGTCGGCAACAACCAGGCGGAGCACCCGTACCTCGATGAAGGACTTGCCACCTACGCCGAGGGCCGCGTGCTCGGCACCCTGGATTCGATGCAGTCGCGGACGATCCCCGTCGACGGGCGGGGCCGCGCCGGCGAACCGATGACGTACTGGGAGCACCGCGCCTCGAGCTACTACCGCAGCGTCTACGTCCAGACCGCGGCGGCGTTGGCCCGGCTCGGCGATCTGGACCGAGTCGACTGCGCCCTGGCCCGGTACGTGGACGAGAACGCCTACACCATCGCAGAACCCGACGATCTCGCCCGAGCCCTCGACGAGGTGTTCACCGACTGGGGCCCGACGTTGGCCGCCGCCGGCCTGCCCTGAACTCAGTCACCTCGCTCACGGAGGAAGCGCTCGACCTCCTCGATGAGGTCTCCCGGCTCGCCCTTCGCCACCGCCTCGTCGTGGCGCTGCTCGAGCGCCGACACGTAGTCCCGCGTCTCGTCGTCGTCGTCGACCAGCTCGTTGATCTGCCGTTCGTAGGACGCCGACGCGATCTCGAGGTCGGTGGTGATCACGCCGACATCGAGCAACGCCGCCGTCTTCTCGACCAGGGCCAGCGTGGCCTTCGGCGATGGTGCCCCTGGCACGTAGGTGGGTACGGCGGCCCACAGCGACGCGGAGGGGATGTCCGCGTCGCGACACCGACTGTGCAGGACGCCCACGATGCCCGTGGGGCCCTCGTAGGTCGACTGCTCGAGGGCGAGCCGCTGGACGACATCGGGGTCGTACGCGGTGCCGGCCACGCTGACCGGGCGGCTGTGGGGCACCTCGGCCAGGAGTGCCCCGAGCGTGACCACCATGGAGGCCTCGTAGGTGGTGGCAACCTCCAGGACCAGGTCGGTGAACGTCCGCCACCGCAGCTGTGGTTCGACGCCTTGGAGCAGGATCACGTCTCGGCCCGTGCTGGGCAGCGTGCCGGCCAGGAACTGGTTGGTGGGCCAGTCGACGACCCGGTGCCCGTCCTCGGTGCGGACCTCCGGGCGGGTGGACGTGAAGTCGAAGAACTCCTCGGGGTCGATGTCGGCGAACGGCGTCGCCTCCCAGCGATCGCCGAACCACTTCAGGGCCGATGAGGCGGCGTCGCCGGCGTCGTTCCAGCCTTCGAACGCGGCGATCACCACGGGGTGATCGAGCGCGGGGCGGTAGGACCAACGGAGACGTTCCACCCCTCCGAGGCTATCGGTGCTCCGACGCCCGCCTACGCGGACGGGCGGGGCTCGAGGGAGTCCATCAAGTCGGTCCTCACCGTCGTGCCGGTCGGCCCGATCGGCGGTTCCTCGTGCTGAGAACGGCGGTAGTCTCGCCGCCATGGCCGCCGAGACCCGATCCGTGTCCGACGTCATGAGCGCACCCGTTCTCACCGCTGAGCAGAGCGACTCCCTCGAGTCGGTCGGTGAGCGGATGGTGGGTGCCGGCGTCGGATCGGTGATCATCGTTGATGGCAACCGTCCGGTGGGCATCCTCACCGAACGCGACCTGATCCGGTTCACTGCGTCCGGTCGCGCCGCGGCCAGCAGCACCGTGGGCGAGTGGATGACACCCGATCCCGACACGGTGGCCCCGGATCTGGGCGTGGCCGAGGCGTACGACCGGTTGTCGGACAAGGGCTACCGGCACTTTCCCGTCGTCGACGACGGTGCCCTCGTCGGCGTGGTGTCGCTGCGCGACCTCCTGTCGGTGGCCTCCATCCAGCCGGTCACCGACCCCGGCCAGATCGAGGCGCCCCCCGGTCTCGAGGGCGTCATCGTCGCCGAGACCACCGTCGGCGACGTCCGCGGCCTCGAGGGCTTCTATCACTACCGGCAGTACTCGGCGGTCGACCTGGCCGCGGCCGTGTCGCTGGAGGACGCCTGGTACCTGCTGTTCGAGGGGGCGTTGCCGACCCCCGCCGAACGGGCCGCGTTCCTCGACGAGATCCGGCCGTTGCGGGTCATCCCCGAGCCGGTGCTCGAGATCCTGCCCGCCATCGCCCGGGCCTCCAGCTCGATCATGGAGGGCCTGCGCACCGCGGTCTCTTTCGTGGGGGCGACGTCCAACATGCAGGCGACGCTCGACATCGACCACGCCCGGCGCCGGGCCGACGCGCTGCGCATCTGTGCCGTCGTGCCCACCCTGATCATGGCGATGTACCGATTGCGCAACGGCTCCGATCCCGTCGATCCCCGCGACGACCTCGGCTACGGCGCCAACTACCTGTGGATGATGGACGGCCGCGAGCACGACACCGACCTCGGCCGTGCCGTCGAGCAGTACCAGATGACCACCATCGATCACGGGTTCAACGCGTCGACCTTCACGGCACGGGTGATCTGCTCCACCGGTGCCGATGTCGGTGCCGCCGTCGTCGGGGGGATCGGGGCCCTTTCCGGTCCGCTCCACGGTGGCGCGCCGTCACGGGCCCTCGATCTGCTCGACGCCATCGGCACCGAGGAGAACGCTCGGCCCTACCTGGTCGACGCCGTGACCAACGGCGAGAAGATCATGGGTTTCGGTCATCGCGTCTACAAGACCGACGATCCCCGCTCGGTGTTCCTCCGCGGGGTCGCCGAGCGGATCGGCGCCGACAAGGTCGAGTTCGCCAAGGTCGTCGAGCAGACCGTGGTCGACGTGCTGGCCGAGCTCAAGCCGGGCCGGAACCTCTACGCCAACGTCGAGTTCTACGCCGGTGTCGTGATGGACCACTGCGGTCTGCCCCGTGACCTGTTCACGCCGACGTTCGCGTCCTCGCGGGTCATCGGTTGGTGCGCCAACATCCTCGAACAAGCCAGCGACAACCGGATCATCCGGCCGTCGGCCCGCTACGTCGGGCCGCCGCCGCCCCAACCGCTGCCGTGACGTCGGAGCTGGGGCGCGAGACGTCCACCCGCCGCGTCCTGGTGGTGGACAACGACCCCGACGCCCTCGAGCTCGTCGCGCTCGACTTGGCGCTCGAGGGCCACGACATCGTCGGCTCGGCCCTCGACGGTGCCACCGCGCTGGCGCTGGTGGAGGAGCTCCGGCCCGATGTGCTCGTGGTCGACCACCGCATGCCACCCGGTCCCTGGGGGATCGAGGTCGCCGAGCAGGTGCGCCGCCAGCACCCGGAGATCCGTGTGGTGCTCTACAGCAACTACCAGTCCGCGGAGCTCATCGCCCGGTCGACGGCGCTCGGCGCGTGGTTCGTCCCGAAGGGGAACCTGCGCACGCTGCGCCGGGCGGTGGCGAGGCGCTGACTCAGCTCCCGCCGGCCAGCGCCAGCAACGTGGTGGGCAGGTCCATGAACAGGTCTTTGCGCAGGCACTGCAGGCCGAGCAGTTCGGCGGAATCGGTGATCTCGGGGGTGAGGTAGGCGGAGAAGAGCAGCAGCTTCGCCCCGGCCTCCTCGGCGAGGATCTGCTCGGCGACCTCGAGGCCGGTGAGTCCCGGCATGCGGTAGTCGAGGACGCAGACGTCGGGTCGCGAGCTCCGGAACGCATCCACCGCCCCCGGACCGTCCTCGGCCTCGGCGACCACGTCGAGGCCCAGCTCGGCGCCGAGCGTGGCCCGGACGAGGAGCCGCATGTCGAAATCGTCATCGGCGATCAGCACCCGCACGGTGTCTTCCATCGTCGTCATCGGGTGTCCATCTCTGTCGGGCGGGGCAGGGTCGGTACCACGCAGAGCCTCACTCTACGTGGCAGTCTGATGAGCAGTGGGGGGTCGACGCAATCTGCCGGGCAGCATGCCAGACCGGGTCGGGGAGACACGTTCGGTCGGGTCGGTGTGGCTGGGGTGACGGCGTCGGAGGATGCCCGTCGGGGGCCGGTGGCGTGGATGACCGGACTCGGGTTCCTGGCCATCGCCGCCACCGTCGTGCTCATGGTCTCCGTGGTGGCCGACCGCAACGACGACACCGAGCGGGCCGAGGCCAGCGTCATGGTCGAGAAGCAGATCGGACAGATCGTGGTGGGAGTGTCCACGTCGGCCGTCACCGTCGAGCGAGCCGCGGTGTCGCTGTGCTCGGGCGAGCGACCGCCTCAATCCTCGCCCGCCGTGTCCGAGTTCGGCTGCGTGCGCCGCGACGGCTCCCTGCGGAGCCCCAGCGACGCGATCGAAGCGGTGCTCGACTCGCCTCCGGTCGAAACGGCCCTGGCCCGGGCCCGCGACGGCGGCGCCACCGTGCTCAGCGGACCGATCGAGGGCGACGGCATCCACAACCTGATCGCGGTGCCCGTCTACGCCACCTCCGGGGGAACGGCATCGGTGCTGCCGCCCGCCACATCGACGGTCACCCGCCGCGACACGTTGGTGGGGGTGGCCGTCGGCGCCCTCGATACGGGTGCGTTCGTGGCTCTCACCACGCCGTGGCAGCTCGCCGACGGCAGCGTTTCCGTGGCGGCGGTGGGTGCGATGTCCGGTGCCACCGTGCAGGCCGAGGCCCCCGTGCTCGGTCGCCAGCTCACGCTGACCGCGGTCGTGCCGGGCCGCGGTGGTCGGGACGCCACCCCGTGGGCCCTGGGAGCGCTCGGCGCCATCGGTGCGCTGTTGCTGGGCGCGGCCACGTGGTCGGATCGCCGTGCCCTGCGCCAGCGATCACGGCAGACCGAACAGGCCGAGGAGCGGGCCGCCGCCATCCAGGCGCTCACCGGGAACATCCAACAGGGCCAGGACCTGGCCGAGATCCTGCCGGCCCTGGCCGTGCAGTTGTCCGACGAGCTCGACCTGGCCGGGTTCTCCCTCTCGCTGGCCGGCGCCGGCGCGCCGAGGCACCTTTTCGTCCACGGCGCCGTTCCGGACTCCTCCGTGATCCCCAGCGCCGGGCGGCCCGACGCGCTGGCGCCCGGAGCATCGATGGCGGTCGACCTCCACCGCTCCGATCGTTCCATCGCGGTGATGCGCGTCGTTGCCGGCGCGCCGCTCGGCCCGAGCGAGGTCGACCTGATCCACGTCGCCGGTGAGATGATCGCGTCGACGATCGTCTCCGCTCGCAGCCTCGAGCAGCAGCAGGAGGCGGTGGCCCGGCTCGAGGCGCTCGACGAGCTCAAGACGGCGTTCCTCGGAGTGGCCTCGCACGAACTGCGCACTCCCGCCACCGCCATCTCGGGTCTGGCCTCGATGCTGGCCAGTCGGTGGGATGCGTTCTCCGACGAGGAGCGACAGGTCTTCGCCCAGCGCATCGCCACCAATGGGAACGCGCTGAACGGCCTGGTCCAGGACCTGCTCGATTTCGCCCGGCTCGAGCGGGGCGACTTCGAGCTGGCGCTCGACACGATCGATCTGGCCGACACCGTGGAGCGGGTCCTCGACCGGCTGGAACCGGTGTGGGCCTCGCACCAGATCGAGCGTTCGATCGAGCCGGGGCTGCTGGTCCGGGGTGACGCCAGCGCAATCGATCGGATCGTCACCAACCTGGTGTCCAACGCGGTGAAGTTCGCCCCCGAGGGCTCCGGAGTACAGGTGACGGTCGAGCACCGCGACGGCGGGGTCCGGCTGCTGGTCGACGATGCCGGGCCGGGCGTACCCGAGGCCGAGCGGGAGCGGATCTTCGTCCGCTTCTACCGGGGTTCGGGCGACGCCGTGGTCCGGACCCGGGGAGTGGGCATCGGCCTGTCGGTGGTGCAGGACTTCGTCCAGCGAATGGGGGGCGACGTCCGGGTGGAGACCAGTCCGGCCGGCGGTGCCCGGTTCGTCGTCGAGCTCGAGGCTGTCGAGCCGGTCGCAGCACAGGAGGAACACGATGTCGCGTCGACGTGATCAGCTCGTACCGGTCGTGGCCTTCGTCGCCCTGGCCGCAGTGGGGGTCCTGATCCTCGTGCTGCTCAACAACGCGGTCGATCACGGTCGCGCCGCGCTGGAGGACTCCCTGGTCACCGAGGTCGACGCCCTGGCCCGCAGCCAGAACGCCTCCCTCGCCGGCCAGTTCGGCAGTGTCGGCCCCTTCCTCGCCGGCCGGACGCTGGATTTCGAGGTGAACAGCGCCAACGATCGCGCCGAGTTCGCCGACATCGCGTCGCTCCTCGAGGAGGCCGGCGCCCGGACCAGCTTCTTCTTCACCGATGCCGATGGCGTGGTGACCCAAGGCTTCCAGCTGCGTGACCGGTCGGTCGTCGGCCGACCACTGGACCGGCCCGGGTTCTCCGACACGCTCGCAGCCCTCCGGCAGATTCCCTCCGACGGCCAGGACCTTCCCGGTGCGTACCTCCCGGTCGCGCCGGGCCTCACCACCGAGGCACCCACCTACGCCCTGGTCATCGCCATCCGCGAAGATCGGACGTCCGCACTGCGCGGAACCCTCGTGTTCGAGTCGGAGGTCTCCAGCGACAGCACGTTGAACCAGCAGATCACGCCACTGCGGCACGGCGACACCGGCGAGTACCTGATCGTCGGGACGACGGGCACCGTCATCGCCGCCACCAACCCCTCGCTCGTCGCCCAGCACGTGCCCGACGATTCGTATCTCACCGACACCGCGGGGTTCCACCGGCGTCACGGTGAGGTCGTGGTGCTCGCCGACGTCCCGGCTTCGGGTTGGCGCATCGCCTTCGTGCAGGACAGCAGCGAGTTCGAGCAGGGCCTGGCCGGTCCGCTGCAGCGAGCCGGCCAGATCGTGGTGGTCGCTTTCCTGGTGTTCGGTCTGATCGCCTTCGTGGCCCTGGGCCGTCGGCTGCGGGCCGCCCGCGACGAACAGGCCCGCCTGCAGCGCCTCACCGAGAGCCAGGAGGAGTTCATCAGCATCGTGTCCCACGAGCTGCGCACGCCGGTCGCCGGTGTGCTGGGGTTCCTGCAGACGACCATGGACCATTGGGAGTCGATGACCGAGACCGAGCGGTTCAACGCCTTGCGCCGGTCGGCGAGCAACGCGCGCCGGCTCCAGGGGCTCACGCGCGACGTGCTCGACTCCCAGGCGGTGGAGGCGGGTCGCATGTCCTACGCCATGGCCGATGCCGACCTCGCCGAGGAGGTCACGGTCGCGGTGGAGGCGGCGTCGGCGCTCTATCCCCGCCTGCATCTCGACGCCGACATGGTGGTCGAGCGGGCGCCCGTCCACGTCGACGTCGATCGCATCCAGCAGGTGCTCACCAACCTGCTCGACAACGCGGCGAAGGCGTCGCCCCCCGACGGCACGATCTCGGTCCGCCTCTGGACCGACAGCCGGTCGCGCCCTGGTGTCGGTCACCGATCACGGTCAGGGGCTCTCGCCCGAGATGCGCGGTCGGGTGTTCGACAAGTTCGTGCGTGGCCGTACGTCGAGCGTCACCGGCACCGGCCTCGGCCTGTACATCTCCCGCCAGATCCTCGAGGCCCACGACGGGACGATCTCGGTGAGCGAACCGCCTGACGGCGGAGCGGCGTTCACGTTCGAGCTGCCACTCCGGGAGCCGGTGCCCGCCGAGTAGGTTCCGCGGGCGTGTTCATCGAGATCGTTGCCGAGGTCACCGACGAGCTGGTCGAGGCCTATCAGCGCCTCATCCCACAGCTGTCGTCCTCGAACCCGCCACCCTCGCGCGAGGCGCTCGAGGACATCGTGGCCGCTCCGGCGACCGACGTCTTCGTGGCCACCGACGACGAGGGCCACATCCTCGGCACCGCCACGCTGGCCGTGTTCCGGATCCCCACGGGACGGCGGGCCTGGATCGAGGACGTGGTGGTCGACGAGGCGGCCACCGGGCAGGGCATCGGCGGCCTGCTCACCCGGGCGATGATCGATCGGGCCGGGGAACTGGGCTGCACCACCGTCGACCTCACCTCCCGCCCGTCCCGGGCTGCGGCCAACCGCCTCTACCAGCGCGAGGGCTTCGAGATCCGCGAGACGAACGTCTACCGCCACGATCTCCGGGCGGACGACGGTGCAACCGCGTCCCAGAGCCCGCGGTAACAGGGGGGTTGCACGAAAACTGATAGGTGTGCCTAACATGAGGATGTGTTCGCCAACTTCCTCATCGGACTCCGCGAGGGGCTCGAGGCCGCCCTGGTCGTGGGGATCCTCGTCGCCTACCTGGTGAAGACGGGGCGCACCGATCGGTTGCGGCCCCTGTGGATCGGCATCGGGCTCGCCGTCGGGCTGTCCCTCGCTGTGGGCGCCCTGTTGACCTTCGCCCAACACGGCCTCGACACGTTCCGGGCCCAGGAGACCTTCGGTGGCGTCATGTCGTTGGTGGCGGTGGGCTTCGTCACCTGGATGATCTTCTGGATGCAGCGCACCTCCCGCAGCATGAAGACCGAGCTCCACCACCGGCTGGACGCGGTCGTGGCCGGAGGCGCCGGTGGGGTGATCATCACCGCCTTCGTGGCCGTCGCCCGCGAAGGACTGGAGACAGCCCTGTTCGTGTGGTCTGCGGCCAAGGCCACCGAGACCACCACCGGCCCGATGATCGGCGCCACGCTCGGCATCGGGGTGGCCGCCGTGCTCGGGTGGCTGCTCTACCGCCGGGCCGTCCACCTCGACCTGGCGAAGTTCTTCACCTGGACCGGCGCCGGCCTCATCGTGGTCGCGGCCGGTGTGCTGGCCTACGGGATCCACGATCTCTGGGAGGCCGGGGTGTTGACCGGATCCCTGTTCGGCAACCCGGCCTTCGACGTGTCGACAACGGTCCCTCCCGGCAGCTGGTACGGCACCGTGCTGCGCGGCACGGTCAACTTCCGTCCCGACCCGTCCTGGGCCGAGGTCGCGGTCTGGGCCACCTACCTGGGCGTCGTCATGACGCTGTTCTTCCGCCCGCACCGACCGGCGCCCGCCCCCGCGGCGGCGGTGGAACCCGAGCGGGTCGCCACCCACTGAGCCCAGCCAGGAGACGGCAATGCGAATCCCATTCCTCCCCCAGACCGTCGCGCTCCTCGCGCTCGTCGCCACCACAGCGGCGTGCTCGGATTCGGGTGCCGACACCGTGGGAGTCACGGCGACCGACGACAGTTGCGTTCCGGCCCGCACCGAGCTGGCCGCGGGAAAGACGACGTTCCAAGTCGAGAACGAAGGCAAGAAGGTCACCGAGGTGTACGTCTACGCCGAGGGCGATCGCGTCGTCACCGAGCGCGAGAACATCGGCCCGGGGACCAGCGCGGACTTCAGCGCCAACCTGGCCGAAGGGACCTACGAGATCGCCTGCAAGCCGGGGCAGACCGGCGACGGCATCCGACAGACGATCACCGTCACCGGTGCGGGGGGTGAGGCGCGGCCCGAGGCGAGCGACGTGCAGGTGCACTTCGCCGCCCACGACTACAGCTACAGCGGCCTCGACGACGTCTCCCTCGACGCCGGCACCACCGTCGAGTTCGACATGGAGAACGACGGCACCGTGGAGCACGAGTTCGAGGTGTTCGGCCCCGGCGGCGACGTGCTCGGCGAGATCGGCCCCACCGAGGCGGGCGAGGACGGGACCGTCGTGCTCACCCTCGACACGCCCGGGACCTACCGCTACGTGTGCGGGATCGACGGCCACGAGGCCCTCGGCATGCATGGCAGCTTCCAGGTCGGCTGAGCAGGGCAGCGGAAGCGTCCCTCAGGCGGCCCGGTTGGCCAGCTCGAGCACGAGCTGGGGGAGGGACTCGTAGTCGGACTTGCTGACGCAGGCGTCGACGCCCAACTCCCGCGCCTGGGACTCCAGTTCCGGTGTGATGAACCCGCTGAACAGGATGATGTGCTGGCGGGGCTGCTTGGCCAGCATCTCGGCCGCCACCTCGATCCCGGTCCGCCCCGGCATCCGGTTGTCGAGGATGACGACGTCGGGGATCGACGGGGGATCGAGGCGATCGAACGCCGACAGCGCCTCGATGCCGTCCACTGCCTCGCCGACCACCTCGACCCCGCTGCGAGCGGACTCCAGGATGACGCGGACCAGCAGCCGCATGTCGATCTCGTCGTCGACGATGAGCACGGTCGGTTGGCCGTTGCGGGTCATGGGCGGATCATTACCCACTTGGTCCAGATCGGACAACCACCGCCGAACCGCCCTTTTCCCCGGTCCGTGGCCGTGCCTGGTCCGCCCGGGCGCGAGACTCACAGGTCACCACGATCCGGGAGGACACGACACCATGGCACGACAGCTCCGCTCGACGGTGACCGAGGAGGGCACGCTCGAGCTCAGCATCGCGGACGTGGCGGTCCCGACACCGAAGGACGACGAGGTGGTCATCCGCGTGGAGGCGGCGCCGATCAACCCGTCCGATCTCGGCCCGATGTTCGGACCGGCCGACATGAGCACCGCCCGGCTCGTCGGCACCGGTGACGACGCCAAGGTGGTGGCCGACATCCCGCCCGGACTGCGTCGCATGGTGGCGGGCCGGGTCGGCACGCCGATGGCCATGGGCAACGAGGGCTCCGGTGTGGTGGTGGACGCGGGATCGTCCGACGCGGCCCAGGCGCTGCTCGGCCGGACGGTCGCCACCATCGGGGGCGCCATGTACTCCCAGTTCCGCCTCGCGCCGGCCGCGGCCTGCCTTGCCCTGCCCGATGGCGTCACCGCGGTGGAGGGGGCCTCGTGCTTCGTCAACCCGTTGACCACCCTCGGCATGGTCGAGACGATGCGCCTCGAGGGACACACGGCCCTCGTCCACACCGCGGCGGCGTCCAACCTGGGCCAGATGCTGGTCAAGCTGTGCCTGGCCGACGGCGTTCCCCTGGTGAACATCGTCCGTCGCCAGGAACAGGTGGACCTGCTCCAGGACCTCGGGGCGACGATCGTGTGCAACTCGAGCGACGACGACTTCATGTCCTCCCTGATCGACGCGGTCGCCACGACCGACGCCACCATCGGCTTCGATGCCACCGGCGGCGGGACCCTGGCCAGCAGGATCCTCACCGCCATGGAGTCGGCCCAGGCCGCGAAGGAGGGAGCGGTGGGGCGCTACGGGTCGACCCGGCACAAGCAGGTGTACATCTACGGCGGCCTCGACCGCTCACCGACCGAGCTGACCCGCAGCTTCGGGATGGCGTGGAGCGTCGGCGGCTGGCTCCTGCCGTACTTCCTCGAGCGGGTCGGGCCCGAACGGGCGCAGCAGCTGCGGGAACGGGTCGCGGCCGAGATCACCACCACGTTCGCCAGCAGCTACACCGCGGTCGTCTCGCTGGCAGAGGCGCTCACCCTCGAAGCCATTGCCAGCTACGGCAAGCAGGCCACGGGCGAGAAGTACCTGATCGATCCCAACAAGGATCTCGATTGACCTGCGCTCGGGTTCAGCGCCACGAGCCCCAGTAGTCGGGATCCTCGACCTCCGCGGCGTCGGCCAGCACCTGCAAGGGGCGGAAGGTGTCGAGCATGACGGCGATCTCGCTGGTGCCGTCGACCGCATCGGCCGCGTCCGCCGACCCGGGCTGGGGCCCGTGGGTGAACCCGGCCGGGTGCAGCGAGATCGAGCCCCGCCCGATGCCCGATCCGGAGCGGCTCATGAAATCGCCCTCGGCGTAGAACAGGACCTCGTCGCTGTCGACGTTGTGGTGGTGGTACGGGACCCGCACCGCATCGGGGTCGAAGTCGTAGGGCCGGGGGACGAACGAGCACACCACGGCGCCCGGCAACGCCCACGTCTGGTGCACCGGCGGCGGCTGGTGGATCCGGCCCACGATCGGCTCGAAGTCGTGGATGCTCAGGGCATGCGGGTACAGGCAGCCGTCCCACCCGACCACGTCGAAGGGATGGGTGGCGTGGCGGTAGCGCATCCACCCGGCGCGGGTGCGGACGAGCACGGGCACGTCGGTGCCGTCGACGTCGAGCAGCTCACCCGGGGCGCGGAGGTCGCGCTCGGAGAACGGCGCGCCCTCCAGCAGTTGGCCGTGAGGCGAGAGGTACTTGTCGGGGATGCGGACGTGGCCGGCCGACTCGATCACCAACGCGCCGGCGCCACCGTCGCCCGGGACCCAGCGGTGGGTGACGCCGGCGGGTACGACGACGTAGTCGCCGGCCTCGACCGGCAAGGCGCCGAAAACCGACTCGAGGGTGGCCGATCCGTCGTGGAGGTAGGTGAGCTCGTCGCCGAGAGCCGAGCGGTACAGCGGTGACGGATCGGCGGCGGTGACGAAGGCAACGGTGACGTCGTCGTTGCGCAGGAGACGGTGCCGTCCGGTGACGAGGTCGTCGGCGCCGGGGAGCGCGCCGGTCCGGAAGTGCCGAGGTCCGATGCCGCCGCCGGGCGCTGGTTCCGTCGTGGCCACGGGCTCGACGCCGAGGATCGCGGAGGGGGAACGGCGGTGGTACAGCAGCGCCGATTCGCGCGAGAACCCCTCGGTACCGACCAGCTCTTCGGCCAATCGGTGGCCGTCGTCACCTGTGGCCTTGGTGTGCCGCTTGCGGGGCACGACGCCGACGGATCGGTAGTGGGGCATCAGGGAACCTCCGGTGCGGGGACGACGGTACCGGTGACCTCCGCCAGCGTGCCGGTGTGGCCGCCAGCCGACCACGAGCCGGTCAGGGTGACGGTGTCGCCGTCCTGGAGCCAGCATCGCGCCGAGCCGTCGTCGAGGAGGATGGGTCGGTCGCCGTTGCGGGCTGCTTCGATCATCGATCCCTCCTCGCCGGAGCCGGGGCCCGAGATCGTCCCGGAGGCGAACAGGTCGCCACGACGCAGGCCGGCGCCGTTGGCGGTGAGGTGGGTGAGTTGCTGGGCGAAGGTCCAGCCCAGGTGTCGGGCATTGGTCCGGCCGACCACCATGCCGTTGATCGCCCATGCCACCTCGAGGTCGAGCGCCCAGTCGGCCGTGGGGACGAGGAGCGGGTCGGGGGGTGGGTCCTGCACCGGGGCCGCCACGCGGGGCAGGGCGGCCAACGGGGTGACCCACCCGGCAGTGGAGGTGGCGAAGCTCTTGCCCGCGAACGGGCCCAGCGGGCGGTACTCGAAGGCCTGTATGTCGCGGGCCGACCAGTCGTTGACGAGGACCACGCCGAACACGTGGTCGGCGGCGGCGTCGGGTTCGACGACCTCACCCATGGCGATGTCGGTCCCCACCACGAAGCCGAGCTCGAGCTCGAGGTCGAGTCGCCGGCTCGGCCCCCGCTCGCCGGGGCCGAGCAGTCCGACCGGGCGTCGGATGGGCGTGCCGGACACCACCACGGAACCGGCTCGGCCGTGATAGCCGATGGGGAGATGGTGCCAGCTGGGCGGGAGGGGCTCCTCGCCGGGGCGCAGGATCCGGCCCAGGTTCCGGGCGTGGTGCTCGGAGGCGTAGAAGTCGATGTAGTCGCCCGGCACCACCGGGAGGACCACGTCGAAGTCGCCGGCGGGCAGGACGGCAGGGTCAGCGGCGAGGTGCTGTGTCACCGCCTCGTGGACCTCGCCCCAGCCGGCCGGGCCCAGGGCGAGGAGGGGGTCGAGGGAGGACGCCGATGCCACCGCGTCCGGGACGCCCGGCACGCCCCGCAGGTCGTGGACCCGACCGTCGGCGCGGGCGGCGAGGTGCGGCGGGGCACCGGTGTGGGGCCGGACGACGCCGTAGGCGTGGCGCACGGGGCGTTTCAGAGGTGGCCCCGCCGGGCCTGGTCGCGCTCGATGGCCTCGAAGAGTGCCTTGAAGTTGCCCTCGCCGAAGCCCTTGGCGCCTCGCCGTTCGATGATCTCGAAGAACACCGTGGGTCGGTCGGTGATGGTTTCGGTGAAGATCTGGAGCAGGTAGCCGTCGTGGTCGCGGTCGGCGAGGATGTTGAGCCGCTCCAGCTCCTCCCACGGCAGGTCGAAGTCGGCGAGGCGGGCCTTGGCCTCGGCGTAGTAGGTGTCGGGCACGGTCATGAACCGCACGCCCCGCTCGCGCAGGGCGTCGACCGTGGCCACGATGTCGTCGGTCCGCATGGCGATGTGCTGCACGCCAGGGCCGTCGTAGCAGTCGAGGTACTCCTGGATCTGGCTCTTCTTGCGGCCGTCGGCCGGTTCGTTGAGCGGCATGACCACCTTGGAGCCGTCCCACACCACGGTGGACATGAGCGCCGAGTACTCGGTGGCGATCTGGGCGTCGTCGAAGTGGACGAGCTGGTCGAACCCCATGACCTGGCCGTAGAAGTCGACCCATTCGTCGAGCCGGCCCTTCTCGACGTTGCCGACCACGTGGTCGAGGCCGGTGAGGCCCACCGCGGGGCCCACCGGGGTGGGCGGGAGACCTTCGTCGTCGAAGCCCGGTTCGAGACGGGACCGGGTTCCGTCGCCTCCGACGTATCGGCCCCGCTCGACGAAGGTGTGCACGGTCTCGCCGTAGGTGCCGATCTGGGCCAGGCGGAGCACACCGAGCTCGTCGGTCTCCTCCCACGGTTCGCGCACGGCTCGGGCGCCACGGGCCACGGCGTCGGCGAACGCGGCGGCGGCGTCGTCGACGATCCAGGCCAGGTCGTGGACGCCGTCGCCGTGCACGCGTACGTGCTCGGCGATGGGGGAGTCGGCCGACAGCGCGCCGGTGACGACGAAGCGGATGTCGCCCTGTTCGAGCACGTAGCTGACCCGGTCGTCGACGCCGGACTCGGGGCCGGCGTAGCCGGTGCAGGTGAACCCGAACGCCGACAGCAGGAACCCGGCGGTGCTGCGGGCGTTGCCGACCCAGAACTCGATGCAGTCCCACCCCTGGAGGCGACCGGCCGGCGCGTCGGTGGTGGTGGGGGCGGGCGATGTCGTGGTCATGCGTACTCCTGGTGGAACGTGTCGTCGTCGTAGGAATCGAAGAAGGCGGTGAGGTCGGCGACCATGTCGTCGGTGCTCTCGGCCGCGAACAGCACCGGTTGGTACTGCGTGATGTCGTAGGTGGTGGCCCCCATCAGGGCGATGTCCCACGGCCGGATCTCGGCGTCGCGGAAGACCTGGATCTCGCCGTAGGACGACAGCAGGCCGGCGCCATAAGCCCGGATCTCGCCGTCCTCGTGGACCACGCCGAACTCGAGCGTGAACCAGAACACCCGGCTGAAGAACTCGAGCGCCTCGTCGCTGGTCGCACGCTGGGAGGCGTGGCCGGCGGCCTCGTAGAGGTCGGCCAAGCGGGGTGACGAGAGCATGGTGGCGTGACCGATGATCTCGTGCACGATGTCGGGCTCGGGCGTGTAGAAGGGCACCGAGTGGTGGCGGATGTACTGGGTCGACATGAACGTGCGGTCGGCCAGCGAGCCGTAGAAGGTCCGGGTCGGCACCAGCCCGGGTACGGGCCGGATGTGGAACCCGGTCAGCGCACGGGTGCGGGCGTCGACCTCCCGCAGCTGGGGTACGCGGCGGCGGGGGAGGTCGAGGCGGGCGATGCCGGCGCGCATCTCGGTGCAGGCGAAGCGCTCGTGCAGGCCCGCCAGCTCGGTCGAGACCGTGGCCCAGACCTGGTCTTCCTCGGCGGTGTAGTGCACGTCGGGGATCGGATCACCGCTCTGGTGTCGCGCCCCCACCTCGGCGATGTGGGCCCGCCGCGAGAGGTACTCCTCGTCGCTGATGCCGGGATGATCGGCGGGTAGGGCCACGGCCACGTCGTACATGTACCCATCATGCCGTGAACTCGGTCACATGTCGACCGAAGTGCTCAGCATTTCCCGAGATCGGCTGCCAAATCGGTCAGTAGTGGCCGATCTACCTGAGCAGATCGACTTCTAGGTGTCGAATCGGTCGCGCAGCTCGAACTTGAGGATCTTGCCGGCCGGGTTGCGGGGCAGCTCGTCGACGACGTGCAGGCGGCTGGGGAGCTTGTAGCGGGCCAACTGCTCACCGGCGAAGGCTCTCAGTTCCTCGAGCGTCGGCGGGTTCCCGCCGGCCGGTACGACCACGGCGGTGACCGCCTCGCCCCACCGTTCGTCGGGGAGCCCGATCACGGCCACGTCGGCGATGCCGTCGTGGCCCTGGAGCACCGATTCGACCTCGGCCGGGTAGACGTTCTCCCCGCCGGAGATGACCATGTCCTTCACCCGGTCGACGACGTAGAGGAAGCCCTCGTCGTCGAAGTACCCGACGTCGCCCGAGTGGAACCAACCCTCGGCATCGATGACTTCGGCGGTGGCATCGGGCCGGTTCCAGTAGCCGGCCATCACGTTGGGGCCCTTGATGCAGATCTCGCCGGTCTGGTGGGCGGCGACGGCGTGGTTCTCCTCGTCGACGCAGCGCACCTCGGTGTACATGGGCGCCTGCCCGGCGGAGCCCACCTTGGCCAGCGCATCCGGCGGCAGGAGGAACGAGCACATGGGTGCCGTCTCGGTGAGGCCGTAGCCCTGGGCGAACGGTGCCCCCTTGGACAGGTAGAGCTTGGTGAGCGGCTCCGGGCACGGTGCCCCGCCCACCACGAAGACCCGCACGCTGGAGAAGTCGGCGGACTCGAACGCGGGGACCTGGCTCATGAACAGGAACATGGCCGGGACCCCGAACATGTTGGTGATCCCGTGCTCCTCGATGGCCCGGATCGCCTCGGCGGGATCGAAGCTGCGGTGCAGCACGATCTCGCCGCCCTTCTGCCACACCAGCAGCGTGGTGACGTTGAGACCGCCGATGTGGAACAGGGGGGCCACCACCAGGCCCACCTCGTCGCCGGCCATGTCGATGGCGTGCAGCGCGTTCACGTTGTTCCACGCGATGTTGCCGTGGGTGAGCATGGCGCCCTTGGGCCGGCCGGTGGTGCCCGAGGTGTACATGATGACGGCGATGTCGTCGGCGCTCACCGTGGCCGGGTCGGCGAGCGGCTCGGCGTCGGCGATGGCCGCGTCCATCGACGGCCAGCCCTCGGCGGCCGCCTCGGACGAGAAGTACACCTCGCACGGCAGGTCGCCGCGGATGGCGTCGATCACCGGCTGGTGGGTGTCGTCGACCACGATGGTGCGCGCCCCGGCATCATCCACGATGAAGCGCAGCTCGGGCCCGGTGAGCCGGAAGTTGAGCGGGACGAAGGTGGCGCCGAGGCGGACGGTGGCGAACATCGTCACGAAGAAGTTCGGGTGGTTGAGCCCGAGGTACGCCACCCGATCGCCCACGCCGACGCCTCCGCCGGCGAGCGCGGTGGCGAACCGGTCGATGCGGTCGAGGAACTCGGCGTAGGTCCAGGTCGTCCCCTCGAACGTGAGGGCCCTGCGGTGTGGCGTGAGTGATGCCCGGCGGCCGATCATGCGGCCGAGGCCGAGGTCAACCCCGTTGTGCTCCGTCATGGCGTGACTTTCCCACATCCGCTCCGGACGTGCTCGCCGGCGCACGAGGTCCGCTGGCGCAGCCGACTCAGACGCCGGCGCCGTGGCGGCCCTCACCGCCGGCGAATCGGGAAGCGCCCTCGAGGGTCTCACCGGAGCGGATCGGCACCAGCCCGAGCTGGGTCTCCTGCGCCAGTGCGTCCTGGAGCGGGAGGCCCCACTGCTCGTAGCTGGACCGGCGGTCGGTCCGTAGGCAGGTCTGCGGGAACGCCACGAGCGCCTGGGCCAGCTCGAGCGCGGCGTCGAGCGCGCCACCAGGATCGGTGACCCGGTTGGCGAGGCCCCACGTCGCGGCCTCCTCGCCGCGCACCCCTCGACCGGTGAGGATCATGTCGAGGGCGCGACTCTGGCCGATGAGCCGGGGGAGGCGGATGGTTCCACCGTCGACCAGGGGGACACCCCATCGGCGGCAGTAGACGCCGAAGGTGGCGTCGCGGGCGGCCACCCGCAGGTCGCACCAGAGGGACAGTTCGAGACCGCCGGCGACGGCGTGGCCCTCGACGGCGGCGATCACCGGCTTGTCCAGCAACATGCGGGTGCAGCCGAGGGGACCGGGAAGGCTCACGTCCTCGTCCACCCGGTTGCCGGTGCCCTCGCTGATCGCCTTCAGGTCGGCGCCGGCGCAGAAGGTCCCCCCGGCGCCGGTGAGGACGGCGACGTCGAGCTCGTCGTCGGCGTCGAAGGCGGAGAAGGTGTCGTGGAGCTCCGCCGCGGTCGGGCCGTCGATGGCGTTGCGGCGGTGCGGGCGGTCGATCGTGACCACGAGCACCCGGGCGTGGCGTTCGGTGCGCAGCGCGGCGGTCATGTTCGTCCTCGTTCTCCGTAGTCCCCGAAGGGTCGATCTCGTTCGCGGACGGCCTCGCGCCATCCGATCTCCTGGGCCCGCTCGACGAAGTCGATGCCCTCCTGGGTGTGGCGGGCGACGCCGTCGAAGAGGAAGCCGAGCAGTCGGCTGGTGTCGGGCTCGAACTGGTGCCGGGCGACGTCGTTGAGCGACCACTTCAGCATCTGGAGCTGGTTCAGTGGCAGAAGCGCCATCCGTTGGGCCAGGGCCCGAGCATGGTCCTGGAGCTCGTCGTCGGGCACGCACTCGAGGATCATCCCGACGTCGGCGGCCTCGGGAGCGGGGATCTCGTCGCCGGTGAACAGGTAGCGCTTGGCGCGCTCCAGACCGAGGCGAGCGACCCACACCCAGGGGGCCTCGGGGATGCCCCACACCCGCGCCGGTGGATAGCCGAAGCTGGCCGATTCGCCCGCCACGATGATGTCGGCGTTGAGGATCATGTCGGTGCCACCGGCGACGCACCAGCCCTGGACGGCGGCGATCGTCGGCTTGGAGATCGAGTGGAGCTTGGCGAAGGTCCGCCCGAAGGTGCCGATCATCTGCACGTCAGCGACCGAATCCCACACCCGCCCGCGGGCACCGTCGTTCTCGGCCTGCGACAGCGTCGACCAGTCGAGACCGAAGCCGGCGCAGAAGGCTCGCCCCTCCGCCCGCACCAGCACGACCCGCACGGCGGGGTCGCGGTCGGCCTCATCGAGCGCGGTGCCGAGCTCGTCGCGCAGCTGGGGCGTGATCGTGTTGAACTCGTCGGGGCGGCACAGCACCAGGTGGCGGACGGGGCCGTCGGCGTCGATCCGGATCGCGGGCGTGGTGGTCATGAGGCCTTTCCTCGGTCGGGAGTGGCGCGAGCGTACGACGGGCCACGAGGCCGGGCCGGCGGTCCCGGACACACCGCTCGCCAGCAGGCAGGATGCAGGTCGTGACGATTGCCCGCATCGAGGAACGGCTGCGCTCCGGGTTGTGGTTCCTCCCGTCGGTGATCGTCGCCGGCTCGGTCGGCCTCGCCGTGTTCCTTCCCTTCGTGGATCGCCGCTACGACGTGATGGCGATCACCACCGATCCGGATACGGCTCGCCAGCTGCTGGCCACGGTGGCGACGGCGACGGTGACCTTCGCCGGTCTCGTCTTCTCGATCACGATCCTCGCCCTCCAGCTCACGTCGAGCCAGTTCTCGCCCCGCGCCCTGCGCCAGTTCCTGCGCGATCGAGCCAACCAGGTGGCGCTCGGAACGTTCGCTGGCGTCTTCCTCTACGCCCTGCTCGTCCTGATGCGGGTCACCAGCGGCGAGGACGCCTTCGTGCCGTCGGTGGCCGTCGACGTCGCCCTGTTGGCCGGGGCCATCGCCGTGTTCACGTTCATCGGCTTCGTGGCCCACATCATGCAGTCGATCCGCGTCGTGCGCATCATCGAGGCCGTGGCAGCCGAAGCTCGGCACACCGCGGCGGTGCTGCCGAGACAGGACCCGGCCGATCCGGAACCGGTGGACGTGCTCGCCCCGCTGGCCGTGCTGGCCACCGTGGCCCGGCACCGACCCGGCGCCGTCCTCCAGCACGTGGACGCCGATCGCCTGGTGCTACTGGCGGAGCGGGAGGACATCGTGGTGCGGGTCGGTCCCGAGACCGGGGACTTCGTGCCCGAGGGAGCCGCCGTGCTGGAGATCTGGGGATCGCCGGGCCGAGAGGTCGATCTGGTTTGGGACGATGTCGACGAGGCGCTCGGCTTCGGGCCGGAGCGGACGATGACCAGTGATCTGGCGTTCGGCTACCGCCAGTTGGCCGATATCGGGGCCAAGGCCTTGTCGCCCGCGCTGAACGATCCCACCACCGCCGTGCAGTGTGTCGATCGGCTGCACGATCTCCTGCGGGTCGAGGCGACGCGGCCTCCCATCGCCCGGGTGCATCGTGACGGGGAGGGCCGGGTCCGGGTGGTGCACGGTGCCATCAGCTGGGACGAGCTGCTCGGTCTCGCCTTCGACGAGATCCGCATCTACGGCTCGGGCTCGCTCCAGGTCGTGCGGCGGATGCGGGCCGCGCTCGAGGACCTGTACGTCGTGGCCGGGCCCGAGGGTGCGGCTGCGCTCGACAACCAGATCGGGTTGCTCGACCGGGCGATCAGCCGGGCATTCAGCGACCTGGTCGACCGCGCCCACGCCGGCATCGCCGACGAGCAGGGTCTCGGCGACGACGGAGCGTGACCGTCCTGGCCAGTCGGGTCGACGCCTGTCTCGTCTTCGAGCTGGCAGGCTGCTCGCGGTGACGCCCTGGACGATCCGTCCCCTCGACCCGGCGGACCTGGTTGCGCTGCGCGTGGTCAACGCCGCCAACGAGCCCGAGGTCGGACCGCTCGACGACGACCGGATCGAACTGTTCACCGCGGCCGCGGCGCGGTTCCAGGTGGTCGAGGCGGGAGGGACGGTCGTCGGTCTCTTCGTGGGCCTGGGCGAGGCCCTCGACTACGCCAGCCCCAACTACCGATGGTTCGCAGGCCGCCATGCCCGCTTCGCCTACGTGGACCGGATCGCTCTGCAACCCGCGGTTCGCGGGCTGGGTGTGGCCGATGCGCTCTACGACGAGTTCGAGGGATGGGCCGCCGCATCGGGCCGGACCGTGGTGTGCGCCGAGGTCAACACCGTGCCGCCCAACCCGCGATCGCTGCGCTTCCACCAGCGACGCGGCTTCGAGGTCGTGACCGAGCTGGCGCCCTACGGCGGCGAGGAGCGCGTGGCCATGGTCGAGAAGGTTCTCTGAATCGCGGGACTGTGGGAACTCGGGTCGCCCCGGCGAGAATGGCACGATGCCAGTGCCGACCGAACGCTTCGACATCGCCGTGATCGGCGGGGGTCCCGCCGGCGCGGCGGCGGCGATCCGGGCGTCGCGTGGCGGCGCCAAGGTCATCGTGTTCGAGAAGGGGGCGTTCGGGCGCGACAAGGTGTGCGGGGACGGGCTCACGCCCCGCGCCGTGGGTGCGCTCCAGGAACTCGACATCGACCTCGCCGACGCCCACCGCATCGATGGCCTGCGCATGATCGCCGGCCGCCAGCGACGGCAACTGCCGTGGCCCGAGCACGGCCGGTTCCCACCCCACGGAGCGGTCTGGCCCCGCCGGCGCCTCGACGCCAGCCTCATCGGCGCCGCCGACGAGGCCGGTGCCGAACTGGTCTATGAGACCGAGGCGCTTCCGGTGCTCGACGGTGATCGGGTGACGGGCGTCGAGACCGTCGGCGCCGGGGCCGGACGGCGCATCGATGCCGCATTGACCATCATCGCCGCCGGCGCCCAGGGCAGGGCGGCCAGGATGATCGGGGCCGAGCGCGATCCCGACGAGCCCTTCGGACTCGCCATCCGCTCGTACATCGGATCGCCGCGCCACGACGACCGGCACCTCGAGGCATGCCTGACCCTCCGCGACCGCCACGGCACGCCGGTGCCCGGCTACGGGTGGATGTTCCCCTGTGGCGACGGCACGGTGAACATCGGCGTCGGCGCGCTGTCGACCATGAAGCGCTTCAGCGACCTCAACCTCAACACGCTCCTCGACGACTACCGCGCCCTGGTCCGCGACGAATGGGACCTCGGTGACTTCACCGAGCGCCCGCGGGCCTGGCGCCTTCCCATGAGCTCGGTGAAGCGGCACGGCCCGGGTTGGGTGGCCATCGGCGACGCGGCTGGGCTCATCAACCCCATGAACGGCGAGGGCATCGACTACGGCCTGGAGTCGGGGATGTTGGCGGCCGACCTGTTCCTGGCCGACCCGGCCCGAGCTGCCGCCCGCTACGACACCGAGATCGGCGACCGCTTCGACGCCTTCCTCCGCACCGGACGGCGCTTCTCGTTCCTGATCGGCCATCCGTGGATACTCCGCAACGGTCTGCGGCTGGCCGTGGGGACGCAATCGATCGCCAACATCACGCTGGCCGTGATGGGCAACCTCGTCGACAACGACACGCCCGGCGCCGCCGGCCGGGTGATGCGCGTCGCCGATCGCACCCTCGCCGCGGCCGATCCGCTCCTGCGCCGGACTCGCGCCGCCGCATGAGCGCGGGGGTCAGCGGGCCGTGGCTCGGCCCGGCGGGACGAGCGAGACCCACGTCCGGCCTGGAGTGAGCCCCACGGGCTGACCGTCGGGGCCGGTGTAGGTGGTGACATCGCCGAGCGACGGCCGGGACCAGTGGGCCTCGATGACCTGGCCGGCAGTGAAGATCCAGGCGTCGCCCTCGCCCAACAGCTGGGCTTCCACGATCGGGAAGCCGGCCACATCGCAGCACTGCACCTCCTTGTAGGGGGTGAACTGCACGATGAGGTTCGGTGGCGCGATGCGTTGGCCGGCGACGTCCACGTGCGGGGTCCCGTTCTGGAACCGGGCCCATCCGGTGCCGTCCCAGTCGAAAGCCACCGGTGCGCTGCCCGGCCCCCCGCCGAAGTTGATGTCGACGCCCTTCGTCGCCCGTCCGCCGGTGGGCGTCTCGCCTTCGGTCCGATAGGTGAACAGCTGGGGCGGTGGGCGGTCCTCGGCCGGCGCAGCGGCTCGCATCGCAGCCGTCGAGCTGTACAGGTTGTAGGGAGCCCGCCGGTCCGGGCTGCGGTAGTAGGCGCCGCTGGCGGCGTCGTAGCCGACGTCGACCACGTCGGCCTGGTGCACGACGTCGACCACGTGGGCGTTGGCGCCCGACCAGGCGAACAGCGGGCGGTTCAGCTGACCCATCAACAGCACGTCGGTGGTGCGGGCCGACCGCACCGGTCCGACGGGATCGGCGTCCATCGACTGGAAGATCGAGGCGAACCGGGTCACGCTGCCCTCGACCATCTCCTCGAAGACGACGTCGGCGGCATTGATGCCGATCTGGGGGCGGCCTCCGTGCCCGTGGGACGGGTCGGCATTGTCGATCTTGACCACGAGAGCAGGTCGCGAGGCCTTGGCGGGATCGTCGACGGGCAGCCCGGTGAGAGGATATGTGGGTCCCGCCGTGGTCGTGGTGGTGGTCGGCGCCGTGGTCGTGGTGGTGGTCGGGGCCTTCGTCGTGGTGGTGGTGGCCGTCTCGCCGCCTCCGCCACCGGCGGCCACCGCGACACCGATGAGGACGAGGACGACGGCCGCGAGGCCTCCGATGATCGCCAACTGCCTCTTGGTCAGGTTGCGCATGGCATGCGACGGTACCCACCAGCGGATGAGAGCTCATGGACGGTCCCCGCACCCCGCCTCTGCTCGACCGCGGTACGCGTCCAGCGCCCGCACGCTGGCACGATGTCGGGGTGCCGAGCTTCTCCAAGGTCCTGATCGCCAACCGTGGTGAGATCGCCATCCGCATCGCAAAGGCGGTGCGCGCCGAGGGCCTGGGCGCGGTCATGGTCCACACCGCCGACGACGCCGCGTCGCCGCACGCCACGGCCGGCGACGAGTCCGTGACGCTCCCCGGGACCGGCCCGTCCGGCTACCTCGACATGGACGCCGTGATCGCGGCCGCCGCCGACGCCGGATGCGACGCCATCCATCCTGGCTACGGCTTCCTCAGCGAGAACGCCGCCTTCGCTCGGGCCTGCCGCGAGGCCGGCATCGTCTTCGTCGGCCCGGGAACCGGGCAGCTCGAACGATTCGGCCACAAGGTCGCGGCCCGCCGGGCCGCGACCGACGCCGGCGTCCCCGTCCTGGCCGCCACCGAGGCCGGGATCGACCTCGAGACGGCGCGAGCCTTCCTCGACGAGCACGGCACGGTGATGCTCAAGGCAGTTGCCGGTGGGGGCGGTCGGGGGATGCGGCCGGTCAGCGAGCCGTCGCAGCTCGAGGAGGCGTTCGCCGCGTGTGGGCGCGAGGCGGCTGCCGCGTTCGGCGACGAAGCGCTCTATGTCGAGGAGCTGCTGCCAGGGGCTCGACACGTCGAGGTGCAGATCGTCGGCGACGGCATCCGGGTCGAGCACTGCCACGAGCGCGAGTGCTCGCTGCAGCGGTCCCGGCAGAAGCTGATCGAGTTCGCACCGGCGTGGTGGCTCGAGCCCGGGCTCCGCCACCGGCTCCACGATGCCGCCGTGCGACTCGGCGAGCACGTCGGCTACGACTCGATCGGCACCGTCGAGTTCCTCGTCGCCGACGACCGCTTCGCCTTCATCGAGCTCAACGCCCGCCTGCAGGTCGAGCACACGGTGACCGAGGCGATCTGCGGCGTCGACCTGGTGCGGTTCCAGCTCCAGCTCGCCGCCGGCGCCAACCTGGGTGCGCTCGAGCTGTTCGCTCCGCCGCGAGCCCAGGGCTTCGCGGTGCAAGCGCGCATCACCATGGAGACGCTGGGGCCCGATGGCCGGATGGTGCCCACGGGCGGAACCATCACGCGCTTCGATCCGCCGGCCGAGCACCGGGTCGACACCTTCGGCGCCGTCGGCTACGAGACCAGCCCCCGCTACGACGCGCTCCTCGCCAAGCTGATCGTCCACGGCGCCGAGCCGGGCTCGGTGTTGGCGGAGGCGGCAGACGCGCTCGACCGGTTCGAGATCGACGGCGTCGAGACGAATCGGTCGATGCTGGCCGACGTACTGCGCGACCCGGATGTCGCCGCCGGACGATTCGACACCACTTGGCTCGAGGCCCGGTTGGCCCGGCTCGCTCCTGCCCCCCGCCCGGGCCTCGCCGGCGCCAAGCTCGACTCGTCCGATCCGCTCGCCGTCCTGGTCCACGGCAAGCAGGAGCGGGTGTCGGCGGCACCGGCCGGACGAGCGGACGGTGCCATCGAGGTCGCTTCCCCGCTCCAGGGCACCGTGGTGCGCATCGAGGTGGCCGTGGGCGACGAGGTCGCGGCCGGGTCGACCGTGGCGATCATGGAGGCGATGAAGATGGAGCACGTCGTCACCGCGGCGCGCTCCGGGATCGTCCGGTCGGTGCCGGTGGAGCCGGGAGACGCCGTGTTCGCCGGCCACGCCCTCGTCGTGCTGGAACCGGCCGATGTCTCGGTCACCGCCATCGACGTGGCGGACGATGTCGACCTCGACGAGATCCGTCCCGACCTGGCCGAGGTCTTCGAGCGCCACGGTCACGGCCTCGACGAGCACCGGCCCGACGCGGTGGCCAAGCGGCGCAAGCTCGGCAAGCGGACGGCGCGCGAGAACGTCGCCGATCTCGTCGATGCCGGGTCCTTCATCGAGTACGGACCACTGATGGTGGCGGCGCAGCGCAAGCGCCGCAGCGCCGACGAGCTCCGCGAGCGGACGCCGGCCGACGGTCTCGTCGGAGGCATCGGCACCGTCGACGGCGTCCCGGTGGCGGTGGCCTCCTACGACTACACCGTGCTCGCCGGCACCCAGGGGCTCAACAACCACCGCAAGAAGGACCGCCTCTTCGAGGTGGCCGAGCAGCAACGGCTCCCGTTCGTGTTCTTCACCGAGGGCGGAGGTGGCCGGCCCGGTGACACCGACGGCACGGGCGTCGCCGGACTCGACTGCCTCGCCTTCTCCTACTGGGGGAAGCTGTCGGGCCTGGTGCCCCTGGTCGGCATCGTGAGCGGCCGGTGCTTCGCCGGCAACGCCGCGCTCCTGGGCTGTTGCGACGTTGTCATCGCCACCGCCGATGCCAACATCGGCATGGGCGGGCCGGCCATGATCGAGGGCGGGGGCCTCGGCGTCTACCGGCCCGAGGAGGTCGGCCCCATCGACGACCAGATCGCCAGCGGCGTCGTCGACATCGCGGTCGACGACGAAGCCGAGGCCGTGGCCGTGGCCAAGCAGTACCTGGGCTACTTCACCTCACCGCACGGCGGCGACTGGGACTGCGCCGATCAGCGGCTCCTGCGCCGGGCCATCCCCGAGAACCGGCTCCGCGTCTACGAGGTCCGCGCCGTCATCGAGACCCTGTTCGACACCGGTTCGGTGCTGGAGCTGCGCCGCGGGTTCGGTCCGGGCATGGTGACCGCCCTGGCCCGGATGGAGGGGCGGTCGGTCGGGGTCATCGCCAACGACCCCCAGCACCTGGCCGGTGCCATCGACTCCGACGGCGCCGACAAGGCGGCCCGGTTCATGCAGCTGTGCGACGCCCACGACATCCCCATCGTGTTCCTGTGCGACACGCCGGGGATCATGGTCGGTCCCGATGCCGAGCGCACCGGCTTGGTCCGCCACGCCAGCCGTCTCTTCGTCACCGGTGCCGGCCTCACCGTGCCGTACATGACGATCGTCCTGCGCAAGGGCTACGGGCTCGGGGCCCAGGCCATGGCCGGCGGTTCGTTCCACGCCCCCCTGTTCATCGTGGGCTGGCCCACCAGCGAGTTCGGCGGGATGGGCTTGGAGGGGGCGGTCAAGCTCGGCTATCGCAACGAGTTGGCCGCCATCGACGACCCGGCCGAGCGCACGCGCACCTTCGACGAGATGGTCGAGCGCATGTACGAGATCGGCAAGGGCGTGTCGATGGCCGAGGCGTTCGAGATCGACGACGTCATCGATCCCGTCGACACGCGGCGCTGGATCAGCACCGGCTTGCGCTCGGCGCCGCCGCCGGCTCCCCGCCGGGGCAAGAAGCGCCCCAACATCGACACCTGGTGACCGGTCAGTTGGTGGCGGTACCCATGTGGTGGTCCGGGTGGTCGGTGACGTAGTCGATCACCGGCACGCGGCCGGTGGCGACGAACCCGTTCTGCAGCCAGACGTCGCCCAGCGTCGACGCGTACACCACCTGCCAGTTCCAGAACACCGAGAACGCAGCCGGGTTCTCGGCCATGATGTCGGCGTAGAGCTGCACGCCCCGCACGTATTGGTCGGAGTGGTTGTAGTTCCACAGCGCGCCGGCGATGTTCCCGGAGCCCCCGCCGTTGTGGGCCAGGTAACGGGCCGCGCCCATGATGGCGTCGTGGGGATCGTTGATGTCGCCCCCGCCGCCGAAGGCCTCCCACGTCCTCGGCATGAACTGCATCGGACCCTGGGCGCCGGCGATCGACGTGCCCCGGATCCGACCCATGCCCGTCTCGACCAGGTTCACGGCGGCGAGGATCGTCCACGGCACGCCGAAGGTGGCCTCGGCCTCGTGGTAGTACGCCAGCAGGTCGGCGGCGGGCGCGGGGTCGACGATGCGCCAGGCGGGCAGCCGGTCGGACAGCTTGGTGTGCATGCTGCGGAACTGCCGCCGGGCCGCGGCGTTGTTGCGCACGGTCAGCTGCAGGTCCGGGGGTGTGTTGGCCAGCACCTCCGCGTCCCACCCGGGTTCGCGTGCCAGCTGCCGGTACAGCACCTGGAGCTCGAAGCCCGCCAGGGCGGCGCGGTCGGATGTGGCGGCCGCGCCCGGGTCACGGACCAGGTGCTCCGCGGTCACCACCCGTTGGGCCAGCTCCGACGGGCTGGCGGCCAGGGTCGGCGCGCGCAGCGGGAGCGGCGCCGGCGGGGTCGGGGGCGGGGGGAGCGCGGTGGTGGTGGTTGTCGTCGTGGGCGGCACCGTCGTCGAGCTGGGCACGGTCGTGGTGGACGCGGTCGACGGTGGCTCGGGCGCCCGTTCGAGGGCCTCGGGTTCGGCGCCGGCCCCGCCACACGCCGCGAGCAGCAGCGCGGCGCCGACGGCGGCGGCCGCGGCGCGACGAGAGACGGAAGAGACTGACGCCAGCACGACGCCCATGCTACGAACTTGACGCGATCCGGAATAGTCGACCCAGCTGGTCGGGTTTATGCTGTCGTGATGACCCCCCGCCCCATCGACCCCCGCGGGCCCCGCTTCAACCAGGCCGTCCTGACCGTGGCCCTGCTGGCCGGCTTCGCCCTCGACCTGCGTTGGGTCGTGCCCGTCTTCGCCGTCGTCCTCCTGCTCGGCGCCGCGTTCGGACCGCGCTACGGACCGTTCCTCCGTCTCTACGCCACGTGATCAAGCCCCGCCTCGCACCTCCCGCCCACCTCGAGGATCCGCGGCCACCCCGGTTCGCGGCCGCGGTCGGGGTGGTGTTCCTGACCGGCGCCACCGTGTCGTTCGTCGCCGGTACCCCGGGCCTGGCGTGGGGCCTCGCCCTGGTGGTCGCCGGCCTCGCCGGTCTGGCGGCCAGCACCGGTCTCTGCGTCGGCTGTGAGGTGTGGTTGTTCCTGGCCCGCCGGCGCGGCGTCCAGGTCCTCGACGTGGCCGAGGCGGCCCGATGATGCGGCTCGTCGTGCTCGTCGCCCTGCTCGGGGCCCTCGCCGTCGCCAACACGCTCTATCGCCGGCGATCGGCCGCCATCGCCGATCGCTCCGGTCTCGACCAACCGGTGCTGCCTGCGCACCTGCGGGGGCCGGGACGGACCTGGGTCGTGTTCGCCACCCAGTTCTGCGCCACGTGTGGCCCGGTCGCCGATCGCCTCCGCCGCCTCCACCCCGACGACACCGTGCACAAGCTGCTGGTCGAGGACGACCCCGCGCTGGCCGAGGCCTACTCGGTCCGCACCGCGCCGACCCTGCTCGAGGTCGACGCCGCCGGAGCCGTCGTGCGGTCGGTGGCCGGCGCCCACCACGTGCTGCGCTTCGTCGACTCCCTGGCCGTCGCCTGAGAAGCGGAGCTTCTGGAGTTGCTCGCCCGCCGTCCTCCGGCCGGCGGCTCGTCAACTCCACCGCATGTCTCGAGTCGCGAGATCCCGCTACGGTCCGCCCGATGGCTGGGCCCTACTCTCGGCCGATGGCTGGGCCCTACTCTCGGCCGATGGCTGGGCCCTACTCTCGGCCGATGGCCTGGGAACACAGCGTGGTGGCCTACAACACTGCCACCGAGTCCACGAACCGAATGCACGACGACACCGTCGCCGCCACCTACGGGTTCCGGGGCGGACTCGTGCCCGGTGTCGACGTGTGGGCCTACCTGACCCGGCCCTGCGTCGATCGTTGGGGGCTCGAGTTCCTCGAGCGCGGGAGGATGGAGGCCCGCCTGCTCCTGCCCGTCTACGACGGTGAGGAGGTGGTGGCCCGGCTGGACGACGACGGTTCGCTGGCGGCGGTAGGGCCGGACGGCACCGTGCGGGCGTCGGGCTCGGCCCGGATCGTGCAACCCCCACCCGTGCAGCACCTCGAGGTCGCGGCCGTCCCCGACCCCGTCCCGCCGGCGACGGCAGCAGGGCTCGCCCCCGGCACCACGCTCGGCACGCTGCGCTTCACCTACCGGCAGGGCCCGGCGGCGCAGTACCTGGACGACGTGCGCGAGACCAGCCCGATCTACGTCGACGGCGCGGTCAGCCATCCCGGCTTCCTCGCCCGTCAGGCGAACTACGTGCTGTCGTCGACCGTGCGGCTCGGGCCCTGGATCCACGTCAGCACCCGTGCGCACCACCGAGGCCTCGTGCACGATGGCGAGCAGGTCGAGGTGCGGGGCCGGGTCGCCGACGAGCGAGAGCACAAGGGGCATCGCTTCGTCGACCTCGACGTCGAGATCACCGCCGACGGTCGACCGGTGTGGAGCGCGTTCCACACCGCCATCTGGCAGCCCCGCCGCCACCGCGCCACCTGATCCACCCGTTCTGGTCGGTCATCGCGACATCAGAGGCGACCGATGACCCACCAGAACGGTGAGTGGGGTGTTCTGGTCGGTCATCGCGACATCAGGGGCGACCGATGACCCACCAGAACGGTGAGTGGGGTCAACCGGATGGGCGGCGTCAGTGGCGCATGCGGCGCAGGAGGCCCTCCTGGACGACCGACACGGTGAGGTTGCCCTGCTCGTCCCAGATCAGACCGCGGGCCAACCCTCGGCCTCCGGCGGCGCTGGGCGTGTCCTGGTCGTAGAGCCACCACTGGTCGGCGCGGAAGGGCCGGTGGAACCACATGGCGTGGTCGAGGCTGGCCATGAACACGTCGGGGTCGTGCCAGGAGCCGTGGGGCAGCAGCGTGGTGTCGAGCAGCGACATGTCGGAGGCGTAGGTGACCACGCAGGCGTGCAGGACGGGATCGTCGGGCAGGACCCCGGCGGCGCGCATCCACACCCGCTGGCGGGGCGGGAGGGGCTGGCGCCGGTCCGGTGGTTCCCAGTCCACGTAGCGCATGTCGATGGCGCGGGGACGCTCGTACCAGTCACCCAGCTGGTCGGCCCACGGCGCGTAGCGCTCGCGGAAGTCGGGCAGCGATTCCGGGGGTGGCGTGTCGGCGAGGGGTGATTCGAACTGGTGCTCGAAGCCGTCCTCGGGCACGTGGAAGCTGACCGACATGTTGAAGATGGCCTTGCCGTGCTGGATGGCCACGACCCGGCGGGTGGTGAACGACCGGCCGTCGCGGATGCGGTCGACCTCGTAGAGGATCGGGGTGGTGGGATCGCCGGGTCGGAGGAAGTAGGCGTGCAGCGAGTTGATCACCACCGAATCGTCGACGGTGCGGCTGGCGGCGACCAACGACTGCCCCGCGACCTGACCTCCGAACGTGCGCTGACGATCCTCCTCCGGGGACTGGCCCCGGAAGATGTTGACCTCGATGGGCTCGAGGTCGAGCAGGTCGACGACGGCGTCGAGGGCAGGTTGATCCATGCCGTCATCTTGGCCCATTGGTCCCGAACCCCCGGAACAGGAGTAGGTCGCGCGGCTCACCCGGCTCCAGTTGGCGCAACAACCGGTCGAAGCTCAGGGCATGCAGGAGCGGAGTGCAAGCAGGCGCGTCGGATCCGTCGGTGGTGTCGAGTGGTGAAGCTCGTCCGCTACTCGATGGTCTCGGTGATGGGGGTGGTCGTCACCCAGGTGGTCCTGGTGGTGGGGCACGCCGTCGTCGGTCTGGGGCCGGCGACGGCGAACACCGTGGCCGTGCTCTCGGCCTCGATCCCGGTCTTCCTCGTCAATCGGGCCTGGGTGTGGCGGGTGGTCGGCCCCAGCTCCCTCCAACGCGAGATCGTCCCCTTCTGGGCGTTCACCATCGCCGGTCTCATGCTCTCCACCTTCGCCGTGGGGACGGCGGCGTCGATGACCGATTCGACCGTCGCGCTGTCCGCCGCCAACCTCGGTGCGTTCGGCGTCCTGTGGGTGCTGAAGTTCTTCGTGCTGGACGCCATCGTGTTCGCCCCGGCCGACGCCGAGGACCTGGTCACGGCCTGACACCGTCTACCGTCGGCCGCCGTGCCGACCATGGACGCATCCCTTCGCGCCGCCGCCGAGGCCGCTCGCGGCTTCATGCCGCCCGACGAGGGCCTGGCCCTGTTCGACGCCGCCGCCACCGTGGCCGCCGATGGCCCGCTGCTCGAAGTGGGGAGCTACTGCGGCAAGTCGAGCATCTACCTCGGCGCTGCGGCTCGCGAGCGCGACACCGTGCTCTTCGCCATCGACCACCACCGCGGATCGGAGGAGAACCAACCGGGCTGGGAGTTCCACGAGCCCGACCTCGTCGATCCCGAGGTGGGCCGCATCGACACGCTGCCCCGGTTCCGGCGGGCGGTCCACGACGCCGGCCTCGAGCCCCACGTGATCGCGGTGGTGGGCGATTCACCCACCGTGGGCCGGTTCTGGACCACGCCTCTCGCGTTCTTGTTCATCGATGGTGGGCACGGACGTGACGCCGCGCACGCCGACTACGACCGGTGGGTCCCCCATGTCCGTTCGGGCGGGACCCTGGCCATCCACGACGTGTTCCCCGATCCCGCCGACGGCGGCCAGCCGCCCTACGAGCTGTACCTGCGCGCCGTCGCCGGCGACTTCGAGCCGGTGTCGGTCACGGGTTCCTTGCGCGTCCTCCGCCGACGCTGACGCCGCCCGGACGCCGCCCTGACTTTGCGCCGCAGTGCTCCGCGGCCGCGCCGGTCAGTCGGCGCTGGGGACGTGGACCGGAAGCGGAGGGAGCACGGCGTCGTGATCGACGAAGAGCGCCGACGCCGGCGAACCGCCGTCGAGGGCCTCGGCCGCGAGGATGACCGCCGCCGCCGAATAGGTGGAGGTCTCCTCGGCCGGAAAGTGGACCTCCTGCGGATACACGATGCCGGTCCAGTAGTGGCCGCTGTCGAGGCGCTGGGTCTGGGCGTGGGCGAAGAGCTCGATCGCCCGGTCTCGCTCCCCGACGGCGAGGAAGGCGATGGCGCACTCGCAGGTCTCGGCCGTGGTGATCCAGGGCCGGTCGGAGACGCAGCGGATGCCCTTGCCCTCGACGGCGAAGGTCTCGTACCGGTCGTCGAGGTGGGCGCGGCCGCGGTCTGCGCCGACCACCCCGCAGAGCACCGGGTAGTACCAGTCCATCGCCCAGCGGTGCTTCGGCGCGAAGGCATCGGAGACGTGGCCGACGACGTGGGCCAAGGCGGCCGCCGAAGCCTCCCACTCGGGCTTGGCGTGCCCGAGCTCGGTGGCGATGGCCAGGGCGCACCGCAGCGAGTGGCAGATGCTCGACGAGCCGGTGAGCAGGGCGAACGACCACGGCGTGCCGTCGGCGTGGCGGGCCCACAGGATCTCGCCCCGCGGTGTCTGCAGGTCGAGGACGAACTCGATGGCGGCCTCGATGGTGGGCCAGAGCGTCTCCAGGAACCCGACGTCCTTGTGCCGCAGGAAGTGGTGGTAGACACCGCACGCCACGTAGGCGCACACGTTGGCGTCGAGCTTGTCCTGCTCGACGCGCGTCGAACCATCGTCGCCGGCGATGTAGTACTGGTGCCAGGCGCCGTCGGGCCGCTGCAGCCCCATCAGCCAGTCGTAGGCCCGCTCGGCTTCGGCGCGAAGGCCGCCGATGTCGAGGGCGATGGCGGCCTCGACGTGGTTCCAGGCGTCGGCGTGACCGCCCGGGAACCACGGGATCATCCCCGAGGGGAGCTGCCACTCGGCGATCGCCTCCGCCGTGGCCGAGACCTCGGCATCGGAGAGCAGGCCGTCCACGGCGGGGATCATGCCGCGGCCGCGGCTCGGCGCCGGGTGGGGCTCGTCGCGGGCGTCTGGCGCGGCTTGGTGGCGTAGACGACGAGGCTCTTGCCGATGACCGGGTTCAGCAGCGCCTCGGTGAGGCGCGTGACCAGCGGTCGGTCGGTGATGTCCCACACCAGCAGTCGGTGGTACGCCTTGACCAGGGGATGATCGTCGGAGTGCTGCGGATCGATGGCGCAGCGCAGCCACCAGTACGGCGAGTGCAGCGCGTGGGCGTGGTGCGAGTCGCCGGGCTCGAGGCCGACACCGCGGAGCTTCCGGCGCAGCTCCGACTCGGTGTAGATCCGGACGTGGCCACCCTCGACGAACGGGGCGTGGTATTCGTCCGACAGCGCCCAGCACACCTGCTCGGCCAGCCAGGCCGGAACGGTGACGGCGATGGTCCCGCCCGGCTTGAGCACCCGCATCAGCTCGCGCATCGCGCCGTCGTCGTCGGGGATGTGTTCGAGCACCTCGGCCGCGATGATGCGGTCGAAGGTGTCGTCGGCGAAGGGCAGGTGGACGGCGTCGCCGCGGCATGCGGCCCCGTCCTCGGCTCGCTCGATCTCGCCCTCGAGGGCCATGGCCCCGCACAGGTCGGTGACCTGGCGCAGCTCGGACTCGTCGTAGTCGAAGGCGACCACCCGAGCGCCGTTGCGCAGCGACTGGAACACGTGCCGCCCGGCCCCGCAGCCGAGGTCGAGGATCAGCTCCCCGGGCCGCAGACCGAGGCGGCCGTAGTCGACGGTGAGCACTAGCCGTCCCGTCCCGCGGTCTCGGCCGCGGCGAGGCGGATGCGGTACTGCTCGACGGTGCGTTCGGCGGTGTGGCGCCAGCTCCAGTTGCTCACCACCCGATCGCGGCCGGCGAGCCCGATCCGGCGGGCCGCCTCGGGGTCGTCGAGCGCCTGGCGGATGCGGGCGGCGAGCGCCTCGCTGTCGCCGGGCGGGACGAGCATGGCCGTCTCGCCGTCGGGGCCGACGACCTCGGGGATGGCGCCGCCGGTGGTGGCGACCAGGGGGCACCCGCTGGACATCGCCTCGATGGCCGGCAGGGAGAAGCCCTCGTACAGCGACGGGACGACGGCCACCTCGGCCTCGGAGTACAGCTCGATGATCCGTCGCTCGGGGACGCCCGTGACGAACTCGACGTGGTCGCGCAGGCCGAGGGCGTCGATGGCCTGGCTCGAAGCTCCGCCCGGCTTCTCGCGCCCGATCACCACGAGGTGCACGTCGCTGCGCTCGGTGCGCAGCTTGGCCAGCGCCTCGAGCAGGTACTTGAGGCCCTTCATCGTGACGTCGGCACTGGCGGTGGTGACGAGGCGTCCGGGCACGCGGTCGATCTCGGGGAGCGGCTTGAACACGTCGGGGTCGACGCCGACGGGCACGATGGCCATGCGCTCGGCAGGGACCTCGTGGTCGGCGACGATGTCCTTGAACGAGTTCTCGGACACGGTGACGACGCGCCCGAGCCGCTTGGCGACCCGGGTCTGCATCTTGGTGAACCCGTACCAGCGGCCCAGGCTCCACCGCTTGTAGCGGTTGGGGGCGTGGCTCATCTCGAGCCGGCGGTCGACCGTGATGGGGTGGTGGATGGTGGCCAGCACCGGCAGGCCCATGCGCTCGATGAGGAGCAAGCCGTAGCCGAGGGTCTGGTTGTCGTGGACGATGTCGAAGTCGTCCTTGCGGTGACGGAGGTGATCCCACGCCCGCATGGAGAAGGCGAGCGGTTCCGGGAACTGGCCCGCCGAGAACGAGGTGACCTCGAGCCAGTCCTTCCAGTTCTTCAGCTCCCAGAGACCAGGCATCCGGGCCGGGAAGTGGTCGTTGTAGATGTCCAGGCTCGGGAGCTCCACGAGCGGGATGTCGTCGGGCAGTTCGGGGTAGGGCTGGCCCCCGAGGACCTCGACGTGGTGGCCGAGCTCGACCAGCGCCTTCGCCAGCTGCCGGACGTAGACGCCCTGGCCGCCGACGTGAGGCTTGCCCCGATACGCCAGCAGGGCGATGCGGAGGGGGCGATCGTCAGGGATTCCCTGACCGGGGGCAGCACACATAGCGGACAATCGTCGCCGGTCGTTGACCGGACGGTCAAGCCGCGGGCTCGGGGCGACGGCCGCCCGCTCGGGTCACTCGAACTGCCAGAGCCACGTCGTGGAGATCGACCACGACTCCCCAGGTTCGATCAGGACCAGATCCTCCCCGGAGTTGTGGGCATCCGGCGGGCCCGACTGGGGCTCGACGCACACCGCCACGTCGAGCTCGTCGTAGACCACGACGTGCTCGCAATCGGACTCGACGTAGAGGTGCAGGATGCCGGGCCACCGCAGCTCGACCGGTCCGACGAGGGCCGTGAAGCAGTCGTCCCAGGGCCCCGGTGGCGGCTCGACCAGGGTGCCGTCGGGGATGCCCTCTCCGTCGCGGTGCCACATCCGTTCGGCGGGCAGGGTCACGGCCACGTCGACACCGCCGACCGACCGGCGGAACCACGGGTGCCAGCCCGCGGTGACCGGCATGGCGTCGGCGGCGTCGGCATCGCAGCCCACGGTGATGGTGAGCGACAGCCGGTTGCCGGCGAGCTCCACCTCTTGCTGTCGCCCGTCCCGGCCAGGGCCAGTCGGGGCCGAGATCGGTCTCCAGCCGCCCCGGGCCGGTCACCGACCACGGCCGGAGCTCGGTCGTGCCGTGGATGGCGTGGGGCGGGAGCCCGAGCGGGAGCTCGACGGTGTGGTCGTCGTGCTGGAACCGGCCGTGGCGGATGCGACCCGCCCACGGGATCATGGGGAAGCACCCCCATCCCATGGGTCCGCCGATGCCGTCGCCCGGGCCGACCAGCAGCTCGTGACCGCCGATCACGAGGGACGACAGCCGACCACCGGCAGCAGGGTCGATGCACGCGGTGGCGTCGTCCGTCGTGAGGGTCTCGGTCATGGCGTCCTACGTTGCCCCACATGCGAGCGGTGATCCAACGGGTGTCGGAGGCGTCGGTCACGGTCGGCGACGAGGTCGTCGGCGCCATCGGCACCGGGCTGTTGGTCCTCGTCGGGGTCACCCACGATGACGGGCCGGCGCAGAGCACGCGGCTGGCGGCCAAGGTGGCCAAGCTGCGCCTCCTCGACGATGCCGACGGCGTGATGAACCGATCGGTGCTCGACGAGGGCGCGGCGGTGCTCGTGGTCAGCCAGTTCACGCTCTACGGCGACACGTCCCGGGGGAACCGGCCGTCGTGGTCGGCCGCGGCGGGGCCCGACCACGCCGAGCCGCTCATCGACCAGTTGGTGACGGAGCTGCGCGACCTCGGCGTGACGGTGGCGACCGGGCGCTTCCGGGCCGAGATGGCGGTGGCCCTCGTCAACGACGGTCCGGCCACCGTGATCCTCGACGTCTAGGTCGATGCCATCGCCGGTTCCGCCGCGTCCTGCGCCGACGCCGGCACCATCTCGTCGCGCCGCCACCAGCCGCGGCGTTCGACGAACCAGCCGGCAGCCAGCGAGACGGCGGCCAGGCCGAGGGCGAGGGCGTCGCCGACCCGGTCGTAGATCGTGCGTCCGGTGCGCAGTTCGATGCGGTCGTAGAGGACCTTCTGCTCCGACACCCCGGTGCGCTGCAGCACGTGCCCGCTGGGATCGACCACTGCGCTGAAGCCGGTGGGGGCCACCTGGGTGACCCAGCGACCGTTCTCGATGGCCCGCATCCGGGAACTGGCGACCTGCTGGGTCTGGACCTGGGTGCCGGTGAACGAGGAGCCGTTGGTCGGGTTGACGATGACCTCGCCCCCGTGGTTCACCGCGTCCCGGGCGCGGGCGGCGAAGAAGATCTCCCACGAGATGGAGACCCCGAGTCGTCCCACGGGGGTGTCGACGACGGCCGGACCCTTCCCGATGTCGGCGTCACGGGGTGGGAGCGACGCGCCGGCCACCGACTCGAGCAGGCTGCGCATCGGTACCCACTCGCCGAACGGGACCCGTTCCACCTTCTCGTAACGGTCGACCTCGGTTCCGTCGGGCCCGTAGACGACGGCCCAGTTGTGGAACCGGTCGGTGCCCTCGTCCTCGATCACCCCCACGAGCAGGGTCGCGCCGGTGCGACGGGCGAGCGCCTGGAGCTCGGCCTCGTCCCGGCTGCCGGTCAGCGTCGTGACGTCGACGACGTCCTCCGGCCACACCACCAGGTCGAGGCCATCGGGCAGGTCAGCCGACGCGTCGAGGTGGCGCTGGGTGACGACCTCGGGGTCGGTGTCCGACGCGCGGGTGCCCTGCGGCCCGCCGCCCTGCACCAGCGCGACCTGGAGGAACCGGCCGGTCGGCGTGCCGTGCGGTGCGACGAGCCCCACCACGAGGGTGGCGAGCGTGACGCCTGCGAGGAGCAGGGCGGCCGGGAAGCAGCGCTTCCATGCCGCCGCGACGGCGCACCCGACCATCACGGTGAGGCCGACCACGACGAGGGCGCCACCGAGCCGCAGCGCCGGGGCCAGCACACCGGCGACCTGCCCGATGGCCAGGTTGGAGAGCGGGACCCCACCGAAGGGCCAGTGCCAGCGGAGCCACTCGGCGAGCACGACGCCCCCGGGCAGGGCGAGGAAGCGACCCGGCCCCTTCGGGATCAGGACCGTGCCGGTGGCGAGGAAGCCGGCGTAGACGACGCAGGCGATCACGTAGCCCGGGGCGGTGAGGTCCTTCATCCACCACAGGCTCGGGAAGAACAGCGCCGCCCACACGAACCACGCCCGGCCGAGGCGCACGATGCCGTGGGCGCCGACCAGCACGTGGTCGAGCAGGGCGATGCCGACGAACGCCAACGGCCAGAACCCCCACGGGGGAACGGACGCTGCGAGGCAGAGGCCGGCGGCGACGGCGAGAAGGGCCTTTGGTGGGCGAGGCATGAGCGCCGAGAAGTCTGGCATCGGCCGCCGGCCCAGGAGAGGTCGCGAGTCGGCCCGGCGACGGGCTCAGGAGCCGAGCAGCGCCCGGGCGCTCCCGCCCACGTCCGGGAGCACGACCGAGACCGTCGCCGGCTTCATCCGGAAGTGGGCGACGATGCGCTGGCGGGCAGAACCGCGAGGATGACAGCCGAACAGCGTCGCCGTGCGCTGGCGGGTCTGGTCGACGATGTGGACGTCGGTCGGTGAGACGATCTCCAACCGGTCGAGCACGTACACGTAGCGCACGCCATCGACGGTGAAGATCAGCTCGTCGCCGGGGACGAGCTCGTTGAGCCGGTAGAACGGCCTCGTGTGGGTGGTGCGGTGGCCCGCCACCACGACGTTGCCGACCTGTCCCGGGAGGGCGGTGCCAGGCCAGTGGCTCGGTCCCCGGTCGATGGCGGTGAGCGTCACTCCCTCGAACAGGGTCTGGGACAGACCGATCTTGGGGATCTCGAGCAGCCCGTGGCGGACGTCGGGGGTCGGGGCGCGAGGATTCGCCGGCGCGTTCTCGGGGACCGGCAGGGCCGCGGTGGGATCGCTCGGAGGCAGCAGGGGGATCTGGACGACCAACCCCGTCACCGGATCGGGCTCTGTCCTCGCGTGTGAGGACGGGGCCGGGGTCGCCGCCGCGGCGGCCGCGACCCCGGGCGTGCCACGGGGGACCCATCCGGTGCCGAGGACGGCGAGGTTCGCGCTCAGCACCAGCACGGTCAGGACGGCGACGGCCCGACCCGGATGCCGGATCGCCCGACCGCGCCGAGCGGGGGGGTTCGAGCGCATCAACTCACTTGTACCACGGGTGTCGCGACCGTGTCAGCGGCCGGCTCGATGTCAGTTCAGCAGCGCACGGGCTGCCGCCCGACCCTGACGGATGCAGGCGGGGACGCCGATGCCACCGAGCGAGGCGCCGGCCAGGGCCAGCGGTCCGGCGGCCGCGGCCGCGGCATGGACGTCGGCCACGAGGTCGAGATGGCCGGGCCGGTACTGGGGGAACGATCGCGGCCAGCGGCCGACCCGCGTCCCGACCGGATCGATGGCGACACCCATGGTGGTCCGCAGGTCGCCGAGCACCGTCTCGACCAGGTGGCGATCGTCGAGGTCGCACCACGGGGTCGGATCGGCGTCGTGGCCGAGCGATGCCCGGAAGACGACGTGGTCGCCGTCGTTCCAGTGGGCCCACTTGGACGATCCCCACGAGCACGCCGTGATCGAGGTGCCCGCGCTCCGGGCGACGACGAAGCCGCTGCCGTCGAGGGGATGGTCGACGGTGCGGGCATCGGCCACCACGGTGACCATGACCACCGACGCGAAGTCGATCCGGGCCAGCAGCGCCGCCGCCTCGGGCGCGGCGGCCGCCAGCAGGGGGTGCGCGGCGTGAGCCGGCAGGGTGACGACGGCGGCGTCGAACGACTCGCCGTCGACGGTCACCGCATCCGGGCGCACCTGCAGGGTGGCCACCGGGTGGCCGCCGCGGATCTCGCCGCGCAGGCGCTCGGCCAGGCGGACGGGGATGGCGCCCATGCCATCGGCGGGCGCGGCGAAGACGGGCCCGGTCGACGTGGCGGCGATGCGCATGCGGGCCGCGGCCTCGACGATGGAGCCGGGCTGGCTCGCGCAGGCCCAGATCTGGGGTGCGGTGGCCGCCGCTGACAGGCGGTCGGCCTCGCCGGCGTTGATCCCGCCGAGCAGTGGCTCCACGAGGTGGTCGCAGACCTCGTCGCCGAGGCGGGCGCGCACGAGCGCGCCGACCGACACGTCCTCGCCCGGCGGAGCCCAGGTGGCATCGAGATCGCGGCGCACGATGGCGAGACCGTCGTCGGAGACCAGTCCGGTCCGGGCCAGCTCGTCGAGGTCGGTGGGCAGCCCGAGCAGCTGACCCTTCGGCAGCGGACGCAGCGCGTCCCGCGCGTAGACGTAGGCCTGGCTGCTGGCCGGGTGGACGAGCTGGTCGAGGCCGATCTCGGCGCACAGCTCGAGTGCGTCGGGCACCCGGGCGAGGAACGCGTCGGCGCCATCGTCGAGCACGAACGGCAGGCCCGGGACCTCGGACGACACCACCTTGCCGCCGACCCGGGAGGCGGCCTCGAACACCACCACGTCGACGCCGGCGCGTTCGAGCTCCCACGCCGCCGCCAGACCGGTGATGCCGGCGCCGAGCACGGCGACCCGGGCCATCAGCGGCCCGCCCTCGTTCTGGGCCGCGAGTTCGATGGTCTGGTGCGTGCCTCGCGGCCCAGAACGACGGGTGGGGTCGTCATGGCCCGGCCCGTCCGGTTTCGTGGACGTGGTCGACGACCTGGCGCAGGATCCCCGGATCGGACCCGGGCAGTACGCCGTGGCCGAGGTTGAACACGTGACCGGGCCGACCGGCGTTGCGGGAGAGGACGTCGTCGACGGCCCGGCGGGTGGGCTCCCAGCCGGCGAAGACGACCGCGGGATCGAGGTTGCCCTGCACCGCCTTACCCGGCACCCGGTCCCGGGCCGCGTCGAGCGGCACCCGCCAATCGATCCCGACCACGTCGGCACCGGCGTCGCCCATCAGGGTGAGCAGCTCGCCGGTGCCGACCCCGAAGTGGATCCTCGGCACGCCGAGATCGGCCACGCCCTCGAGGACCTTGCGTGAGTGGGGGAGGACGAAGCGCTCGTAGGTGGGCGGGGCGAGCGCGCCGGCCCAGGAGTCGAACAGCTGCACCGCGCTGGCGCCGGCCTCGATCTGGTCGCGGAGGCTGGCGACGGCGATGTCGGCCAGTCGATCGAGCAGCGTGGCGAACAGCTCCGGCTCGGCGAACATCATCGCCTTGGTGCGTTCGTACGTGCGGCTGGGGTGGCCCTCGATGAGGTAGCTGGCCACGGTGAACGGTGCGCCGGCGAAGCCGATCAGCGGTGTCTCGCCCAGCTCGGCCACCAGCAGCCGCACGGTCTCGGCGATGTAAGGGCAGTGCTCGGCCGGCTGGAGGACGGGCAGGCGCTCGAGGTCGGCGATCGTGCGGAACGGGCGCTCGGCCACCGGACCGACCCCGGGCTGGATCTCGATGCCGAAGCCGACCGCTCGGGCCGGCACCACGATGTCGCTGTAGAAGATGGCGGCGTCGACGCCGTAGCGCCGGACCGGTTGCAGGGTGATCTCGGCGGCGAGCTCCGGTCGCTCGACGGCGTCGAGGATCGACAGGTCCCCCTTGCGCTCGTTGTACTCGGGCAGCGAACGCCCAGCCTGGCGCATGAACCACACCGGCACCCGGGTGGCGGGCAGGCCCCGGCAGGCGGCGAGGAACGGGTGGTCGGGAGGCGGTGCCATGGGAGCGCCGACGCTACCGGCGGGTCCGGAGCGGCGGTACATCCGCCGGCCAGTCGGCTGACGGCCACGGCCCACGACAGGCGTTGCAGATCGAGCTCGTCGGCGTCTCGGGGATGTCGGACTCGGCGAAGGGGTAGTCGTCGATGGAGCGTCGCACCGGTCAGCTTGGCGGACCATCCCGGTAGCGTCCGGCCGATGTCGGCACCCCGCCCCGAGAAGCGCCCCACCACCCGCGTCCGTCACGGCCGGACCGCCATCGACGACTACGCCTGGCTGTGCGACGTGACGAGGACCGATCCCGACGTGCTCGCCCACCTCGAGGCCGAGAACGCCTACGTCGCCGAGGTGCTCGGACCCACCGAGGCGCTGCAGGAGACGCTCTTCGAGGAGATCCGGAGTCGCATCCAGGAGACCGATCTGTCGGTGCCGACGCACCGCGACGGGCACTGGTACTACTCCCGATCCATCGAGGGGCAGCAATACGGGGTGTACTGCCGCGTACCCGCCGTCGCGGGGGAGACGGATCCGCCTGATCCCGATTCCGCCGACGTCGAGGCGCGGGAGCAGATCCTGCTCGACGCCAATGCCGAGGCGGGCGACGGGGACTACTTCGCCCTCGGCATCTTCGACCTCTCGCCCGACGGCCGCCTCCTGGCCTGGGGTTGCGACCGCAACGGCTCCGAGCAGTACACGATCCGATTCCGCGACCTCACCACCGGTGCGGATGGAGCCGACGTCATCGAAGGCGCCTACTACTCGTCGGCATGGTCGGCCGACCAACGATCGTTCTTCTACACCCGCCCCGACGAGGCGATGCGGCCGTTCGAGGTCTGGCGCCACGAGCTCGGCACCCCGGCCGGCGCCGACAGCCTCGTCCACCGGGAGGACGACGAGCGGTTCTTCTGCCAGGTGGACGTCACCAAGGATCGCGAGTGGATCGTCCTGACGATGGGATCGCAGGTGACCGACGAGGTCCGGGTCTGTCCGGCCCGGTCGGTCGACGCCGGCTTCCGGGTCGTGGTGCCGCGGCGGCAGGGGATCCAGGCCGAGCTCGAGCACGTGGCCGGCGCCTTCCACGTGCTGACCAACGACGATGCCCTCGACTTCCGGATCGTCTCGGTGCCCGCCGATGCCGAGGCCCCCGATCCCTCGGCGTGGACCGACGTGGTGGCCCACACGCCGGGCGTCCGGATCGAGGGTCTCGACGTCTTGCGGGACCACCTGCTGGTCGAGGAGCGCACCGAGGCCACCACCCGGATCCGCGTGCGGCGAGTCTCGAGCGGCGAGGAGTCCCTCGTCGACCAGCCCGAGGCCGTGTCGACGGTGGCCCTGACCGGCAACGACGACATGGACTGGCACCAGCTCCGCTTCACCTACACCTCGCTGACCACCCCGGCCACGGTGATCGACCTGGACCTCGAGACCGGCGTCCGGCACGTGCGCAAGGTGCAGCCGGTGCTCGGCGGCTACGACCCCGGCCAGTACGTGTCACGCCGGCTGTGGGCCACGGCCGACGATGGGACCGAGGTGCCGATCAGCCTGGTGCACCGGCGGGACCGTGCGCCCGGTGGGCCGACGCTGCTCTACGGCTACGGCTCGTACGAGATCTCCATCGACCCGACGTTCTCCTCCCTGCGCCTGTCGCTGCTCGACCGTGGTTGGGCCTTCGCCATCGGCCACGTCCGCGGTGGCGGCGAGATGGGCCGGCGGTGGTACGAGGCCGGCAAGCTGGCGTCCAAGCCCAACACCTTCGACGACTTCGTCGCCTGCGCCACCGCGCTGGTGGCCGACGGTGTGGCGTCGGCGGGCGGGATCTCGATACGCGGAGGCTCGGCCGGGGGGCTGTTGATGGGCGCGGCGCTCAACCGGGCACCGCACGCCTGGGCCGCCGTCGTCGCCGAGGTGCCCTTCGTCGACGCCCTCGACACCATCCTCGATCCGTCGCTGCCCCTGACGGTGATCGAGTGGGAGGAATGGGGCAACCCGGTCGAATCGGCCGAGATCTTCGACGTCATGGCCTCCTACACCCCGTACGAGAACATCCCGGCCACGAACCTGCCACCGGTGCTGGCGACCACCGGCCTGCACGATCCGCGGGTGGGCTACTGGGAGCCGGCCAAGTGGGTGGCCCGGTTGCGTGACGTGACCGAGGGCATCGCCGGCGCCGGCCCGTTCCTGCTCAAGACCGAGATGGGCGCCGGCCACGGTGGGCCCTCCGGCCGGTACGACGCCTGGCGCGACGAAGCGCTGGTCTACGCCTTCCTCATCACCGCCGCAGCCGGGTCGCTCGCCCCGTGAGGCGGGTCGACCGGTACCGGAGTAGGCTGTTCGATCCCTCGTTTCTCCATCCCTCCGAAGCAGTCCGAAGGTGTCGCGTCGTTGACGTCCCATCCCGAACTTGCCGCCGAGCAGGCCTACGTCGACCATGCCTACGAGTGCCTTGGCGCGTCCCGCGACCGGGCCAAGGCGCTGCGTTCGATGGTCGAGGTGGGTCGAGGCGGGACGGAGCAGGCCCGCTGGGAACGGGAGATGATCGAGGGGAACATCGCCTCCCGCCTCAGCCAGCTCGAGCTCGGTGACAACTCGCTGGTGTTCGGCCGGCTCGACACCGACGAGGAACAGGGGGGCGACTCCTACTACATCGGCCGGATGAGCGTGGCCGACGAAGACCAGGAGCCCGTGGTGGTCGACTGGCGGGCGCCGGTCGCCGAGGCGTTCTACCGGGCCACCGGCCCGCAGCCGATGGGGCTGGTGCGCCGGCGTCACTTCACGTCCCGCGGGCGCACGCTGCTCAACCTCGAAGACGAGCTCTTCGGCGACGCCGTCCACGCCGACGAAGGCGGCATCGTGCTGTCGCACGACGACCGCATCCAGGGCCACGGCGCGTTGCTCAGCGCCCTCGAGACCGCCCGCTCCGGGAAGCTCGGTGACATCGTCGCCACCATCCAGGGCGAGCAGGACGAGATCATCCGCTCGGCGCTCTCGGGCATCCTCGTGGTCCAGGGCGGTCCCGGTACGGGCAAGACGGTTGTGGCCCTGCACCGCGCCGCGTACCTGCTGTACACGCACCGGTTCCCGCTCGACGGCCAGGGTGTGCTCGTGGTCGGCCCGAACCGGCTCTTCCTCGGCTACATCGACCAGGTGCTCCCGTCGCTCGGTGAGGCCGGCGTCGATCTCGCCGTGCTCGCCGATCTCGTCGACCGGGAGACCGTCCGGGGCGACGACCTTCCCGCCGTCGCCCGTGTCAAGGGCGACGCCCGGATGAGCCGGGTGATCCGCAAGGCCATCGCCGATCGCGAGCGACGACTCCGCCAGGATCTGCGCATCGGCATGGGAGCGCAGACGCTCACGCTGACGGTCGCGGCCAGCGAGGAGATCGTCCGGGACGCGCACCGTCGCTACCGCCAGCACAACGCCGGGCGGAAGTACGTCGAACAGCAGGTGTTCGAGGCACTGGCCGCGTCGGCACGAAACCCCGTGCGCGTCGAGGACGTGCGCGACCAGCTCCGCCACGCGCTGCCGATGGCCGAGGCACTCGAGTGGATGTGGCCGCTGCTGACCCCGACCCAGCTGCTCAACGACCTGTTCGGGTCGCGCGCCCTCATCGCCCTGGCCAGCCGGAAGTGGCTCTCCGACCACGAACAGGCCCTGCTCCATCGTCCCCGCGTCCCCGCCGGCGAAGACGTCGTGTGCACCATGCACGACGTGCCGTTGCTCGACGAGGCCCGCGAGCTGCTCGGCCCCCGTCGCAAGCGCAAGGGGGTCGACGACAGCATCCGGACCTACGGCCACGTGGTGGTCGACGAGATCCAGGACATGTCCCCGATGCAGCTGCGGATGATCGGCCGCCGATCCCTCAACGGGTCGATGACGATCGTGGGCGACATCGCCCAGGCCACCGGCGCCTGGGCCCACGAGAACTGGGACGAGATCCTCGACTACCTGCCCACGAGGCGAGGGGTGCGCCGAGCCGAGCTCACCGTGGGATACCGGATCCCGGCGAAGAACATGGAGATGGCCGCCCGCGTGCTCCGGGTCGCAGCTCCGCAGCTCAGCCCGCCCCGATCGGTGCGCGAGGGCGGCGATCCGCCGCTGACGGCGCGGGCCAGCTTCGGCGGTCTCCTCGATCTCGTGGCCGAGGTCACCCGAGCCGAGCGCGACGAGGTCGATCCCGGCTCGCTGGCGGTGATCGTGCCCGCCACGCTGCTCGACCCCGTCTCCGCGGCGCTGGACGCCGCGGGCATCGCCCACGGCCGCGCCACCCGCCAGGGCCTCAACGAGGCCGTCACCGTGGTCCCGGTGGGCATGGTCAAGGGCCTCGAGCTCGACGCCTCGGTGGTTGTCGAGCCGGCTGCCATCGTCGACGAGGAGGCTCAGGGGCTGCGCGCCCTCTACGTGGCCCTCACCCGGTCGACGAAGCGTCTGGCCATCGTCCACGAGCGACCGCTGCCGAGCTTCCTCGACGAACCCGTGGGGCTCGACCAGCTCTCGCTGGACATCGACCGGGCCGTCTGATGGCCCCGCGGGGCCCGGATTCTCCGTGAACCGGCGGGTGGGCGTGCCGTGATCGTGGTCATCGGGGCCGGCCCCGGCGGCCTGGCCCTGGCACGAGAGCTGCACCGTGCCGGCCGAACCGTCGTGGTGCTCGACGCCGCCGATCACGTCGGGGGCATGACGGCCTCAGTGATGGTCTCGGGCGTCCGCGCCGACCTCGGAAGCCACCGGCTGCACCCCGGGATGGCGCCGGAGGTGCTCGCCCTGGTCGACGACCTCGTCGACCTGCAGGTCCGGCGCCGCCGCGGCCGCATCCGGCTCGGCGGCCGTTGGCTGCCGTTCCCGCTCACCATCGGCGGGCTGGCTCGGGGACTCCCGCCCGCGGTCTCGGTCCGGGCCGCGCTCGACGCCGCGTGGGCTCCGGCCCGCCGGGCGGCGACCGACAGCTACGCCGATGTGGTCCGCGCCGGGCTCGGTCCCACGGTCTGGAACCAGTTCCACCAGCCGTATGCATGGAAGGTGTGGGGCACCGATCCCGGGGAGCTCTCCGGCGAGCTGGCTCGCCGCCGGGTGTCGGCATCGTCGCCCGGCGCGGTCGTCCGGCGGCTGATCGCCGGCCTGCGTCACCGCCCCGTGTACCTGTACCCGAGCGCCGGCTTCGGCGCGCTGGCGGAGGCCCTGTCGGAGGGCCTTCCCGATGTCCGCCTCGGCACCAAGGTCACCGGGTTGATCGCCCACGACGACCGGGTCATCGTCGGTCTCGCCGACGGTCGGATCATCACCGCGTCGCATGTGTTCTCGACCGTGCCCATCGCCCGGACCGCGGCATGGCTGGGACGATCGGACCTCGTCACCGCCGCGGTGCGGACGCGGGCGATGGTGCTGGTCTATCTCACCCTCGAGCGGCGGCCCTACACGTCCTACGACACCCACTACTTCCCGGAACGCCACGTCCTGCCCACCCGGCTGTCCGAGCCCATGAACTTCCGGGACCGGCCCGACGACCCGAGGGATCGGACGGTGATCTGCGCCGAGGTTCCCTGCTGGGAGGGCGATCCCGTCTGGCGGGCGAGCGACGGTGAGCTCGGCCTGCGCGTCGCCGACGATCTCGTGCGGTCGGGTCTCCCGGCTCCGCGGGCGGTGGCAGTCGAGACCAGGCGGTTGCCGTCGGTCTACCCGGTGATGACCACCGACGCGATCGCCGCCGTGGCCCGGGCCGAACAGGCGCTCGATGCCGTTCCCCGCGTCACCGTGCTCGGCCGCCAAGGGCTGTTCACCCCGGACAACTCCGACCACGTCATCGAGATGGGCCTGCGGGCGGCGAGGTGCATCGGCGCCGACGGAAGCTTCGACCGGTCGGCATGGCACCGCGCCCGCGACGAGTTCCGCGGCTTCGTGGTCCAGGACTAGCCGACGGGGCCGGTCAGGCGGAGACCGTCGACGCCCGGTGGGCCACGGTGGCGGCCAGGTCGTCGGTCATGGTGGTGGTCATCGACATCTTGCCGTGGACCGAATCGGCGCCGGCCTCCATGGCGGCATCGCGCTCCCGCTGGAGGACGGAACCGGTGACCACGGCGAGGGCGGCACCGACACCGGCGCGGCGGAGCTCGGAGATGAGCCAGGTGCCGTCCGGGCCGTCGAGTTGCAGGTCGACGAGCACGAGGTCAGGCCCTTGGTCGCCCACGACCGTGATGGCCTCGGCGGCATCGCAAGCCTCGCCCACGACCTCGAACCGACCGTCCTTCTCCAGGATGGTCGCCAGCAGGTAACGGACGTCGCTCGAGTCGTCGACGACCACCACGCGGATGCGCGGTCCGGTGATCTCGTGATCGGTCCCGTACTCCATGATGTCGCCCCTCCACGGTCGTTCATCGTCCCGGTCTTCATCGGCCGATCCGGCCCACCACTTGAGGCGGTTGACCGTTTTCTCCCGGTTCGACGGCCGAGCCGGGCCGTCAGCGGGAGCTGACGAGGATGCGCTCGCTGGCGAAGGCGCCGATGCCGATGGTGTGGCCGTCGATCTCGACCGTGGTGGTGCCATCGGGCGAGGACGCGGTGACCTGACCCTGCGAGCCCGGCACCAGGGAAGCGTCCTCGAGGAACTCGAGCAGACCGGGGGTGAACTCCAGTTCCTCGGGGATGCGGCTGACCACGAAGCCGTGGCCGACGCCGAGGGTGGCGAGGGGGATGGTGGTGGGCTGGGCGTAGGCCGAGCCCGGGATCGGGTTGCCGTGCGGGCAGGTGGTGGGCGATCCGAGCAGGCGGTCGATCGCGTCCTCGACCTTGTCGGAGATGACGTGCTCCCACTTGCCGGCTTCCTGGTGGGCGTCGGCCCAGGACAGACCGAGGATGTCGGTGAGGAACCGTTCGGCCAAGCGGTGGCGGCGCACGGTGCGCTCGGCGAGCCCCTGGCCTTCGACGGTGAGCGCGATCTTGGTGCCCTTCGTGCTGACCAGACCCTCGGCGTCGAGCTTGCGCATCATCTCGGAGACGGCGGGACGCGACACGTCGAGCCGATCGGCGATGCGGGCCTGGATGACGGCGATGTCGTCCTCGGCCAGTTCCCAGATCGCCTCGCAGTACTCCTCGAAGGCGGGATGCCATTCCGGGGTCTGGTAGGCCGTCACGCCATTCATCCTAGGGGCGGGTCCTCTCCACCCGGTCGTCCGTGTCGCCCGGCTCCGGGCGTGTCACGATGCGATCGTGCAGCACGCTCGTCTCCCCGTGACGATCGACGATGTGCAGGCCGCCGCGTCCGCCATCGCCGGTGCGGTGCTGCGCACACCGACCACCCGTTCGCACACCCTCTCGGCCATCACCGGTGCCGAGGTGTGGGTCAAGTTCGAGAACCTCCAGTACACGGCGTCGTTCAAGGAGCGGGGGGCGCGGAACCGCCTGCTCGCCCTCGACGAGGACGAGCGCCGACTCGGCGTGGTCGCCATGTCAGCCGGCAACCACGCCCAGGCCGTGGCCCACCACGCCACCCTGCTGTCGATCTCGTCCACCATCGTGATGCCCGAGGGAACGCCCGACAACAAGATCAGCCGCACGGAGGACAACGGCGCCACCGTCGTCGTCGAGGGGGCCACGCTCGAGGACGCGGCCACGGTGGCTCGACGCATCTCGGCCGAGGAGGGCTCGACCTTCATCCCGCCCTACGACGACGCCGCCATCATCGCCGGGCAGGGCACCTGTGCCCTCGAGGTGCTGGCCGACGGACCACCACTCGATGCCCTGGTGGTGCCGGTGGGGGGCGGCGGGCTCTTCGCCGGCTGCTGCGTGGCGGCCCGAGCCCTCGCGCCCGAGACCGAGCTCATCGGCGTGCAGTCCGAGCTGTATCCGGAGATGATCCGCGCCACCGGTCGGCCGGTGACCGATCCGCCGCAGAAGTGGGGGCCCACCATCGCCGAGGGCATCGCCGTGAAGGCCCCCGGCGTGCTCACCACCGAGATCATCTCCGCCCTCGCCACCGACATCGTCGCCGTCCCCGAGCGGGCCATCGAGGAGGCCGTGGTCTGGTACCTCGAGGTCGAGAAGATCGTCAGCGAGGGCGCCGGCGCCGCGCCGTTGGCCGCGCTGCTGACCGAGCCCGACCGCTTCGCGGGCCGGACCGTCGGGCTGATCCTGTCCGGTGCCAACATCGACCTGCGCCTGCTGTCCTCGGTGATCATGCGCGGTCTGGCCCGCACCGGCCGGCTGTGCCGCCTCGTCATCGACGTTCCCGACGCTCCCGGGGCGCTGGGGGCGCTCACTGCCGCGGTGGGGCGCGCCGGCGGGAACATCGTCGACCTCTGGCACCACCGCGAGTTCGGGGTGCAGTCGGCCCGGGTCACCGAGATCGAGTTGCTGATCGAGACCAGGGACCGGCAGGCCGCTGACCGCCTTCGTGCCGAGCTCGAGGCGGGCGGCTACGACGTCGAAGACGCCCCCCGACGCATGACGTGAGCCAGACGACCCAGAGGGAGACAGCGTGAACGGAGCCGAGCTCGCACTGCGCACCGCAGTCGGCATGGGGGTCGACGTGTGCTTCGCCAACCCCGGGACCACCGAGATGGAGCTGGTGGCCGCCCTCGACACCGTGCCGGGCATGCGCGGGGTCCTCGGCCTGTTCGAAGGCGTGGTCACCGGTGCCGCCGACGGCTACGGCCGCGTCACGGGGCGTCCCGCGCTCACGTTGCTCCACCTCGGCCCCGGGTTCGCGAACGGCATCGCCAACCTCCACAACGCTCGCCGGGCCCACACGCCCGTGGTGAATCTCGTCGGTGACCATGCCAGCTGGCACCGCGGCGCCGACGCACCCCTCACCTCCGACATCGAGTCCCTCGCCTGGGTCGTGTCGCGGTACGTCGAGTCGGTTCCGTCCTCGGCCCACATGGGCTCGAGCATGCAGGACGCCATCGCGGCGTCGGTGGGCCCGCCGTCGGGGGTGGCCACGCTGATCGTTCCGCAGGACGTGGCGTGGGGTCAGGCCGACCTCCACGACGTCGGTTCGCTCGATCCCGATGTCGACCCCATCGATGCCGACGCCGTCGGCGCCGCGGCCGCAGCCCTGCAACGAGGCGAAGGCGTGGCGCTGCTGCTCGGTGGCACCGTGCGCGACGCCGAGCTCGACGCGGCCCAGCGGATCACGGACGCCACCGGTTGCGCGGTCTGGCTCGACACCTTCCCAGCCGTGGTCGAGCAGGGGCGCGGTCGGCCGCGCTTCGACGCGCTCCCATATTTCCCCGAGCAGGGCCTCGACGCTCTCGACGGGATCCAGACCCTCATCGTGGCGGGCACCCGCTCGCCCGTGGCCTTCTTCGGCTACCAGCGCGTCGGCCGGAGCAGCCTCGTCCCCGACGACTGCGAGGTGATCGAGGCGGCCGGACCAGGGGTGCGCGGCCACCTCGCTCTCGACGCCATCGCCGAGGTCATGGAACTTCGGACCAGCGCATCGGCGCCCGCGGTCGACCCGGCCGAGGTGCCGACCGGCGACCTCGACATGTTCACGATGGGGGCGATGGTCGCCGCCACCCAGCCCGAGGGCGCCATCGTGGTGAACGAGGCGGCGACCTCGGGGCTGGGCTGGGCGATCGCGTCGGGTGGGGCGGCCCCACACGAGGCGTTCTCCCTGACCGGCGGCGCCATCGGCCAGGGCCTGCCGTGCGCGGTCGGTGCGGCCGTCGCCGCCCCCGACCGCAAGGTGATCGCGCTCCAGGCCGACGGCTCCGGCCTGTACACGGTCCAGTCGCTGTGGACCATGGCCCGCGAGGGGCTCGACGTCACGGTGGTCGTGTGCGCCAACCGTGCGTACCGGATCCTGCAGATGGAGATGCACCGCACGGGCAACGACGACCCTGGCCCGCAGGCGGTGTCGCTCACCGATCTGGGAAACCCCTACCTGGACTGGATCTCGCTCGCCCGTGGCTTCGGTGTCGACGGGATGCAGGCCACCACGCTCGACGAGTTCCGGTCCGGGCTCGAGCGTGGACTGGCGACCGACGGTCCCTTCGTCGTCGAAGCGCTCATCTGAGAGCGCGCCGGTGGAGCGGAGCATGGCGCACCGAGGCATCGTCCCGTCACGGCCGTAGGGTCGTCGCATGCGCATCGGAATCAACGGCTCCAGCCTCCTCGTCAATGCCGACATCGGCCGGATCACCGCCGACATCACGACTGCGGAGACCGAGGGCTTCTCGTCGTACTGGCTGGCCCAGACCGGGCTGGTCGACTCGCTCGGCGTGCTCGGCGCGGCAGGATCGACCACGTCGGCGATCGAGGTCGGCACCGCGGTCGTCCCCACCTGGACGCAGCATCCGATGGCGCTCGCGGCCCGCGCCCTCACCACCCAGCACCAGGTCGGTGGTCGCCTGGTGCTCGGCATCGGGCTCTCGCACAAGCCAGCGGTCGAGGACCGCCTCCACATGACGTGGGAGAAGCCGATCCGGCACATGCTCGACTACCTCGAGGTCCTGGGTCCGCTCCTGACCGAGGGCAAGGTCTCCTTCCAGGGTGAGGTCTGGAGCCTCGATGCCGAGATGGCCCGCCCCACGGACGCCCCGCCGAAGGTGATGCTCGCCGCCCTGGGCGACCAGATGTTGCGGATCGCCGGTCACCGCACCGACGGAACCATCCTGTGGTGCGTCGGGCCCAGGACGATCGAGCAGCACATCGCGCCCCGCATCAACGAGGCCGCGTCGGACGCGGGGCGGCCCGCGCCGTCGATCGTGTGCAGCATCCCGTGCTGGGTCACCGACGAGCCGGCGAAGGCGCGGGAGTTCATCGGCGCCATCCTGGCCAACTACGCCGAGCTGCCCAGCTACCGGGCCATGCTCGACATCGAGGGCATCCACGGCCTCGAAGACCTCTCGCTGGTCGGCAGCGAAGCCGAGGTCCGCGACGGCATCGCTGCGGTCGAGGCGTCCGGCGCCACCGACTTCACCGCGGTGGTCATGGGCGGCAACCCCGACGAGATCGCCTCCACCCGGGCCCTGCTGGCCTCGACCTGACGGGCGTGGTCCGCCTCATCGCCACCGACCTCGACGGCACCCTCCTCGGTCCCGACGCGGTCCTGTCGGAGCGGACCGTTGCCGCCCTGCAGCTCGCCCGCGCCTCGGGCGTGCCGGTCGTGGCGGCCACGGGCCGGGGCTGGCAATCGGCGATCCAGGTCCTCGCTCCGACGGCCGTCATCGAGCAGGCGGTGTGCTCGAACGGAGCGCTGACGTTCGATCGGATGACCGGGGACATCCTCCGGTGCGACCCCATCGACCGCGACGCGCTCGCCCGCGCCGCGTTGGCGATCCACACCGCCCTCGACGACGTGGGGATGGGGTGGGAGCTGGCCGATGGTCGCTTCGGTTGGGACGAGACCTTCCTCGCCCACAACCGGGCGATCGAGCTCCGCGACGGTCACGAACGCGTCGACCGGCTGCCGATCGACGATCCCCCGGCCGAGGTGCTCAAGTTGCTGGTGAGCGCTCGTGGCATCGGCGAGGAGGAGCTCTACGAGCTCCTGCGCCCGCACATGCCCGACGACGTCGAGACCACGGCATCGGGCATCTCGTTCGTCGAGGTCACCGGCGCCGGCGTCCACAAGGCCAAGGGGCTGCAGGTTCTCTGCCACGGACTCGGCATCGCGGCGGCCGACGTGGTGGCCTTCGGCGACAACCGCAACGACATCGCCATGCTCGAGTGGGCGGGAACCGGTTATGCCATGGCCAATGCCAACCCGGCCCTCACCGAGGTGGCCGACGCCGAGGCACCCCACCATGCCGAGGACGGCGTGGCGCAGATCATCGAGTCGATCCTGGCGTGAAACCCTTCGACGTCCTCGCGAGCCGGGCTCACCCGTCGAGCGCCGCCTTGGCGGCCGCCACGTCGATGGCCACACCGGTCTCGCGCTCGGACACCGTCCACAGGGTCTCGATGGCCTCGTCCATGCCGTAGAGGCGAAGCACCGGCCGCTTCACCGCCGGGCCGTTGCTGACGAAGGCCGGCCCGTACAGCTCGCCGCCCGAGGCGCGTGGATCGGTGGCCGCCCGGAGCTGCATGCGGGCCCCCTGCGCCGGCCGCATGCCGGCGACGGCGGCCAGCTTGTCGGAGATGGCGCCCAGCAGACCGCCACCGCCTTCCTCGGCCGTATGCGACTGCAGATCGGTGTGGGACAGCCCGGGATGGGCGAGCAGGCTCTTCACGCCCACGCCGGCCGCGTCGAAGCGGCGCTGGAGACCGAGGCCGAAGTGGTAGTTGGCCAGCTTGGCCTGCCCGTAGGAACCCCACGCGTTGTACCGCCCCCGCAGGTGGGGGTTGTCGGGATCGACCGTGTGCCCCAGGAAGCGGGCCACGCTCGTCACGGTCACGATCCGGACGTCCCTACCGTCGGCGTCGGCTCGTAGCAGCGTGGGCAGCAGTGCGGCCGTGAACGTCCAGTGACCGAGGTGGTTGACCCCGAACTGCATCTCGTAGCCGTCGGCGGTGGCGCGCTCGGGCATCGCCATCAGACCGGCGTTGTTCACCAGCAGGTCGATCACGGGATGGGCGGCGGCGATGGTGGCGGCCGCTGCCTGCACCGACGCCTGGTCGGCGAGGTCGAGGGGGACCAGCTCCAGCGATGCATCGGGGAACCGCGCGCTGATCCGGGCCTCCGCGTCGGCGGCCTTGGACTGGTTGCGTGCCGCCATGACCACGTGGGCGCCGTGGCCGGCGAGCGCCTCGGCCGTCTCCAGGCCGAGACCGCCGTTGGCGCCGGTGACGACGGCGATGCGTCCCTGGAGGTCGGGGATGTCGGCTTGGGTCCAGGCCATGGGGGGTCTCGTCTCGCTCGAGTGGCTCGGTGGTCGTTCCGACCGTATCCGGGCTGTGCCGCCAGGCCAGCAGGCGGGAACCACGGCGGCTACGTTCGCCGGTCGATGCGTCCCCGATTCGCGGCCCTGTTCCTGGCGCCGGCCGTGCTCGTCGGGGCCTGCTCGTCGGGTGGTTCCGGCACGACACCCGTCAGCGGCGACGCCACGGCCCCGACCACCTCGCCCGACGGTCAGGTGACAGCATCAGGCGACTACGCCGCCACCATCCGCCGGACCGAGCACAACGTGCCCCACATCACGGCCGACGACCTGGGCAGCCTGGGCTTCGGATACGGCTACGCCTTCGCCGAGGACCAGCTCTGTTCGTTGGCCGATGTCATCGTGCAGGCCAACAGCGAGGCGGCGAGCTTCCACGGCCGCGACTACTTGGCGCAGGACACGGTGTACGCCGCGCTCGACATCACCGGCGCCGCCCATCGCGAGTTCGACGCCCAGCCCGCACAGATCCAGGACGTGATCCGTGGCTACGCCGCCGGGTACGACGCCTACCTCGAGGAGACCGGCGTGGACAACGTGCCGGGCTACTGCGCTGGCGCGCCGTGGGTCCGTCCGATCGACGAGTACGACCTGTCCGCGTACTACAAGGTCCTCAGCCTGCGGGCCAGCGTCGACCCCCTCATCGACTACATCTTCTCGGCCACGCCGCCCGAGACCGTGGTCGCGCCGATCGACGGTTCGCCGCCGACGAGCGACGAGCAGGCCGCGGCGTGGGTGACGGTGGCCACCGACCCGGCGCAGCTGGCCAGCAACGGCTGGGCCATCGGACCCGACCGGACCGTCGATGGCACCACGATGCTGGCGGGCAACCCGCACTTCCCCTGGCAGGGCGCCCTCCGCTTCTACGAGGTGCACCTCACCGTGCCCGGCACCATCGACGTCTACGGCGCCTCGTTGCTGGGGTCACCGGCGGTCAACATCGGCTTCACCAAGGATGTGGCCTGGACGCACACGGTGTCGGCCGGGAGCCGGTTCACCGCCTACTCCCTCGACCTCGTCGACGGCGAGCCCACCTCGTACCACTACGGCGACCAGGTCCGTGACCTGGAGCCGGTCGACGTCACCATCGACGTCCGAGGTGACGACGGCACGGTCTCGCCGGTGGATCACACCGTCTGGTTCAGCCACTACGGCCCGGTCATCGACTTCCCGGGCGTGGGCTGGACCACCGATCGCGTCCTCACGTTCCGAGATGCCAACGCCGACGACGACGAGATCATCCCGCAGTTCTTCGCCATGAACACCGCCACGTCGATGGACGACTTCATCGCCGCCCACCGCGACATCAACGGCATCCCGTGGGTCAACACCATCGCCGCCTCTGCCGACGGGCGCATCTGGTACGCGGACACCTCGGCGGCTCCGAACCTGTCGCCCGAGGCGATCGGGGCATGGAAGCAGAAGGTGCAGGACGATGTCGTCACCAAGGTGGCCTTCGACAACGGCGTCATCCTGCTCGACGGCAGCGACCCGTTGTTCGAGTGGGTCGATGCACCGGGTGCTCGCGATCCCGGACTCGTGCCCTTCGACCACCAGCCCCAGCTCGAGCGGTCCGACTTCCTGTTCAACTCCAACAACTCGTATTGGATGGCCAACCCGGCCCAGCTGCAGGTGCTGCCCTCACCGGTGTTCGGCTCGGCGCCGCAGCCGGTGTCGCCCCGCACCCGCATGAACGCCACCCAGTTGGCGGCCGCCGGTGGCGACAGCGGACCCGACGGGCTCTACACCCTCGACGAGCTGGCCGCGTCGGTCTTCTCCGACCGCGTCTTCACCGCCGAGCAACTGGTCGACGCCGTGGTCCGACGCTGCCGCGGCGCATCGCTGGGAGCGGCGTGCGACGTGCTGGCGAACTGGGATCGCCACGTCGACGTCAGCAGCCGTGGCGCCGTGCTGTGGCGGGAGTTCATCACCTCCTTCGACCGATCTGCCTTCGCCGACGCCGGTCCTCTGTACGCCGTCCCGTTCGATCCAGCCGATCCCGTCGGCACGCCCTCGGGCCTCGCCCCACCCGCCGCGGACGGGACCGACCCGGTGCTCGATGCGCTGCGCGGCGCGATCGCCAGCCTGGACGCCGCCGGCGTTCCCCTCGACGTCCCACTCGGTCAGGTCCAGGTCGCGTTGCGCGCTGGCCAGCGGATCCCGGTGCCCGGCGGCACCGAGTGGGGTGGCGTCACCAACGTGGTCGGTCCGGGGACCAACGGCACCACCACCGAGGCGAACATCGACCGGGGCGATCCGATCGAGGGGTCGGGGCTGACCACCATCGGGTATCCCGTCGCCAACGGCACCAGCTTCGTGTACGTGATCGAGTTCACCGCCCAGGGTCCGGTGGCCGAGAGCCTGTTGACCTACGGCGAGACCGGTGATCCCACGTCACCGTTCTTCTCCGACCAGACCGAGCTGTTCTCGACCGGACAGCTCAAGCCGGTGCACTTCGACGAGGCCGGTGTCGCCGCGCACACCGTGACCTCCGAGGAGGTCGGCGGAGCGCGCCGCTGACACGGGGAGCCGTCGTCACGGCGTGCCGATACCGTTCCGCCGATGGCAGGTTCCGCCGCGCTCGAGCAGTTCTCGCCCGCGGTGCGCGCCTGGTTCGAGACGTCGTTCCCGGCCCCGACCCCACCCCAGGAGCAGGGCTGGCCCGCCATCGCCGGGGGGGACCACACCCTGATCCTCGCCCCCACCGGCAGCGGCAAGACGCTGGCCGCCTTCCTGTGGGCGATCGACCGGCTCACCTCCTCACCGCCGCCGGAGGAACGCACGCACCGCACCCGCGTCCTCTACCTCTCGCCGCTGCGGGCGCTGGCGGTCGATGTCGAGAAGAACCTGCGGGCTCCCATCCAGGGCATCCGCCTCGCGGCTGACCGCCTCGGCCTCGACTACCACGAGCCCGTGGTGGGTCTGCGCACCGGCGACACGCCGGCCGACGAGCGGCGCAGGCTGGTCCGGCACCCGCCCGACATCCTCATCACCACCCCCGAGTCGCTGTATCTCCTGCTGACGTCGGCGGCCCGTGAGACGTTGCAGGGCGTGGAAGCGGTGATCATCGACGAGATCCACTCGGTGGCGCGAACCAAGCGCGGCTCCCACCTCGCCCTGTCCCTCGAACGCCTGGTCGAGTGGATCACGGCCAACGGAGGGACGCCGCCCCAGCGCATCGGCCTCTCGGCCACCCAGCGACCCCTCGAGGAGATCGCTGCTTTTCTGGGCGGCAAGCGCGACGGGTCGTGGAACCCAGTGTCCATCGTCGACGCCGGCGTGCGCAAAGAGCTCGACGTGGAGGTGGTGGTCCCGGTCGACGACATGGGCGAGCTGGGCCAGGTCATCGAGGAACCCGTGAGCGGTCCGGCCGCGTCCGGCCCGGTGCGCCGCAGCATCTGGCCGTCGATGCACCCCCGGCTGCTCGAGCTGGTGCAGCAGCACAACTCCACGTTGATCTTCGTGAACGCCCGGCGCCTGGCCGAGCGCCTGGCCACCCGGCTCAACGAGCTGGCCCACGACGAAGAAGACGTCGGCGCCGCGGCCGTGGGCACCGGCCATGTGCAGCACGCGCCGACACCAGGCGAAGAGAGGCACCACGACGACGAGCCAGGTCGCCGTCGGGAGCGCCAGCGAGCAGGCGACAGCGAAACGACGCCCGAAGGTCCCGCAGGGGACCGAGGCGGAGTGAGCCATGATACAGAGCGGAGTGAGCCATGAGCTCGTCAAGGCGCATCACGGTTCGATCTCCCGGGAGCGACGGCTCCAGATCGAGGACGAGCTCAAGTCGGGCCGGCTCAAGGGCCTGGTGGCGACGTCGTCGTTGGAACTGGGCATCGACATGGGCGCGGTCGACCTCGTCATCCAGGTCGAGTCGCCGGGCAGCGTGTCGTCGGGGCTCCAACGGATCGGCCGGGCCGGCCACCAGGTTGGTGAACCGAGTCGGGGCAAGCTGTTCCCCAAGCACCGTCAGGACCTCCTCGAAGCGGCCGTGGTCGTCAAGCGCATGCACGACGGGCTCATCGAGACCACGCACTACCCCCGCAACCCGCTCGACGTGCTGTGCCAGCAGATCGTGGCCGCCTGCGCGCTGGACGAGTGGCGCGTCGACGACCTGGCCCGGATGATCCGCCGGGCCGCGCCCTTCGCCACGCTGTCCGACGACGTCCTCTACGCCTGCCTCGATCTCCTCGCCGGCCGGTACCCGTCCGAGGAGTTCAGCGAGCTCCGTCCCCGCATCGTCTGGGACCGCGCCGCCGTGCCCCCCGGGCCCCCCGTGGAAGATCGCCGAGGATCACGATCGGAAACCGATCGTCATCCGCAGCGATTTTCCGGGACGGTGCGGGGCCGGGCCGGTGCCCAGCGACTGGCGGTCACCAACCCCGGCACGATCCCCGATCGGGGCCTGTTCGGCGTGTTCCTCCCCGACGGCACCCGTGTGGGCGAGCTCGACGAGGAGATGGTGTACGAGTCGCGTGCGGGTGAGACGTTCCTGCTCGGCGCGTCGACGTGGCGGATCGAGGAGATCACCTTCGAGCGGGTGATCGTCACGCCGGCCCCGGGGATGCCGGGCAAGATGCCGTTCTGGCACGGCGACGGCCCGGGACGGCCGCTGGAGCTGGGTCGGGCCATCGGCGAGTTCACCCGCGAGATCCGTGACCGCTCGCGGCACCCGGATCCGGTGGCCACCTTGCGCGAGCAGCACGGCCTCGATGAACGGGCGGCGCGCAACCTGGTGGCCTTCCTCGACGATCAGGCCGCGGCCACCGGTGTCGTGCCCGACGACCGCACCATCGTGGTCGAGCGCTTCCGTGACGAGATCGGCGACTGGCGGGTGTGCATCCTGTCGCCGTTCGGTGCGCAGGTGCACGCACCCTGGGCCATGGCGCTGCAGGTGGCCCTGGGGGAGCGGTGGGGTGTCGAGGTCGAGATGATCTGGTCCGACGACGGGATCGTGCTGCGTCTGCCCGAGTCCGTCGACGACCTTCCCCTGGACGAGCTCGCCATCGCGCCCGAGGACATCGAGGACATCGTCCTGGGCCAGTTGCCCAACACGGCCATGTTCGCCTCCCGCTTCCGCGAGTGCGCCGGGCGAGCGCTGCTGCTCCCGCGGCGCCGGCCGGACCGCCGCCAGCCGTTGTGGCAGCAGCGCCAGCGGGCCGCCGACCTGCTGAAGGTGGCGAGCAAGTACCCGACCTTCCCGATCCTGCTCGAGACCACACGCGAGTGCATCACCGATGTGTTCGACGTGCCGGCCCTGCAGCAGGTGCTGGGCGACATCCGCAGCCGGCGGATCCGGCTGGTGCCGGTCGACACCGATCAGTCGTCACCCATGGCCCAGTCGCTGATCTTCGGCTGGATCGCGGTCTACATGTACGAAGGTGACGCTCCGCTCGCCGAGCGACGGGCCGCCGCGCTGGCGCTCGACCGCGACCTGCTCCGCGAGCTGCTCGGCTCCGAGGAGCTGCGCGAGCTGATCGACCCCGACGTGCTCGCAGATCTCGAGCTCGAACTGCAGCGGCTGGTCGACGGTCGCCGAGCGCGCGACGTCGACGAGTGCCACGACCTGTTGCGGGTGCTGGGCCCCCTGACCCTCGACGAGCTCGACGCGCGCAGCGACGGCCCGGAGAACGGCGGCGCCAAGGCGTGGATCGACGAGCTGGTCGACGCCCGCCGCGCCTACGCGGTCGGCGTGGGCGGGGAGGAACGGTGGGCGGCCACCGCGGATGCCGGCCGGTTGCGCGATGCCCTGGGGGTCGCCGTCCCGGTCGGGCTGCCCGCCGCCTTCACCGATCCGGTCGACGATCCGCTGGCCGACCTCGTCGCCCGGTACGCAAGGACGCACGGACCGTTCACGTCTCCGGAGGTGGCCACCCGCTACGGCCTGGCCGTCGACCGGGTGATCCCGGCCCTCGAACGGCTCGAGGCGCAAGAGCGCCTCGTCCGGGGTGAGTTCCGGCCCGGGGGTCACGACCGCGAATGGACCGACCCCGAGGTGCTCCGCACCCTGCGGCGTCGGTCGCTGGCCGCGCTGCGCAAGGAGGTCGAACCGGTCGACGCCGATGCGCTGGGCCGCTTCCTGCCCGAGTGGCACCACATCGGCTCGCGCCGCGCCGGGCTCGATGCGCTGGTCGACGTCATCGCCCAGTTGCAGGGGGCGCCCATCCCCGCCTCGGTGCTCGAGGCCGACGTGCTCCCGGCCCGGGTCGGCGAGTACCGCGCCGGCGAACTCGACCAACTGTGCACGTCGGGCGACGTCGTCTGGGTCGGCGCCGGATCGTTGGGGGCGCGCGATGGCCGGGTGCGGCTGCTGTTCCGGGACTCGGCCGCGCTGCTGGTGCCGACACTCGACGAAGCCCCCGCGGGGGACGTCCAGGCCGCCCTGCTCGAACACCTCGGTGCGCGGGGGGCGTCGTTCTGGTCCGACCTGGTCGGCGCGGCCCGGGCCGCCGGAGGCGCCTACGACGACGCCACCGTCCTCGCCGCCCTGTGGGACCTGGTGTGGGCCGGCTACGTCACCAACGACTCGCTCGTCCCGCTGCGAGCGTTCCTCCTGGGTACGCCCCGCCGCTCCCCGTCGTCACGAGGGCGGGGACGGCCCCGCCCCGGCCGGCTGTCCCGGCTCGGTCCGCCAGCCGGCGCCGGTCGCTGGTCGCTGGTGGCCCCGCTGCTGGAGCCGGCGCCGGCGCCCACCGAGGCGGCCCACGCCAAGGCCCGCCAGCTGCTCGAGCGCTACGGCGTGCTCACCCGTGAGGCGGCGCTGGGGGAGGGCAGCGAGGGCGGCTTCGCCGGTGTGTACCCGGTGCTCAAGGCGCTCGAGGAACGGGGGGAGATCCGGCGCGGCTACTTCGTCGCCGGTCTCGGTGCGGCCCAGTTCGCCCTGCCCGGCGCGGTCGATCGACTGCGCGCCGCCCGCCCCACCGGTTCTGGCACCACCTTCTCCGGTGGCCGACCGCACGATGTGGCGCCAGAAGGGGAAGTGGAAGGGGTGGTGGTGCTGGCGGCCACCGATCCGGCCCAGCCCTACGGCGCCGCCCTGCCATGGCCCGACTCGCCCGGCCGGCCCGCCCGGCAGGCCGGCGCCCACGTCGTGCTGGTCGACGGCGCCCTGGTCGTCTACCTCGAACGAGGCGGTCACAGCGTCTCGACCTTCGCGACCACCGCCGACCATCCCGACTGGCCCGAAGCGATCAAGGTGCTCGCCGAGTCCGGCCGCTACCGCAGCCTCGAGATCCGCAAGATCGACGGCGTCGCCGTCGGCGAGTCGCCGTGGCGTGATGCCCTCGAGGCCGCCGGCTACCGCGACGGCTACAAGGGCCTGGTCCACCGTCCTCCCCGCCGTCACCCCTGACGGACTCCGACCGCGCCCCAAATCCGTTCTGGTGGGTCGTCGGTCGTTGTGGGTGGCGCGTCGGCCGACCAGAACGGATGGACCTCGGTTCTGGTGGGTCGTCGGTCGTTGTGGGTGGCGCGTCGGCCGACCAGAACGGAGGGGAGTGGCGGAGTCAGGTGGGGCGTTCGCGGACGACGGGTCTGGGTATCGTGCCCGCGGTGCCGCATCCCGCCGACGTCGATCCGAGGTTGACCGCGCATCTCGAGGACTGGCTCGGCGTGTGGCCTCCGCCGCGCCCGCTGCACATCGTGGGGTCGGTCAGGCGAGTCGAGCCGGGATGGGACGGCGAGGTGCGGCCGGTGAATGGCGTGGCGACTCCGCACGGCACCGTGCTGTCGGTGCCGCCCGATGCCGTGGACGATGTGGCCGCGGCCGGCGACGACCTCGCCACCGTCGGCAGTCGCCTCGCCGCCATCCTCGAACGACCCGGTGCGGTGTTCGGCAGCGGCATCTTCCGCTGGTCGAGGGAACCGACACCGGGAGACGACCCCGGCGCGTGGCTGCCGGCCGACGACCCCCGGCTGCCCGAGTGGCTCCGGCCCTTCAACGGCGACGTGCTCGTCGCGTTCGAGGCCGGTCCACACGGACCCGCGGTCGCCGCCGGAGTGGGTCGCAAGCAGCACGACGCTTGGGGTCACGAGGTCGCGGTCGTCACCGAGGAGGCCTACCGCGGACGCGGCTACGCCCGCAGACTGGTGACCCAGGCGGCCCGGCGGGTGCTCGCCGACGGCGCGGTGCCCGTGTACCTGCACGCACCGGACAACGTGGCCTCGGCGCGGACCGCGGATGCATCCGGGTTCCCCGATGTCGGCTGGCGGATCCTGGGCCTCTTCGGAGGCCAGCCCGAGGACGAGGGAGGCTGACGGTGCCCGAGGGCGACACGATCCACCGGGCCGCGGCCCGGATGCGTCCTGCGCTCGCCGGCCACCGACTCGTCCGCTTCGACGCGTCGCGACTGGTGGGCGATCGCCCCGCCACCGGCACGCTGATCGAGGACGTGGAGGCCAGGGGCAAGCACCTCCTCGTCCACTTCGCCGACGGGATCACCCTGCGCACGCACATGCGCATGACCGGATCGTGGCACCTCTACGAGACGGGGGAACGGTGGCGGGCGCCCGCCCACCTCGCCCGGGCCGTGGTCGAGGCCGACAGCGGCTGGCTGGCGGTGTGCTTCCAGGCCCCGGTCGTGGAGACCTACCGCCGGTCGGCGGGCGAGCCGAGGGCGCTCGCCGCGCTCGGTCCCGATCTCACGGCCGTCGATCCCGACATCGACACCGTCGTCGCACGCGCCACGGCACGGGCCGAGCCGGGAACCCAGGTCGCCGACCTGCTCCTCGACCAGCGCGTCGCCAGCGGCATCGGGAACGTCTACAAGTCGGAGGTGCTGTTCCTCCACGGCCTCGACCCCTTCACCGCCTCCACCGCCGTGGAACCTGACCGCCTGCAACGGATCTACCGCACGGCGCATCGGTTGCTCCGCGCCAACCTCGACCGGGCCCGCCGAACGACCTACCAGGGTGGACTGGCGGTGTACGGCCGGGGCGACCAGCCCTGCCACCGCTGCGGTACGCCGATCCGGATGCGCCGCCAGGGCCCGATGGCCCGATCGACGTACTGGTGCCCGACGTGCCAGCGCGCGCCTGCGGGCAGAGAATCGGTTGCCGAAGACGAACTTCGTGATTAGTTTCACATGACAGTGCACCCGCTCGCCCGCTCCCGCCCGCACGTCGTCGTCATCGGCGCCGGCTTCGGTGGCCTGGCCGTGGCCCGCAACCTCACCGGCCACGACGTCGACGTCACCATCGTCGACCGGAACAACTTCCACACCTTCCTGCCCCTGCTGTACCAGGTGGCCACCAGCGGCCTGAACGCCGCCGACGTGGCGCACTCGGTGCGGGGCGTGTTCCAGAAGGCAGCCAACGTCGAGGCCCACCTCGGTCGGGTGACCGGCGTCGACTGGGATCGGTCCGCGCTGCTGATCGAGGACCAGGAACCGATGACCTTCGACCACCTGGTGGTGGCCGCGGGTTCCTCGACCAACTACTTCGGCGTCGACGGTGCCGCCGAGCATGCCTTCCCGCTGTACTCGCTCGACGATGCGGTCCGGCTCCGCAACCGCGTGCTCGAGCAGTTCGAGGCCGCCGACCGTGACCCGTCGCTCATCGATCAGGGCGCCTTGACGTTCGTACTCGTCGGCGCCGGCCCCACCGGGGTCGAGCTGTCCGGCGCCATGGCCGAGCTGTTCGACCAGGTCCTGCGCAAGGACTTCCCCCACCTGCGCATCGACCGGGCCCGCGTCGTGCTGGTCGAGATGGCCGACTCGGTGCTCCAACCGTTCCGGGAACGCAGCCGCCGCCACGCCATCGACGCGCTCCGGCGCCGCGGCGTCGATGTGCGCCTCGCCACCACGGTCGAGGCGGTGGGGGCCGATCACGTGATCCTCGAGGGGGGCGAGCACGTCCCGACGCAGACGCTGATCTGGACCGCGGGCGTCAAGGCGAACGCGCTGGCCCGATCCCTCGATGTCGAGCTCGGACCCGGTGGACGCATCGTGGTGGCCGACGACCTCTCCATCCCCGGGCACCCCGGTGGTTGGGCGATCGGCGACATCGCGCACGTGGTGCCCGTCGTGGGCGACAACGAGGGTTCGGCGCTCCCGCAGCTCGCGCCCGCCGCCATGCAGACCGGGCGGGCCGTGGCCGTCAACATCGTCCACACCATCGCCGGTGAACCGACCGAACCGTTCCGGTACCGGAACAAGGGGACCATGGCCACCATCGGCCGGCGGGCCGCGGTGACCGAGCTCCCGGGTCTTCCACCGCTCACCGGGTCGATCGCGTGGTTGGCCTGGCTCGTCCTGCACCTGTGGATGCTCATCGGGTTCCGCAACCGGGTCTCGGTGCTCGTCAACTGGGCGTGGAACTACCTCACCTGGGACCGCGGGCCCCGCATCATCCTGCAGACCCGGTCGGGGGACCGGGAACGGATGCCGCCAGGCGCGCCGAAGCCACCCGATCAGGAGGACGGGTAGCGTTCCGCCATGACCGTGGACGCTGCCACCATCCGATCCACCATCACCGCCTACTGCGAGCGGTTCGGTGACGACCGAGCCGGTTGGCTCGAGCTGTTCGCCGACGGTGCCACGGTCGAGGATCCCGTCGGTTCCGACATCGTGCAGGGCAAGGAGGCGATCGGGGCGTTCTGGGACGCCACCCACGGCCTCGCCGATCGCATCACCCTGACGCCCTCGCCCTACATCAAGGTGGCGGGCCACGAGGCGGCGTTCGCCATGGACGCCCGGATGGAGACCGGCGGCGAGATCAACGGCATGGCCATCATCGACGTGATGACCTTCGACGACGCCGGACGGATCACGTCCCAGCGAGCGTTCTGGGACTTCGCCGACCTGGGTCCGCAACCGCCCGACTGAGCGGGCAGAGCGCTCCCGCGCGCGGTCGCCGCTACTCGAAGCCGATGGCGTCGAGGACGTCGAGCCGGGCCGCTCGCCGGGCCGGGCGGATGGAGGCGACGACGCCGAGTCCGGCGGCGGCGAGCACCACGATGGCCAGCGAGCGGATCGGGAGCGAGAACGACGAGAGGCCGAAGCTCCCGAGCGAGGTGACCAACGCCCAGCTCACCAGGAGGCCGATCCCGATCCCCACCGTCGTCCCGAGCAGCGAGATGATGACGGCTTCCCAGCGGACCGCCGAGCGCAGCTGCGACCTGGTCATGCCCACGGCGCGGAGCAGACCCAGCTCGCGGGTGCGTTCGTGGATCGACAGCGACAGCGTGTTGGCGATGCCGATCATGGCGATGACGACCGAGAGGGCCAGCAAGGCGTTGACCAGGGTCAGGAAGCTGGTGATCTGGGAGGCGAGGTCGCCGATGAACCCCTCGCGGTCGAGGACGACGATGCCGGGCAGGTCGGCCACGACGGCCTCCATCCGGGCCTTGACCGTCGCCAGGTCGGCACCATCGTCGAGCACGGCGATGACCTGCACCAGCTGGCGCTCGCTCACCAGCTGGCCGTAGGTGGCGTTGTCCACCGACGCGAACCCCAGCAGCGTGAGGTCGTCGGAGATGGCCTGGATGGTGAGCACCTGGCTCGAGCCCCCTGGCCCGGTCACCTCGATGGGATCGCCGATCCGGAGCCCCCGGTCGTCGGCGATGCCGGCATCGACGACGATGCCGCCGGGCGTGAGGTCGGTGATGGCGCCCTGGGCCATCCGGGCGTCGAACACCTGCGTGACGGTGTCGGGATCGAACGACTGGAGGAACTGCGTGCTGGTGTCGCCGTCGGGGAACCGGAACTGGGCCTGGGTGAACCCGAGCCGGGAGATGGTCCTGACCCCGTCGACCTGCGCCAGCTCGTCGGCGACCGTGGGTGGGAAGCCGGTGGGTGGGCCGAAACCGGTCTGGCCCTGCACGATCAGGTCGCCGCGGAAACCTCGTTCCACCTCGTTGCGGACCGAGAGCCGGGCCGAGGCGGCGAAGATGGTGATGAAGCCGATGAGGGCGACGCCGATCAGCAGCGCCGACGCGGTGGCCGACGTGCGCTTGGGGCTGCGGGCCGCGTTCTCGGTGGCGAGCCGGCCGGTGATCCCCTTCAACCTCGGCAGCCCACCGGCGAGGATGCGCACGGTGGGGGCGGCGAGTGCCGGGCCGATCACGATGGCCCCCACGATGAGGGCGAACGCCCCGAGCCCCACGGTGGGGATGGCGTCGGTGTCGCGCTGGCGCCATGCCGTCGACATCCCGGCCGCCGCCACCAGCAGGATGAGCGAGCCGATGATGATGCGGGGCCGCGATGCTTCCGACCGGTCGACGGCCACGTCGCGCAGGGCGGCGAGGGGCGCGACGCGGGTGGCCTGCACGGCCGGGAGCACCGCAGCCAGCAGGGTGATGCCGAGGCCGACGGCGAAGGCGATCACCACCGTGGTCGAACTGATGACCAGGCCGGTGGTGGGAAGGTCGGCGCCGGCGGCCGAGAACGCGGCGGTGACTCCGGTGGCCAGGCCGACGCCGGCGAGCAACCCGATGATCGACGCCACCAGCCCCAGCAGCGTGGCCTCGACGAGGACCGATCCCAGGACCTGGCGCCGGCTGGCGCCGATGGCCCGGAGCAGGGCCAGCTCGCGGGTCCGTTGGGCGACGAGGATCGAGAACGTGTTGAAGATGATGAAGGCGCCGACCACGACGGCGATCACGCCGAACACCACGAGCAGGATCCGGAAGAAGGAGAAGTTCTCCTGCACGGTGCTGGCGCTCTGTGCCGCGGCCTGGGCGCCGGTGAGGGCCTCGGCCTCCTCGGGGAGGGCGTCGTCCACCCGTGCCGCGAGCGTGGCATCGTCGACGGAGCCGTCGCCGGCGGCCACGATGGCCTGCGCCGCGCCGTCGAGTCCGGCGATGCGCTGGGCCTCGGCGAGGGTGAAGTCGGCCGAGACCGCGCCGGCGGCCGACTTGGCCGTGCCGAAGGTGAACGTGCCGACGACGGTGTATTCCTTCGTTCCCAGCTGCGATACCACCGTGACGGTGTCGCCGATCGACAGCCCGGCGTCGTCGACGGACCCGACGTTGAGCGCCACCTCGTCGTCGGCGGCGGGTGGTCGGCCATCCGCCATGCGGTACGGATTGAGCACGGTGTCGTCGACCCAGCTCTCGAGCAACGTCGGCGGGCCCTGACTCGACCCCAGGGCGTCGCCGTCGGGTCCGAGCACGCGGTTGATGGCGCCGAAGCCGAGGGTCTGGACGAACGGGGCCACGTGCTCGATGCCGTCGACGCCGCCGACGACGTCGACGAGGTCGGTGCTGAGCTCCTGGCGGGCATCGTTGCCGCCGAAGCCGCCGTCGAAGAGCTTCTGGCCCTGGACTCGCACGTCGATGCTGGCGTTCACGTTGGCGAAGAGGTCGTCGAAGACCTTGTCGATGGTGTCGGCGAACACCAACGTGCCCGACATGAAGGCCACGCCCAGGACGATGGCGAGGACGGTGGAGACCAGCCGACGCTTGTGCTCCCAGATCGAGCGCAGCGTGACGCGGCGCATCAGGCCTCTCCCGCTCGCAGCCTCGTCATGAGTGGTCGCCGAACTGCTTCATCCGGTCGAGGACCCGCTCCGAGGACGGATCGGCCATCTCGTCGACGATCGAGCCGTCCTCCAGGAAGAGCACCCGTTGCGCGTACGCCGCCGTGTTCGGGTCGTGCGTCACCATCACGATGGTCTGGCCGAGCTCGTCCACCGCGTGGCGCATGAAGGTCAGGATCTCCGACGAAGTCGACGAGTCGAGGTTGCCGGTGGGCTCGTCGGCGAACACGATCTCGGGCCGGCTGGCCAGGGCCCGAGCGACGGCGACCCGTTGTTGTTGACCACCGGACAGCTCCGACGGACGGTGGCGGAGCCGGTCGCCCAACCCCACGATCGCCACCACGTGGTCGACCCATACCTGGTCGGGCTCACGGCCCGCCAGCGCCAGTGGAAGGGTGATGTTCTCGATCGCGGACAGGGTCGGGATGAGGTTGAAGGCCTGGAAGACGAACCCGATCCGGTCCCGTCGCAGCCGGGTGAGATCCTTCTCGGACAAGGTCGTGATGTCGAGGGCGTCGTCGCCGTCGCCGATGAGCACCGTGCCGCTGGTGAGGGTGTCGAGGCCGGCGACGCAGTGCATGAGCGTCGACTTGCCCGAACCCGACGGGCCCATGATGGCGGTGAAGCGACCGGCGGTGAACTCCACGTCGACGCCACGCAGCGCAGTGACCTCGGTGGACCCGGATCCGTACGTCTTCGTGGCCGCGATGGTGCGGGCCGCGACGAGTGGGCGGGCTGACGGGAGTGCGGTCATGCGGGGAGGCTAGGAGGACGGCCGGAGCCTCGTCGCCGAATTGTGGTCCGAGCAGCAATCTCGGCCCGGTCCGATCCGGTGCGCTCGTAGAATGCCGTCCGTGACGTGTCCGCAATGCCGAGCCGAGGTGCCGGCCGCGGCGCGGTTCTGCCCGTCCTGTGGGCACGAGCTCGTCGTGGTCGGCGACCAGCGCCGGGTCGCCACCGTCGTGTTCGCCGACCTGGTCGGCTTCACCGCGTTGACCGAGCGCATGGATCCCGAGCAGGTGAAGGCGCTGGTCGATCGCTGCTTCGACCGCCTGGCCCGCGACATCGAGGCATTCGGTGGGCGGGTCGACAAGGTGGTGGGCGACGCCATCGTCGCCCTGTTCGGCGCTCCCATCGCCCACGAGGACGACGCCGAGCGTGCCGTCCGCGCCGGTCTCCGGATGCAGCAGACCATCGCCACGGTCGCCGCCGAGGTCGGTCACGTCGTCCAGATGCGCGTCGGCATCAACACTGGCGAGGTGCTGGTCGGCGCGGTGCGGGCCGGGCGCGAGTACACCGCGATGGGCGATGTCGTGAACACGGCCAGCCGCCTGCAGACCGCGGCCGAACCGGGCACCGTGCTCGTCGGGCCCGAGACCCACGCCGCCACCCGCGATGTCGTGTCGTACCGCGAGGTCGATGCCGTCCTGGCCAAGGGCAAGGAGCTCCCGGTGGCGGCCTGGGTCGCGCTCGCCGCCGTCGTCCCGCCCGGTCACCGTCCCCGCCGGTCGGGGGCACCTCTCGTCGGACGTGAGACCGAGCTCGCCCTGCTCACCAGCGTGACCGCCACCGCCATCGACCGGTGCCGCGCCGCCCTGCTGATCGTGCACGGCGAGGCCGGGATGGGCAAGTCCCGGCTGGCGTCCGAGACGTCGGGTTTCGCCGAGAACGAACTGGGCGCCCTGGTGCTCGAGGGTCGCTGCGTCCCCTATGGCGAGGCCAACGTGTGGTGGCCGGTCGCCGACGCCATCCGCACCGCGGCGTCGCTCTCGCCCGACGCTTCCCTGGCCGATGTGGACGCCAGCCTGCGTCGGGTCTCCCGAGTGGCACTGGCCGAGTCCGACCGCCTCGACGAGCTCGAGCGGGTCGTGGCGGGTCTGCACCACCTCCTGGGTCACGATGGAGCGCTGCGAGGCATCGACGCCACCCGGGCCCGCGACGAGGCGATCCGCTCGGTGGTGGCGCTCGCCGAGGGGTTCTCCCACCGTCAGCCGCTCGTCGTCGTGCTCTCCGACCTGCACTGGGCCGATCAGGAGGTGCTCGACCTCGCCGACACCCTGCTCGTCCGGCTGGCCCGGCGCCCCTTCGTGCTGCTGACCACCGCTCGACGAGCGCTGCGGGACCACTGGCATCCCACGCCCGAGGCGGCGAACTCGGTGGTGCTGCACCTCGATCCGCTCTCGACCGAGGCCAGCCGGCGACTGCTCTACAGCCTGACCGAGGGCACCCTCCACCCGTCGCTGGCGTCGATGCTGGTCGACCGGGCCGGGGGCAACCCCTTCTACCTCGAGGAGCTGGTCGCGCTGGTCACCGAGGCCGGCGTCGACACCGTCGATGCCCTGCTCGACACCGAGGCGGGTGAACTGCCGTCCACGTTGCGGGGCCTGGTCGCAGCCCGCCTCGACGCCCTCACACCCGACGATCGTCACATGCTCGACGACGCCGCCGTGCTCGGCCAGCGCAGCAAGATCGGCGCCCTGGTCACCATGGCCGGGGTGAAGTGGAACATCGAGGCCGAGGCGGCGCGGGCGCACGTCGAGAACCTGGCCGCCCGGGAGTTCCTCGTCGTCGACGGTGACACCTACACGTTCCGGTCCGACGTCATCCGCGAAGTCGCCTACTCGACCCTCACCAAGGCCGACCGGGCCCGGTCGCACGCCGGCATCGCGGTGTGGATCGAGCAGAACGAGAGCCCCGAACACGAGTACATCGTCGATCAGATCGCCGGCCACTATGCCGCCGCGGCCGAGCTGACCGCCGAGATCGGCCGGGTGGGCGGGGTGCCGGGCGACGTCCGCGAACGGGCCATCACCTGGCTGACCCGGGCGGCCGAAGGGGCCATCGCCGACTCGTTGCCCGCACCGGCGGTGGCGCTCACCTCTCGCGCCCTCGACCTGCTCGACGCCGACGACGATCGTCGGCACGCCCTCCTCCACCTCCGGGCCGTGGCCCGCACCGACCGCTACGAGCTCGACGACGCCGAGGACGACGCCACCGAGTCGTTGGCGATGGCCGCCGATCGGGGCGATGAGGTGGGCGTCGCCCGCGCCCAGCTCGTGCTGGGCGAGATCCATCAGCAGCGGACCGACTTCGACACCGCCATCGACCTCCTGTCGGAGGCGCAACGCCGCTTCGCCGGGGCCGCCGACGAGGGAGGCGTGGCCGAAGCGCTGCGCCAGCAGGGGCTCACCCACCTCTTCGCCGGGGACTACGTGGCCGCCGACCAGGCCTTCGAGGCCGCGCTCGAGCGGTTCGACCGCATCGGCGACCGACGTGGTTCGGCCTGGGCCCACCAGAACCTGTCGTGGTCGGCGTACACGTCCGGCCGGGTCGACGAGGCCGACGCCCGCATCTCGCAGGCGATCGCCACCTTCGAGGAGTTGGGCGACCCCGGCGGCATCACGTGGTCGCGCGGCCTGCTCGCCTGGGTGCGGTTCCACCAGGGCCACAACGACGAGGCCGGGGCTCTGGCCCGAGCGGTCGGCCGCGACGCCCACGACCGCGGCGAGGTGTGGGGCGAGGCGATGATGGTCGTGCTCACCGGAGCCATCGCGCTGTGGTCGGGCCGGGTCGACGAGGCGGTCGAGACCCTGCGGCGGGCGGTGGACCTGTTCCAGGGGATCGACGATGCCTTCGGTGTGCTGCAGGCCCGCTGCGGCCTGGCGCGGGCGCAGCTCATGGCCGGTGACATCGATGGTGGTCTGGCCGAGCTCGCCGAGGTGCGAGCCTCGACGGCGGGTCCGTCGACTCCGTTCGACCGGGTGGGGTTCGCCCGGATCACCGCGCTCACCGCGGCCGTGCAGCTCGGCGACCTCGATCTCGGCCGCGAGATCGTCGAAGAGTCCGCGGACGTGCGGCGCGGCGACCTGCTGGGCGGTGCCGATCGCCTCGTCGCCCTTGCCTTGTACCTGCTGCAGTCGGGTGACCACACATCAGCGGCCGAGACCATCGATCTCGTGACCGAGGAACGGGGCTACGTCGATGCCGGCCGTGCCTTGGTGGCTGCGGTGACCGGCGCGGCCGCCGACGCGTTCGCGCCGGCCGACCTCGTCGAGACCCACACCCACACCTACCTCGATCTGGCCTACGCCGGGATTGCCCGCGCCCTCGCCTGCGCGCGGATCGGCGGGGTCGACGACGCCCGTGGCGCCCTGGCCGACACGACATCGATGCTCGACGCCACCGACGACCGGCTGGCGCAGGCCATCGTCCGCCTCGCCGACGCAGCCATCGCCGAGTCGGGCCGCCAGCGCGATGCCGGGGCGGTGCGGCGCATCGCTGAGGATCGTCTGGCGGCGCTCGGCGTGACCGCCGAGGGCTGGCGGACGTTGCTGTCCGATGCCCTCGGGGTCGCCGCCGCGTCGGCCTAGGTGCTGCCTACGAGGGCTGCTTGGTGAGCCGGAGGTAGGGCTTCTTGGCGTCGTAGTCGCCGAAGCGCTCTTTGGCGTCCTCGTCGGACACGGACGGCGAGATGATGACGTCGTCACCGTGCTTCCAGTCGGCCGGCGTGGCCACCGAGTGATTGGCGGTCAGCTGGAGGCTGTCGATGACCCGCAGGACCTCGTCGAAGTTCCGCCCGGTGGACGCCGGGTAGGTCAGGGTGAGCTTGACCTTGTTGTCCGGGCCGATCACGAACACCGACCGCACCGTCAGGGTGTCGTTGGCATTGGGGTGGATCATGTCGTAGAGGTCGGCGACCTTGTGATCGGGATCGGCCAACAGCGGGTAGTTGAGCGCGTTGCCGGTGACGTCGGCGATGTCGCCCTTCCACTGGTTGTGGGAATCGACCGGATCGACCGACAGGCCGAGCACCTTCACGTTGCGCTTGTCGAACTCGGGCTTGAGGCCGGCGACGCGGCCGAGCTCGGTGGTGCAGACCGGCGTGAAGTCCTTCGGGTGCGAGAACAGGATCGCCCACGAATCACCCTTCCAGTCGTGGAAGTGGATCGTGCCTTCGGTGCTCTCTGCGGTGAAGTCGGGCGCTTCGTCTCCGAGTCGGATGGCCATGTGGGTTCTCCCCTTGCTGTGGCGGACAGGTGGACGACTGCGAGCATAACGAGCGCCCTCGGAATCCCGACCAAATTCATCGGGATTGACGAATGTCCGTTACCGGTGACCCATGCCACATGGCGTATCAAGCAGATGCTTGATAGAGTTAGCACTAGAGAGAACGACACCGCCAGCCAGGCGAATCCAGCGAGCAGAGGAGTTCCCATGAGCAAGGTCATCACCACCGTCACCGATTACGAGGACAAGGTCCTCGAGGCCATGACGAAGGTCCAGCAGCAGGTGCTCGACTACGTCAAGCAGGCAGTCGACTTCGTCGACGGCCGCGTGTCCGACGTCGAGCTGCCCTTCGAGCTCCCGAAGCTCGAGATCCTCGACGAGGTTCCCACCCTCTCCGAGGTCGTCGACACCCAGTTCGCCTTCTCGAAGAAGCTGCTGGCCAACCAGGAGAAGTTCGCCAAGAACGTCGTCAAGGCCGTCAAGCCCCTCACCCGTGAGGCGGCCAAGCCCAAGGCCAAGACCACCACGAAGGCTGCGTGAATCGTCGCGCCCCTGACGGGACTCCGATTCCCCGAGTTGTTCGGCTTTGCCTCACAACTCGCCGCAGGCGAGCCTCACAACTCGCGGCAATCGAAAGAATCCGTGAAGTCGGCGGCGCCCTTTGGGCGCCGCCCTTCGCGTTCAGTCGTTGGCGACGTTCTGGGCGATGTAGCTGCGGTAGACGGCGAGGATGGCGGCCTTCTGGTCGTCGCTGAGACGGGCGTCGGCCCGGATGGCGTCCTCGACGCTGGGCCGATCGCCGTCCTCGACGGCACCCTCGAGCAGACCGGCCTGCACCAGCAGCGACTCCGCCGACACGTTCAGCGCGGTGGCGATCGCCTTGATGACCCGCACCGACGGGGTGTGCAGGCCGCGCTCGATCTGGCTCAGGTACGGATTCGAGACGTTGGCCTTGTCGGCGAGGTCGCGCAAGGAGTACTCCGCGGCCTTGCGACGCTCGCGGATGAACTCGCCGAGCGACTGCAGCTGCTTCCTGGCGGCTTCGTCGAGATCCATGGTCCACCGCATCGTACCGATCGAGCCGTCACCGTCGGTTCGCACCGGGCCCTCGTGGGCTCAGGACGGACGCCGGATGTCCGGTTCCAGGTAGATCACCCGAGCGGTCGGCACCGCGGCCCGGATCGCCACCTCCACCTCGTCGACCGCGACGGACAGCGCCGCCACGTCGATCGATCGACCGAAGTCGACCTTGGCCGCCACGAGGAGCTCGTCGGGACCGAGGTGCATCGTGCGCATGTGGATCAGGCCGTCGACACCGGTGTGGCCCTCGATGGCCGCCCGGATCGCCTGCTGCGCGGCCTCGGTCGCCGACTCGCCGATCAGCAGGCTCTTCATCTCCACGGCGAGGACGACGGCGATGACGCCGAGCAGCACACCGATGCCGACCGTGCCGATGCCGTCCCAGACCGGGTCGTGGGTGAGCTGGGCCAGCGCCACACCGGCCAGGGCGAGCGCGAGCCCCACCAACGCACCGGAATCCTCCAACAGCACGACCGGCACCTCCGGCGACCGCGACCGGCGGATGTAGCTCCACCAACTGGACGCGCCCTTGTCCGCGCGGGCGGCCTTGGCGGCGGTGCGGAACGAGTACCCCTCCAGCGCGATGGCGAGGACGAGGATGCCGACCCCGACGCCGAGCGAGTCGACCTCGTGGGGGTGGCGGATCTTGGAGATGCCCTCCACGACGGCGAAGGCCGAACCCAGCGCGAACAGCACCAGCGCCACCACGAACGACCAGAAGTACCGCTCGCGTCCGAACCCGAACGGGTGGGTCGGCGTTGGTGCCATCTTCGCCCGCCGACCGCCGAGGAGGAGCAAGGCCTGGTTCGAGGTGTCGGCCAGCGAGTGCACCGCCTCGGCCAGCAACGACGACGACCTCGTCACCAGGAACCCGACGAACTTCGCCACCGCGATGCCGAGGTTGGCGAAGAGCGCAGCCAGGATCGCCTTCACTCCGTGCTCAGCGGGTCCGTGCTCTGGGGCGGCCGACATCTCGCCATGGTGCCTGATGGGGGCGGTGGGCGGCGCGACCTCGGTGACGTCGTTCCGGTCGCGGGGTCAGGATCGGCGTTTCGTGCCGGCGGTGGGCACGGCCGTGGTGGGGTCGTCGGGCCAGGGGTGCTTCGGGTAGCGACCCCGCATGTCGGCTCGGACCTCGGCGTAGGCCCCGGCCCAGAAGCTGGCCAGGTCCTGGGTCACCTGCAGGGGCCGGCCGGCGGGGGAGAGCAGGTGGAGCACCACGGGGACCTCACCCCCGGCCACGCGCGGCGTCTCGGTGGAACCGAACAGCTCCTGCAGCTTCACCGCCAGCACGGGGTGCTCGCCGGAGTAGTCGACCCGATGGTGGTTCCCGCTCGGCACTTCCAGACGGAGGGGGGCCAGCCGCTCGACTTCGCGGCGCTGGCGCCACGTCAGCCCGTGCAGCAGCACCTCCCGGACGTCGATCCGGCGCAGATCACGGCGGCGTCGCATGCCGGCGAGGAAGGGGCCGATCCGCTCCTCCGCCTGGTCGAGCAGGGTCTCGTCGTCGACCGCCGGCCAGGTCGCCGGCGCGTGCCGGTGCAGGAACTGGAGACGGGCTTGCAGGCTCCGGAGCTCGTCGTCCCAGGCCAGGATGTCCACGCCCTCGGACCGGATCCCCTCCAGCAGGGCGGCCTGCATCGTGGCCGGGACGGGATCGTCGATGGGGGCGCTCGAGAGCTCGAGGGCGCCGAGGCGCTCCGTGCGCCGGGCGACGACCCCACCCTGGCGGCGGTCCCAGCGGACCTCGGTGTCGGTGACGATCTGCTCGCCGGCCGCGAGCCGGACATCCTCCTCGGACAACGGTGCGGCGAGGTAGATGCGCGATCGGGTGGCCCGGCCGTCGAGGTCGGCGACCGCGAGGAACGTGTTGGCCGCCAGCGGGTCGGTCTCGTCGACGAAGGCACCGCGGCCACCGGAGAGGAGGAACTCTCCCCGCTGGCCGGCCCTCGCCATGCCGATGCGATCCGGGTAGGCCAACGACACCACCAGCCCGAGGGCGTCGTCGGCGCCGTCTCCGGGTCGGCCGCCGGCGCCGACGAGCTGCCGCCAGCGGGTCGCGTCGGCCCGGGCCCGTCCGGCCGCCGCCCGCTGGCGATCGGACGGCCGGCGCAGAGCCGACAGCCGCGACGCCACGTCAGTGCGTCGGCCACGGAGCCCTGATTCATGGAGCACGGCGGCGACGTCCGCCGCCAGCCCGCCATGGCCCAGCTCGGCGCCCCGGAGCAGCAGGTGCGCCAGGCGGGGGTGGAGCGGCAGATCGGCCATGCGCCGGCCCCGGGGGGTGATGGCGTGTGATCCGTCGATCGCGCCCAGCTCCCGCAGCAGGTCGCGGGCTGCGGCCAGGTGCGCGGCGGGGGGCGGGGTGAGGAAGGCGAGGTCGTCCTCGCCCGCGCCCCAGGCGGCCAGCTCCAGGGCCAACGAGGTGAGATCGGCCACCTCGATCTCGGGCTCGGGGTGGGCCCGCAGCGTGGCGTCCTCGGCGCGGCTCCACAGCCGGTACGCCGTTCCGGGCGAGAGTCGGCCCGCCCGCCCGGCTCGCTGGGCGGCCTCGGCTCGGGTCACCGGCAGGGTCACGAGGCGGGTCATGCCACTGCCGGCGTCGAGACGTGCCGTTCGGCGCCAGCCCGCGTCGACCACCACGGTCACCCCCTCGATCGTCAAGCTGGTCTCGGCGATCGACGTGGCGAGGACCACCTTGCGCCGCCCCGGGGGCGATGGCGCGATCGCCGCATCCTGCTCCGCATTCGACAGGGCGCCGTACAACGGCCGGACGTCGACGTCGCCCCCGGGATCGCCGATGGCCCGGCGGGTGCGGTCGATCTCCGCCGCGCCGGGCAGGAACACCAGCACATCGCCGCGGTGCGCCGACAGGCTTCGTCGTATGGCGGCGCTCACCGGTCCCTCCATGCGGGCCCGCCGGTCGGTGTCGATGTGGACGATCTCGACCGGGTGGATGAACCCTTCCGACCGGATGACCGGGGCGTCGAGCAGGGCCGCCACCGGATCGGTGTCGAGCGTGGCGGACATGACCAGCACGCGGAGGTCGGGCCGGAGGGCGTCGGCCACCTCGAGCGTGAGGGCGAGCCCGAGATCGGCGTCCAGGCTCCGTTCGTGGAACTCGTCGAACACGACGGCCGACACACCGTCCAGGCCGGGGTCTCGCTGGAGGCGCCGGGTCAGGACACCCTCGGTGATCACCTCGATCACGGTCCGGGCCGAGACCCTGGTGTCCTGGCGCATCCGCCATCCCACCCGGTCGCCGGGCGCCTCGCCGAGCAGGCTCGCCAGGCGATGGGCGGCCGAGCGCACGGCAAGCCGGCGGGGTTCGAGGACGAGGACGATGCCGGATCGCCACGGCTCGTCGAGCAGGGCCAGGGGGACGATGGTCGTCTTGCCGGCACCGGGCGGGGCGTGGAGCACCGCCCGCGTTCCGGCCCGGAAGGCCTCCCGGAGGGGCGCGATGGCGTCGGCAATGGGCAGGCGCGCCGCCTCGTCGGCCCACCGCGGCGCCGTCACCCGACGCTCACCCCCGGCGGGCGTGGGCGTCGAGGACGTGGGCGACCGATGCGGCGATGTTCCGGGCCATCGGGAGGTGGACGAACTCGTTCGGCCCGTGCGCGTTCGACTCCGGCCCGAGGACCCCGGTGATGAGGAACTGCGCATCGGGGAATCGCTCGCCGAGCATGGCCATGAACGGGATGGTCCCGCCCTCGCCCATGGCCGAGCACGGGCGACCCCAGAACGCGCTGGAGGCCTCGTCGAGCGCGGCCTGCAGCCAGGCGGCGGTCGGCGGCGCGTTCCAACCTCGCTCGGCGGCGATCACGTCGAAGGTGACGGACGCGCCGTACGGGGGATCGACGGTGAGCCGCTCCGTGAGCGCGCGTGCCGCCGCAGCCGGGTCGGCGGTGGGGGCGAGTCGCGCTGCGATCGTGAGCTCGGTGAAGGGGCGCAGGACGTTGCCGGCACGGTCGGCTGGCGGGAAGCCGTCGACCGCGATGTTGGCGATGGCCGGCTCCCACGTCCGCGCCCGGAGCAGCTCGGCGGCGCGGCGCGGGCCGGGCCCGGTGGCGCCGGCGTAGGGGAAGGCGAGGTCGCCGACGATCTCGTCGGCGCTGGCATCGATCTGCGCCAGGCGTTCCTCGGGGATCGGGCACCACAGCTCGTCGACGAGGACCCGACCGGTGTCGGGGTCCTCGATCCGGTCGAGCAGGCGGCGCAGGATCCGGAACGACGACGGGACCACACCACCCGCCGAGCCGCTGTGCACCCCCTCGGTGAGGACCTCCACCCGCAGCCGGCCCGCCAGCACACCGCGCAACGAGGTCGTCACCCACAGCCGGTCGTAGGTGGCGGCGCCCGAGTCGAGCCCGATCACCAGCGACACATCGCCGAGCCGGTCGCCGAGCGCATCGAGGTGGGCAGGCAGATCGGGACTCCCGGACTCCTCGCTGGCCTCGATGAGCACCACGATGCGGGCATGGTCGCCGTCCGCGGCCTGGACGGCTTCGATGCCGGTGAGCGCGGCGAACACGGCGTAGCCGTCGTCGGCCCCGCCGCGGCCGTAGAGACGGTCGCCCTCGAGGACGGGCACCCACGGGTCGAGACCGTCCCGCCAGCCCGTCATCTCCGGTTGCTTGTCGAGGTGGCCGTAGAGCACCACGGTGTCGGCGCGCGCACCGCGGGCCGGGACCTCGCACAGGACGACCGGCGTACGCCCCTCCAGCTCGTGGACCTCGACCGTCATGCCGTCGACGGGGCGCGAGTCGCACCAGGAGCGGACCAGTTCCACGGCCCGGTCGATGTGGCCGTTGGCCTTCCACTCGCGGTCGAACGTCGGGGACACGTCGGGGATGGCGATGAACTCGTGCAGGCGGTCGACGACGTCGGTCGACCAGGCCGCCTCGACGTGGTGGTGAACGGCGGACAGGTCGATGCTCACCGCGTGGAACGTAGACCGTGTCGCCGTGACCCGTTGTGCTCGGCGGCGCCGGTTCCGCTCAGCGGTCCCCCTTCAGCCGCGGGATGACCTCGTTGCCCAGCAGCTCGAGGTGCTCCCAGGACACCTCCGGGGCGATGCCGCCGCAGAGGGGGTGGGTGGTCACCGGGTCCAGCGGCCCGATCGAGGTGGCGTAGTCGACGCACTCGTCGGGGGTCATCACCGCGTAGATCCCCGCCTCCCGCATCTCGGCCACCGTGGTGGAGGTGTCGTGGACCGCGGAGGTCACGCCCTGCTGCCACGAGTGGTACACGGTGGCCTCGTAGAGCAACTGCTCGCCGATGCGGTCCCAGGTGCGGTCCGGGTCGCGGGACACGAAGATCGTGCCGGGCCCGTGCTGGGGCGGCGCCAAGGCCAGCCCGGCGTCGAGACCGAGCCGGGCCCGTTCGTCCTGGTACGCCTGGGGGACGCTCGGATCGCCGTGCTGGGCGAACAGCGGCATGTCGAGCCGAGCCGCTCGCTTGGCCGCCGCCGTGGAGCCACCGCCGTAGAACATCATCGGGCGGGGCTGCGACGTCGGGGTCGGCGTGACCCGGATGGTGCGGCCCTCGTAGTCGAAGGGTTCTCCCGTCCACGCCCGGAACAGCGTGTCGAGGCAGTGCTCCATGCGGGCACCGCGGGCGGACCAGTCGAGGCCGGCCTGCTCGTACTCCTCGCGCCGGTAGCCGAGCCCCGCGGTGTACTGCACCCGTCCCCCGGAGATGACGTCGAGCACGGCGATGTCCTCGGCCAATCTGACGGGGTCGTGCAGCGGGACGAGCAGGGCAGAGATCATGATCGGGATGGTGGTGGTGGCCGCCGCCATCGCCGACGCCAGCACCAACGGCGACGGGAGGTACCCGTCGTCGACCCCGTGGTGCTCGGACAGCACGAGCATGTCGAAGCCGTGGCGCTCGCACCAGGCCGCCTGGTCCAGCGCGGCGCGGTAGAGCTCGCCTCGATCCGCTGGTGCCCCGGCGGGGCAGCGGAGGTCGTACCGAGCGATGAAGAGCGCCACGGCGGCAGCCTGCCACGGACCTGACGGCGTGTCAGGCGCCAGCCTCCGTGGGAGACTCCACGACGTGTTGCTCGACGCCATCGACCACGTCCAACTCGCCATGCCGCCAGGGGGTGAGGAGCTCGCCACCTGGTTCTACAGCGAGGTGCTCGGCGTCCCGAGGGTGCCCAAGCCGGTGGAGCTCGCCATCCGCGGTGGATGCTGGTTCGAGCGGGGCACGCTGCGCATCCACCTCGGCGTCCAGGACGATTTCGTGCCCGCGACGAAGGCGCATCCGGCGTTCGCGGTGAGCGATCTCGACCGCGTGGCGACCACGCTGGAGTCGGCCGGTGTGCACCCCCGCCGCGAGGATGGTCCCGACGGTCCGCAGGTCTACGTCGACGATCCGTTCGGCAACCGGCTGGAGTTCCGGCCCGGCCGTCCGCCGGCCGAGCTGCCCGACTACGACGAGACGATCCTCGAGGTGGCCACCGACACCGTCGGCCCGAGGTTCGCGTCCCAGATCGGGTTCATCCAGGAGCTGGACCGCCTGAAGACGGTGGAACGACAGTCGTTCATCCTCGAAGGTCTCCGACGGGAGAACACCGCCGAGCACTCGTGGCACGTGGCGATGCTGGCCGCCGTGCTCGCCGAGCACGCTGACGGCGCGGTCGACGTGGGCCGGGTGATCCTGCTGCTGCTGGTGCACGACATCGTCGAGATCGACGCGGGCGATACCGGGATCTACGACGTCACGGCAACCCACTCCAAGTCCGAGCGCGAGCAGGCCGCCGCCGACCGCTTGTTCGGTCTGCTGCCCGACGACGTGGGCGAGAGGCTGCGAACGGCGTGGGAGGAGTACGAGTCCGGCGACACGTCCGAGGCGCGCTTCGCACGGGTCTTCGATCGGCTCTCCCCGTTCCTGCTCAACCTCGGTGCCGGCGGGCTGCCGTGGCGCCGCTGGAGCGTCGGCGCCGATCGGGTGCGCGAGGTGCTGGCGCCCATCGGAGTCGAGGCGCCCGCCCTGGGTCCGTTCGTGGACGCCATGCTCGAGCGCGCCGTCGCCGACGGTCTCCTGCCGGCGTCGACCTCGGGCCTGCTCTTGCCCTGACCAAGCCTCCCGAAATGGCCGGGAGACGCCCCGTAGCCTGGTCGGCGTGAGACGCCCGGCCCGCCGCACGATGGAACCGATCGATCTCGACCCGCGGCCGCTCCGGTACCCCGTGGTCGGTGCCGTCCACGGCACGCCCATCACCCACCTGCCGTCGGGCACGGTCGGGACGGTGGAGACGTTCGCCAACTCCGAGATCCGGGTTCGCGATCGGTCGGGGAATCTGCACAGCTTCACCGTGCGTCCCGGCGAGTTCGTGATCGACGGCATCGTCTGCCATCCCGTGTTCGGATCGGCGTCGCCGGCGCCCCGACGCAGGATCTCGGCGTCTGGCTCCATCGCCGTCGACCACGACGCCCGGGTGGCCCGGGCCAGCCGCATCGTGGTCGAGGGTGTCCACGACGCCGAGTTGGTCGAGAGGATCTGGGGCGACGACCTCCGCCACGAGGGCATCGTCGTCGAACGCCTCGACGGCATGGACGATCTCGCTGCCGTGATCCGCCGGTTCCGTCCCGGGCCCACCCGGCGTCTCGGCGTGCTGCTCGACCACCTCGTCGAGGGCTCCAAGGAGTCCCGGGCCGCAGCAGCCATCGACGACCCGAACGTGTTGATCACCGGGACGCCCTACGTCGACGTGTGGGAGGGGATCCGGCCCGGGGTGATCGGCCTCGACCGTTGGCCGGACGTGCCGATGGGAGAGTCCTGGAAGGAGGGGGTGCTCGCCCGCATCGGCCGCCAGGGCCAGCACCCGGGCGAGTTCTGGCGCGAGCTCCTCGCCGGCGTGCGCACCTACGCCGACCTGTTCCCACCCCTCGTCGGCGCCGTCGAACGACTCATCGATTTCGTGACCGAGCCGGGTGGGTGAAGGTCACAGGTCGAGGAGGGCGTTCTCCAGCACCTCGGTGAGGGCGGGATGGATCCACATCTGCTCCCTGGCCATCTCGTCGACGGTCTGGCCGAAGCGCATGCCCTGGATCAGGGTCTGCAGCAGCGTCGACGCCTGCGGACCGAGGATGTGGGCGCCGAGCAGCCGGCGGGTCTGGGCGTGCGCCACCAGCTTCACGAACGAGGTGGTGTCCTCCATCGCCCAGCCATAGGCGGTGGAGCCGTAGGGCTTCACCGTGCACACGAACGGAACTCCGTCGGTGGCGGCCTCCTCCTCGGTGAGGCCAACCGAGGCCACCTGGGGGTTCCCGAACACGGCATGCGGGATGATCGAGTAGTCCATGAGCCAGGGATCGTCGGGGTGCACCACGTTGTGGAACACCACCTTGGCCTCGGCGTTGGCCACGTGCTTGAGCTGGTAGTGGTTGGCCAGGTCGCCGAAGGCCCAGATCCCCTTCACATCGGTCTGGAGGTCGTCGTGGACGATGACCCGGCCCGCGGCGTCGGTTCGGACCCCGGTGGCCTCGACCGCGAGGTGGTCGCTGTTGGGGATCCGGCCGGTGGCGACGAGCACTTCGTCGCACTCCACCACCTGCTCGTGGTTCCGCGACCGCGTGAACAGCCTGATGGTGCCGTCGGCGCCGCGCTCGACCCGGTCGATCGCTGTCTCCATCAGCAGCTCGAAGCGTTGCGCTGCCAGCTCGGTGTAGGCGCGGGAGATGTCACCGTCCTCCGAGCGGAGCAGGCGTGGACCGCGGTTGACGATGGTGACCCTCGTCCCGAACGCCTCGAACACGTGACCCAGCTCGGTGGCGATGTAGCCCCCACCGATGATGGCCAGGCGCTCGGGCAGCGCGGGCAGACGCATCACGGTGTCGGAGGTGTGGAAGCCGACCTCGGCCAGACCGGGGATGTCCGGGATGTAGGGGCGAGCGCCGGCACCCAGGATGAACCGGTCGGCCGTGATCCGCTCCCCGCCGACCTCGAGCACCTTGTGGTCGACGAAGCGGCCCTCGGCGGGGAAGACGGTGATGTTGTCGCAGTCCTCCACCCGGTAGCGCTTCCCGTCGACGGAGATCGGATCGATGCGCCCGAAGACCCGGTCCACGAGTGCGGGCCAGTCCACGCCGTCGAACGACGACCGCACCTGGTAGCGCGGCGACTCGCGGACGTGGAGGGCGACGTCGGCGGCGTAGACGAACATCTTGGACGGGACGCAACCCCGGTTGATGCAGGTGCCGCCGAACACGCCCCGTTCCACGAGGGCGATGTCCAGGTCGTCGAGCTCGGATGGGATCGAATTGCCCGATCCGGTGCCGACGATGACGAGATCGAAGTCCTTCACACGTGCTCCATCTGGTGGGCGTTCCCTGTCCGGAACGCTGTTCGGTGCACCGATGTTCCACCCGGGAGGCCGGCGAGGGGTCGCCCTTGGTCTGTGTCGGTGGGGGTCGGCCCCGTACACTCTCCTCTTCGCCGTACCACTCGGGTGCGGTGAGAACGTTCAGGGATACCAGCCATGGCTACACAACGATCGAGTTTCGCCAAGCGAGAACGAGACCGCGCCAAGAAGGCGAAGGCGGCGGCCAAGCGGGAAGCCCGCCTCGAGAAGGGCACCGACGACGACGAGGAAGAAGACGAAGACGTCGTCGTCTCCCACGAGTCGGCCGAGGTCATCATGGAGAAGCTGGCGAAGCTCCACGAGGCATTCGACGACGACAAGATCGAGTTCGAGGACTTCGAGGAGCAGAAGGCGGACCTCATGGCCCGCATGCCCATCGAGTAGGCCGTTCGCGACCATCGCCGGCGCGCCAGCACGTGCTCAGGGTGTGTTGGCGACCGGTCGCAGGATCGGTGGGTGCAGGTGGGTGGCGGGCCCCGCGGTGAACAGCATCGATCGGCGGCCCCGGCCCACGCTGGGGGCAGCGCGGTCGGTTTCGGTCAGGAACCCGTCGGTGGTCTTGACCTTGCGGGAGAAGTTGGCCTTGTCGCCCGGATCGACCCCCCAGACGGCTCGGTAGACCTCGTAGAGATCGCCGATGGTGAACGGGTCGGGGACGAATCGTGTGGCCAGCGTGGTGTATTCGAGCTTGGCCCGAGCCCGCTCGACCGCGGTGGCGAGGATCGCCGCGTGATCGAACGCGAGCGGCGGGCCGTAGCCGTCGGCCAGGTCCTCGATGGCCCAGAACCGGGCCGTGACCGGGCCTTCGCCGACGGGCACGCCGACATCGGGGACGAAGGCGAGGTAGGCGACCGACACCACGTGACCACGCGGGTCGCGGCCGGGATCGCCGAAGCTGGCCAGCTGCTCGAGGTGACCGGTGTCGACGTCGAGACCGAGACCGCTCTCGATCGCGGTCGTCGCCAGCTGATCGAGCGTCTCCGACTCGTGCTTGGGACGACTCGGCAGCGCCCATCGCCCCGATTGCGGCTCCGTGTCTCGTTCGACCAGCAGGGCGTGCAGCCGACCGGACCGCACGGTGAGGACGACCACCTCGACGGTGATGGCCGCCGACGGCAGGGGGCAACCGGAGCTCATGAGCCGGCGGCGGCCGATCGTCCGGTGACCTCGATGCCCGCCGCGGCGAGCTCGTCGACGACGGCCTTGGTCCGGGACGGGTGCACCGGGGCGGTCAGGTCCCGTCGAACCGTGACCGTACGGCCCCGGTCACGGGCCCACTCGGCGGCGTCGAGCGCGGTGGACCGGACGCAGAAGTCGAGGGCCAGGCCGCAGATCACGACATCGGTGATGGCGGCATCGTCGAGCAGGTCGGCGAGGCTGGGTCCCGAGCCGTCCTCCGCGGCGTGGGCCTCGAAGCCGGAGAAGGCAGGCGCCTGCTGGCCCTTGAAGACGCGAACCGCGCCGAGGTCGTCGAGGGCGCGATCGAGGTCGGCGGGATTGGCCGCGCCGTCGGTGCCGGCCACGCAGTGGCGCGGCCACATGTCCTCGAAGTCGGGGGTCTCACCCTCGGCGACGAAGTGGAAGGGTGCGTCGTCGGGATGCCAGTCGTAGGTGGCGTACACCGCATCGAACTGGCTGCCGGCGGTATGGAGCAGCTCGGCGATGCGGTGGCAGACATTCCACCCGCCTTCGACGGGCAGCGCCCATCCCTCGGTGAAGTCGTGCTGGGCATCGACGACCACGAGTGCGGTGCGCCGGATGGTCCCGGTGTCGGTCGTCACGAGGTGCTCCTCTCGATCGGTGGTGCGGTGGTCGGTCCGTCAGCGCCCCGATGTTCGAGGCGGGCGGCCTGGTGGCGATCACGGGCTCTGGCTGCGTCCTGGATCGGGTCCGGTCGGCGGGTTCGGTGCCCGTCGACGACGGCGGTCCGGGTCACCACCCGGAGCCCGGGCTCGCTCAGGGTTTCGGCGGCCCGGTCGGGATGGAGCGGGATCGTCTCGGGACGTCCGTGGCGCCGACCGACGATCCGCCGGCCCCCGGTCATCTCCTTGCCGGGCGAGGTCTTGGCCACCGAGGTCCAGCCGTCGCCCGGATCGGTGGCGACCAGCTTGTAGACGAAGCCCGGTGACGGGGCGCCGACGACGTTGGTCCCGACACCGAACCCGTCGACGGGTGCGTCGGTCAGCCGCCGGATCTCGCGCTCGTCGATCTCGCCCGATGCCATGATGCGCGTGTCGGTGGCACCGCCCGCGTCGAGCTGGCGCCGGGCGGCATGGCTCTGGGTCCACAGGTCCCCGCTGTCGATGCGGACCGCACCCGGACCGGCGGCGCCGCACACCGAGCGGGCGGCCGCCATGGCCCGGTCGATGCCTCCGACGATGTCGAAGGTGTCGACCAGCAGTGTGGTTCCTCGGCCGAGCGTGCGGAGCTGGGCCTCGAAGGCGGCCTGTTCGTCGTCGACGTGCAGGAGGGTCCACGAGTGGGCGGCCGTCCCCGTGGTCGGGACGCCGTAGCGGGCGCGGGCGGCGAGGTTGGACGAGGAGTCGAACCCGGCGATCCACGCCGCCCGGGCGGCCTCGACCGCGGCATGGGGATCGACGCGGCGGCTGCCCTGCTCCGACAGGCCACGGGTCCCGGCCGCGGTCCGCATCCGCGCCGCCGCCGTGGCCACGCCGCTGGCCCCGTTGAGGTGGGCGAGGATCAGGGTCTCGACCACGATGGCATCGGCGAACCCGGCCATCACCGTCAGCACCGGTTCGTCAGGGAAGTACAGCTCGCCGTCGTCGATCACCTCGATCGACCCGGGGAAGCGGTACTCCCGCAGCCGCTCCACGGTGGCGTCGTCGACGATCGTGGCGAGGGTCACGAGGTCGTCGACGGAGAAGCGGAACGCATCGATGGCCTCCAGCGCCTTGTCGACCCCGGCGACCACGCCGAACGGTGCCTGACCGGGAAGGTGACGGGCGAAGGCCGAGAAGGCGCAGGGCTGGTCGGCTCGACCCTCAGCCAGCGCGGCCCACGCCATGGTGAACTCGTAGTGGTCGGTGAACAGGCTGCTGGTCACGGGTCCAACGTAGTCGTGATGACCTTGATTTGTGGTCGGGGTGACAAGTTTGGCGCCGATGGTCTGATATGCAACGATCGCCGGACACGCCGACCACCACCGGAGCAAGGGAGACATGACCGATCACCAGGACGGCTTCACGCCGAACGCGGACGAATTGGTGGCCAAGAACGCCGTCTATGCCGCCGACTTCCACGACCCCGACCTGCAGGTCGCGCCGACCCGCCACCTGGCCGTCGTCGCCTGCATGGACTCGCGGATGGACATCTTCCAGTTGCTCGGGCTGGGCAACGGCGAGGCCCACATCATCCGCAACGGCGGCGGCGTGATCACCGACGACGTCGTCCGTTCCCTGTGCCTGTCGCAGCGGGCGTTGGGAACGCGGGAGATCGTGCTCGTGCACCACACCGACTGCGGGCTGCAGAAGGTCGATCCCGTCAGCTTCGAGGCCGAGCTGGAGGCGGAGCTCGGCGTCAAGCCGGCGTGGTCGGTCGAGGCGTTCTCGGATCCGTACGCCGATGTCCGCCAGTCGATGCAGCGCATCATGCTGTCGCCCTTCGTGCCCCACAAGGATCACATCCGGGGCTTCGTCTACGACGTCACCGACGGCCTCCTGCGCGAGGTGGTGCCCGACTGAGCGAGCAGCGCGCCGGCGCGGCCTCCACTTGCGCCGGCGGCCCAGATCTGTCATCTTCGCAGATGTGCAGATGTATGTCGATGCCGGTGCCGTGGCGGCGGCCCGAGACCGGTTGCTCAGTCCGGACGAGGCCGGCGAGCTGGCCGAGGGGTTCAAGCTCCTCGGTGAGCCGAACCGGGTCCGGATCCTGTTCGCCCTGCTCGAAGCGGGGGAGCTCTGCGTCGGCGACCTGGCGTCGGTCGTGGGGGTGTCGGAGACCACCGTCTCCCACGCCATGCGCCTGCTGCGCTCGGCCGGCATCGTCCGCAACCGTCGCGACGGCCGGATGATCTTCTACCGGCTCGACGACGACCACGTGCGCATGCTGCTCGAGCTGTCCCGCCAGCACCTCGCCCACCTCGACGAGGACGTCTGATGGGCCACGACCACAACCACGGCGCCGGGGCGATGCGGGCGGGTGCCCGCCACCAACGCCGGCTGGCCTGGTCGTTCGGCCTGGTCCTCGTCTACTTCGTCGTGGAGGCGGTGGGCGGCGTGCTCACCAACTCGCTGGCCCTGTTGTCCGACGCCGGCCACATGCTCACCGATGTGGTCGGCCTCGGCATGTCGCTGGCCGCCATCCAGCTCGCCTCCCGCCACGCCCGGCGCGACGATGCCGGGCGCAACACCTTCGGGCTGTACCGCCTCGAGATCCTGGCCGCGTTCGTCAATGCCCTGCTGCTCTTCGGTGTGGCGCTGTACGTCCTCTACGAAGCGGTCAACCGCCTGACCGGTGATCATGAGGTGCTGGGCCTGCCCATGCTCGTCGTGGCTTCGCTGGGCCTGGTCGTGAACGTGGTCTCGTTCCTGCTCCTGCGGGAGGGGGCGAAGGAGAGCATCAACGTCGAGGGCGCCTACCTCGAGGTGCTGGCCGACACGCTCGGGTCGGTCGGGGTGATCGTGGCCGCCATCCTGCTCGAGCTGTTCGGATGGACCTGGGTCGACCCCGTCGTCGGCGCTGCCATCGGGCTGTGGATCCTGCCCCGGACGTGGCGCTTGGGCGGACAGGCGGTGCGGATCCTGCTGCAGGCCGCCCCACCAGGCACCGACCTCGGCGCCATGGCCGCCGATCTGGCCAGCCTGGTCGGCGTGGTCGGCGTGCACGACCTCCACGTGTGGACGCTCACGTCGGACATGGAGAACGCGTCCGTGCACCTCGTCGTCGGCGACGGCGTCGACAGCCACGCCGTGCTCGACCAGGCCCGGGCGCTGCTGCAGGCTCGCTACCAGATCTCCCATGCCACACTCCAGGTCGAGCCCGCCGACCACGAAGGCTGCGACGAGCTCGGCTGGTGATCAGTGGGCCGGCGCCAGGCTGGCGATCAGTGCCACGACCCGGGTCCGGATGTCGTCGCGCACCTCGCGAACCATGTCGATGGGCTGGCCGGCCGGGTCGGCCAGCTCCCAGTCCTCGTAGCGCTTCCCGGGCAGGAGCGGGCAGGAATCGCCGCAACCCATGGTCACGATCACGTCGGCCGCCCCGGCGGTGTCGTCGGTCCACCGCTTGGGCTGCTCCTGGGCGATGTCGATGCCGACCTCGGCCATCGCCTCGATGGCGGTCGCGTTCGTGCTCGAGCTCGGGTCCGACCCTCCGCTGAAGACGTCGATCCGGTCGCCGGCGAGGTGGCGCAGCCAGCCGGCCGCCATCTGCGAGCGGCCGGCGTTGTGTACGCACAGGAACAGCACGGCGGGTCGGTCCTTCGGTGAGCTCATGGGTGGAAGACCTCTCCGGTCAGGGGGCGGATGCGGGAATCGAGGGAGGTGAGGGCGGCATCGAAGGCGGCGTCGGAGCCGGCCCGGACCGGGTCGGCGATCGACCAGTGCCAGCAGGAGGCGTCGGGCCGCAGCTCCTCGTGGGCTCGGTCGCAGACGGTCACCATCAGCTCGGCGGGCCCGGCGTCGTCGAGATGGCGGGGGACGGCGCGGCCGAGGTCCAGGCCGGCCCGCCGAGCTGCGGCGACGGCACCGGGATGCACGGCGTCGGCCGGGTGTGTCCCGGCCGAGGCCGCGACTCCGCCGGTGCGTGCCCGCCAGAGGGCGGCTGCCATCTGGGAGCGGGCCGAGTTGTGTGAGCACACGAAGAGGACGGGTCCGGTGGGTGGAACCGGGGTGATGCCGGCCGCCGTCGCCGACGCCTGCACCAAGCGGACGTAACGCCGCCGCCGGTCGCCGTCGGACGGGAACCGTTCGACGAGACCGGCGGCCTCGAGCACGTCGAGGTGGTGGGCGAGGAGGTTGCTCGGGAGGTCGAAGCGGGCGCCGAGCTCCTTGGGCGATCGATCGGTGACCGCGAGCTCGTCGACCATCGCCAGCCGGAGGGGCTCGCCGAGGGCGGCGTGGATCCGGGCCCGCATCAGGAGTTCGTCGGCCACCACGGCGACAGTATCACTCAGTCGTTATTGCCTCAATGAATACTGAGTGAAACTGGTCCGTGGTGGGAGCGGTCACGGAACCTCGTAGGCCTCGGCGGCATCGGAACTGAAGTTCACCTTCAGGGCGCGGAGTGCGAACGGCTTGGCCGGGTCGATGGCGAAGATCGACGACCCGCGGGGCGGGTTGCGGTCCTCGGGCGGTCCGTAGGTGTAGTCGCCGATGACCCCGCCGAAGTCGAGCACGTCCATCCCGTTCATGGCGGCGATGATTCCGTCGCGGCTCAGGTCACCGTTGGCCACGGCGCGTTCGAGCACCTGGCGGACCGCATCGGCTTGGTAGTTGGCGAAGCTGAAGTAGTAATCGGGCTCCTGGTCGGGGCGGTAGCGCTCGAGCCGGTCGAGGAGCTCGGCCACCCCCGGGTAAGAGGTGTCGCCCCACTCCGGGCCGACGGCGACGATCCAGACGTGGTCCTGGTAGTAGGAGGCGAGGTCGGTGTTCGCCAGTTCGTCGATCCACGCCGGCGACTGCCCGATCCACCGGGGTGTGAAGTCGAGGTTGTCTGCGGTCGTGATGATGCCGTTGAACTCGGTGGGCAGCGCGGTGGCGAACACCATGTCGCAGTTCGCGCTCTTCAACGCGCTGACCTGGGCGGTGAAGTCCGAGTCGCCCAGCTCGAAGCGGCTGGTCTGGGCGATGTCGAAGCCGTACTGCTTGGCGGCGAACTCGAAGCCCTCCTGACCGGCCTGGCCGTAGAGATCGTTCTCGACCACGCTGCAGAAGGTGTCGTCGGTGCTGCCCCCACCATCGGTGAGGTAGTAGTCGACGGCGTTGATCACGTCGATCTGGTACGGCTCGATGATGGGCAGCATGTGTTGCTCGCGGATCCAGATCGAGTCCTGCGAGGCGGGGGCCGACACGATGTTGTCGTCGTCGAGCAGGGGGAGAAGGGCCTGGTTGTGCGGTGTCCCCATCACCTGGGCGAACAGCACCACGTCACCCTTGATCTTGTTGTACTTCTGGACCGTGGTGTTGACCTCGTACTGCGTGTCCTCGAGCACGACCTCGACGGGGTACTTGCCGCCGATTCCGCCGAGCTCGTCGTTCACGTAGGCCCAATACGCCTCCTGCCCCGCGGCCAGCGGGTTGCCGATGATCGATGCCAGGCCGCTCAGGGGGTCGAGGATGCCGACCTTGATGGTGGTGCCGTCGAAGCCCGGGACGGGTTGTGGGGCGCCGGCGGTGGTCGACGGGGCGTCGCCGCCACCGGCGGTGGTCGTGGTCGTGGCGGCCGAGTTGGTCGTGTCGTCGTCGCCGCAAGCGGCGAGGATCAACGCCAACGCGAAGGTCGCGGCGAGGATCTTGATGGGGGGTGTCTTTCGCATGTTCATGCTCCTCAATAGGAGAACGGCCAGGACCGGAAGTAGAGGCGCAGACGCAGCCAGATGGCGGCGAAGCCCCTCGGCTCCAGGACCAGGAAGATGATGATCAGCAGACCGAAGATCGCTTGGTTCAGGGAGAAGACGGTCATGAACCCGCCCCCCGAGGTGTCGGTGGCGACGAAGGGCAGGCTCGGGCTGATCTCCTCGATCAGGCGAGGAACGGCGGTGATGAACACGGCACCCACGACCGAGCCGAAGACGATGCCCACGCCGCCGACGACGATGATGGCGATGTAGGTGATCGACAGCGTGAGGCTGAACTCACCGGGATGGACGAAGCGCTGGTAGGCGCCGTACAGCCCCCCGGCCATGGCGCCCAGTGAGCTCGACACCACGAAGGCCAGGACCTTGTAGCGGGCGGCACGCACGCCGATGGCCTCGGCCGCCTGATCGCGGTCCCGCACGGCCTGCAGCGCCAAACCGACGCGGCTACGGGTCAGGTTCTTGGCGGTGAGCGCCACCAGGGCCACCAGCCCCCACACCAGGAAGAACCAGCCCTGGTCCCGGGTGAAGGATCGTCCGAACAGCTCGAGGTGGGCGAAGTCGACCGGGCCGATCTCGACCGGCGCGGTGACCGAGAGACCGTTCTGGCCGCCGGTCACCGACGTCCAGTTCTCGAAGACGTGCTGGGCGATGAAGACCAGCCCGAGGGTGACGATCACGAGGTAGTTCCCGCGCAGGCGCAGGGCGAACGGTCCGACCACCGCGCCGATGAGCGCACCGGCCAGCGCGGCCCCCGGGAGCCACAGGATCATCGGGAGATCGAGCTCGCCGCCGAGGTAGGCGCCGACGTACGCCCCGACGCCGAGGAAGGCGGCGTGCCCCAGCGACACCTGGCCCGTGAAGCCGGTCAGCAGGTTGAGCCCGATGGCGGCGATGGCCGCGATGCCGGCATAGACGGCGACCGAGTCCTGGAAGTCACTCATGTGGAACGGGAGCAGCAGGGCGAGCACGACCAGCGCACCGATGCCCCACGGGCTGACGTTTCGCCACAGCCGGACGTCGTCGGCGTGGCTTCGGGCCAGCTCGCGGCTGGCCGAGTCCCGGTGCAACAGGGGACGATTCACAGCCGCGCCACCTCCTTGGTGCCGAACAAGCCGTAGGGCCGCACCATCAGGATCACGATCATGAGGACGTACGGCATGATCACGTGGAAGCTCTCGCCCAGCCAGGGGAGGTAGTCGGCCTGGTAGCCGGCGGTGAGCGTCTGCGTGACGCCGATCAGCAATCCGCCGATCACCGCACCGCCCGGAGAATCGAGGCCGCCCAGGATCATGGCGGGGAACGCGGCGAGCGCGATCAGCCAGATGCCGGGACTGAGCGCGGCCGGCCCGGCCGCCAGCGTGACTCCCGCCAGCGCGGCGACGCCGGCGGCGATGGCCCAGGACAGGGCGAAGACCCACTTCACGTTGACGCCCCGGGCCAGGGCGGCCTCCTGGTCGATCGCCGTCGCTCGCATGGCCAGACCGATGTCCGAGTACCGGAAGAAGAGGAAGAAAGCGCCGAGGGCGACGCCGGCCAGCCCGAGGGTCCACAGGTCACGCACCGGGAGCACCACGTCGCTGATGGTCACCTTGTCCTGGCCCCAGGGGTCGCCCAGGCTCAGGGACTTCTGCCCCCAGATCCAGGTGATCATCTCGTTGATCACGAAGAGGATGCCGACGGTGATCATGATCAGGGCGAACACGGGTTGGCCCACCATCCGGTGGAGCACCGCGCGTTCGGTGCTGGCGCCGAGCGCGCCGCCCACCACGATGGCGAGGACGACGGCCACGGCGAACGGCAGCCCCCACGTCTGGTGGAAGTTGTACGACAGGTACGCGCCCAGTGCCACGAACGCGCCCTGCGCGAAGTTGATCACGCCCGTCGCCTTGTAGATCACGACGAAGCCGAGGGCCACCAGCGCGTAGCGGGCGCCGAGGGCGAGGCCGGCGAAGGTGAGCTGGAGGAAGTCGGTCATCGGTACATCTCCTCCACGAGGTCACGGAACTGCTCGGAGATCTCCCGCCGCTTCACCTTCTGGGTCGCGGTCAGCTGGCCGTTCTCGTGACCGAGCGCCTGGGGGAGCAGGCGGAAGGCCTTGATCTGCTCGACCTGGGCCAGCTCCCGGTTCACGTGGGTCACCCACTCTCCGACGAGGTCCTCCACCTCGTGCTTCGACGCGAGGTCCTCGTAGGTCGTGTAGGGGATCGAGCGGCGCGTGGCCCAGTCGCCGACGGTGTCGAACTCGATGCCGATGAGCGCGGTCAGGTACTTGCGCCGGTCGCCGATCACCATCGCCTCCCGGACGAACGGGGAGACCTTCAGCCGGTTCTCGATCTCCGACGGGCTGATGTTCTTGCCGCCGGCGGTGATGATCAGGTCCTTCTTCCGGTCGGTGATCTGCAGGAAGCCGTCCTCGTCGAGGCTGCCGATGTCACCGGTGTGGAGCCAGCCGTCGGTGTCGAGCGTGGCCGCGGTCGCCTCCGGGTTCCTGAAGTACCCGAGGAAGTTGCCGGGGGAACGGGTCAGGATCTCGCCGTCGGCGGCGATGGCGATGTCGACGCCGGGCATTGCCCGGCCGACCTTCCCGATCTTGACGTGGTCGGCCGGGGTGAAGGTGGCCAGCGCTGCGTTCTCGGTCTGGCCGTAGACCTCTCGCACCGGGACGCCCAGGGCCCAGAAGAACTCGAGGACCTTGGGCGCGATGGGTGCCGCTCCGCTCAGCGCCAGCCGCGTCCGGCGCAGGCCCAGCTTCGATCGCAGGGCGCGGTACAGCACCAGCCAGCCCACGAAGTACTGCGCCCAGTCGAGGGCGCGCATCGACCCGGTCATGCGCCGGCGGGCGATGTGCTCGCCGCGGCGCATCCAGAACGAGTACGTCCACCGCTTCAGCCACGACGCGTCGGCCATGTGGATCTCGACGGCCGCCAGCATCTTCTCCCACACCCGGGGCACCCCCAGGAACGCCGTGGGCTGGACCTCGGCCAGGTCCGAGGCGAAGGTGTCGCTTCCCTGACCGAAGTTGACGACCACGCCGAACCACAGGGCGTCGATGAGCGAGGTGGCCAACTCGGCGACGTGGCAGAGCGGCAGGTACGACAGGATCTCGTCGCCGGTGCCGGCTTCCTCGATCTCGTCGAGCGAGGCCCCGACGCTGAGCAGGTTGCGGTGCGAGAGCATCGCTCCCTTCGGCGGGCCCGTGGTACCCGACGTGTAGACCAGGGTGGCCAGGTCGTCGATGCCGAGTTCGGCGACGCGTGCTGCGAAGGCATCCATCGGCTCGCCGGCGCCCATGGCGGCGAGTTGGGCGAAGCTGATGATCATCGGATCGTCGAGGTCCGCTGACACCAGTGACGTGTCGATCACGACGATGTGGCGCAACGACGGCACGCGGCCACGGACTTCGAGGGCCTTGTCCAGCTGCTCCTCGTCCTCGGCGAAGAGCACCACCGCTTCGCTGTGGGTGAGCAGGTACTCCAGCTCGGTTGCGGGGCTCGTCGGGTAGATCCCCACGGGAACGGCCCCGATGCCCTGGCCCCCGAGGTCGGCATAGAGCCATTCGGGCCGGTTGTCGCTGTGGATGGCGACCCGCATGCCGGGTTGCACCCCGAGGGATGCCAACCCGAGGCCGATGTCGGCGACGCGACGGGCGTACTGCGCCCAGGTCGTCTCGACCCAGACGCACTCCTCGTGGTGGCGGATGGCCGTTCGGTCGGGCATCGCCGCGGCTCTCCGCAGCAGCAGCGAGGGCAGGGAGTGAGCCTCCTCGACCGAGTCGACGAGCACGCTCGGACGGCGGGGCCGGGCCGGGGTCAGCGTCGCGCTCACGGGAGCTCCTCGTCGTCGGCGCCACCGAGGTACGCCTCCACCACCCGCGGGTCGGCCTGGACCTGGGCCGGGGTTCCCAGGGCGGCGACCTCTCCGAAGTCGAGGACCAGCACCCGATCGGCCAGGTCCATGACGAAGTCGAGCTGGTGCTCGATGATGATCGTGGCGCAGTCCAGGTACTGGCGGATCTCGATGAGGTGCCGGGCCATGTCCTCGGTCTCCTCGAGGTTCATCCCGGCCACGGGCTCGTCGAGCAGCAGCAGGGTCGGCTCCATGGCCAGTGCCCGGCCCAGCTCGATCCGCTTCTGGATGCCGTAGGGCAGCATCCCGGCCGGTTGGTTCCGGTAGGGGATGAGGTCGAGGAACTCGATGATCTGCGCGCACCGCTGGCGGTGCTCCACGATCTCGCGCTTCGCCCGTCCGAACCAGACGGCACCGCTGATGGCACCGGCGTGCATCAGTCGGTGCCGCCCGAGCATGAGGTTGTCCATCACGGACAGGTTCGTGAACAGGCCGAGGTTCTGGAACGTCCGGGCCACGCCGGCGTCGACGGTGTCGGGTGGTGACGCACCGACGAGCTCTCGGTCGCCCAGGCGGATGCTCCCCGACTGCGGGCGGTAGACGCCGTTGATGCAGTTGAGGATCGATGTCTTCCCGGCGCCGTTCGGGCCGATGACGGCCAGCAGCTCGCCGTCGTGGACGTCGAGGCTGATGCCGCGCAGCACCTGCAGTCCTCCGAACGAGAGCGAGAGCGCACGCACCGCGAGCACGGGTCGGCGAGCACCACCGTCGGTGGGCGGCGGCTCGGCCACGGATTCCGGACGGGCGACGGGTTCCTGGAGATCAGTCATCGCGCTACGCACTCCACCGCTTCTTGCGTCGGTAGCTCTTCACGTCGGCGAAGGAGCGCCGGCCGGACTCGCCCACCCCGAGGTAGAACTCGCGCACGTCCTCGTCGGCCGTGAGGTCGCGGGCCGTACCTTCCTTGACGACCTTGCCGGCCTCCAGCACGTAAGCGTGGTCGGCGATGGACAACGCCATGCGGGCGTTCTGTTCCACCAGCAGCACTCCCGTGCCCTGCCGGTTGATCTCGACGATGAGGTTGCGGATCTGGCGGGCGTTGAGCGCCGACAGTCCGAGGGACGGCTCGTCGAGGAGGAGCAGGGTGGGCTTGGCCATCAGCGCCTGGCCCATGGCCACCATCTGCTGCTCGCCGCCGGAGAGCACGCCGGCGCGCTCGCGCTGGCGGTCACGCAGGGCGGGAAACAGCTCGAGAACGGCCTCGAGCGTGTCGGCCACGTCGCGCGTGTTGCGGCGGGCGATGGCGCCGAGCCGGAGGTTCTCGCTGATCGTGAGCTCGGCGAAGATGCGCCGACCCTCCATCACCTGCGCGACGCCGTGCCGGATGATGGCGGCCGGGTCCTGGCCGAGCACCGGTTCGTCGGCGACCTCGATCGTGCCCTTCGTGATCCGGCCACGGTGCATGGGGAGCAGACCGGTGATGGCGCGCATCAGCGTCGTCTTGCCCGACCCGTTCGCGCCGAGCAACGCCACGATCGTTCCGCTCGGCACCTCGAGGCTGACGCCCCGCAGGGCGGGGATCACGTCGCTGTAGACCACTTCGAGGTTGTGCACCGCCAGGATCGTCTGTTGACCTTCCACCTGTTCCATCTGACATCTGGTTCGGCCGGACGGTCAGGGCCGAAGGTCCACAGTTCCGCGCGTCGATGCCCGACATGACCCGCCTTCGCCGTTGTGGGCCGCGTCCCACGCCTC
>CAVVGJ010000020.1:0-112850 GCA_963747745.1 uncultured Acidimicrobiaceae bacterium
ACACTCCGCCGGCATGGGAGACGGCACTGCACCCGGATATCTCCTCGACGTCCAACGAGGTGGGACCACCTGGACGCTCGAGGTCTCCAAGGCCATGTCGAACCCGCTCGGATCGCTCTACGGCGGGGCGCCGGTGGCGGTGTCGATCGAGATGGCGGAACACGTCGTCGGTGCACCGTGCCGATGGTCGACGACGCGGTTCCTGAGCCCGTCCAAGCTCGACGATCTGATCGATGTCGAGTGCCGGGTCGACGTCGCCGGCAAACGCACGAGCCAGGTCACCGTCACGGGCACCCGGGACGGCAGGGTCATCTTCGAGACGATGCTGGGCGTCGGGGCTGGGAAGTCCGATGGCGTCAGCGGGCACTGGGTCTCGATGCCGGACGCTCCCGACCCGGAGACCTTGCCCCCGTCGAACCCCGACGATCGCCCGTCGCACGTCGTCGGCACCGCAGTGGAGCGCGCCGCACGGCGCTTCGCCTACGGCAGCTTCCCGGGTTTCGGCCCGGCGCGGGAGGACGGCCGGGTCGGCATGTGGGCGCGCACCAGCGACCTCGGCGGTTGCACCCGCGCCGCGCTCGGCTGGCTCGCGGACTGTGTACCGATATCGATCGGCGCCGCCATGGGGCAGATGCCGGTCGGCACCAGCCTCGACAACACGGTGCGCTTCGCCGCCGCTCCCCCGCCGGGCACCGACTGGGTGCTGCTCGACGTGCGAGCCGGGGCGGTGCAGGACGGGTACGGGTACGGGACCGTCCACCTGTGGGCGCAGGACGGAACGCTGCTCGGAACCGGGACCCAGACCGCGATCATCCGGCCCCTGGACGCCTTGCCGTGACCGCGACCATCGCGCCCCGGTTCGAGCCCTGTTCCGCCGAGACCTGGCGCGCCCCGTGGGCGATGTACTCGGCGCTGCGCGACCACGATCCGGTCCACCACGTCGAGGACGGCGACTACTGGGTGCTGTCCCGGTTCGCCGACGTCTTCGCCGCCGCCCGTGACACCGAGCGGTTCTCGTCGGCCCAGGGGCTCACGTTCGAGGACGACGAGCTGGCCAAGGCCGGCCTCACCGAGGTGCGCCCGATCGTCATGTCGGACCCGCCCGAGCACACCGCCTTCCGGCGCCTGGTGAGCAAGGGATTCACGCCCCGGCACGTCGCCGAGATCGAGCCCACCGTCCGGGCCTTTGTCGTGGAGCGCATCGAGCGCCTCCGCGCCGAGGGCAGCGGCGACATCGTGGCCGAGCTGTTCAAGCCGATGCCGAGCTTCGTCGTCGCCTACTACCTCGGGGTGCCGGAGCAGGACTGGCCCCGCTTCGACCGCTGGACCGACGGCATCGTGGCCGCCAACGCCTCTGGTTCGGTGCTCGACGCGGGCGAGACCGTCGGCGAGTTGTTCGCCTACTTCTCCGAGCTCATCGACTGGCGCCGGGCCGAACCCGGTGACGACACCATCTCGGCCCTGGTGCGGGCGGCTGCCGACCCGGACACCGGCCCCGACAGCGGCGAGGACACCGGCGTCGACCTGCTCGGCGTGCTCGGCTTCGCCTTCACCATGGTGACCGGTGGCAACGACACCACCACCGGCCTGCTCGGCACCACGGCCGAGCTCCTCACCCGCCACCCCGACCAGCGGGCGAAGCTCCTCGATGACCCTGGGCTGCTCGTGCCCGCGCTCGACGAGTTCCTCCGCCTGTCGTCCCCCGTGCAAGGCCTGGCCCGGACGACCACCGAGGAGGTCGTCGTCGGCGATGTCACCATCCCGGACGGTCGCAAGGTGCTCCTGCTGTACGGATCGGCCAACCGCGACGAGCGCGAGTTCGGGCCCACCGCGGGAGCGCTCGACGTCACCAGGGCGATCGAGCGCATCCTCACCTTCAGCGTCGGACCCCACTTCTGCCTCGGCGCGGCCGCCGCCCGGCTCCAGGCCCGGGTCGCGCTCGAGGAGCTCCTCGCCCGTTGCCCCCGGTTCGCGGTCGACCACGAGGCGGGCACATTCGCTCCCGGACATTTCGTCCGCCGCCACGCCACGCTGCCCTTCGTGGCTGACGTCGGGCTGTGAAAGGCTCGAACCGTGACCGCCTCCAGCCCCTTCTACACCGACGAGCACGCGGCCTACCGCGACGTGGTCCGCTCCTTCACCGAGAAGGAGATCGCCCCGCACGTCCACGAGTGGGACGTCGCCGGCGAGGTGCCCCGTGACCTGTACGTGAAGGCCGGGGCCATCGGCCTCTTCGGCGACGGGTTCGACGAGGAGTACGGCGGCCACGGCCAGCGCGATGCCCTCATGCGCCTCGTCCTCATGGAGGAGCTGTGCCGGGCCGGTTCGGGTGGTGTGGTCGCCGCGCTGTTCTCGAACTACATCGGCCTCCCCCCGATCCAGCGCTTCGCCTCCGACGAGCTCAAGGCCAGGGTGATCACGCCGTGCCAGTCGGGTGAGAAGATCGCCGCCCTGGCCATCACCGAGCCCTCCGGCGGCTCGGACGTGGCCCGCATCAAGACCACGGCCCGCCGCGACGGCGACGAGTTCGTGGTCAACGGATCGAAGACGTTCATCACCTCGGGCATGCGGGCCGACTTCCTCACCACCGCGGTCCGGACCGGGCCCGAGGGCCCCGGCGGCCTGTCGCTGCTGCTGATCGAGGGCGACCGGCCCGGGGTCGACCGCACCAAGCTCGACAAGATGGGCTGGCTGGCATCCGACACCGCCACCTTGTACTTCGACGACGTCCGCGTGCCGGTCACCAACCTCATCACCGAGGAGAACGCCGGGTTCTCGGCCATCGTGAACAACTTCAACGCCGAGCGCATCGACCTGGCCGTGCAGTCCACCGCCTTCAGCCGGGTGTGCTTCGACGAAGCCGTGGCCTGGGCGCGAGAGCGGGAGACGTTCGGGAAGCGGCTGGCCGACCATCAGGTGATCCGCCACAAGCTGGCCGAGATGGACCGGTGCATCAACGCCTCGAAAGCGTGGCTCGAGCTGTTGTCGTGGCGGCTGAACCAGGGTGACAACCCGGTGGCCGAGATCGCCGAGGCCAAGGTCAACGCCACCTTGTGCTTCGAGTTCTGCGCCCGGGAAGCCGCCCAGATCCTGGGCGGCGCCAGCTACCTGCGGGGCGACACGGTCGAACGGCTGTACCGGGAGGTGCGGGTCCAGGCCATCGGCGGCGGATCCGAGGAGATCATGCGCGACCTGGCGTCGCGCCAGCTCGGCCTCTGACGTTCGGGGACGCAGGCGCGTCCAGAACCATTTCGGCGGTACGCAGGCGCGTCCAGTTTCCTGAGGGGGAGGAGCGAGGGGGAGGGTCAGGCGCCGGCGGCGATGAGCTCGGCGTAGGCGGCTTCGATGTGATCGCGCAGCTCGGCCGGCGCCTCGATCGCACCGGCGTCGACCACCAGGCCCATGTCGAGGCTGCCGGCGTAGGACATGGTGGTGAGGTTGAAGGCGGTGCCGGAGATGGGGCCCATCGGGAAGAGGGCGTCGACCCGGGCGCCGGCGATGTAGACGGAGAACGGCGCGCCCCGCACGTTGGAGACGGTGAAGTCCACCGTGGCGGCGGCATCCTTGGCGAACGACGCGATCACCGACGTCGGCAGCAGGTTGATGATCATCGACAGGCTGCCGAGGATGTCGACCGACTTCCCCGACTTGGCGCCGGCCAGGCCCTCGACGACGACGTCGAAGGCGGCCACGGCCCCGCGGGCCGCGGCCAGGTCGGTGGTGGTGATGGAGAACTGGTTCCCGCCGGCGGTGCCGCCGTGCCGGGTGCTGATCGGCATGGCGACGCGGAGGCGGTTGGGAGCGGCATCACGCGCCTCGTGATACGCCACGGTTCCCGCCAGCGCGCCGGCGACGAAGAAGTCGTTGATCGTGCCGCCCCGGCGCTTCGCCGCCGCCTTGGCATCGTCGAAGGGCACCTGGATGGTGCCGAACCAGCGCTTCAGCGTCCGGTGCTTCCACAGCGGCGACCCCACCGCCTCGGCCGGGTCGGTCGACGGGAACAGGGCCTTGGACACCTCGCCGAGCACCGCTCCCACCCCGGAGGCCGTGCCGATCGGGTTCGTGACCACCGACTTCACCACCCGCTGGGCGACCCCGCCCATACGGCGGACGTTGTGGCCGAGCGCCTCCCGCGCCGATTCACCGAAATCCTCGCCCACCGGCTGCTCGCCGATCTCGATCACCGGGTCGGGATGGCTGGCGTCCCGTTCGAGGTCGGTGAACTTCTCGGCCAGGCGGATGCCTCCCTCACCGTCGGTGATCGTGTGGTGCATCTTCTGGAACAGGGCCGCCCGACCGTCGGCGAGACCTTCGATGATGACGAAGAGCCACAGCGGCCGGGTCCGTTCGAAGGGGTCCAGCAGCAGGTTCGAGGCCAGCTCGTGGAGGTCCTCGGGGGCGCCGGGTGCGGGCACGGCGATGCGACGGATGTGGTAGTCGAGGTCGAAGCCGGGATCCGCCACCCACACCGGTGGCGACAACCGCCCGACGCTCGGCACGACGCGCTGGCGCAGGCGGGGGATCTCGGAGACGGCGACGGCGAGTCGGGCTCGCAGACGCTCGAACGAGGGGGGCGTGTCGAGGAGCGTGATGCTGGCGAACCACGACGACAGCGCAGGGTCCTTCTCGAGGTTCCACATGAGCGCCTCGTTGTCGCTCATGTGTCGCTCGAACTGCATCTCGCGCACCCGGTCCATCAGCCGGAGCGTAGAGCGTTGCCGGTGGGGGTGGCGGCGGATCTCCCCCTGCCGTCAGGTCCCGGCCGCGGGGGCCTGGACGATGGAGTGGAGGAACCCGGCCCTGGTGCCGATCAGGATCCGCCCACCCCAGACGGCGGGTGTCGCCTCGATGCAACCGCCGAGGTCCATCGACCACAGTTCCGGGGGGTCGACGGTGGGGTCGGACACATCGAAGGCGTGGAACACGCCAGCACAGTCACCGAGCAGCAGGACGTCGTCGACCACCACGGGGGAACCCCACAGCGGGCCGTGCATCGACTTCTCCCAGATCACGGAACCGGTCGCCCGATCGAGTCCGACGAAGCGGCCGCCGTTCGTCGCGGCGTACACCACGTCGCCGACCACCGCGGGCGTACCCCAGATGCCGCCGGGGCGATGCGCGTTGTCCTTGAACGACCACACCAGCGGGTCGGACTTCGACGGATCGAGCTTCATCAGCTGCCCCACGGCGTCGGATCGGGCCGCCGTGGCCTTCCGCTCGTACTCGCTGGCCACGTAGAGCATCCCGTCGCCGTCGGCCACCACGGTGGCGTCGGTGTCGTCGCCGGTCCAGAAGCGGAACGTACGGGTCGGGGCCACGCCGTCCTTCAGGCCGCTCAGGTCCCAGCCCTGGACGAGTCCACCGGAGTTGGCGAAGTACACGGTGTTGCCGACGATGGTGGGCGAGTTCTCGATCGACACGGTCTGGTCGCCGATGGCGTCGAGCAGCTCCTGGTCCCAGCCCGGGGTGTTGAAGACCACCTTCGGATCGACGGTGACCTTGCCGGCCGGGTCGTACGCCCGGTTGAGCTTGACGATGATGAACTGGCTGTTCTCGCCCCCCTCGAACAGGTAGTCGTCGATGATCAGACCCGACGAGTCCCAGTCGTCGTTCCACAGCACGGGCGAGAAGTCGTCCGCGTTCATCGACCACAGCTCGACCGCCTCGTCGCCGTCGACGGACAGGACGCGGTAGTTGTTGTCGCGCGACCCGGTGTAGACGAGCGGGTAGCCATCGGGGTCGATGGTGACGGTGCCCTTGATGAGGTCGTCGGTGGGGAAGTCGGGAAGGATCCGCTCACCGGTGTCGGCGTCGATGAAGTGCACCGCGCCGTCGTAGGCACCGAAGACGGCCCAGGTCCGCCCGTCGCGCTCGAACATGGTCGGTTGGCCGGTCCAGCCCATGCCACACCAGGTCTTGGTCGTCCCGAGGTTGGTGGATTGACGACACATCCCGCCGTCCTTCGGGAAGCGGTAGTCCTCGACCGGATCGGTGGGAACGGGCCCTTCGCCGTAGTAGGTCCGGGTCGGACTCCCACGGAACGTCAGCAGGCCCTCGACGGTGGCGTCCGGCCACGGCTGGCCGACCTGCGCGGGGTCGGACCATCCCGTGTAGGGCGGCGCGGTGGTGGCCGTGGTGCTGGTGGTCGTGTTCCCGCTCGACACGTCGAGGCTGCCGGACTCGTCTCGAGGCGTGCCGGTCTCGGTCGGACTGCCCCGGTCGTCGATCCACCACGTGACCACGATGACGAGGATGCTCACCACCGCGATCGGGAGCAGCGGGAGTGATCGGCGCACCGCGGCGAGTGTAGGGGTGGCCCCGCAACCGACCAGGGCACACGCGCGACTCGCCGTAGAGTACGCACGTGCCGGAGACGATTCGATACGTGTCCCGGGTCGCTCGTCTCCCCCTCGTCGACAGCGACGGTGAGACCATCGGCCACGTCGACGACGTCGTCCTCGCGCCGGCCGCCCGCATCGCCCCGCGGGTCATCGGGTTCGTCACCTCGGTCCAACGCCGCCACATCTTCATCAACGTCGGCCGCGTCGGCGAGATCGACGCCACGGGAGTGCGCATGAGGAGCGGGACGATCGACGTGCGTCCGTTCCGCAAGCGCGAGGGCGAGCTGGTCGCAATGGGCGACATCGTCGGCCAGCAGGTGGGCGACCTCACCGTCCTCGACGTGGGGATCACGCCGACCGAGGCGCTCGGTTCGTACTGGGAGGTGACCACCCTCGCGCTGGGCGGACGTGGCCCGCTCGCCCGGCGGCGCAGCCCCTCGATCGTGCCCTGGACCGAGGCCGCCCACCTCTTCGAGGTCGGCGACGAGGCCCAGGAGGTGGCCCGGTTGCGGGAGATGCGTCCTGCCGACGTGGCCAACCGCATCCGCGCCCTGCCCCAGGAGAAGCGCCAGCGCCTGGCCGAGATCATGGAGGACGAGCGGCTCGCCGACCTGCTCGAGGAGCTCCCGGAGGACGAGCAGATCCACATCATCGAGGGGCTCGACCTCGCCCGGGCCGCCGATGTCCTCGAGGCCATGGACCCCGACGACGCCGCCGACCTGCTCGGTGAGCTGCCCGCCATCGAGCGGGCCCGCCTCCTCGAGGCGATGGAGCCCGACGAGGCCACGCCGGTCCGGCGCCTGCTGACCTATGAGTCCGCCACCGCCGGCGGTCTGATGACCCCCGAACCGGTGATCATGCTGCCGACGGCCACGGTGGCCGAGGCGCTGGCGCTGCTGCGGGTCAAGGAGCTGCCGGTGGCGCTCGCCACGCAGGTCTTCGTGGCCAACCCGCCCTTGTCCGTGCCCACCGGTCGCTTCCTGGGCGCCGTCGGCATCCAACGTTTGCTGCGCGAGCCGCCGTCGAACCACCTGAGCGAATGCCTCCCCGAACGGCCGGAGTTCATCCCGCCCGACATCGAGAAGATCGACGTGGCCGGCCGGCTCGCCGCCTACGACATGGTGTCGGTCGCGGTGTGCGACTCGTCCCGCCGGCTGATCGGAGCGGTGACGATCGACGACGTGATGGACCACCTCCTGCCCAAGGGCTGGCGCCGTCGGCTGCAACACCGGGCCGCGCAGGAACACGCCGCGCTGGGTGGCGAGGGCTGAGCCATGACCGGCCTGTTCCGCCGTTCCGACGACCTCACCCGCCCCGCCAGCGGGGGCGTCGGCCTCCACTTCGACCCCGACGCCTTCGGGCGGTTCTCCGAGGGCATCGCCCGCTTCCTCGGCACCGGGAAGTTCCTCGCCGGCCAGACCGTGGTGGTCGCGCTGTGGATCGTGCTCAACATCGTGGGCTACAGCTACCACTGGGATCCGTATCCGTTCGTGTTCCTCAACCTCGCGTTCTCGACCCAGGCGGCATACGCCGCCCCGCTGATCCTGCTGGCCCAGAACCGCCAGGACGAGCGCGACCGGGGCCAGACCGAAGCCGACCGTGAGGTCAACTTCCGGACTCAGGCCGAGGCCGAGTTCCTCGCCCGCGAGCTGGCATCGGTGCGTCTCACCCTCTCCGACGTGGCCACCATCGACGAGCTGCGCGATGCGATGGCCGAGCTCACCGACGCCGTGACCGGCGCGGTGTCGCGGCTGGAGTCCCGGCTCGAGAAGGGGCTCGAAGCCGGGCCCGAGAAGGGACTCGACGCCGGGGTCGACCCGGCCGGAGCGTCCGGGCGCCGATTCGACACCGACACGGCGTGACCCGCACCGTCCGACCGGTCCGCACGATCGCGATCGGCCTCACCCTGGCGCTGGCCGCGGCCTGCAGCCACAGCAGCATCAGCCTGGACCGAGCCGCGGATGCCACCAGCTCGTCGTCGACCACCACGCAGGCGCCACCGTCGTCGGCCCAGGCACCACCCACCAGCGGCGGGGCCACCACCGCGCCGGCGCCAGACGTGGCGCCGATCGCGTGGCAGGCGTGCGGGAACGCCCAGTGCGCCACCGTCGACGCGCCGGTCGACTACGGCCACGCCGACGGTGCGACCATCGCGCTGTTCGTCCGCCGCCTCCCGGCGCGGGGCGAGCGGATCGGCTCGCTGTTCATGAACTTCGGTGGCCCCGGGGCACCGGCCGCCAGCCTGATCGACCGGTTCCCCGTCCCCCGGGCCGTCCTCGAGCACTTCGACATCGTGGGGATGGACCCCCGAGGCGTGGGGCGATCCACGCCACTGCAGTGCGGCCTGGATCCCGTCACCTTGTACTCGGTCGACCCCACGATCGAGGACCAGGCCGACGTCCAGGACCTGCTCGACGTGTCGACACGGTATGCCCGGAACTGCGAAGCGGCGGACGGACCGCTCCTCCCCCACCTCGGCACCCGCGACGTGGCCCGCGACATGGACCGGATCCGGGCCGCCATGGGTGACAGCCAGCTCTCCTACGTGGGATACAGCTACGGCACCGCGATCGGGCAGGCGTATGCCGAACTGTTCCCCGACCGCGTGCACGCCATGGTGCTCGACGGTGTCGTCGACCCCGCCCCCGACGGCATCACGATGGCCACCGAGCAGGCCACCGGGTTCGAGACCGCCCTGGCCGACTGGGCCGACGGCTGCCCCCACCGTTCCTCGTGTCGCTTCGGCTCCGACGCCGTCGCCGCGGTCGAGACCATGCTGGCCGCGGCCGAGACCGGGGTGGCCTCCACGCCCGGCACCCGCACGCTCGGGCCCGGTGAGGCGGCCAACGGTCTCGTCTATCCCTTGTACAACATGTCGTTGTGGCCCGACCTCGATGCCGCGGTGGCCGACGCCGTCGACGGGGACGGCACCGCCATGGTCCACCTGGCCGACGACTACGCGCAGATCGTCGCCTTCCCCATCTACTTCGCGGTGTCGTGCCTGGACAGCACATGGCCCCGCTCGACCGACACCTTCCTCGCCGACGCCAAGTCGGCGGCATCGGTGGCACCGCACTTCGGCGAGGCGATCGTCAACGACTACATCCGGTGCGCGGTGTGGCCGTCCGAGCCGGAACCGCTGGGCGCGATCAGCGCACCGGGTACGCCGCCGATCGTGGTCGTGTCCACCACCGGAGACCCCGCCACGCCGTACGAGAACGGCGTCCGCGTCGCCCACCGGTTGGCGAACGGCGTGCTGGTGACCAACGAGGGGGAGGGCCACACGGTGGTGTTCCAGGGCAACTCGTGCATCGACGGCATCGTCATCTCCTACCTCGTCGACGGCGACGTCCCGGGGGACGGGACCCGCTGCTGAGCTCGCTCAGGGGCGGTGGCCGCCCGACTCCCACCACGCCAGCAGGTCGGTCATCCGGGCGCCGGTGGTGCTGTCGGACACCGCGATCGAGCCGACCAGGCTGTCGTCACGCGTCCAGAACAGCGCGTTGAGCCCGTTCGAGTTCACGAAGCACAGGATCTCGCCCTTGGTCCCGTCGAGGTCGTAGGGCATGAAGGCGGCGTCGGGTGGTGGTGGCGGTGGTTCCTCGGGGATCGAGGTCGTCGTGGTCGTGGTCGGGGCTTGTGTCGTCGGTGGAACCGACGAGGTGGCCCCCGGAGGTGGCGCCGTCGTGGTGGTCGTGGTGGTGGTGGTCGGGGGGAGCTCGATGACGTCGAGCTGGCCGAAACCCGTCGACGTGCAGCCGTCGTCGGTCTGGTCGAAGACGCGGTCGTGCAACGCGTCGCGCCGACCGTCGATCCAGGCCGACATCGTCTCGGGCGCCGCGAACTGCACGGAGGACACGATCCCCGGCTCGACGTCAGCCGGCTCGCAGCGCACCGCGGCGACTCCTGGCGCGTCCACATCGAGCCCGAGGTCACGCACGCAGCCGGTCCGCAGCGGCTCCGGGAGCACGTCGAGCAGCGCCTGCTCGGCCGGCAGCGGGAAGGCGGCATCGGTGCGCTCGACCGCGTCGGCCCAGAACTGGTAGTGGTCGGCGAACGCTCCGCCGCCACCGGCGCGGATCAGCAGAGGCGCCTCGTCGCTGGTCCAGGCGAAGTCGACGCGACCGCCACCGGACTGGCACACGACCCGGCCGACCCGCCGGACTCCGATGTAGTCGTGGGCCCCGGGTTGGCCCAGCGCGCACTCGGTCCCCGAGGTCGGGACGCCGAATTCGGCCACGATGTCGTCGAAGGCCTGCTCCCGATCGTCGATCGATCCATACAGCACGTAGGTGATCGACGCGGGGACGCCCTCGTGCGGGCACTCCAGCACGACGCGCGCCGGGTCGTCGACCGGCTCCTGGGCCGGCGGGACACAGGTCGTGATCGAGGCCGGGACCAGGCGTTCCAAGGCAGCCATCGTCGGCGCGGCGTCGGCGGCCGAGGTGGTGGAGGTGGTGGTCGGCTCCGCGGGCAGCACCAGATCGGCATCGGTGTTGACGGCGCGCCACACGAGCAGACCCACCGCGAGGGTGGCGACGCCGAGGACCGCTCCGATCACCAGCGGGGCGCGCGAGCGGGGTCGTTCGTCCTCGTAGACCCCGAACGCGGCACCGTCGAGGACGGGCCGGGCGCCGGGTGGCGGCAGCCAGGAGCCGTCGTCCGCCGCCTCCAGCTCGTCGACCTCCTGCGCCCCGGCCGCGCCGTGTCCCGCTCCGGAATCGGCGAACACCGACCGGCCGGGCGACGGTGGGGGAATGACCTCGTCGGCCCTCGGATCCCCTGGATCGTTCGCCGGGTCCTCCGCGGGTCGAGCGTCGTCCCCGTCGCCCTCTCCTCGGCCTTCGAGCATCGCCGCGAGGCTACCGCTGCGTCATCCCGAGAGGCCTTCGGCGACGAGCGGATCGAGGGTCCACTCGGGGTGGTCGGATTCGATCCGCTGGAGCCAGTACACCGACTCGAACAGGGCGAGGAGGGCCCCGTCGGAGCGCTCGAGCACCCGCACCCCGGTCATGCCCCGCAGGTGCGGCGCCGTCTCGGCGTCGGTGAGCCGGGCGATCGAGTAGCGGGTCATCGACAGCTCGGCCGGCGAACCGAACTCGTCGGCGAGGCGGGCGGACGCCACCTCGAACTGCATCTGGCCCACCGCGGCCAGCATGGGCTCCTGGTCCCCGAGATCGGGATCGCGCAGGACCTGCACCACGCCCTCCTCGTCGAGCTGGGCGATGCCCTTGCGGAACTGCTTGAACCGCCCGATGTCGGTGGGCCGGGCCACGGCGAACAGCTCGGGCGCGAAGGCAGGGATGCCGGGGTACTCCACCGGCGGATCGACGTAGAGCGTGTCCCCTACCCGCACGTCGGTGGCGTTCACCAGCCCGATGACGTCGCCGGGGAAGGCCTCGTCGAGCGTCTCCCGGTCCTGGCCGAACACCGAGTGGGCGTACTTGGTGGCGAAGGGCTTGCCGCTGGGGCCATGGGTGATGACCTCGCCGCGCTCGAAGCGACCAGAGCAGACCCGGACGAACGCGATGCGATCGCGGTGCGACGGGTCCATGTTGGCCTGGACCTTGAAGACGAATCCGGAGAAGGGATCGTCGAGCGCCCGACGGCCGCCGTCGACGGCGGGCCGGGGCCGGGGCGACGGCGCCAGGTCCACGATGGCGTCGAGGAGCAGGCGCACGCCGTAGTTGGTGAGCGCCGATCCGAAGAACACCGGCGTGGCGTGGGCCTCCTCGAACAGCTCACGATCGAAGTCGGAGCCCACGGCCTCGAGCAACTCGACCTGCTCGACCGCGGTGCGGTAGCTGTCACCGTCGAGCTCGAGGGCCCGCTCGGGTGCGACGACCTCCTCACCGGCTTCGGTGGCACCGCGGGCGGTGCGAGTGAAACGGATGTAGTCGCCGCTCCGCTTGTCGATGAGACCGCGGAAGTCGCCGGCGATGCCGACCGGCCACGTGATCGGCATGGTGGCGAGGTCGAGGGTGCGCTCGATCTCGTCGGTGAGCTCGAGCGCGTCCTTGCCGGGCCGGTCCCACTTGTTCACGAAGGTGATCAGGGGGATTCGGCGCTCGCGGCAGACCTCGAACAACTTGAGCGTCTGGGGCTCGATGCCGGAGCTGGCGTCGAGCACCATGATGGCGGCGTCGGCGGCGGCGAGGACGCGGTAGGTGTCCTCCGAGAAGTCGCGGTGGCCCGGGGTGTCGAGCAGGTTGAGGACACGGTCGCGATAGGGGAACTGCATCACCGTGGAGGTGATGGAGATGCCGCGCTGCTGCTCCATGTCCATCCAGTCGGAGCGGACACGGCGTCGCTCCCCCCTGGCCTTGACCTGTCCGGCGTCCTGCACCGCGCCGCCGTAGAGGAGGAACTTCTCGGTCAAGGTCGTCTTGCCCGCGTCCGGGTGGCTGATGATGGCGAACGTCCGGCGTCGCTCGGCTTCCGTCGCCGGGGAGGAGGTGCTGGGGGAAGCCACGGGTCAAGTGAACCGGTCCCCCACGGCCGGCTCCAACTCCTCCGACGTAGCGGGGGTTGACGGCATGACCCGTTCGGGTGGTCTGCCCCGGATGCCTCAAGCGCTGCGGTCCCTCCTGCCGATGGAGAAGAGACCCGACCGGCAGCATCTGGGGCTCGCCCCGGGGGGAAAGGGAGGCAGGCGGGATGTCCGAACCGAAGGCAGCTACAGCGCACGCCACGAGCAACGGCCATCGGGCGGCTGACATCACGACGATGCGCATGCGCGGCTTGCGCGCCGTGCTCGACGAGTGCCCCACCGCTGTCGTGGCGGCCATCGACGATGACGGGCTGTTCGTCGAGATGCCCGACTCGATGGTGATCGACGGCCACCGCGTGGCCCATGCCCGCTCCGCCCTCGACCTGGTCCAGCCGACCGATCGCCGGGCCGTCATCGACGCCTGGATGACCGTCAAGGAACAGGGCCGATCCCAGGCGTCGGTCACGCTGGCCGGGACCCCGTCGGCGGTCGCCACCCTGCACCTGTTCGACCTCACCGCCGAGCACGGGGTGTTCATGGGCGTGATCGCGGCGACGGGAGCGAGCGAGCACCAGATGGAGGACGTGGCCGAGATCGCCCCGCCACCCCCGCGCATCGCCTACACGCGCAAGAACGAGGTGGCCACCATCATCCACGCCGATGCCGCGGTGACCGAGATGCTGGGCTGGGCCCAGGACGAGATGGTGGGCCAGAGCGCCCTCGGCTTCGTGCATCCCGACGACGCCGAGCGAGCCATCGACCTGTGGATGGAGTGCCTGTCACGACCCGGGGCCACCTGCCGTACCCGGCTCCGCCACAAGCGGCGGGACGGCTCGTGGCTCTGGCTCGAGCTGTCGAACACCAACCTGCTCGCCGACCCCGACGCCGGCTACGTCGACTGCGAGATGTTCGACATCTCCCAGGAGATGGAGGCCCACGAGGCGGTGCGGGCGAGCCAGCAACTGCTCAGCCGCCTCACCGCCTCGCTGCCGGTCGGCGTCCTCCAGTTCGACACCGACGGGATGGTGATCTATGCCAACGACCGCATCTACGAGATCGTCGGCGTCGAACCGGGAACCGACGAAACGGCACTGCAGTCCAGCGTCGTCGATCCGGCCGAGCTCCAACGGGCCATGTTGGCGATCCACCACGGCCACGACATCGACATGCAGATCGTCATCCAGCGCGCCGACGACGGCGCCCGGCGCGAGTGCACGCTGACCATCCGCTCGCTCACCAACGACGACGGCGAGCTGATCGGGGGTGTCCTCGTGCTCGACGACGTGACCGAGCAGGCCCGCATGCGGTCCGAGCTCGAGCACCGGGCGACCTACGACGAGCTCACGTCCTGCGTGAACCGGCGCACGGTGTTGGGCCGCCTGTCCGAAGCGCTGACCACGGCCCGGATCGCCACCCCCGGGGCGGGGACGGCGGCGATCTTCGTGGATCTCGACGACTTCAAGGACATCAACGATCGCCACGGCCATGCCACCGGCGACGTCGTGCTGGCGTCGGTGGCCGCCCGCCTGCAACGCGTGGTGCGGGCCCAGGACGTCGTGGGCCGGATCGGCGGCGACGAGTTCCTGGTGGTGTGCCCCGACGTCGCCGACCAGGATGCCGCCATCGCGATGGCGGAACGGATCTCGGCCGCGATGGAAGCACCGATGACGGTCAACGGGGCCTCGCTGCACCAGACGGCCAGCATCGGCGTGGCCTGGACCGGCGCTCGCCCGGCTGTCGATGCCGACGCCCTCATCGCCGAGGCCGACCAGGCGATGTACGCCGCCAAGCGGGACGGCAAGCGCAGCATCGTCCTCAGCTTGAGCTGAGCTCCCTTCAGTCGTCGGCCACGAACACCGTCTTCAAATCCGAGTAGTGGTCGAGCGCGACCATGCCCTGCTCGCGCCCGGTGCCGCTCTGCTTCATGCCGCCGAAGGGTGCCTCGATGTGGACGCTGGAGCTGGTGTTGACCGAGAGCATCCCCGTCTCGACCCGTCGCGCCACCCGCAGCGCTCGCCCGATGTCGCGGCACCAGATCGAGCCCGACAGGCCGTAGATGGAGTCGTTGGCCAACGCGACCGCCTCGTCCTCGCTGGCGAAGGTCTGGATCCCCACGACCGGACCGAAGATCTCGTCGCGCATGAACCGCATCTCGGTGCTCGCCCGGTCGAAGACCGCCGGGGTGAGGTAGTGACCGGGCCGGTCGAGGCGGTCGCCGCCGCACAGCCGGCGGGCGCCATCCGCCTCGGCCGAGGCCACGAAGTCCTCGACGCCGGCGCGCTGCGCCTCGGAGATCAACGGCCCCATCTCCGTGGTCTCGTCGTCCGTGTCGCCGAGCCGCACCGACCGCGCCCGTGACACGAAGCGCTCGGTGAACGCGTCGGCCAACGATTCGTGGACGAACATGCGGCTCCGAGCGCAGCAGTCCTGGCCGGCGTTGTCGAAGACCGACCAGAACGACGACTCGACGCAGTCGTCGAGCTGATCGTCCGACAGGTCGCCGAAGACGAGGTTGGCCGACTTGCCCCCCAGCTCGAGGCTCACCCGCGTGATGTCCCCGGCGGCCAGGCGCATGATGCGGCTCCCCACGTCCGTCGAGCCGGTGAAGCTGACCTTGCGCACGCCCGGGTGGGTGACGAGCGCTTCCCCGACGGCGCCGCCCGCGCCGGTGACGACCTGGAACGTGCCTGGTGGCAGGCCGGCCTCCACCGCCAGGTGCGAGAGCGCCAGCGCGGTGAGCGGTGTGGCGGACGCCGGCTTGGCGATGACGGCGTTGCCCATGCTGAGCGCGGGTGCCAGCTTCCAGCACAGGATCAGCAGCGGGAAGTTCCACGGCGTGATCGCCGCGCACACGCCCAGTGGCTCGCGGAACGTGAGCAGCGTGCCGGCCGCGTTGCCGGGGATCGTCGAGCCGTGGACCTTGTCGACCGCGCCGGCGTAGAAGTCGAACACCTCCGCGGCCGCGCCGATCTCGCCCCGGGCCGCGGCGATGGGCTTGCCGGCCTGGGCCGACTCGAGCCGGGCCAGGTCCTCCAGGTCGCGGCGGATGAGCAGGGCCATCGTCCGCAACACGTCGCGCCGGGTACGCACCGACGAGCGGCGCCACTCGTCGAAGGCGGCGCCGGCCCGCCCCACGGTGGCGTCCACCTCGTCGCCCGACGCCTCGGGGACCTCGGCGACGGTCTGACCGGTGGCAGGGTTGATCACGGCTCGCATCTCCTCACCGTACGCATCGTCCCGAGATCGGTGTAACGCGACCGGGCTGCTCGGCGATGGGACAATGCGGTGCGAAGTGGACCAGATCGATGTTGACGCGGCCCGTCAGGTGCGCCAGCAACGCAGCAAACTGGTGATGCCGAGCCGCCCACGGGTCGCTCGGCATCACCAGTGCGCGTGCCGCGTCACCGCTTGGTGGCGGCGTATTCGATGACCCGGGCCATCACCGTCTCGCCCGCCTTGTCGACACTGCCCGCGTCGAACGGCGGCTGAGGGTCGTACTCGATCATCAGCTGCATGGCTCGAGCCGCGTCGGCATCGACGAGGAGCTCGGACAATCGCAGGGCCATGTCGATGCCCGACGACACGCCGGCCGCGGTGATGATCCGCCGATCGAGGAGCTCGACCACCCGCTCCGCGGTGGGAACGGCGCCCAGTGCCCGCAACTCGTCGTAGGCCGACCAGTGGGTGGTGGCCGGCGATCCGTTCAGCAAGCCGGCCCGGGCGAGCACGAGCGAACCGGTGCACACCGAGGTCGTGAAGCGCGACGTCCGGTGGGCGGCGCGGATCCAGTCGAGGATGGGCGACTCCGTCGCCACGAGCGAACGGGTGCCGATGCCGCCGGGGATCACGACCACGTCGGGCGTCGGGACCTCGTCGAAGGTGGCATCGACGCTGAGCCCGAGGAAGCCGTTCTCGGTTCGGACCTCGCCGAGCGCGGCACCGACGAAGGTGACGGTGGCGCCGGGGAGGCGCTGGAGGACCTCGTAGGGACCGATGGCGTCGAGCGCGGTGACCTCGGGGAACAATGCGATGGCGACGTCCATGGGGACCTCCTGGTAGTGGCTGGTGGCTGGCTGGATCGATGAGTGGATGGATTGGGCGGATGGACGCGAGAAGGCGTCAGGGCGTGGCGACCCGGCGGGGGCCGAACTGACGGCGATAGGTGTCCGGCGCGAGGCCGAGGCGGCGGTGGAAGGCGCGGCGGAGGGTCTCTGACGTGCCGAACCCGCAGCGACGGGCGATCTCGTCGAGGCCGGTGCGCTCGCTCCCGAGCAACTGGCGCGCCGCGTCGACGCGGACGCGCTCGACGTAGCGGGCCGGGGACTCGCCCACCTGGTCGCGGAAGAGCCGGGTGAAGTGACGTTCGGAGAGCCCGACCCGCGCCGCCAGCGCGGCCACGCCGTGGTCGGCGCCGGGATCGGCGTGGATCAGGTCACGAGCCTGTTGGATTGCACCGCGTTCGACCGGCTCGCTCCACACGGGGGCCGCGAACTGCGTCTGTCCCCCGGGCCGGCGGAGGTAGACGACGAGGTGGCGCGCCACGAGCTGGGCGACCTCGGCGCCGACGTCCTCCTCGACCAGGGCGAGGGCGAGGTCGATGCCGGCCGTGACTCCGGCCGACGACCAGAAGGTTCCGTCCTGCACGTAGATGGCGTCGGGTTCCACGGTGGCGGCGGGGCAGAACGACGCCAGCTGTCCGGCGCGCGCCCAGTGGGTGGTGACGCGACGCCCGGTGCAGAGCCCTGCGGCCGCGGCCAGGAAGGTGCCGCTGCACACGGTGGCGACCCGGCGCGACCGCGCCGCGGCCGCCCCGATCCAGGCCACGAGGTCGGCGCCTTGTCGGGCGAGGACCGGCGCCGCGCCTCCTCCCGGGAGCAGGAGCGTGTCGATCGGGCCGGTCACCCCCCGGAGGGAGTGGTCGGCGTGCAGGGCCAGACCACTCTCGCCTCGGACCGGACCCTCGGTCTCGCCCGCCAGGACGATCCGGTAGCGACGATCGGGCCGGCGCAGGTGGTCGAGCGCGCCGTTGGCGCCCGCGAAGACCTCGTGCGGACCGGTGACGTCGAGGGGCTGGATGGCCGGGGTACAGGGGGATGACGACTCGACGCTCACGCACGGTCCCACCGTGCCCGCGACCGCCGCTGGCGTCAATGACACGATCCCCACGATTTCCGCCTTCTCTTGACCGAACGGTCAAGTTTCTGGGTACGTTGTCGTCCCGACGACGAGGGGGACCCCATGAGCCGCAGTTCCGACACCGGCCGCAGGATCGTGACCGTGCTCGAACCCGAGGACGAGTACACCCATGAACCCGACGCGGCCTCGAACTACAACGAGTCGATGTACCTCAACGCCTTCGACCCGCAGCAGGAGGTCGGGGGGTGGTTCCGGCTCGGCAACCGCGTCAACGAGGGCTACGCCGAGATGACGGTCTGCATCTACCTGCCCGGGGGCCGGGTCGCCTTCGTCTACGGCCGGCCCCACATCGACGACAACGACGCCATGGACGCGGGCGGGCTGTCGATCGAGGTGATCACGCCGTTCGAGCACCTCAGGGTCCGCTACGCCGGCTCGATCTGCCTGCTCGACGAACCGGGCCAGATGGCCGACCCGCGCACCGCGTTCCGCGAGAACCCGTGGGTCGACTGCGAGGTCGAGCTCGACTTCCGCGGCGCCTCACCGATGTACGGTGGCAAACCGGTCTACGAGGACGACGGCAGCGAGATCGAGATCGACCCCGAGAAGTCCTTCGCCAAGGCCCACTACGAGCAGCACTGCACGGTGACCGGCACCATCCGGGTCGGGCCCCACGAAGGAGAAGCGGTGGTCCTCGACATCGACGGCCTCGGCCTGCGCGACAAGTCGTGGGGCCCCCGCTACTGGCAAGCGGTGTCGTGGTACCGGTGGATCCCGCTCGTGTTCTCCATGGATCCGGCCGCCACACCCCAGGCGATGATGATCTCGATCGTCGGGGGCAAGCCGGGAGGCATGGTGCTCGAGGGCGGCGAGTACCACCTCATCCGCGACTGCACGATCGAATCCGACTGGGACGACGACCGCTATCAGACCGCGATGCGGTGCTCGGTCACCACCGACCACGACACCTACGACGTCTCCGGAGAGGTGCTCTCGCTCATCCCGCTCCGGAACCGGCGCACCGATCCCGACGGGAACGAGCTGCTCACCCGCATCACCGAGGCCATGACCCGCTTCGAGTGCCGGGGCCAGAAGGGCATCGGCATGAGCGAGTACCTCGACCAGATCGTCGACGACATCCCAGTCGGACCCGACGTCACCTGAACGCCGACGTCACCTGAACGACAACGACCGCCCGCACAGTGCAGCTAGATCTCGGCCAGGGCGGGGGCCTCGAGATCGCTGGCGGTCAGGCCCAGCTCCTCCATCTCGGCCTTGCGATCGGCCTGGAGCTGGAGCGCCTTCACCTTCCCGGGCAGGAACTGGGCGACGACCACCGCGACCACGAGGAGCCCGGTGGCCACCAGGAAGACCGTCTGGTACGGCGCCAGCGCGTCGGCCATCGGCACGGTGCCCGGCGGGCCGTCGGGGCGGGTGGTGGCGAAGACGGACGCCACGATCGACACGCCGACCGCCGCCGCCACCTGACGCACGGTCTGGCTCAGCGCCGAGGCCTGCGACACCTTGGCCGTGGCGACCGCGTTCATGGCCATGATGTTCGGCGCCATCATCGAGAGCCCGGAGCCGAGTCCGCCCGCGAAGAGGATGGCGGCGACGACGACCAGCGGCGTCGTCGGGGTGAGGACGGCGAGACCGACGAATGACCCCGCCAGCACCGCGGCGCCGATCGAGACCGGGATGCGGGCCCCGACCCGGTCGGCAAGACGTCCCCCGATCGGCATGGTGAGGGCGATTCCGAGCGCGGACGGGAGCATGGTGAGCCCGATCTGGAACGCCGAGATGCCCCGCACCGTGCCCAGCTCCAGCGGGATGTAGACGAGACGCGTGTACTGGGCCACCGTCAGCAGGCAGACCGAGACCATGCCGATGGCGAAGACCGGGTCGGCCAGGATCCGCATCTCGACCAGCGGATTGGGGAGGTGCACGGCCCGCCAGGTGAACCGGGCGAGCAGGAGCGCTCCGGTGCCGATCATGAACAGGACCGACGGGCTCGACCAGCCCCACGACTCGCCACGAGAGAACCCGATCAGCAACAGGGCGAGGCCGATGCCGCTCAGGGCCAGGCCGCGCCGGTCGAGGCGTCGCTCCTCGCGGAACCCGGTGTCCTTGAGCAGCCGGATCGCCACGGGGAACCCGACCAGCCCGATCGGGACGTTGATGAGGAACAGCCAGCGCCACCCCACCGAGGAGACCAGGCTTCCGCCGAGCACGGGACCGATGGCCGGTGCCGCCATGATGGCGATCCCGAAGTAACCGAGCGCCTTGCCCCGCTCGTGCGGCTCGAAGAGTTCGTAGATCATGGCCATGGCCACCGGCATCATCACGCCGCCGCCGATGCCCTGGACCATGCGGGCAGCGATGAGGAACCCGAGCGTCGGGGCGATCGAGCACAACGCCGACGAGATGGTGAACAAGGCGAGCGAGCCGACGAACATGGCCTTGCGGCCGTAACGGTCGGCCGACCAGCCGCTGACCATCTGGGCCACACCCACCGCGGCGAGGTAGGCGGTGACGACCCACTCGATCCCCTCGACGGTGTGGAAGTCCTCCTGCAGCGAGGGCAGACCGAGGTTCACCACGGTGGTGTCGAGCACCACCATGAAGGCCCCGAAGAGCACCACTCCCATCGCCACCCAGCGATAGGGGATGCCGGCGATGGAACCGTCGTCGACCGCAGGGGTCGTCTCGTGGTCGGTCATGCTGATCGGGCTGCTCCGCCGGGCGTCTCCCACGAGACCGACCGGAATGGTTGGTGAATACAACCAATAGGTTAGCGGCGCCCGTAGACTCCTCCACCATGGGCGTCGACCAAATCGCTCGGATCGAAGCCGCCCTCGTGTTGCTGGTCCGTCGAGCCAACGATCCACGCGGCAACAAGTCCATCAACCGGGCCGCCGGAATCGACATCGAACGAGCCGGTGCCGTCATGCTCGCTCGGGTGGAGGAGCTCGAGCCGGCCCGCTTGTCCGACCTGGCCGACGCCGCCGGCGTCGACATCTCGACCGCCAGCCGCCAGGTCGCCCGCCTGGTCGACGACGGCTACGTCGAGCGCAGCGCCGACCCCGACGACCGCCGAGCCAGCGCCCACCGGCTGACCCCGAAAGGGCGCGACGTCCGCGAACGACTGAAGACGGCGCGGCGGGGCTGGTTCGAGGATGTCCTCGCCGACTTCGACACCGACGAGCGCCGGTTGTTGGCCACCCTGCTCGAACGCCTCGTCGAGCACATGCAGCCCGACGACGGACCCAGCCGGACGGGGTGAACCGGTGCCCGGCGTCGACATGCCCGCGGCCGAGGTCGACATCTCCGCCGATCTCGTCCGGGCCCTGATCGCCGATCAGTTCCCGCCGCTGGCCGGCCTCCCGGTCGAGCCCTTGGCGTTCGGGTGGGACAACGCCCTCTTCCTCGTGGGCGACTCGCTCGTCGCCCGGCTGCCACGACGCCTTGCCGGCGTGGCGCTGGTGGAATCCGAGCAACGCTGGCTCCCCGCGCTGGCGCCCGGCCTGCCGCTGCCGATACCGGCGCCGATCCACTGCGGCGTCCCCGGCGCCGGTTACCCGTGGCCATGGAGCATCTGCCCGTACCTGCCGGGGACCTCGGTTCTCGACCTGTTCGAGCGGGGCGATGCGCTCGCCGATCCGGTGGAGGAGGCCGGGCGTCTCGGACGCTTCCTCCATGCCCTCCACCGACCGGCCCCGGCCGATGCGCCGGCCAATCCGTATCGGGGCGTCCCCCTGGCCGACCGCGACGAACGCTTCCGGGCCCAGCTCGATTCGCTCGGCACCGCGGTCGACGCCGCGCGGCTGCTCCCGCGGTGGGAGGCCGCGCTCGAGCTTCCGGCCTGGCCGGGGGAACCGGTGTGGATCCACGGCGACGTCCATCCCGGGAACGTGATCGCGAACCACGGCCGGATCACCGCCGTCGTCGATTTCGGGGACATCACCAGCGGCGACCCCGGTGTCGACCTGGCCGGAGGATGGATGTTCTTCGACTCCGATGCCCGGGCTGCGTTCCGCCGGGCCGCCGGCGCCGACGACCGCACCTGGGCGGCGGCCTGGGCGTGGGCGCTGTGCCTGGGCGTGGCCACCCTGGCCAACTCCGCCGACAATCCGCCCTTCGCTCGCCACGCCCGCCGCACCATCGCCAACGTCCTCGCCGACGAGGACTGACCCACCCACCCCGACTCCCACCCGTTCTGGCCGGTCATCGGTCGCTCACCGTGTCGCGATGACCCACCAGAACGCCCTCCCACCCGTTCTGGCCGGTCATCGGTCGCTCACCGTGTCGCGATGACCCACCAGAACGGGGTGTGTCGGGGTGTGTCGGAGTGTGGTGTTGTGGCCGGGTTGGTCGGCGCTCGTCGGCGATCAGGCGTTGAGGGCGGCCGAGATGGGGCGCAGGGCGGCGAAGACGGCCTCGAACACGGGTTGGTGCCGGGCGTAGACCCGGTGGTGGGCGGCGATGGGCTCGAGCGCCGGGCGGGTGCGGGCCCGGGACGACAGGTCGGCCCGGGACAGCGTGCCGTGACGGTGCAGGGCGAGCAGTGCCGTCGCCCGGGCGATGGCGACGGCCGGAGCCTCGGGTACCGACACCGGGCGATCGAGCACGTCGGCCACGATCTGGGCCCACCCGGAGGATCGGGCCGCACCCCCGACGAAGGTGATCTCGTCGATGCGGTTGCCGGTCAGAGCCTCGGCGTGCGGGAGGAGCCACGCCAGGTTGTGGGCCACACCCTCGCACGTCGCCCGCACGATGCATCGGCGGTCGGTGTCGAGGTTCATGTTCACGTAACCGCCGCGCATGTTGGCGTCGTTGGCCGGCGCCATCGAGCCCCGCAGCCACGGCAGGAACAGCACCCCACCGCTGCCCGCCGGCACCGCGTCCAGCACGTCGTCGAGGGTCTCGAAACCCCCGGTGTCGACCACGTTGTCGAGGACGTGCTCGAGCGGCTTGCCACCCAATCCGTTCTCGGCGAAGAGGAGGTACGAGTCGTCGAACGGGCTGGGGCACGACAGCACCTCGTGGTCGAGGTCGACCTCCTTGGAGGCGATGGCGTCCACCAGGACCGACGTCGTTCCGATGGAGAGACCGCCCCGGCCGGGGGAGTACACGTCGGTGGCCACCGAACCGGCCTGGGTGTCGTTCACCCCGGCATACACCACGGCCGACGCCGGGATGCCGAGCAGCTCGGCGATGTCGCCGCGAATCGATCCGACCGGCTCGTCCAGGCGCAGCAGCGGAGGCAGCCGCGACGCATCGACGCCGGCCCAGCCGAGGAGAACGTCGTCGTAGGCGGTCTGGCCGAGGGTGCGGTTGTCGATCACCTGCGCCATGAACTGCGTGGCCTGGTTGGCGGCGATCCGGCCGGTGAGGCGGGCGTTGAGGTAGTCCATCGGCTCGAGGTACGACGCGGCGGCGGAGTGGATCTCGGGGCAGTCGTGCTGCAGGTGGAGGATGTGACCGAGGCTGAGACCGCCGCCGACGGGCGGGATCCCGTGCCGTTCGATGAAGCCCAGGAACGCAGCGTCGTCCTCGAGGATGGCGAAGCTGCGCGCCGTGCCGCGACGATCGGACCACAGCCGCATCCTGGCCACCGGCCGGCCGTCGACGTCCACCGGGACGATCGAGGAGTACTGGCTGTCGACCCCCACCGCGACGACCGCGGCGGCGGCCTGCGGCGCCGCCGCGACGCACTGACGCACGGCGTCGACCACCCCCTGCCACTGGGCCTCGGCGTCGAGCTCGGCGACGTCGCCGTCGATGTGGGCCACGAGGTTCCGGCTGGCCGAGGCGTGCACGGTCCCGTCCTCGCCGACGAGGGCGGCCTTCACGTTCGTGGTGCCGACGTCGATTCCCAGCGCGGTGCTCACGGGCGACATTGCACCACGTCCCGCCAGAACCGATGGGGCGTTACTGCTTGGGGCCGACGACCACCGTCTTCTGGTTGACGAACTCACGGATGCCGAGGTGGCTGAGCTCGCGTCCGTAGCCCGACTCCTTGATGCCGCCGAAGGGCAGCCGTGGGTCGGATGCCACGAAGTCGTTCACGAAGCAGCACCCCGCCTCCAGCTCCTTGGCCGCGATGCGCTCGCCCTCGGCGAGGTCGCTGGTGAACACGGCGGCGCCGAGGCCGAACCGGGTCTCGTTGGCGAAGCGGATCGCCTCGCAGGTGTCCTCTGCCCGCATGACCGCGGCCACCGGCCCGAACAGCTCCTCGGCGCCGGCGACCATCCCGGGGGTGACGCCGGTGAGCACGGTGGGCGGGTAGTAGGCCCCCGGGCCCGGTGGGCTTCTGGCCGCCGAGCACGAGCTCGGCGCCCTCGCCGAGGGAACGCTCGACCTGGTCGTGGAGCTCGTCGCGCAACGAGGGCTGGGCCTGCGGTCCCACCGTCGTGGCCTCGTCGAAGGGGTCGCCGACGACCGCGGCCTCCATCTCGGCCACGAAGGCGTCGACGAAGGCGTCGTGGACCTCGTCGACCACCACGAACCGCTTGGCCGCGATGCAGCTCTGACCGGAGTTGATGAGCCGGCTGGTGGCACAGGTCTTGGCCGCCGCCTCGATGTCGGCATCGGCGAGCACCACGTACGGGTCGGATCCTCCGAGCTCGAGGACGGTCTTCTTGAGCAGCCGACCCGCGGTCTGGGCGACGGCCGACCCGGCCGGCACGCTGCCCGTGAGGGTGGCCGCCCGGACGAGCTCGTGCTCGAGCACGGCTTCCACGGCACCGGAGCCGATCTTGAGACTGCGGAAGAGCCCGGTGGGCGCGCCCCCGTCGCGGAACAGCTCCTCGATGGCCAGCGAGCACCCGGTCACGTTGGATGCGTGCTTGAGCAGAGCGCCGTTGCCGGCCATCAGCGCCGGCGCCGCGAAGCGGAAGACCTGCCAGAGCGGGAAGTTCCACGGCATCACGGCCAGGACCACGCCGAGTGGTTCGTGGTGGATGTAGCTGGCCGAACGGTCGGCGTCGATCGGGATGTCGGCCAGCTGCTCCTCGGCGTTGTCGGCGTAGTACCGGCACACCCACGCGCACTTCTGGGCCTCGGAGCGACCGCCGGAGAGGGGCTTGCCCATCTCGATCGCCATCAGTTCGGCGAGCTCGTCGGTCCGATGATCGAGCTGGTCGGCGACCGCTCGCAGGACCTCGGCCCGATGGTCGAAGCCCGTGCGACGCCACTCGATGTGTCGATCGTGCGTCTCGGCCACGAGGGCCTCGGCCTGCGCCGCCGTGTGCTCCTCGTAGGTCTCCACCGTCTCGCCGGTGGCCGGATTGCGACTGGTCAGCATGCGCGCTCCCTACCCGTCGCCCGAGGGCGGCCAGACGATCGCCGAGACGCTCGGCGGGACTCGGCCGACACGTCAGGACACTCTCAGCTGGGGATCCCCTGCTGCTTGTCCATCATGTCGGCCATGATCTGTCGGATGAATTCGTCGGCCTCGTCGGTCATCCCTCCCGCGACCCCGCCGTAGACGGCGGCAGTGCCCGGTGTCTCGCCGGCGTGCTCGATGGCGTACGGCACCGCCTCCGCCAGGTCGGCCGCGAAGGCGTCGGCCACGCCGGGCTGGGTCTGGGGTCGGGTCACCGCCATGTGGATGGCGTTGGGGTACTGCTGCCCGTTGAACCGCCAGCCCCGCAGCTTCATGAAGTCGTTGACGTGGTAGATGTCGAACTCGCCGCCGCCGCGGGGATCGTTGGTGAAGCTGAAGCAGAACGTGGGTTCGCCCAGGATCCGCAGCTCCGGGTGCGAGCGGACCGCGTCCTTCATGGCACCGGCGGTGGCGAAGATCTGCTCGGCGTAGCGCAGGTAGCCCTCGCGGCCCAGGCTGACCATCGACGCCCACGTGGCGGCGAGCAGACCGCCGGAGCGCGACCCCTCCATCCCCGGAGAGCAGTACTTCCCGCCGGTCCAGTCGGTGCGGAAGAAGTACTGGCTGTTGCGCAGTGCCTTGTCGCGGAAGAGCAGCGTCGACGTTCCCTTGAGGCCGTAGCCGTACTTGTGCGTGTCGGCCGAGATCGACGTGACGCCCGGAAGCCGGAAGTCGAAGGTCGGGATCTGTGCGCCGGTGACCTCGGGGCCGAGTTGCTGTCCGAACGGGAGGATGAACCCGCCGAGGCAACCGTCGACGTGCAGGCCCACATCCCGTTCGACCGCCAGGTCGCTCAGCTCGGGGATGGGATCGACGGTGCCGTAGCCGTAGTTGCAGGCGGAGCCGACGATGGCGACGGTGTTCTCGTCGATCTGGTCCGCCATCACCTCGGGCCGGACCACCGTGGTGTCGGGGTCGACGGGCACGTTGCGTCCCTCGATGCCGAACAGGTGGCAGGCCTTGTCGAACGCCGGGTGGCTCGTCTCCGGCTTGACGACGTTGGGGTTGGTGATGCCGCGCTCCTGGCGGGCGTGATCGCGGTAGGCGAGCACGGCGTGCATGATCGATCCGCTCCCACCGGAGGTGACCATGCCGACGGTCTCGTGGTCTCGCGCTCGTGCCGCGTCGGCGTGCATGAGGTCGAGCGCCATGGCGATGACCTCGCCCTCGAAGCGGGTGGCGCTGGGGCACATGTCGCGCTGGAGGATGTTCATGTGGCCGAAGAGCCCGAACACCTCGTTCATGAAGCCGTAGTGGTCGTGGTCGCCGCAGTACATCGAGCCCGAGCACTTGCCGGTCTCCCACGAGGCGTCCTCGGCCGCGGCGAGGCCGCGCAGCTCGTCGAGGATCGACGCTCGGCTGCGCCCCACCTCCGGCAAGCCTCGATTGACGGGGAATCGGTCGGCGTAGGGGTACGAGCTGCTCATGACCCGGACCGTAGTGGGATCAGTCGCGCCGGATGGCCTCGGTGATCGCAGCCACGCCCGTGATCCTGGCATTCAGCGCGGTTTGGACGAAAGCACCCCGCGGTGTTCGAGGTCGGCGATGCCGGCGTCGTCGTAGCCGAGCAGGTCACGCAGGACGGTGTGATTGTGCTCGCCGAGCAACGGAGCGGGTCCCCGGGCCGCCGGTCGATCCCCGTCGAAGACGAGCGGGAAGCCCGGGATGGTCACCGGGCCGGCCACCGGGTCGGCGACGGTCCGGATCATCTCCCGCTCGACCAGATGGGCCTGGTCGGCGAGCTCGGCCGGGCTGAGCACCTTGGAGCACGGCACCCGGTGACGTTCGAGCTCGGCGATGATCTCGTCGTCGTTGTCGTAGGTCGCCATCCACGTCTCGATCATGGAGGTGAGCTCGTCGCGGTTGGCGAGCCGTCCGTCGTTGGTCCGGAATCGTTCGTCGTCGCCCAGCTCCGGGTGGCCCAGGGCCCGCCAGAGCCCGTCGATCTGGCCCTGGGTGCAGAAGACCACGATCCAACCGTCGACGGCGCGGTAGCAGCTGCCCGGCGCCGAGGGCTGGTAGTTCCGACCGGCCCGCATGGGGACGTAGGCGTCCTCGCCCTCGGTGATGGACGGGGCGTAGATCCCCGTCTCGTGCATGTGCACGAGCGAGTCGATCATCGAGGCGTCGATGTGGCAGCCGACGCCGGTGCGTTCGCGCCGGAAGAGGGCGAAGCCGATGGCGGCGAAGGCGTGCACACCGGCGTTGGTGTCGGCGAGTCCGATCCCGACGAAGGTCGGTGGCCCGTCGGGGTCGCCGGTCATGTGCATGATCCCGCCGTAGGCCTGGGCGACGAAGTCGAACGCCGGCTTGTCCCGCAACGGGCCCGACTGCCCGAACCCGGAGATCGAGGCCATGATCAACGCCGGGTTGGTGGCGGACAAGGCGTCGAAGCCCCAGCCGCGGCGGGCCATCACACCGGGCGAGAAGTTCTCGACGACCACATCGACCTGGTCGGCGAGCCGGCGAACGATGTCGATGCCGGCCTCGCTGTGCAGGTCGAGGCAGACGCTCTTCTTGCCCCGGTGCTGCTGGACGAAGAAGCCCGCTCGCCGGTTCCGTCGGGGCGTGAACGCCCGGCTGGGATCGCCGTACGGTGCCGCCTCGACCTTGATGACCTCGGCACCCATCTCGGCCAGCAGCCGCGTGCAGGCCGGCCCGGCCAGGTACTGGGTGAGGTCCAGGACCCGGATGCCGTCGAGCCAGCCGCCACCCCGCCTCGCGCCGGAGGTAGCCGTCATTCCGGCGTGACGTAGGCGGCCGTGAGGCCGCCGTCGACCGTGAAGGTGGCGCCCGTCATGTAGCTCGAGTCGTCGCTGGCCAGGAACAGCGCCGCCTTGGCCATCTCCTCGGCTTCACCGAAGCGCCCCATCGGCACGTGCACCAGCCGACGTTGCTTCTTCTCCTCGGTGTCGAGGAAGTCCATGAGCAGCTTGGTCTTGAGCGGACCGGGGCAGAGCGCGTTCACCCGGATGTTCTCCCGGGCGTGGACGACGGCGAGCTCCCTGGTCATGGAGAGCACGGCCCCCTTGGAGGCGGTGTAGGCCAGTTGGGCGGTGGCGGCCCCCACCAGCGCGACGAAGCTGGCCGTGTTGATGATCGATCCGCCGCCGGTGTCGCGCATCGCCGGCACGCCGTACTTGCAGCCGAGCCAGACGCCCTTGACGTTCACGGCGAAGGTGGTGTCCCACACCTCTTCGCTGGCGGCCTCGGCATCGCCGTCGGCGGCCAGCATCACCCCGGCGTTGTTGAACAGCACATCGAGGCGGCCGAAGTCCTCGACCGTGGTGTCGACCATGGCCCGCACCTCGGGCTCGGACGAGACATCGGCCATCAGCGCCTTGGCCCGGCCGCCGGCCGCGGTGATCTCGTTGGCGACGGCGTTGGCCCCGTGGTGATCGCGGTCGACGCAGACGACGGTGGCACCCTCGCTGGCGAAGAGGCGGGCCGAGTGGGCTCCGATCCCGCTGGCGGCACCGGTCACGATGGCGACCTTCCACTGGAGCTTCACTGGTGTCCTCCGGCTGCCGCGACGAATGCGTCGAAGAGTCGTTGTTGGGTGGGATCGGTGGCCGCGGTCAGCTCAGGGTGCCATTGCACGCTGAGCAGCCACGGGTGCGAGTCGTGCTCGGTTGCCTCGATGGTGCCATCGCTCGCGCTGGCGACGACGCGCAGACCCTCGCCGAGCCGGTCGACCGCTTGGTGGTGCCAGCTCATCGGGGTCACGGAGGTGGCGTCCATCACCTTGGCGACGAGCGACCCGCGTTCGACTTCGACCGGGTGCGGAATGGGACCGGGCCCGCCTTCTTCCGGCGGGACGCGGTGGGCGACGGAACCGTCGACGACATCGGGGAGATGGGGGTGCAGGCTCCCCCCGAGGGCGACGTTGACCACCTGCGAGCCCCGGCAGATGGCGAAGGTCGGCGTGCCGCGCTCGACGACGAGCCGGGCGATGGCCAACTCGTCGCGGTCACGTGCCGGGTCGACGGCGTAGAGGGTGGCGTGAGTGCGCGGCTCCGTAGCGTGCCGGGTCGATGTCACCGCCGCCGACGAGCAGGATGCCATCGACGAGATCGACCATGGCGGCCACGTCGCCGGCACCGGGCGGCAGGAGCACCACGGCGCCGCCGGCACGACGGACGCTCGTCACGTACTCCGCCGGCAACTCGAAGCGACCGCCGCGGTTCGGCGGATAGGTGGTGATGCCGATCAACGGCCTTCGGGGCAGATTCTGTGCAGATTCTGCGCCGAATTCGGTGGAGGTGACCATCAGATGCGCTCGAAGTAGCGGGTTCGTTCCCAGTCGGTGACCGCGGCGTCGAAGGCGGCCACCTCGGTGCGGAAGAAGTGCGTGTAGTGGTCGACGACGTCGTCGCCGAACGCGCGCCGGGCGAACGCCGACGAGTCGAAGGCGTCGACCGCCTGGGCCAGGGTGCGCGGGACCGCGGGCAGCTCGGTGGCGGCATAGGCGTCGCCCTCGAACGCCGGTGGAGGCTCGATGCCGTTCTCGATGCCGTCGAGTCCGCTGGCCAGGGCGGCGGCGTAGGCCAGGTACGGGTTCACGTCGGCGCCGGGGATGCGGCACTCGATGCGCTTGGCCGGGCCGGCGCCGATGATGCGAAAGCCGGTGGTGCGATTGTCGGGCGACCAGGCCAGCGCGGTGGGCGCCCAGGACTGCGATTGGTAGCGCTTGTAGGCGTTCACGGTCGGGGCGTAGCAGACCATCAGCTCGGCGGCGTGCGCCATCCATCCGCCGAGGAAGTGGCGAAACGTCTCGTCGCTGTTGAAGACGTTCACGTCGCCTCGCCACAGGGAGAGGTGGAGGTGCGACGACGAGCCGGCCTCCGACGAGTCGGGCTTGGCCATGAAGGTGACGGCGGTGCCGAGGCCGGCGGCGATCTCCTTGCAGGCGTGCTTGAGGACCACGTGGCGATCGGCCATGGTGGCGACGTCGGTGTATCGGATGTTCACCTCGTGCTGGCCCCGGCCCCACTCCCCCTTCGTCGACTCCACCGGGATGCCGGACGCGGCGAGATGGCGGCGGAAGGCACCGTTCACGTCTTCCGTCCGCGTTCCCTGGAGCAGGTGGTAGTCCTCGATGTACCAGCCGGCCGGGGTCAGGTCGCGATACCCGGAGCGAGCCGCGTCGACGTAGTCGTCGCGGTAGACGAAGTACTCGAGCTCGCTGGCGGCCATCGCCGAGTAGCCCGCGGCCGCGGCCCACTCCACCTGCGCACCGAGGATCGAGCGGGGTGCCACCGACACCGGCGCATGGAGGGGTTCGTCGCCCGAGGTGTCGGTCCGCTCCACGTCGCAGAGCACCATGGCGGTGCGGTCGAGCCACGAGCAGCGGCGCAAGGTGGCGAAGTCGGGGACCAGGTGAACGTCGCCGTAGCCCAGCTCCCAGTTGGCGAACGAGTACCCGGGAACCGGCTCCATCTCCATGTCGACGCACAACAGGTAGTCGCAGGCATGGGTCCCGTCCTCCGGCGCCCGCAGGAAGAACCCGGCGTCGAGCCGCTTGCCGACCAGGCGGCCGTAGAGATCGCAGAAGGCGACGATCACGGTGTCGACCGTCCCGGCCGCGACCGCACTGCGGAGCTCGTCGAGGCTCAGCGGAGGACGGACGTCTTCGGGGGCCGGGGTCACGGCAGGCAGTCGACCACGCCGACCGGTCGCGGGCAACCGTGCTGCCACAGCCGGCGCCAGGTGTGGTCGACTGCTGGCGTGCACCGCCGACAGCTCCGCGCCACCGCCACGCTCACGGGCGCGCTCGCCGTGGGGGTCCTGCTGGCCTCCTGCGGGGCGAGCGGCGACACCGTCGGGTCCGACATCCCTGGTGTGGTCGTGGAAGACGGCCAGACGAACAACCACGTGTCCAACGCCACCTACACCGAGGATCCGCCGACGGGCGGCGACCACAACCCGGTCTGGCTCGACTGCGACTTCTACGACGTCCCGGTACCGAACCAGAACGCGGTCCACTCGCTCGAGCACGGCGTGGTGTGGCTGACCCACGATCCCGATCTGCCCGCCGACGAGGTCGCCCAGCTGCGGGCCCTGTTCGACAGTCGGTCGGACCGCATCATCGTCTCCCCGTACCCCGGGCTCGACGCACCGATCGTGGCCGTGGCCTGGGAGCGCCGGCTCGAGGTCGACCGCGCCGACGATCCCCGCCTCCAGCAGTTCATCGACACCTTCGTCAACGGTGCCCAGGCCCCCGAACCGAGGGCCGCCTGCACCGGCGGGCTCGGCAAGTCCGGCTGAGCCGCTTCGCCCGCAGACTTCGTCTGCCGGCTCCGCTACTGGAGTTGCTCACCCGCCGTCCTCCGGCCGGCCCGCTCGTCAACTCCGCCGCTTCTTTCAGCGGGTGAGATGGTCGAGCGCGAGTTCCACCGAGTCCGGGCAGTGGTCGTGGGTGGCCAGGAACGTGGCGAGCTCGTCCCGTGCCACGGTGCGGATCTCCACCACCTCCCCGTCGGGGCACGGGTAGGGCCCGTCGTGGACGATCTCGTAGACGCGTCCGACGACGGTGATCGTCCCGTCGTCGAACACTCCCGCTGTCACCGTCCGCAACGTCCCCGAGATCCCTGCCTCCTCGGCCAGCTCACGGGCGGCGGCGTGGTCCCAGCCCTCGCCGGCATCGAGGACACCGCCGAAGCAGATGTCCCAGTGCCCGGGATAGACGTCCTTCCAGTCGGCTCGGCGGTGGACCACCACACGATCGTCACTGGTGCAGACCACGACATAGACGGCCCGGTGGCTGAGGTTCCGGGACCGCATCTCGGCCCGCGTGACCTGGGCGATCACGTTGTCGTCCCGATCGACGACGTCGACGAGAGACTCATCCACCTCGTTGTTCATGCCGGATCGAGACTACGCGGCGGGCGACGGGCCAGCGGCTCGAGTGCGCGCGGCGATCGCTACGGGCAGGTGATGTCGAACTCGACGTCGACGGTGCGGGCCGGCCCTGGCGTGGTCTCCATCGAGACGGTGCCGGAGACCGACGACCGGTCGCCCTGGAGGAAGTCGAACGGCTCGTCCACGACGGTCTGGGCCGACAGCTGCCCCGACGCGATGCCCACGCTGCCGTAGTACTGCTCGGTGCCCGTCGGGCTCTCCTCCGCCACCTGGTACCGGAAGGTGAGCTCGACGCGCTCGCCGGTCTCGGCGAACCCGTACACGGCCAGATCAGTCGACCGGGCCTCGTCCCGCTCGGTCTGGCAGGCCTGCACGATGGACAGCGGGTACGTCTGCCCGTCCACGGTGACCACGACATCGCTGTCACTGCCGCCGCCGGTCGGCGCATCGCCGACGGTGTCAGAGCTCTTCCCGGCCTGCGGGTTCTCACTCGACGTCACGGACGAGGCGTCGCCCCCGGCACCGTCGTCGTCACCGCAACCGGCGAGCAGGACGAGCGACACGATTGCCGCGGCAGCGATGGTCGTCGGGAGCGTCTTCACGGTCGGATCGTTTCACAGTCCGGGGCGCGTCGTTCCGGCCCGACCTACTCATCTGGTCGGAACGCGTTACTCAACCGGCCATCGGGCGCGTCGTCACCGAGCGGTTCGGATCGAGACGACGACGGGGTGGCCCGCGGCAGAGGTGGCGACGTGGAGCGCTCCGTCGACGACGGGCCCGAACGCGAGCGCCGGGTCGACGACCGACGGGTCGGCGAACAGTTCGTCGACGGCGAGGCTCCAGCGCAGCGCACCGTCCGCGTCCAGCGAGTAGGCCCACGCCGGACCGGCGCCGTCGTAGAGCAACCCGTCGCCGGCGGCGATCGGGCTGCCGCTGTTGCGATCGCTGGCGTCATGGGTCCACACGGTCGCGCCGGTGGTCGCGTCGAGAGCCAGCACGGGTGCACCGCTGCGACCAACCACGGTGCCGTCGACGATGACGGCCTGTCGGAGCACGCGCCCGAGCGCGTCGTCGCCGGATTCGTCGGTGGCCCGGTCCCACGCGACCGAGAGCGAATTCCCGGTGGCGAGGAGCCCGAGCGTGTGCCCTCCCGACCGCTCCCGCGTCGTCAGGACCAGGTGGTCGCCGCTGCGGAGGAGTGTGGGCGGTGTCACGAAGCCGGTTCCCGGCACCGCAACCTCTCCTCGCAGCGCGCCGGTGACTGCGTCGAGCACGACGACGGCGAGGTTTCCGTCGCTCTGGGCTTCGGCGAACACCACCGTTGTCGGATCGGCGAGCGGCACCGGATTGCCGCCGGTGGCCCGCGCCACGTGTGGGCGCGTCCATGCCCACACCGGGCTCGTCCCGACGTCGAAGGCGTGGAGGGCCCGGGTGCTCTCCACCAGCACCATCGCACCGGCGAGGGTGAGGCCGTCGGTGCACGGTTGGAGCCGTTCGACATCGGGACCTGACGAGACCGGGCCGCTGCTGATCTCACCGGTGGTGGCATCGAGGAGCACGAGCGTGCTCGACGCGGGGTCCTCGGGATCTCCGGTCACCGGATCGCCAGCGACACCGAGGACGGCGATCCTCCCGTCCCCGAGCGCGAGCGGCGTACACGACGGGTCGATTCCCGACCGGCGCCACGCCTCGGTGCCGCTCTGGACGTCGACGGCGAGCAACACGCCTCCGTCGCCGTCCGATGCGGACACGAGGACATGGCCGGCGCCGTCGTCGACCAACTGCGGATGCTCCACGACGTCGAGATCGGCGAACGACGCGACCCACGTCGCCTCCGGCCCCGGACCGACGTCGCCCGTGCCGGTGGCGCGGCCGTCGCCCGATCCCGCCGCGGCTCGCCCCAGCCCGTCGACACGCTGGCTGACCTGCACGAAGGCCACGTCACCGGTGACCTGGAAGTCCATCGTGCACTGGGCGAGGGCCGTCGGATCCAGCACCCCGGCGGCGCGGCACGTGGCTGCGGCCTGCTCGGCTCGTCCCAGTTGCTGGGTGAGGTAGTCCCGGAACGAGGTCGACGATCCGCCGATCGGGTAGGGCGCATCGGTGAAGGTCGCCGTGGTCTCGCCCGGCCCGTACTCGAGCAACGACTCGTCATCGGTGATCCGCCAGCTGTCGGCGAACGCCCCGTGGAGCACGTCGTAGTCCGGCTCCGGACCGAGATCCGTGCCGTCGCGCGTCCGGAAGTCGTCGAGCGGGTCACCGTTCGCGTTGCCGAGGATGCCCTCCCACTCCTCACTGCCGCCCGCGGTCAGCCGCACGGCGAGCTGACTCGGCTCGACGATCACGAGGACCACGGTCCCGGTGCCATCGGTGATGACGACTCCGCCCGCGGCGCGGTCGATGCGCAGGCTCCCGATGGTGAGCGGTGACTTCGTCCCCATGTCGACGAGCTCGCCGTCGACGACGACGTCCCACGAGTTGCCCACGCCGACGTGGACGCGGTGCTCGCCGTCGGACACGGCGACCGCGGTGACGACGGAGACCGGACACGCGCACGGCCACGCCTCGTCGCGGACCTGGACCTCGAGGTCGGACGAGCGAGCGAGGACGAACTCCCCGACCGCCTGCAGGTCGTAGTGCTCGCCATCGAACGTCGTGACATGCGGCTCGCCGTTCTTCCCACCCGTCTTCGGGGTCGATCCGCCCGGGGGATCGGGCAGCGCCGGGGGCGGTTGCTTGCAGGTGTCCGGGTGGGCGCGGCACCGGATGTTGGCCGGCCACCACGGGCTGTCTTCGGGGTGTCGCACCGGAGCATTGGCGGCCCCACCACCGCCACCGGTCCCACCACCAGAACCACCGCCACCCCCGGAGCCACCGCCATCGGTCCCACCCCCACCGCCACTGGTCCCGCCGCCGGGGTCGTCGCCGCCCGAGCCGCCGTTGTCACCGGTCCCGCCACCGTCGTCTCCGTGTCCGAGCGGATCCTTCAGGGCGAGGTCGATCGACTTGCCCGCCCCGTCCTTGATCTTGTCGAGCAGCTCCTTCACACAGCTCGGGCCGGCCAGGCAGCCGCCCTTCAAGCCGTCGAGAAGGCCGTCGAGAAGCGGCCGGGCACCGGCCGGGACGTCGATCCGATCGCCGAGCTCGTCGGCGACCAGATCCTTGGCGACGTCCTTCGCCTTGTCCTTGGCCTTGTCCGCGACCTTGTCCGCGACCCTGTCGACGAGCTTGCCGTCACCGAGCAGCAACGTGTCGAGCACCGTGTCCACGGCGTCGCTCGTCTTCTTCGCCGTGTCCACTGCCTTCTTCGCGCGCGCGAGGTAGTCGGCGTAGCTGGTCGCGGCACCGTCGTCGGACTGCGTGGGGACGCGCACGTCGGGGGTCGGCTGCGATCGGAATCGTCGCAGTCCCTGCACCCCACCACCCTCGTCTTCGGCTCCAGCGGCCCCGTCGCCGCCATCCGAGGTCGATGTCGCGGACCGGACGATGCCGATCTCACCCGTGACGAGCTGTGAGTCGCCGGCGTCGTCGGTGAAGAACGCCACGTTGCCCTCCGCCATCCGCGTGCGAAGCAGCTCGATGGGTGTGAAGCCGTCGTCGAGGGAGTACCCGCCCTCGACCGGGTATATCTGGGCATAGCCGTAGTCGACGGCCACCGGTGTGCCGGCCAGCACTTCGGCGTCTTGGTCGAGGTCCCAGCTGAGCTGGTGGCCGCGGCCGATGACGGTGAGGCCGGCATCGGGTGTGGCCAAGATGGCGACCGCCCGCTCGCCGTCGGCCTCCATGATCCCGGCGGTGACATCGACTCCGTCGACCCCCTGCCCGGCGGCGTCCACCATGCTCGCTCGAAAGCCGTCGGTCGGTGAGAATGTGGCCCGCGACGACAGCTGGATCGGGTCGCCGGCCGACGCCTCGGCCTGGGCCAGGATTGCCGTCAGCAGGTCACTCGTCGAGCCGTCGACCTCGATCGCATCGACCCGGTCGAGAACCCACAGCTCTTGTACCGAGACCGAGGCCATGATCTCCTCGACGGTCGGCTCCGGTCCAGGTTTCGGCGCGGCCTCGTCACTGCCCGTGCACCCGGCGGCGACCAGCAGCGATACGGCCGCAACGGCGATCCAGCGGACGCGTGACGGCGAAGTCGGCGTGGGGCAAAGATCCGTCCGGGTCACGGCTGCTCGCAAACGATCGCGGGTGAGCCCGGCAGACCCGACCCTCTGGCCGGACGGTAGGTGCCAGCTTCGTCGTGGTCACCCGATCGACCTACTCAACCGCCTCCCGATCGGTACTCAATCGCTGGCAGACCAGTTCGCTACTCGACGAGGACCCTCGCCAGCTCCTCTCGGCCGCTGACGCCCAGCACGGCGTACGCCTGGCGCAGATGGTTGTCGACCGTCCGCGCCGACAGATAGAGCTGGTCGGCGATCTCCTTGCTGGTCGCTCCCGTGCTCGCCAGCACGGCGATCTGTTGCGGCCGAGGGGTCAGGCCCGGCGGCGCGGCGCGGATCGCCACCGGCTCCGAACCGGTGCAGGTCGACCACCGGATGCGGGCCCTGGTCGCGAGGCGAGCGCCCTGGGTCTCGTCACCGGCTGCGGCCGCGATGACCGCGGCCTGCGCCTCGGTCTCGGCCGCGAAGAGCCGGCAACCATGGGCGGCGAATCGGTCTCGCACGCCCATCAGCCCGAGGGCATCGCCGGCGTCGAGCGCCTCGGCGTGGCGGACGAAGGTGTCGATCAACGGGCTCCGGCACTCGTCGGCCAGTGCTGCCAGGTCGTCGCGGACCAGGTCGGCCCGGCCCAGACGGACCGCGTCGTGGAGGGCGCCCGCGCCCCACAGGCAGTGGCTCGCCGCCACCGCCGCGGTCCCGGCGCCGGCCGCGATCGTGGCACCCTCGTCGACGGAGCCGCCCATGACTGCCCACCAGGCGGAGGTTCGTTCAGCCATCACGGCCCGCGCCCGCTCGTCGGCTCCCACCCTCGGACCAGCACCATCGAGGAGGCGCCTCGCCGTCTCTGGCCGTCCCGACTGCAGCGCGGCCAGCGCCCCCAGCGATGCGGCCAGACCAGCGACGCCGAGCGGATCGACGCCGCGAACGCTGCGGGCGGCTTCGACCGCCGCATCGGTGGCCGCGGTCAGGTCCCCGGTGAAGCAACCGGCGAACGCGGCGCAGATCCCGGCGAACCCGGTGGGGGCGTCGCCGTCGAGGGCGGCGGCCAGCTCGGCTGAGGCCATGTCGAACGCCCGTCCGACCAGCCCGTGGCCGAGCATGGCCAACGTGCGACACACCACCAATTTCTGTCGAGCGAACGGGTCCTGCACGGCGCGCTCGGCCGCCAGCTCCCCACCGCGATCGAGGCGGGCGTCGATGTCGTCGAGCTGCACGGAGAGGGCCTGAGCGAAGGTGGTCGCCAGGATCACGTCGAGTTCCGCGTCCTCGTTGGCAACGCCCGCGAGCGAGAGGTCCGCGGCAGCGACGACCTGTCGGAAGTCACCCGCGAACGCGCCCAGGAAGGTGCGCTGGAGCGCCACCTTCCGGGCCGCCTCCGGATCGGTGATTTCGTCCGCCGCCTCCCGGAGCACGACCAGGGCCGAGTCCAGGTCATGGAGCAAGAAGGCGACCGTCTCGGCCCGAGCGGTGGCGATCCGGGCCCGCTCGTCGTCGTCGACCACCATCGTCGCCGCCCGATCCAGCTCGTCCACCGCCTCCCGGCCCCGGGCCTCGGCGCGGAGGGCGTCGGCCAGCACCAAGTGGGCGTCCACCGATGGTCGAGCCCGGACAGCGGCCATCGCGAGGCGTTCGCCGAGCTCGATGTCATAGACCCCCAACGCGAGCCGCGCACCGGCGATGGCGGTCTCCGGCTCGAGGTCGGCGCCGGCGGCGAGTCGCCAGCGGGCCGCCTGGAGTCGGGCACGGTCGTCGTCACCCGTCCCCCATGCCTCGGCCAGGGTCCTGGCATGCGCCCGCCGGGTGCCGGGACCGAGGCCGGCGGCCACGACGGCGGCCACGAGGGGCTGGGCGATGCACACGTCGCCGCCGTCGGTGGCGCTGGTCAACGCCAGTCGCTCGACGGTCCGCCACGCTTCGGCATCGAGCACCCGGCCTGCGACGGTCTCGGGCAACGGACCGGCGACCGCCAGCACCTCCAATGCGACCAGGGCATCCGCGGTGGCCCCGGCCGTTCGGTCGGCGACGAGGTCGACGAGTTCGGGCGCGTCGGTTGGCCAGCCGTCCCACCGCCACCCGTTGTCTTCCTCGACCAACGTCCTCGCCTTGATCGCCGCGTCGGTGACGAGGCGCAAGTGGAGCGGATGCCCCGCCGTGACCTGCCAGAGCTCGTCCACCATCTGCTCGGGCAGGTGGCCGGGGAACGCGGCGGCGAGCAGGGCGTCGGCATCGGCTCGGTCGAGTGGTGGGAGGTCCAACCGTCTCAGGAGGCGGTCCTTGGACAGCGCGGCGAGCGTCGCCGGCACCGGGAAGTCGCGGCGCACCGCGACCACGACCCGGCCGTTGCCACTGGTCACGAGGGCGTGGATGAGCGCGAGCGTGGCGTCGTCGAGCAAGTGGGCATCGTCGACGACCAGCACGGGGAGCCCGGGACGGGCGCGGCGGTGCAGAACGGCCGCGACGTGACGGATCCGGTCGCCGACAACCCCCGTTGGGTGTTCCGGCTCGATGGCAGCCAGCGCGCCGAGCGCGATGTCCGCGGCGGCCGCGGATCCGGTGATCTGCGTGACGGTCGTGTCCGGCCGTCCATCCAGGATCCCGGCGATCTCGACCAGCACCCGGGAGCGACCGACGCCGGGTGCTCCGGCGACGAGGAGTCCACGGGTCGTGCCCAACATCTTGACTGCCTGCTCGATCAGGCCGTCACGGCCGGTGAGCGTCCAAGGCACCGAGCCACGCTAGCCCGGGCCGTTCCGCCGGTGGGCCGGATGATCGTCGGCCGTCAGCGGGGAATGAGGATCGGCGTTCGCTAGCGCTCTTCTTTGAAGATGACGTGCTTGCGCAGGACCGGGTCGTACTTGCTGAGCTCGAGGCGCTCTCGGGTGTTGGACTTGTTCTTGCGGGTCACGTAGGTGAACCCGGTGCCACCCGTGCTCTTGAGCTTGATGATCGGTCGCTTGTCGTTCTTGGGCATCAGATCTTCACACCCTTGCGGCGCATGTCGGCCAGGACGGCGTCGATGCCCTTCTTGTTGATGGTCTTGATGCCCTTGGCGGACACCGTGAGCTGGACCCACCGCTTCTCGGACTCGACCCAGAACCGCTGGCGCTGGATGTTCGGCGTCCAGCGACGATTGCCGCGACGGTGGGAGTGGCTGATGGTCTTGCCGAATGACGGCTTGCGACCGGTGACCTGGCAGATGTTCGACATGCGAGCGTTCCTTCGTGAGGCGTCTGACCGCGGGTGGTGAGGCGCCGGTACGGCAGCGGACCAGTCTCGCAGGTGGGCCCCGACCACGACAACCCCGAGGGCGTTCGCCCCGGGCCGTGCAAACCACGCCTGTGTAATCACAGGTGTGGAGTTCCTGTGGATATCGCCGGCCGATACCGTCGCCGGTCATGGACCCCGCCACCCACCTCGGTCACCTCCGCACCGACGTCGATCGCATCCTCGCCACTCCCGAGTCGGCCCTGGCGGTCGATGTCACGGCCTGCCCGGGCTGGTCGGTCGCCGACCTGCTCGGCCACCACGCCGGGGTGTTCGCCTTCGCCACCGCGCAACTGCGCGCCGAACCCGGCTCCGACATCGTCCCCTTCGACCCACCGCCCGACGACGCCCCGCCCCTCGAGCGGTTCCACCTCGCCGCCGACGCCCTGCTGGCCGAGCTCGTCGGCGTCGACCCCACCGAGCACCGACCGAACTGGGCCGGCGCCCCCACCGCGGCCTTCTGGTTCCGGCGCATGGCCCAGGAGACCGCGGTGCACCGTTGGGACGTCGAGGCCGCGCACACCGATCCCCAGCCCGTCGACGTGGCCCTGGCGGTGGACGGCGTCGACGAACTCGGCGACACCTTCCTCCGCTTCGCCGCCCGGCGCGGCATCACGGGGACGGGCGAGACCGTCCACCTCCACGCCACCGACGACGAGGTCGCCGCCGGCACGGTGACCGGCGGCGAGTGGATGTTCACCTTCACGCCGGAGGGGGTCGACGTCGAGCACGCCCACGGCAAGGGCGACATGGCCGGTCGCGGGCACGCATCGGATCTGCTGCTGTTCGTGTGGAACCGGCGACCGGTCGATCTCGCCTGCTTCGGCGAGCCCGACCTGCTCGCGTGGTGGCCGGCGACGGTTCGGATCTGAGTCCGAAGCCGGCGGACGAGGTCCACGGGCGCGACGACTCAGACCGCAGGACCTTCGGCCCGGACCTTCTCCACCGCGGCCACGGCCTCGCGGAGCTGATCGATCCACTCGGCCTGGTTGGCGCCGACCAGCTTCACGCACCACGCCAGCGCCTCCGAACGTGACCGGGCGATCCCGGCGTCGATCAGCGTGTCGAGCACCCGACGCTCGTCCATCAGCAGTCGGGTCATGACCGGCACGTTGGCCACCGTGAAGCGGCGTTCCAGCTGATCGCAGCGCGCCCCCCACGACACCTTCTTGCCGAACAGGTGCTCGGCTTCGTTGGCGATCACGATGCGGCGCTCACGGGTGTCTTCGCGAAAACCGTTGACCCGCGCCGACGCCGCCACCCGTCGGGCATCGTCGGGCTCGGCCCCGCCGTCATCGTCGGGTTCGTCGTTGAGGGCCGGCGTCGCCAGCGTCCCGATGACGAGGATCTCGTCCTTGTCGACCATGACCTCCAGGGCCGTGAACCAGCCGTCGTCGACCCGGCCCCGGAACCACCCCATGATCTCGCGCTCTGTCGTCATACTCACACGATTACACACTTACACATCATCAGCAAGAGGCGTCTTCGGCGTCCTCGCCATGCCGACCGGTTCCGGCGGTCGGACCGAGGCTGGCAGGCTGGCACCATGCCCGCCGATCCTCCGCCGCCCCCGGCCGACCCCGACCTGCTCGACTGGGCGGTCGAGCTCACCCGGGAGGCGGGCCGCCGCACGCTCACCCGGTTCCGGGCCGACGATCTCGCCATCGAGTCCAAGGGGGACGGAACCCCGGTCACCGAGGCCGACAAGGACGCCGAGGCCTTCATCCGGGCCGAGTTGGCCGCGGCCCACCCCGGCGACGGGATCCTCGGCGAGGAGGAGGGCGAGTCACCGGGGACGACCGGCCGGCGTTGGGTCATCGATCCCATCGACGGGACCAAGGCCTTCATGCGGGGCGTTCCGCTCTACACCAACCTCACCGCGCTCGAGGACGAGCACGGCTGGGCCGTCTCCGTGGTCAACATGCCCGCCATCGACGAGTGCGTCTACGCCGGGCGAGGGCTGGGTTGCTTCCAGGACGACCGCCGGGGGCGCCGGCGCCCCGCCCGCGTGGGGCCGCGCGGCACGGCGCCGTTCCTGATGGCGTCGGGCTACACCCGTTGGGACGAGGCCGCCCTGCTCGCCGTGAAGCGGGCCGGCTGGAACCTGCGCACGTGGGGCGACGGCTTCGGGTACGCGCTCGTGGCCACTGGCCGGGCCGATGCCATGGTCGATCCCACCGCCAGCCTGTGGGACGTCGCCCCCATGCCCCTCCTGTTGGCGGAGGCGGGCGGGCGTTTCACCACCATCGACGGCGGCGTCCTGCGCACCGACGACCCGGCCGCGTGCAGCGGTGTGGCCACCAACGGCGAAGGCCACGAGGCGCTGCTGGAACTGCTGCGATCCTGACCTTCTAGTTGGTGCCGACGAAGACCGCGGCCCGCACGCCGAGGTCGAGGAGATCGGTGAGGAACGGAACCGGATCGACCACGGATGCGAGGCCGGACGCGCCGGGACGGAGGCGGCCGGCCACGGCCCAGCGGGCCGCGACGCCGGCCACCGCTCCGGCGGCCACGGCAGGGCGGTCGATGGCACCGACGACCTCGGTGACCGACACGCCGTCACGCCGGCCACGGACCTCGACCCGGACGGCGCCGATGCGGCCCTCGGGGTGGGGACGACGCAGCATCGGGAGCCACGAGGTGAGGCGCTGGCGACGGTTGGCCGCCTGCCGCGCCGTGATGCGGCTGGCCTCGGGCAACGCGGGATGGAGCAGGAGGGCGTCGGGCAGGCCGGCTCGATAGCAGTCCACCGAACCCACCGGGTCGGGGAACACGCACAGCTCCCGTCCGGAGCCGCCGCTGCGCCACACCCATTCACCATCTCGCCAGTCAGCGGATCGGTTGGACAGCGCCTTGTGGTGCTGGCGGGCGCATGCCGGCCCGCCGGTGCCGAACCGGGCGAGGTGGATCTCGTCGACCGCGTCCATCCACCCGGCCACATGCCGGGTCAACACGCAGGACAGTCCAGGTGAGAACCCCGCCCCCACGACGACGCTGACCCCGGCCGCGCGGGCCTCGGCGTCGAGATCGAGCAGTCCCTCGACCTCCGGGATGCAGTCGGCCGTCGACACCACGTTCGCGCCCTGGGCGATCGCCCGGCGGGCGAGGTCGAGGTGGGTGCCGGCCGGACCGGCCAGGACCACGGTGTGCAGATCGTGAGCCGCGAAGGGGTCGCCCACCGTCGCCACCGCACCGAGCGACCGGCGTAGCGCATCGGGCCGGGCGCTGCCACCGGTGAGCACCACCGACGCCACATCGTCGGACCCGGCCAGCTGCCGGGCGGCCCGGGCACCGGTGGCACCGACACCGATCACGCCGACCGTGACCATGCCGACCGAGGTCGTCGAGGTCGACTCCGTCACCGCAGGTCGCTGCCCTGCAACTCGCGCCAGCCCCCGCTCTGCGGCGGCGTCCCGCCCGTGCCTCGGAGCCGAAGCGCGCCGGCGATGACCGCGGCGATCCCAAGAGCAGCGATCGCCCGGCGCAACAACGTCATGAGGAAACTCCGATCCACAGGTCTCGGCCGGGTGTGATTCCGGGAAGTTGCGAGGCGCTGCCGAGCAACTTCGACGAACCCGACCGCAGGGAGGGTTCGCGTGGGGCTAGCAAGAATCGAACTTGCGACCTCACCCTTATCAGGGGTGCGCTCTAACCGACTGAGCTATAGCCCCGGAAGGACCGAGAACCTAGCAGCACCCCTACCGCTCGGGACCAGCCGGATGGGTGGCGGAAGATCCCTGGCCGGCGCCCACCGGCGGATCGCCGGCCGGCGGCGGCGAAGGCCCGACGTCACCTCGCCCTGCCGTGCCCACCTCGGGTCGGCGGCGGGCCGGATCAGCCTCGGGCCGGCGGGCCGGATCAGCCTCGGGCCGGCGGGCCGGCGCCACGATGAGATCCTCGTCGATCACCGTCATGCGGATGCCGCCGGTCAGATCACTGATGAGGTTGAACAGCAGCGCGGCGAGCACGACCACCGCCACCGTGACGATGGCGAGCACCAGCCCGGCGATGGCGGCCACGCGAAAGACCACGCTGCCGATGATGTTGAAGTTGTCGTAGCTACCCGAGTCCTCGAGGAACCCCTCGATGCCGCTGATGGTTCCGACCCGGTCGGCTGCCCGCCACAGCAGGTAGCCACTGATCATGGCAACCACGTAGCCGCAGGCCGCGAAGGCGGCGGCGACCTTGGCGACCGACCACACCTCGACATGACGGACGACCCGATGGACCTTGCGGGCCTTGCGCTTGCGCCGGGGTGGCGGTTTGCCCTTCCCCCTGGGGGCGGGCGCCGGGGGCTCGCGCCGGCGACGACGGACGTCGGCGGGCGAGTCGACGCCAGGAGGACTGGCGACGGGTGCGTCGGTGGCGTCGACGGTCCCCGTCGCCGCCTGGGTTGCGCTCGTCGGCGCAGCTCGCAGCCCAGGGGGTTCCGTCGACATCGTGCTCCAGTGTACGAAGAGGGTCCGAGCGCCCGCGCCCACCCGAGCGTACCCCGGGGGGCGCCGGCGATCGCGACGCGCGATCGCCGGCGGAGCCCGTTCGATGCACGTCCCGCCCGGGTCTCGAACCGGTGAGACAGCGTCAGCGAACCCCGGCCCGGCGGCGGCGCGAGCCGAACTCGAAGGCGAGGCCGAGCAGGATCAGACCGATGCCGGCCGGTAGGAGAGCACCCACCGAGTCGGGGCCGGTCCTCGGGAGTGCACTGACCCCGGCCGGTGTCCGGGTGACGGTCGAATCCAGCACCGCGGTCTCCTGGACGGGAGCCGCCGGCGCCGACGTCGCCCCCACCGTGGAGTCGGGACCGGGGAGCTCGGGAGCCGAGGTCGACTCACCGAGCACATCGGTCGTGGTGGCGCCGGTACGGTCCCGACCGTCCCGGTGTTCCCACCGTTGTCGTTCCCGGTGTCGCCGCCGTTGTCACCGTTCTCGCTGCCGTTGTCGTCTCCAGTGCCGGAGTTCCCGCCGGTGCCGTTGTCCTCGTCACCGGGCGTGGTGTGGTCGTCGCTCCCATTGGTCCCTTCTGTCCCTGGCGCGGCGCATGGTCCGTCGGACAGGTTGAACTGCCCCGACCAGGTGCCGTAGATGGTGGCGGTGGCGGCGGTCACCGTCGCGTCGAGGTGCTCGGTCGTGGTGTACATGGCGACGCCGCCGGGCGTGAACCGGTCGAGCTCGACCGTCTGCTGGCTGTCGTCGTCCCAGGTCACCGAGATCGACGCCGGCGCATGAGCCTCGGTGTCCACCCCGTTGATGATGAAGTGCCACTGATCGGCGTTGCATTCGTGGTCGGTGAGCGCCTTGGCCTGGATCGGGACATCCGGCGCCGGCTCCTCGGCCCCGACCAGGCCGGCGGACGACACGAGGAGTGCCATTCCTGCGGCCACCCCCAGGAGGACTCGTGTGGCTCTGGCTACGGACGTGGTCATGTCACTCTCCATCTCGGCTGCGGTTGGGGGGAGGTACGACCCGTTCTCGCCACCGCCCGCCGCGTCGTTCGTGGCGTCGAGAACAGATCCCGCGTGGCGTCGAGTGTCGAGTCGTCCGTTGAACGCGCTCTGTGACCAGCGAGACACCGGTTCTGAACCCCTGGCGACCAGAAATCCGGAAATTCCGCGTGGTCCACCGGGGCGATCGACCTGCTCGGTGCCCATTCACCCCAATGCGTACCGATCCAACACGTCGCGTGGGATCACCGGCACGCACCGTGCTGGAATCACCGCCGCGGTGCCCGCGGCCGGGGTACCGCCGTCGGGCCCGGAGACCGGCGCCGGAACGGCTAGAATCACCCTGTTGTCATTTGCGACAGGGAGAGCACTGTGTCCGACCAGAGCACTCCGCCCCCCGGGGGCGGCGACGGCAGCGAGCAGGATGCCGAGGTCGCCGCCGAGGATCGCGCCGAGGACGAGACCCCATCGGGCCGCTACGACATCGAGCCCATCGAGATCCAGGACGAGATGGAGAACTCGTTCCTCGAGTACGCCATGTCGGTCATCATGCAGCGGGCGCTCCCCGACGCGCGCGACGGCCTCAAGCCCGTCCATCGCCGGATCATCTACGGCATGGAGGACATCGGTGCCCGCCCCGACCGCGCCCACATGAAGTGCGCCCGGATCACCGGTCACGTCATGGGCTACTTCCATCCCCACGGCGACAGCGCCATCTACGACGCCCTGGTCCGCATGGCTCAACCGTTCTCGCTGCGCCACCCGCTCATCGACTTCCACGGCAACTACGGCTCGCCCGACTTCGGCCCCGCGGCGGCCCGCTACACCGAGGCCCGCCTGGCCACGCTCGCCACCCACCTGCTCGACGGCATCGGTGAGGAGACCGTCGACTTCAGCGACACCTACTCGGGCGAGTTCACCGAGCCCACCGTCCTGCCCGCTCGGTTCCCCAACCTGTTGGTCAACGGCTCGGAGGGCATCGCCGTCGGCATGGCCACCAAGATCCCACCCCACAACCTCGGCGAGATCATCGACGCCACCGTCCACCTGCTCGAGCACCCCGACACCACCACGGTCGAGGACCTCATGAAGTTCGTGAAGGGCCCCGACTTCCCCACCGCCGGCCTGCTCATGGGTCGCCAGGGGATCATCGACGCCTACACCACCGGCAAGGGCACGGTGAAGCTGCGGGCGAAGACCGAGATCGTCGAGGGCAAGACCCGCGACCGGATCGTGGTCACCGAGATGCCGTACCAGACGTCGATCTCGGCCACGGCGTCGAAGATCAAGGACCTGGTCAACGACAAGGCGATCGAGGGGATCGCCGAGCTCAACGACGAGTCGGCCAAGGGAGAGACCAAGCTGGTCATCACCCTCAAGCGAGATGCACCGGCGCTGGTCGTGCTCAACAACCTGTACAAGCACACGCCGCTGCAGACGTCCTACGCCATCAACACCGTCGCCCTCGTTGACGGCGTGCCCCGCACCCTCAACCTGCTCCAGGCCCTGCAGTCCTACGTCGGCCACCAGATCGACGTCATCACCCGCCGCTCCGAGTACCGGCTGCGCAAGGCCGAGGAGGCCCTCCACATCCAGGAGGGGCTGTTCAAGGCCATCAACGTCATCGACGAGGTCATCGCCACCATCCGCGCCTCCGACGATCGCAGCGACGCCCGCGACCGCCTGATGGCCGAGCCGTTCGAGTTCTCCGAGACCCAGGCCGAGCACATCCTGCAGATGACGCTCGGCCGACTCACCCGGCTGGCCCGGGTCGAGATCGAGGAGAAGATCGCCGAGCTGCGCGAGACCATCACCGAGCTGCAGGCCATCCTCGCCGACGACGCCCGTCTCCGGGCGGTGATCAGGGACGAGCTGGTCGACATCAAGGAGCGCTTCGCCACCCCTCGCCGGTCGATCATCACCCTCGACCCCGGCGACCTCGACATCGAGGACCTCATCGACGACGAGGAACTGGTCGTCACCATGTCCCACCGCGGCTACATCAAGACGGTGGAGGCCGACTCGTTCCGGCGTCAGGGCCGCGGCGGGCGAGGCGTGGCCGGCACCAAGCTGCGCGACGAGGACTACGTCACCAAGATCCTCACCACCACCGCCCACGCCTACCTGCTGTTCTTCTCCAACAAGGGCAAGGTGTACCGGCTCAAGGCCCACGAGATCCCCAAGAAGGACCGCACCGCGCGCGGCACCGCCATCGTGAACCTGCTCCAGCTCGATCCCGACGAGCGGATCCAGGCCATCATCGACACGCGCGACTACGAGACCCAGCCCTTCCTCTTCTTCGCCACCAAGCAAGGGCAGGTGAAGAAGACGAGGTTCTCCGAGTACGACTCCTCGCTGCGCACCGGGCTGATCGCCATCAACCTGCGCGACGGCGACGAGCTGGTGAAGGTCATCCCCACCGACGGCTCGTCCGACATCTTCATGGTCGCCAAGTCGGGCATGACCATCCGGTTCAACGAGACCGATGTCCGGCCCATGGGCCGAGCCGCGGCCGGCGTCAGGGGCATGAAGCTCAAGAGCGCCGACGACGAGGTCGTGTCCTGCGACGTGGCCCGCGACGACACCGCCATCCTCATCGTCACCGACGCCGGCTACGGCAAGCGCACCCAGCTCGACAAGTTCAACGTCCAGGGCCGGGGCGGCCAAGGGGTCCGCGGCATCAAGATCACGGCCAAGAAGGGCGAGGTGGTCGCGGCCTTCATGGTCACCATCGACGACGAGATCTTCGTGATCGCCTCCGACGGCGTGACCATCCGCATGGAGGTGCGCGAGATCTCCTCCCAGGGCCGCGACGCCACCGGCGTCAAGGTCATGGACGTCAAGGGCGACATCCACGTCGCCGCCGTCGCACCGGTACTGTTCTCCGAAGACGACTGAAGCCGTCGCTCGCTTTGCGAGCTCCGGTTTCCTGGAGTTGCTCGGCTGCGCCTCGCAACTCCCCCGCAGCGCCAGAACCTTCCCCCACCATCCCAGGCAAGGGGAAGTGTCATGTCAGACCATCCGTCTCGTCGCCGCGAGCGCGGGCAGGCCACGCCGCTGTGGGCCATCGTGCTCGTGCTCGCTGCGCTCCTGCTGGTACCCACCGGGCTGCTGGCTCGGGCCGTGATCGAACGATCAGAGGCGCAGTCCGCCGCCGATGCCGCCGCACTGGCCGGTGCGCTCGACGGCGAGACCGAGGCCCGCACGGTCGCCGCCCTCAACGGCGCGCAAGTCGAGCGCTACCGAGCGCTGGGCGACGTGGTCGAGGTCGTCGTGGTCCTCGGAGGCCGGCGGGCCACGGCCCGGGCCATCAGGGAGAAGGTCGCGGTCAGTCCTCGGGGACCACGTCCAGGGTGACCGGCCCGTCGACCACCAGCCGGAAGCGGCCCCGCCCGGTCTTGTCGATCCGGATGGGCGCTTTGCGCTCGTCGAGGCGACGCTTGAGCAGGATCAACCGGCTCTCGAAGTTGTCCCGGAACGCCGGCAGGTCGAGGCTGGGATCGAGTCGCATCTCCCGGTTCGTGAAGTCGGTGCGGCCCTCGCGGTCGTGGTGGCCGAGCAGGGCCGCCAGGATCCGCCCGGCCACTCCCTTGATGAGGTACTCGTCGTCGAGGAAGACGCTGCCGTCGACGGCGAAGACCCGCACCCGGGTGGCGTCGGTTCGGCCCGCACCCGTGGCGCGCCCCTCGCTGCGGGTCGGGGCGGGGGCCGCCTCCCGCTCCCGCGCCCGCTCGGACTCGATGGCGTTGGCGACGATGGAGGTGACGACGGTGAGCACCGCTTCGTCGACCGGGCCGAACGCCACCGGCTGGCGACTCTCGACCGTGAGAACCCCGACCAGCTGCCCCATGGCCACCGCCGGCACCGCACAACGACTGGCGGCGTCGGCCAAGCCGGGCACGGGGATCTCCCGGCCCGGACCCACCTCGCCGCTGTCCTCGTACGACCGCCGGACCGTCCGGGAGTACTTGGACACGGCGGCCACGTTGCCGAGCGTCACCGGCGCACCGCGCTCGGCCGCCAGGCCGATCACGCCGTCGCCGAGGCGGACCTCGGAACCGACACCTTCGTCGGGGTAGCCGTGGCTGGCGATGGTGTACAGCCCCGTGCCCTCCTCGTCGACCAGCATCAACAGGGAGTGTTCGTAGCCGAACAGCTCCGCCAGACCGTCGACCGCGGTCTCCACCACGGTGTCGAGATCGGGGCAGCGGCCGAGCCGGACACTGAGCTCGGCGATCCGCCCGGCGTCGAGGCCGTCGCGTGCTCCCGCCGGCATGGCCACCGGCGGCGCGGCCGACGGAACGTGCTCGATGTCGACGACCCGGTAGATGTCCGCGGCGCGCAGGCGGTACACGTCCTGCATCCCCTCGAGGGCGGCGGCGACGTCGACGTCGACCCGCAACCGGTCGAACACCGGTCCCCGCCGGTCGGTCCGCTCGTAGCGCAAGCTGAGGCGGTACTGCTCGTAGTTCCGCGGATCGATCAGCAGCACGCTGGCCCGCGGGTTCTCGACCAGGTTGCGGGCCGTCTTGGAGAAGAACTGATTCGACAGTGCCACCCGCTCGTCGTCGACGATCCGGACCTTCGAGAGGTACGTCACGTTGGGCACGCCGTCGGCCGAGGCGGTGGCGATCACCGCCGGGATGGCCCCCTCGAAGCACGTAGCGATGTCGGCGAGCGCCAGCTCGGTGGGGACGGTCACCGCTGGCCCGTCGCCACCGGGGCCCCGGCACCCGGGCCCGGTGTCTGGTCGAAAACCTCGTCGACGGTGACGACGGCGACCACGTAGCCGGGTGGGACCATGCGCCCGGTGACCTGGCGGGGGAAGAAATCGGTCTGCTCGATGTCGTCGAGCAGCTCGTCGTTGTGGTGGTCACACCGCTCGAGGTCGTCGGCGGTCGGGCACGCCACCTCTGTCACCTGGCCCTTGATCTGTACCGCCTGCAAGGTCCTGACGTCGGCGGCGGTGACCGCGATCCGTCCGCCGGCGTCGAGGTGGCTGCGGATCTCCTGGTCGCGCTCGTCGATGAGCAACCGGACGACCGTCGGACCGAGGACCCGGCACCCCCACGCCCGTTGGGCGTGCGGTGCGCCGTCGGCCGACACCGTGCCCACGATCATGGCGCAGCCCCGCTCCAGGAAGGCCGTGAGGGCCTCGTCGATCACCGTCTCACCTCTGACCCGCTCCCGGATCGGACCACGCGCACCGGGGTTAGGGGATTCTTAGCATCCGTGAGCGAACTCTTGGGGTTCGGTGCCGGGAGTTTCAAGAGCGGGAGCCGGGCCGATCCCGGACCATGGCGGACACGGAGCGGCACCTGCCTCGGGAAGTCCGAGCACCGCCTTCGAGGAGACCACCGTGACCATCACCGAACCGTCCATCACCGAACCGCAGCCGACCGTCCCCCTCCGCCTGGTGGCGGTCGACCTCTACCGCGACATCCACAAGGGCATCCGCTCGGAGTTGTTCTCCGTGACCGAGACCGCCGGCCGGCTCGACCCCTCGGACCGGCAGGCCCGGGCCGACCTCGCCACCCACGTCCGCCAGGTCGTGGACCTGCTGGTCACCCATGCCGAGCACGAGGACGGCCACATCCAACCCGCGCTCGAGCGACACCTGCCGGCCCTCGCCGAGCAGGTGGCCGACGACCACGAGCGCATCGAAGCCCGGCTGGCCGGCCTGGCCGACCAGGCCGAGGAGGCGGTGGACACGCCCGGCAACACGCGGTGGCACACCCACCGCTTCTACGTCGACTTCGCCGCCTTCACCAGCACCTACCTCGCCCACCAGGATCTGGAGGAGCGGGTGATCCTGCCGGCGCTGGAGGAGATCATCGGCACCGACGCGTGCCTCGGCCTGCACCAGGCCATCGTGGGATCGATCCCGCCGGAGCAGATGGCGACCTCACTGGCGGTCATGGTGCCGGCGATGAACATCGACGACCGGGCCGAGTTGCTCGGTGGCATGCGGGCCGGCGCACCCGCCGAGGTCTTCCAGGGCATGTGGGGCCTGGTCCAGTCGGTCCTCGACCCCCGCGACGTCGCCGCCCTGGCCGCCCGCCTCGGCCTCTGACCCGACCGACCGGACACGCGTGCGATGCGAGAAGTTCCGAGGCCCAGCCGAGGAACTTCAGGAAACCGCCGGGCCCCACGGGGCCCGCCGGTTTCAGATGTCGACGAAGCGGACGTCTTTGGCGTTGGTGACGATGAAGTCCTTGCGGGCCGCCACGTCGTCGCCCATGAGGGTCGACATGATCTCGTCGGCCAGGGCGGCTTGTTCGACCGTGACCTGCAGCAGCGTCCGCGACTCGGGGTTCATGGTGGTGACCTCGAGCTCGGAGGCGTCCATCTCGCCCAGCCCCTTGAGGCGCTGGAAGTCCTTCTTGTGGTTGGGCCGCTCGGCCAGGAACGCCTCCTTGGCCCGGTCGTCTTTGAGGTACACCTTCTCCTTGCCGACCAGGGTGGAGTACAGGGGGGGCTGGGCGATGTAGATGCAGCCCAGCTCCACCAGCGGCTTCATCTGCCGGAAGAAGAACGTCAGCAACAGGGTGCGGATGTGCGAGCCGTCGACATCGGCGTCGCACATGGCGATGACCTTGTCGTAGCGGCGCTTGGTGACGTCGAACTCCTCGCCGATGCTGGCGCCGATGGCCGAGATCAGGGCCTGGACCTCGGTGTTCTTGTACATCTTGTCCTCGCGGGCCCGCTCGACGTTGAGGATCTTGCCCCGGATGGGCAGGATCGCCTGGGTCCGCGGGTCGCGGGCCGAGACGGCCGAGCCGCCGGCGGAGTCGCCCTCGACGATGAACAGCTCCCGCTCGGAGGCGTCCTTGGCCGAGCAGTCCTTGAGCTTGTCGGGCATGCCGGCGCCGTCGAGCAGGGTCTTCGAGCGGATGTTGTTCCGCGCCGCCTTGGCCGCCTCGCGCGCCTCGGCCGCCGAGTACGCCTTCCGGATGATCTTGTTGGCCTCGGTCGGGTTCTCCTCGAGCCACTGGCCCAGCTGGTCGTTGGTGACCTTGGTGACCAGGGATCGCATCGAGGTGTTGCCCAGCTTGGCCTTGGTCTGGCCCTCGAACTGCGGCTCCTGGAGCCGGACGGAGATCACCGCGGTGAGCCCCTCCCGGACGTCGTCACCGGTGAGGCCGAGGTCCTTCTTGGACTTGGGCGGCGGATGCTCCTTGGCGTATTTGTTGATCGTCGCGGTGAGGGCGGTCTTGAACCCCTCCTCGTGGGTGCCCCCCTCGAGGGTGGCGATCCCGTTGGCGAAGGAGTGGATGCCGTCGCGGTTGTAGCCCGTGTTCCACTGGAAGGCGATCTCGACCTCCTGGGTCTCGTCGTCGCCCTCGAAATAACCCACCTTCGACCACAACGAGTCCTTGGTCTTGTTGATGTGGCGGACGAAGTCGACGATGCCGCCGGAGTACTTGAACTCGACCCGCTCGTTGTCGCGGAGATGCTCCGGCGTACTGACCCGCTGGTCCTGGAACCGGATCTCGAGGCCCTTGTTGAGGAAGGCCATCATCTGGAGCCGATCGAGGATGGTGCGGCCGACGAACTCGGTGGTCTCGAAGATGGTGGGGTCCGGCCAGAAGGTGACGATGGTCCCGGTGCGACCACGAGGTGCGTCGCCCACGACCTCGAGCTTCGACTGCGGCACGCCGCCGTGGCCGAACTCCATGCGGTGGTGCTTGCCGTCGCGGTCGACCTCGACGACGAGCTTCTCGGACAAGGCGTTCACGACCGACACACCGACACCGTGGAGACCGCCGGAGACCTTGTAGCCCTCGCCGTCGAACTTCCCGCCCCCGTGGAGCTTCGTGAGGGCGATCTCGACACCGCTCATGTTCTGGGCCTTGTTGATGTCGGTGGGGATGCCGCGTCCGTCGTCGACCACCCGACAGGCGCCGTCGGGAAGGATGGTGACATCGATCCGGGTGCAGAACCCGGCCATCGCCTCGTCGACGGAGTTGTCGACCACCTCCCACACGCAGTGGTGGAGGCCGTTGGGCCCGGTGGACCCGATGTACATGCCCGGGCGCTTGCGGACCGCTTCGAGGCCCTCGAGCACCCGCATGTTCTCTGCGCCGTACGTCGTGGGCTGAAGCGCCACTCTGTTCCTCCGTGGGGGTCGGGCGGGCAGTCGTCGAGACTGCGATCTTCCAGGCGTGACAACGGGTTCCGCCCATTCGACGACCCAAGTCACAACGGTGTCATCCTACCAGTGCGGCCCCCGGATCCCGGCCATCGCACCGGGCCTGATCGAGTTGTTCCGGAGCACCAGGGGCCTCGGTCGGAGCGGGCCGTGATCGCCGCGAATCGGACAGTGGCGGCAATGGGTAGGAGGCCGGCCGACGCGCGCCGAACTTCCTTCCCAGAGCGGGAAGGCGAGCGGATCCCGCGGCTGGAGCAACACCGCCAGGAGGGGACCGATGGAGCAGGACACCACACCGATCGAACCGGCCGAGATGGCCCTCGTCGATCGTCTCTGGCGGTCGGGAACCAGTGCCACCGCGGTGTCCCCCACCACCCGCGGCGACCTGGCGCTGCTGCAACGGTTCCTGTCCTGCGACGACCGCGCCACGGTGGTGCCGCTCCTGCGACGGCATCGCGTCGCCACCTGGCGCCTCGCCGCCACCGTCACCATGGATGTGGCCCGGGCCGAGGCCGCGGTCGAAGCGGCCTGGCGTGAGGTCCTCGACGGTGTCGGCGAGCCGATCAGCACCTGGGCCAACCCGCGGGCGTGGCTGTTCCGGATCACCCGACGCCACGCCATGGCCCTCGGTGCCGCACCGGGCATGGAGCTCGACCTCGACGCCGACATCGCCGAGGTCCCCTTCGACCAGACCGGAGACATCGGCTTGCTGGCGGCGTCGTTCTCGCTCCTCGACGAGGCAGCGCGGACCGCGGTGTGGCTCCACACCGTCGAGGGTTTCGACGACGCCGACATCGCCCACGTCCTCGACCTGCACCGCCTCGAGACCCACGACCTGATCGACGGCGCCATGGCCGACCTGCGGGTGTCGGCCGTGCGGGCCCAGCTCATGGCAGGCGGCGCCCGTTGTCGTCCCACGCTACGGCACTTCCTCGACTACCTCGACGAGGACCTCGACCCCGAGGCCGAACGCACGCTGCTCGAGCACCTCGGCCGGTGCCGTCGCTGCGCGGCCCGGATGGATGCCGTCGAAGCGCCCGGGTTGTCGCTGGTCGACCGGGTGCTCGCCCCGCCGGCGGCGCTGACCGAGCGGCTCCGGCACCTGGCCTGCGTCACCGCCGCGGACAACTGAGCAAGCGGGCCGGTCAGGCCCGCCGACGACCCCGCCGACCCGCCGGGGTCACCCGCACGTCGACGCCGGTGACGCGTCCGGCGCCGAGCAGCTCGTCGAGCCGCTCGAGGAGCTGCGCCTCCAGCCAACGGACGTGGCTCACCACGGCCGGGTCGTCGGCCACGAGCACGAGTCGACCGCCCTCGAGCGCGGCCGGCCGGGTCTGGGCCGCGAGCACGGTGCCGACCACGTCCTCCCAGCGGTTGAAGACCAGATCGACCGCATCGGTCCCTGGCGCTCCCATCCCTCGGACGACGCGATCGAGGAACTGTTGGATCTCCACCGGCATGTGCTCACCTGATCCGTCGGGCTCCACGGCGACCCAGTGTGACAGCACCAGGGGACGCCTGGGCTCAGGCCGGCGCGACTGTGCCGTCGGCAACCCGCAAGACGAGCTCGGGGGTGGTGTGGGCCGGCAGCGGTCCGGCGGTGGTGAGCAGGGTCTGCCCGGGCGGCAGGTGGGCCACCAGGGCTTCGCTGCGGCCTTCGTCGAGCTCGGAGAACACGTCGTCGAGCAGCAGGATCGGGCTGGAGCCGCTGGCCTCGGTGACGGCGCGGTGCACGGCAAGTCGCAAGGCGAGGGCGAGCGAGCGCTGCTCGCCCTGGCTGGCGTGGGTCCGGGCCGGGAGACCGTCGAGCGTGAAGGCGATCTCGTCACGGTGGGGCCCGGTGGTGGTGACACCCCGCCTCAGGTCGTCGTCGCGGGCGGCGGCCAGCGCAGCACCCAGTCCCACACCGGCCCAGCTCGCCTCGTAGACGGCGCCGACGGCCAACTGGCGGCCGGCCAGGTCCCGGTAGGCGGCGGCGATCTGCGGGACGAGGGCGTCGAGGGTGTCGCGGCGGTGGCGAGCCAGCGCTTCGCCGGCGCGCACCAGGCGTTCGTCCCAGACATCGAGGGTGAGGGCCGCTGACTCGTCGAGCCGTCCCCTGACGCCCTTGAGCAAGGCGTTGCGCTGCTTGAGGATCTTGTCCACGTCGGCCTTGGCCCCGTCGGCCCGGGGATCGATCCCGATCGTCGCCTCGTCGATCCAGGTGCGGCGCTCGCCGGGTCCGCCCTTCACCAACACGAGGTCGTCGGGACTGAAGATGGTCACGGCCACGGCATCGAGCAGGTCGCGGCGCCGCTTCACCGGCTGCCGGTTGATCTGCATCCGGTCTCGGCCCCGGGCGGCGATCTCGGCCTCGACCAGCAACTCCCGGGAACCCCTGGTCGCCTCGGCCCGGACGACGGCCCGCTCCGCTCCGGTTCGGACCATGGCGTCCGCGGACGCGTTGCGCAGCGACGTCCCCGACAGGTGGGCGATGGCCTCGAGCAGGTTCGTCTTGCCTTCGCCGTTGCGGCCGACGACCGCGGTCGTCCCGGCCGGCAGCTCGATGTCCGCGCCGGAGTAGCTGCGGAACTCGGTCAGCCACAGGTGGCGGAGATGCAGTGTCACCAGACGATGCGTTGCGCCCTCGCGGGCGGGAGCTACTGGACCCGTACCGGCATCAGCAGGTACAGGAAGTCGTCGGTGGTGGGGTTGCGGACCACGGCCGGCTTCAGCGAATCGATGGTGGCCAGGCTGATCTCGTCGCCTCCGGCGGCCTCGATGCCGGCCAGCAGGTAGTCCGGGTTGAACGCGACGGTGAGATCCTCGCCCGTGTACTGCGCATCGAGGGATTCGGTGCCTTCGCCCACGTCCTGGGTGACGGCCCGCAGCTCGAGGCCCTCGGACGACATCTCGAGCCGGACGGGCGTGGCGTCGCGGGCGAGCAGCTTGACCCGACGGAGGGCCTCGATGAGCGATTCGCGATGCACCGTCAGCAGGTTGGGCTGGTTGCTGGGGATCAGGCCCTGGTAGTTGGGGTACTCGCCCTCGATGAGCCGGGTGGTCAACTCGATGCCGCCCGCACCGGGATCGTTCGAGGCGAAGCTGGCGTCGCGCTCGCCGAGGCGCAGGGTGATCTCGCCGCCGGCGCCGAGCGCCTTCGACAGCTCGGCGAGCGCCCGCGACGGGACCAGGACCGACTTGCCGGAGGACAGGACGTTCACCCCGGGCAGGTCGACCACGGAGAGCCGGTAGCTGTCGGTGGCGACCAGACGCAGACCCTCGCCTCCCGCCCCGGGATCGGCCGAGGCGAGGAGCACCCCGGTGAGGATGGGGCGGTTGTCGTCGGTGCTGGCGGCCGGTAGCACCTGGCGCAGGGCTCCGACCAGGGCCTCGGCGTCGAAGCGGACCTCGTCGCCCTCGACCGCGGCGACGCGGGGGAACTCGTCGGCCGGCAAGGGCTTGAGCGAGAACTCGGAACGGCCCGAAGAGATGCGGGCCGCGTCGTCGGTGGTCTCGAACTCCACCGCACCGGGCTCGAGGGCCCGCACGATGTCGTTGACCAGCCGGCTGGGCACGACGGCGACGCCGTCGGCCAGCCCGGACACGGTGATCCTGACCGACACGGTCAGTTCGAGATCGGAACCGGTGAGGGTCAGTTGGTCGCCGGCGAGCTCCATGCGCACACCGGACAGCACGGGCAGCGCGCCCCGGTTCGCGACGGCGCGCCCGGCGGTCGCCAGTGCTTCGGCGAGGACATCTCGCTCGCATCGGAACTTCACGGTGTCTCCGCTCCTTCTACTTCCCAGGTGAGTGAACTCGTCTTCGAAGATGGTGGTGGGGCTTGTGGATTGTGGATACTGCCCCATCCGAGCAGGTCAGCGGGGCGATCGTTGTCCGAGTGCTGTCCCCAACCGTGCAGTGGCCGATACGAGCTCATCGTGACCGAGCCGGGCTGTCCCCAGTTCGGGGCCCCCGCCAACATGGCGTGCACAGGCCCGTCCACCGTGGGGGCAGTACATCTGTGGACAGGAGGCGAGCAGAGTTTTCCACAGGCCATCAACACCTGGGGAACGAGCTCGAACAGTTGTTCGTCACGGTCCGATCGGGTGGTGCTCATCCGTCGGCCTTGAGCCGTTGGATGAGCTCGGTGACCTGCTGAAACACCTGGCGCCGCTCCTTCATCTGCACCTTGATGCGCTCGACGGCATGGATGACGGTGGTGTGGTCACGTCCTCCGAACATCTTGGCGATGTTGGGGAAACTGAGATCGGTGAGCTCGCGGAACAGGTACATCCCGACGTGGCGCGCCGTGGTGAGCGGCCGGGTTCGGGACCGACCGATGAGCTCCTCCACGGTGTAGCTGTAGTAGTCGGCCGTGGTCTGCAGGATCGTGTCGGGCGTGATCGGGCGTGCTTCTCGCTCGGAGACGAGATCGGTGAGGATCTCGGCCGCCCGCTCGGCGGTGATCGTCTCCTTGTTGAGGCTGGCCCAGGCCGTGAGGCGGGTCAGGGCCCCCTCGAGGGAGCGGATGTTGTTGTCGTTGATGGAGGCGGCGATGAACTCGAGCACCTCGTCGGGCACCGGGGAGACCTCGTCCTCGGCCTTCTTGCGCAGGATGGCGAGGCGGGTCTCGAGGTCGGGGGGCTGGATGTCGGTGAGCAGGCCCATCACGAAGCGGGTGCGGAGCCGATCCTCGAGGGTGGGGATGGCATCCGGCGGCCGATCGGACGACAGCACGATCTGGCGGTTCGAGGTGTGGAGGTGGTTGAAGGTGTGGAAGAACTCCTCCTGGGTCTCCTTCTTGCCCTCGAAGAATTGGATGTCGTCCACCAGGAGCACGTCGATGTCGCGGAACCGGCGCTTGAACTGCTCGTTCGTCCCGGCCCGGATGGAGTCGACGAACTCGGACAGGAACTGCTCGGACGTGACGTACCGAACGCGGTAGTTCGGGTAGTTCTCGAGTACGTAGTTGCCGATCCCCTGGAGCAGGTGGGTCTTGCCCAGGCCGGCGTCGCCGTAGATGAACAGCGGGTTGTAGCTCCGGGCGGGCGTCTCGGCCACCCGAAGGGCCGCAGCGTGGGCGAAGCGGTTCGAGGCGCCGGTGACGAAGGCGTCGAAGGTGTACCGCTCGTTGAGCGTCGAGCCGCCCTCGTTGTACGAGCGGGGGGCCGGGGGCGTCATCTGCTGGCCGGCCGCGGCCGTCACCGCGGCCGTGCCCCGGATGTCGGCGAGCTCGTCGAAGAGCGGCAGCTCCTGCGGGGTGGCGGGGCGGGCCTGGAGGGTGACGTCGACCTCCACGTGGCCCAGCTCGGCGAGGTTGGCCCGCAGCAGGCCCAGGTACCGATCGTGGACGCGGTCACGCACGACCGAGGAGGGGAACCCGAGGACCAGTGATCGGCCGTCGAAGCTGATCGGCTCCACGTTCTGGAACGAAGAACTCCAGACGACGCTCGAGACCTGGTCCCGGAGCAAGGCAGCGCAGCCGCTCCAGACCGTTTCGGCGTCGCTCATTGACGACCGGCCTCCCAGGGTTGCACTCGAGAATCCACAACTACGTCCACAACTGTGGACAGAACGACGAGACGTCGCCCGAACTGTCGGGGCGACGTCCGAATCCAACCGCGGGGCGCATCAGTTCGGCATGGGTCCCGACCTTCGGTCCCCGCTGTGGCGGCGCACCGTAGCAGCATCCTGGCGGGGCGATGCAAGGGTGTGGAAAACCCCAGGTCAGCCCGGTCGCGTTCCACGGACACCTGTGTCATCGGTCACGTCATCGGTCACGGTCGACGGTGATCCGCGTCGCCGATCGACGCCGTTGCCGGCGTGTGATGACGGGGTGCGGTGGGAGTGGCCCGGGGCCGGCCGTGCCGTCCGCTTGGTCCGCTGCCCGGCCGGTCGGTAGCGTGGTGAGTTGGTTCGGCGCGCCCTGTTGGCCGTGTCGACGCATCGACGGTCCCGAGGGACCCCGGTCGATGCGCCCGAGATCTGGACGAGGAGTACCGATGAAGCGCACCTACCAACCGAAGCGGCAGCGCCGGGCCCGCCGGCACGGATTCCGTCACCGGATGCAGACCCGAGCCGGTCGCGCCGTGGTGCGCAGCCGCCGCCAGAAGGGCCGCGCTCGGCTCTCGGCCTGAGCCGGCGCCCGTGGTCGAATCGATCCGGACGCGCCGTGCGTTCTCGGCGCTGTCCCGCAGTCGGAACCGGGGCCGGTCGGGCCCGATCTGGATCGTGCGCGCCGGACCTGACACCCCAGGACTTGGCACCGCAGGACCTGACAGCCCGGGACCTGACACCGGCGAGTCCGGCACCGATGCGGTCCGGGTCGCCTATGCCGTCGGACGAGCGGTCGGTGGCGCGGTGACCCGCAACCGGATCCGTCGCCGGCTCCGGGCGATCGTCGCCGAGCTGGATCTCCCGCCCGGCGCCTACCTCGTCGGCGTGTCGCCGGCGGTGGCCACGGAGTCGTTCGCCTCGCTCCGCACCCACGTCGCCACCGCCCTCGATCGCCTCGACCCTGTCACCGCCCCCTCATGAGGATCATGCGTCTCCCCGCCCGCATGCTCGATCGGTGCCTGTCGTGGTACCAGACGGCAACCGAGGGCCGGATCTCTCCGTGCCGGTACGTCCCGTCGTGTTCGACCTACGCTCGGGAAGCCATCGCGCACCACGGCGCCGTGCGCGGGACCGGCTACGCGGCCTGGCGCTTGTGTCGGTGCCACCCGTGGGGCGGACACGGATTCGACCCTGTCCCTGGGACCGACGAGTGGCACGCGCTCCAGCGCGACGAGCCGTCTCCCGATCGCTGCCAGCCCGCCAGCCCTGCCCGAAGGACCAGCTAGATGTTCGATTCGATCTACGATTTCGCCGGGAAGATCCTGGACTTCTTCTACGGCCTGGTCCCGAACTACGGCATCGCCATCATGCTCATGACCATGCTGGTCATGCTGGTGACCACGCCCCTGACCCTCAAGGGCACCCGGGGCATGATCCGGATGCAGCTGCTGCAGCCGGAGCTGAAGAAGATCCAGGAGAAGCACAAGGGCGGCGATCGTCAGGAGATGAACGCCGAGCTGATGGCGTTCTACCAGGAGAACAACCTGAACCCGCTGGGTGGGTGCCTCCCGCTGCTGGTCCAGGCTCCGGTGTTCTTCCTGCTGTTCCGTCTGATCCGCGGCATCACCCGGTCGACGGTCGAGGCCTGCCCGGCGAACGTCGCCGACGGCGTCACCAAGTGCTTCCACCCCGACCACCTCGATGTGGGGTCGAAGCTCTACAACGCCCTCGAGGGTCAGACGAAGATGATGAGCTTCGGCATCGACCTCGCCGAGTCGACCTCGCACGCCCTCGGCCAGTCGATCGTGCACGGCCTGCCGTACCTGGCGCTCATCCTGCTCATGATCGGGGCGCAATATCTTCAGCAGAAGCAGATATCTGCCCGCAATCCTGACGGTAATGTCACGATGCCACAGCAGAAAATACTGCTGCGGGTGATGCCGGCCTTCTTCGGCATCATCTCGATCAACTTCCCCGCCGCCCTCGTCGTGTACTGGGTGACCTCCAGCATCTATCGGATCGGTCTCCAGGGATACATCACCCACTCGCTCTACGCCGGCGAGGAGTCCCTCGGCGCCCAGGCCAACAAGGCCGCGGCCAAGGCGCGGGCGATGAAGGAGAAGGAGAAGGCGGACAAGGGCGGTGGATCCGACAACGGGTCCGACAACAGGTCCGACAACAAGGCCAAGCGGACCCGCCCGGACAGCAAGGGCTCGAACGGCAAGGGCTCGAACAGCAAGGGGTCGGCGGGCACGGGGTCCGCGGGCAAGGGACCGGACGATCCCGGGTCGGGTGGCCGGGCCGCCGGCATCGGGGGCGGCAGTCGGGCCGGCGGTACCGACGCGGGCAAGTACCAGCCCGCGTCGAAGAAGAAGAAGCGAAAGCGCCGGTAGCCGCGCGTGCAGTGGGTCGTCACCACCGGTCGCACCGTCGACGACGCCAAGGAGCGTGCGCTCGACGCACTCGGTATCGACGCGTCCGAACTGGACTTCGAAGTCCTGGCCGAACCCCGCACCGCCCTGTTCGGGCTCCGGAAGGTCGAGGCCAAGGTGCGGGCCCGGGTGCGGCCCACCCGACCTCGACCCAAGATCGACCGCCGCAACCGCCGCACGCGTCGCGACGGAGGCAAGCGCCGGCGGCGGGGTCGCGATGGCGATCCATCCGACCGCACCGACGAGGACAGCACCGACGAGGACACCACTGACCAGACCCCGGGCCGGGACGGGCCCGCCACCGGCGAGGACGACACCGATCGTTCCGGGCGCCGCCGGCGCCGACGGTCGCCCCGATCCGACGCGGGTGCCCCCGAGCGCCAGGACCCGGATCCCACCAGGGCCGACGACGTCGAACGACCCGCCGTGGATCGCACCATCGCCGAGCGCGACACGGCGAGCCGAGACACCGGCGGCCGGAACGCCGTGACCGGCGCCGAGCCCGCAGCACCCGCCGTCCCCGACGACGCCGGGGACGGCACCGACGACCGCACATCCACCGCACGAACGTCTCGCCGCGGCGAGGCGAGAGGAGCACCACCCATGAGTGACATCACCCTCGAGGAGCAGGAGCCGACGGCGCTCGACTTCGTCACCGGCCTGGTGGAGGCGTTCGGCCTCGATGCCGACGTGTCCTCCCACAGCGACGACGACGAAGCGGTCGAGATCCACGTCGATGGCGACGATCTGGGTCTGCTGGTGGGACCGCGGGGCGCAACCCTGGCGTCCATCGCCGAGCTCACCCGCACGGCCGTCGCCCAGCAGCACTCGGGTCGGCTCGAGGGTCGGCTCCGGGTGGATGTGGCCGGCTACCGCGCCCGCCGCAAGGAGGCACTGGTCCGCTTCGCCGGCCAGATGGCGGACAAGGTCCTCGACTCCGGCGAGCCGGTGGCGTTGGAGCCGATGGCGCCGCCGGATCGCAAGATCGTCCACGATGCCGTCAACGACATCGACGGCGTGCGGACGGTCAGCCGCGGCGAGGACCGGCGTCGCCACGTCGTCATCGAGCCTGACGACGAGTAAGAGCCTGGTTCACCCCCGCCCCGCGGTCGAAGGACCGTCCTGGCCCCTACCGTGACCTGGCAGGCGGTCCTGCTCGAGGTGTGGCGCCAGGGCCAGCGACTGTCTGCGGTCGGGCCCGGCGCGGTCGAGGTGCATCTCGACCATGCCCTGGCCCTGGCCGGGCAGCTCGACCGGCCCGAGGTCGGGGTCGACATCGGCTCGGGCGCCGGGATCCCCGGCCTCGCCCTGGCCGGAACCTGGCCCGCATCCCGCTGGCTGCTGGTCGACGCCTCCGCCCGGCGCGTCGCACTGCTCCAGGACGCGATCCGCCGCCTGGGATGGCTGACCCGGGTCGAGGCTCGCCATGGGCGGGCCGAGGACCTGGCCCGCGAGCCGGCGTGGCGAGGTCGGGCCGACCTGGTCACCGCCCGCTCGTTCGGGCCACCCGCGGTGACGGCGGAGTGCGGCGCCGGTTTCCTCTCCCCCACCGGCGTGCTCGTCATCACCGAGCCGCCGATCGGCCCCGGCGAGGAGCGGTGGCCGCCCGAAGGCCTGGCCACGCTGGGCTTGCGGACCTGCGTCAGTCCGGCCACCGACGTGGTCCGGATCCAGCGGTTGGCGCTGATCGACGGCGTGCCCGACTCGGTCCCCCGCCGGGCCGGGATGCCCGCCAAGCGCCCCCGGTTCTGATCGCCCCGGGCGGTACCGATCGTCATGGCGCGTCGGTGCCGATGTTTCACGTGAAACACCATCGGCCCTTCCAGGTTCATCTCTCCCGGTCCGGGCTCCGAGGCCCGGCGCGGCAGGAGACGGAGCTCCTTGACACCGTCGTCGTTGACGGGCCGATTGCGGCACCGATCGGAATCGGTCCGCTGAGGCCGGAGACCGGCGTTCGGAACCATCTCCCCAGGCTCGGCGATGCGGCTGTCCACGTTGTGGTGCGACACCAATCGCCGTCCGGATACGGCGACCGAACTCCGGCGGCGGTGCCCTCGGCCGGGCCGTGGCGACTGGCGAGGCAATCGGCGCGCCACCTCGGCGGACGTCGCCTCCCCCGCCGGGTCGAGGCACCGGGCGGCCGCCGGCGCGGCTGGACCGCGGTCCGGGAGTGGATCAGATCAGGGCCTGCAGGCGCGGCGCGCCGCCACGGCAGGTCGCGGTGGGGCGATCATGGACACCCTGCCCCACCGCCACCCCGACCGTCACTCCAACCGGCCGGACGGGTCTGGCAGCGTCGGGGACTCGTCCCCGCCGACGCGGAGGGAGGGTTCCGCCGCGGGATGTTCGTCGGTCGATCGGTCGCACATCGGGACGTCATCACAGACGATCGACGGGATGGCCGGCGGGAGACGATCGAGGTCCGAGCGCCTCGCGGGGAGCACGCGTCCGCCGGCGCGCACTTGATGGCCGACCGCTCGATGTTCCGCACGGTCCGGGGGTCGGTGCGTGACCGTGGTGGACACGCCGGAACTGCTCGCCGGCGTGCGGGAGAGTCGCGCTGGTCGGCCATCAGACGGGACAGGCTCTGCCTCGGGCCCACGAGGCGGCGGCCGTCGCCGAAGTGGGGGCTTCGCCCCCCGGTCGGCGGCGCCATGGTCCCGGCACTCGGCGATACCGCTCCCGTCGGCGGCACGAGATCCTGTCGCCTGCACCCTGGGGGCGGGGCTGATCGGCGCCCGGCACGATCGCAACATGGAGCTGGGTCGTGGTCGTCCGGACGACCGCAGGTCGGCAACAGCGGGTGGTTGTGACATTGCCGACCTCCCCGTGGCCGGGCGCGGACGACGAGCGAGCGCCGAGTCTGCCGGTGCGCCGGGTCTGTCATGGAATGGTCGAGTGCGCCCCGGTCGACGCCGGCGGAGCCTGGGCGGATGGGGGAGCCACCGCCGTCGGGCGGGCGCATGGGGTGTCCAGAACGAGCGGGGTGTTTCACGTGAAACACGCCGGGGCGACGCCCCGCACCGCGTTTCACGTGAAACATTGGACCGATACTTGACGGTTTGCCCGAGGGGTGAGCACCATGGGCGTCGTGTCTGAACCCGATTCGACCCTGTCCCGCGGCGCGGCGGTGTTCGACGCCATGCGAGCGCACTCGGAACCGGCGGACCAATCGGCGGACGAAGGGGACGAGTCGGAACCGGACGATGCCGTGGTCGAACCGACGCTCGAAGGCGAGTCAGACGCGGGTGACAGCGCGGATGACGGCCCTGGCGACGGAGCCGAATCGGTGGTCCCGAGTACCGATCCCGACGCAGCACCGGACGAGGAGCGGGCCGCGAGCCCGCCGGTGGCGCGACCGCCGACCGTTCCCGACGATGTCACCCTCGACCTCGGCCTGCCCGGCGCCGATCGGCTGCCTGCCTTCGACCCACCGGCGGCGGCCTCCCGCGCCCCCCGAGCTCCGGGCGACGTCGATGCCGCCGGTCATGCGCTGCCCCGACTCATGGCGGTGGCCAACCAGAAGGGCGGCGTCGGCAAGACGACGACGGCGGTGAACCTGGGCGCCGCCCTGGCCGAGGTCGGCTACCGCACCTTGGTGGTCGATCTCGATCCGCAGGGCAACGCCAGCACGGGCCTCGGCATCAACATCCGTGACCTGCAGCTGTCGATGTACGACGTCATCATCCACGAGGCCAGCATCGACGACACCATCGAGGCCACCGCGATGAAGAACCTGTTCGTCGCGCCGTCGAGCCTCGATCTGGCCGGCGCCGAGATCGAGCTGGTCCCGGCGTTCTCTCGCGAGCTGCGGCTCAAGCACGCGCTGCAAGAGGTCGAGGACGACTACGACTACGTGCTGATCGACTGCCCGCCCTCCCTGGGCCTGTTGACCGTGAACGGCTTGGCCGCAGCCGGCGAGGTCCTCGTGCCCATCCAGTGCGAGTACTACGCCCTGGAAGGGTTGGGACAGCTCCTGCGGAACGTGGCGCTGGTCCAGCGCAACCTCAACCAGCAGCTGCAGGTCTCCACGTTCGTGTGCGTGATGTACGACGCGCGGACCAAGCTGGCCGATCAGGTCGTGTCCGAGGTCCGCAACCACTTCGGCGACAAGGTGTGTCGGATCGTGGTCCCTCGCACGGTTCGCCTCTCGGAGGCGCCGTCGTTCGGGCAACCGATCCTCGCCTTCGACCCGCGGTCGCGGGGCGCCATCGCCTATCGCGAACTGGCGCGGGAGATCAGCGGCGGCCAGCGTGGATGAGTCAATCGATCGATCGTCGGCCCTGGTGACCGACGGGGCACAGGGGGAGCGATGAGTCGCAAGTCAGGTTTGGGACGCGGCCTCGGGGCATTGATCCCGACCGAGTACAGCGACGATGGCGGTCAGGAACGGACCGACGTCAGCCAACTCGAGGTCCCGATCGCCGCCGTGACCCCCAACCCCCGGCAGCCCCGGACCCACTTCGACGAGGAGTCGCTGGCCGGCCTGACCGCCTCGATTGCCGAGCTCGGTGTCCTGCAGCCCATCCTGGTGCGCCGCGCCGGCGAGGGACGCTACGAGCTGATCGCCGGAGAGCGCCGGTGGCGGGCGGCCAAGCGAGCCGGGCTGCAGACCATCCCCGTCGTGGTGCGAGACGCCGACACCGACTCGGCCCTGCTCGAGCAGGCGCTGGTCGAGAACCTGCATCGGGCCGACCTCAATGCCATGGAGGAGGCCGGCGCCTACCAGCAGCTCATCGAGGACTTCGGCCTGACCCAGGAGCAGGTGGCGACGCGGGTCGGCAAGAGCCGGGCCGCGGTGTCGAACACGCTGCGGCTGTTCCAGCTGCCACCGGCGATCCAGGCCCTGGTCGCCGACGACGAGCTCAGCGCGGGCCACGCCCGCGCCCTGTTGGGCACGCCCGATCGTGCCTACCAGGCCGCCTTGGCCCAGCGGATCGTCCGCGACGGTCTCTCGGTCCGCGAGACGGAGGAGGCGGTGCGCGTCCGGGCGGGTCAGGGTCCGGCATCGGAACCGGATGGACCTTCGACGACGCCCTCGACCCGGTCGGGACGGTCAGCGGGCACCAAGCGGCGGGCCGAGCCCGGGTTCCTCGAGCTGGAGAAGCTGCTCGCCGACCATCTGGATACGCGCGTTTCCATTTCTGGCACGGCCGGAAAGGGTCGAGTGGTCATCGAGTTCGCCGATCTGGCCGATCTCGAGCGCATCTACCGGTCGATGGCCGGGGCCTGACCCTCGACGTCGAGGCGGGCCCTGCCGTCAAGCTCGACTGATTCTCGACGGTCGAGTCAACATCGAGCGTCCACAGCTGGGGACAAGCCTGTGGATAACTCCCGCGAACGACCGGCGGTGGGCGCGAGACGACCCGGCGACCGAAGCCGCCGGGTCGGGCCGTGAAATCGTGTTCGTGTCGTCGTCGTGTTCGGGTGCCGTCCGAGCGACGGCCCGGTTGCTCAGAGGAACGCGGTTGCTCAGAGGAACTCGGCGAGATCCTCGAGCAGGGCGCCCTTGCCCTTGGCGCCGATCATCTTCTTGGCCGGCTGGCCGTCCTTGAACACGATCAGGGTCGGGATCGACATGACGTCGAAGCGCCGGGCCGTGTCCTGGTTCTCGTCGACGTTGAGCTTGACGACCTTGACCTTGCCGGCCTGCTCGGTGGCGATCTCGTCGAGGATCGGGGCGATCATCTTGCACGGGCCACACCACTCGGCCCAGAAGTCGACGATGACGGCTTCATCGGCTGCGCCGATGGTCTCGTCGAAGGTGGCGTCGGTCACGGTTTGAGCAGCCATGGATGATGGTTCCTTCTCGATCTCGGGGTACAGGGGGTTCCAACCGGAACACGGTGGGATCTATTTCGGGCTCGCCGCCGCGCCAGCCGCCAGCGAGCCGGCGAACGGATGGCGCGAACGGACCTACCAGTTCGTCTCGGTGCGTTGCTGGTCGATGTCGTCGTGGGCCTCGAGCCACCGTTCGGCGTCGATGGCCGCCATGCAGCCCGACCCGGCGGCGGTGATGGCCTGGCGGTAGGTGTGGTCCTGCACGTCGCCGCAGGCGAACACGCCGTCGACATCGGTGGCCGAGAGCTGCTCGCCCCGGCCGGTGATGAGGTAGCCGTTGTCCTCCATGGCGAGCTGGCCCTTGAACAGGTCGGTGTTCGGGCGATGACCGATGGCGATGAACAGCCCGGTGACGTCGAGCGGGGACACCTCGCCCGACTTCACGTTGCGGACGGTGATGCCCTCGAGCGTGGAGTCACCGACGAGGGCTTCCACCGTGGAGTCCCAGAGGAACTCGATCTTGTCGTTGCGCATGGCCCGGTCCTGCATGATCTTCGACGCCCGCAGCTCGTCTCGACGGTGGATGATCGTCACCTTGGAGGCGAACTTGGTCAGGAACGTCGCCTCCTCGATGGCGGAGTCGCCGCCGCCGACGACACCGATGTGCTGGTCGCGGAAGAAGAAGCCGTCGCAGGTGGCACAGGTCGACACGCCGTGGCCGATGAGCTCGGTCTCCCGCGGCAGGTTCAGCATCAGCGACTGGGCGCCGGTGGACACGATGACCGTCTCGCCCCGGTAGGTGGGCTCGGGTGCATCCGGATCGCCGACCCACACGCCGAAGGGCCGCGACGACAGATCGACCTTGGTGACCTTCTCGGTCCGGATGTCGGCACCGAAGCGGAGCGCCTGCTCCCGCATGCCCACCATGAGGTCGGGCCCCATCACACCGGTCGGGAAACCCGGGAAGTTCTCCACCTCGGTGGTGAGCATGAGTTGGCCGCCGGGCTGGTCGGTGGTCGAGGAGGGCTCGCCTTCGATGACGAGGGGTTCGAGGTTGGCGCGGGCGGCGTAGATCGCCGCGGTCAGGCCGGCGGGGCCCGATCCCACGATGATCACGTTCCTGATGTCAGTACTCATGTTCGAGTCACAGCCTCATGCTGGTCGGTCGGTCTGGGAACGGTTCCCGGTCCGTGTAACACCGGGTGGGAGGGGATCGTTCCCGCCGGCTCTCCCGACCTGATGCGGGTCATGCGTCAGGATCGCGGTGGGCCTTGCGGAACAACACGATGCCGGCGAGGAGCAGCACGAGGCCCATCGTGGAGTGCGCGGCCCACATGTGCGTCTCCCCGAAGACGGCGTCGGGCAGGTAGTTGTCGAGGGCGCGGACGCCGCCGATGATGCTGAGCACGAGGGCGACGGTCCCGAGCGAGATGGCGAAGGCGGTGAAGACGGCGTAGCGGGCGACCTTGAGGGCGGGTCCGGTGGTCTTGTCACGGATGCGTGCGACCTGGGCGACGATGGTCTCGGTGGCCTTCGCCGGCCAGTCCTGCGCCTCGGAGGTCGCCGGCGATGTGGCGGACGCGGGAGGAGCAGCGGGCGTCGTCATGGCCATGGGCCGCACCCTACCCAGGGCGGACGGGGCGGAGACCAGATCCCAGGCGCCCGTCGCGTCCGGAAGCCGGTCGCCGCGTACCGTGGGGGCCGTGGTCAACGTCCGCGTCCTCGTCGCCATGACCATCGGTGCCCTCGCCGCGGCCTGTGGTGCGCTGTTCCTCGGCGAGTACGAGTTCGACCAGCCCCTTCCCATCGCGGCCGGGCCCCTCCTCGGACTCATCATCGCCGAGATCGTGGTGTCGCTGGGCCGGAACCGCTCGAAGACGATGGCGGCCATCGTGGCCACGTGGTCGGCCACCGCGATCCTGCTCGCCGGCCACCTCGACGCCAACGGTGTGGAGCCGATCAAGACGGGCGCCTACCTCTCCGCCGCCCTGGCCGCCCTCGCCGCCGGCCTGCGGGTCCCCGCCTGGTTCGGGCGGCGGAAGACCTCGCCATCGCCCGCCACCGACGACGGACCCCTCGGCGCCTGACCCGGCGACGGCAGCCGCGGGCCCGAGGTCAAAACGCGGGCCGAGGTTCGGCGCGTTCCACCCGCCCGGGCGATGCAACGCGCCGATCGGCGCGTTGCTCGGGGCGGGCAGGGGGTCGACGGCAGGGCGGTGGGCAGGCAGGGGGGTGGGTCAGAGCGGCTGGTCGCCGACGACGTCACAGGTGGCGTCGTCGACCACCACGAGGCGGCGCTGGTCACCCGGGGTCCGCTCCACGACGCCGGTGACGGCCCGGCCGGCGACCGTGGCCGGGACGACGGCTTCGACCGCGGCCGGATCGACGCCGGCGACCGACACGGCGTCGCACGGGTCAACCGGTGGCGCCGCCGGTGCGAGCGTGGTGGTCGGCGCCGCGGCGTCGGCGCTGGCCGAACCCGCGTTGGTTTCCGCCCGTGGCACCGCCTGTTCGGTGACGAAGGTGGCGAAGTCGTCGACCGTGCCGAACGCGGGCCGGACGGTGTCGCCCTGGGGCGCCGGGGTCGCGCTCTCCTGCGCCGTGTTCGAATCGAATGCCGCACCGCCCTCGGCCGGTGCGGTCGTGCTGGCGACGGCACTGGCGGTCTCGTCGACGGAGGAGTCGTCACCGCCGAGGCTGCGAGCCGCCAGCGCGCCGGCGAGGGCGACGATGACCAGGACGGCGGCCGCGGCCAGGACGGGGATCCGCTCGAACAAGCGCCGCCCGCGGTGGGTGGCGAGCTCGGTGACGGTGCTCGACGTGGCGTCTGACGCGGCCGGGTCGACGTCGTCGTAGGTCGCCAGCGCCGCGGCCACGTGGGCGTCGACGAGCCCGGGGGGCGCCGCCGGCGCCGCCAACCGTTCGCGCAGCGCAGCGAGCTCGTCGGCGCGGGCGAGCAGGCCGGCGTCGCCTTCCAGGCGGGCGACCTCGGCGGCGGAGGCCTCGCCGTCGACGTACGCGCTGATCAGCTCGAGCTGGTCGGGGTCGGGGTCGGGATGGGTTGGATCGGTCATGGTCGTTGGCTTGGACGTTGGTCGGTGGGCTCCGGGTTCCCGTCGTGGTCAGCGGTCCGGCCCGGGGCCTGGTCGGCGAGCAGGTCGGCGAGGCGGCTCCGTCCCCGGGCGATCCGGGATCGCACCGTGCCCGGAGGGATGTCGAGGATGGCGGCGATCTCGGCGTAGTCGTGGCCGACGACGTCGCGCAGGACGACCGGTACCCGGAACTCCTCGGGGAGCTGGGCCAACGCGGCGTCGACGGTGAGGCGCTCGGACACCTGTCGGTCCACCGGTTGGTCGGCCGCGACGAGGACCTGCCCGGAGTCCGGATCGTCGTCAGGGAGCCCGCGTGCCGGGCGACGCTTGCGTCGGCGCAGCTCGTCGAGGCAGGCGTTGGTGGCCACGCGATGCGCCCACGTCGTGAACCGCGAGCGCCCGTCGAACGTGCCCAGCCGCCGGACGATCAGCAGCATCGCCTCCTGGGTGGCGTCGGCGGCATCGGCATCGTTCCCCGCCAGCCGTCGACACACGGCCCAGATACGAGCGTGATGGCGGCGCAGCAGGGTCTCCAGCGCGGCGCGGTCGCCCCCTTGCGCCGCCACCACCAGGGCCGCGTCATCCACTGCATCGGAGAACGCGATGTCGCCAACGATGAGGCGCAGCGTAGTGCTGCTCCTCGACCACGTGGCGTGCCCCGGCGATCAGGACGCGGTGATCGACAGCTCCTGCAGCTCGAAGCGATAGCCCCCGTCGGAGCCCACGTCGGTGAGCCAGAGGAGCACGTACCGGCCCGTGGTGCCCGACAGGTCGGCCGTGGTCTCACCGGCGTCCGCACCCTTGATGCTGGCCACGACGTCGCCCCAGTCGCCGACGGTGGCGCCCGGCGTGTCGGCGACGTACACCTGCGCCGACCAGCCCGGACTCGAGCTCTGGGCCGTCAGCACACCGAGGTCCCGCGCCGAGCCGAGGTCCACGTAGATGCCGACCCCGTCCTTGAGGCCCCCGAGGGCCCGGGTGTCGTAGCGCTCGGTGTGCCACGCCGTGGACTGGTCGCCGTCCACGGCCAGGGCCACCAAGTCGTCGTACTCGTGACCGTCGCCGGGTGGTGGGTCGAAGGCGCTGGCCACCAGGTGGTCGACCGGGACCACCTCGGCCGACTTGTCGCCCCCACCACCCGGAGCGACCCGATCGACCAGGTCGAACAGGTTGCGCCGGGCCTCGGTGCCGCCGATGAGCAGCCAGGCGAGGCCGAGGGCCACGGCCACGACGGTCACGAGCAGTGCAGGCACCAGCCAGGACCGTTCGGCCTTGGCGAACGACGGGGCGGCGCTGACGGTCGTGGCGTCGACGGCGACGTCCTCGCCCGACGCCACCGCGCCGCCGACCTCGGCGGCGACCGGCGCGGCCTGCAGGTCGGCCCACAGGGCGGACGCGGATTCGTAGCGATCCGATGGCTCGGCCGCGAGGCACCGCATCACGATGGCGTCGAGCCGCGGCGGGATGGTCCGGAGCACGGCCACCGGCCGCTCGGGGAGCCGGTGGAGGCGGGCCGTGGCCGTGGCAAGGTCGTTGTCGCCGAGGAACGGTGGTCGGCCGCACAGCATCTCGTAGAGCACGCAGCCGAGGGCGTAGATGTCGGTGCGGGCATCGATCTCACCGCCGGAGACCTGCTCGGGCGCGAGGTACTTGGCCGTGCCGACCATGTGCCCCGCGCTGGTGAGGTCCGGAAGATCGGGGTCGGCGTCGTCGGCGCGGGCAGCCTTGGCGATGCCGAAGTCCGCCACCTTGAGCCGACCGTCGCCGGCGAGCAGGACGTTGGCCGGCTTCACGTCGCGGTGCACGATGCCGGCCTTGTGGGCGACCTCGAGCGCCTGGGCGATGCCGGACGCGATGGCGACGGCCTCCCCGGGCGGCAGGAAGCCTCGCGCGTCCAACTCGGCCCGCAGGGTTCGCCCGTCGACCAGTTCCATGACGATCGCTTCCGGGTCGTCACAGGTGTCGTAGATGGCCACGATCGAGGGGTGGGCGAGCCGCGCCGCGGCCACGGCCTCACGGCGGAAGCGAGCGACGAACTCGGGGTCGGCGGCGAGGCGGGCGTGGAGGATCTTGACCGCCACGGGCCGGGTGAGGATCTCGTCGACGGCGTGCCACACGGTGGCCATGCCGCCGGTGGCGATCGGCGCGACCAACCGGTACCGACCCGCGATCACGGTGTCGTTCTCCAACGGCGAAGCTCCGGCCCGACCCGCGGCGGGTCCAGCTGCGGCCGACGGGTGTGGCCTGACCGAGGGAGCCCGTTGTTGCTCCTCGCCGGAACCCGGCGTCACCGCGGTCGGGCGGGTGGGATGCTCCGACACGAAGGCGACGGTACTCCGGCGCGCCGCCCGCCCCCGAGCGGGCTCAGCGTCCGGTGACCCAGCACGCCCCCACCACGCGGGGCCCGCCGTGGGTACCGATCACCGGACCGATGTGTCCCGACCGGTGGTCGATGCCCGCCAGCAGACCCTCGAGGACGTCGATGTCGGGAGCCATGCCGTGCATGATGGCGAGGTGCTCGACGGGGCCGTACTCGTCGATCTTGTCCCGCAACGCCTGGAGCGACTTCTTCCGGGTGCGGTGCTTGCCCGCCTCCTCGACCTTCCCCGACGAGATGTCGAGCATGGGCTTGATCGACAGCAACGACCCCAGCAGCGCCTGCGCGCCACCGATGCGCCCACCCTTCTTCAGGTTCTCGAGGGTGTCGAGCGAGCCGAACACGTGGGTCCGCTCGCGGACGTCCTCGACCAGGGCCACGACCTCGTCGGCCGACGCACCCTGGCTGGCCAGCTCCGCGGCGAGCAGCACCTGCGTGCCGAGGCCGGCGGTGATCGACCGGGAGTCGATGACGCGGACCGGGATCTCGTCGGCGATGGCCCGCGCCGCGTTCTCCGCCGCGGCCATCGTGGCCGAGAGCTCGGACGAGAGGCTGATGCACACGATCTCGTCGGCGCCGGCCCCGGCCTGGCGGCGGAAGGCGGCCTCGAACTTGCCCGGCGATGGTGCCGCGGTCTCGGGGAGCTCCTCGCGTTCGGCCATCAAGCCGTAGAACGCCTCGACCGAGAGTTCGGTGCGGTCCTCGAACTCGTCGTCCCCGAAGCGGATCGAGAGCGGGACGACCTCGATGCCGAGGCGCTCGCATTCGGCGGTCTCGAGGTCGCAGGAGCTGTCGGTGACGATGCGAACTCCGGCCATGTGGGGTTCCCCCTGATGGGTGTCGGGTGTGGCGGTCCGGGACGACCGGCCCGCGGTTTCGGGGGCCGTGTCTAGCCGACTCCTGGCCCCACGGGTGGGTTACGCACCGGCGACGTCGGACGCGGGATCCTGGGCTCGACGGTTGCGGCGCCAGGTGCGCGCCCACCAGAACACGAGGACGGCGAGGGCGCCGAGCGAGATGGCCAACCCGACGCCGGAGATGGCCGTGGAGCGCACGTTGAGCCGTCGGGAGTCGAGCGTCATGGCGCCGTCCGGGGTCGACAGCTCCACGAACGTGGGGACCGACCCGGTGGCGAGTGCCTTCACGGGGACGTCCACCCGGGTGATCTCCTCGGTGAGGTCGTACTCGAAGTGGTCGCCTTCGGGGAACGCGAGGCGTTCGCTGCGGATGCTGAGCACGACCCGAACCGGGAACGGGTTGGTGTTGCGGATCATGAGCGGGAGCGTTCCCGAGCGCGAGGTGAGGTTGAGGTCCGTCTGGCCGGCGAGGGAGATCGAACCGAATGCCTGGCCGACCGACGCGTGCACCGACTCCAGGAGATCGTGGCGACGGTCGTCGGCGACGCCGGTTGCCAGGCTGGTGGCGATCCGGAGCCGGTACGCATCGGCTCGGGCCGACTCGGCGGTGACCAGTCCGGCGAAGGTGTCGACCTCGGCCCAGGTGCTGTGGACGAGATCGGTGATGTCGGTGAGATCGGCGGTGGCCTCGGGGAAGCGGAGCCGACCCTCGTCGCCGGACGGGCTGTCGGTGACCGTGGTCGGAGGCCGGAGCGGTCCCACCCGCACCGGTGAGTCGGGCGATGCCGCCAGGGCGAGCAGGCGCAGCAGCAGGGAGTCGGTCGGCGCGTCCCCGATCCGGATCGCCACCTCGGTGCCCGTGTCGTCGCCGCTGTCGTCGCGGAGCAGCAGGTCGGCGAGGGCGAGGTGCCCGGCATCGACACGATCGGCGGCGCGGGCCAGCAAGGCGTCGGTGGTCGCCCGGTCGACGAGGAGGGCGTCGAGCGGAGCGATCTCGGGGGTGTCGACCGGTCCGACATCGACGAGCGATCGCTCCGACGCGGGGGAGTCCCCGGCCCGGGCCGAGGCGTCGACCAGCGCGTGGGAGAACCCGTTGCGGTCGAGCAGCTGGGCGCTCCGGGCGTCGATGCCATCGGTGGCGTCCCAGGTGGTGGTGTCGACCCGATGTCGAGTCGATCCTGGAGCGTCGCCCGACCATCGGCGACCAGTTGGGGCAGGAACTCGCTCAGATCGGCGTCGACCAGGGCCGGAGCGGACACGTCGACGGTGGGGAGCCCGAGCGCCGTGCGCGAAGCGTCTGAGGTCGTGAGGGCGTCGAGGAGCTGGGTCGCACGAGGGTCGGGGCTGGCGGTCAGGGCGTCGAGCGTGTCGGGTTGGGCCGCGACCGTCAGGGCGATGGGCTCGGATCCGACCAGCGGGCCGGCACTCCCGTCGAGGAGGGCGGCGAGGCGGCCGATCCGGGCGAGCTCGGTCTCGGACAAGCTCCGGCGTCCGTCCGGTTCGAGGGTGGGGGGAACCGCGACATCGACGACCAGGTCGAGCTGCGGTGCGGGCAACGGATCGTCCTCGGTACCCAGCCGGATGACCGGGGTGCGGATGACGTCGACATCACCGTTGTCGTCCTCGAGGGTGACGATCACCGGGTACACACCGGGATGGCGGAGCCGAGCGGTGATGACATCCGACGTGGTGGTGGACGTGGCCACCGAGAGGCGCCGGGTGCCGTCCGGTTGGGGTGGGATGAAGCCGAGCGCGACGCGCGGCGAGCGGTAGATCACCCGGCCGACGTCCTCGTCCACGGAACGGTTCAGGTCGGCGATGGAGCCGACGGGCTCCCGGATCACGATCTGGACGACGGCGCTGTCGGTGACGCCATCGGTGGCGATGTCGAGGTCGAAGCTGCCGTCCGCGGCCACCCACGGGCTGCGCCCGACCAGCGTGAGGGTCGGTCCCGGCACCACCTGGCTGGCCGGGGATCCGGATCGGACGCGCGTCGGGCCCACCGAACGGCCGGACGAGGCGGCGACCGGCGCGCACGCCAGCCAGAGCGTTCCGAGCACGGCCACGGCGGCCACGACGCCCGCCAGCCGGCGGCGCTCGTCCACAACTGCTCGTCGGGCCACGGCGGCCGGCATCAGCGAGGCCGTGTGAGGTCGGCCTGCAACACCGCCAGGCCCCCCGGGCGGTGACGGAAGCCCAGCCGTTCGTAGAGCACCACGGCGCGCTCGTTGCCTTCCTGGGTGTTGACCAGGGCCTCACCGACGCGCCACCGGCGCAGCCACCACAGCCCGTCGAGGACCAACGCACGGCCGAGACCGCGACCCTGGTCGTCGGGATGGACGGCCAGGCGCTGGACGTAGCCCCGCTGGCCCGCCCGGCCCACCAGGCTGTAGGCGGCGCCGTCGCGGGCCACGCGGAACCGGGCCGACGGTGTGGCCCGGACCGCCTCGTCGAGCGTGCTGGCGTCGAGCCGCCAGAAGGGCTGGAACGCGTCGTGGTCGATGTCGAGGACGCGGGGGATGTCGCGCTTCATGGCCCGCCGGAGCCGGTGCTCGGTCCGCGGCTGGAGGTCGAGGAGATCGTGTCCCAGGAGGTGGAGGCGCTCGCGGACCTCGAAGCCGTTGTCGACGTACGGGCGCCACTCGAACGGGGGCAGCGCCGGGGTGACGGCGACCGCGTACCCCTGGTCGCGGGCCCGGTCGAGGGCGGTGTGCACGAGTCTGGGCGGGACCATCGCACCCGCCGGGGCCGCGAGGCATTCGGCCGTGTCGGTTCGCCCTCGCCAGGGACGCACGCGGATCCGGACGCCGTCGGCGGACACGGTGTCGTTCGCGGTCATCGGGGGCCCGGGCTGGGCCCGCGGCGGCTGGTCGGTGTCGGAAGGACCATCGACCCCGAACGATAGGACCCCGGCGGGAGCGGACACGGGGCGCGCCGGGCCCGCGAGCGTGTCGGTCGTGGGTGACGGGGCCACACTGTGTCGATGGCCACACTGCTCTACACCGACCCGCGCTTCTTGGAGCACACCACGTCGCCGGGCCATCCGGAGCGACCGGAGCGCATGGCTGCGGTCGACCGCGGTGTGGCCGCCAGCTCGGTGGCCGAGGACCTGACGCTGATCACGCCCCGCCCGGCCACCGTGGACGAGTTGGCCCTGGTCCACGACCGCGACTACCTCGACGCCCTCGAACGGTTCTGCGCCAACGGCGGAGGCAAGCTCGATCCCGACACGGTGGCGATGGGCTCGTCGTGGGACATCGCCCGGTTGGCGGCCGGTTCGGGGCTGGACGCCATCGAACGGCTCCGGGCCGGAGAGGCCGACACCGCCTTCCTGGCCGTCCGCCCGCCCGGGCACCACGCCACACCGACGCGCGCCATGGGGTTCTGCCTGCTCAACAACGTCGCCGTCTGTGCCGCCGCGTTGGCGGACCTGGGTGAGCGGGTGCTGGTCGTCGACATCGACGCCCACCACGGCAACGGCACCCAGGACGCGTTCTGGAACGATCCTCGGGTCACCTACGTCTCCGTCCACCAGCATCCGATGTACCCAGGCACGGGGATGGCAGGGGAGACCGGAGGTCCCGGTGCCCCCGGCACGACGGTCAACATCCCGGTACCGGCCGGGACCGACGGCGACAGCTACCGCCGGGCCGTCGACGAGATCGTGGTGCCGATCGCCGAACGGATGGCCTGCACCTGGCTGTTGATCTCGACCGGCTTCGACGCCCACCGTCGCGACCCTCTCACCGAGCTCGGCCTCAGCTCGGGCGACTACCACGACCTCACCCGCCGCCTGCTCACCCTCGTGCCCGCGGCCCACTCGGTGGTCTTCCTCGAAGGGGGCTACGACCTGGAAGCGGTGGCCAACTCGACCGCCGCCACCCTGGCGGCGCTCTCGGGTGTCGAGCACCGTCCCGAGCCGGTGACCACGGGCGGCCCGAGCACCGACGCCGCGTCGGGCGTCCTCGACCACGTCGGCCGCATCCACGGCCTCGCTCCCGGGTCCTGATCGTCGACCGCGCGGTTCAAGGTCCCGGAAGAATGCGCCGATGGAGCAGGGGTGGAACTCGTGGAACTGCTGCGTGCCCTCGTCGATGCCGAGGCATCCGACCTGCACTGCAAGCCCGGCAGCGTCCCCGTGCTGCGCATCGGTGAGGCTCTCGTCCGCCACGGCGACGAGGAACTGACCGTCGAGGACGTCGCCCGCGTGATGCAGTCGCTGCTCGGGACCGAGGCCCAGAGCGACCTGATCCGCACCGGCTCGACCGTGGGGGCGCATTCGGAGCCCGGCGTCGGCCGATTCCGTGTCGCCGGCTACCGCCAGCGCGGTTCGGTGGCGGTGGTGATCCACGCCGTCCCCGATGCCGTGCCCAAGCTGGGCGATCTCGGCCTGCCGACCGCGGTGCAGACCCTGGCCGAGCGCCGGCGCGGCCTGGTCCTCGTTGCCAGCCCGGTCGGCAACGGGGCCACCACCACCCTCGCCGGCATGGTGGACCACGTGAACTCGACCCAGCGCCGCCACGTGGTGACGGTGGAGGACCCGATCGAGGTGCTGCATCGAGACGGCACCGGCTTGGTGAGCCAGCTCGAGGTCGGCGCCGACGTACCGACCTTCGCCGACGGGTTGCGCGCCGCGTCCAAGCTCGACGCCGACGTCCTCGTGGTGTCCGACATCACCGATCGTGGCACGGCCGCGGCCGTGCTCGAAGCCGAGGCCCGCGGCCGGTTGGTCATCGGCGCCATCGGGGGCAACTCGGTGGTCGGGGCCATCCAGTCGTTCCTCGAGCTGTTCGGCGTCGAGGAGCGTGACATCGTGCGCGGCGGCCTGTCGCGTGGCATCGCCGGCGTGGTGGCCCAGCGGCTGCTGCCCACCGTCGACGGCGCCCAGGTGGCGGTGGCGGAGTCGATGGTGCACACGGCCAAGATCGAGCACTGCCTGGCCGACCCCACCCGTCTCGGCGAGCTCCGCGGTCTACTCGAAGAGGGCCAGTACCACGGGATGCAGACCATGGATCAGGGCTTGGTGGCGCTCGTCCGGTCCGGTCGCATCGACGTCGACACCGCGCTCGCCGCGGCCGCCGATCCCGAGGACCTGCGCATCGAGCTCCTCCGCTGAGCGAGCAGAGCGCCAGCGGCGCTCAGCGGCAGGCTGGCGAGCGCAGCGAGCGGCCGCAGCAACACCGCTGAGCGAGCAGAGCGCCAGCGGCGCGCGCCAGCGAGGCGGCGGGGGCCGGACAGTAGAGTCACACGCATGCAATTCTCCGTGTGGCCGCGCCCCCAGCAGGCCTGGGCCGACATGGTCGCGGTCGCCCGTCACGCGGAGCTCACGGGTTGGGATCGGCTCTACGTGGCCGATCATTTCATGTCCAACGACGAGGCCGCCGACGGTTCCGTGCTCGAGTGCTGGAGCGTGATGGCCGCCCTGGCGTCGGCGGTGCCCCGGGTGGGCATCGGCACGCTGGTGTGCGGGAACACCTACCGCCACCCCGCCATCTTGGCCAACCAGGCCGCCACCACCGATGTCATCAGCGGCGGCCGCGTCATCCTGGGCCTCGGCGCCGGATGGCAGGTGAACGAACACGACAAGTACGGCATCCCCCTCTTCGACGTCCGCACACGTCTCGACCGCTTCGAGGAGGCGTGCCAGGTCGTCCTCGCCCTTCGCGACGAGGCGCGGGCCGACTTCGTCGGCGAGCACTACCAGCTCACCGACGCCCCGATGATCCCGAAACCCGTCGGGCCGCTGCCCTTGCTGGTCGGAGGCGGGGGCGAGAAGCGGACGCTGCGCATCGCCGCCCGCTACGCCGACGAGTGGAACGTGTGGTCCGACCCCGAGCTGTTCGCCCACAAGTCGGCAGTCCTCGACGCCCACTGCGACGACGTGGGACGGGATCCGTCCACCATCCACCGCTCGACGCAGGCGCTGCTGTTCCTCTCCGACGACGAGGACTTCATCGCCAAGATGCGCGCTCGGGATCTGCCCCAGAAGACGATGATCGGCAACCCGGACCAGCTCACCGAACAGGTCGCCGCCTATCGGGACGCCGGTGTCGACGAACTGATCGTGCCGGACTTCACCCTCGGCACCGGAGAGCAGCGGTCCGAGATCCTCGACCGGTTCATGGCCGAGGTCGCGGTCCACTTCGAACGCAAGCCCGCGGTCACCGCCGACGCCTCGTAGCTCGCGGCTGCGGTCTCCCGGTTGACCAGCCCCTAGCGTCCGAACGGTGATCCCCGAGCGGTTCGCCCCCGTCCTCGATGCCGTCGGTCCGTTGGCCGAGGCCTTCGCCGCGGCCGGGCACCGGCTGTACCTCGTGGGCGGCGTGGTACGCGACCTGCTCCTCGGCGACGCCGAACCCTCCGACTTCGACTTCACCACCGATGCCCTGCCCGACGAGATCCTCGGCGTGCTCGACGGTTTCTCCGGTGTGGAGGCGGTCTGGACGCAGGGCAAGCGGTTCGGCACCATCGGCAGCCGGATCCGGGTCGGCAGCGGCGATCACCGCCGCGTCGTCGACCACGAGATCACCACCCACCGGGCCGAGGCCTACGCCCCCGACTCCCGTAAGCCCGACGTCGTCTTCTCCACCGACATCGAAGCCGACCTGTCGCGACGGGACTTCACGGTGAACGCCATGGCGCTGTCGCTGCCCGACGCCGCCCTCGTCGACCCCTTCGGCGGTACGGCCGACCTGGCCGCGAAGGTGCTGCGCACGCCGCTGTCGCCCGAGGAGTCCTTCGGCGACGATCCGCTCCGCATGCTGCGGGCGGCGCGCTTCCTCACCCGCTACGAGTTGACGCCGGATCCGGCACTGGTGCACGCGGTGGAGATGATGGGGGAGCGGCTGTCGATCGTCTCCGCCGAGCGGATCCGTGACGAGCTGTGCCGGCTGGTGGTGCTCGACGACCCCTCGCCCGGTCTGTGGTTCCTGGCCGACACCGGCCTGGCCCAGCAGTTCCTTCCCGAGCTGACCGCCATGAGCCTCGAACAGGACCCGATCCATCGGCACAAGGACGTGTTGGCGCACACCATCGCCGTCGTCGCCAACACGAGCCCGGACCTCGTGCTGCGTCTCGCCGCGCTGTTCCACGACATCGGCAAGCCGGCCACGCGGGAGATCGGTCCCAAGGGGGTCAGCTTCCACCACCACGAGGTGGTCGGCGCCCGGATGACCCGCCGGCGCATGAAGGAGCTCAAGTTCTCCAACGAGCTGGTGGCCGACGTCTCCCAGCTCGTGTTCCTCCACCTGCGCTTCCACGGCTACGGCGACGAGGTCTGGACCGACGCCGCGGTGCGACGCTATGTCCGTGACGCGGGCGAGCTGTTGCCCCGGCTGAACGAGCTGACCCGCTGCGACTGCACCACGCGGAACCGGCGCAAGGCCGAGATGCTGTCCCGCCGGATGGACGCGCTCGAGGCCCGGATCGCGTCCTTGCAGGAGCAGGAGGAGCTCGACGCCATCCGCCCCGACCTCGACGGCCAGGCGGTCATGGCCCTGCTGAGCATCCCGCCGGGGCGAGCCGTCGGTGAGGCGTTGACGTTCCTCCTCGAGGCCAGGATGGAGGAAGGGCCGCTCGGTGTCGAGGAAGCCGAGCGGCGGCTGCTGGCCTGGTGGGCCGAGCGAGGCGGGCCGGACGAGGGGCGTCCCTGACCGACCGCTAGATGCCCTCCTTGCGGCAGCGCAGGATGAGCGTCGCCGGCACCTGCTGCATCACTGGCGACCAGTGCGGACCGCCGGTGGAGGTGGGCTGGGGCTCGAGCACGGTGTCGACCCGGAACCCGGTCCGGCCCAGCTCGCTGAACAACGAGGAGAACGAGCGGGCGAACGTGCCGTGGCGCGGGTCGTCCTCGGGATGGGGCTGGGGATCGAAGGCGGAGCGACGGATGCGGGCGGGGTCGTCGCTGTCGGGATCGAGCTGGGCGAACGTGGGGTGGGGCACCGAGATCACCGCGGCGTGCTCGGGGCGGAGCACCCGGTGGAGCTGGCGGAAGACCCGGCCGATGTCGGCCACGTGGGCCAGGGCGCCGACACAGATGGCCGCGTCGATGGTGTCGGCTCGCAGGAAGGCGAGCTCCGCCAGGGGAGCGTGGTGGAGCTCGACCCGGACGTCGGCGGCGTCGATCGCGGTCCGGGCGTGGCCGATCTGCTCGGCGGACTCGTCCACCGCGATGACCCTGGCGCCGGCACGAGCGAGCGCGACCGCGTTGCGGCCCGCCCCGCACCCGAGGTCGAGCACCCGCTTGCCGGCGAGATCGCCCAGCAGGCGGAGGTCGACCTCGCGGGGAATGGAGGGTCCGTAGCTCACCGAATCGTCGGGGAGGTGGGTCCCGGTCGGCGCGGCGACGGAGAAGGGAGTCCAGGCCATGGCGCCAGTCTGGCCTCCCCGGGAGGGCTCGTGGGGCACCGACCGAGCGAGGAGTCGCTACCCTCGCCTGCGATGTCATCCCACCCCGGTGCGCCCAGCATCCGTGGCGTCGGCTCCGATCGGCCGGCCGGCGCGGTCGACTACCGCATGGCTCGCCTCGCCCTGGTCAACGAGTACAAGCGGGGACGCCTGGCCGAGCACGAGGTCTGTGACGCCCATCCCGAGCTGCGCCGGGCGGCCCAGAACATCGCTCGGAAGACATCGGAGCTGTGCCCGATCTGCGAGGTGGCGTTCCTCGTGCTCGTCACCTACGCCTTCGGTCCCCACCTCCCCAAGCAGGGCTACGCCGTCGAGGACCGCGCCGACATGAACAAGGTGCGCCGGACCACCTCCGAGTGCACCTGCTACGTGGTCGAGGTCTGTGCCGACTGCGGCTGGAACCACCTGGTCCAGACGTTTCCCGTGGAGGGCTTCCGCAAGACGTGACCGCGCCCGCTCCACCACCATCCGTGGTGCGAGGCGGGTCCCCGGCACCAGTGCGACGATGGCGCCTCCCGGTCGTCCCGGTGCGCGGCGACGCCGCGCTGTGGACGTCAGCCGAGCTCGTCGCGTGGGCGGCGGCCGCCGGCACGGCCGTGCTGGCCTCGAGCTCGACGGGGTCGATGGTGGTCGCCGCCGTCCTGTTCGGCGTCGCCAACCGGTCGCGGTGGTCGGGGCTCGTCGCGCTCCTCGCCACGGCCGCGGTCTCGATCCGCTTCGCCTCGGCCACCTTCGACGACCTGGCCGGAATCCAGAGCGTCCTCGGCGCCGCCGGCCTGGTCGGCCCACCGGTGGCCGCCGCCTCCGCATGGGCCGCCGCGGTCGCGGTGCTCCTCGCCGTCCGTCGCGGCGGGGCCGGGCCCGCGGCGGGAACCGGATCTGCCGCGGCCCAGCGCGGGCTGGTCGCCCTCGCCGGCGGGGCCCTGGCCGCCGCCATCGTCGCCGGCCCGGGGGCCGACGACCTGTGGTGGCGGGTGGCCTCGACGATGATCGCCACCGGCGTGGCCGTCGGGGTTGTCGCCAGCGACCGCTGGCCCCGCCTGGGCCGGATCCGCCCCAGGGCGGCCGTCGTCGTCGCCGTGGTCGCGGTCGGCCTGGCGAGCTGGCCGACGTGACCGCGCTGCTCGCCACCGCGCTGGGGCTCCCCCTCCTCGGTGCCCTCGTCGTCGCGATCGGCGCCGTGGCCGACCGCACCCGCGGCGCCCGGACCACGGCCGCGACCATCGCGGGGCTCACCGCCGCGGCGTGGGCGGTGTTGGCGGCCGCCGACCCGCCGACCGAGCTGGGCCGGGTCGTGGCCGACCCCTTGGCGGCGGCCGCGGCCGTCGGGCTGGCTCTTCTCGTGGCGGCCCACCTGCCGGCTCGTCCCGTGGCCGCGTCCGGTGCCCTCTGCAGCATCAGCGTGTTCGCCGTGGGCGCCACCACCGGAGCCAGCGCCGGCGCTGATCGGCCGCTGGGTGCGGCGGTCGTCGCGCTGGTCGCCCTCGTGCTGGTCCAGGCCCGGGTCGAGCGGGTTCGCTCGGCGAGCCTGCTCGCCCTGGGCGCCGGGGGAGCGGTCGTCGCGGCCGGCCTCCTCCTCGACCCGACCGCGACCGTTGCGGCCGCGGTCGTGCTGGGCGGCGGTGCCGTGCTCCTGGCCACGATGTGGTGCCCGACCGCGGTCCTGCTCGCCCCGGCCGTCGCCCTCGCCATCGTCCGCACGCTTCCCGAGCCACCCCCGTTGGCCTCCGGGCCCCCCGCCCCGGGCACCAGTGGCGCCGCCGTCGCCGGGCTGCTGGTCGCCGCCGCGGCCCTGGGCGCGCTGATCGCCGTCACCAACGCTCGTTCTGGTCGGTCATCGGTCGCGCCAGCTGTCTCGATGACCGACCAGAACGTCCGAGCGGGGGCGTGGGGGGCTGGCGGGTGTGGGGGCGTGGGCGGCGGTGCTGGCGGGGACGGCCCTGCTCGCCCAGGACCTGGGCGAGTTCCGCTCCGCCGGGCTGCTGCTGGTGGCCGGCGGGATACTGGCCGCCATGAGTGCCCACCCCGTCGCCCTGCTCGCCGTCGGGCCCGGGCTCTCCCTCGGCATCGACGCGCTCGGCTCGACCGACGCGCCGATCCAGGTGGCCGCGGCGGTGGCGGCCGGCGCCGTCCTGGTGGCCGCGGCGGCTGGGGTGGGCCCCCACCGGCCCGCCGCCTGGCGGGACTGGCGGCTGCTGGCACCGGTGGCGTTCGGTGTCGTGCCGCTGTGGGGATGGTCCGGAGCCGCGCCCGACGGCTACGCCGCCGCGGTGGCCACCGCGGCGGCGGCCGGTGTCGCGGCCATGGTCGTCGTGACCGCGGGACGGATCGCCGGCATCGACCCGCGAGCTGCTGGCTCCGTGGTCGCCGGTAGGCTTCGACGCCGCCCGTCGGCGCTCACCCATGCCCAACCGAACCCCCTCGCCGAAGAAGCCGGCTCGCTCGAAGTCGACCGCTCGGGCCTCGTCCGGCACGACCCGCTCCCGCGGCCGGCCGGCGGCGCGCCCGAAGCATCAGGAGCCGCGCCGCAGCCTGCTGTGGCGGCACCGCCGGGGGATGTTCGGCCTCGGCCTCCTGCTGGTGGCGGCCGTGGCCGGCGCCGGATTCGTCCTCGCCCAGGTCGACCTGCCGGCTGAGGACCCGTTGCTGCAGTCCAGCTTCGTGTGCGCCAGCAACGTTTCGGAGAACTGCGGACCGGACAACGCCATCGCCAAGCTGGCCGGCGAGCAGGACCGCGTCTCGGTCCCGCTCGAGGAGATCCCCCAGACGTTCATCAACGCCGTCCTGGCCGCCGAGGACCGCAACTTCTTCAGCCACTCGGGCATCGATCCGATGGGCATCGCCCGCGCCCTCTACCAGGAAGCCCGGGGCGGCGGTGCGCAGCAGGGCGGGTCCACCATCACCCAGCAGTACGCCAAGAACGCCTACCTCACCTCCGAGCGCACGATCACCCGCAAGCTCAAGGAGGCCGTGCTCGCCATCAAGCTCGAGCGCGAGTTCTCGAAGCAGGAGATCCTCCAGCGGTACCTCAACACGGTGTACTTCGGCCGGGGCGCCTACGGGGCCGAGGCCGCCGCCCGTGCCTACTTCAACGTGTCGATCCGCGACGTCGACCTGTCCCAGGCCGCCTACCTCGCCGGTCTGATCCGCTCACCGGAGACGGCCGACGTGACCCGCAATCCCAAGACGGCGACCTTCCGGCGCAACTCGGTGCTCGACGGGATGCACGACATGGGGACCATCACGAGCGCGGAGCACGACGCGGCCAAGGCCGTGGATCTGGCGGCCCAGGTCCGGGCGCGCCCGGCGCGCGACGGCTTCGGCACCGTGACCGGCAAGGAGTACGGCACCGAGTACTACGTCGAGTACGTCCGCCGCCTGCTGTACGAGAAGTACGGCGCCGAGGTGGTCAACGGCGGCGGTCTGCGCGTCTACACCTCGCTCGACATGACCCGCCAGAAGCAGGCCTACGACTCGGTCTACGGGTTCCTGGACCAGCCCGACGACCCGGCCGGCGCCCTGGTCAGCGTCGACGACCTGGGCCGGGTCGTGGCCATGGTCGGAGGAAGGGACTTCGACACCTCGCAGGTCGACCTGGCGCTGGGAGCCGCCGCGGGTGGCTCCGGCCGGCAGCCCGGTTCGTCGTTCAAGCCGATCGTGCTCGCCACCGCGCTGAGCCAGGACATCTCGGCCCGCTCGCAGTTCATGAACCTGAACCAGGTCGTGTTGCCGAAGGCCAACGACGGCAAGGACTGGAAGGTCAGCAACTACGAGAACGGCACCGAGGGCCCGATCGACCTGGTGGAGGCGACCCGGATCTCCTCGAACACCGTGTTCTCCCAGCTCATGTTGGAGGTCGGCCCGGCCAAGGTCGTCGACATGGCGGCCAAGCTCGGCATCGAGAGCCCGCTCCCGCCGGTGAACTCGCTCGTGCTCGGCGCCGGCGAGGTCTCCGCGCTCGACATGGCCTCGGCGTATTCGACCTTCGCCCGTCGCGGCCAGCACATCGATCCCATCTTCATCACGCGGGTCGAGCAGGTCGTCGACGGCCAGGTCAAGGTGCTCGAGCAGGCCGACACGACGGCCGACCAGGTGCTGCGCCCAGGCGACGCCGATCAGGTCAACTGGATCCTCCAGCAGGTCGTCAACGGCGGCACCGGCACCGCGGCCAAGCTCAGCGGCGTGTCCACCGCCGGCAAGACGGGCACGACGCAGGACTACCGCGACGCCTGGTTCGTGGGGTACACGCCGAAGCTGACCACCGCGGTTTGGATGGGCTACCCCGACCCCGACGAGAACGGCGATCCGCGCTTCATGCGCAACGTCCGGGGCCGGCGGGTCACGGGCGGTTCGTTCCCGGCCCAGATCTGGCACACCTACATGGAGCAGGCCACCGCGGGCCGCGACCAGGGCAGCTTCGAGGCGCCACCGCCGTTCGGCGGCAAGATCATCAACCCCGACCTCACCACCACGACGACCGAGGCCACCACGACGACGCTCCCCGAGTGCTCGCCGGCCACCAGCACGGGCCAGAGCACCGACTCGACCGCGCCGTGCCAGACCACCACGACCTCCACCGAGGCCGGCGGATCGACCTCCACCACCTCGTCTTCGTCGACCTCGTCGTCATCGACATCGAGCTCGTCCTCGACCTCCTCGACCACCGCTCCGTCGTCCACCACGCAGGCGCCGACGACGACCGACTTCTTGCCGGGTTGATCAGCCGGTCACTTCCTGGTGGGGGTAGTGGGTGGTGCACGCGTAGCACCACTGCTCGGTGTCCTTCTCGGGCACGGCCTTGCCCTCGGTGTCCCACGACTCGGGGGTGACGTAGACCCGCCGCACCGTGGTGACCTCCTCGACGCTGCCGCAGCTGTCACAGGTACCGGTTGCCATGGCGCCCGACGGTAGTGGTCGCTGGGCGATCGATCCCTCGTCTCGGCTATCGTCGGAGGTGCCGCCGGCAGGTATCCCACCGCTGGACGGAGCAAAGGAGACACTCCATGCGCAAGTCCTGGAACGCGCCTGCGATCCGTGCCCACAAGCTCGCCGCCGACCGCACCCCGCTGGTCATGGTGACGGCCTACGACGCGCCGGGCGCCCGCATGGCGCACGAGGCCGGCGTCGACCTCATCCTGGTCGGTGACTCGGTGGCCATGGTGGTCCTCGGCCACGACGACACCCTCCAGGTGAGCACCGAGGACATCGCCCACCACACCGGGGCCGTCGCCCGCGGCCTGAAGTCGTCGTCGGCCGAGCATCGCGTCCCGATGATCGTGGCCGACCTGCCGTGGATGAGCTACCACACCGGTCGTCACGACGCGGTCCGCAACGCCGCGACCCTCGTCCGGGCCGGCGCCCACTCGGTCAAGCTCGAAGGCGGACGCAAGCGCCTCGGCGTGATCGAGGCCGTGCTCGATGCCGAGATCCCCGTGATGGGTCACCTCGGCCTCACCCCGCAGTCGGTGCACGCCATGGGTGGTTTCAAGGTCCAGGGCAAGGAGCACGACGCCGCCCTCGGGCTGGTCGCCGACGCCAAGGCCCTCGCCGCCGCGGGATGCTTCGCCATCGTGCTCGAAGGGGTTCCCGACGCCGTGGCGCGGATGGTCACCGACTCGGTCGACGTGCCCACCATCGGCATCGGCGCCGGTCGCGACTGCGACGGGCAGGTGCTCGTGTTCCACGACGTCCTCGGCATCGAGGACCGCATCACGCCGAAGTTCGTCCGTCGCTATGCCGACGTGAAGACCACCTCCGTCGAGGGGCTGGCGAACTTCGCCGCCGATGTGCGGGCCGGTGCGTTCCCGGACGACTCCGAGAGCTACCACCTCGACGCCGATGCGGCCGAGACCCTCGGCATCTACGGGCGCCACGGCGAGTCCTGACTCCACCGAGCCTCCCGGCCCGGCCGGCTCCCCTGCGTGCGCCAGACTGAACCGGTGCCCGACCGCAAACTCCTGCTCGAGCGGCCGGCGTGGGCGCCGGCGTGGCTGCCCTCCGTCGACGACGATCGCCAGGTCCGCATCTTCCGTTGGATCATCGGCGCCGTGTTCGCCGCCGGCCTGGCCGCCTGCGTCGTCCAGGGCGCCGATTCGCCGGCCGACCCCGAGCTGGGCGCCGCGCCCGGCGGCACAGACTCGTCGCTGGCGGCGCAGTTCGGCACCATCGTTGTCGACATCGTCACGGGCACCGGCCAGGCCCTGGAGCTCTGCCTGCTCCACGCCGACGATCCCGGTGAACGCACGCAGGGTCTGATGCAGGTCACCGACCTGCAGGGCTACGACGGGATGCTGTTCAGCAACGACACCTCGGTCGAGAACCGCTACGTGATGATCGACACCGTGATGCCGCTGTCGATCACGTGGTGGCAAGACGGCGGCGCGTTCCGGTCCGGCACCGACATGGTGCCGTGCACCGAGAGCGATCCGAACGCCTGCGCCCGCTACGCGGCCGGCGGCCCGTACCGCTACGCCATCGAGGTCCCCCAGGGGGCGTTGGCCGACGCCGGCATCGACGAATCGGCCCGGCTCGAGATCGGCGCCGAGGGCTGCACGCCGTCCTGAGCGCCGTCCGCGGGGCTCCCCTCGGGAGCCGTACGCGGGACCACAAGGGCCGAAAGGCGTTCACCCGTCATCGAAGTCGTCCTCGGCACTATGGTGCCGGCGTTCCTCCGGATCCGCGTGATCCGCCGGGAACGGCCGAGAAAGCGGAGGGCAGGCGGCCCGGGTTCGCTCGGGGGGACCGGCTTCTCCGACGACCAAGGAGAAGTGCTCATGATGTCACGACGACGCGTTGTGGCCGGGGCGGTGACCGCGGCGATGCTCGCGCTGCCGTTGCTGCCCATGATGGCCACACCGGCGGCGGCGGTGTCCGCCCCGGTTCCGGTGGCCACGGGCCTGAACGGTCCGTACAAGTTGGCCTTCGGGCCCGACGGGGCCCTCTACGTGGCCGAGAGCGGCGTAGGGGGCGACGGGCCGTGTGTCACCGAACCCGACCCCGAGACCGGGCAGGACACGACCAACTGCTACGGCACGAGCGGATCGATCACCAAGATCGCCCAGGACGGAACGGTCAGCAAGGCCGTCACGGGTTTGCCCTCCGTCGGCGGACCCGGTGGCGCCAGCGGTCCCACCGACGTGGCGTTCGCTCCGGACGGCACGATGTATGTGGTCATCGGCTTCGGCGGCGACAAGGTCACCCGTGACACCTACGGCGATCCACGCGTCGGCTCCGTGGTCCAGATCCAGGACGACGGCACCGCCGATCTGTTCGCCGATCTGGTCGGCTACGAAGCGGCCAACGACCCCGACCAGGGTCAGCCCGGCGCCGAGGGCATCGACTCGAACCCGTTCGGGATCACCTTCGACGGCAACGACATCCTCGCCGTCGATGCCGGCGGCAACGACGTGCTGCGGATCACGCCGGACGGCACGATCAGCACCGAAGCGGTGCTGCCCTTCGGCATGACCGAGGCGCCGCCGTTCCTCGGCGCGCCCCCGGCACCATGATCCCGTACCAGCCGGTGCCGACCTCGGTCGAGCTCGATGCCGGCGGCACGCCGCTGGTCAGCCAACTCACCGGCTTCCCGTTCCCCGTCGGCGCCGCCAACGTCTACGACGTGAGCGGTGCGCCGGCCGTGGCCGAGAGCGGCTTCACCAACATCATCGACATCGCGCCGGCACCCGACGGCACCCTCTACGTGCTCGAGTTCGCCGACAACGGCCTGTTGTCGCAGGCGCCCGCGCCCGCGCTGGTGCAGGTCCGCCCCGACGGCACACGGAAGTACCTGCTCTACGGCAACGAGCTGCCGCCGTCGGGCGGGGTCACGGTCGGACCCGACGGCATGGTCTACCTGAGCGTCTGCAACGTGTGCGGCCCCGGCGCCGGCATGGTGTGGAAGATCGATCCCGACACGCCCACCGACCCCGCCACGGCCGCGGCCTGCGATCCGGCCGATGTGCCGGGCGCGCCGTTCACCGACATCAAGGCATCGGTGCACCGTGAGGCCATCGCCTGCATGGCGTGGTGGGATGCCATCGTCGGCTACGGCGACGGCACGTATCGACCGCAGGCGCCCATCACGCGCGGGCAGGCGGCGTCGATGGTGGCCCGCGCCCTCGTCACCGCGGGCGTCACCTTGCCGTCTGATCCACCGGACGCCTTCACCGACGACGCCGGGGTGCACGAGGGTGATGTCAACGCCCTCGCCGCCTTCGGGGTCGTCGACGGGTACCCGGACGGGACCTACCGGGGTTCGGCCATCCTGACCCGATCCCAGATCGCGTCGATGTTCGCCCGGGCGTGGGCGTCGGCCACCGGCGAGCCGCTCGCCGCGGGCGACGATGCGTTCACCGACGACGACGCCAGCGTGCACGAGGCCGACATCAACGCGGTGGCGGCCGCCGGCTGGGTCAACGGCGTGGGTCCGCAGACCTTCGCCCCCGGCGACCCGGCGACCCGGGGCCAGTTCGCCAGCATCCTGGCCCGGATGCTGGCCTCGCTGGTGACCGACGGTGGGGCGAGCCCGCCGGCGGCATGAGCCTGCGTTTGAACTGAAGCCAGCCACGACGGAGCCCGGGTCGTCAGACCCGGGCTCCACCGTGTCGCGGGTTGTTGTCACCCCCCGTCGGGATACTGGGCGACGTGGATGTGACCTCCCGCTCCGAGCGCCGCTACGCTGGCCAACTTCTGTCCGTCCTGCCCCGGTTCCGGGGCTCCGGCATCGCCGGATCCACAGGAAGGTGTCCGTAGGCATGCGCGCCTATGAACTCATGGTCATCATCAGCGGCGATCTCGACGAGGACGCCGCCAAGGCTCAGGTCACCGAGATCGAGGGTCGTCTCAACGACGCCGGCATGGTGGCATCCACCGATTTCTGGGGGCGACGTCAGTTCGCCTACGAGATCGACCACCGGACCGAGGGCTCCTACGTCGTGTACGAGATCTTGGCCGAGCCCGGAGCCCTCGACGCCGCCGAGCGCTCGCTGCGCCTCGCGGACGCGATCGTCCGCCACAAGCTCATCCGCCTTCCCGACCACGAGGCCGCCCGCCGCGGCCTCGTCGGCTCGGCCGCGGCTGAATAGACCAGGAGACACAACAATGGCTTTCGACAACACCGTGACGATCGTGGGCAACGTGACCCGCGATCCCGAGCTGCGGTACCTCACCAGCGGGACGGCCCTCGCCCAGTTCGGCGTGGCCTACAACCGCCGTTACACCAAGGGTGGCGAGCAGGTCGAGGACACCTCGTTCTTCGACGTGGTCTGCTGGTCCAACCTGGCCGACAACGTGTCCGAGTCGATCACCAAGGGCGACCGGGTCATCGTCTACGGCCGGCTCGAGCAGCGGTCGTGGGAGACCCAGGAGGGCGAGAAGCGCTCCAAGATCGAGATCGTGGCCGACGAGGTCGCTCCCTCGCTCAAGTGGGCCACCGCCAAGGTCGAGAAGGTCCGCCGCGACGGGCCCAGCGGCGGTGGCGGAGGTTCGTCCAGCGAGCCGCCCCGCAACGAACCGGACTACGACGACGCAGAGGAGCCGTTCTAGTGGCACGCCCCCGTACCAAGAACAAGGACAACGCCCGCCGCTCCAAGAAGCGGACGAGCATCCTCACCCAGGAGAAGGTCACCTACGTCGATTACAAAGACGTCAACCTCCTTCGCCGCTTCCAATCCGACCGGGCCAAGATCCGGGCCCGCCGCGTCACCGGCAACAGCTCTCAGCAGCAGGCCGAGGTGGCCTTGGCGGTCAAGAACGCCCGCGAGATGGCGCTGCTGCCCTACACGAGCCGGGTCACCCAACAGCGCGGCGGCCGGGGCCGCGACGGCGACCGCCGTGGTCGCGACGACGACCGTGGTCGCGACGACGATCGCGGTCGTGACGACGATCGCGGTCGTGACGACGATCGCGGTCGTGACGACGATGTCGACGAGCTGGACGACGAGTCCACCGCCCCGACCTCGGGCGCCGACACCACCGAGTCCGAGGAGGGCGACGAATGAAGGTCATCCTCCGCAACGACGTCGACCAGGTGGGCAAGCGTGGTGACCTCGTCGAGGTGAGCGACGGGCATGCCCGCAACCACCTCATCCCCAAGGGGCTCGCCATGCGGGCCACCCCCGAGGCCGAGGTGCAGGCGGCCCACATGCGCAAGGCCGCCGAGGTGCGAGACACCAAGGCGGTCGAGGCCGCCCAGGACGTCGCCACCAGCCTCGTCCCCAAGGTGATCACCATCGTCGCCAAGGCATCGGAGACCGGGCATCTGTTCGGTTCGGTGTCCGAGGCCGACATCGTGGCCGCGGTCAAGACCCAGACCGAGATCGAGCTCGACAAGAAGGTCATCGCCATCGACGAGGCCATCAAGACGACCGGGACGCACTACGTGATGGCCAAGCTCCACCAAGAGGTGCAGTTCCCGATCACCCTCGAGGTCGAGCCGGCCGAGTAGTTCTCGCGTCGCGGCCGCAGCAGGGGTCGATCGTCACTCCGCCCGGCTGGCGCCGGACGGAGTGACGGAATTCACCCACTGGACACCTCGGAGACGTCATCATGACCACCAAGTGGCGCGATCGGCGGCACTTCTCCACAGTTTCCACAGACCTATCCCCAGTCTGCGCCTCTAGCGACCCACAGGGAGGTGGCGCGACGGTGAACGCTCCATTCCCCCGTCGAATCTGAGGCCGCCTGCATGTCCAACCGGGTCCCACCCTCCGACCTCACCGCCGAGCAGAACCTGCTCGGCGCCATGATGCTGTCCAAGGAGGCGATCTCGGCCACGGCGCCGATGTTGCGGCCCGAGGACTTCTACAAGCCGGCGCACGCCCACGTCTTCGACGCCATCTTGAGCCTCGATTCCGCCGGCGAGCCGGCGGATCCGGTCACGGTGGCCGACGAGCTGGGCCGGGCCGGCGTGCTCGAGTCGATCGGTGGCCGGGCCCTGCTGGCCGACATCGTCACCACCGCGCCCGCGGTCAACAACGCCACCCGCTACGCCAAGATCATCGCCGACCACGCCATGTTGCGCCGGCTCATCGCCATCGGCGGCGACATCTCCGAGTTGGGCTACGACCTGCCCGACGACGTCGAGAAGGCAGTCGACGTGGCCGAATCGATGGTCTACGACCTCGGTCAGCGACGGGTCACCGACTCCATGGTGCCGATCGAAGGGCTGCTCTCCGACACCCTCGACCGCCTCGAGGCCCTGGTCGAGCGGGGCGATGCCATCACCGGCCTGCCCACGGGGTTCGTCGATCTCGACCGGTTGCTCTCGGGCCTGCAGCCGTCCACGCTCAACATCGTCGGCGCCCGTCCTGCCATGGGCAAGACGTCGTTCGCCCTCAACCTCACGGCCAACGCTGCCTTCCAGTCCCGCCGCCCGGTGCTGTTCTTCTCGCTGGAGATGGGCAACATCGAACTCACCCAGCGGCTTTTGTGCGCCGAGGCGCAGATCGATTCCACCAAGGTGCGCGACGGCCGGTTGCAGGACGCCGAGTGGGACCGCATCGCCCTCGGGGTCAGCCGCCTCGCCGAGGCTCGGCTCTATCTCGACGACAACCCCAACGTCTCGGTGATGGAGATCCGGGCCAAGGCTCGTCGGCTCAAGTCGCAGGTGGGCGACCTCGGGATGGTCGTGATCGACTACCTCCAGCTCATGCAGGGCCGGAGCCGGGCCGAGTCCCGCCAGGTCGAGGTGTCGGAGATGTCCCGGAGCCTGAAGATCCTCGCCCGTGAGTTGGAGTGCCCGGTGGTGGCCCTGTCGCAGCTCTCCCGCACGCTCGAGTCCCGGACCGACAAGCGCCCCATGCTCTCGGACCTCCGCGAATCGGGCTCCATCGAGCAGGACGCCGACGTCGTGATGTTCCTGTACCGCGACGACGTCTACAACCCCGACTCGCCCGATCGGGGGATGGCCGAGGTCATCGTGGCCAAGCACCGCAACGGTCCCACCGGCAAGATCAACCTCGCGTTCCGCAACCACCTCACCCGCTTCGACAACATGGCCCAGCTCTAGGCGCCGCGGGCGCGCCGGGCGGCCGGGCGGCCGGCCGCCGGCGGCGTGGAGCATCGGCGATCCATGTCTGTTGACACGGATTCGCAATAATTGCCCATCGGGGACGGAAACGGTCCGAGACGGGGATTTGCCTGGATTCTTGGCGGTTTCTTGGATTGCACGGGCTCAGCTCGCTGGCCTACATTGCGAGACCATTACGGGTCGGCGGGAGTCAGCAATCGAGAACGCCGGGTCAGCAGACCCCGCCAGCCGCCGGAGCGAACCTTCCCCATGCGCGTCCACCGCCCTGTCCTGCACCGTGCCGTCCTGCACGGTCTCGCCATCGTCACCGCCGCCCTGCTGATCGGGCCCGTGCTGGCCGTGGCCATCGCCACGCCGGACCCCGAACCCGCCGGCGCGGCGGTGACCATGCAACTCACCGCCATGGAGACCGCCCAGCTCAACCGCCTCAACGACTGGCGGGCGTCTCAGGGTCTGCCCCGACTGCAGATCGATCCGGTCACCGAGCTCAAGGCCAGGGGCTGGACCTGGACCATGGGCATGCAGGGGATCCTGCGTCACAGCACCACGGCGGGCGCCGACTGCCAGGCCGCCAGCCCCAACTGCAGCCTGTGGGCCGAGAACGTCGGCTACTCGACCGCCGGAGAGGCCTCGGTGTTCGCCGCTTTCCTCGGCTCGAGCGCCCACGCCGCCAACATGCGCCGCACGGACGTCGATCGGGTGGGCATCGGTGTCTACACCGATGCCCGGGGGATCACCTGGGTCACCCAGCGCTTCATCCGGTGCGCCTGCACGAACGATGCCACCGCCACGGCCGCCAACGCCCGGCGGGCGCGGGACCAGCACTACGCCGCCGCGCTCTACCAGGACCTGCTCAACCGTTCCGGCTCGGTCAACGAGGTGAACGCCGTGACCGACCGGCTCACCTATCTCGCGCCCCGGGCCGCGGTCGTCGGCGGCTTCGCCACGTCGGACGAGTGGATCGCCCAGCTGGTCGACCAGTACTACCAGTCCATCCTCGATCGACCGGTCGACGGCTCCGGGCTCCGGAGCTGGGTCGACGCCTACCACCGGGGTCTGCCACCGGCCGCCATCGCGGCCGACCTGTACGGGTCGGGCGAGTTCTTCTCGGACTCGGGTGGCACCAATCGTCGCTGGGTCGACGCCCTCTACCGCGACATCTTCGGGCGGGCTCCGGACTCGGCGGGGCTGGACCACTGGACGTCGGTCGCCGACGACGGTGTCTCGCGGCATGCCATCGCCGACGCGCTCTACCAGTCGCGCGAATCTCGTCGGACCCGCGTCGACGGCCTCTACGAGGAACTGCTGAACCGGTCTCCGGATGCCGCCGGCCTCGACTCCTGGGTCGACGTCCTCGCCAACGGTCAGGACATCCAGCTGGCCAGTGCGCTCGCCCAGAGCGACGAGTACTACACCTTGAACCAAGCGGGCTGACGGTCGGAGGGTCGGGCTCGTTCAGCGATCGAAGAGCTGCCTGGCCCGCTCGACCAGCTCGGATGCAGGATCGTCGATCCGCGGTTGCCACACGGCGACGTGGTCAGGCGTGACCCGGAACGGCATCGGGCACAACCGGTCGGGTTCGTGCTCCAAGATGGTGAGCGTGCTGGTGAGAACCGACTCGAGCAGGGCCGGATCATCGGGGTCCACCACCACCATCTCGCCGGCGACCGGGACCAACGCGATGCCCGACTCGAGCCCGAGCTCGGCGAGCAGGCGAGCCGGCGCCGTCAACCACGAGGACTGCCGCCCGTCGGGCTGCGTGGGAACCCAGGCCCGGCTGTCCGGCGCGATGGCATCCAGGCCCGGATCGATGGCGGAGAGGTTGGCAACCGCCCGGGCGACGGCGTCGTCGGCCCGGACCTTCCACGCCGCGCATTCGGCACGGGTGACGGGAGCTCCGCTGGATTGCCGCACGACGGTGGCGTGGAGCAATCCCCCGACGGCCCACGACACCACGTCGTCCGGGGCGGAGGCGGCCAGTGCGGGGAACAGCTGGGGCGCCACCTCCTCCCACCCGTCGCGGCCGTCACGATCGCCGGGTGCTTCGCTGCTTCGCTCCGTGTCCGCCGGTGTCGGATCGCCGGCGGGGGGGTGCAGACCAGCCAGGAAGTTGTCGAGCAGGTCGATGCGCTCGAAGCCCGTGGCCCGCTTCCAGGTCGGGCGGATCTCGCTGATGTCGAGGGGGTGGGGTGTGGCGCGTCCCGCCCAGGTGACCGCGATGGTGTCGGCATCGACCATGGCCACGTCGTCGACGTCGGAATGCAACTTGATCCTCGTCGCCACCTCCAGCGTGAGGGCGTCGGGCGAGGAGGTGTCGCTCTTGAACCGGTCGAGGAATCCCACACCGACGACGGTAGCGATGCGTCCGTCGAGGCCACGGCATCCTCCTCAGCGGCGGCGGTACGCCAGCTCCGTGACCGCTCGTCCGGCATCGACGGCGGCCCCTTCGTAGCGCGTGACCGGTCGCCAGGTCGGCCTCGGGGCCGGGCCGCCCTCGAACGCGGCATGGCCGTCGAGTCGGGCTCGGGCCCAGCGGGCGTAGTCGTCGACATCGGTGGCGAGGCGGAAACCGGCACCGGGCCGGAGGCGATCGGCCAGCAGGTCGAGCACGTCGGGGCGGACGAAGCGTCGCTTGTGGTGACGGGCCTTGGGCCACGGGTCCGGGAAGAACAGGTGGACGCCGGCCAGCTCACCTCGACCGATCGAATGGTCGAGCACGTCGAGCGCGTCGGCCCGCATGGCGTACACGTTGCCGACCTGCGCCGAATCCGCCGCCTCCAACAGGGCGACCACGCCGGGCGTGTGCACGTCGGTGGCGAGCACATCGACGTCGGGATGGGCGAGAGCGAAGCCCATCGCCGCCTCGCCCCGACCGCAACCGACCTCGAGCACGAGCGGGCGCGTCGGCTCGGCGCGGACCTCGAGGTGGCGCCGCGGTCCGAGGTCACGAAGGACCTCGAGCATGCGGTCCGTCACGCGACCGTGGCGGCCGTGGAACGTGCGGATGCGATCGCGGTCTCCCACATGACCATGGTGACATCGAGCCGATCGCGCCATCGCATGCAACCGCATGTCCACGCGCTACAGCGGAGCCGCCGACCGGTCGATACTCCTCCCTGGGCGGCATCGCATCGAGCGGGAGTAGTCACACAGAGTGATCAGGTTGCAGTACGGTGACGTCGACGTCGTGGGCGGCGACGCGATCTGGAGATCTTCGCGCCCGTGACCATCCCTCGAACCATCTTGGTCGTCGCCGCGATGTTGGCGGTGTCCACACCGGTCGGGGCCGGGGCGCAGAGCGATACCCAGTCCCAGCGAGACGACGTCCGGGAACAGCGGCACGAGGTCGAGGCTCAGATCGACGTGCTCCAGGCCAGCGACGCCGAGATCAACGATGTCCTCGACGGTCTCGATGCCGACATCGCCGCCCAGCAGTCGGCGCTCGACGACGCCCAAGCGGTCCGAGCGGCGGCCCAGGCCGACCTACGGGCGGCCCAGGCCAAGCTCGACGCCGCTCGCCACGACGTCGACACGCTGCAGCACGCCATCCAGGAGATGGCCGTCGCGTCCTACATCCATCCCCCGACCGCGGACTTCGTCCTCAGCCTGGAGGCCGACTCGTTCTCGGATGCCCTGCTCCAGCGGAGCTACCTCGACGCTCGCGCCAAGCGCGACCTCGACCTCCTCGACCTGCTCGAGCGGGCCGAGCGCGTCGCGGCGGGCCGGGCCGCCGCGGTGGAGGTCGCCGCCGCCGATGCGGCCCGGGCGGTGGATGCCACCCGCGCCGCCCTCGACGAGCTCCGCCAGGAACAGGACCGCCAGCAGGTGTTCGCCAACCGGCTGCAGGATCGCATCGACGCCTCGCTCGCCGAGGCCGCCGTGCTCGCCGACATGGATACCCAGCTCTCGGACCAGATCAAGGCCGAGCAGGCCGCCCTCATCGAGCGGATCCCGGCCCCGCCGGTGGTGGAAGCGGTATCGGTCGCCGCCCCCGTCACAACCACCACCACCACGTCACCGCCCACGACTGCGTCGACCTCGGGCGCCGGTGGGACCACCACGACCACCGCCAGTACCACCACGACCACGCGACCATCGTCTCCGCCGAGTGGCGGGTCGACCCCGTCGTTGCGCACGGTGCAAGGCATCACCGTCAACGCCGACATCGCCGAAGACGTCGACGCCCTGCTCACCGCGGCGGCCGGCGACGGCATCGACCTGTCCGGCTGGGGCTACCGCAGCAGCGACTCGCAGATCGCGCTGCGCGAAGCGCACTGCGGCTCGACCGAATACGACATCTGGGAGAAGCCGGCGAGCCAGTGCAGCCCGCCCACCGCCATCCCCGGCCGGTCGATGCACGAGCAGGGCCGGGCCATCGACTTCACCTACGAGGGCCGCACCATCACGTCGCGGTCGAGTCCGGCCTACATCTGGCTCGACGGCCACGCCTCGAGCTACGGCCTGTTCAACCTCCCCAGCGAACCCTGGCACTGGAGCACGAACGGAAGCTGACAGCTAACCGCGAGCGGAGGTGGTGGTCCGTCCCGGGCGGGCGTTCTTCTCGATGAACTCCACGATCTTGCCGGCGACGTCGATGCCGGTGGTGCCCTCGATGCCCTCCAGGCCCGGCGACGAGTTGACCTCCATGACCACCGGGCCGTGGTTGGAGCGCAGCATGTCGACACCGCAGACGTTGAGACCCATCGTCTTGGCGGCCCGGACCGCGGTCGAGCGCTCCTCCGGGGTCAGCTTCACCTTCTCGGCCGAGCCCCCCTGGTGCAGGTTGGAGCGGAACTCGCCGGGCGCCCCTTGCCGGCGCATCGACGCCACCACCCGGTTGCCGATGACGAAGGCTCGCAGGTCGGCGCCCTTGGCCTCCTTGATGTACTCCTGGACCAAGATGTTGGCATCGAGCTGGCGGAAGGCGGCGATGACCGACTCCGCTGCCTTCTTGGTCTCGGCCAGCACCACGCCCACACCTTGGGTGCCCTCGATCAGCTTGACGATGAGCGGCGCGCCGCCCACGAGCTCGATGAGGCCGTCGATGTCCTTGGTGGAGTGGGCGAATCCGGTGACCGGGAGACCGATCCCGTTGCGGGACAGCAGCTGCAGGGATCGCAGCTTGTCGCGTGAGCGCGAGATGCCCTGGCTCTCGTTGGTGGGGAACACGTTCATCATCTCGAACTGGCGGACCACCGCGGTGCCGTAGAACGTGTGCGTCGCACCGATGCGGGGGATCACGGCGTCGTAGTCGGTGAGCTCCTGGCCGGCGTAGCGGATGTTGGGGCGGTGCGACGTGATGTCCATGACGCAGCGCAGGTAGTCGATGACCCGGATGTCGTGCCCGCGCTCCTCGGCCGCTTCCTTGAGCCGGCTGGTGGAGTACAGGTTCGCGTTCCGGGACAGCAGGGCGATCTTCATCGCCTCGGACGCTACCGGTTCGGTCTGCGCTGGCTGCCGCCGGTGAGGTACGAGCGGCCGGGGTCGACGAGCAGCCGGCCGGCCATCGCGGTGCGGCCCAGGAGCATCCGGAACCCCATCTGGTCGCGGTTGGTGAGGCTCAGCTCGATGGGGAACGGCGCGTGCGAACCGATGGCGAGGTCGGTCTCGACCACGACCCTCGTCTCGACCTCACCGTTCGAGGAACGGACCTCCCGCTCCTCCACCAGCCGGGCCTCGGCCACCACGATGTGGGTGTCGTCGCGCTGGCGGGGATGCAGGGAGAACCGCAACCAGGTCTGGCCGTCGCGCTCGACGTGTTGGAGGTCCCAGGCGTGGATGGCCGAGGTCCGAGCACCGGTGTCGATCTTGGCCTTGACCCAGTCCTCGGGCTCGGGGAGCAGGTCGGGCAGGCGGACCCACTCCCGCCAACCCACCGTGAACACGCCGTGGTCCGACGCGGATTCCGGTGTCGTCACAGGCGGGACCGGAGCCAGGAGACCATGTGCTCGTTGGCGTGGACCCGGTGACCCTGGAGGTAGTGCGGGGCGCCTTCGAGCTCCTCGTAGGTGACGTCCGATGCGCCGGAGACCTCGGCCAGCTCCCGGGCCTGGTGCAGCCGGATCTCGGTGTCGGCGGTGGGATGGATCACCAACGTGGGAACGGTGACGTCAGGCAGGTTGGTGGCCATGCGGGCATGGCTCGACAATCCGGACCACGTCGAGAGCCAGCCCCGCGGTGTCATCACCCGGCCGAGGCCGAAGCTGCCGTGGTTGGCGTCGAGGGGATCGGGGAAGGCGAAGATCGTGCCCGGTGCACGTCCGGGGACCGACCGCGCGTCCGGATCGATGTCGGGGTCGAGGTAGGCGGGGTCGGCGAGGGTGCGGTACACGGTGAGGTAGCGGCCGAGCACGGCCCGCCGCCGGAGCTGGTTCCAGGTCGGGGAACCGCGCTCGGCATCCTCGGCCAGGGCGCGGAACCGATCGTTGCTGTCGATCGCGGAGCGGGCGATGGCGTCGATCCGCGCCACCCGCTCGCGCTGGGCGGCCCGGTAGCGCTCGAGCCAGGCCGGGTCGTAGTGGGAGGCCTCCGGGAAGGGGCGCCAGCCGTTGTCGGGTTCGTACATGTCGAGCGACGGGTCGCACGACAGGGGGTCGGCTTCGTCGGTGACCGAGGGATCGATCACCTGGAGCATGAACACCCCCTCGCCGGGGTGGGCGGCCAGCGCGATGAAGGCGTCGCCCAGGGTCCGTCCCTCGCGCTCGGCCATCGCCTGGGCCTCGGCCATGAGCGACCCCCCGCCCGAGTTGCCGAGCAGGACCACGGAGGCGGCGCCGCGGGCCCGCATCGCCAGCACCGCGGTCTCGACGTCGACGGCCGCGAGGTGGTGCTGGCAGTCGATGTCGTTGTTGACGTAGCGGGTGGCGAAGCCGAACGCGGCGTACCCGGCGGCGGCGAGCAGGGGACAGGCGTAGTGGGTCGAGAAGTCGCCGCGGGGATGGGAGAGCACGACCGCCGTCTTCCACGGTGTCCCGGCCGGCGGTGTCCACAGGATGCCCCGGACGACGGCGCCGTCGGGCGAGACCGCGGCGATGGGCTCGCGGCCGACCTCGACGCCCGGATCGTCAGCCGGGTCGGGCCAGTAGCCGAGGAACGTGCGTCGCTCGGGCGGCCACCACAGATCAGGCACGCGTCAGGCGGAGGTACCCGCGGCGGCATGCTCCACGGCGCGGTGGAAGGTGGGCGCGGGCGGATCCTCGAGCTCGGGCTCGTCGCTGCGCAGGACGGCCAGCGCATGGTCGCGGTCGGCCTGGGTGTAGGGCGCGGTGTCGGTGCAGAACTCGACCAGGATGCCGTTCGGGTCCATGGTGTAGATGCTCACGCAGAACCCGTGATCGATCTCCATCACGTCGGAACCGCCCTCGAGCCACTGGCGCTTGCGACGTTCGATGTCGTCGAGATCGGCGGCGGCGAAGGCGACATGGTTGACCCACACCTCGAAGCCGAGACCGGTGGAGATGGCGGTGTCCTTGTCGGCCATGCGCTCGTCGTGCAGCTCCCAGAAGGCCAGCAGCGGCCCGGGGGTGCCGTCCGGGTTGGATCCCGTGTCGTAGAAGAGGTGCTTGGCCCAGCCGCCGGGGCGGTCGGTCGGGGCGGCGACGGCCTTGACCAGCTCGAAGCCGAGTACCTCGGAGTAGAAGCGGTGGGTGGCCGGCATGTCGCGCGCCGCGAACGCCAGGTGGTGGTATCCCATGAGGTCTCCTTGGGGCCGTCTGTTCTGCGGAGAAGTCTCGCACAGCCGGTCCACGGGAGGAGCGGGGCCGGCCAGCCACAGTGTGACCGGCGACGATGCCTGGCGGGAGATCGGCCCCGCTCCGTTGCTACCCGTGGAGGTGCCAGGACGTGGAGGACATCCCGACCTCTGCTGTGTCGGCGCGCGTTCAGGACTCCTTGAGCATGAATCTCGTCGAGCGGTGCGGCACTCCGGTGGGGTCGTACGCTGGAGGCCGATGTTCCTCGGACAGGATCTGCTCGCCTACCTCGTGCTCGCCATCGGCGGCGCCATGGCCGTGGGCTCCCTGCTGGCCATCATCCGGCCGCCGGAACAGGTGCGGGAGGGCGACCTCGAGGCCGCGCCGCTGGGACGCAGCATCGCCTTCGCCCTCATCGGCGCCATCGGCGCCCTCTGGGCCTTGGCCAGCCTCCTCGCCGGCTGACCCGTCCCGAACAATCCCCGTTCTGGTCGGTCATCGCGACACTCTGGACGACCGATGACCCACCAGAACGGGGATCGGCGGGTCGGCTCTCGTTCTGGTCGGTCATCGCGACACTCTGGACGACCGATGACCCACCAGAACGGAGATGATCGGCCGGTCGGGGTCAGCGGGCGTCGATGCGGCGGAGCTGGAGGCCGAGCGACTGGAAGGTCTCGAAGGGCCGGTCGTAGCCGCGCTCGAGGTGGTGGACGCCCCCGATGATCGAGGCTCCCTCGGCCACGGCCGCGGCGATGACACCGGAGAACCCGGCCCGGACGTCGGGGATCTCGACCTCGGCGCCGCGGAGCTTGGACACGCCGCGCACGACGGCGGAGTGCACGGCGTTGGTGTCGTGGAAGCGGCAGGCGTCGCCGCCGAGGCAGGTCTCGAACAGCTCGATCTCGCCGCCCATGGCCGCCACCACCGAGGCCGGGTAGCGGACCCGGTCCTCGAACACGGTCTCGTGCAGGACCGACATGCCCTCGGCCTGGGTCATGAGCACGAACAGCGGCGACTGCCAGTCGGTCATGAACCCGGGATGGGTGTCGGTGTGGACCGCCACGGCCCGCAAGCCGTTGCTCGACGCGCTGATCCAGTCGTCGTTGATCTCGAACTCGGCTCCCATGCGCTGCAGGGTGGAGATGGCGGTGACCATGCGGTCCTGGGGGCAGCCCGCCACCCGTACCTCGCCCCGCGTCACCAGGCCGGCCACCAGGTACGAGAACGCTTCGAGCCGGTCACCGGCCAGAGTGGTGGTGGCGCCGTGGAGGCGATCGACGCCGTCGATCACCATCCGCCGCCCGGGTGACAGCTCGACGCGGGCTCCCATGCGCTGGAGGAACAGGGCGAGCTCGATGATCTCGGGCTCGGTGGCGGCGTTGTGGAGCACGGTGCGGCCCTCGGCCAGCGCCGCGGTGAGCAGCACCGTCTCGGTGGCGCCCACCGACGGGTACGGCAGCGTGATCTTGGTGCCGTGGAGCCGACCCTTCACCTGGGCCCGAACGCCGTCGGCTTCTTCGAACACCTCGGCCCCGAAGGACCGGAGCGCGTCGACGTGGAAGTCGACCGGCCGGGCCCCGATGGTGTCGCCGCCGACGACGGGGACGAACGCCTCCTGGCGGAGATGGAGCAGGGGGCCGAGGAGCAGGATCGGAATCCGGTTCAGACCGGAGTAGCGCACCGGGACCTGCGGATTGACCTCGGCCGCCGGCGTGATCGTGATGGTGCGATCGTCGCCCACCTCGACCCCCACCCCGAGGGACTGGAGCACCTCGGCGGTGATGCCCACGTCGCCGACCTCGGGCACGTTGGCGATCGTCGACGGCGAGCCACCCATGATGGCGGCGACCATGTGCTTGGTCACGGCGTTCTTGGAGCCCGACACCCGGACATCGCCCCGGAGGGGGCCGGAGGGCTCGACCGCCCAGGCCGGCGATGACCGCTCCGGGGTGCGGCCTGGCGACGCGGTGGGCATGAGCGGAGTGTAGGACCGCGGCTCGATCTCAGGGCCGGACGGCGTCGAGATCCCGGTTCATCTGTGCCACCGCGTCGCGGGCCGCGCCGGCCCAGTCGTCGGTGCCGGTGGCCTGCCAGGCCCCGCAGATCGCCCGGCTCGACGACACGATCACGCCCCGACCGTCGTCACGGATGCCGGCGAGAGCATCGGCCGCGCTCGCCCCCTGGGCGCCGTAGCCGGGAACGAGGAAGATCGTGTCGGGCATGCGGGATCGGAGGGCCCGGGCGTGGGCGGGATAGGTCGCACCCACCACGGCGCCGATGTCGGACAGGCCGCACTCGGCGATGCGGTCGGTGCCCCACGAGTGGACGAGCGTGGCGGTGAGGTCGGCGACGCTTCCGTCGGCAGCATCGCGATCCTGTAGGTCGCCGCTCGACGGGTTCGACGTCTTCACCAGCACGAACAGCCCGGCGGTGGTCTCACCGAGCATGGGCAGCACGCCGTCGCGGCCGAGGTACGGGTTCACCGTCATCCACGTCGCCCCCATGCCCGGCAGCGGCCGGTCGTCGAGCCCGGGGGCACCGCCGAAAGCCATCTGGCCGTAGTGGGTCGCGGTGGAGCCGATGTCGCCACGCTTGGCGTCGAGGACGACGGGCACGCCCGCCGCTTCGGCATGGGCGACGGTGGCCTCCAGCGCGGCGAAGCCGGCCGACCCGTAGGCCTCGTAGCAGGCTGCTTGCGGCTTCACCGCCGCGCAACGGCCGGCGACGGCGTCGATGATCGCCTGGTTGAACTCCACGAACGCGGCAGCCACCCCGGCGGAGCCCGGGCCATGGCGCTCCAGGTGACGGTTGCGCAGTACTGCGGGCAGCAGGTCCGGTCGGGGATCGAGGCCGGCGCAGGCGATCGAACCGGAGCGCTCGATGCTGGCCACGAGGCGATCGGCGGCGTGCACGCCCGGGATGCTACCGATGGGTTGACCGCGCCGATCAGCGCATACGGGGCGCGCCGGCTTCCGATTCCTCTGGGCCCGCTGCCGTTGCCGGCCGAAGTGGATGAACTTCGATTCCGTGCTCAAGACAGGCTGACGAGCCGCCGAAGAGTCCTCTGGAGTGCCAGAACCGTGGGGCCCCCAGCCCAGGAGCGCACATGCAGAGAACTTCCCCCACCAGAGGGCGGCGGATCCTCCGACGCCGATCGCGCGACGACCGGGGCGCGGCCCTCGTCGAGTTCGCCCTCATCGCGATGCCGCTGTTCCTGATCCTGTTCGGCACCATCGAGTTCGGCTGGGCCTTCTTCCAGCTCAACGACATCCGCCACGGTGCTCGCGAGGGCATCCGGTTGGTGGCGGTCGATGCCGACCCCACGCCCGACTACACGGGTGCGGACATGGACAGCCAGGGGGAGCGCCTCCTCCAGGAGGCCTGCGAGCGCATGGACCAGAGCGACGGCGTCTGGATGCAGCTCACCCTCACGGACCTCAACCCTCCCAAGGACGGGCTCTACACCTTTGATGTCGGCGACGACGCCAAGCTCGTCACCAAGCGCAAGCTCCACCAGCTCACCAACATGTTCGCCCCCATCCTCGACAAGGTGGAGCTGAACGAGGACATCACGACCCGCCTGGAGCAGGACTGGTACGACAGCACGCCGTCGGTCAGCGACACCTGGCAGCTCGACACCGGTGTCACCCCGCCGGCGTGGGTCTCGTCCACACCCGGCGACCACTCGTGGTGGGAGTGCAAGTGATGCGGCCGAGGACCTCGGGTGAGCGCGGCGTCTCCGCCATCATCGTCGCCCTCATGCTCACCGCGCTGCTCGGGGTGAGCTCGCTCGCCGTCGATGTCGGATCTGCCTACAACGAACGACGGCACGACCAGAACACCGTCGACGCCGCGGCCATGTCGGCCATGGTGGAGGCCGTCATCGGCGGTGGATCGATCGCTGACATCGTGGCCGAGGTGCGCGAGAAGGTCGACATCACGCTGGGGAGGACGGTCAGTGCCAGCGAGTGGAGCTCGTGCTCCGACCCCGATCAGCTCGAGTACACCACGGCAGAGCTGCAGGCCGGTGATCCCAGCAGCACTATCGCTCCGCTGACCGACTGCATCAGCTTCTCGAAGACGTTCGGCCGAGTCCGGGTCAAGCTCCCGCAACAGGAGGCCATCAGCGTGTTCGGGAAGGCCCTGGGCTTCGGCTCTCTCGAGACCAGCGCCGCGGCGGAAGCCGCCATCGAGTCGCCCGGCGGCATCGGCGCCCCGCCGTTCGTGGCCCTCTCGACCGCGACCCAGGGGGACTTCGTCTGCCTGCGCACGTCCGACAATCCTCAACCGCCGAAGCTGCTCGACGGCATGGGCCCCGGGAACCCGCCCGTGGCCGGCAACCGCGCCGACCCCTGCGACAAGTCGGCCTACGACACCAGCAACGAGAACTACGGCACCTTGCAGCCGTACCGGTACACCGACGGCTGCAAGCAGCAGAACTCGGACGTCGAGGTCGGCATCTCGCTCGGTATCGACCACCCGATGGGGTTCTTCCCGAACGGCTACGACCCCACCAGCTCCGACCCGACAAAGAGCACGGAGCGGATCGACGGCGGGAAGAACTGCATGGTGCAATTTCCGAACACGTTCTACGTCGACACCGGCTTCAACGCCCAGGGCCTCCAGTGCGCGTTGATCAGTCTCGACGGCGGACTGTGCAATGGGGTAGTTCCCCGCCTGCACCAGGGCAACGAGGTCCAATCGACCTACACCTTCGCCGGCGAGAGAATGGACAACAGCACACCCTGGGAGTTCCTCCGCAAGGCCGACGATCTCTACGCCGAGGGGGCCCCCGACGAGTGTGTGTTCGTCGCCGCCTCCCGGGCCGACGACAGCTTCGCCTACTCGGCCGTCACCCCGTCTACGGAGTCGATCCGGCACTACCAGGTGCCGACGTCCTACGACGTATATGGCGTTCCTCAGACGTTCCAGGAGCAGGACATGACGCTCGTGGACGATTCCGACTGGGATCACTACGACCGCTACGACGCCCTCACCCAGTGCCTCGAGAAGTGGGATCCGTACACCGACCCTGTCCTGTTCACCGAGGGGATCGCTGACAGCCCCCGGTTCGCCTTCATCCCCAAGGTGGCCGAGAGCGGGCTGTACAAGGTGTCCAAGGTGCACATCGAGTCGTTCCTGCCCAGCTTCATGTACCGGCTCTACCAAGCCAAGAACTCGGGGGACACTCCGTGCGACCCCATCGATCCCCGGGCGTCGACGAACTTCTACGTCCACGACGCCGGCCAGCAGTTCTCCTGCGGCAAGACCACCGCCAACGTCGATCGTCTCTCCAGCATCATGCTCGCCTGCGGCATGGTCCCGGCCACGCTGTGTGACAAGAAGACTGGCGAACCCGACTTCGGGGGCCAGGACATCAACGATTACCGGCTGGTGAAGTAGACGCGGTTGGTGCCGGAGCGCCGCCGGTACGCTCCGCCCGGTGACGATCGACTGGGCGCCGCGGGTCCTGGAGGCCGTCGATGCCGACGAGCCGCAGATGATCGCCGCGCTCGCCGACCTGGTGCGGATCCCGAGCGTCGGCGGCAGCCATGCCGAGCACGAGGCCCAGGCGGCGTTCGCCGCCGACCTGGCCTCCGACGGTCTCGACGTGGACCACTGGGCGCTACCGCTCGACGAGCTCGCCGCCGATCCCGACTTCCCCGGCGTCGAGGTCGAGCGCGCTGAGGCGTGGGGTCTGGTCGGCCGGCTCCCCGGGTCGGGCGACGGGTCCACCCTCATGCTCAACGGCCACATCGACGTCGTCCCCGCTGGTGACCGCGACGCCTGGACCGGGGATCCCTTCGCCGGCACCATCGCCGGCGGCTCGCTGCGAGGCCGGGGCGCGTGCGACATGAAGGCCGGGCTCGTCGCCGCCCGCTGGGCAGTCCGGGCCCTGCGGGCCAGCGGCGTCCCGCTACGGGGCGACGTGCTGGTGGCCAGCGTCGAGGGCGAGGAGGACGGTGGGCTCGGCACGTTCGGGCTGCTGCGCCGGGGCTGGACCGCGGATGCCTGCGTCGTGCCCGAGCCGACCAGCCTCGACCTGGTCCCGGCCTGCGCCGGAGCGCTCACGTTCCGGATCATCGTGCGGGGCCATGCCACCCATGCATCGCGTCGCACCGACGGGGTGAGTGCGATCGAGAAGCTGTGGCCCGTGTGGCAGGCGCTGGTCGAGCTCGAACGGATCCGCAACGCCGAGGTCGATCCGCTGCTCGAGCGATGGCCCATCGCCTATCCCCTCTCGATCGGCACCGTCCACGCCGGCGACTGGCCCTCGTCCGTGCCCGATCTGCTGGTGGCCGAGGGGCGCCTGGGTGTCGCGCTCGACGAAGATCCAGCCGACGCACGCGCCGCGCTCGAGGCCGCGGTGGCTACGGCGTGCTCGGCCGACGGCTGGCTGCGCGCCCACCCGGCCGAGGTCGAGTGGTGGGGTGGCCAGTTCTCCTCGGGCCGACTTCCTGCCGAGAGCGATCTGCTGGCCCGGGTCCGTGCCGCCCACCGTGCGGTCAGCGACCGCCGCATCGAGGCTTGGGGCGCCCCCTACGGCAGCGACCTCCGCCTCCTCAACGGCATCGGCGGCATCCCCACGCTGCACTACGGCCCGGGCGACTCGGCGCTGGCCCACGCGCCCGACGAGTCGGTGCCGCTGATGGAGGTGGTGACCACGGCCCGGGTGCTGGCGTTGCTGGCCCTCGATGTCTGCGGCCTCGCCTGAACCCGGCCCCGTCTGCGCTCAGGCGCCGATGTAGGCGGCGAGGTGCTCGCCCGTGAGGGTGGAGCGGGTGGCGACCAGATCGGCGGGGGTGCCCTCGAAGACGATCCGGCCGCCGTCGTGACCGGCGCCGGGGCCGAGGTCGATGATCCAGTCGGCATGGGCCATGACGGCCTGGTGGTGCTCGATGACGATCACCGACGTGCCGGAGTCGACCAGCTGGTCGAGCAGACCGAGCAACTGGGCGATGTCGGCGAGGTGGAGGCCGGTGGTCGGCTCGTCGAGGATGTAGGTGCCGCCCGTGTCGCCCATGTGGGTGGCCAGCTTGAGCCGCTGCTGCTCGCCGCCGGAGAGGGTGGGGAGCGGCTGGCCCAGCGTGATGTAGCCGAGCCCCACGTCGGCCAGCCGGTCGAGGATCTTGCCGGCGGCCGGCGTCTTGGCGTCGCCGTCGGCGAAGAACACCCGCGCCTCGGTCACCGACATCGCCAGGACCTCGCTGATGTCGTGACCGCCGAGGTGGAGGTCGAGGACTGACGCCTCGAACCGCTTCCCCTCGCACTCCTCGCAGGTGGTGGTGACGCTGGCCATGATCGACAGGTCGGTCTCGATGACCCCGGTGCCGTTGCAGTTGGGGCAGGCGCCCTCGGAGTTGAAGCTGAACAGGGCGGGCTTCACGTCGTTGGCCTTGGCGAAGGCCTTGCGGATCGGGTCGAGCAGGCCGGTGTAGGTCGCCGGGTTGCTGCGCCGCGAGCCGTGGATGGCATCCTGACCGATCGACACCACGCCCTCGGCCCCGCCGGACAGGGGGAGCGATCCGTGGACGAGTGAGCTCTTGCCCGAACCGGCCACCCCGGTGATCACGCACAGCACACCGAGCGGAATGTCGACGTCGACGTCCTGGAGGTTGTGGGTGGTCGCGCCGCGGATCTCGAGCGCGCCGGTCGGCGTTCTGACCGCTTCCTTGAGGCGGGCCCGGTCGTCGAGGTGGCGTCCGGTGACGGTGTCGCTGGTCCGAAGGTCATCGACGGTTCCCTCGAAGCAGATGGTGCCGCCGGCGGTGCCGGCACCGGGGCCGAGGTCGACGATGTGGTCGGCGATGCCGATGACCTCGGGCTTGTGCTCGACGACGAGGACGGTGTTGCCCTTGTCCCGCAGTTGGAGGAGGAGCGCGTTCATGCGCTCGATGTCGTGCGGGTGCATACCGATGGTGGGCTCGTCGAAGACGTAGGTGATGTCGGTCAGTGATGATCCGAGGTGGCGGATCATCTTGGTCCGCTGTGCCTCGCCGCCCGACAGCGTGCTGGACGGCCGATCGAGCGAGAGGTAGCCGAGCCCGATCTCGACGAACGAGTCGAGCGTGCTCGCCAGCGCGGTCAGCAGCGGCGCCACCGAAGGCTCGTCGAGACCCCGCACCCAGCCGGCCAGGTCGGTGATCTGCATGGCGCAGGTGTCGGCGATGCTGATCCCGGCGATCTTCGAGGCGCGGGCGGCCTCGCTGAGCCGGGTGCCCCCGCACTCCGGGCAGTCGGTGAAGGTGGCCGCAGTGTCGACGAACCGGCGGATGTGGGGCTGCAGCGAGTCGCGGTCCTTCGAGAACATCGACTTCTGGAGCCGCACGAGCAGCCCCTCGTAGGTCCGGTTCACGCCGCTGACCTTGATCCTGGTCCCCTGGTGGTGCAGGAAATCGTGCAACTCCTGCTTCGTGTACTTGCGGATGGGCTTGTCGGGGTCGAGGAGGCCGGACTGGATGTAGAGCTGCACCATCCAGCCGTCGGCGGTGTAGTTGGGGACGAGGATGGCGCCTTCGGTCAGCGACTTGGAGTCGTCGTAGATCTGGGTCAGATCGATGTCGGGGACGCGGCCCAGGCCCTCGCAGTGCGGGCACATGCCGCCGGTGCGGGTGAACGTGACCCGCTCCCGCTTGCTGTCACCCCGCTCGACGGTGATCGATCCGCTGGCCTTGATCGAGGGGACGTTGAACGAGAACGCGTTGGGTGAGCCGACGTGCGGCTTCCCGATCCGGCTGAAGAGGATCCGCAGCATCGCGTTGGCGTCGGTGGCGGTGCCGACCGTGGAGCGGGCATCGGCGCCCATCCGCTGCTGGTCGACGATGATCGCCGTGGTCAGCCCGTCGAGGACGTCGACCTCGGGCCGGGCCAGCGTCGGCATGAAGTTCTGCACGAAGGTGCTGTAGGTCTCGTTGATCAGCCGCTGTGACTCCGCCGCGATCGTGCCGAACGCCAGCGAGCTCTTGCCCGAGCCGGAGACACCGGTGAACACGGTGAGGCGACGCTTGGGGAGCTCGACGCTGACATCGGCGAGGTTGTTCACGCGTGCGCCGTGGACGCGGATCAGGTCGTGACTGTCGGCGACGTGCCTACTGCTCATCGGGTCTCCGGTGTCGCCTTCGTCGGTCAGGCCTGGGCGATGCGGACGAGGTTGCCCGATGGATCACGGAACGCGCAGTCGCGCGCCCCCCACGGCTGGGACACCGGTTCCTGGAGCACCTCGGCACCTGACGCCCGGACCTTCTCGAACGTGGTGTCGAGGTCGTCGGAGCGGAAGATGGCGGCCTGGAGCGACCCCTTCGTCACGAGCGCCAACAGGGCGTCGCCCTCGGTTTGCGAACGGCCGCCGTGGGGCTGGGAGAGGACGATGTCGACGTCTTGGCCCGGGGCACCCACGGTGACCCAGCGGAAGCCGTCGGACGAGACGTCGTTGCGGACCTCGAGGCCGAGCGCATCGCGATAGAAGCCGAGTGCGTCGTCGGGATCGTGGACGGGGATGAACATGGTGGAGACGGTGACTGCCATGCGACGACCGTACGAGCCCCGACCCGGCTCGTGCTTCTCCGATCCTGCTCGGTGCTGTCCAGCCTCGTGCCGCGTCTCGTTCAGGCGGTGACCGGCGTGCGCTGCGGCCGTGTCGCCACCATGCTCACGCAGGACGGGACGACCTCGAGGTCGCGGTGATCACGGGCGCGGTACTGCGACGGTGTCTCACCGACGATCTCGGTGAAGCGCGAACTGAACGATCCGAGCGACGTGCAGCCCACGGCGATGCAGGCGTCGGTGACCGACATCCCCTGGCGAAGCAGCGCCTTGGCCCGCTCGATGCGGCGGGTCATGAGGTAGGCGTAGGGCGTCTCGCCATAGGCGGCCCGGAACTTGCGCGAGAAGTGCGCGGGCGACATGAGTGCGGCACGCGCCAGGTCCGGGACGTTGAGCGGCTCCGCGTAGTCGCGGTCCATGAGGTCGCGTGCTCGGCGCAGGTGCACGAGGTCGGCGATCTCCTCCGGGGTCATGGGTGACCACGGTACGCGACCGGCTTCTTCACACCCCCTCATCTCGACCAGCTGGCGTGACCGCGGGTACCTGCCCAGACGGTGTCGGTGGCGCTTCGGTGTCCGCGTTGGCCGCCGCAACCCGGGCAGGTCGACTGACCGCTGACCAGCACGACGAGGCCAACGCGGAACTCGCGGTTACTCGTGATCTCTTGCGTAGGCCTCTCGACGTCGGCGTGTATCGATATTGGACAGACGTGCCATGAGCAGCCATCGGTGTCAGATTCTGATACACTCGAGCGATGCCGAAGGCGTCGATCGCTCTGACCTATGACGAGGCGCTCTACATCGCCGACCTCTTGGCCGTTGCCGCAGACGCCGCCTCGAACGACGAGGACGTTCCCGACACCTTCCCCGGCGAGGCACGGCTTGCGATCAACCTGATCCTCTCCCGAACGGATGACTGACATGTCGGCCACACGCCCTGTCATTGACATCGAGACCAGTGGCCCAGAGGCCGCCCAACGCCTGCTCCAGCTCGTGCGCTACGGCGCGCAGAACGCTGACCGCGCCATCAGGTCCCGGGACGCCGCGATCCGCGAGGCCCAGCGCGCCGGTGCGTCTCTTCGTGACATTGCGGAGGTTGCGGGCGTGTCGCACATGACGGTCAAACGAATTGTCGAACGCCAAGAGGCGGAGTAGCCGCGCCGAACACGCCGCTCTACATCGCGTATACTGGAATGTATGACGACGCCCGTGCCGACCCGATTCTCCGATGACGAGCTGGCCCTCATCGACGAACTCGTCGACCAGGGCGTCGGGGAGAGCCGGTCCGCTGTCATCCGCCAGGGTGTCCACCACCTCGCAGATGCGGTTCGCCGTGCCAACGTCGGCGCCGCCATCACAAAGTCGTACCTCGACCTGCCGCAGACCAGCGAGGACGACGGCCTCGCCATGGCAAGTGCGATCGCGATCACCGAGGCTGAGCCTTGGTAGCCCAGGCCGAACTTTGGCTGATGGAGACGCCGAACCAGAAGCGGCGACCCGTCCTCGTCATCTCCCGCGACGAGGTGATCCCGGTCCTGAACAACGTGGTGGTCGCTCCAGTGACGAGCACCATCCGCAGCATCCCGACCTGTATCCCAGTGGGCGCCGACGAGGGCATCGATCACGACAGCGTCGCCACGTTCGACAACCTCGCTGCGGTTCCCAAGTCGGTGCTCACCACGAGGCTCGGTTCACTCGGCGTCGATGGGCGACTCCAGATCTGTCGTGCGCTCGAAGCGATGGCGAACTGCTGAACCACTGGACCTCGGGCGAGCGGAGCGGACGAGCATCCTTGAGTGCCGGTCGGGGACGCCAAGAGATGCCGGCTCGCGCGGCACTTTCGCCAGCGCGAACTGGAGGTT
>CAVVGJ010000021.1:0-96201 GCA_963747745.1 uncultured Acidimicrobiaceae bacterium
GCGAGCGACCCGGGGTGGTGCTGTCGGTGAACTCGCAGTAGGCGCGCAGGAAGGCGATGGCCAGCTCGGGATGTTCGAGGCGCTGGAGATCCATGATGAGGAACGCCACGTCGGCCAGCACGTCGACGGTCCGCAACCGGACATCGAAGGCCAGACAGTCGAGGACGCGGGGCCCGTCGGGCAGGCAGAAGATATATTCCGCCAGCAGGTCGCCGTGGCCGTCGCGCACGAGGCCGCGGGCGATGCGCTCCTCGAACAGGGGGCCGCGGCCGGCCAGGTAGGCGTGGGCCAACTGCTCGACCGCGGCGATGCGCTCCTCCACCTCGAGATCGCCGGCCGCGGCCCGCAGCCCGGCGATGTCGTCGTCCCACCGCCGGACGAGGGCGTCCGCCGAGGCCAGTTCGTGGGCGGTGGCGTCGTCCGCCACGTCGGCCCGTTCGTGGAACGCCGCGATGGTGCGGGCCACCTCGCGCACCAACGCCGGGGCCTCGTCGGTGTCGAGCAGGCCGGCCAGGCGCCGGTCGTCGGGCATGCGTCGCATCACGATGACCGGTTCGAGGTCCTGGCCGGCGAAGGAGATGGCCCCCGTTCCCAGGTAGACGTCCGGGGCCAGGCGGGCGTTGCAGCGAACTTCGTCCTCGCAGGCCTGGCGCCGGGCGTCGAGGGATCGGTGGTCGAGGAAGTCGGTCCGGATCGGCTTGAGGATCTTCAGGGCGTGGTCACCCGAGAGGAACACCCACGAGATGTGGGTCTCGACCAGGGCCGCGGGGCGATCGGGTGCCACCTCTCGATGGTGGCGCACGGAGGGCCGCCGGCGACAGGGCCCTTGGTCGGTATGCCCGGCCGCTCGGTGGGCCGATGGCTATCCCTGGGCGGCCAGGATGGTCTGCATGACCGCCTTGGCGATGGGTGCGGCCACCCGGCCACCCGTCTGCTCGGAGACCCCGGGTTGGCCCTCGACGATGACGGCCACGGCCACGGTGGGTGCGCCGCCGGGCGGTCCGGCGAAGCCGATGATCCAGGCGTGCGAGCGGGGCGGATCGGTGCCGAGCTGGGCCGTGCCCGTCTTGCCGCCGACCTCGTAGCCGGGGATGGCCAACCGGGTGGCGGTCCCGGAGGCCACCACACCCAACATCGCCTGTCGCATGGTCTCCGCGGTGGCTGCCGACATGGCCCGGCGCCAGACGCTGGGGTCGGGTTGCTCGACGATGGTGCCCTCGTCGTCGCGGACGTTGGCGAGCACGTGCGGCGTCATGATCTCACCGCCGTTGGCGACGGCGGCGGCGACGAGCGCCATCTGCAGCGGCGTCGCCGACACGTCGTTCTGCCCGATTCCGGACTGGGCCAGGGCCGGGAGGTTCTGCTCGAAATCGGTGGGGAAGTTGCTGACGGCCGGATGGGGGAGATCGATCGGGGGCGCCGAGTTGAAGCCGAACGACTGCGCCGTCTCGATCATGGCCTTCGGGCCGATGTCGACCGCCATCTGGGCGAAGGCGGTGTTGCACGACACCCGCAGGATCTCGAACAGGGCACCACCACAGGACTCGCCGGCGAAGTTCTTCAGCGGCCTGGTCGTCTGCGGCGGCGTGTAGCTGTTGGCCACCGGATAGACGGGCTGTTCCGGCGTGACCGTGCCCGATTCGAGGCCGGCGGTGGCGGTGACGACCTTGAACGTGGAACCGGGGAAGTAGCGCTCCCGGTAGGCCTTCGGCAGCAGGGGGTCGGCCGGGTCGGCCTTCAAGGCCTGGAACGCGTCGTTGGCGGCGCTGAAGTCCTGGCTCGCCAGGGCGTTGGGATCGAAGGACGGGAAGGTCCACAGGGCCAGGAGCTCGCCCGTGCGGGGGTCGAGGGCCACGACCGAGCCGCGCTGGTTGCCGAGGGAGTCCTTGGCCACCTGCTGGGCGTCGGATCGCAGCGTGAGGGTGACGTCGCCGACCCGGTCGCGTTCGACGAACAGGTCGTTGATGCCGCGGAAGCTGAGGTCGAGCGTCCGACCGACCAGCTCGGCGTTGTAGGCGTCCTCCACCCCGGTGGCACCGAGGTTGAGCGAGTAGTAGCCCACCGTGTGGGCGAAGAGGTCGCCGGTGGGGTAGCTGCGGGCCCGGTCGAACCGCGATCCCTCGGGGGTGGCGGCGGATCGGGCGACGACCACCCCGTCGGCAGTGGCGATGCTGCCACGCGGGCCGTCGTAGTCGCGCAGGATCTCGCGGGTGTTCTCCGGGTTGTCCTTCAACTCCTGGGCGCCGAAGATCGTGATCCGGTTGAGCTGGACGAACAGCACCAGGTAGCAGACCAGCAGGCCGGCGCCGAGCTTGGCGATCTGTCGGTTCATCGGGCGCTCACCGGACCGCGTGCTCGGCGGCGGGCGCGGTGGGCACCTTCACCGAGTTGTCGGAGATGCGCAGCAGCAGGGCGAGGAGCACGTAGTTGAGCACCAGGCTCGAACCGCCGTAGCTGACGAAGGGCAGGGTCACGCCGGTGAGGGGGAGGACACGGGTGATCCCACCCATGATGATGAAGGCCTGCACGCCGAGCAGCGTCGTGAGACCGACGGCGAGGAGCGTGTCGAAGGCGGAGTCGGCGCGGAGCGCGATGCGGAGCCCGGCGCCCACCATGAGGAGGAACGCGCACAGGATGGCGGCCGCGCCCAGCAGCCCGAGCTCCTCGCCGATGGCGGCGAAGATGAAGTCGGTCTCGACCTCGGGGATGCGGTTGGGCGTGCCGAGCCCGATGCCCGTGCCGGCCAGACCGCCATCGGCGAACGCGAACGCGGCCTCCACCACCTGGAAGCCGTGGCCCTTGGCCTGCGGCCACGGGTTGAGCCACACGTGGACGCGGTCGGCCACGTGCGAGAACTGGGTGTAGGCGAAGTACGAGCCGAGCGCGAACAGCGACACGCCGACGCTGAGGTAGGTGGTACGAGCCGTGGCCACCCACAGCATCACCACGAACAGGAAGAAGAACAGCAACGACGATCCGAGGTCCTTCTCGGCCGTCATGACGACGAGCGACACAGCCCACGCCAGGCCGATCGGACCCAGGTACTTGGGGTCGGGGAGGTGCAGGGGGCCGAGTCGCCAGGTCGACAGGGCCAGCAGCTCACGGCGCTCGACGAGGTAGCCGGCGAAGAAGACGGCCAGCACGATCTTGGCTGCCTCGCCCGGCTGGAAGTTCACCGGGCCCAACGACACCCAGATCCGAGAGCCGTTGATCGTGCGGCCCACCACCGGGAACAGCGGCAGCACCAGCAGCAGGAGGCCGACGGCGGCGAAGGTGTAGCGGTAGCGCTCGAGGTCGCGGGTGCGCCGCACGAAGGCGAGCGTGGCGATGAAGGCGGCGATGCCGATCGCTGTCCACACCGACTGCAGCTCGGCCAACCGGCCGCCGCCGTCCTGGGCCTCGTCGAGGCGGACGATGAAGACGTAGCCGATCCCGTTGAGCAGGGCGGCGAGCGGGAGCAGGATCCCATCGGCGTTGGGGGCGAGGCGCCGCACCGCGACATGGGCGGTGATCAGCAGGGCGAGGATCACCCCGAGGAACGGGCCGATGTCGGCCGGGATCGCGGCGGCCCGCCCCAGTCCGGCCAGGGCGTAGGCGCCCGCGGTGATCAAGACGACGACCACGATCAGGCCGAGCTCGGTCCGGCGACGCAGGATGTGCATGCTCAGGGGGTGCTCGACGTGGAGGCCGGTCCGGTGGTGCCCGCGCCGAGCGGGGTGGTGGTGGTCGTCGTCGTCGTGGTCGTGGTGACGGGCGGGGTCAGTTCGGCGATGCGGTCCTCGAGGTTGGTCACGTAGCGCTCGGCGGACGCCAGCGTCGGCCGGCTGACCCCGTGGGTGAGGTCGTCGTGCAGGGCGGCCGGCACGTCGGCCTCGTCGATGCCCGTGGTCTCCACCAACGAGGGGTCGAACCACAGCACGCCGCCGGGCCGGCCCCGGTAGACGGCGACCTCGCCGCTGTCGTCGATGATCACGTGGTAGGTGTTCCGGGCGTAGTCGTTGACCAGGTAGGCGCCGGCGCCCAGCAGGGCCACCACCACGAGCACGAAGGCCACCGACCGCAACGTGATGGCCCGTTGGGGCTTGGCGGCGGGTCCGCGCTCGTCGCGTAGCTCGTCCAGCCGGTCGTCGAGATCGTCGGGCTCGTCGGGCTCGTCGGGCTCGTCGTAGGCGACCGGTGGCGCGGTGGGGTCTTCGTGCCGGCCGTGGGCGTTCTGCTCGTGGGCCCGGTCGTCCGGGAGGGCCACGAAGCTCTCGGTGTCGTGCTCGGAGTCGGAGAAGTCGTCGTGGTCGGGGACGAGTGCAGAGGCCCGGGCCGATGCCCCGCCGTCATCGACCACGTCGACGATGACGATGGTGATGTTGTCGCGCCCGCCGTGTTCGTTGGCCTGCCGGACCAGCTCCTGCGCCGCCTGCTCGGGATCGTCGATGCTGCGCAGGACGACGGCGATGTCGGGTTCGGTGACCTCGTTGGTGAGCCCGTCGGAGCACAGCAGGTAGCGGTCACCCCGGTGCGGCAGGATCTCGAAGTCGTCGACCGGGATGGTGGGATCGATGCCCAGTGCCCTGGTCACGATGTTGCGTTGAGGGTGGACGGCCGCCTCCTGCTCGGAGATGCGCCCCTCGCGGACCAGCTCGGCCACCAGGCTGTGGTCGTCGGTGATCTGCTCGAGCACGCCGTCGCTGAGCCGGTAGGCGCGGGAGTCGCCGACGTTGACGATCGCCACCAGCGGCTCGCCGTCGTCCTCCACCACGGCCAGCGCCACGAAGGTGGTCCCCATGCCCGACAGCGACGGGTCCTGCGTGCCCCGGGCGTACACGGTCTCGTTGGCGTCCTGGACCGCGGTGATCAGATCGGTGATCGAGGGCCCGAGGGCCTGGCCGGCCACGCTGTCGATGGCGAGGGCGGACGCCACCTCACCGCCCTGGTGGCCTCCCATGCCGTCGGCGACCACGAACAGATCGGGCCCGACGAGCATGGAGTCCTGGTTGACGCTCCTCAGCTGGCCGACGTCGGTGGCACCGCCCCACCGGAGCTGCACACGATCGGTCACGACACCTCCATGATGGTGGAGCCGATCTGGACCTGGTCACCGCGGCTCACCACCATCGGCGCCGACACCTTCCGGCGGTTCAGGTAGGTGCCGTTGGTCGAGCCGAGATCCTCGACGAAGAGCTGGCCGTCGCGCGTGAAGATCCGGGCGTGGACCTGCGACGCGTAGGTGTCGTCGAGCGTGATCTGGCATCCGGCCGCCCGGCCGACGGTGAGCTCGTCGCCGAGCGGGAACACCTGGCCGGCCAGGCTGGAGGGTTCCAGGACGGTGAGCTTCGGCGGGCGACGCTCCCGGGACCGGGTCCGCCGGGCGGTGCGGCGGTTGGCGGTGGGCGGCCCGGCGGTCGCCTTGGCCAGGTTCACCTCGGCCCACACCGCCCGCAGGACGCGGAAGAAGAACAGGTACAGCAGCACCAGCAGGCAGATCTTGAGGACGTTCAGGAGGGGCTCCGGCACCGGCGGCGACTCTACTGATGCCCTTCGGTGCCCTGTCGCGCATCAGCCGGTATCGGTTGGTTCGCGCCCTGTGAGCCGGCGCGATGCGCCGGCGACGTCGCCGGGCGTCAGCTGGCTTCGAAGCGGAACGACGTGGCGCCGAAGGTGAGCTCGTCGCCGTCCTGCAGGACCCGCTCGCTGACCTTGACGCCGTTGATCTTGGTGCCGTTGGTGGATCCGAGGTCGGCGACCACGAAGCCCCCGCCCTGGGGGCGGATCTCGGCGTGGTTGCGGCTCACGTTGGGATCCTCGAGCGTGATCACGCTGTCGGGCATGCGGCCGATGGTGACCACGGTCTCGCCGAGCACGAAACGGTCGCCGTTGGGCAGGACGAGCGAGCCGGCGCCGGCGCCGCCGTCGCCTTCCCGGAGGCGGGCGGTGATCGAGAACGAGCCCACCCGCATCGATGGATCGACCTCGAACCGGACGCGAATCGGTCCCATGAACTCGTAGCCCTCGTCGCGAGCGTGCTCCCGGGCGAGGTCGGCCAGGTTGCGGGTCATCGAGTCGGTGACGGCGGCGAACTCGTCGGCGTCCTGTTGCGAGAGGTTCACGATGAAGTCGTTGGCCACCACCGTGTTGCCCCGAACACCGATCGACCGGGAGTCGTCCATCTCCCGCGTCAACCGCCGGCCGACCTCGACGGGCCGCAGCCCGGAGCGGAAGGCGCGGGCGAAGGCGCCCTCGACCATCTTCTCCAGCGCCTTCTCGAAGTTCCGCAGTCCCATCGCAGCGGCAGGTTAGCGAGGGTACGGCGGGAGGACCCCGCTCCGGCGTCCTCAGGAGGCCAAGCCGTACGTGGTCACGGCCCGGTCCATCAGGCGGAGGCCGTCCAGTCCCGGGAGGGCGTCGACCCGGCGGTCGATGCGGGCGGCGATGGCCGCGCCGGCGTCGTCGGCGAACAGCGTGCCGACGAGGTGTCGGGTCTCGCTGGCGGGCATCACGCCGGCGCCGACCGGGTTCCACAGGGCCTTGATCACCAGCCGGGTGGTGCGCTGGGCGCCCGGGCTGCCGTCGAGGTGATCGACGGCGCGGCTCTTGTAGAAGTCGATGTGACGGCCTTCCTGCCGCATGATCCGGCGTAGTAGCTCGCGCAGCACGGGATGGTCGGCGACCGACGCCAGGCGGGCGTAGCCACCCTGGGTGGTCCACTCGTTGATGGCACCGAAGGTCATGTGCACGGCGAGGAAGTGCCGGGTGGCGGCGGAGAACGCCATCCACACCGCCGGGCTGGCGGTGATCCTCCATCCCAGCCGCCGGCGCAGCGCTGCCACCCGTGGTGTGCCCGCAGGTTCGTCGTGGGCGGCGAGCACCCGGCCGAGTGCCTCGCCGTGCCAGTACTCCTCGAAGTTCCACATGGTGAGGAACGAGGTGATCTCTGGGTCGAGGTGAGCCTTGGTGTTGAGCAGATTGCGTAGGTAGCAGGAGGTGTGCTGCTCGACGTCGTGCATGTAGCGCACGCACCGGAGGTGCTCGGGGGCGAGTGGCTGGTCGCGGAAGGCGTCGAAGTCGATGCCGTCGACGTCGAGCCGTCCGGCGATGTCCTTGTAGTCCTCGAGGTCGAACGCCATGTCCCGTCTTCGGAGCCGGCGTCCTCGACGGATGTCCGTTTCGCCCCGTTCCCGCCGCCCGTCGACCCTCGCTGTGGTGGCGCCGACGTGATGGACTACCGTGTCGACCTTCGCAACTCGGGCGAGTGGCGGAATTGGCAGACGCGCAGGCTTCAGGTGCCTGTGTCCTTCGGGACGTGGGGGTTCAAGTCCCCCCTCGCCCACGGTAAACGTGCAGGTCAGAGGCGGTTTTCTAAGCCTCTGAGACCCCCACTTCTACCGGACTTCTACCGTTGCACGCGCAACAAATCTCGACCGACGGTGCGTTTCGGGCTGTGGAAGACTGCGTCGAGGAGGTCGACATGAGTGCAGGACTCGAACTCGATGCCGAAGCGATCGCAACGCTGTGCCAACGGTTCCACGTTCGGCGCCTGGCGATCTTCGGTTCCGCCACAACCCACACGTTCGACCCGACTCGCAGCGACGTCGACTTCCTGGTCGAGTTCGAGGACGGTGCGGGCGAGCTGTTCGATGCCTACTTCGGTCTGAAGGAGGAGCTCGAGGTACTCGTCGGGCGGCCGGTGGATCTCGTGATGCCGAAGTCGTTGGAGAATCCGTATTTCGCCGCCTCGGTCGAACAGAGCCGGCGAGAGGTCTATGCAGCCTGACTCCGGGGCGCTGCTCTGGGACGCGCGTCGGGCCGCTCAGCTGATCCAGTCGTTCGTCGACGACAAGACATGGGACGACTACATCGGGGACCCGATGTTGCGGTCGGCCGTCGAGCGCCAGTTCGAGATCATCGGTGAGGCATTGAACCGGCTCGCCCGAGCCGATGCCGACGTCGCCGGTCGCATCGAGGATCTGCCTCGGATCGTCGCCTTCCGCAACGTGCTGATCCACGGTTACGCGACCATCGACGACTCCATCGTGTGGGAGGTCGCCTCCGAGCGTCTCGCCGGTCTCGTCGATCTGCTCAGCTCCCTGCTCGACGAGGGCTGATACGACGTTCGCTACAGCCAATCGTCGTCGAAATCGGCGAGCTTCTGGTGCTTGAGGTTGTCCTCGAACTCGCTCGGGTCGAACGCCTCGGGGTCGTACGGGCGGCCGATCCACTCGAGCTTGTCGGCGTGATCACGGTGGCGCGGGTCAGCCAGGATCTGGAGTAGCTCCTTGTAGCCCCAGGTGCCGCCGCAGTCCTCGGGTGGGCAGGCTCGGCGGCCGTCGACACACGCCGGCACTGTCGCCGTGCCGTCGGCGGGCGTGACCTTCTCTACGACGATCTTGTGGCGCCAGTTGTCACCGAAGTCGTACGTGTAGTCGAACTTCGAGCCCTCGCCGATGACAGAGTCGAGCCGGACCATCGATTCGTCGTTCACGGGCGGTCCCCAGTCCTCGTCGGGGTCGGGCACGCCGTACTCGCTTCCGTCGATCTTGAAGTCGTGGAGGTGGTAGTTCCACCACCCGAACGCGGCTTGGATGACCTCGTGGACCTGGTCGAGCGTGCTGGCGCCGTCGACGAGCACCCGCCGCCAGATCGGTGGCTTGGTGTCGTCGCTTCGTCGACGCCGTGAGCTCGGAGCGCTGCTTCGATCGCGGCTGGCACTCGGTCGAGCAGCGTTGCCGCCGGTGCGAGCTCGATGAAGACGGGGATGAAGGTGCGGGCGTTGACCAGCAGTGCGACTTGCGGTCGCCAGAACAGCGCGGTAGCGAACCAGTCGCCGAGCGCCGTCGTCGAGACATCGTCGTCACCAGCGTGAGCGCCCTTCACCCGGTCACGCAGCTTCTTCGTCCCTCGCACCACGAGCATTCCGAAAGTCTCGCACGGCGGGGACGGCGAGAAACCCGACCGATCGATGGGCTTTCGGCGGCCACGATGGGTCTCGCATGGCTCGCTTCTTCACCGCCGACCTCCACCTCGGGCACCGCAACATCGCCCGCTACGAGCCCGAGCGCGCCCGGTCGGCAGGAGTGGCCCCGCTCGACAGGCCGACTGACGACGAGACGCAGTCCCGACTCGACGGCTTCCTCATCGACCGGTGGAACGAAGTCGTGGGCCCTGACGACGAGGTGTGGCTCCTGGGGGACGCCGGCATGGGTCGGCTCGATCGCACCATCGAGCAGCTGCGCCGCCTGCTCGGCCGGATCGTTCTCGTCCCCGGCAACCACGACCGAGTCTGGGCCGGTGACCATCGTCGAGAGCAGTGGTTGGACCGCTACCTCGGCTCAGGCATCGACGAGATCATCGACGGGACGACGTCACTTCAGCTGGCCGACGGCACCGTGGTCGACATCGACCACTTCCCGTACGAGGGGGACTCCGGCGACGAGGACCGCTACGTCGAATGGCGGCCGGTCGATCGGGGCCGCGTGCTTGTCCACGGTCACGTCCACTCCTCGTGGCGCACCAACGGCCGAATGATCAACGTCGGTGTCGATGTCTGGGACTACCGGCCGGTCCCGGAGCAGCGCCTCGTCGAGATCGTGCGTTCGGCCGCCGGGTCGAGCGGCGCTACGTGATGTCGAGGGCTCGGCGGAGCTCGGAGACGTAGGCCGTCACCGCTGCGGTGACCGTGGCCTCGGGGAGCACGGTTCGCAGTGCCTCCACCGCGAGGCGGGTTCCAGTGCTCGTCGGGGTGACGAAGAGCTGTTCGAGGTAGGCAAGCGCCTTGGTCGTGGTGGCGGCGGAGCGGTCATCGGCTTCAAGGACCCGCAGAGTTGCGGCCATGTCGGACGGCGAGATGGCGTCGAAGAGGCGGTAGACGTCGCCGGCGTCCTTGGCCAGGAGACGATCCGGTGTGTCGAGGCGGTCACCGAGCTTGTGGAGCTTCGCCACGAACAAGGCGCCGAAGCCGGCGACGTTCACCGAGATGCGTCGGGCATCGGAATCCTCGAGCGAGGCGAGCTCGATCGGGGAGTTGTCGACGACGGCACCTGCGAGGCCCGGGCTCTTGCGAGGTGAAGGGCTGGTACGTCTCGATGCGGCCAGCGGTTCGGAGGTAGATGGCCTGTGCGCCGACGAGCACGAGCGCGCCGAGGTGCGACGTGAGTGCGGTGAGTGCGTCGAGAAGGACCCGTCGGGCTTCGACGTATTCGATTCGGGGCCCGTCGTCGGTCATCAGTCACCTCTCCGTTCGGTTCGCCGGGCCAGCTCACGACTGCGCCAGCGCTCTTCGTTTGCCCGCATCCACTCGATGAGCGCCTCGCCCTCGGCGGGCATGCGTGCGTTGCCGGTGAGGCAATCGATGGCGGCCTGGGTCGGTGACACGTACGGGACGCCATCGGCTTCCTCGATCGCTTCGAAGACGACTTGGTCGTACGGGACGGCGAACATCACGTTGGCGCCCTGTGCGGTCGGCAGGAGTCGACCGGCGGCTGCGAGGCGCTCAGGGTCGGTCGTGTAGATGATGGCCATCTCGGCACCCGCCACCGGGGCGAGCCGAGACGCCGCAACCGAGCCCGTGACGGCCCAGTCGCTGGCTTGCGCAGCAGCGAGATCCTCGACGAGGCGAGCCGGTCCCGAGGTCGCGACCCAGGTCGAGGTCTCGTTCGAGTCGAAGACGGAGTACGTCGAGACGGCCTTTCGGATCACGCCCTCCCAGTCGACGGTGGTGACTGGACCGCGCGGTTCGCGGGTGATGAGCATCTCTCCCTCGAGTGCTCGCAGGAGGCGGGACACGTAGCCAGGGTCGACATCGACGGCTTCGCCGAGTTCCCGCACGCCAAAGGGTGGGGGAGTCTCGGCGAGGGTGCGCAGAAGGGCCCACGCCTTCGGGCCGCGGAGCCGGGGGCCCGGCACGGGCTTCGGCGTGGGGTTGCGATCGACTCCGGTCGTGCGGACGAAGACCGCCGGCTTGTCGAGCTGGATCTCGGCGTTCCCGGTCCCGTCGATGTAGCTCATGCCGCAGGAACGAAGGACCTCACGTGCTCGTGGACTGATCCACTCGGCGACAGCCAGCATCGGTGAGTCCGATCGGGGAAGGCCAGCGACGGCGCGCGGGGATGCATCGGTGAGCACCTTCACCTCGACCTCGACAGCACTCCCGGACGGTGGCTTGAGCCGGAGATCGCAGCGATCCCTCGATGAGCGCGCCACGGTCACGGTCCAGTCAGCGGGTAGGAGCTCGCGGAGCCACCCCGCGGCGTCATCAAGAAGACCGGGTCGAGGCACGGCGCGAGGGTACTCGAAGTTGTCTGGTACGTCATGTTGTCTGTTGCAGACAACATGACGTCAGGGGCAACACACCTCATGACGGCAACGGCGGCCCGACTGGTATCGACGGGCTGCCGCTCGCCAGATCGAGAACCGCAGTCGCCCAGTCGAGGTCTCCGTCGACAAGCGACCCAAGCCTGCCGGCAGCTCGAGCGCGCACAGGAGCGCGACCTCGGACTATCCCTATGGAACGTCTGCGGAGCAGGACGTTGATTTGTACGTCATTCTGGCGTACAGTCGAGTCTATGGAGACGACCACCAAGAAGGGGCGCTGGAGCGTGCGGGTCACGCCAGCGCAAGATGCGGTCGTTCGGCGTGTGCTCGAAGAGACCGGCGAGTCACTCAACGACTACATCGTTCGAAGCACTGTCCACGCTGCGGAGACCGACCTCGCTGATCGACGAGTGTTCGTCGCCGACGACGCCTCCTGGTCCGAGCTCCAGGCACTGCTCGATGCTCCGCCCGTGTTCAAGCCCGAGTTGGCCAAGCTGTTGACCGCGCCGTCGGTGCTCGAGCAGCGACCGGAAAGCGCGTCGGGCCGAAGCGCTTGAGATACGTCGGTCCGGAGCTGCTCTCGACCGACCACGTTGTCACCGGCTTCGACTGCGGCGATCCCGCGCTGAACGAGTGGCTCGTCAACCGCGCTCCGAGGAACCAATCGGTGGGCGGTTCGAGCCGGACATGGGTCGTTCTCGACGAGGCTGGTCGAGTCGTCGCGTACTACGCGGCGTCAACGGCGACCGTTCTCCACCGCGACGCGACCGGAAGGATGCGACGCAACGAACCTGATCCGCTCCCCGCGCTGCTGCTCGGCCGGCTCGCTGTCGACCGCAAGCACCAGGACGCCGGTCTCGGCTCGGCGCTTCTCAAGCACTTCATCATGAAGGGACTCGAGGTCGCCGAACTCGTCGGCGTTCGATTGCTCCTCGTCCACGCCGCCAACCCCGACGCCGCGTCGTTCTACGCCCGATACGGGTTCGAGCCGTCCCCTGTCGACGACCTCACCATGATGCTGTTGGTGAAGGACATCGTGACGACGTAGTTCGGGCCTCCCGTCCCAACTCGCGAGGAGGGGGTCCGTCGGTCGTGGTCACGCCGTGGTCAGAGTGGTCACGGATTCCCCAGAACGAGCCGCGCCGAGGTGGCCGTTGGCCCCGTGCCGGGCTCGGTGCTTCCGCGTCGGTCAGCCGTCGGCCCGGAGTCGCTCGACGAGGCGGGTGAGGAAGGTGGCCATCTGGTCACCGCGGAGGGGGGCGTCGGGGTCGTAGCCGTCGTCGGTGCCCAGCGTGATGCCGGCGGCGGCGAGGGCGTTGATGGCGGCTTCGTGGATGCTGCCGTCGTCGTCGCCGAACGCGTCGGGACCGGCTGGGAGGTCTTCTCCGGTGAGCACGGCCCACAGCCGGACGAGGATGGTGGCCATCTGGCCGCGGGTGACGGGAACGTCGGGCGAGACGAGACCGTCGTGGCCTCGGAAGATGCCCAGGGCGGCGAGGGAGTCGAGAGCCGCTTCGTGGACGTTGCCATCGTCGTCGCCGAAGGCGTCCGGTCCGGTGGGGAGGTCGATGCCCAGTTTGGTGGTGAGCCGGGCGAGGAAGCCGGCGAGCTGCCCACGAGTGACTGGGTCGGACGGGATGTAGGCCTCGGGGGCGTCGTCGGTGATGCCCCACAAGGCGAGGCAGTCGACGTCCCGGCTGTGGACGTTGCCGCCGGCCACCTGCGCGGCGGCGTCGTCAGCTTCGTCGCCCGCGGGGCAGTCGGCGAGGTCGGCCAGACCGCCGCCTGGTGCGTCGGGGTCGGCCGGAGGTTCGAGATCTGGTGGCGTGACCGGCGGTCGGGGAGGCGATGTCGTCGTGGTGGTGGTCGGCGGCAGGGTGGTGGTCGTCGTGGTGGTCGGCGGCGTGGTCGTGGTCGTGGTCGTCGTGGTGGTGGTGGTCGGCGGCAGGGTGGTGGTCGTCGTGGTGGTGGTCGGCGGCAGCGTCGTAGTGGTCGTGGTCGTCGTCGCGGCCTCGTCGTTGTCGGTGATGGTGATGGTTGCGCTGTCGGGATCGCCGACCGTGTAGCCGTCTCCCGGCTCGACGGTCATCGTGGCCGACTCGGTCCCCTCGACCGCAGTGTCGTCGACCGGGGTGAGGTCCACGGTGGCCGTGGTCTCGCCCTCCCCGAACGTGACCGTCAGCTCGATGGGGGCGTAGTCGGCGCCGGTGGCCGAGCCCGAGAGGCTCACCGTGACGGTGAGCGGCGGGAGCTCGTCGCCCGTGCGCGTCAGGGTCCAGGTCCCGGTGTCAGGTCCGAACTCCGAGGCGATGGCGTCGGTGGCCTCGATGGTCACCACGAAGCTGGCGCCCCCCGGGTCCGGGGGCGCGTCGCAGTTGGGATTCAGGTTGTGGAACTCCTGGTCGTAGTCGGAGAGACCATTGACCGCATCGGTCGCGGTCATGGTCGCCAGCACCGACTGCCCGGGTGGGAACTTGAGCTCGGGTTCCGTCGCCGTCGACGTCGTCCAGATCTCCGAGGTGCCGTCGGTGTAGAAGACCTCGAACTCCCAGTAGAAGTCCATCGGGTTCCCATACTGGGAGACGGCGTTGTTCGTCCAGTGGACCGTGTTGCAGACCCCCGGTCCGGTGACCGCGACGTCGTCGATGCGCCAGTTGGTGAGCGGCTTGCGGCCCCGCTCGGTCCCGGCGACGGGGATCCAGGCGACTTCTCCCTGGCGGCTGGAGAACGGCTCGCCGTTCTCGACATGCTCGACCGTCAGCGAGGCGATGGCCTGGATCCAGGTCGGCCCGAGCAGCCCCTCGGGGGGCAACGGATCCGTGAGGGGATCCGTGACGGGGAAGCTGCAGTCGAGGTTCGCCGGTCCGCGGGTCGCCCACACGTCGGCCGTGCCGGCTGGCCCGCCGTAGACGTACTGCTCCTCGAACGTCGCGCGGCAGATCTCGCTGTCGGACCGGCCCGTCTCCGAGTAGTTCTTGAAGAGCCCGAGGTCGTAGCCCGGTTCGGGACGGGTGAAGTTGTGCTCGTAGATGTAGTTGCCGTAGATGTAGCCACGATCGTTCGACGGCGAGTAGGTGCACGGCAGCGCGTGGTTCAGGTACGACCGCGGCCGGGAGGTGCCGCGGTCGTAGGAGTCGACGACCACGCACTGGGTGCTGGAGCCGAAGTCGACGTAGATGCCCGAGTAGCACGGGTCGGGCGAGAAGATGTCGTCCGTGGCGCGCGACGAACACGGCGGGATCGACGGCACGAGCGTCACCGTGCCGCCGCTGGTGTCGCCGGTGACGACGACGTCGAAGTAGTCGGAGCCACCGTCAGGACACTGGTCGCCGATGTCGGGGTCGACGGGCGCGCCGTCGCACCCCGGGGGCGCGGCACTGGCGTGAGACGCAGGCAGGACCACCAGCAGCGAGGTGAGGACCGCGCCGATGACGAGTGCGTGCAAGAGGTTCCTGGCGAGCCGGCTGAACCGGTTCCCGTACGTGTGGACTGCCAGTTGCAACGTCCGCTCCTCCTGCAGTCGATCGGTGCGAGGACCGTACGGACAGGGGCGCGAACGAAGCGCGAACGGTTCGGCCACGGCGGCGGACATCGACGATGGCACACACACGCATCGATCTCGGCCGGAGCGAACCGCCAGCGCGCCGTCCGTGGGCAGGTGCTGTTCTTCTGGCTGAGCTCCAGGCTCGCCGTGGTGGCGCCTACCAGTCCTGGGCGGCGAGTAGCAGCGTGGCGAGCGGTTCGAGCGTGTCCATGAGTTCGTTCAGCTCGTCCGGCTCGAGGCTGTCGTAGGGCTTCGCCGCCAGGTCATCGGTGAGCGCCTCGACCCGCGCCTTGACGGCAGAGCCCGCCTCGCTCAGCCCACCGTCATCGGCGATCAGGCCACGGTCGCGCATCCCGTCGATCACCGCGGCGAGCTGCGCGGCCGGGAGGTGGTGGATGCGTCCGAACTGCTCCGCGGGCGTGCCCATGTCGAGGGCGAACAGGACGTGGGCCTCGAGGCCGCCGACACCCTCGACCATCAGGGCCGCAATGTGCCCGTCGCCGCGGTGCTCGCGCAGCAAGGACGCGGCGTGGAACAGGCGGGCCACCACCTCTTCGGGGACCGGGATGGCGCGCAGGGCGGCGTACATCGGCCGGCCCTCGATCGGTGCGCTGGTCGCGGCCTTGGTCAACAGGGCAGTGGTGCGTGCGAAGTCGGGAGAGTCGACCTGATCGCCGAGGATCCGCCGCAACGCCTTCACGCAGCCCGCCTGGCGAGCGGCGATCGCCGCGTCGGGCGTGGTGGTGCGCCACACCTTCGGGATGTGTCGGGCCACCTCGCCGGGAGCGAAGTTGTAGAAGAGGGCGTCAACCACCTCCGCGGGGACCAGGCCCAGGGGCGCTGCCCGTCCGGCGAAGTAGGTGTCCCAGTAGTTGGTGAACCCGAGCGCGAACATCGCTTCGTTGGGTTCATCGGCCGAGTAAGGGATGACGCCGATCGGCTCGACCAGTTCGAACATCCGGCGTGCCATCGAGCTCATGGCTGCTCTTCGTCTCGGTGCTCTAGAAGCAGAAGCGGGTGAGACCGCCGGGTTCTGCTCCCCACACCACTGTCGCCGAGATGGGGTCGATGCGAAAGACATGCCAGGGTGGCGGACCCTGGGACGGAGCGTTGAACGGGGCCGTGATGCCTTCGCCGCTCGGGTCGGGCTCGGCCGGCCAGCCACCGTCGGCCCACGCCTTGGCGACCCGGCTGAGCGAATCGGAGTCCGTCACTCGCCTCGCATCGCCCTCGACCACGACGTCAGCGTCCCGGACCGACACCGCGATCGAGCAACGAGGGTTGCGAACGACGTTGCGGTGCTTCCGGGTGCTCACTCCGGTCTGGAACCAGAACGTCCCGTCCAGCCAGACGGCCCCGACGGCGGTCACGTGGGGACTGCCGTCATCGTTGATGGTCGCGAGCCACGTGGTGCGCGCATTGTGGGCGTCCGGGTCCGGCGGGGAGCCTGCCTCGAGGCGGGCGGTGGTGTCGGTCCAGTCCACTGGTGGCAACCCGTCCTCGGCGCCCAGGTTGATGATGTCCATGATGACGTTCCCTTCGTGATCCGGTGACACCGCGGTCGCGGCATGTGGTCGGTGATTGAGACGACTCAGGAGCCTGGAAGTCATCGCTGCGAGCCAGCGTTGTCGGCACGGGGCATCACCCGCCATCGATACCGTGGGCGCCGATCCGTCGTCGACCGATGAGGACGCGCCGCCCACGACGTCAGAGAGAGCATGACCAAGGTCCTGACCCACATGTGCATGTCGCTGGACGGCTTCGTCGCCCAGCCCGACGACAACCCAGGCGAGTTGTTCGACTGGTACTGGGGCGGAGACGTCGTGGTGCCGAGTGCCCAGGAGACGATGAGTTTCTCGGTCGACGCGGCCAGCGCGCCGCTGCTGGAGGAGCTCACATCGGGCTGCGGGGCGGTGGTTTGCGGTCGTCGACTGTTCGACCAGACCGACGGCTGGGCCGACAACCATCCCGCCGGAGCCCCCGTGGTCGTCGTGACCCACCGGCCGGCGCCGGACGATGCCGCCGAGCGGTTCCCGCGGACGATGTTCACCGGCAGCGTGGCGGAGGCGATCGCGACGGCGAAGGAGATCGCCGGCGACAAGTTCGTCACCATCGCCAGCGCTGACATCATCCGGCAGGCGCTGAACCTGGGCCTGGTCGACGAGCTCTGCATCAGCCAGGTGCCCGTGCTGTTCGGTACCGGCATTCGCTACTTCGGCGACCTGATCGGCGGCCACGTCATGCTCGAGGATCCCGTCGTGGTCCAAGGATCCAGGGCGCTCCACCTCCGCTATCCCGTGCGCCGCTGACTCCCCTGGAGATCTTCGGCGACCGTGGTGTCTCACCGCGGTGTCCCAGGTCAGTGGTGCTGGGCCCTGGCGCTCTCACGTCCCGGAAGCGGTCAGACCTCGGGCGGCTGGTCCGGTTGGACCTGGTCGTCGACCAGTTCCGTCTCCGGGCCGCTGGTCAGGTTCGGATCCTGGGTGCCGACTCCCGAGCGGTGCATCTCGGAGACGGCGGAATCCGTGTCGTCCGGCTCGGCATCGTCCTGGGCCGCCGGGTCGCGGCGGGGATCGGCGTCCGACGGGGACGGGGTGTCGGTCATGAGGAACTCGTACCCCGGTGGCCGCGCGGCCAGACGCACCCGGACGAGCTGCGAGGACCGGTGGTCGCGGAACCGGTGTCAGGTGGCGGCGGGTTCGTCGACGCCGAGCACCGCCTTGAGGCCGTCGAGGTCCTGGGCCCCGAAGACCACGCGGGTGCGGGTGGCGAGGTAGAGCAGGTCGAGGTTGATCCCCGCCTTGGCCACCTTGCGGGCCAGGTCGGCCAGCTCGCCGGGTTGGTCGTGGGCCTCGACCACGACCACCTCACGCTCCCGCGTCACCGCCTGGTTGGTGATGGCCAGGGCATGGCGGGCGGCCTCGGCGTGGGGCACGAGGATGTGCAGCTCGGCCTTGGCGCCGGGTCCGGTGTAGGTGGCGGCGGAGATGTTGACGCCCGCGTCGCTGATCGCCTGCGCCACGCGGGCCAGTGCGCCCGGCTCGTTCTCCACCTCGATCGTCAGATCCATCATCGGCAGGTCTCCCTGGGTCGCTCGGTCGGTGGGCCGATTCTCTCAGAGCGGACGAGTTCGCGCCCGGGGAGCCGGATCGACGATGACGCCCCCTCGTCAGGGCAGATCGGCGGGGAGCTGGATGGGGACGTCGACGGTGGTGTCTCCGGCCAGGCCGACCTGGAGCACGAGGGTGGCGTCGACCGGCACGGTCCAGCCCCAGACGAACTCGGTGCCGGCACCGTCGGCGAGCAGCTCGTTGTCCTGGTTGAGCGGCGGTGTCGGCAAGCCGTCGATGATCAACCGGAAGGCGTTGTCCCCCGCGATGGTGCCGCCGCAGGTGCCGTGCTGGGCCACGGTCTGCACATCGACCCGAAGCCACCGTTCTCCTTGCTTGGCCCGCTTCGACTGGTTGGGTTCGAGCGCCTTGTCCTTGTGGTCCGCTCCCGCGTCCAGATCCACCTCGGCGCCGGTGACCGTGAACGTGCCGGCCGCGGGCTGGCAGCCGCCCTCGAACGCGACCGAGCCGGTGCCCGACACCGCGATGGCGACCGGGTAGGGGTCGTCGGGAACGGGGCCGTCGAGCGGCAGGCGGGCCGGCACGCGGCCGGTCTCGGTCACCACGAGCGTGGCGCCGTCGAGCTGCTCGGCCGCCTCGATCGGGAAGGCCACCGACAACTCGTTGGCCACGCCGGTCTCGATGGCCACGCCCGAGCCGAAGGCGACCCCTTCGGCGTCGATGGTCGACCCGTCGGCCAGCTCGAGCGACAGGATCTCGACGTCGACCCGATCGCCGGGGTCGTCGAGCTCGGCGGTGACCGTGGTGTCGACGTAGGCGTACGTCGAGTCACCGGCTTCGGGCTCGTCATCGAGGTAGGTGCCGGGCGTGGCGTTGCTCACCGTGACCGCCTGCACCGTGAACTCGAGGTTGGCGTAGGTGACCGAGCGGGGCAGGTCGAGGTCGACCGGCTCCGACTGCAGCTCGGGTGGCCCGGCCTCCGTGGTGGTCGTCGACACCGCTGCGGTGGTCGTGGTGGTCGTCGCTTCGGTGTCGTCGTCGCCGCACGCGACGAGCCCGACGCTCGAGACCAGCAGGAAACCGAGCCCGAGGGGTCGCACCAACGATGACATCGGCTTCATCACGTGACCGCCCGTCTGTCCGTTGTCCGGCAACGAGGCTAGCCCGACCTCCCCGCGGCGTCGACCAGCGCCCGCTGGGCCTCCGACTCCGGCCCGGCCATGGGACGGTGGTCGGCGACGATCTGCAGGGCCCGCTCGACCGTGGCGCCCGATCGCACCAGCAGCGCGGCTGCGATCGTGCCGGCCCGGCCCACGCCGGCCCCGCAGTGGACGAGCAGTCCACGCCCGCGGCGGAGCCGGTCGAGCAGGTCGTCGAGCAGTGGCACCACCTCGTCCACCGGTGGGGCGTGGAGATCGGGGATCGGCCACCACACCGCTCGCTCGCCCGCGTTGTCCCGCAGCCAGCGCACGTAGTCCGGGTAGCGGTCGTCGAGCTCGTACGCCTCGTTCAGGCACACGATCTGGGTCGCACCCGTCTGGCTCAGGGCCAGCTCCGGGTCGGGGCCGACGTAGTGCTTGCCGGCCAGCCACAATCGGCCGGGCCCGGGGAGGGGCAACTCGTCCACTCCGCCGTTGCGGGCGCGCTCGTCAGGCCAGGCCATCGCACCATCCAACTCGATCCGGGCCCGAGCCCGTGATCGAGCCGGTCAGCCGCGGGTGATGGCGTTGGCGGCGAGGAACGCCTGGGCCTCCTCGAGCGACGTGCCCCGGCCCAGGGCGTAGAGGATGGCGTTGAGGGTGGCCTCGTCGACCCGGTCGTAGGTGCTGAAGTCCATGGCGGCCGACAGGGCTTGGCCCGGGATGCCGGGCTGGTTGAGCGCGAACGGCACCGCGGTGGGCACCAGGTCGTAGGGCGCCAGGTCCGGCTCGTCGGACAGCTTCGGGAGGAAGGCGCCGTGCTGGGGGATGGCGACCCGGTCGTTGAGGCTGAACGGCGTCACGTCGAAGATGGTCTCGATGGTGCGGAGCAGCGAGCCCATCGATCCCCACTGGTGGTTGGGGCCGGGCTGGGCCCACGGGCTGATCACCTGGAGGTAGTCGCGCAGCGACGAGACGTGGTCGGCCGCCACCTGGGTGTCGTCCTCGGTCACGATCACCGCCGTGCTCTCCCAGAACGGGCTGTGGGAGAGGGCGTCGACGATCATGCCGATGGCGATGTCGTTGTCGGCCACCATCGACTGCGGGGTGGGGCTGCCCAGGTTGGCACCCATCGTGTGGTTCACCGGCAGGCTCATGTAGACGAAGCTGGGCATGACGTCGCGGCCCTCGGTGGCCTGCACCTCGGTCCAGTGGGCCAGGTTGAACTGCGGCGGGAGGCTGCGTCCCTCGCAGTCGTTGGCGGTGGCCGGGCCCACCACCGGGATGCTCGGGCTCTCGGCCAGACCGTCGGGCACCGGCCCGTTGGGAGCCTGCCCGTCGATGAACTGCGCCGCCCGGCACGAGTCGAAGTAGCGGATGTCGCCGTCCTTCCACCCCGGCGCCTTGTAGGCGTCCATGTCGCCCGACTCCCGCGCCGTGTGCTCGCCGTAGATCGCCATGCTGAGCGCGCCCGGCCGGTCGCTCGGCGGCGTGGCGCCCGCCCGCCGGAAGGCCTCGAAGATGTACCCGCCCTCGGGATCGTCCAGCTCGGCCTCGGCCTCGCTGATGAGCCCGCCGGCCGATCCGCCGATGCCGGGACGGAGCGGATCACCGCCGCCGCGCTGGCCCCGGATGCCCTCGTCGTAGTCGGCGGGCCACGTGCGCTCGTTGTGATCGGTGGCGACGGCTCCCGACGTGTACGAGTGCCCGGTCACCGAGACCTCGGCGTCGGAGAAGAAGCGGTCGCTCAGGCTGTAGCGCGCGGCCAGGGCGTGGTGGTTCGGGGTGACGGGCTGGCCGTAGAGGGTGAGGGCGGGATCGGCGTCGAAGCCACTGCCCCCGGTGAGGTTGATGTCGCCCAGGTACTGGTCGAACGTCTTGTTCTCGGTGACGATGTAGACGACGTGGCGGATCGGGGACCGCTGTCCCGCCGGCGGGCACAGCACCTCGGACACCTGGACCCCGGCGGCGGGGGTGCAGGCATCGGCCGGTACCCGGTCCAGCTGGTCGTTCTCCATCACCTGCTCGCTCCAGGTGTCGATCTGGTCGGGGGAGACGGGCAGGTCGATGGCGCTCACGGTGCCGTTGGAGCTGCTGCCCTGGAAGAAGACCGACCCGTTGGCTCCGGCGCCGGGTCCGAGGCCCTTGGCGTTGGCGACCCACAGGCGGTAGCCGTCGGAATCGCCGGTGACCGTGAGGGCCGAGGGGTACCAGCCGGTGGGGATGTAGACGGGGGCACCGGCCAGGCGCGCCCCGGTGCGACCATCCCGGAGCTCGACTGCGTTGAGCCCGGCGAGGGCGACGAAGAGGGTGTCACCGTCGGGGGAGAGGGCGAACGCGTCCGGGTGGGCACCCACCGGTGTGCCCGACGTGGGGGCCACCGACTCGACGGCGTGCACCTTGGGCACCTGCTTGTGGACGTCGAGCACGGTGATGGTGTCGTCGTTGGTGTCGGCCACGAACAGGCGCTTGCCGTCCTGGCTGAGCTGGAGCGCCGAGGGATGGTGGCCCACGGGCACCGACGCGACCTCGTGCGCGGCGGTGGGATCGCTGATGTCGACCACGGACACGGTGCCGCCGGTGACGCCGCCGCGACCGGCCTCGTCGGCCCAGTTGCTGACGTAGAGGCGGTGCCGGGCCGAGTCGACGGCGAGCCCGAAGGCGTCGAGCCCGACCGGGACCCGGCGGATGACGGTGCCGGTGGTGGTGTCGATGATCGCCACTCGGCTGCAGGCCTCCTGCCCGCCGGGGCAGGGATCGGTGTCGTCGGCCGGTTCGCTGGTGGTCCCCGCCACGTACAGGAGGGTGCCGTCGAGGGCCATGCCACCCGGGTACCCGGGCACGGAGATCCCGTCGCCGGCCGGCAGGGGGGACGGGACGCCGGTCTGGTCGGCGAGGCCGTTGAAGCCGTTGTGGACGGGGAAGGGCTGCCCGCCGGTGATGTCGAGGGGCAGTGCGGTGGGGCCGGCGAGCTGCCAGCGGAACACGCGGTCGGCGTTGCCACCGCTGGCGAAGAGCTTCCCGTCCGGGGTGGCGGCCAGTCCCATGAAGAGGTTGGCGGAGGGAACCGGCACGGCGGTGAGGTCGCCGCTGTCGATCAGGGTGAGGCCCTGGACCCCGCCGCTGTCGGACGACACCACGATCGAACTGCCGTCGGGAGTGGCCACGAGACCGAGCGGGAAGCGCAGGACGTCGACCTGCTCGCCCGCCGGACGCAGCGCCCAACCCTGGGGGGTGCGGGGCACGCCGTCGAGCTCGGGGCTGGAACCGACCGGTTCCTCGTCGGCGTCGTCTGCATCGGCGCTGTGGGCCCCGGCGGCTGCAGGAGCCGACGCGGCCGCGGCGACGGTGGTCGTGGTGGCCTCGTCACCGGTCAGCTCGAGGAACCGGGCCGCGTTGCGGCTCACCGCGTCGGTGGCGTCGTGGTGCGAGGCGTTGCGGGCGCTGGCGACCGCCACCCCGGAGAAGACGAGCATGCACGTCGCGACGACGATGGCCCGCGTGGTGGTGACGATTCGACCCATTCCGGCAGATTCGGCACCGGGCGTGCCATGTCCTGCCGTCGTGGCTTCGGCCTTCCGCCGACGGCTGGCCTACCGGGTTCAGCTGCCGGGCCAGCGCCGGGCGAGCGACGGCCACACCGCGCCCAGCAGCCCGCGCACCAGCCCCACGGTGACGTCGGCGTAGTCGAAGCTGTCGCGCCACACCGTGATCCGGCCGTCGACGACCTCGAACCGCCCGTAGACCCAGAACTGCCACACCACCGACCCGAAGACCAGACCGTCGGTTCGTTCGGTGAGCACGACGCCGTCCTCGACGGCCACGGCGTGGAAGTGGACGCGAAAGCCGGCCCGGCCCAGCATGGGTCGGAACGCCTGCTCGAGCTTGTGTCGGCCACGCAGGGCCGGGAAGGGGACGTTGGTGTAGGCGATGTCGTCGGCCACGAGGTCGAGGGCGCCATCGAGGTCCTCGTCGGCGAGGGCCTCGAGGAATCGGCGGACCACCACCGGCGGCGACTCCACGGTTCGGGCAGCTCGGGAATCTGCAGCGCTCATGAGGCGGATCGTAGCGACGGGCCGGCGCCGTCAGTGGGGGAAGATCCGGTGCGCCATGATCCGCTCGTAGCCGGCTGGGCACAGCCGGTCCATCAGGTAGGAGAGCTTGGCCGTCGGCGAGTGGAGCAGGAGCCGCCGCCGGCGGACGGTGGCATCGAACACCGCCTCGGCGAGGTCGGACGGTTCGGCCGGCGTTCCGGTCTCCGTCCGGGGTCGAGACGGTGCGCCGCCGTCGGCACCGAGCGCGTGATCGCCGATCGCAGTGCGTACGAACGAAGGGCACACCATGGTCACGCCGACGCCGGTCCCGCGCAGCTCGGCCCGCAGCGACTCGAAGCACCCGTGCAGCGCGTGCTTGCTGGCCGCGTAGCCCGTACGCAGGGCCAGCGGTGCGACGCCGGCCACGCTCGACACCACCACGATCTGGCCCCGCCGGGCGAGGAGCGACGGGAGCGCGGCGTGCACCGCGTTCACGGCCCCGAAGAAGTTGACGTCCATGACGCGCCGGAGCACGTCCACATCCGTGTCGGCGAAGGCGCTGATGTGGGTGATCCCGGCGTTGGCGATCACCACGTCGACCCCACCCCGTTCGGCGACCACCCGGTCGATCGCGGTCGCGCAGGACTCGGAGGAGGTGACGTCGCAGGGGATGGTCAACTCGCCGCCGCCGAGCCACGCGTCGAGCGCGCCGAGCCCCGGCTCGTCGCGATCGAGGAGGGCGAGGCGCGCGCCCGCCTCGCGGAACCGCCAGGCGAGGGCGCGCCCGATGCCACCGGCGGCGCCGGTGATCACCACCGACCGGCCATCGATGTCGAGCCGGTCAGCCACCGGCGTGGCTCCGTCGGTAGTGCTCGAACACCTCGGTGCTGGTCAGCCGCGGTGTGTAGCCGAAGTCTTCCTTCAGTCGCGTGTTGGCCAGTACGGGTCGGTAGCGGAGGAAGTCGACCTGCTCCGGGCCGTACTGGCTCAGACCCAATCGATGGAGCACCGCCAGCCCGGTGCGCAGGACCCACGCCGGCACCGGCACGTACCGCTTGCCGAGGCGGCGGGCGATCTCGGGCATGGTGGTCATGCCGTCGCCCGCCAGGTTGAAGATCCCCGACGATCGCTCGACGACGCCCTTCACCAGGCACGCCACCACGTCGTGGTCCCACACGAAGGTGAACGGGGCGTCGGTGCCGGCGACGCCGAGCACGAATCGCTTCTCGAACAGCGCGGTGATCTGGTTGTCGGTGGCCGCGCCGAGGATGGCACCGGGCCGGAAGATCAGCTGGCGCAGCTCCGGATGCTCCTGGCGGGCCCGGGCCAGCAGCTCCTCGACCTGGCGCTTGTGGTCGGAGTAGGCGAACTCGGGGTTGCCCCGCAGCGCGTCGTCCTCGTCGAGAGGAACGGGGTTGTCGGCGTGGTAGCCGTAGGCGGCGCCGCTGCTGGTGACGACGAGCTGGGTGACGCCGGCGTCGAGGCAGGCCTGCACCACGTTGGCCGTGCCGAGGACGTCGATCGAGTGCTGGAGCTCGCGGGTGCTGCCCTTGCCGGGGGTGACGACGGCGGCGAGGTGGACAACGGTGTCGACGTGGTGCTCACGCAGGACGTCGGCGAGCCCCGGATCGCGGATGTCCCCGGTGCGGTGGACGACGTGGCCGACGCGTTCCGCCTCGGGCTGGTCGCGCACGTCGAGCGCCACGATCGTGGCGATGCCGGCCGCGTCGAGCGCCTCGACCAGCTGGCGCCCCACGTAGCCACCGGCGCCGGTGACCAGCACCGACCGGTCGGGGCTCGACTCAGCCACGGTGGTGTCCGGTCATCCCGCCGGCTCCCCGTGCATCTCCTTGAAGGTGAGCAGGTTGGGGGCGAACTTGTGGGCCACCGGGTCGACGTCGACATGGACCACGGCGCAGCGGCCGGCCGCCAGGCACCGCTCGAGCGCACTTCGCAGCTCGTCCGGGTCGTGCACCCGCTCACCGTGGGCGCCCATGCTCTGCGCCAGCAGGTCCCAGCGGATCTCGCCCAGATCGGTGTTGATGTGGGCCTCGTCGGGAAGGGCGCCATCGGTCAGCAGCCGGTCGGCGTCGATGGCGAACTCCTGGTTGACCTTGACCATGCCCCAGGCCCGGTCGCAGAGCACCACGAACACGACCGGGAGGTGGTTGCGGACCGCGGTCTCGATCTCACCGGGATGGAAGCCCATCGCTCCGTCGCCGATGATGCAGTACACCTGGCGGTCGGGGAACGCGACCTGCGCGCCCAGCGCTTGGCCGGGTCCGGCGCCGAGCATCCCGAACTTCCACGTCGACAGCAACGTGTGGGGAGCGCGGGCCTCGTGGAACAGGTTGGCCCAGATCGCGGTGTTGCCCCCGTCGATCACCAGCACCGCGTCCTCGTCGAACACCTCCTGGCAGATCGGCGCCACCCGCCCGGAGTGGATCGGCGTGCCGTTGCCGGAGCCGGCGTCGAGCTCGGCCCGTGCCGCCTGCCGGTCGGCCGCGTACTCGGCGAGCTTCGCCTCGCGGGCCTGCGATCGGGGACTCGGGCCGCGCCGGGTGAGCTCGTCGACGAGGGCGGTGAGGAAGGCGCGGGCGTCGGCCACGACGCCGAGGTCGATGGGCTTGTTGAGCCCGATGATCTGCTCGTCGACGTCGACCTGGATCACCCGTTGATCAGCAGCCGACCGCCAGTGGGGTGGCTTGCCCCACCAGTCGGTCTCGCCGAAGCGGGTGCCGAGGGCGAGCACGAGGTCGGCGGCGTTGCGGACGCGATCGGTGAGCGCCACGTACGGCATCGGGATGGACAGGCGGCAGCGCTCGTCGATGACGTCGCGCGCCCCCCAGCTGGTGGTCACCGGGGCGGGGAGCAGCTCGGCCAGACGGAGCAGCTCGGCGCTGGCGCCGGCGTGCAGCACGCCGCTGCCGGCGTGGATCATGGGCAATTCGGCCTCGACCAACAGGTCGGCGGCCTGGCGCACCAGCGCCGGATCGGGCGCCAAGGGGGCCTGGCGCCGGTACCGCGCCGGCAGGGGATCGGGCGCGGCCGGGCCGTCGAACTCGCCGTTCATCACGTCCTCGGGGATGGAAACGTGCACGACGCCGGGCCGGCCCTGCCAGGCGATGCGCAGGGCACGGCGCAGCAGCTCGGGGACGCGCTCGAAGCTGGTGGCGGCGCCGCTCCACTTGGTCATGGGCCGGAGCACCGCGGCCTGGTCGAAGTACTGGTAGGTGCCGCCGCGGTCGGGCCCGACGATCGGCGAGCGGCGCCAGCTGGTGATCAGCAGCACCCGGTTTCCCTCGCCGTTCTCCACCGCCACGCCGGGGAGGGCGTTGGCCGCGCCGGGGCCGTTGCTGGCGATGCACACGCCGAGCCGGCCGGTCAGTCGAGCGTAGGCACCGGCCATGTGCACGGCGGTGGTCTCGTGCCGGGGGGTGACGAGTCGAATGCCGTGGGACCCCAGGCGCGAATAGAGCCCGAAGTAGGAGCCGTCGATGATGCCGAAGACGGTGTCGACCCCCTCGGCCTCCAGCATGCGGACCACGCGCTCGCCGCCAGAGAGGGGTGCTGACGTGTCTCGTCATCTCGTTGCTCCTGTGCTCAGCCGCTGGCCATGGCGGCAGGGGTGTCGACGGGGTACCAGCAGGCGAACTCGTGACCGGGGGTGTCGGCCGGCTCCAGTGGCGGTGCCTCGGTCCGGCACCGGTCGCGGGCGTACGGGCACCTCGGTGCGAAGCGGCAGCCGGGCGAGAGCCGGAGGAGATCGGGCGGCTGACCCTCGATGACCCGCAGGCGCGTGTGACTGGGCTCGGTCAGCTTGGGGATCGAGTTGAACAGCGCCTCCGTGTACGGCATGCGCATACCGGCGAAGAGCGTCCGGGTCGGGGCTCGCTCGACGATCCGGCCCGCGTACATCACCACGATCTCGTCGGCGCGCGAGGCCACGACGCCGAGGTCGTGGGTGACGAGCACCATGGCCATGAACCGCTCGCGCTGCTGGTCCTGGAGCAGGTCGAGGATCTGGGCCTGGATGGTGACGTCCAGCGCGGTGGTGGGTTCGTCGGCGAGCAGCAGCCGCGGTCCGCAGGCGAGCGCCACTGCGATCATCACCCGCTGGCGCATCCCGCCCGAGAGCTGGTGGGGGTACTCCCGCAGCCGCCGGTCGGGTTCGGGGATCCCCACTGACCGCAGCAGCTCGAGGGCCTGGCCACGTGCCTCGTGGCGCGACAGGTCGAAGTGCTCGTGGATGGACTCGGTGATCTGGTGCCCGATGCGCATGACCGGGTTCAGCGACGTCATCGGGTCCTGGAACACCATCGCCATGTGGGCGCCCCAGAAGGGCCGCATCGCGTCCGCGCCGAGCCCCACGATCTCCTGGCCTTCCAGACGGATGGACCCGTGCTGGTGCGTGCCCCGCGGCAGCAATCCCATGATGGCGTGGCACAGAACCGTCTTGCCCGAGCCCGATTCGCCGACCACCCCCAGGGTCCGGCCCCGTTCCAGGCGGAGAGACACACCGTCGACCGGGGTGACGACGCCCTCCGGTGTCGGGAAGTGGGCGGTGAAGTCGGTGACCTCCAGCAGGGGCCCGTCGAAGCCCGCATCGGGGGTCAGGGACCGGGTCACAGCATCGCCTCCCGCACGTCGAAGCGGGCTCGGATGGCGTCACCCAGGAAGTTCAGGGCCAGCACGGTGAGGAAGATGGCGGTGGCCGGCGCCAGGACCACCCACGGGGTGACCTCGAGGTCGGCGCGCCCGGCTGCGATCAGGGTGCCCCACGTGATGGTGCCGGTCTTGACCCCGGCGCCGAGCAGGCTGAGCCCGCCCTCGGCGACGATGGCCACCGCCACCCCGAGCAGGGCGATGGAGAACATGGCCGGGGCCACGTTGGGCAGGATCTCCCGCACGATGATCCGTCGGTTGCGTGCTCCCGCGGCGCGGGCGGCCAGGACGAAGTCACGTTCCGACCAGGCCAGCGTGTTGGCGCGGGTGATGCGTCCGAGCTGGGGAATGGCCACCAACCCGAGGGCGAGGATCATGTTGCGGACCTCGGGCCCGAGGAAGACCGTGAAGGCAAGGGCGAGGATCAGGGCCGGCACCGAGAGCATCACGTCGAAGGCCGCCGCCACCACGGCGTCGATCCGATGGCGGTAGTAGCCGCCGAGCAGCCCGAGGGCGCCGCCCACGACCAGGCCGATGGCGATGGCCCCGAGGCCGATGAGCAGCGACGCCCGGGCCCCGTAGACGACCCGCGCCAGCACGTCCCTCCCGTTGGCGTCGCCGCCGAGGAAGGCGGCGGTCGACGGACCCTGGCGGGAGATCGACGCGTTGCTGGCATCGGGATCGGCCAGCGGGAGGACAGGCGCCAGCACGGACACGGCGACGAGCAGCACCATCCAGCCGCCGGCGATCCAGCCGCCGATGCCGAAGCCGGTACGCCGGGTCGGCGTTTCCGCGATCGGGACGAGGTCAGCCACTTCTGATCCTCGGATCGAGGACGGTGTAGAGGAAGTCGACGGAGAAGTTGACGAGCACGTAGCCCACGGCGATGAGCGCCACGTAGCTCTGGAGGGCGACGTATTGCTGGCCGATGATCGCCTTGTAGATCTCGGTGCCGAGCCCGGGCAGGCTGAACACCGTCTCCACCACCACGGCGCCGCCCACCAGGGTGCCGATGTTGAGACCGGCGAAGGTGAGCAAGGTGAGGCTCGACGGTCGGAACGCGTGGCGCCACAGGATGCGCCGGGTGGACACACCCTTCGAGCGCGCCGTCTTCACGAAGCTCTCCTGCAGCGTGGCGATCATGTCGCTGCGCAGCAGCCGCATGTACAGCGCGACCTGTCCCGCGGCGAGCGAGATGGTCGGCAGGGCCATCGACCGGAGATGTTCGATCGGGTCCTGCCCGAACGGGACGTACTGGCCGGCCGGGAGCCATCGCCACCGGGCGCCCACGAAGTAGGCGAGGTAGAGCCCGAGCACGAAGCTCGGGATCGACAGGAGCCCGAATGCCGAGGTGTTGGCGACCTTGTCGGCGACGGTGCCCGCCCGATGGGCGGTGAACACGCCGAGCGGGATGGCCACGATCAGCGCCAGGACCTGGGAGTACAGGATCAGCAGGAGGGTCACGGGCGCGGCGCTCGAGAGCACGTCGACCACCGGCGTCCGCGAGGGGTACACCTTGCCGAAGTCACCGGTGGCGAGGCCGGTGACCCACGATCCGTACTGCTGGATCGCCGGCTGGTCGAGACCGATCTCGGCGCGGAGCTCGCTGCGCTGCGCTTCGAGGTTCGTGCCGTACGGGATCATCTTCACCACCGGATCCCCGGGCAGCATCCGGACGAGCATGAACGTGCCGAACGTGACGAGGAACAGCACGATCAGGAGCCGGATGACCTTTCCCGCGATGCGCCGCATCGGTGTCGCCTCAGCCCGGTCGACCGGTGGCGCACCTCATCGGCTCACCCAGAGTCCGGCCGTCGGATGGAGTCCGGCGAGGATCGGGAAGGGTGTGCTCCCGTCGGGGAGCGGTGGCCCCAGGACGCCGTGGACCGCGGTGCTGGTCGCGATGCCCCAGTCCACGTACCAGGCCCACACGTTCCAGATGTTCTGGGCGAACTCCTCGGTGATCCCCTCGTAGGCCGCGGCGCGGGCCGCGGGGTCCGGCGTGGTCCGGCCCTCCTCGAGCAACTTGTCGATCACCGGGTCGTCGATCTTGCCGAAGTTGGTCAGCTCGCCGCTGTGCCACCAGACGTACTGGGTGTCGGGGTCCTCACCGGCGTGGTTGCGCCAGAGCAGGACGTCGTAGTCGCCGGAGATGGCGGTGCTGATCTCGGCGGTCTGGTCGACCATGCGGATGTCGGCGTTGATGCCGGCCTTCTCGATCTGTTGCTGGAGCAGCTCGGCCTCGTTGCGGTTCTCGCTGTCGGGGAGGATCACGAACTCGACATCGAACTTCCCGCCGTGCGCCGCTTTGACCTCGGACACCAGCTGCTTGGCCCGTTCGAGGTCGTGAGCGGGGAAGCCGGGATCGGCGACGTAGCCCATCACGCCCTTGTCGAAGGGTCCGTCGGCGATCGTGGCCCGGTCCAGGTTGCGGAGCTGGTTGATCTCCTCACGATCGAGGGCCAGCGCGAACGCGAGCCGGGCCTTGGGATCGTCGAACGGAGCCCGGCCCGCGTTCAGCAGGTAGTAGCGGTTCTCGCGGCCCTGATCACCGATCAGGAGCTGGATGTCACCGTGATCGGCCTGGTCCTGGAGCTGGGCGAGATCGGGTTCGAAGTGCGTGTGCATGATGTCGAGCTGGCCGGCATCGAGCTGGGTGATCCGCTGGGCCGACTCGACCACGCCGACGAACGTCAGCTCGTCCAGGTACGGCAGTTGGGTGCCGTTCTCGTCGGTCCGCCAGTAGTCGGGGTTCCGCACCAGTTGGAGGGGCGCACCCGGGGTCCAGTCGCCCGCCAGCTCGAAGGGACCGGTACCGATCAGCGTGGTGGGACAGGTCTGGTTGTCGGTGAGCTGGGCCTTGGCCATCATCCCCATGCGCCCGAAGCTGAACAGGTACGCCGGGAACGCCACCCACGGCGCCGACAGGTGGACGACCACGGTCGATGGGTCGGTCACCGTGACGTCGGTGATGGTCTTGAGCACCAGGGAGAACAGCACCGAGCTGATGTTCGGGTTCGCGCCCCGGTAGGAGTCGAGGTTGAGCTTGACCGTCTCGGCGTCGAGCGGGGTGCCGTCGGTGAAGGTGATCCCCGACCGCAGGCCGATGGTCCACTCGGTGTAGTCGGCGTTGGGCGTGACCGACTGGGCCAGGTAGGGGACGTACTCGCCCTTGTCGTTGGGCCAGGTCAGGGGGTCGTAGATCGAGACGGCCACCATGACGCCGGAGATGGCGAGTTGGCCGGAGGGGAGGCAGAAGCCCCCGCCGGTATCGCTCTCGACGCCGTAGACCACCTTGCCGCCCGACACGGGGGTGCCCGCATCGACCGTGGTGCTCGATCCATCCGTGTTGCCGGTGCTGTTGGTGCCGTTGCTCGTGGTGCCGCCACTTCCGCCACCGCATGCCGCCATGACGATGCCGAGCGCCCCCACGAGCGCCACCAGACGGTGACCCCTCGATGTACCCATGATCCCATTAGGTCAGGCCGGGGTCCCGCCCTCCAGGGCCGAAGGTCCTGCATCGCTACGCTCCGATGGCGGGTCGGCCAGAGGTGACGACACGCAAGGAGGGGCTGACCATGGCCGAGACGGTCCGATCGATCGAGCTCGACGAGCTGTTGCTCACCGTGGTGGTCGACAACGAGACCGACTCGTTGTCGTCGATCGACCACGGCGTGCCCCAGCTCCCGGAGATCGCCTCGTTGCTGGGCCGGGTGGCACCGACCCGCCAGCACGAGGGGCATCCCGGCATTCCGGTGTTCGGGCACCTGTGCGTGGCGTGCCACGGCTTCTCGGCCCTGGTCACCGCCCGGGCGGGTGAGCGCCGATCCACCGTCCTGTTCGACGTCGGTCCCTACGCCGACGTGTGGCTGGCCAACGCCGAGCGCCTGGCCGTCGATCTCGCCGACATCGACGCCGTCTTCCTGTCCCACTGGCACTGGGACCACAGCGGCGGCTTCCCGGAGGTGATCGAGGCCATCAGCGCGGCGCGGCACCGAGCTGGCCGTCCCAACCCGGTCGTCGACCTCCACCCCGATCGACCGGACCAGCGCGGCATCCAGACGCCGTGGGGCACGGTCGTGTTGCTCCCCGAGGAACCGACCGTCGACGCCATCGCCAGCGCCGGCGGCGTGGTCGTGACGCACGATGAACCGCATCCGGTGGCCGGTGGGCTCCTGTACGGCAGCGGCGCCATCGAGCGGGTCACCGATTACGAGACCGGCTTGCCCGGCCATTTGTCGTTCCGGGGCGAGGAGGCGACGCCCGACCCGCTGATCATGGACGAGCGGTTCCTCGCCGGCCATGTCCGGGGCCGGGGTGTCACGGTTCTGTCGGCCTGCTCGCACGCCGGCGTCGTCAATGCCTGCCTCGGTGCCCAGGGGGCCTTTCCGGCCACCCCGATCGATGTCGTGCTCGGCGGGTACCACCTCGCCGGCGCCGCGGTCGAGGACCGCATCGAGGCCACCGTCCGCGATCTCGACGAACGGGTCGGTGCCCAGATCCTCGCCCCCGGCCACTGCACGGGGTGGCGGGCGAAGGCGGCGCTCGCCGACCGGTTCGCCGGCGGCCGGTACGCCCCCAGCGTGGTGGGCACCCGGTACGTGCTCACCGACTGAGGCCGACGGCGCAGCGGTCAGCGCCGGCGGTCCAGGTAGTCGCGGCGGGCCTGTTGGCCCTGGTCGTCGTGGAGGCCGGCCTCGAGTCCGTCGGCGTCGGCCCACGAGCGGCCGGTGCCGACCATCGACTCGGTGACGGCGTTGGTGTGGGCCTTGGTCGCCAGCAGGGCGAGCTTGGGCTTGGCCACGAGCTGGGCGACCAGTTCCTCCACCGCGGCATCGAGGTCGCCGTCGTCGACGACCCGGTTCACGAAGCCGGCCGCCCTCGCCTCCTCGGCCGAGAACTCGCGGCAGGTCATGACCAGCTCCTTGGTGAGCGCGGGACCGATCTCGCGCACCAGTCGAGGGATGCCGCCCCACGCCAGCGGGATGCCGAGATCGATCTCGGGGATCGACAGCCGCAGCGACGCGGTGGCCACCCGGAGGTCACAGGCGGCCGCCACCACCAGACCGCCGCCGACGCACCATCCCTGGAGGCGGGCCACCGTCACCGCTCGCATCTCCTCGAGCGCCCGGGCGGTACGCCATCCCTGCTCGCGGTCGGCCCGGTCGGCCCGGCCCGAGAACGCGCCCAGGTCGGCGCCGGCGCTGAACGCCCGACCCCGGCCACCCACCGTGACCACCTTGAGGTCGCGGTGACGGTCGAACCAGCGGGCCGCCTCCTCGAGCTCGGCCAGGGTGTGGGTGGACAGCGGGTTGAGCTTGTCGGGACGGTTCAACCACAGCGTCCCCCGCTCGCCGTCGACCGCCACCTCCACGCTGTCGAAGTCGGGTGCCTGCGGTGAGTCGTCGGCCATGGCCGCCAAGTTAGGTCGCCGTCGCGAGCCGCTACGCCAGGTTGGACGATCGGGGGTAGGCGTCGGCCGGGTCGGTGATCACGTTGACCAGGTACGGCACCCCGGAGGCCAGCGCCCGGTCGATGGCCGGACCGACCTGGTCCGGGTCGGTGACGGTCTCTCCCGCGCCGCCGAGCGCTCGCACCACCTCGTCGTAGCGGCACCCGGTCTGGAGGTCGGCGGCCACGTCGTAGCCGTAGAGGGCCTGCATGGGGTGCTTCTCGAGCCCCCAGATCCCGTTGTTGCCGACGATCATGACCACCGGGAGCCGGTGGCGGACGAGGGTGTCGACGTCCATGAGCGAGAACCCGGCCGCACCGTCGCCGAGCAGCACCACCACCTGGCGGTCGGGGTGCGTGACCCGGGCCGCGATGGCGCCGCCCATGCCGGTGCCGAGGCAACCGAACGGGCCCGTGTCGAGCCAGCACCCCGGCTGTTGCACGTCGACGTACTTTCCGGCGTAGCTGACGAAGTCGCCGCCGTCGCAGACCACGACGGCATCGGGATCGAGGCGTGTGCGGAGCTCGCCGTAGACGCGGGTGGGCTTGATCGGGCTGTCGGCCGCGGTCAGCAGCGGTTCGTCGCCGGCCCGGGCGGCGGCCTCGGCGTCGGTCAGCGTGGCGATCCACGGTTCGTGGTCGGCCCGGTCGCCGGTGTGGTCGGCCCAGGCCCGCAGGACGGAGCCCAGGTCGCCGCTCACCCGCACGGCCGGTTCGACGTGTCCGGCCTGGAGGTCGGCGTGGTCGACGACGTGGACGACCTGGGCGTCGCCGAAGCGACCGAAGGAGAGGCGGAAGTCCAGCGGTGTGCCGATGACCACCACGACGTCGGCGTCGGTCTTGAGCATGCCGCGGGTCCGGCTGAAGGCCAGCTCGTGACGGGCCGGGACCGATCCCCGGCCCAGGCCGTTGAGGAACACGGGCACGCGCAGCGCCTCGGCCGCGGCCACCAGCGCCTCGCTGGCCCCCTCCCACCACACGTCCGATCCGGCGACGATGGCGGGTCGCTGGGCGCCGGCGAGCAGGTCGGCGGCGCGCCGCACGGCATCGGGGTCGGGATCCTCACCGCGAGGAGTGGACGCGGCGGGGATCTCGGACGCCGCCGTCCCGAAGATGACGTCCATGGGGAAGTCGAGGAACACCGGGCCCCGGTGCGGGGTGAGGGCCCGCGTCACGGCATCGGCGACCGCGCCCGGGATCTGCTCGGTGCTGGCCACCGTGGCGGCGTGCTTGGTGATCGGGGCCAGCAGCGGGACGTGGTCGAACTCCTGCAACGAGCCGGAGCCCCACCGCCCCTGCGGGGCCCGTCCGCCGAGGACGAGCAGGGGCGCCCCGTTGAAGCCGGCGCTGGTGATGGCGCTCACGCCGTTGGTGACGCCGGGCCCGGCCGTGAGCACCGACGACACCCACCTTGCGGGTCAGCTTGGCCGAGGCCTCGGCCGCGAACGTGGCGGTCTGCTCGTGGCGGGTGTCGAGGATCCGCACGTTCGGCTCCCGCTGGGAGGCGGCGTCGTAGAACGGGAAGATGTGGCCCCCCGACAGGGTGTAGAGGGTCTCGACGCCGTACTGGCGCAGCACGGCGAGGGCCAGCTCGCCACCGTGGTCGTTGCGTTCCATGCCCCCAGCGTGCCACTGCCCCCGTCGCCCCGCGGGTGGCCGGTGCCCGGACCGTTTGACGGCCAGCGCCCCACGTCCTGGGTGCTGGCCGTCAACCGGCGGGTGGTGTCGGCCGGGATCAGCTGTCCTGGTGGGCCTCGTCGCCCTGGCCGTGGGTCTCGTTGCTGTCGTCGTCGACGTCGCCGCGAGCCTCGGTCTGGTCGTCGGAGGTGGTGTCGGCCGTCGCCGCGGTCTGCGTGTCGGCGTGCTGGGCCTTGGCGATGGCGCTCACCGCGGGACCGTGATCGGGGCCGGGCTCGATGCTGCGGGCCGCGTCCGACACCGCGTTCCCGGTGGCCTGATCGGTGGGCTGGTCGGTGGCGGTCTGATCGGTGGCGCTCTGGTCGGTGGCTGCTCTGGTCGGTGCTGTCCTGATCCGTGGCCGTCTGGTCGGTGCTGGTCTGGTCGGCGGCGTCGGATTCGACGGCCTGGGACTCGGTGTCGTCCGTCGTGGCGTCATGGACCTCGAGGTCGGCCTTGGCGGTGTCGGTCGTGTACTGGGTCGAGGCGTGGTCGCCCGTGCTCGATGCGGCGGCGAGGCCACCGCCACCGAGGATGGCGGCGCCGGCGACGGTGCCGGCGAGCAGGACGGTGCGGGTCCGGGACATGGGGGCAACTCCTTGAGATTGCGGATGCGTTACGAACACATTACGGACCCGTCATGGAAATTGCCAGATCTTCGCGTTCACCCCGAAGGACGCACACCGCCCGCAAGCACCGAGCCCGTCACCCGGAAGGCGAACAGCCCGCTGGCCGGCGACAGGGGAGAGGCGCCCAGGAACGTCTCGGCCGCGCTGGCGCCGAAGGCCTTGAACTCCAGGTCGCTGGTGCGGGTCCCGGTGCCCAGGTAGATGGTGTCGCCGACGATGGTGGGCGACGACGAGGGCGCGCCGACGACGGGCATGGCGGCGAGCATGGCGCCGGTGCCGGCGTCGAAGGCCAGCAACTCGGCCGAGAACGTGGAGGGAACCAGGACCACCCCACCGGCGACGGTCGGGGCGCCGTAGCTCTGGCGCGACAGGGGCGCACGCCACAGGACGGTGCCGTCGGCGGCGTCGATCGCGCTCAGCGACAGCATCCGGCCCGGGTCCTCGGCGAGCGATCGGTCGGCCCACTGGCCCGGGTTCCCCTCGTCGAGGGGCTGGGCGATCGGCGTGGACAGGGCGGTGGTGGCGAACACGGCCGGTCGTCCCGCCACCGCGCCGACCGCGGGTGTCCCGATGATGCCACCCACCGCGAAGCCGTCCTGGACGTGACCGGACTGGCCGACGTGGGACGCCCAGGCCACCGCTCCCGAGCGCCGGTCGAAGGCGTAGTAGGTGCCGTCCTTGCTGCCCATGCCGACGAGGCCACCCGGCAAGAGGTTGGGCGACGCCCCGTAGTCGTCGTCCCAGTCCTCGTTGGTGCGGGGGGTGTCGTAGTGCCACGCCAGGCGACCCGTGTGCAGGTCGAGGGCCCAGGCGTCCTCGCCGACCTCGACGCCGGGCGTCCCGCACGAGCCGGTCCCGAAGAACACCAGCCCCGAGTCGGGATCCACCGCGGGCGACCCCCACACGCTGGCGCAGCCGGAGCCGGTTCCACTGCCGCGGGTGAGCAGGTCCTGGCCCACGTAGGTGGCGCCGTCTCCGGTGCCGCCCTCGGGATCGAACTTCCATTCCGGCTCCAGCGTCCACACCCCGGCCCGGTGGCGCAGGGTGCTGGACACCAGACCGGTGCGGCCCACGTCGGGATGGTTGTGGACGTCGAGGCCCACCACCACCTGGGCCTGCCGGCCGTCGACGATCACGGCGGGGGAGGACTCGACCTCGATCTGCACGCCGTCGGGCGATCCCTGGCACCGGAGGGCCGGGTCGGCGCGGGGGTCGAGGCAGAGCCGGGTCAGTTCCCGACCGTCGGCGGCGTCGAGCACGTAGATGGTGGCGCCCCCGCCGAAGACGACCACCCGCGTGCCGTCGACGGTGACGACGGCGGCGGTGGAGACGATGCGACCGAAGGCGACACCGCTGGCATCGTCGACCTGGAAGGACCACGCCGGTGTGGCGGGGCCGGTCTGGTCGACCGGTACGGCGTGGAAGGCACCGCTCCAATCACCCACGTAGGCGACGCCGTCGACGACGGTGGGCGCCGCGGTGACCGAGTCGGTGGCCGGCAGCGCCCACTGCGGTGCGATGGTCGGCGCGGTGAGCGGCGACAGCGCGGTGCATCCCGCCGGCGCCGCGAAGCTGTGTCCGAGGTCGCGCCCGTACATGGGCCAGTCGCAGGAACCGGTCTCGTCGGCGTGGGCGGCCGGCAGTGCGAGGACCGTGATGCCGACCGCGGCGGCGACGGCGGCGGTGGCCAGTCGGAGGCGCACCAGCCGGCGCCTAGTCACAGCCCTGGCGGGCGTCGATCTGGCCGGCGTCGTTGGTCACGGGCGAGTCGGGCGCGGCGAGGTCACCCCCGCCGAGCATGGCGCCGCACGTGCCGACGTAGGCGGCGGGCAGCGGGTACGGGCCCTCCGGGGAGCCCTCCGGATCGGGATCTTCGTACACCTGCACGCCGGGTTCGGCGGAGACGGTGCCGACCTGGTCGTTCCAGTACGTGATGTCCTCCTGGTCGTCCGGAGTGGTCGGGTCGTCGCAGTCGGCGGAGGTCTGGGAGGGGCCGCCGCAGGTGTCCGGGGACCACCGGACGCCGTCGTAGTCGGAGGCGTCGCGGTGCGCGCTGTCGTCGCCCCCTTGGTACACCGTCCGTCGCTCGGTGGTGGTCGAGAAGCACACGCCGTCGGCGCAGGCCCCGGTGCCGGCCGAGACCAGGGGCAGGGGGTGGGTCTGGAGCGACGCGGTGTCGCCGCTGGACACGGCGTCGACCCAGCGCTGCACCGAGGCCGGATCGAGGTACATGCGGATGCCCCCGCCGTCGCTCGGCCCGTTGCCGATCCCCGACGCACCGTCGTGCTCGCCCCGGTCGAGGTTGTCGTCGGCGCCGAAGTAGACGATGGCGCCACGGGTGGGGTCGACCTGCGACACGTCGAAGTCACCGTCGACCACCACGTCGTGCACCGTCGTCCCCTCGGGCGTCTGGAGCGTGCCCACCCGGACGACCTCCCAGTCGCCGTTGGCGAGGAAGAGGGTGGCGTTCTGGCACCCCTCCTGGGCGGTGTCGGCGTTGTGGGTGTCGTTGGCCTCCGGGTCACAGCGCTGGTTGGCGGGGTCGTAGAAGCCGTCGCTCATGGCGCGGGCGACGCCACCGGTGCCGAGCAGGAGGGTGCCCGCCAGGACGGCGACGATGAGTGGGCGAGAACGACGCATGGAGAGACCCCTTCGACAAGCCTGACATGGGCGTCAGGTTTCTTCGAGAGATCACTTCGTTGTCGCGCCCGCCCGTTCCTGCTGCTGGTACGGAGCCGCGTCCAGTTTCAGTTACCCGTCTGGAACTGGACGCGTGTGCGTACCGCCGGCGGGTCAGTCCTGGGACGCCAGGGCGGCCTGGGCCGCGGCCAGTCGGGCCACGGGGATGCGGTACGCCGAGCAGCTCACGTAGTCGAGACCCATCTCATGGCACATGGCGATCGACGTCGGGTCGCCGCCGTGCTCGCCGCACACGCCGGTGCTGATGTGGGCCTTGGTGGAGCGGGCCCCCTCGAGGGCGATGCGCATGAGCCGGCCGACGCCGTCGGGGTCGATCGACGCGAACGGGTTCTCGGGCAGGATCCGCTCGGCCAGGTAGTCGAGCAGGAACGAGGACTCGGCGTCGTCCCGGCTGATGGCGAAGGTGGTCTGGGTCAGGTCGTTGGTGCCGAAGGAGAGGAAGTCGGCGTGCTCGGCGATGGCATCGGCGGTGAGGGCGGCCCGGGGGACCTCGATCATCGTGCCGATCTGGTACTCGATCCGCTGCCCGGCGGCATCCATGGCCGCCTCGGCCGTCTCCTCGATGAGCTGGCGCTGGCGGGCCAGCTCGTTGGCGTGGCTGACCAGCGGGACCATGATCTCGGGCTGCGGATCGCCACCGTCGGCCGCCACCCGCAGGGCGGCCTCGATGATCGCTCGGGTCTGCATCCGCGTCAGGTCGGGCATCTTGATCCCGAGCCGCACGCCGCGGAGCCCGAGCATCGGGTTCGACTCGTGGAGGGCCTCGACGCGCGACAGCATCGCCCGGGTGTCCGACAACTCGTCGACCAGGGTCTCGACGGTGACGAGGTCGGCGGCGTGGGCCAACCGGAGCTGCAGGTCGGTGGTCTTGCGGTGCAGTTCCTCCCAGCTGGGGAGGAACTCGTGCAGCGGTGGGTCGAGCAGGCGGATGATGACCGGGAGGCCGTCCATGGCCTCGAAGATCCCGACGAAGTCCTCGCGTTGGAACTCGAGCAGGGCGTCGATCGCCTCCCGCTGCTCGACCAGCGTGGGGGCGGTGATCATCCGCTGGACGAGGGGCAGGCGTTCGGGATCGAAGAACATGTGCTCGGTGCGGCACAGCCCGATGCCGCTGGCGCCGTAGGAACGGGCCCGCGCCGCCTCGGCCGGTTCGTCGGCGTTGGCCCGTACCCCGAGCGTGCGGAACTCGTCGGCCCAGCCCAGCAGGGTGGTGAGCCACTCGTTGTCGAGGTCGGGCGCCACCGTGGAGACCTCACCGACGTAGATCTCGCCGGTGGTGCCGTCGATCGACACCCAGTCGCCCTCGTGGACGACGGTGTCGCCGACGGAGAACGACCGGCTGTTGAGGTCGATGTCGATGGCGGCGGCGCCGGTGACCGCCGGCTTGCCGAACTGGCGGGCGACCAGGGCGGCGTGGCTGGTCCGGCCGCCGGCGGAGGTGAGGATGCCGACCGCGGCCAGCATCCCGTGCACGTCGTCGGGCTTGGTCTCGTGGCGGACCAGCAGGACGGCCCGGCCCTCGCCGGCCCACCGTTCGGCCAGGTCGGGGTCGAGGGCGACCACACCGACGGCGGCGCCCGGCGACACGTTGAGACCGTGCGCCACCGGCGTCAGGCGGGCGAGGTCCTTGGCGTCGAACTGGGGGTGGAGGAAGACGTCGATCTGCTGGGGGGTGACCCGCTGGACCGCCTCGGCGCGGGTGATGAGGCCCTCGTTGGCCTGGTCGACCGCCACCCGCACCGCGGCCTGCGCGGTGCGCTTGGCGGTGCGCGTCTGCAGGAGCCACAGGCGTTCGTCCTCGATCGTGAACTCCATGTCCTGCATGTCGCGGTAGTGCTGCTCGAGCCGCCGGGCGATGTCGGCCAGCTCGGCGGCCGCCGCCGGCAGGTCGTCGGCCAGCTCGGAGATGGGCTTGGTGGGCCGGTTGCCGGCCACCACGTCCTCGCCCTGGGCGTTGATCAGGTAGTCGCCCTCGAGCTGGGCCTCGCCGGTGTTGGCGTCGCGCGACATCACCACGCCGGTGGCGGACCGGTCGCCGGTGTTGCCGTACACCATGGCCACGATGTTGACCGCGGTGCCGAGGTCGTCGGGGATGTTGGAGGCGCGGCGGTAGTCGTTGGCGCGCTTGCTGTTCCACGAGCCGAACACGGCCTCGATGGCCAGCCGCAGCTGCTCCATGGGATCGGTGGGGAACGGGATGCTCGAACGGCGCTCGACCTGGGCCTTGAACGCATCGACCGTGGCCTGCAAGGCATCGACGGGGAGGTCGGCGTCGTTGGAGACACCGTGCTGGCCGCGTTGCTCGCGCAGCACGTGCTCGAACGGTTCGCTGTCGAGGCCGAGCACCACGATCGAGTACATCTGCACGAAGCGACGGTAGGAGTCGAGCACGAAGCGCTCGTCGCCGGTCTTGGCGATCATCGCCCGGGCGACGGCATCGTTCATGCCCACGTTGAGGACGGTGTCCATCATGCCAGGCATCGAGAACTTGGCGCCCGAGCGGACCGACACCAGCAGGGGGTCCTCGTCGGAGCCGTAGGTGTGCTCGGCCGTCTTCTCGACCACGTGCATGGCCTCGACGACCTCGTCCCACAGGCCCTCCGGGAGCTCACCGCCGGCGGCGGTGAAGGCGTTGCACGCCTCGGTGGTGATGGTGAAGCCCGGCGGTACGGGGATGCCGAGGGACGCCATGTCGGCGAGGTTCGCTCCCTTGCCGCCGAGCAGGCCGCGGACGCGGTCCCAGTCGTCGTCGACCGCGGCCTTGGCCGCATCGAGGTTCTCGAATCCGTAGACCCATCGCGTTGCCATCGGGCACCACCTCCGTGCCCTGCAGCGTGGCAGATGGACGGTTCGTCCGTCTCGCCCGAAGGTCCCAACAAATAGGGACAGATGTCCCATGCGCACGCCGTGGTCACCCTCGACAATCGCCAGGCTGCGCGCCCGTGCGCAGCGTTCGAACGAAATGGAGCGACCCGAACATGCGCACCCCCAGTCGACTGCTCGCCGGCGTGGCCCTGATGGCCGTGCTGGTCGCCGCCTGCGGTGACGACGACACCGGAACCGCCGTCTCCGGCGACGCCAACTCGACGACCACCACAGCGGCGGAGGCGACGTCGACCACGGAGGCGGCCTCGGCCTCGCAGCTCCAGGTCACGCTCACGGCAGACGGTATCGAGCTGTCGCAGGACTCGATCCCGGGTGGCGTGGTCGAGATCTCGGTCGACAACCAGACCGGGGCCAACACCGACGCCAACTTCACCCAGGTCGACGGTGCCGACCACACCGACTCGTTCATCGACAGCTTCGCCCCCGTCCTCGACGGCGGCCCGTTCCCGGACTGGGTCCTCAACAACGCGGGTGTGCAGATCATCGACGGCAACGACGCCACGGAGACGTCGACGATCACGCTCGAACCGGGTGACTACGTGGCCTGGACCTCAGGTCCCGAGTCGGACGGACCGTCGAGCAAGGACGCCATGCACGCCACGTCGCTGACGGTCACCGAACCACAGGGCGACGTCGCCTTCCCCGACACCGTCGGCACCATCACGGCCAAGGACTACTCGTTCGAGATCGACCCCCAGGGTCCGGGGACCTACACCTTCTCCAACGAGGGCCCCGACCAGTTCCACCACGCGATCATCGTGGACTTCGGTACCAACGACGCGGCCACGGTGGAGAAGGACTTCCCCGACATCCTCGCTTCCGACGAGAACACGCCACCGCCCGCGGACCTCGACGCCTCACAGGTGAACTTCGACTTCGCCATGTCCGGTGTGTTCGGTCCCGGGAGCAAGGGCACCTTCGAGGTCCCGTTCGAGTCGGGTCACACCTACGCCGTGGTCTGTTTCATGAGTGACCGGGCCGGTGGCCCGCCGCATGCCATGTCGCACGACATGTACAAGGTGTTCTCGGTCGCCTGACCCATCCTCAGCGGTCTCCTGCCGGTGGATCCCCTGCCGGTCGGGTTGGTTGGTTGTTCCGAGCCGGGGGTGGTGGCGTCAGCCCCCACGCCCCGGCTCGGCGGCCAGCCCGTGGCGGACCGCCAAGGCGGCGGCCTGGCTGCGGCGTTCGATGCCGAGCTTGGCGAAGAGCAGGGACAGCTGGTTGCGCACCGTCTTGTCCGACAGGTGCAGCTCGGCTGCGATCTCCTTGTTGGTCAGCCCTGCGGCCACCAGGCGGATCACCGATCGCTCCCGGGGTGTGAGCCGCTCGACGACCTGAACGGTCGCCGGTGTCGAGGCCAACCGGGCCAGGATGGCGGCCGCCCGGTCGTGCGCGGGACCCGGGGACGGGGCCGTCGTCGCGGCGGCCTCGAGCGCGGCGCGGGCCCGCTCGCGATCACCGGTGGCGAGCGCGGCCAGCGCGGCATCGCACCACGCATCGGCGGCCTGGACGAGTCGAGGGCACGCCGCCAGCTGGCGGGCGGATGTCTCGAGGTGGGCGAGGGCGAGGGCGTGGGCACCCCGGATCGATTCCCGCAGCCCGGTGGCGAGGGCGGCGATCCCGTGCAGGCCGGGTCCGGCCCCGGGGGCCTCGGCCAGCCGCCCGGCCTCGCCGACCAGCCGGTCGAGCGCGGTGCCGTCGCGGCGCAGCACCGCGACGCGGATCGACACCTCGAGGCGGTCGATCTTGGAGATGTCGAACCGACCCCCGATCCACGTCTCGGCGTCGTCGAGCACACTCGCCGCCCGATCGAGGTCGCCGCTGCGGAGGTGGAGCAGCGCCTGCTGGGCCAGCACGACGCCGAACAGATCGGGGCCGGCGATGGATCGGTAGGGCGCGATGGCGGCCAGCCAGCGGCGGGCTCGGTCGAGCCGACCACAGGCCAGATCCACCGTCGTCAGGGGTAGGCCGGCGATGGTCGCCACGGTGGCGTTCGGGTCGTCGAGGAGGGGCTCGGCCACGGCCTCGGCCTCGGCGAGTCGGCCCGAGGTGGCGAGCAGGGCGGCGAGCCCGGCCTGCGAGAGGGGCCGTTCGCCGCTCTCGGGGACGCGGGCCATGGCCGCCAACCCGGCCCGCTGGTGGGCCTCGGCTGCGGTCTGGTCGCCGAGGGCGGACGCGCAGCGGGCCAGGTCGAAGCTGCGTCGCGCCTCGTCCACCGGGTTGTCGGCCAGGATGGCGGCGACCCGCAGCGATTCGAGCCGGGCCACCGCTTCGGCCGGCTCACCGGCCAGCAGCAGGGCGCGGGCCGCGGCGCCTCCGGCGGCCGAGTCGTCCTGCTCCATCGCGATGTCTGCCGCCCGGATCGCCGCGTCCCGAGCTTGGGCGATGTCGCCGGCACGGGCCAGGGCATCGGCGTCAGCGGCGAGTCGGGCGGCCGCGTCGGGGCTGAGCTCGTCGAGATCGATCGGGGGTCGGCGCGCGTAGGTCAGGCTGGCGTCCAACCACAGCGCCGCGGCTCGGTGCGGGTCGCCGGCGGCGCGGTAGGCGGCCTCGGCTCGGTGGGCCCACCGCTCGGCCAGACGTGTCCGTCCCGCCTGGGCCGCGGTCACGGCGGCCTGCTCGAGCACGTCGCCCGGATGCGCCGTCCCGTCGTCGAGGGCGCTGCGGAACAACTCGACCGCCCGGGCGAACCGTCGCTGGACGACCGCCTCCCGCGCGGCCGCCAGGGCCCACGTGGCCGCGGCGCACTGGTCTCCGGCCGCGAGGAGGTGGTGGGCGACGCGGTGCGCGGGTGGCGATGGCTGGTCCAGCAACGCATCGGCCAGGCCTCGATGCAGCGAGCGGACCCGGTGCTCGGCGAGGCCCTCGGCCACCACCTCGCCGACGATCTCGTGCCGCAACCGGATCTCCCGGCCGCTGGTGATCGCCAGGTGGCGGTCGACGAGCTCGGGCCCGATCGAGCGGGCGCTCCCCGCCACCTGGTCGAGGACCGACCGTGACACGGCGCGTCCCGCCACCGCCAGGGCCTCGATGGCGGTGCGGGCCTCGTCGGGCAGCACCTCGACCCGGTCCATGACCGAGGCGGTGATGGTCCACGGCACCGGTGCATCAGCCCGTCTCGTCAGCTCCTCGATGAAGAAGGGGTTGCCACCGGTTCGCTCGTGGAGACGGCGCGCCTCCTCGTCGCCCACGTCGGAGCCCAGCTGCCGGGCGAGTTCGATCGTGGCGCCCTCGCTGAGCGGCGAGAGGTGGACCTCCACCACGCCGGGTGTGCGGAGCAGCGAGAAGGCTGCGGTGCGCGACGAGTCGGATCGGTCGGCGACGCCGAGGCGATGGGTGCAGATCACCAGCACCGCGGCCTCGCCGGCGAGCAGCGTGCGGATCTGGTCGCCGGTGTCCGGGTCGGCGTCGTGGAGATCCTCCACCACCACCAGGGCGGGACCCTCGGGTGCTGGCTCGGGGCCCACCCGGTGGTACACGACGCGACACCACTCACCGGGGAGGCGGTCGGCGACCTCCTGGCACAGACGTGACTTCCCCACCCCCGACTCTCCGGTGACCACGGCGATGCGTGAGCTGCCGGCCGCCACCTCCGAGGCCAGGCTGAGGACCAGGTCGAGCTCGAGGTCGCGTTCGAGGAAGGGTCGCGCGCCTGCCGCTCTCTGGTCCGCCATGGGTGGATCTCTCGACGTGGGTCATCAGGGAACCCGTGAGCGGGCAATGTAGCCAGCTCGGGTGAGATGGAGATGAGAGAGCGATGAGTCCTCGGTCGCGGCGGGCGTTCACCCGCCGAGCAGGGTGGCGTCGAGGAAGGTCATGACCCGACGCTCCCACTTGGCGCCTGCCACGCGGAGGCCCTTGGTGTGTCCGGCCCCGGGGACCGTCCACACCTCCGTGCGGTCTGGAGCCGCGGCGGCGATGGCGGCGGCCGCGTGCCCCTCGTCGGGAACGTCGCCAGCGGTGATCAGGAGGAACCGGGCCTGGCTGGTGGCCACGGCCCGTCGCAGTGAGATCGGTTCGTGGGCCGAGGTGAGTACATCGGTCAGCGTGTCCTGGGGCACCTCCAGGACCTCCTGGATCCAACCCCGGATGCCGTAGACGTCGGAGAGCCAGGCCTCATCGGCGGCGACCCGGTTGGTTGCCCCCTCGGCGACGACGGCGCGGATCCGAGGGTCGGAGGCCGCCGCCCCGATCGCCTCCTCGCCGCCCATCGACATCCCGACCGATCCCACTCGGTCCGCGTCGACGTCGTCCCGCTCGACCAGGAACGTGACGCCCGCCGCGATGTCGGCGTCGCCGTACCAGCCGAAGTCCATCGCCGTTCCCGCGCTGTCGCCGTGGCCCCGAGCGTCGAGCAGCAGCACGCCGAAGCCGTTCCGGGCGAGCACCGCGGCATGGTCGAGGACGGCCGAGCGGGTCGAGCCGGCGCCGTGGCGGAGCACGACCGCAGCCCGGTTGGTGGACGGGACGTACCACCCCGCCAGGTGAACGCCGTCCGCGGTGGTCACCGTCACCGTCTCGTAGTCGAGGCCCCGGCTGTCAGGGGTGGCGGTCACCTCGGTGGCCGGGCGGTTGGTGACCATCACGGCCGGCGCCAGTGTCCACACCACCACACCCGTCACGACGACGGCGCCGATGGGCGCGAGGTAGCGGCCGAAGCCGTGGGGCCGGCGGGCGCTCTGCACCACCAACACGAGCCCGGCGACCGTGGCGACCACGGCCGCGAAGGCTCGCACGCTCGCACCGTCGACGAGGAAGGGCACGAAGCCGACGCCGATCGTGGTGGCGGTCACGCCGGCGAGGAAGACGCCCGCTCGCTGCACCCACGTCGACTCGATGGCCACCGCCTCATCGTGGACCGAGTCGGCCTCGACGGGGAGAGTCGGAGGTCCCAGGGCGGCGGGACCGGGGGCGGTTCAGCCGACGAAGCCGAGTGTCCGCTGGTGGGCGCCCAGCCATGCCGCCACGTCCCCGGCGGCCATGGGGCGGGCGACGAGGAAGCCCTGCGCCGAGTCGCAGCCGAGCGTGTCGAGCAGGTCCCACACCGTCGTGGTCTCCACGCCCTCGGCGATGGTCCGCAGGCCCAGCGTGTGCCCCAGCTCGATGACCGATCGCACGATCGTGGCGTCGTCGGGGTCCTCGTGCATGCGGTGCACGAAGGACTTGTCGATCTTGAGGTGATGGACGGCGAGGTCCTTGAGCGACGCCAGTGACGAGTAGCCGGTGCCGAAGTCGTCGATGGCGAACTGGACTCCGAGGCCGGCCAGGGAATCGAGCACGCACTGCGCCCGGGCCGGATCGGCCATGATCGTCGTCTCGGTGATCTCGAGCAGCAGGCGGTGGGGCGGGATGCCGAGCCGCTCGAGGGCCACGCCGACCTCGACGGCGAACGATTCGTCGAGAAGGCTGGGTGCTGACACGTTCACCGCCACGGTGAAGTCGTCGTCGAGGTCGAGGTCGGGGAGGGCGAGCCAACGGCCGAGTTGGTGGAGGGCCTCGTCGAGGACCCAGCTGGTGATGGGGTGGATGAGGCCGGTGTCCTCGGCGATGGCGATGAACGACTCGGGGGCGAGCAGGCCGTGTTGGTCGTGCTGCCAGCGAACCAGCGCCTCGACGCCCTCGACGGCGCCGGTGCGCATCGTGACCTGGGGCTGGAAGTGGAGGACGAGCTGGTCGTTGGCGATCGCCCGGCGCAGGTCACTCACCAGGGCGAGCCGGTCGGGGGTGTTGCGGTCGAGGTGGTCCTCGTAGGCGGCGACGCTGAGGTGAGAGGTCTTGGCCAGGTACATGGCGACGTCGGCTCGTTGGAGGAGCAGGTCGGCGGTGTCGCCGTGGTGGGGTGCGACCGTCACGCCGCAGCTGGCCGCCACCACCAGCGTCATGCCTTCGACCTCGAGCGGTTCCTCGAGGGCCAGGGTGATGCGCTCCGCCACCCGCATGGCGCTGGCGAGGCCCTCGGTGTGGGGGAGGAGGACACAGAACTCGTCGCCGCCGAGCCGGGCCAGGGTGTCGGACTCGCGCAGCAGCGGCCTGATCCGGGGACCGATGGCCTGCAGGACACGGTCGCCGTAGCGGTGGCCGAGCGTGTCGTTGATCTCCTTGAAGCGATCGAGGTCGAACAGCAGCACCGCGGTGGCGCTGCCCTCTCGCCGGCCCAGCCGAAGGGCCTGCTCGGTGCGGTCGTAGAAGCAGGCCCGGTTGGGCAACTCGGTGAGCTCGTCGTGCATGGCCTGGTGGACGGCGCGCTCCAGGGCATCGTTCAGCGCCCGCACGGAGCGGGCGTCGTTCAGGGCGAGGCCGACGTGCTCGGCGAAGCTGGTCAGCGCGTCCTGTTCCGCCATCGAGTACCGCCGGTCGACCTGGTGGGTGGCGACCACGAGGCTGCCGATGGCCGTGGGACCCATGCGGACCGGCGCGGCCATCGCCGTCTGCAGTCCTCCCCGGACGAACGACGTGATGGCGCCCTCCCAGTCGCCGTAGCTGTCCTGGATGCAGAGCCGGTTGTCGACGATGGCTCGACCGCCGACTCCCTCGCCCACCGGGAGCCGGCTCTGGTTCCGGATGATCTCCTCGTCGACCCCGACCGACGCGACCATGACCATGGTGCCCGGGTCGTCCTCGTCGATGAGCCGGAGGGCGGCGACGTCGTCGTGGAGCAGCTCTGCCGCTCCCTGCGTGATGGCGTCGAGCACCTCCTGCAGCGGGGCCCGGGTGGAGATCTTGCGCTGGATGCGGGAGAGCCGCTCGGCGAGCATCTGTCGTTCGCGCAGCGTGGCCAGCAGGGCGCGGTTCTCGTCGGTGCGCCGTTGTTGCTGCTCGATCGACGCCGTGAGCTGGCGCTGGGTGCGTCGGTGTTCCTCGACGTCGACCATGAGGTGCCAGATGCGGAGCAGGACCAGTGCGAACAGCGCCGCCGACAGCACGGCCACGATGGCGATCTCCTGGCTGCCCGCCCGGGTGCCGAGCACCATCAAGACGCCGGGGGCGATGAGGGTGGCCGGCACGACCACGGCGAAGCGGCGGAAGCCGGACAGCGGCTGGGGTCGTCGCGACGTGGGCGGGATCGTCGTCGACGGGTGCAGCAGGGCCGAGCCGAGGAACACGAAGGACAGGCAGTAGCCGACCGCGGCCGGGCTGGCGAGCGTGAACGTCCCTCGCAGCGTCGTCACGGAGTAGTAGAGGTCGGCCAGCAATTGGGAGCAGACCCAGGCGGTGAGGAGCTTGTCGCCGGTCGACGCGAAACCGTCCTGCACCAGGATGCGGATCAGGGCACCGAGCAGCAGCAGGTCCACGACCGTGTAGGAGATCGCCACCAGCTTGGCGGCCAGGCTCATGGTGTCGTCGTTGAGGTAGGGGCCGACGAAGATGACCCAGACCAGGACCCCCAGGCCGACCCCGATGATCAAGGTGTCGAGGACATCCACGTCGCGCCCGGCCCGGTTCCGCAGCCCGATGAGGCGGGCCAGGCCGACGATGAAGGCGGCGTAGCCGGCGAGGAAGAGCCAGTCGGCGATCGAGGGTGAGCCGAGGTCGAGGTGCCATTGCAGCCGGGCCGGGTACCAGAGGATGTAGGCCGGCACCAGGAGCACCGCGCCGGCGGTGAGGAACCAGGCCGGGTTGCGCCGATCGGGATCGGCGCGCAGCGACACGACGCCCGCCAGCGCGGTCGCCACGATGAGGGCGACGAGGAGCCAGCCTCGTAGTGGCTCGCCGGCCACCGCGACGACGGCGCAGGCGGGGAGGCCCACGGCCAGGAACGAGCGTGACGCGTGGCGACGCGCGGCCTCGTCGAGGCGAAGGATCCTCCCTCTCACCTCGGTTCCTTCGGCACGGAGCGAGCCCGACATGAGGCCCAGACCGGCGGAATCCTCGGATTCGGCCAGTCCGGAAGCCGTGATGTACCGGTTCGTCCGGTTCAGGCAGGAGCGATGGGGTCGAGCACGGTGACACGGTGCATGTTCCGCACCGCGTCGCCGTGGTCGTGGATGGCGTAGTGCTGGGTGCACCGGTTGTCCCACATGACGAGCGTTCCCGGTTCCCACTGGATCCGGCAGGTGAAGTCGGGGCGGTGGCAGCGTTCGTAGAGCCACTCGAGCAGTGGCCTGCTCTCGGCCACGGTCATGTCGGCGAAGTGCTTGGTGAACGCGACGTTGACGTAGATGCACTTGCGCCCGGTCTCGGGGTGGGTGCGGATGACCGGATGCGTCACCCACTCGGTGGCTGCCTTGCCGCTCATCTTCATGAAGACCTCGGGCGGGCCGTGGAGCGCCTGCAGCGGGTCGAGCAGGCGCTTCATGCCCTCGGACAGCGAGTCGTACGCCAGCTCGAGGTTGGTGAACATGGTGTCGCCCCCCGTGGGCGGGATCTCCCGGGCCAGCAGGAGGCTGGTGAGCGGCGGCTTCGCCTTCCAGGTGACGTCGGTGTGCCACGCCTCGGTGATGGTGTAGCGCTTGCCCCGGTTGTGGATGTCGAGGATCTCGGGGTGCTCGTCGCTGATCGCCGGGGCGTAGCCGTGGATGTCGAGCTCGCCCCACCGGCTGGCGAACGCCTTGTGCTGCTCCGGTGTGAGGTGGCCCTGGTCCCGGATGGCGAGCACCTTGTGGTCGAGCATCGCCTGGTGGACGGCGGCGTGGAGCTCGTCGTCGGCGGCGGCCAGATCGATGCCGCGGATCTCGGCGCCGAGCGACGGTGCGATCGGATCGACCGTCATGGTGGCGGTGGTGGTGGTGGTCGTGCCCGAAGTGTTCCACAGTGTCGGTGGCAGCGTCTTCGGAGCGGTGGTCGGCAAAGCGCCACGTCACAGCGACAACGTGGACGAGGAGACCGAGACCGCGCTGTCGAATCTCCCGGTGACGGGCGCCGCGGGGTTGACGGGCGGTGGTTCGTTTCGTACCTTTTCGGAAACTTTCACCGGCGGACGGGGGCCACCGTGCGAACCACGCAGATCGGGACACTGCTGGTGGGGCTGGCGCTGTTCGCCGGGGCATGCGGCGGCGGCGCTGACGACACCTCGAGCGTCACCGTCCCCGCCACTGAACCCACCACCGACGTCGACCACCGCCGCCGACCGACCACCACGACCGAGGACCCCAAAGCCGCCGTCGAGCAGGCGTTCTACGACCAGTGGGACGCCTTCGTGGAGATCGTGGCCGCCCCGACCGACCAATCCGCTGATCGACGAGTACTTCACAGGCGAGGCGCAGGAACGGACTGCTCGACGGCATCTCGGAGCTGCGATCGAGGGCCAGGCGCAACTCGTGCGTCCCGAGGATCCGACGCAGTTCCGGCCGCGAATTGATCGAAACGGTCCTGATCGCGCCACGACGGCTGCGTGGTGTTCGAATGCACAGTGGATGGGCTGGTGCTCATCGACGACGTACTCGCGAGTCGGTGTGATCGAATGACGCCGGTGACGATGTGTCGACACGCGCAACGAGTTCGCGCTGGTCGATGGTCAGTGGAAGGTTGCAAGAACTGACGGACACTAGCGTGAGGGGGACCCGAATGCGACGGATGCTCTGATCCTGTGGTGTCGGTGCGCTCTAGTCATCGTTGTGGCGACCGCAGACTGCTCTGCTGCATGCGGCAAGGATCTTCGACGACTACGGACGGCTCACCAGAACGCCGACGGGTCGGTGGTGTTGATCGTCGGCCGGGATGGGACGTTGTCGCAGCCGGCGCCGCGTGGTGGGCGGCTCGATTGCGCCGTCCACGATCTGCGGCCCGACACGGTCCAGTTCGCGGTGGGCGACGTGGCCACCGACCTGCAGGAGAACGTCGGCTACTGGTTGCTCTGCGACGACGCCGGCGGCCAGCAGGTGGTGAGCCGGCTGTTCTTCTACGCCCCCGGCGTCTCGGTCCTCAGTGCCGGGGACCTCGCGGCCCGGGCCCGGGACGAGCTCCCGCTCGTCTACCCCGAACCCCACACCAGCCCGGCCATCACCCGGGACCAGATGGTCGGCATCGACACCTGGATGTGGCTCGACCCCGCGGCCTGGCAGCCGCTCACCGCCACCGCGGCCATCGCCGGCGTCGGCGGCGGCCCGGGGCTGTCGGTCACCGCCACCGCCACACCGCAGTCGGTGACGTGGGACATGGGCGACGGCACGGTGGTGACCTGCGACGGCCCTGGCACCCCGTACGACGACGCCCGGCCGGAGGCGACCCAGCACACCGACTGCCGCCACACCTACCAGTCCCGCGCCGCCTACGACGCCACCGCCACCATCACGTGGTCGATCTCGTGGACCGCGTCCGATGGCACCGGCGGCCAGCTCGCCGACGCCAGCCGCACCACCCAGTTCCCGATGACGGTGGCGGAGCGCCAGGCCGTCGCCCGCTGATCGGCCGCCATCGAGCCGCACCGCCCCCGGCCCAGCGCCGCCGGTGTACAACCCCGGCGCGGTCAGTGGGGGCGGTACGGGTTGGTGTCGGCGTGGTCGCCGGCCAGCCACCGGGCCAGGGCGGCGTGCGCGTCGCGACGTCGAGAAGCAACCGCCTCGGCGGTGACCGCGGCGGGCAGATCGACCGTGAGCTCGACGATCAGCCCGTCGGGGTCGCTGAGGTAGAGCGACGTGCAGTAGCCGTGGTCGATGGTCAGGTGCCCGACGCCCGCCGCCTCGGCCCGGGCCCGGATCTCGTCCTGCACCTCGGGCTCCGCCGCCAGCGCGATGTGATCGAAGGGGCTGCTGGGCGCCGGGGTGAACGCGGTCCGGGCGTCGGCATCGGCGAACTGGAAGAAGGCCAGCGCCGAGCCGTCGCCCAGCTCGAAGAAGGCGTGGCAGTAGTCGGATCCGGCCGAGGCGTCGCCTCCGGCCTCGCACCAGGTGGCCACCAGCGGGAGCCCGACCACGTCCTCGTAGAAGGCACGCGTCGCCTCGAGGTCGGCCGAGACGTAGGCGTGGTGGTGCAGCCGCGAGGGCCGAGACGGTTGGGTCGCGGTCACGGGTGGACGATGCCTCGCAGGTCGCCGGGGTGGCCGCGGTCGATGGCGATCACATCGGCGGGGAACTCCTGGACGAAGGTGCCGCCGTGTTCGTGGACGCCGTCGATGAACCGGCCGAGGTGGTCCATGGCCCCGGTCGGGAGGTCGTGGACGACGACGACGGCGTGGTCGAGCAGCGTGGCCTCGTGCAGCGCGGTGTCGACCCAGCCCGCGGTGTCCTCCCAGTCGCACGGGACGGAGTTCCACAGGACGCAGGTGTACCCGCCCCGCTCGAGCAGATCGACCGATGCCCGGCTCAGCAGGTCGGGGGTGATGTGGCCGCCCTGGCCGAAGGGTCGGAACCAGCGCCTCGGGTGGGCGAGATCGCCGATCAGCTCCTGGGTGCGCTCGATCTCGGCCTCGGCGTAGGCGGGGTCGGGGTCGGCGCCGAGCGGGGTCGAGTGCGACCACGTGTGGTTCCCGATCCAGTGCCCCTCGGCCCGGGCCCGCTCCGCCAGGGCGCGGCCGCCCTCGCGCGCCAGCATCGACCCGACCACGAAGAACGTGGCCGGCACCGCCCGGTTCTCCAACACGTCGAGCACCTCGTCGGTGACCCCGGGGCACGGACCGTTGTCGAACGTCAAGGTCACGTGCATGTCCTCATGGTCGCAGATCGGCAAGGTCCTTGCCGGGCGAGCCCTCAGTCCGGGTCCGGTCGCTGCTGCTCGGTCGCGATCTTCTCGCTGCCCACCTGGACCAGCCGGATGACGGTGACCAGGCCGAGGCCGCCGGCGATGTTGCCGAGCACGGCCCATCCGAGGGCACCGGCCCAGTCGGCGTAGCCGAAGTCGGCGCCGTGGATGAGGGCGCCGAACAGCTCCAGCGATCCGACGATGGAGTGGTTCAACGGGCCGACCGCGAGCACGAAGCTGGCGGAGACGGCGGCGGCCAGCTTGCCGACGATCGCCTCGGTCCCGCGCTCCATCCAGGTCATCAGGGTGATGGCGAAGCCACCCAGCACCGCGCTGGCCAGCGCCTCGGTGCCGATCCCGGCATCGATGACATGTCGACCCTGCCCCGCGAGCAAGGGCCCGATCCGCGGGAGCGCGGCCACGGCGAGGACCATGAACACGTATCCGCCGGCCAGGTTGGCGACCAGGGTGGTGATCCACAGGCGGAGCAGGCTGGGCAGCCCCACGTTGTCGTGGGTGACGACGGTGGTGACCGGCACGAGGAAGTCCTCGGTGAACAGCTCGCTGCGGGCCAGGGTGAGCGCGATGAACCCGATCGTGAAGGCGAGGGCGCCCAGCACGCGGGAGCCGGTGCCCTCGATCACGAGGAACTCGGCCGTGATGCCGAGGCCGACGTCGAAGCCCCCGACGATGCCGGTGGTGATCATCACGGGCAGCGTGCGGGTCAGCCGCTCGTGCCCGGCCACGATCGACCGTTCGAAGGTCCGCTCCCGCTCCTCGGCGTCGTCCCGGGCCGGCTCGTCCGTCTCGGTGGTGCTGGTGTCGGATTCGCCGGGGCGCGCCGCGTCGGACATCGTGGGTCCGTTCCCTGTCGCGGGCCCCGCCATGCCCGACGCGGTCGCACTACGGTGGCGATCCGTCGAAGGGGGACGAGCGTTGGAGCTGTGGACCACACGCACGCCGGAGGTCGGGACCGCCGAGCGACAGGCCGAGCGCATCGAGCAGCAGGGCTGGTCCGGCGTGACGTTCACCGACTCGCAGAACCTCGTCGGCGATCCGTTCGTGGCCGTGGCGCTCGCCGCCCGCGCCACCACGCAGCTCCGCTTCGCCACCGGTGTGGCCAACCTCCACACCCGCCACCCCGCCGCCCTCGCCTGCATCGCGGTGACCGTCCAGGAGGAGTCGGGTGGCCGGTTCGCGCTGGGCGTGGGCCGGGGCGACACCGCGCTGTTCCACCTCGGTCTCCCGCCGATGCCGGTGGCGACCTTCGGGGCTCGCCTGCGCCAGGTCCAGACCTACCTGTCGGGCGGGGCCGTCGACATCGACGGTTTCGCCAGCGAGCTGCGCTGGCTGGACCGGACCACCCAACCCAAGGTGCCGCTGGACGTCGCCGCCTCCGGGCCGAAGGTGCTGGCCCTGGCCGGCGCGGTCGCCGACCGGGTGACCCTCGCCGTCGGCGCCGACCCCGACCGGCTGGCCTGGGCCATCGGGCTCGTCCGCGACGCGGCCACCGATGCCGGCCGCGATCCGGACGATGTCGGCTTCGGTGCCTACGTCAACGTGGGCTGCCATCCCGACCTCGACACCGCTCGCGGGATGATCGCCGGCGGCGTGGCGGCCTTCGCCCACTTCTCGGCCATGCCCGGTTCCACCGGCGCCGGCCTGAAGGAACACGACCGCGAGATCGTCGCCGACGTGGGCCGGCGCTACGACTCCAACGTGCACCTGCGCAACTCGGCCGAGCACACCGGCGCTCTCGACGACGACTTCGTCGACCGCTTCGCCGTGGTCGGCCCACCCGAGCGCTGCATCGAACGGCTCGGCGGCCTGGCCAGCCTCGGCATCGACCGGGTGGTCGTGGTGGGGTCGACCTTCGGCGCCGACCGCGACGACGCCCGCACCGCCACCGAGCTGTTCACCACCGAGGTCATCCCGGCCCTCGCCTCCGTCACCGTCCCCCAGGGAGCATCGTCATGACCTTCGACCCCGCCGATCTCGAACCGCTCGAGACCGCCTGCGAGTGGACCCGCGACTCGCTCGGCGACGGCTACGTCCACGAGCTGACCGCCGAGCAGGTCGTCGAGCTCGAGACCGCCCTCGCTCATGCCGAGGCCTGCACCGCCGACGTGCTCGACATCACCCGCGACGACTTCCCGCTGCCCACGCTCGGCCCGGTCCTCGACCGCCTGACCGACGACCTCATCGACGGCCGCGGCGTGGTGCTCATCCGTGGCATCCCCGTCGACGGCTACACCAAGGACCAGGTCGCCGCCATGTACTGGGGGATCGGCACCCACGTGGGCGAGCCCTGGCCGCAGAACGCCAAGGGCCACCTGCTCGGCGACGTCACCGACCAGGGCAAGGCGGTCGACGACCCCACGTCCCGCGGCAACGAGATCGGCGGGGTGCCGTTCCCGTTCCACTCCGACGGCTCCGATCTGGTGGGCCTGCTGTGTCTCGACCCCGGCCTGCGGGGCGGCGAGAGCCTGGTGGCCAACGCGGTGAGCATCCACAACGAGATGGTGCGCACCGCCCCCGAGCTGGCCGCCGCCCTCTACGAGCCCCTGCCGTACGACTTCCGGGGCGAGCAGGCGCCGGGCGCCAAGGGCTGGTACGAGATGCCGGCGTTCAGCCGCCGCAACGACCGCCTCTTCGTCCGCTACATCCGCCCCTACATCGAAGCCAGCCGGCGCCACGACGACGCCCCGAAGCTCTCGGCCGAGGCCCGCGCCGCCATGGACATGGTCGACGCCCTGTGCGCCGACCCGGCGCACCACGTGTCGATGACGATGCGGCCCGGCGACGCCCAGCTGGTGAACAACTACCACGTCCTCCACGCCCGCCGGGGCTACGAGGACGACCGGGCCGCGGGCAAGATCCGCCACCTCAAGCGACTGTGGTTGGAGACCGACCGCTTCACCGACGACGACAAGCCCGAACCGTTCCGTCGCCACCGCACCGATTCGCACTGGGCCAGCCAGGGCCGGACGAAGAGCGAGATCGCCATCTGAGGTGATCGGCTCTGAGGTGATCGGCCCGGCCGGTCAGTCGAGCAGCAACCGGATCCACGTGTCGGCCAGCCAGCGCTCGAAGTGGTCCGGCGTCCAGCCCCGCTCCTCGGTGAGCATGACGTAGAGCTCGGCGCTGTTGGTGGCCCAAACGGTGTCGGCCGCGTCGTCCACGCTCAGCCCGCGCCGCAGACCCCCGCCGTCGCGGACGTCCTCGACCAGCCGGCGCATGTTCGCCGCCCGGCGGGCCGAGATCTCCCGCCAGACCTCCGCCGCCTCGGGCTCGGTGGACGACGCGTCCCGCAGGGCGAGGAACAGCGGCGCGACCCGGGCCTGGATCTCCCGTACCGCGGCGGCGTAGATGGCCAGCTTCCGGGCCGGATCGGGCTCGGCCCGGATGGCCATGACGTAGTCGCGCTGCTCGGCCTCGACCACGCCGGTGGTACCCGAGATGGCCTGTTCGATCAGCTCGCGCAGCACCACCGGTTTGCGCCCCACCAGTTGGTAGACGGTGTCGACGTGCACGCCGGCGTCGTGGGCGATGGCGGCCACGGTGGTGGCCCGGTAGCCGCGCTCGAGCATGAGGTCTCTGGCGGCATCGACGATGCGCTGACGAGTCTCCTCCGAGCGAGCGCGTCGGGTGGTGTTGTCGTAAGACCGATCCCCGTCGTGATTCCTCTTGACTGGCGCCACGCCCGCCAGCATACTTCGATCCGAAGGATATTCGGATCAAAATTGAGCGTGCAGGAGATTCACCGTGGCCTACGCCTTCATGCAGGACGTTCCCATCGACACCGCGTTCTTCGATCGCATCACCGAGGCGCTCGGGCCCGAACCACCCGATGGGCTCGTCGTGCACCTCGCGGTCGAGCGGCCCGAGGGCGGGCTGCGCTACTACCACGTCTGGGAATCGGAGGAGCACTGGGAACGCTTCGCCGACGAACGGCTCCACCCCGCGATCCACCCGATGCTGCACGAGGTGTTCGGCGACGAGCTTCCACCCGAGCCCGAGTGCATCCCGCTCTCGCTGGTCCACGTCTGGGGCTCGTCGGTCCGGTCCTGAGCCGGCGGTCCGGGCCCACCGAGGCTCGACGACTAGACCGATGCCCCCTCCGACGCGCCGAGCATCGAGGACAGCGCCGCCGCGATCTCGGCCCGGATCGGCGTCGCCGAGATGATCACGTCGACGGCGGGGATCGAGGTGTGCATCTGGCCCCGGCACGGCAGGTGCCGGGCCGGGACGCCGGCCGCAGCCAGCGCCTCGGCGTAGGCCGCGCCCTCGTCGCGGAGCGGGTCGAACTCGCAGGTGACCACGAGGGCGGGCGGCAGGCCGGACAGCTCGCCCCGGAGCGGCGCGACCCGGGGATCGGTGCGGTCGGCCTCGTCGACGTAGTGGTCCATGAACCACGCCATGAGCGCGCCGGTCAGGAGGTACCCCTCGGCGTTGTCGGTGTAGCTCGGCGTGTCCATCGGCGCGTCGGTGACCGGGCAGATCAGCACCTGGGCGCTGATGTGCGGTGCGCCGGCGTCGCGCGCCATCTGGCAGGCCACCGCGGCCACGTTGCCGCCCGCGCTCCACCCGCACACCGCGAGCTGCCCCGGCAGACCGCCGAGCTCCTCGGCGTGCTCGGCGATCCAGACCCACGGCCGCGAAGGCGTCGTCGGCCGCGGCCGGGAACCGGTGTTCGGGACCGTGCCGGTAGTCGACCGACACCACCACCGCGCCGGAGCGGACGCACAGGTCGCGGCAGAGCGGGTCGTCGGAGGTGGCGCTGCCCAGCACCCAGCCGCCCCCGTGGAAGTAGGCGACGATCGGGTGCGGACCCGACGTCGTCGGCCGGTAGAGCCGGTAGGCCAGCTCACCCGCCGCGCCGGGCAGCGTGCCGTCGACGATCTCGCCGACCTCGGGTCCGGGCGGGCGCTGCTGGTCGGCCGCCATCGAGAGGGCACGGGCGTCGGCGACCGGCAGCTCCTCGTACGACGGCAGACCGAGCTCGGCGAAGGCTTCGAGCACCAGTTCGACATCCGGCTGGAGCCGGCGGATCACGCCGTCGTTGACCTCGGTGCGCCCGTCGGGGCCCGACCGCTCGAACCCCAGGTAGTCGCGTTCGACCACGTCGTCGCACACCTGCCGGTACCGGCCGACGCCGCCGATGTAGGGCAGGAACACGCGCGGCTTGCCCGGCACGTTGGCGCCCATGTACCAGGAGTTGGCGTGCGGGTAGAGGGTGATGTTGGCGCCGTCGTTGACGTGCTGCACCCAGGCCGACTCGGCGGTCTCGGTGGGCTCGATGACGTCGAGGCCGTCGGCGCGCAGGGCGTCGAGGCAGTCGGCGATCCAGTCCACGTGCTGCTCGATCGACACCATCATGTTCGACAGCACCGACGGGCTCCCCGGCCCGGTGATCATGAACAGGTTGGGGAACCCCCTGCTCATGAGGCCGAGGTAGGTCTCCGGCCCGTGCACCCACTTGTCGGCGATGGTCTCGCCGTCGCGGCCGGTGATGTCGACGTTGACGATGGCGCCGGTCATGGCGTCGAAGCCGGTGGCCAGCACGATGGCGTCGAACTCGAACGTCTCGCCGCCCTCGCCGCCGGTCGCGTCGCTGGTCTCGATGCCGGTCTCGGTGACGGTCCGGATCGGCGTGCTGCGCAGGTCGACCAGCCGGACGTGGGGGAGGTTGAAGGTCTCGTAGTAGCTGGTGTCGAGGCAGGGGCGCTTGGTGCCGACCGGGTGATCGGTGGGGCAGAGCAGCTCGGCGGTGGCCGGGTCGTCGACGATCGAGCGGATCTTGTCCCGCACGAACTCGGCGAGCAGGGCGTTGGACCGGGGGTTGACGAGCCAGTCGTTGAACGCGCTGCCGATGGCGACCAGCTCGCCTCGCTCCCAGAGCTGTTCGAACCGGTGGTGGCGCTCCTCCTCGTCGAGCTGGAACGCCCCCTCCATGGGCGGCTCGTTCGGCACGCCGATGCCCGACCAGCGCGCCTCCTCGCGGTACTCGTCGCGCCGGCTGGCGATGGCCTCCCGCTTGTCGTCCGGCACCGGTCCGTTGTGGGCGGGGAACGAGAAGTTGGGTGTGCGCTGGAACACGGTGAGCTCGGACGCCTGGCGGGCGATGATCGGGATCGACTGGATCCCGCTCGAGCCGGTGCCGATGACGCCGACCCGCATCCCGGTGAAGTCCACGCCCTCGTGGGGCCACCGGCTGGTGGCGTACACGGGCCCGGCGAAGCTCTCGATGCCGGCGATGTCGGGCTCCTTGGGCATCGACAGGCAGCCCGTGGCCATCACGTAGTACCGGCAGGTGATGGTGCCGGCCCCGTCGGGCCCCTGGGTGTGGATGGTCCAGCGCCGGGTGTCGTCGTCCCACATCGCAGACTCGACCGCGGTCTCGAAGCGGATGTCGCGCCGCAGGTCGTACTTGTCGGTCACGTGGTTCACGTAGCGGAGGATCTCGGGCTGGGTGGCGTACTTCTCGGACCACTCCCACTCCTCGTCCAGCTCGGGGTCGAAGCTGTAGGAGTAGTCGACGCTCTGGATGTCGCAGCGGGCGCCGGGGTAGCGGTTCCAGTACCACGTGCCACCGACGCCGTCGGCCGCTTCCAGCACCACGGTCGAGAAGCCCGACCGGCGTAGGCGATGGAGCATGTACAGGCCGGCGAAGCCTGCCCCCACCACCACCACGTCGGTGTCCAACGCCTGGGTTGCGTCCGGTTCGACCGCCGCCGCGGAACCGTTCACCTCGCTCATCCACTGTCCCCCTCGGACCGGTGTGCGCCCCGGTGGCGCCTCGGTCCCGAGTGTCACACAGATGACCGGGGCAGGACAGATCGGTCAGCCGGGGCATACTCGGAGTTCTCCCCCGAAAGGCCACCATGGACCTGCCCACCGTCACGCTTCCCGGTATCGACACCGCCATCGCTCCGCTCGGCGTGGGGACCTGGGCGTGGGGAGATCGTTCCACCTGGGGGATGGGCGGCTACGACCCGGCCCTCACCGAGGCCACCATCGCCGGCGCCTGGGAGGCGTCGATCGACGCCGGTCTCAGCTTCTTCGACACCGCCGAGGTCTACGGCGCCGGCGAGAGCGAGCGGATCATCGGCCGCCTCCTGGCCCAGGACCCGTCCCGCCGGGAGCGGGTGGTGCTGGCCACCAAGTTCATGCCCATGCCGCAGAAGCTGAACGTCGAGAAGGCGATGCGCGTCGCGCTGGAGGGTTCGCTCGAGCGGCTCGGGGTCGATCATGTCGACCTCTACCAGCTCCACGGCCCGATCAGCCTCCGGTCCAAGGCCGTCCTCGCCGAAGGTCTCGCCGAGCTGACGGCCGCCGGGCTCACCCGGGCCGTGGGGGTCAGCAACTACTCGATCCGGGAGATGACCAGGATCCGCGACGAGCTGGCCCGGCGTGATGTCGCCCTGGCCAGCAACCAGATCGAGTTCTCGTTGCTGCGCCGGGTGCCCGAGACGAGCGGGATGCTGTCGGCCTGCCGGGACCTGGGCGTGGTCCTGCTCGCCTACTCCCCGCTGGGACAGGGCCGCCTCACGGGGAAGTACTCGGCGTCCAATCCACCGCCCGGCAAGCGGGGCTTCTCCGCCCATCCGATGTCGACGGTGGACACCGTGGTCGCGGTGCTGCGCCGGATCGGCGCCGAGCACGACCGCACCCCGGCCCAGGTCGCGCTCCGCTGGCTGATCGACAAGGGCACGGTCCCGATCCCCGGCGCCAAGAACGCCGAGCAGGCCACGCAGAACGCGGGCGCGCTGGGTTGGTCCCTCACCTCCGCCGAGGTCGCCGACCTCGACGGCGTGGCGCTCGAGGGCATCCGGAGCCTGTCCAGCCGGTTCTGGCAGCACGGCTGACCGCCCCCAGACGGTCGGTCCGTCCGACCCGGACGCCCTTCCCACCGGGCGCGAGCCAGGGCAGGATGGGCCCATGGCAGATCGAAACGTGGACCTGTTCGTGGCGTCGATCGGGCGCTTCGCCGATCGGGTCGACCGCATCGGGGACGACCAGTGGGGTGCGCCGACCCCGTGCGCCGACTGGGACGTCCGGGAGCTGGTGAACCACGTGTGCAACGAGCAGCTGTGGGCGCTGCACCTCGTGGCCGGCGAGACGATCGAGCAGGTGGGCGACCGCTACGACGGCGACGTGCTGGGCGACGACCCGAAGGTCAGCTTCCGCCGGGCCGCCGAGGGCTCGCAGGCCGCGTTCCGCGGCACCGACCTCGATGCCATCGTCCACCTGTCCTTCGGCGACGTCCCCTGCGCCGTGTACCTGGAGCAGATGCTCACCGACGCCGAGGTCCACGGCTGGGACCTGGCCGAGGGCCTCGGTGAGCCGGCCGAGCTCGACCCCGAGACGGCGTCGCGCCTCCTGCCCGGCATGCAGGCCCAGTCCGAGCTGATCCGATCGTCCGGTGTGTTCGGCCCCGAGGTGGAGGTCGCCGACGACGCCGACGATGCGGCCAAGCTGCTCGCCCTCCTCGGTCGCCAACCCCGCTGAGCGGGGGTGATCACGCCGGCCGGGCTGACCCGAAGATGAACCACCGGGTGGCGTCGATGCTGGCCGCCCAGCCCTCGGCCTCGATGGCCGCCTGCAGCTCGTCGGGCTCGTACATCACCTTGACCACGTGGAACTCGGAGCCGTCGGAGAGTTGCCGCCGGTGCTGGTCCGGCGTGTACTCGACCACATAGGGATCCTTGGTGGGCGACGTACCCGCCGGTGGTGAGACCGGATCATCGCGGTTGTCGATGAGGAACACCCGGCCGCCCGGCGCCAGGCACTCCCGGACCTGGGACCAGAACGCGCCGAAACGGTTGCGGGGCACGTGCGAGAGCCAGAACGAGAAGAACACGACGTCGAAGCCATCGCTGCCGGGGTGATGCTGTGGCCGCCAGTCGAACAGATCGGCCACCACGTAGTCGACGTCGTCCCGATCGACCCGCGCCCGATTGCGTTCCAGCGTCTCGGGGGAGGCGTCGACGACGGTGAGCGTGTCGGCGGTCCGCGCCAGGCGCTGGGTCCACCATCCCGTCCCACCCGCCAGCTCGAGCACCCGACCGGTGGCGCCGAACGATGCGAGCGCGGAATCCAGCACCGCGACCTGCCGGTCCCACTCGGCCTGCTCGTCCGGGCCACGGTCGTAGCGGCCCCGCCGCTGCCACCACTCGTCGTACTCCGGTGCCCGGGCCCGGTAGTAGGCCCGCTGTTCCGCCAGCAGCTCCTCGTCACCCTCCACGCCCGGTCATGGTGGTCGACGCCCACCCCGGAAGGAAACTGGACGCGCCTGCGTACCACTCACCGACGCGAGCCCGGTACGCAGGCGCGTCCAGAATCCCCGGTTTGGTGGGATCAGCGGGTGAGGCAGGCGGCGGGTGGCGACCGGTTCTCACGGTCCGTATCGGGCCGAGCGGGGGGCGAAAGCCACCCAGCCGCTCGACGCTGTCCCCGGCCCGACGGCCGACGGCCCGATCGACCCGGGCTCGGCGCCGCCGGCGATCTCGGGCCGCACGCCGAGCGAGGACTGGAGCACGGGCGCGCTGTGGTGGAGGAGGTCGTCGAGCGCGGCGTCGAGGTGCGTGCCCGTCAGGGACGGTGCGCTGGTGTCCGCTTCGTCACCCCGCTCGATGGCCGCGTGGAGCACGGCCCGCCGGACGAGCTCCTTCATGAACGACGCCGTCACCCCCTCGGTCGCCTCGACCACGGCCGACAGGTCGTCGCCCTGGAAGTCGGTGCCGCGCAGATAGAGATCCAGCAGGCGAGCCCGGCAGTCGGCGTCGGGTAGGCGGATCTCGACCGCCTGGTCGATCCGACCGGGTCGGGCCGCCAGCGCCGGCTCGAGCAGCTCGACCCGGTTGGTGGTGAGGACGAAGACCACGTCGGCGTCGTCGGACAGGCCGTCCATCTCGTTGAGGAGCTGGAACAGCAGCGGGTTGTTCCCCATCCCGGGCATCGTGCGCTCCATGGCCACGAGGTCGACGTCCTCGAGGACCACCATCGACGGCTGGAGCGATCGGGCGATGGCCGCGGCCTGGCCCAGCGCACCCGCGCCCGGCCCGCTGAGCAGGAGGATCGTGCGTCCCTCGAGCTGCCCGCACAGGTACAGCACCGACAGGGTCTTGCCGGTGCCGGGTGGCCCGTACAACAGCAGGCCGCGCTTGAGGTGCCGACCCCCGGCCCGCAGCGCGCCGGCGTGATGGCTCATGCCGATGACGTGACGCTCGATGGCGTCGAGGTCCTCGTCGGGCAGCACGATGTCGTCGCGCCCGATGCCGGGGAGGGTGTGGAACGTGATGCCGAAGCCGCCCCACTCGCTGAACCCGAAGCTGAGCACCTTGCCCCGGTACACGTTGTGCTCGTGCATCAACCGGCGGACCTGGGCCACGAACCGGGTGGCGACCGCCGTGTCGCCGGTGACGATGTCGACCAGGAGGCCGGGGCGGGGCCCGTGCGACTCGCTGAACCCGACCATCACGACCATCGGGGTGTCGTCGAAGACGAGGAGGTAGATGCCGAGGCGCAGGCACGCCAGCGTGCGGTCCACGTCGATGGGGACCTGCACGAACTCGGGCGCGCACGGCTCAGCCGGGCCGTGGAACCGGCCGCCCAGGATGCTGGCCAGGGAGAAGTCGCCGTAGTGGTGGAGCTCGGCGGGCAGGCCCAGAAGCCGCCAGCTGGCGGTGTCGGTGAGCAGGGCGTCGAGAGCGAGCTGCAGGTTGGGCTGCTCGCTGGGGTCGAACCGCTCGGTGAACGACGGCAGCTCGGCCGGGTCGACGCCGAGGTGCTCGGTGGCGAGCTGGCGCAGCGTGCCCGCCCGATCGGGCAGCAGCTCGCGGAAGCGGTCGAGGAAGTCCGCGAACGACTGGGCGAACCGTCCGGTGTCGAGCTCCTCATCCATGTCCGAACCCTATGGCCAGCCCGGATGGCGAGCCGCCGGGATTCGAGGCGACGTGATACCCCGGCCACCCGACCCGTCAGCGCCAGGCGTCCTCGAGCTCGGACGGGCCGACCTTGTCGTCGAGCCAGCCGACCAGCGGCCGGGCCGACTTCAGGAAGTCACGCACCCGCTTCGCCGGCTCGGCCGTCCCCAGCCAGGCGCCGATCTCCCAGGACTGCCAGGCGATGCAGCCCTTCATGCGCAGCAGCTCGATGCGGGGATGGTCCTTCGGGAACCCCCGGGGCGCGGTCTTGAGCGTGTCGTGAGCGGTGACCTCGAGGCCGGCGGCGCGGAGCTCGGCGACCAGCTTCTCGAACCTCGTGCCTTCGCTCTCATCGTCGATGGCGGCCCGGAACCGGGCCAGCTGGTCCTTGGCCATCATGTAGTAGCCGGTGCCGACGCCGAACTGGTCGGCGTCGAGACTGACGTAGCCACCGTTGGCCAAGGTGGCTGCGATGTTGGTCTTGTACGGCGACTTGTCCGCGCTGAAGCGGACGTCGCGGTAGGGCCGGAAGATCTTGCCCTCGCCGTGGGACCGCTCCAGGTCGGCCAGCAGCGCCTCCATCGGAGCCCGCACGCACTCCTCGTAGATCGCCTTGTGCTCGGTCCAGTACGCCTTGGTGTTGTCGTCCTCGAGTCCCTCGAAGAACTCCACCGCCTCGACCGGCCACCCCGTGAACGTCATGGCGGCGATGGTAGATCGACGCAGCCGGTCCATCGACCGACGTGCGGTCGTGGGAGATGAGGTGGGCGCGCCCGGGTCAGTCGCAGCCCACCCCGTCGCCGTCGGCGTCGAGCTGGTAGGGGTCACCGATGCTGTGGTCCACCGTGACCCGGCCGGTGTAGGCCGGCCCGTTCCCGCGGCCGCCGGTGCAGTCGTAGTCGGAGGCCGGGGGGAGGCAGGGCACGTAGCCCGGCGTGCAGTCGTTCGACGGTGCCGGTGGTGGCGTCACCGGCACGACGGCAACCGTGGTCGGTGGTGGGGGCGGCGGCACCGTCGTGGGCGGGGCCGCGCCGCAGGTGAGCAGCAGGTTCCGCAGCGCCGCCTTCTCCGCCGGGTCCACCGCCAGCGACCACTTGCCCTTCACGACCACCACGGTCCGGGCCCACAGGCAGTTGGCCTCCGGTCGGCTCGGGAACCAGGTGGCGGCGTCGCGGTCGCTCTTGCGGATGTTGCTGGCCGCTGTCACCGCCAGGAGGTTGGCGTGGTCGTCGGCGAAGTCGTCGCGCTGCTGCGGTGTCCACGCCCAGGCCCCCGATCGCCACGCCTCGGCCAGGGCGACCACGTGGTCGATGTGGACCAGGCTGGAGTCGACCTCGGTGGCGCCGTCCCACTCCGAGAACCACGATCCGTCCGGTTGCCGCTGGGCGGTGAGGATCTCGCAGCGCGTGTCGCAACCGTCGTGGTCCACGTCGTCCCAGTGGGGGAACAGCGCCCGGTCGTAGCTGTCGGCGTGCGACTCGTCCGCCACGGCCAGCGCATCGAGCCGGACCAGATCGTCCGAGGCGACGGCGCTGCGCTCCAGCCCGTCAGGGATCGACGTACCCGGCTCGGCGACCTCCGCCGCGGCCGAGCGTGACCCACCGTCCGGTGCATCCGGCAGGGTCGTGGTGGTGGTCGTGGGCGCCACCGTGGTGGTCGTGGGCGCCCGCGTCGTGGTCGTCGGGGCGGCGCTCGCTGCCTTCGCCGCCGCGTCGATGTCCAGTCCCGACGGGTCGCCGCCGCACGCCAGCATCGTCGCGGCCAGCACGACAGCCAGCGACGCGCGGTTGGCCGTCGTCCTCCACGAGCAGGACGATCGAGCGATCTTCACCATGGCCTCCAACCCGCCAGCGTCCGCCGAGAGGCGACGGTAGGTGCGCCCGGCCCGGACCGTGCGGTCGAGCCGGCGAATGAGTCGTTGGGCCCATGCCGCGGCCCTGGTCAGGGCGTGGCGAAGCCGCCCGTGCTGCCGCACCCGCTGACGAGGACCGAACCGGAGTCCGATGCGGTGTTGCCTCGAGTGGTTGTGGCCGGGCTCGCCGACCTTGAGCTTGAAGTCGGGCGCCGACCTCGCCGCCGTCGGCGGTCGTGGTCGAGGTAGAGGCGTCAGCGGGCCAGACCTTGCACAAAGTTGGAGAAAGAATTCGTCGTCGATGAGTTCTCGGCGGCGGCGACGTCCATACGGAAACAAACCCACCATCGAAGGAGCGAGACGATGAGCTTCCACCCCTACCTGTTCTTCAGCAACGGCCAGTGTGCCGAGGCGTTCCAGCACTACCACGAGATCTTCGGTGGCGAGCTGAACGTGATGACGAACGCCGACCTGCCCGAGGGCGTCGAGCAGATGCCCGGTGCCGAGCCCCACCACGTGATGCACGCCGCCATCAAGATCGGCGACGGGCTCCTCATGGGCTCCGACGACCCGACCGGTGACGATGGCCCGAAGGTGGGCGTGGCGGTCGCCTTCACCGCGCCCGACGTCCAGGAGGGCAAGCGGATCTTCGAAGCCCTCGCCGAGGGCGGTCAGGCCTTCATGTCGTTCGAGCCGACGTTCTTCTCCCCGGGATTCGGCTCCTGCATCGACCGCTACGGCATCAACTGGATGGTGCAAACCGAGGCGGACGCCGACAGCTGATGCCCATCGGCATCTCGTCAGGGTCGCGCCGCGGTCAGCCGGTGACGACGATCATGGTCGGGCCGGGACTTGCGACCCTGGTGCGCCACCCCGGCGTGCGAACACGATGGCATCGTGCGCCGGGGATTCGTCATCGCAGCCACGATCCTCGTGGGCGTCGCGCTGCTGGTCTGGGGCTGGCGGACGTTCGGCCCTCGCAGCGCGGTCTTCGCCTTCCTGGTCGTGTGGGTGCCGATGACCGGACTGGGGACGGTGAGCCGGGTGGCACAGCCGCGGCTCCCGGCCTCGTATCACGAGTTGCGCCGCTTCGAGCAGGACGGGCGCCTGTACGAGCTGGTCGGCGTGAAGGCGGCCAAGCAGTTGCTTCGCCGGGGCCCGCTCGCCGTCTTCAACCCCGACCTCCACTTGCCGGCCGAGCGGACACCGGAGCGCCTCGCCCATCTCGAGCAGCGCATGAAGGACGCCGAGGCCAGCCACGCCATCCTGTTCGTGGCCACCATGGCCGTCGTCGTCAACGCGGTCGCCCGCGGGTGGTGGGTGGCGGCGGGATCGACCCTGCTCTTCGACGTGTTGCTCAACGGCTATCCGGTGATGCTCCAGCGCTACAACCGGGCCCGCCTGCATCGGCGCTTCCCGATGACTCGTTGACCGACATGGTCCCACCGCAGTCACCGAGCCGTCGGGTGATGCAGGATGGCGCGATGGCCGAGCGGACCCAGCAGTACGACACCGTCCTCACCGAGACGCGCGGGGAGGTGCGCGTCCTCACCATGAACCGCCCCGAGCGGCTCAACGCGTGGACACCGCACATGGGCAACGAGCTGGTGGCCGCCATCGAGGCGGCCAATGCCGATCCGGACATCGGCGCCATCGTGCTCACCGGCGCCGGCCGCGGCTTCTGCGCCGGCGCCGACATGAGCGACACCTTCCAGACCCGCATCGAGGGCACCGACCCCGGCGGCGACACCGCCCACGGCCAGGGTGGCTTCGGCGCCGGCATCGACTGGGTCGCCACCTGCCGGTCGGCCAAGCCCCTGGTCGCCGCGGTCAACGGCGCCGCCGTGGGCATCGGGATGACCCAGATCCTCCCCTTCGACTCGATCGTCGCCTCCGCCGCATCCAAGTTCGGCATGCTCTTCATCAAGGTCGGCCTGGTGCCGGAGCTGGCGTCCACCCAGCTGCTGGTCCAGCGGGTCGGATGGGGCATGGCGTCCGAGCTGTGCCTGTCCGGCCGGCTCGTGGCCGCCGACGAGGCGCACCGGATCGGCCTGGTCGACCACCTCGTCGAGGCCGACGAACTGCTCGACGCCGCCGTCGATCTCGCCGCCAGCGTATGCAGCGAACCCGGCGCCGCAGCTGCGCATGATCAAGGACCTGCTGACGACCAACGCGGTCGAGACCGATCTCACCGCGGTCCAGCGCCGGGAGTCGGAGCTCCTGCGCCAGTGCTGGGAGACCCCCGAGCACGCCGAGGCGGTCGCCGCCTTCACCGAGAAGCGGGCCCCGAACTTCCCGCCCCGCTCCTGACCCTCACCCGAGTGGTCGGCCGGCGAGGAACACGTCGACCTCGCGGCGGGAGCGGAGCACGTGCCGCACCGCGTGGCCCCCGTGCCGGGAGATGGTGTCGCGCTCGTGCGCCGGCTCGGCGTTGCGCTGGCGCCAGATCCGGTGACGACGATGCGGCGTCCGAGGGCGGGGCGGGCGTCGCACATCGACCGGAGTCTCCTCCGGACGCCTCGCTCGTCGAGCACGGATATCGATGGAGATCGTCAGCTGGCCCAGCCGCCACCGGCCGCGGTGCGGCATCGACGTGGGGAGCGGGTGCCATGGTCGCCGACGACCCGTCGTAGGGTCCGGCCGATGGGGTCCTCGTCCTCCCGGTTCGCCGTGGCGGTGCTCGCGCTGGCCGGCGCGCTGGTCGTCGCCGCACCTGTCACGCCGACGGCCCAGGCATCGCCGGCGCAGGCCGACGCCTGCGAACCCGGACCGATGCCGTACGCCGGCCTGGCCGGGGCCGACCTCACGGCGGAGGTCCACGTCAGCGTCGACGCCGACCCGGTCCACTACGTGCGGTGGCGGGGGACGGTGTCCGGCTTCGACGGCATGCCGTTCTCGGTCGACGTGACCCTGCCGTGCGGTGTCGCCGGCCCGTTGCCGGCGGTCGTGATGGCCCACGGCTTCACCGACGACAAGACGGTCTGGGAGGAGACGGGCAAGAGCGACTCGGTCGAGTCCACCGACCGGCCGGGCTCGAACAGCCGGTGGAACAACATCTGGTTCGCCTCCCGCGGCTACGCCGTCGTCAACTACACGGCTCGGGGCTGGCGGGACTCCTGCGGGCCGGACACCCCCGGCTCGACCGCCCACACGCCGGCGCCCCAGTGCCTGCCCTTCGAGTACTGGATCCACCTCGACGACATGCGTTGGGAGGTGCGCGACGCCCAGTGGCTGGCCGGCGGGTTGGTGCAGAGCGGTCACGCCGACCCGGCCCGGGTGGCGATCACCGGGGGTTCCTACGGCGGCGGCCCGGCCTCGATGGGCGCGCTGCTGGCCGACCGCACCATGTGCGGCGGCGCCGCCGTCCCGGCCGCGCTGGGCCCGGATCCGTGCGCCGGTGCCGCCGACGGCGACCTCGTGCCGTGGACGACACCCGACGGGACCACGCCGATGGAGTGGGCAGCGTCGCTGCCGCTGTACACCTTCGGCGACCTCATCCAGGTGCTGGCGCCGAACGGCCGGACCAGCGACGGGTGGTCGCTGGCCCCGGCGCCGGGCGACGTCGCCGACCCGTTCGGCGTTCCGATCCAGAGCACCGTCGCCGGCCTTGTGGCGGCGGGCACGCAAACCGGGTTCTTCGCCCCGCCCGGTACCGACCCCGACGCCGACATCTACACCGACGCCACCCGCCTGCTGGCCGGCAACCCGTTCCCGCCCCAGGACCCGTTCGTGGCCCGCGGCGTCCACGTCTACCGCACCTTCAAGTCGCCGATCGGCGTCACACCCCAGGGTCGGGTGCCGATCTTCTGGGTCCACGGCCTCACCGATCCGCTGTTCCCGGCGTTCGAGCCGCTCACCGTGCGCAACGCCGTCCTGGCCGACGCCCCCGACTATCCGTTCAAGCTGTGGCTGGGCGACGTGGGCCACGACTACACGGGCGACCGCACCGACGAGTGGGATCTGGTCAAGGCGCAGATGAACGACTTCCTCGACCACTACCTCCGGCCCGATCGCACGCCGGCCCCGCCGGCCTTCGACGTGGGCGCCACGGTCACCCGCTGCCTCGACCACGACGCCCCGCTGCGCTACCAGTCGGCGCCCGACTGGCCCGACCTGCACCCGTACCACGTCCGCTTCACGAGCGATGCCGGTGGCACCACCTCGACCGCGGTGGCGGGCCCGGCCGCCCTCGCCACCGACCCGATCACCACCGCCACCCTCCCCCTCCCCGGCAGCTACAAGGGCTGTCGCATCATGCGCCCGTCGCAGCCCGACCCGACCGTCGCCACCTTCCTGTTCGACGTCCCGGCCGATCTCGTGCTGATGGGCGGACCCGTCGTGACCGCCGACGTCACCACCACCGGTCCGGACGTCCCCCTCAGCGCCCGGGTCTGGGACGTCGCGCCCGACGGCAGCGCCCAGGGCCTCGTGACCCGGGGTACCTACCGGATCGCGGACGCCGGTGCCGCCCGCGTCGAGTACCAGCTGGCGCCCCAGGGCTACCGGTTCCCCGCCGGCCACCGCGTGAAGCTCGAGCTCACGGCCAACGACGCGCCCTACTACCAGGCCAGCAACGTGCCGGCGGCGGTGACCGTGGGCCACGTCGAGCTGGCCGTGCCCCTGCTCGAGCCGGCGGCGACGCCGGCGAAGGGACCAGACGGTGGGCCCGGCGGTCCGTCCGCGGCGCCCGGGGCGGAGCAGCTCCCGGCGACCGGCGGGTCGTCGTCACTCGCCGCCCCCCTGGCTCCTCCTCCTGCTGCTCGCCGCCGCCGGCTGGCTCCGCCGGACCGTGCACCGGGTGGCGGCCTGAGCTCAGGTGGTGGGCCGGCGAGGTCGGTAGCGCAGCACCACCGCGCCGCAGCCGAGCTCCTGCCGTTCGAAGAGCTCGAGCTCGAGCCGCTCGCGCAGGCCGTCCAGCAACCTCGGCCCGTGGCCGGCGATCACCGGGAGCACCACGAACTCGTACTCGTCGATCAGGCCGAGGTCGGCCAGGGCGAGCGGGAGCGTCACCCCGCCGGTGGCGATGCCCTCGCCCGGCTCGGCCTTGAGCTGCTCGACCGCCTCCCGGAGGTCGCCTTCCACGAGCGTCGCGTTCCAGTCGACCCGCTCCAGCGTGCTCGACACCACGTACTTCTCCGCCTCGTCGATGACCTGGGCAAACGGGATCATCCAGTCCTCCATCCACTCGGGCCACTCCCCCGTGGGCGACCGGCGCCACGCGTCCTCCATCATCTGGTAGGTCACGCGGCCGAACACGAGGGCGTCGGCCTGCTCGAGGTTGGCGGCGTGGTGGGCATGCAGCTCGTCGTCGGGCGTGAACACCTCGTGGTCACAGCACCCGTCGAGCGAGACGTTGATCGAGTATCGCAGCGGTCTCATCCATCCTCTTCCGGTCGGTCGTGGGGAACGGGAGTACGACGGCGCCCGGGTGCCTGACTCATCGCCGGCCGTCACACCAGTATCTGCACCAGCACGAGCTTGGCGGGTCGGAGGTGTGTTACTCTCAGTAACGTGATCGCATCGGAGGCAGGGACGCTGGGGGGAAGCGCGCTCGCGTCGTGGACCCCGCTGTGGCTCCTCATCGGGGGATACGCCGTCGTCGTCGTGCTGCTGTGGCGGGCCGGCTCGCCCGCGGCGGGCGATAAGGGCCCGCTCGGCGCGCTGCAGCGGATCGGCCGCGGGCTGACCCGGGTGACGTCGATCCCCGGCTGGGCCGCGATCCGCGATGGGCCAGGCGATGTACGCCCTCGTCGTCGCCGGCGTGGGCTTCTACTCCGACGTCGCCTGGCACGTGGCGCTCGGCCGGGACAAGGACCTGTTCACCGCCCCGCACGTCCTCATCCTCGTCGGGCTGATCGGGATCCTCGCCGCCGCGGCGTTCGGGACGATCGTGGCCACCCTCGACGGCTGGGATCGGGGGTGGCGCGTCGCCGGGTTCGTGGTGCCGTGGTCGCTGGTGCCGCTGGGCGCGCTCGGCATCGGAGCGGTGTCGGGGTTCCCGGTCGACGAGGTATGGCACCGGGCCTACGGCATCGACGTCACCATGTGGAGCCCCACTCACATGCTCATGATCCTGGGGGCGAGCTTCGTGGGCCTCGCCTGCTGGCTGATCATGGCCGACACCGGCGTCCGGCCGCGCGACTCGGGGTGGGCCCGCGTCCTGCACGTCGTCGCCGCCTGGCTCACCCTGCAGGGCCTGGTCGCCAGCCAGGGCGAGTTCAGCTTCGGCGTCCCCCAGTACCCGCAGGTCTTCCACCCGATGCTGATCTCGATGGCCGCCGGTCTCGGCCTGGTCGCGATCCGGCTCGTGCTCGGACGCGGCCGGGCGATGATCCTCGCCCTGATCTACGCCGCGACCCAGATCGTCCAGCTGGGCGACGGCAGCGGCCCGATCGAGACCCGCCACGGCGCGACGTTCGTGGTGTCGGCGATCGCGGTGGAGGTGGTCGCCCTCGTGGTCGGAACCGCGAACCGGGTGCGGTTCGCCGTCGTGTCCGGCCTGGCCATCGGCACGATCGGCCTCACCGGCGAGTGGTGGTGGAACGCCCACGCCTATCAGCGCTGGAACGGATCGCTGGTTCAGATCGCGGTCGTGACATCGGTGATCGCGGCGACGGGATGCTCGCTGCTGGGTGCCGGGTTCGCCGGCGCCTTCTCCTTCGCCGAACCAGGACGGCGGGTCGCACCCGTCGCGCTCGTCGTCGGCGCGCTGCTCGCGGTCGCCCCCGTGGGGGCCTACCTCCATCGCACCACCGGCGACGTGACCGCGTCCGTGACCCTCGACTTCGCCCCGGGCGACGACTTCGCCGGGCGCGGGGCGTTCGTGCAGGCCGAGCTGACGCCGGCCCATGCCGCCGACGACGCCCACTGGTTCCAGGCCAGCTCCTGGCAGGGGGGCGGGCTGGTGCTGGCCGATATGCAGGAGCTCTCGCCCGGGGTGTGGCGGTCCGAGGAGCCGATCCCCGTGAACGGGCACTGGAAGACGTTGCTCCGGCTGCACCGCAACGGGCGGGAGATGATGGCGGTGCCGATCTGGTTCCCGGCCGACCCCGAGATCGGCGAACCCGAGATCCCCGCGGTGGATCGGACCATGGCCTTCGAGAGCGAGACCGAGTACCTCCTCCGGGAGACAACCGAGGGCAACGGCTGGCTCTCCCCCATCGTCCACGGGTACCTCGCCCTCACGTTGCTCGGCTGGCTGGCGGCGTTCACGATCGGCGTCAGCCGGATCAGCCGCGAGGCGCGCCGGGATCCGTCAGCTCGTCGAGAAGTTCTGGACCCGGGTGAGTGACATCGTGCTCCTGGCTGGTCGGTGGTCAGCGAGCGGGGTGCCCGACGACGGCCGCAACGATCATTGCCCGATCAGACGGGTCGACGCCCGCCAACTCATCGCCGCCGGTCACCGCACCGCCGTCGCCTCGAATTCGACCTGCATGCCACCGAGCATCTCCGTGCGGTCGTCGACGTTCATCGCCGGCAGCATGGTGGCGAGGCTGGAGGCGGCTCGAAACCGCGCCAGCACGCAGAACGGACGAATCGGTCGGTACGCTCCGAGTCGATGAGCACCGTGCAGGTCCAGGTCCGCCACCCGGCACTCGACGAGCAGCTCGCCGGCCTCCCCAAGTACTTCATGGGAGCCGACGCACCCGACGACATCGTGCCCAGCCACCTCCTCGCCGTCATGTCGGCCATCTTCCCGCCGGGCGAGGAGTACTTCGTCCGTGCCGTGCGCCGGGTGCGCGACCGGGTGACCGATCCCGAGCTCCAGGAGAAGTGCGACTCCTTCATCGGCCAGGAGGACGAGCACGGCGCGCAGCACCGCCTGCTGAACGAGACGCTGGCCAGCCACGGCTACCCCGTCGGGCGCATCGAGCGCTACGTGAACTGGGTCTCCCGGCGGGCCGAACGTCACCTGTCCGACGAGGCCAACCTCGCCATCACCGCCGCGCTCGAGCACCACACCGCGGTCGTGGCCGAGACCCTGCTCGGCATCGACGAGGCCCGTGAGCGCTTCGCCCACGACGGGGTGCTCCACCTGTTCTGCTGGCACGCCCTCGAGGAGAGCGAGCACAAGGCGGTGGCGTTCGACGTCTACCGCCACATCGGCGGCACCGAGAAGCTCCGGATCCGGGCCATGCACGCCATGAACATCGGCTTCGCGCTCGAGATCGGCCTCTGGACCATCGTCTCCACGCTCAGCGACCCGGACGCCCGCCGGCACCCGGTCCGCACGCTGCGCAGCGTGAAGCACCTGCTGCAGTCGCCGTTCGTCTCCCGCCGCTTCTTCTCCCGACTGGGCGACTACCTCCACGAGGGCTTCCACCCCGACGACACCGACACCACGGAGATGATCGCCCACTGGCGGTCCGAGCTCTTCGGCGAGCACGGCACGGTCGAGGACCGCCTCGCCTCCTGACCCGAACCGGGCCGAATGTCCGGATTTCGCCGGCCGTGAAGGTGCACACCCCGCGCGCCCGTGACCTGACGATCGCTCCCGCCCACGCCGTGGCCATCGAGCCCTCGGTTGCTCTTTGGTGGTGGTGACGCCAGCTCAGGCCGTGCCGAGAATCTCCTCGGTGGCCTCCCACAGTCGCCGCCGGAGGGCGACGTCTCGAACCGCCGGAATGGCGGGGAGCAGGCCGGCGAGCGGGGTGGACGACACGAACTCGCCCGTGCGGGTGGCGAAGGCCGGATCGGTTGCCAGTTGCACGAGCACGCGGGCGCCTTGCTCGGGCCGCCGGACGAGCGGGGTGCGCGACAGCGCCCTGGCAAGGCGATCGGCGACGTTGTCGGTGCCCGCCAGCCCGGTGGCGACGAGACCCGGACATGCGCAGTTCGCGGTCACACCTGTCCCACCGAGGCGCTCGGCGAGCTCAATCGTGAACAGCACGTCGAGGAGCTTCGATTTCCCGTAGGCGGGCATCGCTCCGGCCCGGCCGAACGACGAGGTGTCGGTCAGGATGGTCTCCGGGTCGATCGTCCAACCCATGCGGTGCGCTTCCGACGCGGTGACCACCACCCGCGCCGGCGCGGACGCCACCAGGCGATCGCGCAGGAGCGCCGTCAGAAGCCACGGTGCCAGGTAGTTGACCGCGATCATCTCGGGCAAACCTTCGCTCGTGGTTCGCTGCTCCTGCAGCTGGATCCCAGCGTTGTTCACGAGCACGTCGATGCGCTCGTAGCGGTCCAGGACCTCTCCGGCCAGCTTGCGCACGTCGGCCATGACCGCGAGGTCACCCAGAAAGATGTCGACGGTCGCACCCGGTGCCGCGGCCTGCATCCGGGCCACCGTCGACTCGGCCTTTCCCGGGTTGCGGGCCACGATGCCGACACGGGCGCCCCGGCGCGCGAAGTCGATCGCGGCCGCCTCGCCGATCCCGTTGGTCGCTCCGGTTACGACGATGACCAGGTCCTGACGCATCACGAGATGCTGCTCGTACGCGCCGACACTCGCCAAGTCACCCGCGCCGGCGGGCCAATCTTGAAGGGTGGCGCCCGCTGTGGAACAGTGCCGGTCTGGCGGGCGTCCGGAGGTGTGTCGTGCTTCTCGTGTCCCGAGCCCCGACCAGGTCGCAGCGGGCGGTCGATGCGTTGCTTGGCGTCCGCCGGCGTCGTCGCCACCTGGCGTACCTGGCCATCATCGGCGGCGTGCGGACCCTGCGGCCGATGCTGTGGCGCCTCGCCGCGCTCGCCGCCGTGGCGGTTCTCGCCCTGCGCCTCTCCTAGAGCTGCCCCGGAGAAGGACAGGTGCCACAGCGCTTCCAACGATCGAGACGGAAGGGTGCGCGGCTGCCCGCGCCCGTCGTCGTCGTGACCCGCCCGACCAAGTGGGGCAACCCGCACCCGCTCGAGCTCGGCCGGCCCGAAGCCGTGCGCCGCTACCGCGACGATCTTCTCGCCGGCCGGCTCGCCGTCACCGTCGACGACGTCCGGCGAGAGCTCCGCGGCCGCGACCTGGCCTGCTACTGCCCCCTCGACGAGCCCTGCCACGCCGACGTGCTGCTCGAGGTCGCCAACCGCTGACGAGCGGCTCCGGCGCAGCCTGGCCCACGGTCCTGCGGGCTCGCGGGCCGGGGTCCACCTGGCCCGGCGTGGAGCAGCCGCGGCCGTCGATAGCCTCACCGGGTGCTGCTCGCCTTCCGGGAGGTCACCCGGGCCAAGCTCCGATTCGGACTGCTCTCCGGCGCCGTCGGGCTGCTCGTGTTCCTGATCCTGTTCCAGCAAGCGCTGCTGGGCGGGTTGGTCACCGCGTTCATCGGTGCGATCGACAACCAGGACTCGCCGATCCTCGTCTTCAACGACCAGGCCCGCCAGAGCGTCGAGGCCAGCTTCCTGCGGCCCGACCAGGTCGATGCCGTCGCCGGCGTCGACGGCGTCGCCGCCAGCGCGGCCATCGGCGAGAACACCTACACCGTCGAGGCCGGTGGGAAGCTCGTCGACGGGGTGCTGTTCGGCTACCCGCTGGGCGGTGAGTTGGGGGCGCCGACCACCCTGAGCGAGGGGCGCCTCCCCGAGCGGCCCGGCGAGGCCGTGGCCAGTGCGGCCGACGCCGCCGACGGCTTCGACATCGGCGACACCGTCCGGATCGTGGGCGAGGGCGGCCCGGTGATCGAGATCGTCGGTCTCGCCCGGGATCTCCAGTGGAGCGTGGCGCCGACCATGTTCGTCGACTACTCGACCTTCGAGGCGGCCCAGCGCGCCGTGAACCCCGAGGCCCGGGCGGTCCTTCCCTCGGTGGTGGCCGTCCGCCCCGCCGACGGGGTCGACCCCGGATCGCTCACCGACCGGATCGATGCCCAGGTCGACGGCGTCGAGGCCCTCACCAACGACGAGGCCGTCTCCAACAGCCCTGGCGTGGCTGCGGTCAACCAGTCGTTCTCGATCATCCTCGGACTCGCCTTCCTGGTGGTGACCGTGGTCGTCGCCTTCTTCTTCCTGATCCTCACCGTCCAGAAGGCCAAGCCGCTCACGCTGCTGCGGGCCGTCGGCGCCCCGTCCAGCTACCTGGTCAAGAACCTGCTGGCCCAGATCGTGCTGGTGATGGCCGCCGGCATCGTCATCGGCATCGGGCTGGTGCTCCTCGTGCGCACCGCGGCCGGTGGGCTCTCCATCGCGGTCGAGCTGAAGCCCGCCACCGTCATCCCGACGATCGTCGGCCTCACCGTGCTGGCCCTGCTCGGCGGTCTGGCCGCGGTGCGCCGGGTCCTGCGCATCGAGCCCATCCGGGCCACCGTCGACACCGGGAGCGAGCTGGCATGAGGGTCGCGCTGCGCGAGCTCGTCCGGCGTCCCGGTCGGTTCCTGGTCGTCGGCGGCGCGCTGACCGTCCTGGTCCTGCTGTTGCTGTTCCTCGGTGGCCTGCTGGACGGCCTGTACCTCAACTCCACCGGCGCCGTCCGCTCGCTCGACGCCGACGGCATCGTGTTCTCCAACGACGCCCGCCAGTCGTTCCTGCGCTCCACCATCACGCCCGAGCTGCGCGACACCATCGAGTCGGTCGACGGCGTCGCCGAGACCGGCGGCCTGGGCTTCGCCCTGCTCGGTGTCACTGTGCCCGGCGAGAGCGACGTCGCCGACGGCGCGGTGATCGGCTACCAGCTGTCATCGGACAGCCTGCCGGCGCCGCCCGACCCGGGGAAGGCCTACGCCGACAGCCAGCTGCGCGACGACGGCGTCGCTGTGGGCGATCGCGTCCTGGTCGGTCCGGCCGAGGTCCCGCTCGAGGTCGTCGGCTTCGTCGACGACACCAACTACCTGCAACAGGGCGGCCTGTGGGTCGAGCCCGGCACGTGGCGGTCAGTGCTGTCGGCCAACCGGCCCGACGCCGTGGTCGGCGACGGCGAGTTCCAGGCCCTGGTGGTGCGGGTCGCGGCCGGCGCCGACGTGCCCCGGGTGCTCGACGCCATCGACCAGGCCACCGGCAGCACCGAGACCCTGACCGAGGCCGAGGCCATCGACGCCATCCCCGGCGTCACCGAGCAGAGCTCGACCTTCACGGCCGTCATCGGCGTCACCGTGTTCGTCGCCGGCCTGGTGATCGCCCTGTTCTTCGCCCTGCTGACGCTGGAGCGCCTCGGCCTCTACGCCGTGCTGAAGACCTTCGGTGGCTCCTCCGCGTCCCTCGTCGCCGGCGTCGTGGTGCAGGCCGTGGCCGTGGCGGTCGGCGCCTTCGCCGTCGGCGGCCTCCTCACCCTCGGTCTGCTCCAGGTGGTGCCCGACGGCATCCCCCTGCAGCTCGAACCGTCCCGGGCCGTCACCACCCTCGTCAGCGTCACCATCGCCTCCGTGTTCGGCGGGCTGGTGTCGCTGCGCCGCATCGTCCGCATCGACCCCGCCACCGCCATCGGTGCCGGAGCCTGAGAAGGAGTCCCCGTGCCCGCCCTGCACATGTCCGACGTCCGCAAGACCTACCGCTCCGGCGACGACGAGGTCGTGGCCCTCGACCACGCCAGCCTGGAGGTCGACCGCGACGAGTTGGTCGCGCTGGTCGGCCCGTCCGGCTCGGGCAAGACCACGCTGCTCTCCATCGCCGGCGCCCTGCTGGCCCCGACCGAGGGCCGGGTCGAGGTCGGTGGGCGCGACATCGGTGGCCTCAGCGACAAGGAGCGCACCCGCTTCCGCGGCACCGAGATCGGCTTCGTGTTCCAGGCCGTGAACCTGGTGCCGTTCCTCACCGCCCGCGAGAACCTGCTCGTGGTGGCGGAGATGAACCGCACCCTCGGGCGCGAGTCCCGGGCCCGCGCCGATCAGCTGCTCGACGAGCTCGGCCTGTCGCACCGGGCCGGCAACCAGCCGGGCGAGCTCTCCGGCGGCGAGCGTCAGCGCGTCGCCATCGGCCGGGCGCTGATGAACCAGCCCCAGCTCGTGCTGTTCGACGAGCCCACCTCGTCGCTCGACACCGAGCTCGGCAAGCAGGTCATGGGCGTCATCCAGCGCGAGATCAAGGACCGCGGCGTGGCCGGCATCATCGTCACCCACGACACCCGCATGACCGAGCACGCCGACCGGACGATCGAGATCGTCGACGGTCGCCTCGGTGCGCCGTCCGGGGTCGGCCCGGATCGCTAGCTCCGCCACTGCGCCGGCAGCCCACGCGCCAGGCAACTCGTGCGCCGGCCGGGGGCTGCGCCACAATGCGGGCGAGCCGACGGGCCCGGCCGGCGGGCACGTCGAGGCCACAGGGAGTGCTGGGCAATGCAGTCATCGGTGTACGCGGAGCGGGTGGCGAGGCAGCGGGAGCAGATCCCGGAGATCTACGGCGACGTCGACTTCTCGATCGTCCCGGAGCGCTATGACGCCGACGCCTCCGTCGACGACGAGCGGTTCGCCTCGATGCGGCGCGCCGTCGAGCGTGTCTTCGACGAGCCGGAGACGAGGCGCGTCGTCCGCGACGCCACCATGACCGGCGACCGGTTGGCTGATGCCTACGCGGCCCTGATCCCCGAACACGGCTTCCGCCGGCTGGTCGAGCTGATCGAGGTGGCGTGCTCGCAGGGCCTCGACGCCGTCGAGGACGCGCCGCCGGAGCTGGTCGCCCTCATCGAGTCGATGGAAGCCACGCCGGCCTGGGTCGACATGGACCTCGTCCGTCGCGGGGCGCGAGCCGAGCGGATCCCGATGGCCACCGCCACGCCGTTCGCCATCCGCGGCGCGTTCCTGGCCACGTTCCTGAACCAGTACGCCGCCCTACCCATGACGATGACCGGCACGTTGTCCGACGAGGCCGCGGCGAAGCGGGTGTTCGAGACGGCCAGCTTCTTCACGGCCACGACGATGCCCGGTGCCCTCGAGCGGCACGGCAAGGGGTTCGAGGCCGCGGCGAAGGTGCGGCTCATGCACTCGATGGTGCGCTTCCACCTCCTGCGCTCGGGGGAGTGGGACGTGTCCACCTACGGCATCCCCATCCCCCAGGTCGACCAGATGCCGGCCGGGCTCATCGGGGTGTTCCTGCTGTCGGCCCAGGTGCTGCGCAAGGGGCGGACCGAGTTCACCGCTGCCGAACGGGCCCAGGTCGAGCTGTCCCGCTACCGCTGCTTCCTGCTCGGGCTGCCCGAAGACCTGCTGGGCGAGACGCCCCAGGAGATCGTCGACCTGCTGATGGCGCGGCACGTGTCGTTGCGCGAGGCCTACGACGACGAGATCTGTGGCTCGCTCGTCCGCGGCACCATGGCGGCCGAGCTGTTCGACCGGTCCAGCCTCGGCGGACGCCTGCACACCTGGTTGGAGAACGGGTTCTCCCGCTTCGTGCTGATCAAGAGCTTCCTCGGTGGCGACGCCGAGCGGGCGGCGCACATGGGCATCACGTTCGGTCCGTTGGAGAAGGTGGCGGCCGGTGCCGCGGCCGCGGCGATCGCCGCCCGCACCGCCTACTACCGGCTCGGCCTCCAGGTGCCCGTCGTCGGGAGCGCCATCGACCGCCAGCTCGACGCCCGCCTGGCCCACCTGCTGGACAGCTACGGCCACGCCGACTTCGTCACCGAACCACAGCGATACAAGGTCGCCGCGTCCTCCGCCTCGTGAGACGTCTCGCGGTCGACTGACGTCGCGGACCCAGCGGTACTGCCGCGACCCGCCGGCGGTCAGGCCGGGGCCGTGGTGGACACACCGTTGGCGGTCGCGGCCTGGGCGAGTCGCTCGTCATAGGTGACGATGCTCTCCAGGTCGTCGCCGAGGTCGAGGGCGACCGCGAGGTGCACGGAGTCGAGGGTGCGCAGCGTGGGTGGATCGATGCGGGCCGCTTCCTCGAATATCTGCGTGGTGACGTCGAGCAGCGTGACGGCGTCGAGGACCTCACGGGCGCGCACGACGCGGTCGGGCGCACCTCGTCGCACGGCTCGCAGCAACTCGGTTCGCGCCAGGTCGCTCGACACCCAGTCCCCCCCGGTCCCGTCGAGCCAGGCGATCAGCGCGTCGGTCTCGTCCTCGGCCACGACGAGCTTCACGAGCGCTGACGTGTCGAGGTAGTGCGCCAAGTCAGTACCGCTGGTCGTCGCGCATCGCCTGGAGCTCCTTCGACAGGCTCGGTCCAACGCTCGGCGGGGGCAGTTCGGTGAGGCGGCGGCGCGGGAGGCGGGCGTGGCCGGCGTCTATCAATGCCTGGAGCCGGGACGTCGGGATGGCGGTCATCTGGGCCACGGGGCGACCGCGATCGGTGATGGTCACGGTCTCGCCCGCGGTAGCTTCGGCGACGACGGCTGAGGCGTTCTGCTTCAAGGCCCGGATTCCAACTTCAGCCATGTGCTACATTGTAGCACATCGTCACCGAACCACCGATGCAAGGCTGCCTCAGACCGCGAACGTGAACAGGGGTGGTTCGTAGACGGCGGGCCACACGTCAGGAGCCGGGCGAGATGAGCGACACGGTCGGGAAGTAGGTCCGGTAGCGGGCGGTGTCCCGGGTGAGGAGCTCGAGGTCGGCGACGGCGGCGTGGGCACCGATGAAGAAGTCCGGCAGCGTCGCCGACTTCGAGCCCTTGTTCCGTCGGTAGTCGAGGAACGCCTTGCCGGCGAGGAACGATGCGGCCCACGGAATGGCTTCACGTCGGTAGTCCCGGGATGGCAGCGCTTCGTCGAGGGCCTCGACCGTCGTGAACCGGATGGACACTTCCGAGTAGATGATCGGATTGATGTACAGGGGCCCGGCCTCGCCGGCATCGGCCAGCGCGTCGACTGACCAGTCCGTCCACCGTGGGTCTTCGGTCAGGATGTCGAGCAGCACGTTGCTGTCGACGAGCGTCCCACGCGGCACGTCACGTACCCCGGGTGAGGGCCATGATCTCGTCGGTCGTCATGGCGACATCGCCGCGACCTCTGAGCCGCTCCGCGAGCTGGCGACCGCGAGTTGTTCCACGGTTGCTCTTGCGCACGACGATGCCATCGCCGCGTCGCTCGAACTCGACCTCGGTTCCGGCGCCGATCCCGAGCTCGTCTCGGAGTTCCTTCGGGATGGTGACCTGGCCCTTCTCCGTGACCTTCATGGTAGGAAACCTACCAGTCGTACTCTTACCATCGGTCCTACGAACGTTCACTTCGGGAGGAGCACCGGTGCCTCAGCGGTTCCGACCGTTCGGTGACTCGCCCGAGCCGAACGGGCGCCGGTCGTCCGTAGCCTCGGTCCCGTGCCCGTCTTGCGCGCCGCCGACGTCCTGCCCACCGATGCCGACCTGCCCGGCACCGGCTGGCTGGCGATCGACGAGGGCTTCGAGGCTGTCGCCGGCGGTGCCGGCATCGCCGAGGCCCACGACTGCGTCGGTCCCGACTTCCCCTCCGGCGCCGAGGTGCTCGACACCGCCGCGTCGCCGCACTACCTCCGCCCCCCGGGTCGCCTCGTCCACGGCTTCGCCCTCCTCGCCGCCACCGACGATGCCGCGGCCCGCGCCGAGGGCGTGCTCACCGGCCGGGCCTTCGCCGAGTGCCTCGGCCGCTCCGTCGCCGCCGACCTGACCGCCTCTGATACCGCAGCCGAGCTCCTCGGCGTCGACGTCGAGCCCACCGACCGCGGCCAGCGGGTCCGCTTCACCGGCGGCACCGAGGCCGGCGTGCGACCGGTGCAGCTCGACGTCGTCTGCCTCCGCGTCGACCGCGCCGTGGCCCTGCTCTGGTTCGCCGACACGCCGGGCCCCTTCGATCCGGTCGACGCCGGCGAGATCCTCGATCGCATCCGAGCGCGGGCGACGTAGCGCCGTCATTCCTGCGTCGACGACTCGCGATCGACTGAATCGGAGCGTCAGAGGAGTCGGGCTGTCGTGAGTGCCGCAACGAGTGGTCGGGTGATCTTGCCGTTGTAGGCGTCATCGATGAAGGCCTCGATGTCGTCGAGCAGGCCCGACCGGGCCGATGGTGCCATCATCTGCGTGCCGGAGTAGGACAGCATCAGTTTCCGATATTCGGCAGCGGTGTAGGTCCACCTCCACGATCGCGGGATGCGGCGGCAGCATCTCGAACAGCTCGTCGTACAACGGTGGCGGATACGACGGTCGAACCTCGTCGTAGATGTCGGGCACCTCGTTGAACGTGAGCCGCCTGTCCGTCTGCCGCGACCCTGTCCCGCTCGGCATCGCGCTACGGACCCGTCACGAGGCGATGCACGAGCGGTTCGAAGTACTCGAGGGCGTAGGAGTCGTAGTCGGGATCGAACGACTGCATATCCCACTCGTCGACGAATTGTGTGGCCAAGGCGAACCAGCTCGCGTCGTGGAACTCGTCACGCGGGTCGGGCTCTCCTTCACCGATCCGACTCCAGTGGCGCGCCGTGAAGGCGCAATGGTGGCGCACGGCCTCGACGACGTCTCGACGCACGTGAGGGGCGATCACCCCGGCAGAGATCTCCGCGTGACCGACATCACCGAAGACCTTGCCGACGTCGTGGAGCAAAGCAGCCAGTACGACCTCTTCGTCGGCTCCGGCCCGCTCTGCTCTGGTCGCGACCTGGAGCGCATGTGCCAGCTCGCTGACCTCGCCGCCGTCGCACACGTCGTCGAGGGAGGCGAGCAGGACCAGAACCCGTTCCGCTCGCCGACCTGCTCGGCTCAAGTGCTCCATCCGCTCATGGTCGCACGACCAGGCTCGCCTGCGGTCAAGAACCAGCACGGCGCCTGTTCGAGGGTGCTCCGGCGCATCTTTACGAACATCTTGCGCGAGGTCGTCTACGCACTCGCCGTACGATGCTCGACAACGACAGTGCCAGAGCCCACGATGCTTCTCGAGGCCGTCGTCCGGTCGGGAGGCTGTTGCGTGACTCGTTGGCCGATCTCTGACAAGGAAGCCCGCGAGATGTATTCGAGCGGCCGCGGAAACGAGACCGCTCGGTGGTACGCCCGCTTGTGGCGCAGGGCGTTCAGCACAGGATTGATGCCTCGCCGATGGGTCGTGCTCGAGGTGCCGGGACGAATCTCGGGTCGAACGACCGCGTTTCCGCTCGGGATGGCCGACCTGAACGGCCGTTGGTATCTCGTGTCGATGCTTGGCGAGTGCAACTGGGTGGCCAACGTCCGAGCGGCCGACGGCCGAGCGGTTCTGCGTCGCCGTCGGAGGCGACCCGTGCGGTTGGTCGAGGTCCCGATGAATGATCGAGCCGCAGTCCTGCGTCGCTATGTCGACAAGGTTCCCGGCGCCCGCCCGCACATCCCCGTTCCGAGGGGATCTCCCCTGGCCGACTTCGGTGCGATCGCCGATTCGTACCCGATGTTCGAGGTGGTCCGGCCCAGGCGATCACGGTCATCCGGGATGCCAACTCATCGAGGTAGAAGCCGTAGTGGATCAATTGCGGCTCACGCTCCTCGATGAATCCCACCAGGTCATCGATCGCCCGTCGGAGAGCGCCGACCTTGCCGGTTCGAATCGTTGATCGGTCGATGTAGACGATCGGTTCGTCCATCACTTCCTCCTCTTCGAGATACGCACCCGCAGACTTCCCGCGCTGACGAGGACCAACCACGACTATCACGCAAGCGACCGGACGCGCTGCTATCGCTTTCGGCACTCGAGACTGCCGGTGGTTCTGGGCCGCGTGACACGCCGTCAAAGGCGTCCACCGCGGCCCGCTATGAGAACCCGACCGTTCTGGGCCGCGTCGCACGCCGTCGACGTCGCCTGCCGCGTCCCGCTGAGACCAAACAGCCGCGTCGAGGAGCCGATCGCGCGGAGATGAACCCGCCCCCGATCGCACGCGCATCTCTGCGCGGGGCAACCGGCGGTCGGTGGCAGGCTGAGCCTCGACGTCCTCTGCAGTCCCTCGAGAGGTCCCCTTGGAGGAGGCGCCGTGCGCTACGCCGCCGTGATCGAAGTCGACAACTCCGGAGAAGATCCAGATGCCGGACGACAGGGACTCCGTGACGAACTCGCCCCGGCGCTGGCTGCGATGCCCGGCTTCGTGTCAACGCTGCTGATGACGGCGTACGAACGCGGTCGCCGCGTCGCCGTCGTGGTGTTCGAGACTCGCGACCAAGCCGAGCAGTTGGCCAATGGGTTCCATCCGGAACACGAGGTCCGGGCGGGTGTCGTTGTCACCCGGATCGATGTGCTCGAGGTGTCTGCGGCCGCCTGACACTCGTCGATCTCGATTTCAATGGCTCTCTCTAACCTCAAAGCGGTCCAGGCCCGCGGGATTTCGAGACGACTCCACCTATCTCTCAGCGTTGAGGTACCGACCGAAATAGCTGTCCTCGATGAAGCCCACCGATGGGTGACGGACGGCGATGAGCTGATCGATCACCTTCCCGTGGTCGTAGCTGACCTGGCGATGCTCGACCCGCACGTTCCCGTCCGTGAAGTCGAACACTGCGTAACTGGCGCGGCCGTCGCTGCCCACCGGCGGATTCGACACACTGCCGAGGTTGACGACGTGACCACGGGCCGTCGTCCGCCACAGGGCAACATGCGTGTGACCGGCACACAGGATGTCGGCGTCGGCCTCGACGAGCATGGCGTCGAGTTCAGCATCGGTCCGGCCCGGATGAATGCCCTTGCCGTCATCCCGTTCGGGGGTCGCGTGAACCCCGACCAAGCTTCGGTCACCGACGACGTCGGCGGTGAGCCGACCGGGAAGCTCGCACAGCCAATCGAGCCAACCGGCGGCCAGCAGTTGTCCTGCCGTCCAAGCGAAGCCCGAGATGAGACCAGGCAGGTGCGGTCGGCGGGCGGCCTCCTCGGCGTCAGGGAGCGCCCGCTCGCCACTGATCACGTATCGCTCGGTATTGCCCGCCAGGCAGCGGAGAGGTCGCAGTGCTGTCAATCGCTCGAGGGCGCCGACCGGATCGGGGCCGACCGCGACGAGGTCGCCGAGGGCCCACACCTCATCGACCGGCTCCAGGCCCGCCAGATCTCCGAGCACCGCATCGAGGGCGACGGTGTTCCCGTGGATGTCGGACACCATTGCAACCCGGCGCAGCTTCCCCACAGTCGCAATCCTCGCATCTCGACCCCGTCACTCCGACGGCCAGGCCGGACGCGGTCAGTTGCCGAAGCGGAACCGAGTCTGGGCGAACTCACCCTTGGCGAAGGACAGCACCTTGCGGGGACGCACCTCGAAGACGTGGGCGACGCCCGGCCCGTGGTGGAAGGCGCCGTCGCGCACGTCGTAGTGCCAGTCGCCGTCGTACTTCGTCTCCCACCGTGCGGCGAGCGCGCGCAGGAACGCGTCATCGGTGACCTGCTCGGCGCGTCCTTCGACGACGATGTCGAGGCCGGCCTTCCAGCGGTTGTCGCCCGTCGTGAGCGCGCACTGGTTGTTGGCCCGCAGGTTGCGTGCCTTCTGTTCGCCGGGACCGGTGCAGAAGTAGAGCGCACCGTCGTGCCACACCGCCGTCAGCGGGGTGACGTGCGGACGCCCGTCCGTGCGCACCGTCGAGACCCAGAACAGCTCGGCGGATTCGAGCACGTCGACGACGTCCTCCCACGGGGTCGGGCGTGGCGCCGGGCTCGCTGAAACCGGTGTGCAGATCGGGTGTCGGAGCAGACGGTGACATGACGACCTCCCCGGTCAGTTGTCGAGCGCGGTGTACGCGCCGGTCCAGAAGTCCTGGATCACCGCCGGCGGCGGGAACGGGCCGGCAAAGGCGTCGGTGCTGAGCAGGACGCCGATGAGCCCGGTCGTGGGGTCGTTCGACCACATGCTCCCCAGTCCGCCGGCCCAACCGTACGACCCGACGGAGGGTCCGAGACCGGTGCGGCGCACCTGCACACCGACCCCGAGACCCCACCCCTGCGAGCCGTCGGGCAGGGGGCCGGGCGCGCCGCCTGCGACATCGATCTGGTCGGTGGTCATCGCCTCGACCGAGGCGCGCGACAACAGGCGTGAGCCATCCGGCAGCCACCCACCCGACAGCAGCATCCGCGCGAACGTGTGCAGGTCGTCCACCGTCGACACGAGGCCGGCGGCACCAGACGGAAACGCAGGGGGCGTGGACCACTGGCCGTCGGGGGGATCGAAGACGGACCGTTCGCCTGTCGGATTGGTGCCGTAGCAGGTGCCGAGGCGGTCGACGTCGGCGACCGAGAAGGCGGTGTCGGCCATGCCCAACGGCTCGAACACCCGCTCTCGCAACACGACGTCGAGCGGTTGACCGGCGGCGCGTGCGATGAGCACGCCGAGCACGTCGGCCCCGGTGTTGTAGAGCCAGCGCTCGCCGGGTTGGTAGAGGAGGGGCAGCGTCGAGAACCGGCGCATCCATTCGTCCGGTGGCGGCGGGCCCTGGGGCTCGGGCGGACCGGCGCCGAGCTCGAGGTCGGCCAGCGCCTCGAGGAACGGCTGGGGCCACGGCGCCGAGAAGTCCATGCCGATGCCGAGCCGGAACGTCAACACGTCGTGCAGCGTGATCGGCCGCTGGGCCGCCACCGTCTCCCCGTCGATCGGACCGCGAGCGTCGACGAGGACGCGCCGGTCGGACAGTTCGGGGAGCAAGGCGTCGACGGGATCGTCGAGTCGCAGCTTGTATTCCTCCACGAGGACGAGCGCCGCCACCGCCACGATCGGCTTGGTCATCGACGAGATGCGGAAGATGCTGTCGCGGCGAACGGGCGGCGGCTCGCCTCGGGTGAGCTGGCCGGCGACACCGACCTCCACCTGATCGCCTGCGGCCAGCAGCCAGGCGACACCGCCGACCCGGTCCTGGTCGACATGGTGCTGCATCACGTGGGTGAGGCTGGCGAGGCGTTGAGAGTCGAATCCGCTCATGTGGGTTCGACGCTACGACGGTCGAGAACTCATCGGCGACCGTCGTGGCGCCTGGCCCTTCTCTTGCCGACGCGTCCCGCTCGGCCGGAACGTTGGCAGCCCTCCTGATCACCCTGACCGGGGTCAGACCTGACCCAGGACCTGCTTGGCGTGGTCGCCGAACTGGCGCATCGGCCCGACGGGTCCGATCTCGATGAAGACGACGTCCTCGTCGGCGACCGCGGTGTGGCCGGCCGGCCAGTGGTAGATCTCGCCGGCGCGTGCGGTCTCCTCGGTTCCGTCGGCGTGCAGGAGTCGGACCGAACCCTCGAGCACGATTCCCCAATGTGGACTGGGGCACCGGTCGTTCGGCAGCCCCTTCAGGACGGGGGCCATGTCGGTGCCGGCCGGGATCCGGGCGTGGCGGATCGCCATCTCGCCATGTTCGGCGTATCGCGTCTGCAGCTCGCCCTGATCGAGCTCGAGCGGCAGATCGCTGATCGGTGTACCCATGTCATCTCTCCTCTGGTTGTCGGTTGCGAATTGCGGATCGCGGCGCGGGGACGTGGCCGTCAGACGGTCCGACCGGTGAAGGCGGCGACCCGCTCGATCGGGGTGGCATCGTCGGGCGCCGCGGTCGGATAGGAGAACGGGTCGCCGGCGTCGTTGCGCAGGTCGTCGGTCAGCGCGGCCCGGGCGAAGCCGTCGATCGCGTCGACGACCTCGGACGACAGCACGTACGGCAGACCGGTGGCCTTGGACAGGTCGTAGCCGTGGACCAAGCCGTCGAGGGCAACGAGGCGGGCGAACGTCTCGCCGGGCATCGCGCCGACGGGACTGTCGATGGTCCGCTCCATGGCGCCCTCCGAACGGATGGCATCGAACAGCGCGTCCATCGCCTTCCGGAACTCGGGCGCAGGCGTCCGTCCGTACACCGCGGGCGCGGCGATCTCGGGCGGGGTCTCGCCGCGGAACATGTACGCGAACGACGACCCGAGCACGATCATGTGATCGAGCACGTCGTGCACGGTGAAACGGTCGCAGGGCGTCGGGCCGTTGAGCTGGGTGGGGTCGATGCGGTCGACCAGGTCGTTGACGGCCGGGAGGATCTCCCTCAGCTGTTCGATGGGTTCCATGGGCTTCGCACCTCGTCTCGTGGATTCGGTCGGCGGGCGTTCCGCCCGTCAACCGGAGAGGCGTGAGAATCCCTGTCACAATGCGACATGCCCGACAGCCGGACGTCTCCGATCGAAGACGCCCTCGCGGAACGGCGATGGGACGACGCGCTGGCACTGCTCGACGCCGCCGGCGACGCCGCGGACACGGCCGTCGGTCTCGACCAACGGGCGAGGGCGGCGTACGGCGCCGGCGACTTCGAGGTCGCGATCGACTCCTGGGACCGCCAGTACGTCCTCCTGCGCGACAGCGGCGACCGTGCCGGGGCCGCCCAGGCGGCGGCGACCGTCGCGATGTTCCTGATGATCGACACCGGCCTGATGGCGCCGGTGCGGGTGTGGGTCAACCGGGCCGGACTGCTCCTCGACGGCATGGAGGACAACCCGGTGCATGCGACCTTGGCCGCCATTCACGGCTACGAACGATTCATGTGCGGCGACCTCGACGGCGCCCGCCCGTCAGCCGCAGCGGCCATCGACCTGGGCGAGCGGCTCGGGAACCCGGCGGCCGTCGTGATCGGCCGGACTGCCTCGGCCCGGGTCACGATCCTCGCCGGCGACCTCGCCGACGGTCTCGCCCAACTCGAACACGTCGGCACGCTGCTGCTCTCCGGCGAGGTCGACGACCTCACCACCGGGATGATGTTGTGTGAGCTCGTGTGCGCGGCGCAGGGCCTGGCGTTGCACGAGATGGCGGCCGAGTGGACCGATGCGATGGAACGGTGGGGGCCCGGCGGCGCCTTCGGCGGCCTCCACGGGCGCTGCCGCGTGCACCGCGCCGAGATCCTGCGGGTGTCGGGGCCCTGCGATGCCGCCGAGGCCGAAGCGCTCGGCGCCTGCGACGACCTTCGACCCTGGATGCGGCGAGAGTTCGGGTGGCCGCTGGCCGAGCTCGGCACGATTCGCCTGCGGAAGGGCGATCTGGACGGGGCCGAGGAAGCCTTCGTCGCCGCCCACGGACACGTGTGGTGCCCGCACCCCGGCCTCGCCCTGGTGCAGCTCGAACGAGGCGATCTCGAAACGGCTCGGGCGCTGATCGATGAAGCCATCGAGCACCCGTTCCGGAACCCGTCGAAGGAGCGGCCGCCGTTCGGCGACCTCGGGCTGGCACCGCTGCTCGAGGCGCAGGTCGAGATCGCGGCTGCGGCCGGCGATGCGACGGCCGCGAGGGCGGCGACCGACCGTCTCGGCACCATCGCCGAGCGGTACCGCAGCCCGTGGCTCGCCGCATCGCGTGCGCTCGCCGCGGCCCGGACTGCACTCGCCGAGAACGCCCCCGCCGACGCCATCGAGGCGGCCAACGAGGCCATCGCCGGGTGGGCCGAGATCGGCGCCCCGTACGAAACCGCCACCGCCCGACTCGTGCTCGCCGAGGCGCTCCACCGCGCCGGCAACGAGGCCGCCGCAGCCCTGGAGCGGCAGGCGGCAGCGTCGACGTTCGACGCCTACGGCTCACCGGGTCGGGCCGCTGCCGCCCGAGCAGTGTCGGCGCCCGGGCCTGCACCGGCGCCGGAGCCGGCACCGTCCCCAGCCGCGTTCGCCCGCGATGGCGACATCCGCGTCGTCACGTTCGCCGGGCACACCACCCGGGTCCGCGACCTCAAGGGGCTCCGCTACATCGCACGCATGCTCGCCGACCCGGGGCGTGAGTTCCACGTGCTCGACCTCGTCGCCGTGGAGCAAGGGACCCTCCCCACCGGGTCGCCGGAGGTCGTCGGCAACGCCGAGATCGACGGCCTCGAGGCCGGTGCGGGGATCGCCGCGCTCGACGAGCAGGCCCGCGAGTCGTACCGCCGGCGTCTCGTCGAGATCGAGGACGACATCGCCGAGGCCCACCGGAACAACGACCCCGCACGGGCCGAACTCGCCGAACGCGATCGCGAGTACCTCGTCGCCGAACTGTCGAGAGCCGTCGGGCTGGGCGGGCGGATGCGAGCCGTCGGCAGCGACGCCGAGCGGGCCCGAACCGCCGTCGCCCGTGCCATCAAGTACGCCCTCGGCCGACTGGCCGAGCACCACCCCGAGGTCGTCGACCACCTCGAGAACTGCCTCCGCACCGGCACGTACTGCTCGTACCGGCCCGACCCCGCCGCGGCGGTCACCTGGACCGACTGAGACGGGACCGAGCGCTGCGGACCCGATTCTCGACATTCGCAGGTACGCTATTGTAGAGATGTTTCTACAGTGAGGTGGGCGATGACCCAGATCACGAGCCGGGAGTTCAACCAGGACACCAGCGGTGCAAAGAAGGCCGCAGAGAAGGGCCCGGTGTACATCACCGACCGCGGTCGGCCCGCGCACGTCCTGCTCACGTTCGACGCGTACGAGCAGCTGATTGGTCGACACCGCGTCTTGGACCTCCTTGCAGAACCGGCTGGGGTCGAGGACATCGAGATCTCGATTCCGCGCACTTCGGAACGCCCGGAGCCGGCCCGGTTCGACTGATGTTCGTGCTCGACACGAACGTGGTCTCGGAGCTGCGGAAGGTCCGGTCAAGGAAGGCCAATCCCGGCGTGGCCGACTGGGCCGCCGGGGTCGCGTCGGCGGAGATGTTCATCTCAGCGATCACGATCCACGAACTCGAACACGGTGTGCTGCTGATGGAACGCTCCGACCCGGCCCAGGGTGCGGTGCTTCGGTCATGGCTCGACGAGAGCGTCGCGGTCGCGTTCGCCGAACGTGTGCTGGTCGTCGACGAAGACGTGGCGCGACGTGCCGCAGCCCTGCACGTCCCGGATCCGGCGCCGTTTCGCGACGCGCTCATCGGCGCCAGCGCGCTGGTTCACCACATGACCGTCGTGACCCGAAACGTCTCGGACTTCAAGAACTTCGACGGCCTCGAGGTCCTCAATCCCTGGAGTTGACTGGCGGATGCCTCGTGCTCGTGGCCCCAGACCGATGCGAAGCCGCCGGAACGCCATGGACCGCGTCCGCTTCGTCCGCCGGCTCACGTGCGGGATCGGCGCCAACCCAGGGCGCGCCTATCGCCTGCCACCTCATCGCATCAACGAGGCAGTCGAGACCACAAGAGATCGGCAGTGCTGCTCACACAGGAGACCCTCGTATCTACGCGTAGTCAGGGGTGCTCCTCTCGCCGATGCTGTCGCGTAGGGCGCCGAGGTGTCATGTGTGGTGAAGGCTGTCGAGGTAGGTGAGCACGGCGATGACGCGGCGGTGCGCGTCGTCGGTCTCGGCGATGTCGAGTTTCGTGAGGATGTGCCGTACGTGTGCTTCGACGGTGCGCTCGCTCACGACGAGGCGGCTGGCGATTCCCGAGTTGGTGAGTCCTTCGGCCATGAGTTGCAGGACGTCGCGTTCGCGTTCGGACAGGCGCTCGATGGGGCTGCCGTTCGCGGGCGCGACGAGGTTGGCGACGACGACCGGATCGAGGGCCGAGCCACCGGCGGCGACGCGCTCGGCGGTGGCGAGGAACTCGCCGACTTCGAGGACGCGGTCCTTCAGGAGGTAGCCGAACCCACGATGGGCGACGAGGGTGACGGCGTGGGTCGTCTCGATGTGCTGTGACAAGACGAGCACGCCGACGTCGGGTTGCTCGTTCTTGATGGCGAGCGCGGCGCGGGCGCCTTCGTCGGTGAAGGTCGGCGGCATGCGGATGTCGAGGACGACGAGGTCCGGCCGTGCCCGCTGCACCGTTTCGAGCACGCCGTCGGCGTCGGCGAGTGTCGCGACGACGTCGTGGCCGCCGTCGCGGAACAGCCGTGCGAGGCCTTCTCGTAGGAGCGCCTGGTCTTCGGCGATCACGACGCGCACGGGAACTCCGCGAGAAGTGTCGTGCCGGTGCCGTTGCTGTGGATGCGGAGGGTGCCGCCGTGGGCGGCGACGCGGTCGGAGAGCCCGGTCAGGCCGGAGCCGCGGTCGGTGGCGGCGCCGCCGATGCCGTCATCGGCGACGGACACGACCAGCGCAGTGTTGCTGCCGCGTGCACTGAGCACGACCTTGGTGGCATGGGAGTGCTTGACCGCGTTGGTGAGTCCTTCGCATGCGCAGAAGTAGGCGGCGGTCTCGATGTGGGGCGGGAAGCGTTGGCCGTCGGCGTCGACCTCCACCGGAAGGGGTGCTCGTCTGGCGAGGTCGTGCAGTGCGGCGCCGAGCCCGGCGTCGAGTGCTGCGGGCCGCAGCCCGCGGGCGAGCTCGCGGAGTTCATCGATCGTCACGGTGATCTCGGCGACGGCGTCGTCGAGGGTCCGGCTCACTTCGATGTCGGCGGACCCGAGGGTGTGTTGGGCGTGGCGGAGCGCCAGGCCGATCGACACCAGCCGTTGCTGGGCGCCGTCGTGGAGGTCGCGCTCCATGCGGCGTCGCTCGTCGTCGGCGGCCGCGACGATCCGGGCCCGTGACGCCTCGACCTCGTCCAGTTGGTGGCGCAGCTCGACCCGCAAGCGGGCGATCTCGACCGCCAGCGACCCGGCTTCCAGCACCTTCGTGACCAGCGAGCGGCGCTCGGCGAGCTCCGCCGGAGCGACGACGGTGCCGAGCAGCGTCCCGGCATGGCGGATCGGCCAGCTTGTCTGGCCGGCGGCGAGGTCGTCGGCCACCGGCGTGCCGGAGAGGTCGACGGTCGACCCACCGTGGGGCAGTGACAGGCGGACCTGGAGATCGTCCACACCCAGCACTCGACGGAGGGCGGGCTCGACGTCCTCCGGGGCGGCACGCCCGGCGCGGAGGTCGTCGAGGAAGCCCGTCATCTGTCGCAGGGCGTCGAAGCGGGTGCGGTTGAACCGCCGGTCCACCGCGGTCTGGATGCGCGCGCGGAGGGGGCGGAACACGGCGGCGACGGCCAGGGTGGCTCCCGCGGTGACCCAGGCCGAGCTCCGCCCGACAGAGGCGCCGAGCACCACCGCGATGGCCGCGTAGAGACCGGCGAGGACCACGGTGAGCGTGACGTACGCGAGGGTGCGGCTGATGACGAGGTCGATGTCGTAGAGCCGGTAGCGGAGGATGGCAATGCCGGCGGCGACCGGGATCGACGTCAGTGCCAGCGCGGTCAGCGGGCGCACGGCGGGTACCACGCTCCACAGCAGGGCCACCGTTGGCAGCACGACCGCCGCACACACCGACGCGAACACGAACCAGCGCAGCTGGAGCCGTTCGACGCCGCTGGAGCGCCGGAAGCGCTGGACCAGCGGCACGATCGCCACCACCAGCGAGCCCAGGAACAGCGGCATGCCGATGCCGAGGAGCAGGTCGATCGGTGCGCCTTCGACGGCATAGGGGTTGCGGCCGCCGATGAACTGGTCGCCGAGATGGGGGTCCATCGCGAAGCCGGGCAGCGCGACCGCGGCACCGACGACGCTGACCCACGCCAGGGCCTGCCAACCACGCCGTGTGAGGTGGCCGTCGGGGAACCACAGGAACAGCAACACCCCGAGGGGAGCGGTGGCGATCCAGCTCCACAGCGAGAACCACTCGCCGAAGGGGCCGCCGGGCCAGCCGTGTTCGGCAGCCCGCAGACCCCAGCCCTGCGCCGCGTCCGACAGGGCGCCGTGAAGATGCCGTAGGCGATGAACAGCCATCCGATGCGATGCCCCGGGTGCCGGGACACGATGAGCGCGCCCACGGCGACCTGCGTCACTGCGTAGAGCGCGTACAGCCCGGTGTCCCAGGCGGGCTCCAAGCCCCACGACAGCGCGACCGCGGCCACCTCGATCACCAGCGTCGCGACGACCAGCGCCGCCGGCCACGGACGTAGACCCAGGTTCTTCACCGAGCCGATTGTCCCCGCCGGCGCCGACGGCAGCAACCGTGCTGGTGCGCAACCGCACTCAGTGCTGGCGCGTACCGCGGATGCCGTATCAGCGCCGATGACATGCCGCGTCCCGGGTGCGTACAACGACACCGGTCAACGAAGCCCCAGGAGGAGACCCAATGATCCCGACCAACGACTTGCAGATCCGTCAGACCCGCCAAGCGGCCGTCGCGTTCATCGTGGCCGCCGCGGCCACCGCCGTCGCCGGCGCCGTGCTGTTCCTGGGCCTCCAGCCCTCCACCGACATCAGCGACGACATGTGGCGTTACCCGTGGGAGAGCAGCGGCGCGTTCGTCGCGTTCTCGCTCTTCAGCTCGCTGCTGCACGGCCTCGTGATCGTCGGCCTGCGCGCCTTCGGTAGCAGCGGCGTGGCGGGCCGATCCCGCGCCGCGACGCGCGGTGTCGCGCTGGCGGTCATCGGCACCGCCGGGCTGCTGGTCGGCGAGCTGGCTTCGATCCCCATCAGCGACGCCGAGACCAGCGATACCAGCGCCACGATCGTCGCCGTCTTCTTCGCCGTCGCCGGCCTCGCGTCGATGATCGGGTTCCTCCTCGCCGGGTGGGCCACGCTGCGGGCCGGCGCGTGGCAGGGCTGGCGGCGCTTCACGCCGCTCGCTCCCGGCGTCTGGTTGGCCGTCATGATGTTCCTTCCCGAAACGCTGCTCCACGGGTTGGTCGGCATCTATGGTCTGTGCCTGCTCACCATGGCGATCGCGCTCTACACCCAGCCCGCTCCCGCGGCAGCAGTCGGCACCGGCCGGTTCGCCGAGCTCGCCATCGAGTAGTCGTGGTCGCCATCGAGCTGTGCGGGCTCACGAAGTGGTTCGGACAGGTTCGAGCGGTCGACGACGTCACCGCGTCGATCGAGGCCGGGAAGGTGACGGCGTTCCTCGGGCCCAACGGCGCCGGCAAGACGACGACCCTGCGGATGCTGCTCGGGCTCGTCGCACCGACCACCGGTACCGCGACCTTCGCCGGCAAGCGCTACGCCGAACTGGCCGATCCGGTCCGTCACGTCGGCGCGGTGCTCGAGGCGTCCGGCTTCCACCCGGGTCGCACCGCGCTGGACCACCTGCGGGCGCTGGCGACCGCGGCGAGATTGGCCGAGGACGCGCCCATGCGGGTCGCTGGCCGAGACCGGCCTGGCGGAAGATGCGAGACGCCGGGTCGGCGAGTTCTCCCTCGGCATGCGCCAGCGTCTCGGCCTGGCCGCGGCACTGCTCGGCGACCCGGCGGTGCTCGTCCTGGACGAGCCGACGAACGGTCTCGATCCCCACGGCATCCGCTGGCTCCGCGGCTACGTCCGCCAGCTCGCCGACGAGGGCCGCACCGTCCTCGTGTCCAGCCACGCGCTGGGCGAGGTCGAACAGACCGCCGACCACGTCCTCCTGATCGCGGACGGCCGCCTCATCCGGTCTTCGACCCTCGCCGCCCTGCGTGCCGAGGCCGGTGTCGGCTGCCGCGTCAGCACCCCCGAACCCGAGCGGCTGTGCACGGTGCTCGCCACCGCCGGCCACCGCGTCCGTCTCCATGACAACGAGCTCGCGGTCGACGCCGCCGCAGAACGGGTCGGCGAGCTCGCCGCCGCACACCAGATCGTCCTGCACCGCCTCAACCCAACCGCCGGACTGGAGGACGCCTTCTTCCGCCTCACCGAGCAGCCCGCGCCGGTCGCCGAACCGGCACCGTCGGAGAACCCGGCATGATCGCGCTCACCCGGGCCGAGCTCGTCAAGCTGCGCAGCACCCGCATGCTGGGATGGCTCCTGGTCGGGACCCTGGCCATGGTGCTGGTGACGATCATCGCGTCCGTTCCCTCGACCGGGTCGACGAACAACCCGACGTCCCTGGACGATCCCGCCCTGCTGGCCCGCATGGTCGGCGTCAGCTTCCTCGGCCCCAACTGACGGTCGTGCTCCTGGGCGTGCTCGCCTACACCCAGGAGGAGCGCCACGGCACCATCACCTCGACGTGCCTGGTCGAGCCGAGGCCGCACCGGGTCCTCGCCGCCAAGGCCGGCGCGCTCGTCCTCGCCAGTGCCGTCATCGCGATCGCGACCCTGGTCGTCTCGACCGCCGCCATCATCACGCTGATCCGCACCCGACACGGCAACGCA
>CAVVGJ010000022.1:0-416991 GCA_963747745.1 uncultured Acidimicrobiaceae bacterium
AGGGCACCGATGACCATCAGCACGATGAACACTCCGCCGGCGATGAGGCCGATCCGCCGCCAGTTGCGCTTGCCCGATGGGCCTTGCTCGTCGATCTCCGCCACAACAGTCTCCAGTGCTCGATGTCCGCCCAATGTGAAGCACCACCTGGTTCCCCGCCCGTGGTGCCGAATCCGTTGTACGACTTGCACCGTTGGTCTGACTAGAGCCGTTCGAACTGTGAATGCCGATTTGACACCTCTGGACTAGTTACTCCAGGCAGGGTTCGACGAGACGGTGCAGTCGCCCGGCGGCGCGAGATCGGGTGCGGGCTAGCGTCGCATCGTGATCGAGCACCGCGACGCTGATCTCACCGGCTCGCGATTTCGCAACGTCGACCTGTCGGGCACGCGGATCCGGAGCGCGTTCCTCCGGGACGTCGTGATCACCGACGCGTGGCTCGAGGACGTCCGCATCGAGGGCGAGATCGGCTCGCTGACGGTCCTGCACTGCGTGCACGTCGTGCTGAACGAGGAGTGGTGGCACCACCACTACGCCGCCCGCGACCTCGCCATCCTGGAGCAACGTCAGCCCTGACCGCCCGAGCCGTCGAGATGAGTCACGAGGATCGGCGTCACCGGGTTCGACGTACACTCGATCTCGCCTTCGGGCACTCGGGATTCGGTTCCCCGCTCGCACGACCAGGGGAGTCTGAATGTCGATCACCGAGGAGTCACGTCATCTGTTGTTCCAGGCGCTGGAAGCAGCCCTGGGCCGAGCGCAGGCCGTCACGCTCATGGAACATCTGCCACCGGTCGGTTGGGCCGACGTCGCCACCAAGCGGGATCTCGACCACCTCGAGACGACGCTGCGGACCGAGATGCGCGCCGACCGGGCCGAGCTGCGCGCCGACTTGGCCGACCTGCGTGCCGACCTGGCCGAGACCCGTGCCGATCTCATCAACGCCATGCGGGTGCAATCGCTCGGCATCATCGCCGCCAACGCTGCTCTCGTGACCCTTGCTGTCGGGCTCACGCAGCTCTTCTGAGTCCACCCGAGCTCAGCGTCCCGCAACGCACTCCTGCTGGTCGCACCGGGGCCCAGTCTGTTCGAACTCGAGACCGCCCACATCAGCTGGCACCGACGGGGGCCGCGGTGCGTCGGCCCGGTGGTGTGACCACGCCAGTCGGCTGATCGCTCAGCGCCGGCTGATGTCCACCAGCTCGGTGACGGTCCAGCGGAACCCGTGGCGCTCCACCTCGAGGATGACCGTGTCGTCGGCCCGGATGCCCGGCGGTGCCGGGTCGAGGTCGCCGTTGACCTCGGGATCATCGGTGGCGACCCACACCGCCAGGCCCTCGTGGGGCACGCCGATCACGCGGGCGGTCACGACGGAGCGCTCCATGCCGTCGATCCTGCCAGCCGCGCGCCAGATCAGCCCTGCCGGTGCCGAGGAAGGTCCGACCTCACCGGTCCGCCCATCGATGCGGATCCCGAGTGAACCGCGGGCCGGTCACGACGCTGTCGTGGCCCGGACCGGCTGTCACCCCCCGGCTGCATACTGGGCGTCACTTCCCCCTCGCCGGCGACCGACGAGGAGACCGCCATCGACCGCCATGTACGCGCCGGGCCGGGAGATGAGCAGTATGGTGATTGGTATGGCGACTCGGAAGGTGACGATCACGCTGGACGAGGAGCAGCTCGCTGCCATCCGTTCACTGGTGTCGTCCGGAGCAGCGGCGAGCGTGTCGGGGTTCGTCCAGGAGGCGGTCGGGACGATGCTCGACGACGTCGCCGGATGGGGTGCGCTCCTGGCCGAGGCCCTCCGGACCACGGGTGGTCCCCTGAGCGACGAGGAACGGGCGTGGGCCGACGAGATCCTCCTCGGGCCGCCAGCACGGGGCGGGCCGTGAGCACCGGCGTCACGCTCGACGCGGGCGCCCTGATCGCCGTCGATCGGAACGACCGGCGCCTCGTCGTGCTGCTCGCCCGCGCTCGGGAGGTCGGCGCCCGGGTGACGATCCCGGCGTCGGCGCTGTCGCAGGCGATCCGGGATCCGGCGCGGCAGGTCCGGCTCGCCCGTCTGGCGCGCCAGCCCACCACCGACGTCGTCGCGCTCGATCGGGTCGACGCCACCAACGTCGGCCGTCTGCTCGCCGCCACCGGCACCGCCGACGTCGTCGATGCCCACGTCGTCGTGTGTGCCCGGCGGGCGGGCCAGTCGATCGTCACCTCGGACCCCGACGACCTGCGGGCGCTGGACGCATCGGCCACCCTCGTCCCCGTCTGATCCCAGCCGGCGAAGGTCGGTGTTCACCACCGACGAGTGGCGAACGGTCGACGACGTTGGCGACCGACGACGACGAGTGTTACCATGGGTAACCGACGAGGGTCGACGCCCTCCGGCCACTGTTCTCGACGCACTGGGGATCCGATGTCCGACACTGCTGTTCTCGCCCGCCAGACGAGCGACCCCGATCGCCGCTTCCCGGTCCGCCGGGTGAGCTTCGACGAGGGTCTCGCCGACCTGGACCGGGACTTCGCCACCGACGGCGACGTCATCATGAGCCACCTCCTCGCCGCGCTGTCGGGGGTGTTCCCCGATGGCGAGGAGATGTTCGTGGAATCGGTCAAGCACTACCGCGACCAGGTGACCGATCCGGACCTGCTGCGGCAGGTCAACGCCTTCATCGGTCAGGAATCTGTCCACGGGCGCGAGCACCGCGACCTCAACGACAAGCTCGATGCCCTCGGCTACCGGGCCAAGCGGGTCGAGCGGATGCTGGCGGACGACGACGCCTTCCCGCCGTACGCCCAGCGGTTCGTCGGGCTGCTCCACCGTGTCGGGATCCTCGACGAGAACCCGTTCGCCAGCGGGGAGCTCGACCCGCCTCCGATGTTCATGCTCGCCCTCACGGCGGCGCTCGAGCACTACACGGCGACGATGGCGGAGCAGCTGCTCACCGACCAGTACCTGCAGTCTCGCTTCGCCCACGACGGGCTGTTCCGCATGTGGGCCTGGCACGCCATCGAGGAGAGCGAGCACAAGTCGGTCGCCTTCGACGTCTACAAGGCCGTCGGCGGCGACGAGCAGACCCGTCGCCGGGCGATGACCTTCGCCGGGATGGCACTGATCTTCATCGTGGGCTCCCAGACCGTGTCCGGCGTCGTGCGCGACCGGCGGTCCTGGAGCCTCGGGCCCGGCGGACTGCTGGCCAGCCTCCGACGCCTCCCGAGGAACCCGCTGTTCTCGAAGCGGTTCCGACGCCGGCTGGCCGACTACCACCGCGCCGACTTCCACCCGCTCGACCACGACAGCACCTGGTTCGAGGACGCGTGGACGACCTGGTTCGAGCACGGGGGCGAGCGCCCCGTGCCCGCCCCGGCCGCCTGACGCGCCGCGCTCGGACCGGGGCTCCGTCGCGCCTCGGGATCATCGGTGGCGACCCACACCGCCAGGCCTTCGTGGGGCACGCCGATCACGCGGGCGGTCACGACGGCGCGCTCCATGCCGTCGATCCTGCCAGCCGGTGCGAGATCAGCCCTGCCGTTGCTCCGACCGCCTGGGCTGATCGGGCGCAGGACGTCACCGGGTCCGACGTACACTCGATCTCGCCTTCGGCACTCGGGATTCGGTTCCCCACTCGCACGACCAGGGGAGTCTGAATGTCGATCACCGAGGAGTCACGTCATCTGTTGTTCCAGGCGCTGGAAGCAGCCCTGGGCCGAGCGCAGGCCGTCACGCTCATGGAACATCTGCCACCGGTCGGCTGGGCCGACGTCGCCACCAAGCGGGATCTCGACCACCTCGAGACGACGCTACGGACCGAGATGCGCGCCGGCTTGGCCGAGACACGTGCCGATCTCACCAACGCCATGCGGGTCCAGACACTCAGCGTCATCGCCGCCAACGCTGCTCTCGTGACCCTCGCCGTCGGGCTCACGCATCTGTTCTGAGCCCACCCGAGGCTCGGCCACGCACCACCGCGAAGTGAGAGTCCGGATCGATCGGCGGGCAGGCCGCCAGCTGCCTCCGCCCGAAACTGTCAGCGCGCCGGCGTAGCGTCGGTCGTACTTCCCCCTCCGGACCTTCGATCCACCGGAGGACGACATGTCCATCACCAGCCACGACGGCCCACGGCCGTCGCTCTTCCTCGCCCCGCTGCCCGGCCTCGAAGCGGAGGAGCCGCTGTTCCCCGTCGACCCGCAGCTGGTCGTCGCCGACCCACCGTCGCTGCAGGACGGCCTCCGTGCTGCCGCCCTGCTGTGGTGCGTGCATGCGGCGTGGCCGACGGTTCGCGCCATCGCGGCCTGCGCCGGCCTCAGCGCCTCGTCGGTGCTGTGGCCCTACGGGACGATCGACGCCATGCGCCGTGCGCTCGTCCACGCCGAGCGGGCCGCGCTCGCCCGGTTGGTCGAGGAGCACGACGGCGACGTCGCTGCCGCGGCCGAGACACGCGCCGGCGACCTGGCCGTCCACGATCCACGCCTGACGAGGCTGCCGCTGATCGCCGCGCTCGCCGCTGGCGTGCACGACCCCGAGGAGCTCGCCGCGCTCGCCCGTGCGGTCCGACTCGTGCCGGCGGCGTGACGGAGTCGCCGATGCCCGGGTCATCGGAACGACCCAGGCAGGTCTGGTATGCGAACGGTGATGGAAAGGTTACTTGTCACTCTGGAAAGGAACCTTTACTCTCGTGGCATGAGCGGAGACACCAGCCTCGAACGTCGGCAGCGGGCCGCCTACCTGCGGGACTTCCTTCCGGCGGTGGTCGGGTACGCCGTGGTCCTGGCCGTGGCGCTGTCGCTGGTCGGGGACGAGGTCGACTCCGTCGGCGAGTGGATCCTGGTGATGTTCCCGGTCGTGCCGGCGCTGTGGGGCGTGCGGGCGGTGGTGCGGTCGCTGCGGCTCATGGACGAGTTCCAGCGGATGGTCCAGCTCGAGGCGATGGCAGCCGGGTTCGCCATGGCGATGGCGGCGTCGATCACGCTCGGCTTCGTCGGCGTCGCCGGTACGGCAACGGTGGGCGCGGGCTGGATCGTCTACTCGGTCGGGATGCTCACCTGGGCGCTCGCCCTGGTGTTCCGCCGCCGCCGATGAGGAACGCGTTGCGGGTGCAGCGCGCCACCAGGGCGTGGAGCCAGGCCGATCTCGCCGAGCAACTGGGCGTCTCGCGCCAGACCGTCAACGCCATCGAGAACGGACGCTACGACCCGAGCCTCCCGCTGGCGTTCACCATCAGCGCCGTCTTCGGCCAGCCGATCGAGGAGCTGTTCTTCCCCGACGAGTGAGGCGGCCGCACCACGGTGCGGGGTTCTTGTCGGCGGCCGTCGGTACGGTCGAGGCGACTTCCCCGAGGCCTTGTCGCACCGAAGGAAATCCGTCACCATGGCCCTCGACGCCCGTCATCGATCGTCCCTCTACGGAAAGTTCGTCCCGCTCCTCGGCGAGGACGACGCCAATGCACTGATGTCCGAGTTCCCCGCCAGCGAAGCCGACGAACTGGTCACGAGGCAGTTCCTGCGCGCCGAGATGGCTGATCTGCGGCGGAGCTGAGCGGCGAGGTGGCCGAGCTGCGGACCGAGATGGTCGAGCGGTTCCACCAGCAGACGCTCTGGCTCGGGGGCGCCATCGCGGCGTGGACCGGCCTCCTCGCCGCCCTGACCCGGCTCACCTGACGGCCGGCGAGCTCCGGCCCCACGACCGAACCGGGCCGGCGCCCTGTCTATGGTGCGCCCCATGGCAACCGAGAACCTTCCTCCCGTCGAGCGCCGGTGCATCGAACCCACGGCCGAGCAGCTGGCGGTGGTGAACGAGCTGGATCCCGATCAGCCGGTGGTGATGCTCAACCTGCTCCGCTTCCGGGAGGTCGCCGACTACTCCGGCCACCCCGAGCTCGCGCCTGACGAGGCGATTTCCGGGGACGAGGCGTACCAGCGCTACGGCGCCGCCGCCCAGCCCCACATCGAGGCAGCGGGAGCGTCGGTCCAGTACCTGGGGGCGTGCGGATCGACGGTCATCGGCCCGGCCGACGAGCAATGGGACGCCATCATCCTCGTGCGCTACCCGAGCCCCGCGGCGTTCATCGGCATGGTGACGACGCCCGAGTACCAGGCGTTGTCCGGACACCGGACCGCCGCTCTCGCCGACTCCCGGCTGGTGCCCACGACCGGCTGACCGGCTGACCGGGTGTGACGACCTGGCCTCGCCAGCGGCCGATCGTCTGATCGGAAGAGAGCTGCACGAGTCGGTGTTGCGCGGAACATGGCATCGATCGACGACCCACAGATCCGTGACTTCCTGAGTGCCGGCACCCGCACCGGCAAGGTGGCGTGGGTGGCGTCGGACGGTGCACCCCATGTGGCGCCGGTCTGGTTCGTGCTGGACGGGGGCGACGTCGTGTTCAACACCGGCTCCGGCACCGGCAAGGGCCGGGCGCTGGCCCGGGAGGGTCGGGCGTCGCTCGTGGTCGACGACCAGGAACCCCCGTTCTCGTTCGTGAAGGTCGACGGCCCAGTCATGCTCTCCGACGACCTGCCCGAGGTGCGCCGCTTCGCCACCCGGATCGGCGGCCGCTACATGGGCGAGGACCGGGCCGAGGAGTTCGGCATTCGCAACGGTGTACCCGGCGAGCTCCTGGTGCGCCTCCACGTCGAGCGGGTGACCGCGGCGTTCGATCTCGCCGACTGATTTCCCGGGCGTCGCGGGTCGGGAGCGGGCACACTCGACGAATGATCCGATGGGCGAGCCGAACCAGCGTGGCGGCGTGAGGATCGAGCTCGTCGTCACCGACCTCGACGGAACGCTCTGGGAGCTGGAGACGGCGATCCACGATCGGACGCGCGCTGCGATCCTCCACCTGCTGGACCAGACCACCCCGCTCCTGGTCGCGACCGGACGGCGGGTCGGCTCCACCCGGGCGCCGCTCGCCGCCCTCGGGCTCGCCCCGCCGGCGGTGGTCCTCAACGGGGCCCTCGGCCTCGACCTCGCGTCCGGCGATCGGTTCCACCGGGGCGGGTTCGGCCCCGAGGAGGCGGCCGCCGTGCTCGACGCCCACCTGGCCCACGGCATCGAGCCGTGCGTCTACGTCGACCACGACGACCACCCGGTGTGGGTCAGCGCCAACCCCTCGACGCACCCGGAACATCTCGCCAGCTTCGACACCGATGTCGCATCCGGCGACCTCCGGGCGATCGTGGGCACCGAGCGTGTCCTCGCCTTCGGCGTCCTCGGCATCGACGAGGACGCGGCCCACCGCCTCGGCCAGGACCTGACGACTGTCGCCTCGCCCCACGTCGACCGCGACCGCGGCTACGGCGGCTACGCCGTGACCGTCGCACCCCGGGCGCAATCGAAGTGGGACGGGGTCGCCGCGTTCTGCGCCCTCCACGGACTCGACCCGAACGCCGTGCTGGCCATCGGCGACGGCCCCAACGACGCCGAGCTGCTCGACAACGCCGCCATCGCCGTGGTCCCCGAAGACGCCCATCCCGCCGCCCGCCGGCACGCCGACCACGTCGTCGGCCGCGCCCGCGACGGCGGCTGGGCCGACATCCTGCACCTGCTCGACGTCACCTTGCCCGGCTGAACCGGGTCGGGCAGCGGGTCAGTTGGCGGCGATCGCCAGCTGCCCCTGGAGGTCGGCGAGGGCGGTCGACAGTGCGGTGCCCAGCGGGCCGGCGACGGCGCCGTCGTCGAGCGCCGTGCGCAGCGCACGCCGGTCGGCGACGAGGAGCACCAGCTGCGCCCCGTCGGGGCCGGCGACGAGGGCCGGGTGTTCGACGTCGGCCTCCTCCACCCGCACGTGACCTTCGGCCAGGGTGGTGGCGCCGGCCTCGATCGACCCCGACACCGGGGCGATGATGGTCTCGGTGCCGATCGAGCGGGCCGGGACGGCCTCGGTGCCGGCGGCGCAGTCGAGGAACACCAGCACCGGTCCGCACGTCGGTTCGCCGAGCAGGCCGGCGGCCATGCGGAGCCCGGGTGCGATCTCGTCCCACTCGTCGGAGGAGTCGAACCCGCCGTCGAGATGCGCCCGGGTGGTGGGGCCCATCGTGGTGGCGATCGCCGGGGCGCCGGGGCACGGGTCCTGCATGTCGATGCCCAGGGCGGCGCCGGCCATCTCCTGCTCCGGTGTGACCCGCTCGGCGATCTCGGCCTTCACCGGCCGGATGGCGAAGCCCCGGCGGTCGGCGAACATGATGATGCCGTAGCCACCGTCGGGGCCCCAGGCGAAGTTGTCGCTCGCATACGGCACGCCGCCGTCGTGGAACCGGAACTGGCCCTGCTCGTAGGCGTCACGGCCCATGTTGGTGGTGCCCCGCACCGAGATCCGCCAGTTGTCGGATGCGTGGGCATGGGCGAACGAGAGCGGCATCTGCTCGTCGGTGGGTTCGACGTAGCTGAGGACGACGAAGGGGCCGCAGTGCTCGTCGCCGACCATGATCGGCAGGATCGTGGCGCCCAGGCTCTCGGACCAACCCCGCCGGTCGGTGTAGTCGGCGTCGACGTGACCGTCGACCGCCTCCATCGGGATGCTGGACAGGATCTGGTACACGGCGGCACCCCCACGAACTCGTCGGCCGGACACCGCCGACGCTAGCGGTCGCCGGCGAGTTCAGATCCCGTCGGCGGCCGCGGCGGCGTCCTCGTCGACGTCGCCGCCCTTGGGCAGGGTGGCGAAGATGGCCGGTGGCTCGCGCCACGGGTCGGCGTCGCCCCGCCGGGCGGCCTCGATGGCCTCCCACACCCGCTGGGGTGAGCACGGCATGTCGATGTGGCGCACGCCGAGGTGCGACACGGCGTCGATCACCGCGTTCTGCACCGCCGGCGTCGAGCCGATGGTGGCCGCCTCGCCGATCCCCTTGGCGCCCAGCGGGTTGAGCGGCGACGGTGTCTGGGTCGAGTGCACGTCGAAGCTCGGCATCTCGGCGGCCGACGGGAAGCCGTAGTCGGCGAAGTTGGACGTGAGGGGGTTGCCGTCCTCGTCGAAGCGGATCTCCTCGTACAGCGCCTGCCCGATGCCCGAGCCGATGCCACCGTGCTGTTGGCCCTCGACCAGCAGCTGGTTGATGACCGTGCCGCAGTCGTCGACCGCCACGTGGCGGACGAGGCGGGCCCGTCCGGTGTCGGTGTCGACCTCGGCCACCGCGATGTGGGCACCGAAGGGAAACGTGGCGCCGTCCTGTTCGAACAGCGCGTCGCCGGCGAGCTGGCCGCCGTCGGGCTGCTCGGCGGCGCGGGCTGCCAGCTCGGCCCAGGGGAGCGCGCGGGCGGGGACGCCCTGGACGCCGACGGTCCCGGCCGCGGTGTCGACCACGATGTCGTCCTCGTCGGCCTCCAGCAGCCGGGCGGCGAGGGTCCGGGCCGCGTCCACCAACGCCCCCGTGGCCCGGTGGACGGCCGAGCCGCCGAGCTGCATCGAGCGGGAGCCCCCGGTGCCACCACCGGTGGGGACCCGGTCGGTGTCGCCGTCGACGAGGGTGATGTCCTCCACCGGGATGCCGGTCTGGGCGTTCACCAGCATGGCGTAGGAGGTCTGGTGGCCCTGCCCGTGGGCGGACGTACCGGCGTAGACGGTGGCCGTCCCGTCGGGGTGCACCTCGACGCGGCCGTTCTCGCTCGCCCCGCCGCCGGCGGTGATCTCCACGTAGACAGCGACGCCGATGCCGAGCTGGCGGACATCGCCACGCTCCCGGCGTTCGGCCTGCTGGCGACGGAGATCGTCGTAGCCGACCGCTTCGGCCGCGGTGCGCAGGGGCAGGAGGTAGCGGCCGCTGTCGTAGGTGTTGCCGGTGAGGGTGGTGAAGGGGAAGACGTCGTCGCCCAGCAGGTTCTTCTCCCGCAGGACGATGGGATCGATGTCCAGCTCGTGGGCGGCCTGGTCGACGAGGCGCTCGAGCAGGGCGGTGGCCTCGGGCCGGCCCGCGCCGCGGTACGCACCGACCGGCGTGGTGTTGGTGACGGCCACGGCGACGTCGAACTCGATGGCCGGGAAGGTGTACGTGCCGTGCGACATGCGACGGGTGCCGCCGGGCAGGGCGGCGCCGATGCCGGGATAGGCGCCGGCGTCGCCGACGAGGTGGACGCGCAGGCCGGTGAACGTCCCGTCGGCCCGGCACCCCAGCTCGGCGTACTGGACCTGGCCCCGCCCGTGCGGCATCGCCTGCATCTCCTCGCTGCGACCGGGCACCCACACCACCGGACGATCGAGACGACGGGCTGCCGCGGCGACCACCGTGTACTCGTGCTGCGGGCCGGCCTTGCCTCCGAAGCCACCCCCGACCCTGGGCGTGATGACGTGGATCTGGTCGGGCTCCATGCCGAGCACCGCGGCGAGGCCGCCCTTGACCAGGTGGGGGAACTGGTTCGCCGGCCACACGGTGAGCCGGCCGTCGTCGCCGGGCGCGGCGGCGAAGCAGTGCACCTCCATCGGGGCCACGGCCACCCGCTGGTTCACGTAGCGGCCCCGCACGACGACGTCGGACACCGCCTCGAGGTCGAGCGGCGCATCCGACGACTCGGACACGGCCAGGTTGTTCTCGCGACCGGGAATGATCGGCGTCGCCCCCGGGGCGAGGGCCGCCTCGGCGTCGACGGAGACGGGCAGCGGGTCGATGTCGGCCCACACCATCGCGGCGGCATCCTCGCCCTGGGCCAGGGTCTCGGCCAGCACGACGGCGACGGCCTCGCCGACGAAGCGCACCTTGTCGGTGGCCAGCGGGGCGCGGGCGAAGTCGTCGTGGAGGCGCACGAACCCGTGGTGGGGTCCGATGCCCAGTTCGGCCGCGGTCCACACCGCCACGACTCCTGGCATGGCGCGGGCCTCGTCCACCTCGATCGAGCGGATCATGCCGTGGGCGGTGTCGGACCGGACGAACACGGCGTGCAGCGGATTGTCCAATGGCAGGTCGGCCACGTAGCGGCCCGTTCCTCGGAGCAGCTCCGGATCCTCGGTGCGGACCACGCGGGTGCCGAGGATCGAGCCGTGGGTCTCTGTGCTTGTCGGATCGGTGCTGGCAGTCGTCACCGTGGCGACTGTACGGGCCGGGTCGGGCCCGCGGCCGCTAGGACTCCACGTAGCTGGCGAGGTCCGAGCTCAGGCGGAACTGATCTCGAGCTCGAACGCCTCGGTCAACCAGTCCTTCACCACGTCGTCGACGTCGTGGGGGTCGCGCAGGTTGACGACGTGGAACCAGCGGCCGCTCCAGTTCATCGGCTTGCGGGCGATGCGGGGATGTTCGATCCGCTGCGGCGATGCGAACGAGAGCGCCACCCACTTCGTCTTGGGCCGGAGCTCGGCGAAGGTCGTGCGCACCTTGAAGAAGATGCCGACGGAGACCGGTTCGACGTAGACGTCGCCCAGCGAGGCGAAGTGGGCGTGCACCGCTTCGAAGATCGGGCGCTCGCGCTCCGGCCCGGTCGAGAAGTACTCGTCGAGCGTCAGCGCCGGCGCGCACTCGTGGCCCTGACGGGTCCGGCCGAACTGCCGGCCGCAGTCGGGACAGGTCCAACGCGTCACGGCCCGCAGCATCCCACGCCGTCGATCTCCGTGCCCGACCAGTTGGGGCAAATGGGACACAGGAGGGTGGTAGTCGTAAGGTCTGGCGGAACTCGACCGGCGGTCGTCTGGGCTCGGCACTGGGGCGGATCCGGCGGCGTCGACTGGAGGCAGTGCCATGCAGGACCTCGCCGAGGCCCCGTTGCTCGACCTGTTCGACCCCGAGCTGGGGGTCGATGCCGAGCCGGTGTTCGCCGCGTTGCGGGAGGAGTCGGCCGTGGCTCGGACACCGCTGGGGGCGATCGTCCTCCGGCGGGACGAGATCCACAGCCTGCTCGGCGACCGGCGCCTGATCAGCTCGATCCCGCATCTCGTCCGGCTCCAGGGCGGGAGCGACGGGCCCGCCGGCGATCTGCTGGCGTCGTCGGTCATCGCGGTCGACGGAGCCGACCACACCCGGCTGCGGCGGCTGGTGAGCCGGTCGTTCACGCCCAGCGCCGCCAACCGCCACCGGCCGCTGATGCGCTCGCTGACCGAGGAGCTGGTCGCCGGGTTCTCCACCGGGCCCGATGGCGTGGGACGGTGCGAGTTCGTGACCGCGTTCGCCGACCACTACCCGGTGCGGGTGATCTGCGGCGTGCTCGGCGTGCCGGAGGAGGACCACGAGCAGTTCGGGGCGTGGGCGGAGGCCATCACCTACGTGCTGTCGTTCGAGCTGTCGGCCCACCTCGACGAGGTGATCGAGGCCGTCGGCGAGCTGCGCGACTACGTCACCGACCTGGTCGAGCAACGGCGGCGGGATCCGCAGGACGACCTGGTGACCAGCCTGGTCCAGGCGTCCGAGGACGGCGACCGGCTGAGCAACGACGAGCTGCTCTCGATGATCGGTGGCCTGCTCTTCGCCGGCGTCGACACCACCCGCAACCAGCTCGGCCTGGCCATGCACACCTTCTGCGAGCACCCCGACCAGTGGTCGCTGCTCGTCAGCCGTCCCGAGCTGGCGCCGGCCGCCGTCAACGAGACGATGCGGCTGTTCGGGGCGGTGTCGGGGATCCCGCGCGTCACCCTCGAGGACGTGGAGGTGGGCGGCTGGCGCATCCCCAAGGACACCATCGTGTTCCTCTCCCTCGCCTCGGCCAACCGCGATCACCGCTACTTCGAGGACCCGATGCGCTTCGACATCACCGCCGAACGGGAGGCGCACCTGACCTTCGGCGGCGGCCCCCACTACTGCCTCGGCGCCAACCTGGCCCGGGCCGAGATGGAGGAGGCGCTGACCGTGCTCGCCGGCGCCATGCCCGAGCTGCGCCTCGACGGGGAACCGGACTGGCGGACGAACATGGGCATCAGCGGACCGAACCGGTTGCCATTGGCGTTCACCGCCCCCTGACATCGCGGTCGGCGATACGGTCCGCCGGCGATGATCTCCCTCGACGAGACCTTCGACGGCACGTTCCCGTTCGCCCCGCACACCTTCGACGGCCACGGCTTCGTCCAGCACTACGTGGACGAGGGGCCGAGGGACGGTCAGGTGGTGGTGTGCCTGCACGGCGAACCGACCTGGGGCTACCTGTACCGCAACATCATCCCCCGGCTGTCCGGCCGGTACCGGGTGATCGTCCCCGACCACATGGGCTTCGGGAAGTCGGAGACACCCCAGGACCGCGACTACACGCTGCGCACCCACACCGAGAACCTCGCCGCACTGATCGACCACCTCGACGTCGGCGGCATCACCTTCGTGATCCAGGACTGGGGCGGCCCGATCGGCGCCGCCTACACCGTCCGCCACCCCGACCGGGTCAAGCGGCTGTTCCTGGCCAACACCCTCGCCGGCTACGGCCAGGTGGGCGACGACGTGGCGCAGATCAACGAGTCGCGGTGGTTCCGCTGGATCGGCGAGGGCCTCGAGTCCGGCCGCACCGAGGCGGTGCTGCGCAACCTCGGCTCGACGGTGCTGTCGGTCATGCAGTTGCTGGGGATGCACAACCCCGAGGCCGTCACCAGCGCGACCTGGGTGCGGGCGTACTCGGCCCCGTTCCCCACCTGGGAGTCGGCCATCGGCGGCTACGAGTTCCCCATCGACGCCTACACGGGCCGCATCGTCGACTACGTCCTCGAAGGACTGGCCGGCGTGCCGGACCTGCAGTCCAAGCCGGCCGTGCTCTACGAGGGCATGGCCGACCAGGCCATCCCGCCCGCCCGGGCCATCGCCGACTTCCGGTCGCTGTGGCCCGACGCCCCCGTGGTCGAGCTGCCCGGCGTCGGCCACTTCTGCCAGGAGGACGTTCCCGACGTCCTCGCCGCCGGCATCGACCACTTCATCCAGGCCAACCCGTAGCCGGCCCTGCTGGTACGCGCTGATCGGTCGGATCCCGGTTCCTGTCGTAGTGCCCGGCTACAACAGGGGCATGGGGAAGAACAACCGCCGGCGCCGGGCCGCCAAGCAACGCAAGCGAACCGAGCAGCGACGGGAACGCCGTACCGAGGCCGACCCGACCACGGCGTTCCTGACTGCCGTCCAGGCGTACCGCGTCGGCGATGATCGCCTGGTCTCTGAGCTGGTCGAGCTCCTCGCCGCCCTCGCGCCACCGGCGGTTGCGGCTGCGGTGGAGGCGGTGGTCGAGCGGGAGGTGGCGCGGCTGTGGGTGGCGGGGTGGCAGCCCGCCGTGTTGCACCGGGCGGTGGAGCGGAACGCCGACGCCGGCGCCGCCACCATGCTGCGGGGCGCGCTCGCCGCCGAGTCGGCGTCGTGGAAGTCCCTGGCCGCCGAGGTGGCGCCCGAGTGGCTGGACCAGCTCGCCGCCATCGACGCCAGTCCGTCCCCGCCCTCCGAGCAGCCCTACCTGCTCCGGGTCGACCGCTCCTGGCCCGACGTCCTGCACGCCACCGTCCGGATGACCGACGTCCTGCAGCGCCTCCCGGCGCTGCCCCTCCTCGGCCCGCCGCCGACCGAGTGGCGCTCGGGCATGGTCGCCGCGGGGCGGACCAGGTTGCCCTCGGCGGTGCTGGAGAAGGTCCGGGCCCTGCTGGCCAAGGCCGAGTCGACGTCGTTCGATGCCGAGGCCGAGGCGTTCACGGCCAAGGCCCAGGAGCTGATGACCCGTCACCGCATCGACCGGGCGGTGTTGGAGGCATCGTCGGGATCGGGCTCCGACACCGCGTCCGGGCGCCGCCTGCTGGTCGACGATCCCTACGCCGACGCCAAGGCGATGCTCCTCCAAGCGATCTGCGGGGCCAACGACGGCCATGCCGTCTGGTCGAAGGGACTGGGGTTCTCCACCGTCTTCGCCTTCCCCGACGAGCTCGACATCATCGAGGACCTGTTCACGTCGTTGCTGGTGCAGGCCACCAAGGCGCTGCGGCGCGAGGGGGCGAAGCAGGACGCGTCGGGACGGAGCCGCACCAAGCGATTCCGGCGGTCGTTCCTCGTCGCTTTCGCCACCCGCATCGGCCAACGGCTGGCCGAGACGTCGGATGCCGCGGTGGCCGAGGCCGAGCAGGCCACCGGGCGTTCGCTGGTCCCGGTCCTGGCCGGCCGGGCCGAAGCAGCCCACGACGCGGCCACCGAGGCCTACCCCGAGACCCGACCGTTCGCGGCCAACGCCACCGACGGCGAGGGCTGGTTCGCGGGGACCATGTTCGGCGACCGGGCCGATCTCGGTGTCGGCGCACCCCTCGACGAGCGCACCGCATCCTGATCGCGCCGGTGCCGGTGCCGGTGCCGGCGCTACGAGGCGGCTCACGAGCGCTGATCCAGGTTCGGCCCGAAAGTCCCTTCACCTCACGGAGCAACGGTCGTACCGTGACCGGCATGTGGTGCTGACTCGTCTCCAGGCTGACCGGATCCGGCGCACGCCGGCAACGACGAGAGGACGAGCGAACATGGCCAAGCAACGCAAGGGTTCCGGGCGGGTGACTCCCAAGGGGACCAAGCCCCCGGACAAGTCGGGGCACAAGCACGACACGCCGGAAACCGACCCGACGCCGGTCACCCACCAACGTGATCTGCCCGGCCGGGTCAAGCACACGGGGGGCTTCGGCAGCCGGCCGATCTCCCACAACCGCGGCAACCGCTGACACGGCGGACGAAGTCCGCGGGCGGAGTAGCTCAGCCGTGTAGGAGGACGCCGAGGAACAGCGCGCCCAGGGCGGTGACGCCGGCGAGGGCGCCGCCCACGGCGAGGACGATCCGGCTCCGGGAGAAGGCGTGGGCGGCGGCGGCGATGCCCGACACCGCCACCAGCAGCAGCTTGACCATGAGCGTGTTCAGGTACTCGCCCGAGGCCGAACCGGCGTTGATGGCGAACAGGTTCCAGATTCCCGTGGCCACCACCACCACGAAGGAGCCCCAGGCCAGGATGGCGAAGCGCCGGGCGGCCGCGCGGGGAACATCGGGTCCGGCCGACCGCAAGGTGGGGAGGAGGAAGGCCACGGTGAACTGGCCGCCGACCCAGATGGTGGCGGCGAACACATGGAGGAAGAGGCGGATGGTCGAGAGCCGGACGTCGAGCACGCCGACCATGGTGCATCGCGGCCGGCGCGTTTGTGACCTTCGGTCCTGGACGCGCGATGGGGTCCCGAGGACCATGGACCCATGTCGTACCCCGTCAACCTCGAGATCGAAGCCCCACTCGAGGTCGCCAACTGGCGACCGCTCGTGCACTGGATCCTCGCCATCCCCCATCTGATCATCGCCAGCGTGCTCAGCAACGTGGCCGAGGTGCTCGGGCTGGTCAGCTGGTTCATCATCCTCTTCACCGGCGAGCTGCCCCAGGGCATCGCCGACTTCCAGTGCATGATCCTGCGCTACGAGACCCGGGCCTACAGCTACGCGTTCTGGCTGCGCGAGGACTACCCGCCGTTCGAGTTCGAGCTGACCGGCACCGACCCCGGCACCGACCCGGTGCGGGTCGACGTGACGCCGCAGCTGACCGACCGGAACCGGCTGACCGTTGGGCTCCGGCTCCTGTGGATCATCCCCATCGCGCTGTTCACCGCGGTGGTGGCGGTCGGGGCCTGCTTCGCCCTCATCGCCTCGTTCTTCGCCGTGCTGTTCACCGGCCGCTGGCCGGATGGGATCCGCCGGTTCGTCGTCAACGCGGCCCGGCTCGTCACGCGGGTCAACGCCTACGGCCGCCTGCTCGTCGACGACTACCCGCCGTTCGCCCTCGAGGACGGGGGCTCGACGGCACCGGCGGTGTAGAACCGTGGGATGACCGACGCGCTCATCATCGACGCCGTCCGCACTCCTCGCGGGATCGGCAAGCAGGGCAAGGGTTCGCTCGCCCACCTCCATCCCCAGCACCTCGGCCGCACCGTGCTCGAAGCGCTGGTGGAGCGCAACGGGTTCGACACCGCGGATGTCGACGACATCGTGTGGGGCACCAGCGCCCAGGTCGGCACCCAGGGCGGCGACCTCGGGCGCATGTCGGCCCTCGACGCCGGCTACGACGTCAAGGCCAGTGGCATGACGCTCGACCGCTTCTGCGGATCGGGCATCACGGCCAACAACATCGCGGCCAACGGGATCATGGCCGGCATGGAGGACCTCGTCGTCGCCGGCGGGACCGAGATGATGTCGATCAAGCACAAGGGCATGCTCCCCATGGGTGCCGGCAACCCCCACCTCCAGGAGCTGCACCCGCAATCGCACCAGGGCGTGTGCGCCGACGCCATCGCCACCCTCGAGGGCATCCCCCGGGAGGCGCTCGACGCCCACGCGGCCGAGTCGCAGGCCCGGGCCGCGCAGGCGATCAAGGAGGGTCGGTTCGACAAGAGCCTCATCCCGGTCCTGAACCCCGACGGCACCGTCGCCCTCGACCACGAGGAGTTCCCCCGGCCCGGCACCACGGCCGAGTCGCTGGCCGCGCTCCCGCCCAGCTTCCCGGCCGTCGCCGACTACCGCTACGAAGACAACCCGACCTTCCGCGAGCTCATCAACATGCGGTATCCGGACCTCGACATCATCCACGTCCACCACGCCGGCAACTCCTCCGGCGTGGTCGACGGCTCGGCCGCCCTGCTGATGGCCAGCCCCGACTATGCCAAGGCCCACGGACTCACCCCGCGGGCTCGTGTCGTGGCCACCGCCACCATCGGCGACGACCCGACCCTCATGCTCAACGCACCGGTCCCCGCCGCCCGCAAGGTGCTCGAGCGGGCCGGCATGACCATCGACGACATCGACCTGTTCGAGGTCAACGAGGCCTTCGCCGTGGTGTCGGAGAAGTTCCAGCGCGACCTCGACCTCGACCGCGACAAGGTCAACGTCAACGGTGGCGCCATGGCCCTCGGCCACCCCATCGGGGCCACCGGCGCCATGCTCATCGGCACCGTGCTCGACGAGCTCGAGCGCCGCGATGCCCAGGTCGGCCTCATCACCATGTGCACCGGCGGCGGCATGGCGCCCGCCATCATCATCGAGCGCGTCTGATCCCGCCGGTCGTACCCTGACCGGAGGCCCACCGGAAGGAGCGCGCGGTGAGCACGGACGACATCCCCGATCTGCCCGAGGGGGCGCAGATCAACCAGGAGGAGTGGGAGCTGTTCTTCCGGCAGTTCGGCACCCACGCCTACCGGGGCGCGGTCCGGTTGCTGAGCCGGATCCCGTCCGAGCCGCGGTGCGAGGCGTGCGGGTCGCCGTTCAGCGGGTTCGGCGGGGCGATGATGCGGGCGATGGGCAAGGGCCCGTCGCGCAAGAACCCTCGGTGGTGCAGCCGGTGCTTCGAGCTGTCGCCCAACGGGGGTGCCACGCTCACCATCGGGGTGCTCTTCGCCGACATCCGCGGCTCCACCGCCCTGGCCGAGGGGATCAGCCCCAAGCAGATGGCCGACACGCTCAACCGCTTCTACGGCGCGGCCACCCAGGTGATCGTCCGGCACGGGCTGGTCGACAAGCTGATCGGCGACGAGGTGATGGGCATGTACATCCCCGCCCTGGCGCCCGGCGGCCGCTACGTCGACGCCATGGTGGAGGACGCCCGCGAGCTGCTGTGCGCCGTCGGGTACGGCAGCGCGAAGGGGGCGCCGGTTCCGGTCGGGGTCGGGCTCGACGTGGGTCCGGCCTACGTCGGCAACGTCGGCGACGGTGACATCACCGACTTCACCGCCATCGGCGACGTGGTCAACACCGCGGCCCGGTTGCAGGCGGTGGCCGAGGGGGGCCAGATCGTCCTGTCGGCCGAGGTCGCGGCCCAGGCCGGCCTGGACCCCGACGAGGGCCAGTCGGTCGAGCTCGACCTGAAGGGCAAGCACGAGCCGGTGGCGGCCCGCATCCTGACCGTCGGGTGATCGAGCGGCCAGAGACGATGACGATCGAGCCGGAGACCGAGGCGCCGAGGGGCCTGCCGCGAGGGGTGTGGATCATCGCCGGCGTCACCGTGGCGCTGCTGCTGGCCACCGCGTCCCGGTACGGCTGGCACCGCGACGAGCTCTACTTCCTCGAGGCCGGCCGGCACCTGGCCTGGGGCTACATCGACCAGCCGCCGTTCACCCCGTTCGTGGCCCGGGTCGCCGACGAGGTGGCCCACCGCAACCTGGTGGTGCTGCGCCTGCTCCCGGCGCTGGCCACCGCGGCCACCGTCGTGCTCGGCGCCGCCCTCGCCGGTGAGCTCGGCGCCGGCCGACGGGCGAAGGTGCTGGCCGCCGGCGTGGTGGCCGCATCGGGATTCGTGCTCGGCGCCGGTCACCTCCTCTCGACCGCGACCTTCGACCTCACGGCCTGGATGGCGGCCCTGTGGGTCGTGGCCCGCATGCTGCGCACCGCCGATCCCCGCTGGTGGTTGGCGTTCGGTGCCATCGCCGGCGCCGCGCTGCTCAACAAGGACCTGATCGCGGTGCTGGCCGCATCGGTCGTGGCCGGCTTGGTGCTCGACCGCCGCTGGCGGCTGCTGGTGACGCCGTGGCTGGTGGCGGGCGCGGCCCTGCTGCGGTCATCGCCGGTCCCAACCTGGTGTGGCAAGCCACCAACGGATGGCCGCAGTTCGAGATGGCCGACGCGCTCGCCGCCCGCCTGGCCGCGGAGAACCGCATCACGCTGCTGCCCCTCCAGATCCTGTTCTTCGGACCGTTCGTGGTCATGCTGCTGTGGTGGGGAGCGCGGTGGTTGCGCCGCCCCGCCGGCCGGGCGTTCCAGCCGTTGCTGTGGGCGTGGCCCGCCGGCCTGGTGCTGGTGTTGGTCTCGGGCGGGCGGCCGTACTACATGTTCCCGTTGACCCTGGTCGTGGGCCTCGCCGGCGTGGTCGACCGGGAACAGCAGGACGCCGACCTGCGGCGGCTGGGTTGGCTCGTCGTCGCCAACGCCGTGGTCTCGATCCCCCTCGCCCTCCCCGTGCTCCCGCCGCAGACGGCGGGGCCGCTGGCCGCGATCAACGAGACCAACGCCGAGACCATCGGCTGGCCCAGCCTGGTGGCGCAGGTGGCCGACGTCGTCCACCGCCTTCCCGCCGACGAGCAGTCCGGGGTCGTGCTGCTCACCGCCAGCTACGGCGAGGCCGGCGCCATCGACCGCTTCGGCTCCGCCCACGGGTTGCCGCCGGCGTACTCGCCCCACAACAGCTACGCCGACTTCCGCCAGCCCACCGACGAGAACGCCACGGTCGTCGCGGTGCGCTACTCGACGCAGTACCTGTCCCGGTTCTTCGACCGCTGCGACCAGGTGGCCACGGTCACGACGCCGTACGACACCGACAACGAGATCCGGGGCGTACCCATCGTCGTGTGCCGAGGCCTCCGTGCCGGCTGGGACGCGACCTGGGCCCAGCTGCGCTTCCTGTCCTGACCGCGCCCGCCCCGGTCACTGCGCGTCAGGCGCGCCCTCGTCCGCGACCGCTTCGTCGTCGGTTGTCGCTGTGACGTGGCGCATCACGGCACCATGTGACGGGGGATCGGCTTCCTCGTGCCCGTCGTCGCCGTCGAGATCCTCGAAGAGGTGCAACCAGCACGCCGGGTCGCCACCCTCGTGGCTGCGATCGACAGGGTTGCGTTCGACCATGCCTGGCGGCTCCTCAGCTCACGCCGAGCCGTTCGGCGGCTTCGCCCTGGAGGCGCTTGTAGTCGACCTTGCCGTTGGCGGCCCGGCCGATGCCGTCGACCACGACCACCCGCTTGGGGGCCTTGTAGGCGGCCAACGTGGTCTTGACGTGGGCGATGAGGGCGTCCTCGTCGATGGTCTGGCCCGGCTTGGGTTCGACGACCGCGGTGACGGCCTCGCCGAAGCGCTCGTCGGGGATGCCGACCGCGACCGCGTCGGCGACGGTGGGATGCGTCTTGAGCGCCTCCTCCACCTCTTCGGGGAACACCTTCTCGCCGCCGGTGTTGATGCACACCGATCCGCGGCCCAGCAGGGTGATCTTGCCGTCGGCGTCGACGGTGGCGAAGTCGCCCGGGCACGAGTAGCGCTTGCCGTCGATGGTGAGGAAGGTGCGGGCCGTCTTGTCCGGGTCCTTGTAGTAGCCGAGCGGCTGTCGGCCGCCCACGGCGAGGCGGCCGATCTCGTCGGAGCCGGGCGCGATGGGTCGGTTCTCGTCGTCGATGACGATGGTCTCGGGGGCCAGCTCGAACTTCGCCGTCTGGGCGGCCTCGCCACCACCCGAGACCGACGAGCCCATGCCGAGCGCCTCGGAGGAGGAGAAGGCATCGAGCAGCATCATGTTCGGATGGTGCTCGAGCAGGCGCCGCTTCGTGTCCTGGCTCCACATCACACCGGAGGACACCATGCCGACCAGGCTGGACAGGTCCCACTTCCCGGGGTGCTCGTCGAGGACGCGGAGGATGGGCTTGGCGAAGGCGTCGCCCACGATGGCGACGGTGTTCACGCCCTCGCGCTCGATGGTGTCGAGGAACTCGGCGGCGTCGAACGTGCGACCGGTGAGGGTCACGATCGAGCCACCGGCGGCCAGGGTGGAGAGCCCCGGGAAGTTGCCGGTGCCGTGCATCTGCGGGCAGGCGGGCAGGAAGCGGGGGCCGGGTGCGGTGTGGGTGCCGCGCAGGTCGTCGACGGTGCCCTCGTCGGGGATGGGGGCGGCGAGGGTGGCGCTGAGCGTGACCACCAGGTCGTCCTGGCGCCACATCACGCCCTTGGGCATCCCGGTGGTGCCACCGGTGTAGAGCATGTTGAGGTCGTCGCCCGTGCGGCCCCAGTCGGGCACGACCCGGCCGGTGCCGCTGGTGGCCGCGTCCTCGTACGGCGTGGCCCAGTCGGGGCAGGGGCCCGAGCCGTCGTCGACCCACAGCCACACCCGCACCTTGGCGAGCTGGGTGCGGATGGGGGCGATGGTGTCGGAGAAGCTGCCGTGGAAGACGACCGCGCCGGCATCCGCGTTGTCCCACAGGTAGAGCAGCTCCTCCTCGGTGTAGCGGTAGTTGGTGTTCACCGGGACCAACGCCGCCTTGAAGGCGGCGTACATCGCCTCCATGTACTCCGGCGAGTTGTAGAGGTACTGGGCCACGGCCTGCTGGCGCTCGAGGCCGGCGTCGAGGAGGTGCTGGGCGACGCCGTCGGCCCGATGGTCGACCTCGGCCCAGCTGCGGTGCAGATCTCCGTGGATCAGGCAGTCGGCGTCGGGCAGGTCGTCGGCGACGGTCTCCCAGATGTCGGCGAAGTTCCAGCTTCCCATGGCGTGTCGTGTGCTCCTGGCGTCGGTTGGGCGTTGTTCAGTGCCTACCACTCTGGGAACGCCCGTTGCCGATCCCTTCGTGGTCCATCTCCTGGCGCGAGGTGGGATCGAGGAACAGCTGCTTCACCGCGGGGACGGCCTCGCGGACGGCGCGGTCGATGCGGGCACTGACCGATTCGATCTCGCGGCCCGAGAGCTCGTCGTCGAAATCGGCCCGGGCGGCGACGAGCAGGTGCTCGGGACCGATGGCCATGGTCAGCATCTCGAGCACGGCGGTCACCTCGTCCTGGGCGACGATGGCGTCGCGGATCGCGTCGCGTTGCTCGGGAAGGGCGGCCTCGCCGAGCAGGAGCCCCTTGGTGTCCTTGCCGAGCCGGTAGGCCACGTAGGACAGCAGGAAGCCGATCATGATCGAACCCACCGCGTCCCACTGGTGGGCGCCGGTCAGCTGGTGCATGAAGATCGAGGCGGCGGCGAAGACGATGCCGGCGACGGCGGCGGAATCCTCGAGCACCACGACCTTGGTGGTGGGGTCCTGGCTGAGGCGGAGGTACTCGCGCACGCCCCGGCCGGCCGCCTCTGCTTCTGCCCGGGTCTGCTTCAGGGCCCGGACGAGCGAGGTGCCCTCGGCGACCAGCGCGACGGCGAGGACGACGTAGGAGACGAGGAACGACTCCTCGCCGCCCTCGGAGAACAGAGCCCGGATGCCCTCGATGAACGAGAAGGCCGCGCCGGCCACGAAGATGAACACGGCGGCGAGGAAGGCCCAGAAGAAGCGTTCCTTGCCGTAGCCGAAGGGGTGTTCCTCGTCGGCCGGGCGGCCGCCCAGGTGCAGCGACACGAACAGGAACACCTGGTTCATCGTGTCGGCCAGCGAGTGGGCGGCCTCGGCCAGCAGCGCCACCGACCCGGTCATGACGCCGCCGACCGCCTTGGCGACGGCGATGATCAGGTTGGCGCCGAACGCGTAGGCGACGGTCGTCTTGGACTCCGATGGCACGTCGGTTCGCTACCCGGCCCGGGTGGGAGTCATCCCAGATGGGCGAGCCGGCGCGTTCAGCGAGCCGCCGATCACCCAGTGACCGGGACGGGGTCAACTACCGTCGAGCCGCAGATGACCAACTCCATCATCCGGGAGGAGATGGACGCCCTCGCCGAGGCGACCGACTCCAAACCGCCCCGACTCCGGCGCCGCACCATCCGCCTCGACGACGGGCACCGCGTCGGCCTCTCCGTCTGCGGGGAGGGCGTCCCGCTGGTGATGATCCACGGCGTGATCGCCGAGGGCATGCTCTACGCCCGCACCCTGCGACGCCTCGCCGGTGCCGGCTTCCGGGTCATCGCCGTCGACAGCGCCGGCCACGGCCGCACGGCTGGGCTCGGACGGCGAGGATGGAACTGGGACAACTACGTCGACCTCCACCACCGGGTGCTCGACCACCTCGGCATCGAGCGGGCCGTCTTCCTCGGTCACTCCATGGGCGGTCGGGTCGTGGTCGACCTCGCCGCCCGCCGCCCCGAACGCGCCATCGCGGTGCTCCCCGTCAACGCCGCCATCGGGGGGCTGTGGGACAAGCTCACCGCCAGCGTGGCCGTGGTGCCGCCGCTGTTCCCGCTCGGTGTCGGCCTGCTCGTCACCGACACCGCCATCAGCGCACTCCAGGGCCGCCGCCACGTCGGTTCGCTGGCCCGCCTCGCCGCCCCGTCGCTGGCCGACCGCATCCGCTCGGCGCCGTCGCTGCCCGCCGCCCTGTTCGCCACGGCCCGGGCGAAGGGCTCGCTCGACACGCTGAGCGACCTCGGCGAGGACGGCGTCCCGGTCATCGTCCTTCACGGCGACCGCGACCTCACCATCTGGTACCCCAACGCCCGCCAGGCCGCCGAGGCGGCAGGTGGCACGCTGGTGCGCATCGAGGGTGGCCTGCACTCGTGGCTGCTCGAGGACGCCGACACGCTGCCCGCCGTCATCGCCTCGCTGCTCGACGGTGTGCTCGGCCGGGCGCTCGAGACCCGCACCACCTCGATCCGCGACTGCTACGGCCCGGAGGCCATCGCCCTCACCGTCGACCGGCCCCGCTCCAAGCCGTACCAGCTCGTGCCCGGTCACCACTTCCGCATCGACAACCGCTGACGACGGTCGTGGTCGCCACCATCGAAACGCTGCCCCGGCGCGAGATCCCCGGCCACCACCCGTCGGGTTCCGCCGGTCGCGACCATCCCATGCGGGTGATGACCCGCCGAGCCGCGGGACTCGAGGGCCCGCCGTGGGACCTCGAGGCTCGGGCCGAGGTCGGGCGGCTCTTCGACGGGCTCGCCTCCGAGTGGCACACCCGATCGTCGCCGGCGCGGACCGCGGTGGTGGTCGACGCCCTCGAGCGGGGCATGGTCGGCACCGGCACGACGTCGCTGGAGGTCGGCAGCGGCATCGGCGCCTACTCCGGTCTGCTGGCCGAACGGTTCGAGCGACCGCTCGCCTGTGACCTGTCGATCGAGATGCTGCGTCGGGCCGCCGCCGAGCCCGGACTGCGGGTCCGCGCCGATGCCTGCGTGCTGCCACTGCCCGACGACAGCGTCGACGCGGTCGTGCTGGTCAACATGCTGCTGTTCCCCTCCGAGGTCGACCGGGTGCTGGCGCCCGGTGGTTGCGTGGTGTGGGTGAACTCCAGCGGCGAGTCGACCCCCATCCACCTGCTGCCCGACGAGGTGGGCACCGCCCTGCCCGGAGCCTGGCGGGGCGTGGCCAGCCGGGCCGGCGTCGGCTTGTGGGCGGTGTTCCGACGAGCGTGACGCCGGTGGCGGCCCGGTCTCACGAAACGATGGGCTCAGCCTCGGCCGAGCGCGGCCTCGATCGCGGCGGTGCCGCGCCGGTCGAAGGTGCAGAACACGACCTCGGTCGGGGTGTCGTGGTGGGCCAGCCAGTCGGTCACCGTGCGGACCGCGATCTCGGCGGCCTGGTCGACGGGGTAGCCGTAGACGCCGGTACTGATCGACGGGAACGCCACCGATTCGGCGCCGAGCCGCTCGGTCTCTTCCAGGCTGCGGCGGTAGCAGCGGGCGAGGACGTCGGCCTCGCCGCGGTCGCCTCCGTGCCACATCGGGCCCACGGTGTGGATCACCCAGCGGGCGGGGAGCGAGTAGGCGGCGGTCACCTTGGCGTCGCCCGGTTCGCAACCGCCGAGGGTCCGGCACTCGGCCAGCAGGCCCGGTCCGGCGCCGCGGTGGATGGCGCCGTCGACCCCGCCGCCGCCCAGCAGCGACGAGTTGGCGGCATTGACGATGGCGTCGACGTCGACGGTGGTGATGTCGCCCTCGACCACGCGCATGCGGGCCCGGGTGTCGGCCACCGGCTCAGCCCCCGTTCAGGTGCGGGGGCAGCACGTCGAAGCGGTCGTGGGTGGCGGTGAAGCGACCGCGACCGCCGGTGATCGACCGCAGCTGCACGGCGTAGCGGCGCAGCTCGGCATCGGGCACGTCGGCCGTGATGACCTGCTCGCGCGTCGATCGCAACGTCGAGTCGTGGACCGCCCCCCGGCGGGCGTTGAGATCGGCGATCACGTCGCCCTGCAGGTCGGGTGGGACCACGACTTCGACCCGGCTGATCGGCTCGAGCACCACGGCGCCGGCGGATTCGAGGGCGCTGCGGAAGGCGAGGCGGCCGGCGGCGCGGAACGCCATGTCGGAGGAGTCGACCGAGTGCTCCTTGCCGTCGAGCAGGGTCACGTGCACGTCGACCACCGGATACCCGTGCAGCCCACCGGTGGCCATGGCCTCCTCGATGCCGGCTCGCACCGCCGGGATGTAGCGCTTGGAGATGGCGCCGCCGGTGACCTTGTCGTCGAACACGAAGCCCTCGCCCCGGGGCAGGGGTTCGACCCGCACGGTGGCGACGCCGTACTGGCCGTGGCCGCCGGACTGCTTCTTGTGGGTGCCGGTGGCCTCGGCGGAGGCGGTGATGGTCTCGCGGTAGCCGACCTCGACGTCCTCGGTCTCGACCGCCACCCCGTAGCGGGAACCCAACCGCTCGACCGTCAGCTGCAGGTGGGTCTCGCCGGTGCCGCGCAGCACGGTCTGGTGGGTGTCGGCATCGTGCTCGACGACCAGGGTCGGGTCCTCCTCGGCGATGCGGTGCAGGGCGGTGGCCAGCTTGTCCTCGTCGGCCGACGAGGTGGCCCGGACCGCGAGCGCCAGCGACGGCGGCGGAGGCTCGATCCGCTCGACGACCACCGGCATGCCGGGGGCGGCGAGGGTGTCACCAGTGGCCACGTCGGTGAGCTTGGCCACCGCGCCGATGTCGCCGGCCACAAAGGCGTCGGCGTCGATCCGTTCGGAGCCGCGGATCCGGAACAGATCGTGGAGGCGCAGGTCGTCGCCGGTGCGCGAGCACACCAGGTGGTCGTCGCGGCGGATCGTCCCGGACACCACCTTGAGCAGCGAGATCCGCCCCACGTACTGGTCGGCCAGGGTCTTGAACGCGAAGGCCACCGGCTTGGCCCCCGCATCGGCGGGGACCTCGATGACGTCGTCGGCCGCGGTCACCGACGTGGTCCGTGCGGTGGGCGCGGGACCCAGCTCGACGATGAAGTCGGCGAGGCGGTCCACGCCGATGGGTCCACGAGGCCCGGCCGCCGATCCGCACAGCACCGGGAAGGCGTGCTGCTCGAGGACGCTGTGGGCCAAGGCGTGTTCGAGCGTCTCGAAGTCGGGGACCTCGCCGGCCAGGTAGTGCTCGAGCAGCTCGTCGTCGGCGACCACGATCCCCTCGATCACCTCGTCGTGGACCTCGTGCTCGTGCTCGGCCAGTTCGGCGGGAACGTCGGCGGCCTCGCCCTGGCCGCTGTCGTAGAGGTAGGCGCGGTCGGTGAGCACGTCGGCGATGCCGTGGAACTCGGACTGGCTGCCGATGGGCAGCTCGAGCGGCGCGAACCCGGCGCCGAAGTCGTCGTGGAGCTGGGCCAGGACCCGGTCGAGGTCGGCCCGATCGCGGTCGAGCTTGTTCACGAAGACCATGCGTGGCACGCCGAGTTGCTCGGCCAGGTGCCAGTACTGCTCGGACTGGACCTCGATCCCGTCGACCGCCGAGACGACGAGGATGGCGAGGTCGGCGACCCGGAGCGCGGCCTCCACGTCGCCCGCGAAGTCGAGGTACCCGGGTGTGTCGACCAGGTTGATGCGGTGCTGGCGCCACTCGAACGGGGCCACCGCCAGCGAGAGCGACATCGACCGGGCCTGCTCGTCGGGATCGGAGTCGCACACCGTGGTGCCGTCGTCGATCCGACCCAATCGGTTGCGGACCCCGGCTCGGAACAGCAGCGCCTCGGCGAGGCTGGTCTTTCCTGCACCCTGATGGCCGATCAGGGCCACGTTGCGGATGGTGTCCGACGAATGTCCCGGCATCGGGTGCTCCTCGCGTGGTGAGTGCGGCGGTGGTGATATTCAAGCCACATCCGACCACGCGGTGCCGGGCGGAGCCCAGGGCCGAAGGGCCCGCGGGCGTCGAGGGGGTTCAGGCGCCGGCGGTGGTTGTCGTCGACGGTTCGGCCACCTGCACCGTGATGCTGGCGGTGGCGCCCGAGCGGTAGGGGTCGACGTTGTCGCAGCCGTCGGCGGCGGTGACCTCGGCGCTGACCACGTAGGTCCCGGGCTGGTCGAAGGTCACGATGGTGTCGGTGGCCGCCTGTGACGGCTGCGGTGCCGGCGGGGTCCAGGGGCCGTAGCGCGGCGGGCAGTCGACGGGGTTGGTGGCGCTGCACGAACCGCCCGACATCCCGGACCCGCTCAAGGCCACCGAGAAGCAGTCGAGGGTGACGGCGCCGTCGGGATCGGACATCGTCAGCGTGACGGGGACCTCCTGGCCGGCGACGATGGGACCGTCCGGCACCGTGATGGTCAGGGTGGCGGCGCGGTTGGTGGGGGCCGGATCCCAGTGGAAGAAGCCGCAGGCCGGGTCGGTGGAGTTGCGGCAGGCCGGGACGGTGGTTGCGGGTGCGGTCGTGGCCGGGGCGATGGGTCCGGAGGCGGCGGTGGTGGTGGGCGCCTCGACGGGGCCGGTGGCCTCGGTGGTGGGCACCGGCATGGTGGTGGCCGGTTCGACGACCGTGGTGCCGGGCACTGTCGTGGTCACGTCGGGCACCGTCACGGCCGGATCGGGGTTGGTGGCGACGTCGACGGTGCCCGACCCGTCGTCGCGGAAGGCGAACACCGCGGCGACGAGGGCGAAGACGACGAGGGCGGCGGCCGCCGACGGGATCCACATCCGGCGGCGGCGGGATCCCTGGTCGAGCTCGGTGGCGATGCGTTCCCGCAGCTCGGCGGGAGGATGCTGGTCGTCGACCAGGGCGTGGAGGCCGGCGGTGAGTTGGCGTTCGAAATCGTCGATCACGACTGCACCTCCAGTGTGCGTCGCAGCGTTCGGAGCGCATCGGAGACCTGGGACTTGACCGTGCCGTCGCTGACCCCGAGCGCCTCGGCGGTCTCGGCGACGGACAGGCCCTCGTAGTAGCGCAGCACCACCGCCGCCCGTTGGCGAGGGGGAAGCCCGTCGAGCGCCCGTTGCATGGCGACGTGGTCGGTGGCCACGTCGCCCACGTCGGCGGCGCCCCGCTCGTCGCCGCGCTGGCGACGTTCGAAGCGGTCGACCACGGAGTGGTGGCGGCCCCGGGAGGTGGCCCGGTTGGTGAGCGCCCGGCGCAGGTAGGACCCGAGGTCGTCGACCCGGCCCTCGGCCCACGGCCGGTGGGCGGCGAGGAAGACCTCCTGCAGCGCGTCCTCGGCGTCGTGGCGATCGCCCCGCAGGAGCAGCAAGGCGATCCGGAACAGGCGCGGGGCGTGCTCGTCGTAGGCGACGAGGTAGCGCTCCCAGGCCGAGATGTCGACGACGCGGTCGGTCTCGGGCCCGTCGACCAGGCGCAACGATGGGCGGTGGCTGGTCCTCGGTTCGATCTCGGGCTCCACGAGCGCCCACCCTGCTGTCGCTGTGCTCACACCAACTATGACGCCCGACCGACTCGGAAGGTTGGGCAGTACCGGAACCATTTTCTCCGATGGGCGCCGCCGAGGGTGGGAGGGCGACGACAGGTCCTTGTCGACAGGTCTTGTCAACACTCTGAGTAGTGACTTATGCTACGGAGCGTGGTCGGTAACGGGCGCCGGCCTTGGGAGGCGGTGAGCCCGGTTCGGGGGGTCGGATGACCGAACGATGCACGTGTCCCATCTGTGACAAGCCGGTGGACGGGCGCTATCCGCTCGCCTGCCACCTGGATTACGCCCACGAGGTCGCCGATCCCTGGCGCTACCTCGCCCATCTCGAACACCCCGGACCGTTGTGGTTCCGCGCCGCGCGCTGGCTCATCGCCGCCAGCCGTGGTCCGGTGGTCCGTCGGGCCGTCGCCATGCCGGGGGTGCTGCTGCGGCGTGGTTGAATCTGACGCTGTGTCAGATCCAACCACCGTGCCTGCCGTCCTCTCCGAGCGTCGGGGAGCCATCCTCGAGATCACCCTCAACCGGCCGGAGAAGAAGAACCCCTTCAACCCCGAGATGCTGGTCCGCCTGGCCGACCTGTGGGACGAGCTCGACGCCGATCCCGAGTTGCGCGTCGCCATCGTCACCGGCGCGGGCGGCAACTTCTCGGCCGGCGCCGACCTCGACCGGTTGGTGGGGGCCCTGCTCTCCGGCGCCGAGCCCGAGAACGAATACGAGGCCCGGCTCCAGGCCGACCTGTCCCTCATCTACAAGGGCTTCCTCAAGGAGCACCAGCCGGCCAAGCCGATCATCGCCGCGGTCGAGGGGTACTGCTACGCCGGCGGCACCGAGATCCTGCAGGCCTTCGACATCCGGGTGGCGGGCGAGAACGCGCAGATCGCCATCTCGGAGGTGCAGCGGGGCCTGTTCCCCATGTCGGGTTCGACCGTGCGCCTGCCCCGCCAGATCCCGTTCACCATCGCCTGCGAGTTGCTGCTGGTCGGCGACCCCATCTCCGGGGCCCGAGCAGCCGAGATCGGCCTCGTCGGCCACGCCGTCCCGGACGGGACGGCCATGGACGTCGCCCGGCAGCTGGCCGAGCGGATCGCGGCCAACGGGCCGCTGGCCGTCCAGGGGATCAAGGAGTCGATCCGGACGTCGGGGATGCGCTCCGAGGCCGAGGCGTTCACCACCGAGATGGAGATCGGCATGCGGGTGATGGGGTCCAAGGACGCCCGCGAGGGGCCGCGTGCCTTCCTCGAGAAGCGCACCCCGAACTTCATCGGCGAATAGCCCGATACGGTCCCGTCGGTGCCCGTACTCGCCCTGACGACCACCTATGCCGATTCCCGCGCCGACTTCCTCGAGCGGGCCGGGGCCGCGGGTGCCACGCTGCGGGCGTTCGAGCACCCCGAGGCCGGCCCCGACGGCGGCGCGCTGGCCTGCGACGTCGCCTGGCTCGGTCCGGCCGACGCCGCGTCGGTGGTGGTCGTCGTGTCCGGGCACCCACGGGGTCGAGGGCTACGCCGGCTCCGCGCTGCAGCGGGCCTGGCTGGCCGATGCCACACCCGAGCGGCCCGACGACGTCGCGGTGTGCCTGGTCCACGCCCTCAACCCGTACGGCTTCGCCTGGACGCGACGGGTCAACGAGGACAACGTCGACCTCAACCGCAACTTCGTCGACTTCGACGACCCGCCGCCGAACGACGGCTACGACCGCCTCGCCGACCTGCTGGTGCCCGAGACCTGGGACGAGGCGACCCAGGCGTCGACCATCGACGCCCTGCTCGCCACCGCCGACGAGGTCGGTTTCGACACCTTCCAGCAGTGGATCACCGGAGGCCAGTACACCCATCCCACCGGACTGTTCTACGGAGGTCGCGCCCCGGTGTGGTCCCACCGGACACTGCTCTCGGTGTGCGACGAGGTGCTGGCCGGCCGGGGTCGGATCGCGATCATCGATCTCCACACCGGGCTCGGCCCGTGGGGCGTCGGCGAGCTGATCAGCAGCGACGGTCCCGACAGCGCTCCCTACCGCCGGGCCGCCGACTGGTACGGCGACGATGTGACCTCGCTGGCCGCCGGCGACTCGGTCTCGGCCGAGCTGGTGGGCGAGTGGCTGCCCGCCATCGCGCCCCGGTTGGCGCCGGCGGAGGTCACGGGCGTGGCGCTGGAGTTCGGCACCGTCGACGGGATCACCGTGGTGCAGGCGCTGCGAGCCGACGCCTGGCTGCACGCCCACGGCGACCCGGCAGGTGACGACGCCCCGGCCATCAAGGCCGCGCTGCGGGCCGCGTTCGCCGACGACGATCCGGCCTGGATCGCCGACCTGCAGACCCGGTTCCGGTTCGTGCTCGACGCCGCGTTCGAGGCGCTGCGCTGATGGCCCCCAGCCCCGCCAGCTCAGCCGTCCCCGCCGGCCCCGCCATCCACGCCGTGGGCGGCGAACTGGACGCGATCGCGTCCACCCTCAGCGCCGCGTTCGCGGCCGACCCCGTCCAGCAGTGGCTCTTCGAGCCGGCGGCCGATCCCGACGCGGCCCGGGGCCGCTTCTTCCGGTTCTTCGTCGGCGAGTACTTCGCCCTCGGCCACACCTATCGCATCCGAGGGGCCGACGATGGAGCCGGCGGGGTCGCGTCGATCGCCGGTGCGGCCCTGTGGGCGCCGCCGGACCGGGACATCCTCCACGGAGACCGTGTCGATGCCTTCCTGGCCGTGGTCACGGCCGACCTCGGCGAGCAGACCATTCCCCGGCTCACCGAGCTGGTCCGGGCCAGCGAGGCGCGCCCCACCGAGCCGCACTTCTACCTCGGCATCCTCGGAGTCGATCCGGCCCGCCAGGGCGAGGGGCTCGGGGCCGTGCTGGTCGAAGGGGTGCTCGAGGCCTGCGACCGGGGTGGCTTCGTCGCCCACCTCGAATCGTCGAACCCGCGCAACCTCGGCTTCTACGAGCGTCTCGGGTTCGTGGCCACCGATTCGTTCCGGTGCGGCAGCGCCTCCGGTCCACTGATGACCATCATGAGCCGCTCGCCCCGCTGACGTGCACTCCGTCCCGGATGGGAATCGGACAAATCGTCGCGGCTAGCTTCACCGCCCATGCAGGACGGGCCGGAACCTCCTCCACGACTCCTCGGCGCGCGCCTGCGCGACCTGCTCTCCCCGGGCGACGGACCGCCCCTGCGCCAGATCGCCCTCTACGGCGGGTGGTACCCGCTGCTGGTCATCACCGCCCTCAACGTGGTCGACGAGCTGGACCGCGCCGTGCTCGGCGTCTTCGGTCCCAACGTGCAGCGGTACTTCGGGATGAACGACGCCACGTTCGGGCTGCTGGTGGGAGTCCAGGTCACCGCGCTGGTGCTGCTGGCCGTTCCCATCGGCTACCTGGGCACCAAGGTCGACCGTGGCCGCATCCTGCGGTGGTCGGCGCTGGCGTGGAGCATCATGAGCTTCGCGACCACCTTCGCCATCCGGTTGCCGCTGTTCTTCCTGGCTCGCTTCGGCGTCGGCGTCGGCAAGTCGGGTGTCGAGCCGGTGGGCAAGTCCTTGCTCACCGACTACTACCCGCCGAACGGATGGAACCGGATCCTCGCCATCCACGGCGCCGCCAACCCGGTGGGCGCCCTCCTCGGCCCCGGCTTGGCCTTCGCCATCGCCTACGTGGTCGGCAGCGGCGACGACGTGTGGCGGTGGGCGTTCCCGGTGCTGACGGTGCCGTCGGTGATCGCCCTCCTGGCCGCCCGCCGGCTGCGGGAACCGGAGAACCAGATGGTCCGGGGCCTGGCCGGCGCCACGTTGACCGTCACCGGTGCCCCGTCGGGCATGAACTTCCGGGAGGCGGCGAAGCGGCTGATCACCATCCGGACCTTCAAGCGCCAGATCGTCGGGATCGGCGTGCTCGGCTTCGGCCTCGTCGGTGTGGTCGCCTTCGTGAACATCTTCCTCGAGCGCCAGTACGGCATCAGCGCCACCGGCCGAGCCCTCATCGGCATGATCACCGCGTCGGCCCAGCTCCTCGGCACGCTGATCGGCGGCAACGTCGGCGAGCGGATCTTCGAGAAGTCACCGGCGCGTGCGGTCAACATCGTCGGTGGCGCCATCGCCGGCTTCTCGCTGCTCCTGTCGTTCGCGGTCTTCCTGCCCTCGGTGTGGATGTTCGTGCCCGCGGCGTGGGTCGGGCTCTTCGCCCTCCAGGTCGGCATCGCCCCGCTGTACACCTCGCTCTCCGCCATCAGCCCGCCACGGTTGCGGCCCCTGATGTTCTCGCTGCTCGGCCTGATGGTCGCGGTGATGGGCGGCATCGCCGGCGGTGTCATCGTCGGAGCCATCACCGAGGCCACCGACATCCGTTGGGGACTGGCGTCGCTGGCCCCCACCGGCATCCTCGGTGGGCTGCTCATGGCCCGGGGGTCGACCACGATCGAGGCCGACATCGCCCAGGTGGCCGAGGAGTCCAAGGGCGATCCGCTGGCCGCCTTCCTCTGACCGCCTTCTTCTGACCGCCTTCTTCTGACCGCGGTGGTGCGTCCGCTCACTACCATGGCCGAGTCCGACACTGCCCTCGGGGGGACCGATGACCGTGACCACGCCCACGCTCGACGCGCCGTACGCCGGTACGACGAAGATCCTGGATGCCGACAGCCACGTGATGGAGCTGCCCGGCTGGCTCGAGACCCACGCCGAGGCGGCGATCCGTGACCGGATCCGTCCCCTCTACCTGGGTGGGGCCGGCGCCTTGGCCGACAAGGCCATCGCTGATGCCGAGGCGCGCGCCGGCGACTCGGGCGCCGCGGCCGAGCTGGAGGGGCAGATCCTCACCGCCAAGGGGTGGGGTGCCCTCGGTGCCTTCGATCCCGCCGAGCGCAGCCGGTCGCTCGACCTGCTCGGCTTCGACTCCCAGCTCGTGTTCCCCACCTTCGCCGCCACCCAGTTCGTGGGCGACGACCACGAGCTCACCCTGGGCGGCACCCGGGCCCTCAACCGGGCGATGAACGCCTTCTGCGCCGACGACGATCGGCTGGTGGCGGTGGCCTCGGTGCCATGGCTCGACCCGGCCGACACGCTCGCGCTCACCCTCCACGCCATCGACGATGGCGCCGGCGCGGTCATGTTCCCCTCGCACCCGGGCAAGGGCATCAGCCCGACCCATCCCGACCACGATGCCGTGTGGGCCACGCTCGAGGAGCGCGGGATCCCGTTCATGATCCACATCGGCGGCGGGGGACGGTCGCTCAAGCCCGCGTTCCACGACAACGGTCGCCCGGTGAAGGACTTCCTCGGCGGTGGCGAGAACCTCCGCGGCAAGGACTACATGGCCATCCACCAACAGCCCGAGCAGTTCCTGTCCGCGCTGGTCCTCGACGGCGTCTTCGAGGACCACCCCGGCCTGATGGGCGGCTGCATCGAACAGGGCGCGATGTGGGTGGTGCCGTGGCTGCGTCGCCTCGACCTGTGCCAGGCCACGTTCGGGCGGGGCGAGCCGGCGATGGGCGAGCTGCCCCTCAAGGCCTCCGAGTACGTCCATCGCAACCTGTTCTTCACCCCGTTCCCGCGCGAGCCGGTGGGGTGGATGATCGAGGAGTGCGGCGACGACCTGTTCCTGTTCTCCTCCGATTACCCGCACCCCGAGGGCACCAAGGACCCCATCCAGCGCTTCGAGGACACGATGGATGGCGTCGGGGCCGAGGCTCGGGAGAAGTTCTACAGCGGCAACTACGCCACCATGATGGGCTGGTAGTTACCGGGCGGCGGTCCCGGATCAGTCGACGGGCGGCGGCTCGAAGCGGTCGCGCTCGGCGGCGTCCTCGAAGCCGACGACGGCCCAGGTCCACTCGGCGCCGGTGCGGCGGAGACCCTCGACGCGGTGGTTGCCGTCCTCGAGCGTCAACTCGCCGTCGTGGTGGGTGACGATCACCGGCGGCAGCTCGCCGCCGTTCTCGATCTCGTCCTCCATGTCGTCGACGTCGCTGCGCCAGTCGTCCTCGTCGACCTCGACCAGCACGGGATCCCCCGACGGTCCCGCCAGGCGGTGCAGCTGGTCCAGCGGTAGCTGCACCGGTCCCAGCCACGATCGGGGAGGATCGGTGAGGCCGTCGGCGAGCTCGGCGTTGTCGCTCCCGGGGCTGGCGAGGAACCGGCGGACCCAGTCGTTCAGCTCGTCACGCTCGGCCGCGGCACGAGCCGATTCCACCGAGAACTCCTGCCGATCCGTCATGGCCCGCCCCCTACCCCGGCGGGGGCGGGTTCAGGACAGCGTGACGAGGTGGCTGGCGTCGTTGAACCGGTGCAGCGTCCACCGGCCGAGCGCCGGGTCGTGCTCCCATTCGGTGAGTCCGGTGTTGGTGGGTTGCATCCGCGCCCTCGAACCGGTGCGGGGGATCGTGAGGAGCAGCCGCATGGTGGCCATCACCACCCCGGCGTGGCAGACGGCGACGACGGTCTGGCCCTCGTGCTCCCGGATCATCCGCTCGAGCATCTGCTCGACCCGCTCGTGGAAGCTGTTCCAGCTCTCGCCCTCGGGCGCGAACAGCCGGTCGGGCTCGGCCTCCATGTCGAAGGAGCCGTAGCGGGACCCGTACTCGGCCCACTCCAGCCCGTCGGCCTCGCCCGTGTGCACCTCGCACAGGTCGCAGTGCCGGCCGACGGTCTCGAAGCCGAGGGCGGGGGCGATGGTGTCCGCCGTCTCCATGGCGCGGGGCAGGACGCTCGACACCAGCGCGTCGGCTCGCAAGGCCGCTGTGTCGGCGAGGCGGTCGCGCAGCGCTTCTGCCTGACGGTGACCGTGGGGCGTCAGGCCGGCGCATCCCTGCGGACCGCCGATCACGCCGTGGAACCCGGCGTGGGCCTCTCCGTGTCGGACCAGGATGAGACGCATCCGGTCACCGTAACGGCGTGATCGCCGACTGCCCCCGTACGGTCGCCGACCGTGACGCCCGTCGCTACGGCTGGCGGCCGATGAAGCCGAGGAAGCGGTCCTGCGCCGACGCGTCGTCGGGAACCGCCACCGCCGCGCCGAAGACGCCGGGCCGCCGGATGGCGTCGCCGAGCGGGGCGAGCCGGCCGTGGACCCGTTCGATCTCCTCCGCCGGCATGGGCTCGTACTGCGCGAGCCCGGTCGCCCGGGCGATGTCCCACGTGTGCACCATCAGGTCCGCCGACATGAATCCGTCGAAGGCGTCGGCCAGTGTCGTGCGCCCGAAGGGTCCGTCGTACTCCGTGCTCGCCACTTCGGGGTCGTCGATGGCCGACTGCATGGCGTCGCGCACCGCGGCCCATCGGGCGGGCGGGTCGCCGTCGGGTACCTCGGGGGCGCGGCCGAGGTTCTCGAGCTGGTTGCAGGACCCCTGGATGAGGTGGTCGAGGACGTCTCGCGCCGTCCACCCCTCACACGGTGTCGTTGCATCCCAACCTTCGGTGGGGACGTCGCCGACGAGGGCGGTGAAGCGGTCGGCGAGCTGGCGGTAGCGGTCGGCGGTCTCGGTCATCGCCACAGTGAACACCACCGCCAGCCCCACGGCGAGCGCTGATCGCAGCCGACGTCGCGCGAGGCTCGCGGGCATGCCTTGCCACATACGTTCCGTCACCTTCGACGCGGTCGACCCCCCCGCCATCAGCGCGTTCTGGGCCGAGATCACCGGGCACGTCGAAGACCCCGACAATCCGAATCTCCCCGAGCACGAGGAATGGGGGCTGATCGACCCCGCGGGCCGGCAGCCGGATCTGCTGTTCATCAAGGTCCCCGAGGCCAAGACGGTGAAGAACCGCGTGCACCTCGACCTGCAGCCCAGCGGTCCGCGGGACGAGGCGGTGGCGTGGCTCGAGGGTCTCGGGGCCCGTCTGGTCGCCGACCACCGCAAGCCTGGCGGCACGGGGTGGGTGGTCATGGCCGACCCCGAGGGCAACGAGTTCTGCGTCCTGCGGTCGGCCGAGGAGCGCATCGCGACCGGGAAGACACCGCCGTTGGACACGGGGATGCGGGAGATGCCTCCGGTGAGGACCGCGCCGGAACGGGAGATGCTCGAGGCCATGCTCGACTGGTACCGCGACGGCATCCTCTTGAAGGTCGACGGTCTCTCGGACGAACGGGCCACGGCGTCAGCGGTGCGTTCGTCCACGACCATCGCCGGGCTCGTCACGCACCTCGCCCTGGTCGAGGACGCGTGGTTCACCGAGCGATTCGCCGGTGCACCGATGCCCGAGCCCTGGGCGTCGGCCGACTGGGACGCCGACCGCGACTGGGAGTTCACCACGGCCCGCACCGAACCGCTGTCGGTGGCGGTCGGCCTCTACCGCGCCGCGTGCGACCGCAGCCGGGCGGTGGCCGGGCGCGCCGATCTCGACGACCTGTGTGCCGGTGGCGCCGACGCCGAGCGTCCCTTCACGTTGCGGTGGGCGTTGGTGCACCTGGTCGAGGAGACAGCCCGCCACCTCGGCCACCTCGACATCCTCGGCGAGCTCGCCGACGGCCGCACCGGCGAGTGAGCCCGGCGCCCGCCGGCTCTTGACCGGGTTATTCAACGATCGTAGAGTAATAACTCAACACTGAATGAGTTGTTCGGAGTCGGGCATGAAGGCGATGATCCTCAAGGAGTTCCGGGAGATGCGCCGGGACCGCCGCACGATGGCGCTGATGATCGGGTTGCCGATCATGCTGCTGGTCATCTTCGGCTACGCGGCCCGCTTCGACGTCACGTCGGTCGACACCGCGGTGGTCGGCCCGGACGCCCAGGCCACGGCCGAGGGACTGCCCGACGTCTTCTCGGTGAGCACGGTCGACCCGGCCGCCGACCGCGGCGACGCCGAGCACATGCTGCGCAACGCCGAGGTCGGTGTCGCCTTCGTGACGGGCGACGGGCCGACGCGGATGCTGGTCGACGGCAGCGAGCTGTTCACCTCCCAGTCCGCGTTGCGTCGCCTGCCGGCGAACACGCGCCCGGAGATCCTGTTCAACCCCCACCTGAACACGTCCTACGTCATGGTGCCCTCGTTGATCGGGCTGATCCTGCTGTTCGTGGGAACGGTGATCACCAGCCTCGGCGTCGTGCGCGAGCGGGAGCGCGGCACGCTCGAGCAACTGGCCGTGCTGCCCCTGCGACCCATCGACGTGATCGTCGGCAAGATCGCCCCCTACTTCCTGGTGGCCGTCCTCGACCTGGCGTTGGTGACCGGCGCCGGCCTGGTCATCTTCGGCGTCCCGTTCCAGGGCTCGGTCCTGATGTTCGCCGCATTCGGGCTGGTGTTCCTGGTGGTGGTGCTCGGCCTCGGTGTCGCCATCTCCACCGTGTCGATGAGCCAGGGCGAGGCCATCCAGCTGGCGATCATGACCCTGCTGCCCCAGATCATGCTCTCGGGGATGATCTTCCCCCTGGAGTCGATGGCGGCCGGCGTGCGGTGGATCGGCTACCTGCTGCCGCTCACCTGGTTCGTCACCGGCATGCGGGACATCTTCCTGCGCGGCTCCGACGTGCGCACCATGCTGCCCGCGCTGGGGATCCTCGCCGTGATGGCCGTCGTCGTGTTCGGGGTCGCGGTGGCCCGGTTCCGGCGCGACCTCGCCCCCCGCCAGCCCCGTGACGCCGACGACGCCTCCGCCGAGGCGGCGGCCGCGGTCCGATGACCTGGTCGGTCCACCACGTCGGTGCCCACTACGGCGACACCGTGGCGCTGTCCGACGTATCGCTCGAGATCACGCCGGGCGACACCCATGCCGTGATCGGTGGCGATGGCGCCGGCAAGTCCACGCTGCTCAAGGTGCTCGTCGGCCTCGACGTGGGCCAGACCGGCGACGTCGACCTGCCGGCCCAGGACCGCGTCGGCTACCTGCCCTCGGCCGGCGGGGTGTTCGGCGACCTCACGGTGGTCGAGAACCTCGAGTTCGTGGCCGCCGCCCACCGCCTCCGAGGCTGGCGACCGTGGGCGGACGAGCTGCTCGAACGAGCGGCCATCGGGGCCTTCACCGATCGTCTCGCCGGGCACCTCTCCGGCGGTCAACGCCGCAAGCTCGCCGGTTGCCTGGCCCTGCTCCCCCGGCCCGACCTCATCGTGCTCGACGAGGTGACCACCGGCGTCGACCCGGTCAGCCGCATGGAGCTGTGGCGGCTGGTCACCCGAGCCGCGGCCGACGGTGCCGCCATCGTCGCCTCCACCACCTACCTCGACGAGGCCGAGCGGGCCGACACCGTCCTGCTCCTGCACCAGGGTCGGGTGCTCGCCGCCGGTCCGCCGGCCGGCATCGTCGACGGGGTTCCCGGCGCGGTGGTCGACCTCGACGCACCCGACGACGTCCACACCGCGTGGCGGGCCGGCCGGCGTTGGCGGCAGTGGCAGCCCGACGCCACCACCCGCGACCGCCCGCTCACCCTGGAGGACGCCGCCATCGTGCTCGAGCTCCAGGCCACGGCGACCGAACCCGAGGGCGAGCCAGAACCGACCACCGGCCGGCCCCCGACCTCGTCAACAGGTTTCGACCAGGCGGACCTGCCGATCTCGGCCCGGGCCGTCACCCGCACGTTCGGGTCCTTCGTCGCGGTCGACCACTGCGACATCGACGTCGCCCCGGGCGAGATCGTCGGCCTGCTCGGTGCCAACGGCGCGGGCAAGACCACCCTCATCCGGATGCTCCTCGGTCTGCTCACCCCCACCAGCGGGCGGATCCGGCTCTTCGGCCAACCCCACAGCCGCCAGCAGCGGCGGCGCATCGGCTACGTGCCCCAGAACCTGGGCCTCTACACCGACCTCACCGCGACCGAGAACCTGCAGTTCCGGGCGGCAGTGTTCGGTGGCGCCGGTGCGACCGCGGTGGACGGACGGGCACCGGCAGCGGGCCACACCCTCGTCGGCGACCAACCGCTGGGCACGCAGCGTCGCGTCGCGTTCCAGGCCGCCACCCAGCACGGACCTGATCTGCTGGTGCTCGACGAACCCACCTCCGGCGTCTCGCCGCTGGCCCGCTCGCGCCTGTGGGATCTCATCCACCACCACGCCGACCGGGGCGTGGCCGTGCTGGTCTCGACCCACTACATGGACGAGGCCGAGCAGGCCGACCGCCTGCTCCTCATGTCGGCCGGAGGCATCGTCGCCACCGGCACGGCGCGCGAGGTGGTCGGGGACCGCACCGTCACCGAGGTGGTCACGTCCCGGTGGGCCGACGCGTTCGGCACGCTCGACCGGCCCGACCGGTCCCTGCGCCTCGCCGGTCGGACGCTGCGCATCCTCGGCGAACCGCCCGAGCGCATCCGCCACGAGCTGGACGCAGCCGGAATCGATGCCGCCGTCGGCACCAGCGCCGCCACCCTCGACGAGGTGCTGATCGGGCTCGACACCGGCGCTCGCGGGGCGACCAGCGATCCGCCACCGACCGCACCGGCCGCATGAGCCCCCGATCGTCCCGTCGAGCAGCCCGGCCGGTCGGGCGCCGTCCCGGCGACCCCGAGGACACCAAGGCCGACATCCTCGCCGCGGCCCGCCGGCTCTTCGGCGAGGTCGGCTTCGAGCGGGCCACCATCCGGGCCATCGCCGAGCTGGCCGACGTCGATCCGGCCCTGGTGATCCACCACTTCACCACCAAGCAGAAGCTGTTCATCGCCGCCCACGAGCTGCCGTTCGACCCGTCCGACCTCCTGGACGAGGTCGAGCAGCTCCCGCCCGGCGAGCGGGGGGAGGCCATCGCCCGCGTCTACCTGACCGGCATCTTCGCCGCCGGATCACCCGGGTTGTCGTTGCTGCGGACGGCGGCGACCAACGAGGACGCGGCCCGGATGCTGTCCGAGTTCGTGACCAGTGCCCTGCTCGGCCATGCCGATCGGCTCGCCCCGGGACCGGACGGCCGCCGGCGCATGGCGTTGGCCGGCGCGCAGTTGGTCGGGGTGGTGTTCGGGCGTTCGATCCTCCAGCTCCAACCCCTGGCCCGGGCCGACGTCGACGAATTGATCGCCGCCGTGGCCCCGGTCGTCCAGCACTACCTGGACGGGGCGATCGGTAGGGACTTCAGGTCAGGGCGCGGAGATCGCGGGTGATGCGCTCCAGTGCTGGCGGCGAGCCCTGGGCGTCGACCAGCGCCCGTTCGATGCGGGCCCGGGCCTCGGCCTCGCGACCTGCGAGCCAGGCGAGTCGAGCGAGGACATGGGCGGTCGGCCCCCAGTACGCGCCACCGCCGCCGAAGCAGTTGAGGATGACGAGCTGGTCGTCGAAGGGCAGCAGCTGGCCTTCGAGCACGGCCCCGCCGGGTTCGTCTCCGAGCTCGGCCGCCACGTGACCGAGCACGGCGAGGGCCAGGAAGCGGTTGGTGTCCGGCGGAAGGTTGGCGAAGTCGTGGTCGGCGAACCAGCGGTAGTGCTGCTCGGCGAGCACGACATCGTCGCTCTCCCACGCCGCGAGGGCGAGCACGGCGCGGTAGCAGGGAATGTTGGGCGAGGCGTCGACGGCCGCGGCGAGCAGGTCGACCACCTCGGCCGCCCGACCCTGGTACAGACGGATGTTCACGAGTGTGACCGCGTGGGCGGCCCGAGCCTCGGCCACGCCCGGCAGGAGCAGGTTCGCTTCGTTGGCCGCCGTCTCGGCCGCGGCCAGGTCACCGTCGATCACCAGCCCGAGGCTGCGCCAGGTTGCCAGCACCCACTGCCAGTACGGATCGGGATAGCGATCGAGGAGCTGGTCGGCGGCGTCGAGAGCCGCCACGGCCTCCTGACGCCGGTTGACCTGGAGCAGGTCCTCGTGGCGGGCGCACTGGACCCCGATCCGGAGGTCGGGTGGGAGCTGCGCCACCGGCAGGTGGAGCACCTCGTCGATGTCGGCCAACCGTCGGTCGGGACGGGACGAGACGGCGGGCCGGATCCGCTGCGCGAGCAGTGCACCGGCCAGGACAGCGGGTTCCGAAGGCTCCAACCGCCGGGCCCGCCGGAGCGAGTGCTGGGCCAGTTCGGTCCGATCCTCGACCGCGTCGGTCAACAGCAGCGACATCGCCAGCTCCCGTTCGACCTCGCTCAGCAACATGACGCGCCGATGCTCCGCGGTGGGCGCGTGGCTGGACCGGGCATCGCGCATCAGCCCGTCGTACGCCGCCCGCAGTCGTTCGATCTGTTCGGATCGGTCGGGCGAAGCGCCCCGGCCGTTGCGTCCCACGAGGGCCAGCGTCGCCTCGGCGAGCTCGAAGGGGAGGTGGTGGTCGCGCGCGACCTCGGCCGCACCGGCGAGCAACTGGCGGGCGTCATCGAAACGGCGTTGGCGGAGCCGAGCCCGTCCGAGGCCGATCATGGCGCGTGCTGTGGCGATGTCGGTGCCGGCGCTGGCGAGCGAGTGGTCGAACTGCTCCGCGGCCTGGTCCCATGCTCCCACCGCCAGCGCGTCGCGGCCCGCGGCCCACGCAAATCCGGCGGCAGCCCCGCGTCGATCGGGCCCGGCGTGGCGGGCGTGATGGGCGAGCACCTCGTTGGTGCCCGGTGCCGTCGGCATCGTCGTGAGGGCGTCGCCGACGGCTCGGTGCAGGCGCATCCGGTGCAGGGCCTGGAGGTCGTCGTACACGGCATCGCGGGTGATGGCGTGGGAGAACTGCACCGATCCCGGCGAATCGGTGTCGGCGAGAAGACCGCGCGCGATCAGATCCTCGACTGCGGCGAGCACGTCGATGTCGGGCCGACAACGTTCGAGGAGCTCGATGTCGACCCGGTGCCCGATCACCGCGGCGATGGCGAGGACGTCACGAAGGTCGCGGGGCAGGGCCCGGGTGCGCCGCCGGATCCAGTCGCGGACCCCACGCCGCGCACCGCCTGTCTCCGTTCCGGCGTTCGAGAGGCTGGCATCCCGGATGAACTCCGTGGCGAAGAACGGCAACCCCCCGGTGCGGGCGTGGAGCGCGGTGGCCTCCTCGACCAACGGGGGGTCGAACGGCGCGGCGTGACCGGCCAGCAGTTCGGCGACCTCGTCCACGGTGAGGGGAGCGAGCGGCACGGTCTCGACGGGGAGCGCACGTTGGATCGACCCGAGCGCGATCTCCCACGAGTCCGGCGCATGGCGCGCGGTGGCGAGGACCAGCATCGGTCCGACGAGACCGTCGAGGGCGGCCTCGAGCAGGCGGAGTGTGTCGTCGGGAGCCCAGTGGAGGTCGTCGAGCACGATGACGGTCGGCCCGCGAGCCAACTCTTCGAAGACGGCGGGTACGGCGCCGAACAGGTGGGTACGGGCTTCGGCGTCGTCGGTCGGGATGCGGTACTCGGGGAACCGGGCCCACAGCTCCGGAAGCAGCCGGACCAGACCGGCGGCGCGGTCGCCGACCCGAGCGAGGAGACCGGGGTCGGCATCGAATGCGCTCGACAGCGCGTCGGCCACGGCACCGAAGGCCCGGCCGTCGTCGGCGCGGTTCGTCCCCCAGATCGTGATCGCCCCCTGGCCGCCGTACGAGTCGCACACGCGATGGGCCAGGGTGGTCTTGCCGATCCCGGCCGGACCGGCCAGCACGATCATCTCCGGTCGGTTCCGAGCGACGATCCGCGTCCAGGTCTCGGCCACCAGCGATGATTCGGGAGCGCGCCCCACGAAGGGTGTGGCGCGAACAGGGGGCCGGCGGCGACCTGACGGTCGGGGTGGCGACGGTCGGTCGAGGTCGGTGAGCAGGGCGGAGGTCTGCTCGGCGGGAGCGATGCCGAGCTCGGAGTGGAGCAGGTGACGCAACCGCTCGAACGCGCCGACCGCGTCGGCTCGCCGGCCGTCGGCGAGGAGGCTGACGATGAGCTCGTGGTGCATCTCCTCGTCGAGGAGGTTGAGCTGGACGTGATCCCGCGCTCGCTCGGCGGCAGCGCCGGGATGTCCCTGCGCCAGGAGGGCGCGGACGTGGATACGGGCGGCTCGTTGCTCCAGGCGATCCATGCGCAGCCGTTGCCGTTGGCTCCATTCGCCGTCCTCGTGGGGGAGAAACGGGCGGGTCAGGATGGATGCGGCCCGGGTCGTGGCCACCACGGCGTCATCGACACGACCGGATACCACCCACCGCTCGGCGTCTTCGACGTCGGCTTCGGCGGCGTCGAGATCGGTCGTGGTGCCCGGAGGCAGCGTCAGCCGGACAGCGGTGTCCGCGGAGCGGAGGCTTTCGGGGCTGAAGCCCGCCTCGACCAGGCCGGTCCGCACCTTGGACAGCACGCCGCGCAAAGCGCCCCGCCAATGGGAGGACAGCTGCTCGTGCCACAGCACGTCGGCCAGCTCGTCGCGGCGGACGGGGCCGCGCTCGAGCGCGAGGTAGGCGAGCACCACCTGGGGCTGCCGACCCCTGAGAACGTGCCATGCACCGTCCGGCGCTGCCACCGCCACCTCGCCGCACACCTGGAGTCGGACGCCCCCCTGCGGCCACTGTCCCATGCTCGCGGCCCACCTCCTCTCGGTTCCCGACGTCGCCGCCGACCACGGAGCCGTTCCAGCCACGGCACCGAGTTCGTCTCATCGTGCCACGAGGAGTCGGGAGGATTCCCGGTCGAACTCGAATTTCGCCGCTCGCACGCGCCGGTCACCCGTCGGCGGCGGAGGAAGCCCCGCTCAGGAGGGGGCGTAGGTGTCGCGCCCGGCCTGATCGCGCACCGCCTTGATCCTGCGATCGAGCTCGTCGGTGTCGCCGGGCAGCCGGAAGCTGCTGTAGGTGACGCGCCGCTCGGCGTGTCGCGGCGGGGTGGCGCAGTGCAGGGTGCAGCTCAGGTGCACGGTGACGTCGCCGGGTTCCGTGCTGAGGAAGACCTTCGGCAGATCGATCCGTTCCACGTCGAGGAGACCGACGTTGACCCGGTGCGAGCCGGCGATCACTCCCAGCTGGCCGTTGTCGGCCCCCGACGCGGTGATCGAGAGGCCGACCGTGAGGCTGGCGCAGCGATAGGCGTGCATGCCCAGCTCGCAGTCGCGGTGCCACGGCAGGTCGGAGAGCCCCTCGGTGACACCGACGGGCTTGCGCAGCAGATCGCTCCCGCCGTAGCGGTGGCCCGATGCGGCGATGGCCGCGATCGGGGCGAGGCGCTCCTCGAAGGGGAACTCGAGCTCGTCGCGCCGCAGGTTGGTGACCCGGACGCACTCCCGGGTGTCGCCGACCTGGGCGTACCAGGAGCGTTCGTCGCCGGGGGTCATGGCCGCGAACCACGAGTCCATCTCCCGGGAGAGCGCGGCGCGATCGTCGGCGCCGACGACGTCGCGGACGACGAGGAAGCCGGCCTCGGCGAGGAAGTGAGCAACCTCGTCGGGGTCGTCGCCGAGTGAGAACGACCGGTCGAGGTCGAGCGGGCCGCCGTCGGGGCGCAGGAAGTCCACCGTGCCCGCCTGGTACGGCGGGCGACCGTCGACGAGGGCGCGCAGGGTCTTCTCCCAACGGATCAGGTGCTCGATGCGGCCCCGCGCCATGACCGGCAGGGCGGCGACCATGAGCGCGACCGAGCTGCGCTGGTCCAAGACGATGTCGGCGAACCAGTCGGCGGGGAGGTCGGCCCGGGGTCCGTCGCCGGTGTCGCCCTCGACCACAGCCAGCCGGTTGTCGGCATCGACGAACCAGGTGTGGACGACATCGTCGACGGCGATCGTGAACGCCGGGAGGCCGCTGGCGCGGAAGGCCCGGGTGGCGAGCTCGCCCCGATCGGCGAGCAGCTCCGGGACCCCGGCCATGAACGTGGCGGCGAAGTCGGCCCGGTCGATCGGCCCCACGTCGTCGGCGGTGCGGGTGCGGAAGTCGAACCGGCCGGATGCGCGGAGCCGTGTTCCGGACATCTCGGCCATGGCACCAGTGAACACCGCGAACCGTGTGGGCAGCCAGCGCAGTCGGGAGGGGCAGGATGGCGTCCGATCGGGAAGGGATCTGCCCGCCCCGCCCATCGAGAAGAACCGGAGCAGACCATGAGCACCGAGACCTCCCATGACGTCGTCGTCACCGACGACACCGACAACCATCGTTTCGTCGCCACCGTCGACGGCACGCAGGCCGGGTTCGTCGTGTACTACCTCACCCAGGGCCGCTACTTGCTCGTCCACACCGAGGTCGACGAGCAGTTCCAGGGTGAAGGCGTCGGCTCGAAGCTGGTGCGCGGCATGCTCGACGAGATCCGCGAGCGCGGCTCGTCGGTCGTGGCCCTGTGCCCATACGTGCAGAAGTGGATCGGCAAGCACGACGAGTACCAGTCACTCACCGACGAGGAGCTGGAGACGCTGCTGCGACCGTGACCCGGCCCGGGTGGATCAGGTGGTGAGCGACGCCACCACGTCGACGAGGCGATCGAGCTCGTCCTCGGTGTTGTAGTAGTGCACCGACGCCCGGAGCAGGGCGGGCAGGCCGCGCCCGTCGAAGTGGGTGTGGTTCTCGTTGGTGACCGAGGTGTTCACCCCCGCGTCCTGCAGCGCGGCGTGCACCGCCATCGAGCCGTGCCCGGCGACGGTGAAGGTGACGATGCCGCCCTGGACCTGGCCCTGGTCGTGCACGGTGACGCGCTCGAGCCCGCGTAGCTGATGGCGCAGCCGGTCGGCGAGGGTGCGGAGCCGCTCCCAGCCCGCCTCGACGCCGACGCCGAGCGCGTAGTCGACCGCGGCTCCCAGCCCGAGGCGGCCGGCGTAGCTGGTCTCCCACGTCTCGAAGCGGTGGGCGTCGGGCCGGATCTCGAAGTGGTCGGGCGCGGTCCACTGGGCCGAGAGCAGATCGAGAAGGGGCGGTTCGATCCGGTCGATCCAGTCGTCGCGGACGTAGAGGAACCCGGTGCCTCGGGGGCCGCGGAGGTACTTGCGTCCGGTGGCCGCCAGGGCGTCGCAACCCAACGCGTCGACGTCCAGAGGCAGTTGCCCCGCGGACTGGCAGGCGTCGAGCACGTAGAAGACGCCGTGGGCCCGGCAGCGGGCGCCGACCTCGGCGGCCGGGTTCACCAGGCCGCCGTTGGTGGGGACGTGGGTGATGGCGACCATGGCTGCGCCGCGGTCCAGCTCGGCGTCGAGGGCGTCGAGGTCGATCTGGCCGTGCTCGTCGCTCTCGACCAGCACGACGTCGAGGTCGTAGCGACGTTGGAGCTGGAGGAGGCCGATGGCGTTGCTGACGTACTCCGCCCGCGAGGTGAGCACCCGGTCCCCGGGCCGGAAGGGATAGCCGTAGACCGCCATGTCCCACGCCCGGGTGGCGTTCTCGACCATGGCGATCTCGTGGGGGTCGGCGCCGATCAGCCGGGCCACCGATGCGTAGACGGCTTCGGTCCGCGCCGATGCCTCGGCCGCGGCCTCGTACCCGCCGATGGTGGCCTCGCGGCGCAGGTGGGCGATGACGGTGTCGGTCACGATCGCCGGGGGCAGGGCGGCGCCGGCGTTGTTGAGGTGGGCGACGTGCGCCGTGCCCGGTGTGTCGGCCCGGACGCGATCGAGCGGGAACGCGCTCACTGGGTGGGATCCGGGTAGCCGAAGCGCTCGCCGGCCTCCCAGTCGGCGGCCACGTTGCCGAAGGCGGGGACGCCGCCCGCGTCGCGCAGCATGCGGGCCGTGTGGAGCAGGTTCCAGGTCATGAACGTGGTGTTCTTCATGGTGAAGTCTCGGTCGAAGCCATTGGGGATGTCGGAGCCTTCCACGGGGTCGCCGTAGCTGGGGCCGGGACCGACCTCGCCGATCCAGCCGCAGTCGGCCTGGGGCGGGATGGTGCAGCCGATGTGCTGGAGGGCGTACAGCACGCTCATCGAGCAGTGCTTCACGCCGTCCTCGTTGCCGGTGACCACGCAGCCGCCCGTCTTGCCGTAGTACAGGTACTGGCCCACCTCGTTCTTGTTCCCCGACCAGGAGTACAGGCGCTCCACCACCATGGTGGCCACCGACGATTTCTCACCGAGCCAGATGGGAGTACCGACGACGAGGATGTCGGCGTCGAGCACGGCCCGCTCGATCATCGGCCAGTCATCGGTGTCGACGCCGCCGTCCGACGGGTCGAGCTCGCTCATGTCGGGCGACATCCCGAAGGCCACGTCGTGATCGACGATCCGGAACTGGGTGACGCTGGCCCCGGCCCGCTCCATGATCGTGACCGAGTGGTCGATGAGGAACTGGGTGTGCGAGGTGGCCGGCGAACGCTTCAGCGTGCAGTTGAGGTAGACGGCGGAGAGATCGTCGTAGCTGGCAGGTGCCCCGGTGATCGTCATGGCCGCAGTGTGGCGCACGACCCCACCGGCCCGCTCGGCGCCGGGGACGCCGTACCGCGCCGGCTCAGGCGTCTTCCAGCTCGACCAGCGACTCCTCGAGGTGGTCGAGCAGCCGTTGCAGGTGGGGGACGGCGTTGCGGTCGCCGATGAGGCCGAAGTCGAGCGAGCCGTGGTAGCTGGACAGGGTGATGTTGAGGGCCTGGCCGTCCATCGGGATGCTCACCGGGTAGGTGCCGTCCATGCGGGCGCCGTTCCAGTACCGGGCCTCCCGTGGGCCCGGCACGTTGGACACGGTGAGGTTGTAGGGCGGCCGGCGGAAGCTGTCGAAGCGGAACAGCGGGCCGGTGGCCATGGGGAGGAACGCCGGTGACGACAGCGCCATCACCTGCACCGGCGACAGTCCCTCGAAGCGAGCCTTCCCCGCATCCATCGACGCCTTGACCGTGGCGAAGCGCTCGGCGCCCGAGCCGGTGTGGGTGGCCAGGTTGGCCAGGATCACGCCCACCGAGTTGCCCCCGGCGACGTCGCTCTCGGACCGCAACGACACCGGCACCATGGCGATGAGCGGGGCGTCGGGCAGGGCGTCGAGGCCGGCCAGGTAGCGGCGGAGGGCGCCACCGCACATGGCGAGCACGGCGTCGTTGAGCGTGCCGCCCAGCCGCTTGCCGGCCGCCTTCACCCGCTCGAGGGACCACGACTCGGCGGCGAAGCGCCGGGCGCCGGTGATGGGCACGTTCAGCATGCTCGGCGGGGCCTGGTAGGGGAGTACGGCGGCATGTTCGGCCAGGCCGTCGCGGACCGACTCGGCCAGGCGACCCGTGACGGCCATGGCGTCGAAGCCGAAGCGGGCGAGGCCGGCGGCACCGCTGATGGCGCCGGCGACGAGGTCCTCGAGGCCGTGGGGACGGGCGTCGTCGTCGTGGGTGCTGCCGCGCGCCTGGCGGACCCGGGAGCGAGCCGCCCAGGGCGGGGGCATGTCGCGCTCGTCGGGGTCGGTGGAGAGGGCGTCGGACAGCAGCTTCATGGCCGAGACGCCGTCGAGCAGGGCGTGGTGGACCTTGGTGTAGACGGCGAAGCGCCCGTCGTCGAGGCCCTCGATGAGGTGCGCCTCCCACAGCGGCCGGTTGCGGTCGAGCAGGGTGCCGTGGAGGCGGCCGACCACCTCGAGCAGCTCGCGGATCCGGCCCGGGCGGGGCAAACCGGTGTGCCGCACGTGGTAGCTGAGGTCGATGTTGCGATCCAGCTCCCACTGGTACCGACCGATGATCGGGGTCCGGCCCGGCCGGCGGGCCAGCAACGGATGGAGCTCGTCCTCGCTGGCGATGGCCGCCTCGTAGATGCCACGCAGGTAGTCGCGGTCGGCATCGGGTGGAGACGTGAACAGCTGGAGGCCGCCGACGTGCATCGGCCGCTCCCGGGCTTCCATCACCACGAAGGGCAGGTCGGTCGGAGTCATGAATTCCGCCATGACCAGAGGGTAGGGGCTCAACCCTGGAGGTCGCGGATGATGAGGTCCTCGACGTCGGGTTCGGGCGGCGCGGCCATCGCCCAACGGCCGGACGCCTTCGAGAACAGGTACCAGTTGCCGTCGCGGCTGCGCCGGAACTGGAGCCGACCCTCGGCGGTGACCCGGTTGCCGCTCACGTGCACCCGGCGGGCGTTGAACCCCGAGTCGGTGGCCAGGTCGCGGGCGAAGGCCATCTCCAGCGGCGGCGGGGTCCACCGGGGCTCGTCGTTGGCCCGCACGCCGGCGGCGCCACCCCAGCGCCACGCGGCGGCCAGCACCTCGAGGTCCACGGCCGCGATGCCGGTGCGCGCCGCGAGCTGGTCCCGCTGGGACGGGGAGGCGCTGACGGCGCGACGGGCGAGGTCGGCCCGCTCGTCGAGGGCGAGGCCGGTGTCGCTGGCGCCGGCGCACAGCTCCCAGGCCCGCCGGGACGCGTCGGCCACCAGGGCCCGGAGGCCGGCGCCGTCGAAGGGAGCGTGGGCGGGCGGGTCGCTGGGCCAGGCCGCGGGGCGGCTGGGGGCGTTGGCCACCAGCGGGACCGCGGGCAACGCACCGGGCGTGCGGGCCCACGCCTCGGCGGCGTCGACCCCGTCGACCGCCGGGGTGACGGCGTCGGCGTCGTCGCGGCCGGACACGACCGCGTCGGTGCCGGCGCGCACCGCCCGGACGCCGTCGAGCACCTCGTCCCGGCGACGCCCCCGCAGCAGGAGCAGAACGAACGGGTCGGCGTCGAGGGCGTCGGCCACCAGGTAGCAGAGGGCGGCGGCGTGCTTGCACGGATCGACGTAGTCGGGGCACGAGCACGCGGTGCGCAGGTCGCGGGCGCGGGGGAGCAGGTCGACCTCGACCGCGGCGGCGTCGGCCACCACACCGGGATCGAGCTCGCCGTCGAGGAGCGCGGCGGCGTGGGCGGCCTTGGCACCGATGGCTTCGAACACCGCCTCCCACTCGTCGTCGCGGAACTGGCGGATGTCGAGGTAGACGTCGTAGGGGTCGGGTTCGGACCCCTGGACGAGGCCGGTGACCGCACCTGGTGAGATGACCAGGTCCTCGGCCCGGTTCTGGCGGGCGTAGGTGCGACCTCGGCTGAGCCGGCCCGTCGACCCACCGGCGATGCCCTCGAGGGCGTCGAGCCAGGCCCGACCCCACCACGTGTGACCGAACTGCCGGGTCATCGTCGCCGCCTCATGATCCGGTCTCGCGGAGATCGATGAGCGCCCACAGCTCGTCGTCGGAGAGCTCGGAGACCCACGTCTCGCCGCCGACCACCACCGATTCGGCCAGGGCCCGCTTCGACTCGAGCAGGGCGGCGATGCGCTCCTCGAGCGTGCCCTCGCACACCATGCGGTGGATCTGTACCGCCTTGTCCTGGCCGATGCGCCAGGCCCGGTCGCTGGCCTGGTCCTCCACCGCCGGGTTCCACCAGCGGTCGTAGTGGAACACATGGGTGGCCCGGGTGAGGTTGAGCCCGGTGCCACCGGCCTTGAGCGACACGACGAAGACGGGGACGTCGCCGGCCTGGAACCGGTCGACCATCTGCTCGCGCTTCGCCACCGGCACCGAGCCGTGGAGGAACTGGCTCTCGATGCCCAGGGCCGTGAAGTGGTCGGTGAGCAGGTGCCCCATCCCCACGTACTGGGTGAAGACCAAGGCAGCCTCGCCCTCGTCCAGCACCACCTGGAGCAGGTCGGTGACGGCGTCCAGCTTGCCGGAACGGCCCCGGATCGGCGTGGCCTGGTGCAGGTACTGGGCCGGGTGGTTGCAGATCTGCTTGAGGGCGGTGAGCAGCTTGAGCACCAAGCCCTTGCGGCTGATCCCCTCGGCCTCGGCCACGTCGTCGCGCAGCTCGGCCACCACCGCCTTGTAGAGCGTGGCCTGCTCCACGGTGAGCCCCACGTAGTGATCGGTCTCGGTCTTGGGTGGCAGATCGGGAGCGATGTGGGGGTCGGCCTTGCGGCGCCGCAGGAGGAAGGGTTGGACCACGGCGGCGAGCCGGGCGGTGGCCGCCTCGTCGCGCTCACGCTCGATGGGCGTGGCGACCTCGCGCTGGAAGACCTCGAGCTTGCCGAGCAGGCCGGGGGTGGTCCAGTCCAGCAGGGCCCACAGATCGGCGAGCCGGTTCTCGACCGGGGTGCCGGTGAGCGCGAAGCGGGCGCCGGCCGGGATCGTGCGCATGGCCCGGGCCGTGCGCGACAGCGGGTTCTTGATGGCCTGGGCCTCGTCGGCGACGATCATCCCCCACGGCACCGTGGCCAGCTCCTCGGCGTCACGGCGGGCGATGCCGTAGGTGCACACCACGATCTCGTCGCCGGTGGCCGTGTCGTGACGGATCTCGTCGAGGCTGCGGTCGCCGCCGTGGTAGCGGTGCACCGGCACGGCGGGAACGAAGCGGGCGGCCTCCCGCTCCCAGTTGGACATGAGGGTGGCGGGGCACACCACCAGCGTCGGTCCCGGGGCCGTTCCCTGCTGGTGGCGGAGCAGGTGGAGGGCGAGGACCTGGATCGTCTTGCCCAGGCCCATGTCGTCGGCCAGCACGCCGCCGAGGCCCAGGTCGGCCATCTCGGCCAGCCACGCCAGGCCCCGCTCCTGGTAGGGACGGAGCTCGGCGGTGAGACCGTCCGGTGCCGGGCGGGCCCGGATGGAGTCGATGCGCTCGAGCCGCTGGGCGAGGTCGACCAGGGGACCGGTGAGCTCGGCCTCGACCTGGGTGCCGTCGACGGTGACGGTGCCCGAGAGGGCGGCGGCCAACACGTCGCCGAGGCCGACCTCGGTGCGCTGGTTCAGCTTGCGGAGACGGGCGGGATCGGCCCGCACCCACCGGCCTCGCAACCGCACCACCGGGCGCTTCGCATCAGCCAGTTGGAGCAGTTCGGCCTCGGTGAGGCCGTCGCCGTCGACGGTGGCGTCCCAGCGCATCTCGCCCAGCGACGACAGGTCGAGCCGGCTGCCGCCGACGTTCTCGGGGGCGGCGGTGCCCACCACCGGGCGCAGCTCGATGGAGGCGAAGATCTCCGACGGCCACAGGATCGGCAGCCCGGCGGCCGCCAGGTCGTCGGCCACCGGTCCGAACAGGGCCTCGACCTCGGTGTCGGTGAGATCGAGCCCCTCGGGCGTCGACTGCTGCAGGAGTCGCTCGGCCGGGGGCCACACGCTGGCGGCCCGGCGCAGGGTGAGCAACAGGTCGGTCTCCACGTCGGTGCCGAAGCGGGCCAGCACCGCGGGCGGCGCGACCCACAGCTGCTCGGCGTCGAGCACCAGGCTGGGGTCCATGCGGCTCTGGACCTGGAGCACGCAGCGGACCGATGCCTCGTCGTCGCCCGGGAGCTCGACCCGCAGCCCGGGCAGCGTGTCGCCGCCGGTGCCGGCGGTGACCGAGTGCAACCACGACTCGACCGCGCTGACGTCGGTGCGCTCGACCCCCGCGAACGCCGCCGATCCGGCCATGGCGGGCGCCGAGGCGGTGCGCACGAAGGCATCGGCGACGGCGTCGATGAACCGGGTGGTGGCCACGTGGGGGGAGACGATCCGGTCGGGCTGCTCGTCGACGGGGACGGCGTGGACCGCGGCGGGCAGGGCGTCGGCCAGCTGTTCGACCCGGGCCCGGTCGGCGACGTCGAGGGGACCGACGCGCCACTCGTCGGAGCCGTCGTCGGCGGCCGCGGGCAGGAGCCGGCCCCGGGCGATGAGATCGAGGGCGAGCCGGGTGGCCACCGACAGGGCCCGGATCGACGGCCGGACCTCGGTGCCGGCCGGTAGCTCGGCCAGCGGACCGATGGCGTCGGCGATGGGGACGAGCTCCACCCGTGTCTCGGTCGGGCCGTCGGGGCGGACGATGGTGAGCGTGGTGCCGTCCGCGGCGGCGTCCTCCGGATCGGGGCCCCAGAGGGCGAGCGCGCTGGCCCGGCCGACGGCGCCGGCGACGAAGGTCGCCTCGGTGTCCGGCCGTATGCGCATCCTGTCGACGCTATCCAGCAGGGGTGACGGTCCCGCCCGGCTCGCGGGCGGTTCCGGGGACGCGGGTCAGCGGACCGCGAGGAGATCGACCACGAAGACCAAGGTCTCGTTGGGACCGATGACGCCGCCGGCGCCCTGCTTGCCGTAGGCCTTGTCCGGCGGGAGGACCATCCGGCGGCGGCCGCCCACCTTCATGCCCTGCACGCCCTCGTCCCAGCCGGAGATGACCATGCCGGCACCGAGGCGGAAGCTGAACGGCTCGTTGCGGTCCCAGCTGGCGTCGAACTGCTTGCGCGTCCGCCACGACACGCCCACGTACTGGACGTCGACGGTGTCACCGCTGGTGGCGGTGGGGCCGTCGCCTTCGACGATGTCCTCGAGCATCACCTTGATGGGCGGGATCTCGCCCGGGGGCACGTAGACGTGGGGCTTGGACGACAGGTCGGGCTGGTCGGGCATCCGGCGAGGTTACCGGCGACGCGGTGCCAGAAAATCGGTGCCGGGGATCAGTGCCAGATGAGGTCGAGCACCCCACCGCCAGCGATGACGTAGAGCAGGGTGGGTGGGATCAGCCCGATGGCGGTGCCGATCACGATCTTGCGGGTGGGGATGGCCGACACGCCGAGCAACCAGTCGGCGGGCGCGGCGAGGTAGGTGACGAGGCGGAGCGCGATCACGGCGACCAGGCCCCGCCGGGCGATGGCGTCGTCCCAGCGACGGAAGCGGGGCGGGAGCTTGGCGGCCACCGCCTCCCGGCCGACGGTCCGGGAGAACCACACGCCGATCCCACTCGACGTGTAGCCGCCGACCAGGCACACGACGACGGCGAGGGGGGCGGGGAAGACGAGGGCGGCGGGCAGCACGAAGACCAGGCCCGGCACACCCACCGGCACCAGGGCGGTGAACAGGCCGGTGAACACAACCGGGCCGAGCCAGCCGGCCTGGTCGACCACGTCGCGGAGCCGGTTCTGGTCGGCGAGCAGCTCGGTGGCCCCGGACCGACGGGCGATCACGAACACCGCCACGGCGGCGGCGACACCCAGCAACCGCCGCCCCCGGGCCCGGCGCGGGACCGGCGGACGGCCCTCCGTGGGCGCGGGCGGGCTCGGAAGCATGGTCACCTCCGAGGATTCGGCGTCGAGCGGTCGTGACCCTGCTGCGGGAGGCCGTGCGGCTCACTCGACGCGGCGGGCGTCCTCCACCAGGTTGATCTCGTAGAGCACCTGGTCCAGCAGGTCGGCGGCCTCGATCCCGGGGTAGCGAACCGGGTGCTCGGCATCCACGCAGGTGGGCAGCGGCGCCAGGATCGTCCACGGCGTGGGGTGGCAGAACTGGACCACCGAGTAGCGCTCGCCGTCCGCGTTCCCGGAGACAGGGTCGGGGTCGGCCACCACCCGGTGCCAACCGCTGGGGATGATCCCGTTGGACAGCCGTTCGAGCATGATCCCGGTGTTGATGATCACGTGGCCCTCGGGCGGCTCGGCGTCGATCCAGACCTGCTCACCTTCGGAACCCGTCTCGACCTGGAGGCCCTTGGTGGAGGCCCGGGGCAGCACGGTCGTGAGGTTGATGTCGGCATGCGCACCGGCCCAGACGTGTGGAGCGGCCGGTGCCGAAGACATGGGCGGGTACCGGATGGCCCGGTTGAGCACCGGACCATCGGTGAGCACGCCGTCGAAGAACCGCTCGTCGGCGCCGAGGCCCAGGGCGATGATGCGCAGGAAGCGTCGTTGCAGGTCGAAGACCCGGTGGTGGAACTCGGTCAGCACGTCGGTGATGCCCGGGACATCGGCCTCGGGGAGCACCGGGTCGTGGAAGCGGTGCGGGTACTTGCGGCGCAGGGGATGCCCCTCGGGGATGGTGGGACCCCAGTTGAGCATCTCCTTCCAGTCGGGCAGTTCGGAGGTGGCGGCGGTCTCGACCAGCAGCCCGGTGTAGCCGGCCTGGCCGTGGGTGCCGGGCACGATCCAGGCGTCCTTGCGGTCGGCGTCGAGCTCGAAGAACGCCTGCAGCATGCCGTAGGCGTCGTCGAGCAGCGTCTCGGACAGGTCGGTGTCGCAGTAGACGAACCCGGTGGCCAGGCTGCGCATCACGCCGTCGACCACGCCGCGGCGGGCGGTGCCGTCGCCCCGTTCGAAGGCGAGGAGATCGACGTCGAGGATCGGATCGCTGGCGGTCACCGCGCCGACGGTATCGCCACCGGCGGGCAGACTGCCCCGGGATGGCCATGGTCGACCGACGCCGGTTCCTCGCCCTCTGCGCCGCGGTCGGGCTGGGGGCGGCCTGCCGCGGTGACGACCGGTCCGGCACCCACATCGTCGGCGATGCCGAGCGCACCCGCATCCGCTACGGCGATCACTCCGATGCCTTCGCCGACCTCTGGCTCCCCCGGGATCTGGACGCGTCTGCGTCCCCGCTTCCCGTGGTGGTCTTGATCCACGGCGGGTTCTGGCGCCAGCACTACCGGCTCGATCTCATGGACGACGTGGCCGGCTCCCTCGTCACTGCCGGGTTCGCGGCGTGGAACATCGAGTACCGGCGCGTCGGCGGCCAGGGCGGGTATCCGGAGACCTTCGACGACGTCGCCGCCGCGGTCGACCATCTCCCCGAGCTCGCGGACCGCCCGCTCGACCTGGACCGCGTCGCGGTCGTCGGTCACTCGGCCGGCGGTCACCTCTCGGGCTGGGTCGCCAGCCGCGGCGTCCTGCCCGCCGATGCTCCGGGCGCCGATCCGGCCGTCACGCCACGGGTGGCGTTCTCGCTGGCCGGCGTGCTCGACCTCGTCGACTGCGCCCGCAACGGACTCGGTGACGGCGCCTGTCCCGCGCTGGTCGGCGGCACCCCCGACGACGTGCCCGAGCGCTACCGCGTGACGTCACCGATCGAGCTGGTGCCGGTCGGGCTCCCGGTCATCGCGGTCCACGGGGATGCGGACAAGACCGTGCCCCTGCTGCAGTCGCAGGCCTACGTGAAGGCGGCCCGGGCCGTGGGCGATCCCGCCGAGCTGGTCGTGATCCCTGGAGCCAACCACTTCGACATGATCGACCCGACCCACCCGGCGTGGCAGGCCGTGCTCGACCGCCTCTGACGGACCCCGGTGGTGGGGGCCTCAGCGGCCGAACATGCGCAGGAACGTGTCCTTGTCCTTGGGCTGGTACACCATGTTCCACTTGCGGGTCTCGCCCATCGAGGCCGACGGCTCGGCCGAGTACAGGTGGCCGGGGAACAAGATGGCGTCGTCGGGGACCTTGGCCAGCTTCTGGGTGATCGACTCGTACAGCGCAGCGGGATCGCCGCCGGGGAGATCGGTGCGGCCACAGCCCTCGAGGAAGAGGGTGTCGCCGGCCACCAGGCGGTTGTCGACGAAGAAGCACTGGCTGCCCGGGGTGTGACCCGGGGTGTGGATGCACTCGATGGGGATCTCGCCGACCAGCACGGTGTCGCCCGAGACGTGGGTGACGAGGTCGGAGTCGCTGGCGCCCGTGACCCGCTGCACCCAGGGCTTTTCGTCCTCCTGGACGTGGACCTTCACCGGGCACGCATCGAGGAGCTCGGCCACGCCCTGGATGCCGTGGCCCATCATGTCGCCGCCCACGTGATCGGGGTGGTAGTGGGTGGCCAGCGCGCCGGTGAGGCGCATGCCGTCGGCGGCCACGATGTCGAGCAGGCCGGAGATGTCGTAGGCGGGATCGACGGCCATGGCCTCGCCGGTCTCGCGGTCGCCGATCAGGTAGACGAAGTTGACCATCTGCCGGGCGAGCAGGTCGCCGGTGGCGAAGTCACGCCCGGCGAGCAGCTGGCGGAAGTACAAGCGGTCCGAACCCATCCGCCCAGTCTATGAATACTGCTCGCCTGCCCTGAGCACGGCCGGCGTCGGGAGCGCCAGCGAGCCCGGTCGACTCGGCGGAGCCGCAGGCTACGGCTCAGCCCCAGAAGTTCTGGGTCACCCAGAGCTGGCCGTTGCCGTCGGTGATGCAGCCGAGCGTGACGTGGGTGTAGGAGCTCTTCTCGATGTTGGCGCGGTGGCCTGGCGAGTTCATGAAGGCCTGGAACAGGCTGCCCTGGTCGTAGCCCCGGCCCACGTTCTCGCCGGCGGTCCGGTAGTCGCGGTACTGGAGGATCTGGTTGGCGTAGTTCGGGTTGTGGGCCAGGACCTGGGTGCCGGCCATGTGGTCGCTCCAGTCCACCGCGATCTTCTGGATGCCGGTGTCGAAGGCCAGGGCGGGGACGCCGGCGTTGGCCCGGGCCGCGTTGATCTGGTTGTACATGTACTGCTCGCACCCGGTGTTGCGGCTCCCGTTCTGGGGACCCGACGGTGGCGGGGGCGGCGGCGCGGTCGTGGTGGGCGGCGGGGGAGGCGGTGCGGTGGTGGGCGGTGGTGGCGGCGGTGCGGTGGTGGCCGGCGCCGCGGTGGTGGGCGGCGCGACGGTGGTGGCCGGCGCGGTGGTGGTGCTGGAGGAGACGGTGGTCGTGGTGGAGCTGCTGGACGATGTGGTGGAGGATGAGGTTGTGTCCGTCCCCGATGACGAACCGCGGGTCGAGGACTCGACGGTGGCGCCCGGCTGATTGACGGCGGTGTCGCTGGTACCGGCCTGGTCGGTAGCGGCGGCCGAGCGAACCGACGAGGTGCCCGAGCCGGAGAAGGCGGCAGCGGCGCCGCCCACGAGGAGCGCGAGCACGCCGAGCGCGATCCAGAACGCCTTCCTCGTCATGGGACTGTCATCGTCACGTCTGACTCCGAACTTTCGGAAAACCTCGAATCACCCGTCCCGGAAGGCCCGGTACCACGCCCGCCAGGTGGCCTTGAACGCCCGGTCGAATCGGTCGTAGTGGGCGCGGAGCTCCGGCCCGGGCCAGTCAGGGGGCACCAAGGCGGCAGGGAGCACGGGGTCGGCGACCAGGTGGCGGAGCACGGCGGCGGAGGTCATGAACGTGTCGGCCAGGGCGCCGACGTCGTGGTGGTCGAGGGCGGGCTGGGAGACCCGCATCTCCGCCAGCAGGGCGCGTGCCCCTTCGGCCCACGCATCGAGGGCGAAGGCGGCCACGAACGGCGTGACGTCGTCCGGATGTGCCCCGTGGACCCAGACGACCTGGGCGTCGACGACCGACCACGCCGCCGGCACCCGGTCCGGGTCGAGGTCGTCGGGCCGGGCCCAGACCCCCTCGCGTACCTCGGCCAGGCCGAGGCGTTCGGCCGCATCGCGGAACGATGCCCGCGCCGCGGCGGTCCGCCGCTCCGGGGTGACCAGGGCCAGCACCCAGGACCCGTCCCACGTCATCGGCTCCGGATGGCGCGCCGCCTGTTGCCGGCCGTGCCGGGCGAGCAGCTCGCCGGCGAGCCCGTACCGGCCGCCGTCGACGACCACCTCGCCCGCCGATGCCATCCGTGACAGCGCGGTACGGGTGGCCCCTTCGCGCAGCCCGAACAGCTCGCCCGAGCGCACGAGGGCGAGCGCGGGGAGACGGGGCGGGTCGACGCCGAGCAGCGTGGACGCGATGACCGATCGGGCGGTCAGCGGGCGGCGGGAAGTATCACGCATTGTCAACACGTGTCGGAAATCTGTAAGGTAGCGGAATGGCTCCCCCGGTTGCGGACACGGCGAATGCTGACACGGTGACGGCGACGCCGAGGACGATGGTGCCGGCCCCGTCAGCGCTGCCTGACGTGCTGCCCACCGAACGGCTGGGTGAAACGGCCAAGCCCGTCCGTGAGATCCGCGACGAGCTCCGCCGGATCGACGATGCCCGCAACGTCGGCTCGGTGGCCCTGTGCTGGCTCCAGGCTGGCGTCACCATCGGGTTCGCCCTGGTCGTCGGCCAGCCGTGGGCGTGGGTCGTCGCCTTCGTCTTGATGGGTCCGGTGCACGCCCGCTTCGCCATCCTCATGCACGAGGCGGCCCACAAGCTGCTCTTCACCGATCAGCGGGTCAACGACTGGGTCGGCAAGTGGCTGGGGGCCTATCCCGGCTTCGTGCCCATCCAGCTCTACCGACGGGGTCACTTCGCCCACCACCGCGACGAGTTCGGCCCCGACGAGCCCGACCTCGGGCTCTACAACGGCTACCCCATCACCCGGGCGTCGATGAAGCGCAAGCTGTGGCGCGACCTGCGGGGCAACTCCGGCTGGAAGAACCTGAAGGTCCTCCTGCAGGCGGCCCGCAAGGATCAGGGCTTCGGCATCGCCCGCCAGATCGTGGCCACCCAGGTGGTGCTCGCCGCGGTCCTCTCGGTCATCGGCGTGCTCGTCGCCGGCTGGGTGGGTCTGCTCACCTATCCCGTGCTCTGGCTCGGGAGCTGGATGACCATCTGGCGGGTCATCAACCGGCTCCGCTCCATCGCCGAGCACGGCGGCATGGAGCGGTCGAAGGACCGCCGCCGCACCACCCACCACGTCGAGCAGTCGTGGCTGGCCCGGTTCTGGATCGTGCCGTTCAACACCGGCTGGCACCTCGCCCACCACGTCGACATGGGCATCCCGTTCCGGAACCTGCCCGCCCTGCACCGCGAGCTCGTCGACGCCGGCTGGGTCACGCCCGAGATCACCTACCCGAGCTACCGCGTGCTGTGGAAGGCGCTGTCCAGCCGCCCCGAGATCAGCTGACCGGCTGGCCGGCGGCGTCGACGCCGCACGTCTCCTGCCACGCCTTGGGCAGGTCGCCGCGGAACACGCCGTTGTCCATGAGCACCTTCAGCACCGGCCGGGTCGCCTGGTAGCGGATGGCGAGACGCTCGGGCGTGCGGTTGGCCGCCTTCCAGGTGTCCCACGTGGGCAGTCCGACGGTGGCGTACACGCCGGGCTGGACGAGGAACTCGAACATCTGGCGGACGATGTAGGGCCCGATGGCGCGGACGGCGAAGCGGTCCTGCCAGCTCGCTTCGGCCCACACCTCACCGAACATGGCCCGGGCGAAGCTGAGGTGCCGGGCCTCCTCCTGGCGGTGGTACCGGCTGACCTCCTTGATGAAGGGGTCGGTGTCGGGATGCTCGGACGCCAGCTTCTGGAACAGGTCGGGTGCTTCCTCGCCGGCGAGGACGAGGGTGAACAGCAGAGCGGGCCGGGCCGGGATCTGGCGCATCCCGAACTCCTCGAGCTTGCGGAAGATCCACTTGTCCATCGACGACGGCGCCTGGGGCTGCAGCTGCTGGAGCACCCGCACGAAGAGCCGGGAGTGGCGGGTCTCCTCGCCGATCTCGTGGAGCATGTAGGTGACCCGGGGGTCGGTCAGATCCGCCGTGGTGGCGATGAGCCTCGAGAAGCCCATGTTCAGCACCGACTCGAAGCGCAGGCCGTTGTCGAAGATCGAGGCCAGCTCCTCGCGGGCCAGGGTGCGCTTCTGCTCCGGCGTGAGGTCGAGGCCGAGGCCGGCCACCGACAGCAGCTCGTCGGGCAGCACCTGGGTGTCGAGGTCGAGCGCGCCCGGCACGTCGGTGTCGGGTTCGATGATCCGGTTGGCCGACGCGGTGTTCAGCCGCTCGATGCGGCGGCTGGCGGGATCGACACGGGGTTCGTCGGTGATGCTCACGGTTCCCTCCTCGACGGAGCACGACTTTGTTACTCCGGGTATTCGCCGGCCGGAAGCCCGACCCCTGTCGATCGACACTGTGAGATCGGGCACGTCTCTCCAACCGGATGGTTAGGGTCCTCGGCATGCCCGCATCCTCGGACCGAGACACGCTCGTCGCCGCCCTGAACGACGAGTTCGACGCCCTCCTCGAACTGGGTCGCGACCTGAGCCCCGAGCAGTGGGACACCCCGAGCGAGGTGCCGGGCTGGACGGTCAAGGACAACTTCAGCCACGTCATCGGCACCGAGCTCATGCTGCTCGGCCGCCCTGACGAGACGATCGACGTCGGCGACCCGGCCCACATCCACAACGACATCGGGAAGTTCAACGAGGTCGCGGTCGCCACCCGCCGCGACCGCTCGGGCCAGGAGGTCCTGGCCGAGTTCGCCCTCGTGGCCGGCGAGCGCAAGGCGGCGCTGGCGGCCATGACCGAGGAGGACTTCGACGCCGAGTCGTTCACCCCTGCCGGCCAGGACACCTACGGCCGATTCATGCAGATCCGCGTGTTCGACTGCTGGATCCACGAGCAGGACTGCCGCGAGGCGCTGGGGATCCCCGGTCACCAGTCGGGGCCGGCGGCCGAGGTGACGCTCGACGAGATGACCACCGCCATGGGTTTCGTCGTGGGCAAGAAGGCAGGCGCCGCCGAGGGTCAGTCGGTCCGGTTGCGGCTCACCGGTCCCGCCGGCGAGTCGGATCCGATGCGCACCATCGACGTGCGCGTCGACGGCCGGGCGGCCGTGGTCCACGATCTCGACGAGCCCACCACCACCATCACCCTGCCGATGACGCTGTGGGTCCGCTACGCGGCCGGACGCCGCTCGGGCGACCCCTCGCACCCCGACGTGACGATCGAGGGCGACGGCGATCTGGGCCGCTCGGTCATCGAGCACGCGGCCTACACCATCTAGTCAGAATCTCGACAGCCGTCCCCTCACCTTTGCGCCAGTGGGGACGGCTGCTAGGAAGTGACGCCGGTGACCACAATGGATGGACCCTCCCACCCGACTGGAGCCACGGGATGCACGTGATCGTCGTCGGCTGCGGCCGGGTCGGCACCGGGCTCGCCACCGATCTCGATGCCGCGGGGCATTCGGTGGTGGTGATCGATCGCAATCCGGACGCCTTCCGCCGCCTGCCCGACAGCTTCGGTGGGTCCACCGCGGTGGGAGTGGGCTTCGATCGGGACCTGCTCGTCTCGGCCGGCATCGAGCGGGCTGACGCGGTGGCGGCGGTCACGAGCGGCGACAACTCCAACATCGTGGTGGCCCGCGTCGCCCACGAGAGCTTCGAGGTCGAGCGGGTGGTGGCTCGCATCTACGACCCGGCCCGGGCCCGGATCTACCAGCGCCTCGGGGTCGCCACCGTGGCCACCTCCCGCTGGACGGTCGACCAGGTCATGCGCCGGATCGATCCCGACGAACACGCCACCGAGTGGACCGATCCGTCGGGCGAGGTGGTCCTCACCGGGCAGCCCCTGCCCCGCGAGCTGGCCGGCGTCGCCGTGGGCGACATCGAGCTCGGAGAGGTCGCCCGCATCGTGGCCGTCAGCCGCGGTGGCACAGCCCAGCTGTGCCAGCCCGACCTCGTCCTGCAGGAAGGCGATCTCGTGTACTTCGCAGCGGCCGCCGACCAGCTCGAGGAGCTGTCCGACCGATTCCACGCCGCAGCCGGAGGTGGACACTGATGCGTGTCATCGTGGCCGGGGGTGGGAACGTCGGCTCGTTCATCGTGTCCCAGCTGGCGGCGGCCGGCCACGAGCTGACCGTCATCGACGTCGATCCGCACCACGTCGCCGCGGTCGAGGCGGCCGGGACCACCTTCGGCGCCACGTGGCGGGCCGGCGACGCCTGCGAGCCGAGGATGCTGGCCGAGATCGGCGTGGCGGACGCCGACGTGCTCGTCGCCGTCACCGGCGACGACGAGGACAACCTGGTGATCTCGCTGCTGGCCAAGCAGGAGTTCGGCGTCCCACGCGTCATCGGCCGGGTCAACAACCCGGCCAACGAGTGGATGTTCAACGACAACTGGGGTGTCGACGTCAGCGTGTCGACCCCGCACCTGCTCACCGCCCTGGTCGAGGAGGCGGTCTCGGTGGGCACCCTGGTCCGGCTGCTCAGCTTCGAGCAGGGCAAGGCGTCGCTGATCGAGACGACGCTGGCCCCCGATGCCCCGGTGATCGACCGCGACCTGGCCGAGTGCGGCTTTCCTCGCGACAGCACGGTGGTGGCCGTCCTGCGACGCGACACCGTCGTGGTGCCCCGGGGCGACACCGTCTTCCACGAGGGCGACGAGGTGCTGGTGCTGGTGACCCCGGACAGCGAATCCGAGGTCCGGGCCCTGCTGACCAGCCCGAAGCCGTCCGTCTAGGAGCGCAGCAGCGTGTACGCCGGGTTGACGAAGACCAAGCGGTTGCGGTCGCGCCGCCCGAGGCCCTCGAGCAGCAGCTGCCGTCCGGGGGTGATGCCGCCGATGGCCCGCCGCCCGGTGAAGATGGCGAGCGCACGCCCCGTACCGTCGTGCACGGTGACCTCCAGCGACGGTGAGCCGGCTCTCGGCACCACCTGCACGCCCTGGACCTCGCCGCCCACGGTCGTCACCCGGCGGTCCACGGCGTCGGCGATGTGGACCGCCCCGTGTTCCTCCCACGATCCGCGGAGCGACTCGTGGTGGAGCTCCTCGGTGGTGGCCGTCAGCCGCTTGCGCACCTCACGCAGACCCATGGCCCCATCCTGGCAGGTGATTCGCTGATGTTCCCCGTCCTCAAGCGCGTCGTGGTGGGGAGCCCGCTGGCCTCGAGCGAGGAATCGCACCAGCGGCTGGGCCGGCCCACCGCGCTGGCGGTGTTCGCGTCCGACGCCATCTCGTCGACGGCATATGCCACCGAGGAGATCCTCCTCGTGCTGGTGCCCGTGGCCGGCCTCATGGCCCTCAACGACCTGGTGCCGATCGCCATCGTCGTCGTGGCCCTGCTGATCATCGTGATCACCAGCTATCGCCAGACGATCTACGCCTACCCCAACGGCGGCGGCTCGTACGTGGTGAGCCGCGAGAACCTCGGGACGACGCCGGCCCAGGTGGCCGGCGCGTCGTTGCTGATCGACTACATCCTCACTGTGGCGGTGTCGATCTCGGCCGGTACTGCCGCCATCATCTCGGCGTTCCAGAGCCTGGCGCCGTACCGGGTCGAGATGTGCCTCGCGTTCATCGTCGTCATGACGCTGGCCAACCTGCGCGGCCTCAAGGAATCGGGGCGCCTCTTCGCCGGCCCGACCTACGTGTACGTGGTCTCACTCGGTCTGCTGGTGGGCGTCGGGCTCGTCCGGGTCTTCTTCTTCCACCTCGAGGCCCTCCCGCCGAACCCCGAGCGGCTCGCCGAGATCACCAACGGCGGCACCACGCTGGGCGCGGTGGGGATCCTGCTGGTGCTGCGGGCCTTCTCCTCGGGTGCGGTCGCGCTCACCGGCATCGAGGCCATCTCCAACGGCGTGCCCGCCTTCCGCAAGCCCGAGAGCCACAACGCCGCCACCACCCTGATCGCCATGGGCACCATCCTCGGCGGCTTCTTCTTCGGCATCTCGGTGCTGGCCAGCCACATCTCGCCGACGGTGAGCGAGGACGAGACGCTGCTGTCGATCATGGGTCGGTACGTGTTCGGCGGCGAGAACGTCCTCTACTACCTGCTCCAGTTCTCGACCTTCGCCATCCTCACCCTGGCCGCCAACACCGCCTTCGCCGACTTCCCCGCGTGTCGTCGATCATCGCCTCCGACGGGTTCCTGCCCCGCCAGCTGGCCAACCGGGGCGACCGGCTGGTGTTCTCCAACGGCATCGTCGTGCTGGCCGCGGTGGCCTCGCTGCTCATCGTCGCCTTCGGGGGCGAGACCTCGGCGCTCATCCCGCTGTACGCGGTGGGCGTGTTCACCGGGTTCACCCTGTCCCAGTACGGCATGGTCCGCCACCATCGGCGGGAGAAGGACAAGGGCTGGCGCCGCAACCAGTACATCAACCTGTTCGGCGCCTTCGCCACGCTCATCGTCCTCGGCGTGGTGGTGGTGTCCAAGTTCGCCATCGGGGCGTGGATCCCGGTGATGCTGATCCCGCTGGTGGTGCTGCTGTTCAAGTCGATCGGTCGCCACTACGACCGGGTGTCGGCCGCGCTGGCCGTGCCCGACGACTACCGGCTCCGCCGCCGGACCCACACCGTGGTCGTGCTGGTCGGCAACGTCCATCGCGGGGTGCTCGACGCCATCGCCTACGGACGCACCCTCGCGCCCGACCGTCTCATCGCGGTGAGCGTGGTCAAGGACGAGGAGGAGCAGGCGCGGATCACCCAGCAGTTCCACGACTACGAGCTGCCGGTCGACCTCCGCACCATCTACTCCCCGTACCGGGAGCTCACCGGTCCGGTGATGCGGTTCATCGACGAGATCGACCAGGACTGGCCCGACGACATCATCACGGTGGTGGTGCCCGAGTTCGTGCTGACGCACTGGTGGGAGCAGATCCTGCACAACCAGAGCGCGCTCCTGCTGCGCGCCCGGCTGCGGTTGCGACCCAACACCGTGGTCACCGCGGTGCCGACGCACGTGGACGGCCGGGACCGCTCCGCAACGCCGAGTCCGCCGGACTGAGGGCGGGCCGCACCGGGCCAGCATGCCACCTGTGCTGTTCCCGGCCGTCCCGGTTCGCTGCCAGACTCCTGGCGTGCACGAGCCCGACGACCGCTGGGAGGCTGCCCTCGACGCGGTCGGCGCCCATCGCGGCGACCGGATGGCCGTCTTCGCCGACCTCGTCGAGCGACACAGCGTCGCGGGTCGCCACCACCACGACTTCCACCACGCCTCCGGGGTGGTCGACGTCGTGCTCGGCCTGCACAGCTCCGGCGATGACTGGGCCGTGGCCGTGCTGGCGGCGTGGTTCCACGACGCCGTCTACGACCCCAGGGCGGCCCGGGGCGCCAACGAGGGATCGTCCGCCGTCTTGGCCATGGAGTCACTGAGCGGGCTGGGTGCGACGCTGACCGCCATCGGTTCGGTGTGCCGGTTGATCTGCCTCACGACCGATCACCGGCCGATGCCGAACGACCGCTCCGGTGCCGTGCTCTGCGATGCCGACCTGTCGATCCTCGGTGCGGACACCGAGCGCTACGACGCCTACGTCGCCGCCGTGCGGGCCGAGTACGGCCATGTGTCCGACGCCGAGTGGCAGGTCGGTCGGCGTGGCGTGCTGCGCTCGTTCCTCGACCGCCCCACCATCTTCACCACCCACGCCGGCCGCGACCGGTGGGAGGCGCAGGCCCGGACCAACATCTCCGACGAGCTCGCCCGCCTCGCCTGAGCCGCTTCGCCAGCGGACCCCGTCCGCCGCCTCCGCTCCTGGAGTTGCTCACCCGCCGTCCTCCGGCCGGCCGGCTCGTCAACTCCGTGCCTCGGCGCCCCCCATGACCGGTTCTGGTCGGTCATCGGTCGGTGCTGACGTCGCGATGGCCGACCAGAACGAGAATGAGGGGCGTCAGCGGGCCCGGCGCTGGCGGAGGCCGGCGTGGCGCAGGCGGCGCACCAGTTCGCGGGAGTCGACCGGCACCGCGCCCAGTTCGATGGCCAGGGCCCGGAGGTGCGCCGGGACGTCGTAGTGGTCGCCCTGGAACACGTGGCGGGGGATGTCGAGGCGGGCGGCGAAGGCGTGGAGCTCGTCGTAGGAGTGGTCCGACACCAGATGGGCCCACCGGTGGCCTCGCCACGGCCACACGGCGGGGTCGACCAGGATCATCGGTCAGGCCCGGATCACGCCGGCTCGTCGGGGTCGTCGTCGGGGTCGAAGTGGATGTCGCTGGGATGGAGCGGGGTGGGGGCCCGGCGTCGGGCCGCCTCCTCGGCCAGCGAGACGACCTCGCGGAGCGGACGTCCGGTGCGCCGGGCGACGTCGGCGGCGTCGTCGTGCTCGACCTTGGTCCGGCTCGGGGAGACCTTGATGCGGATCGGATGACCGTCGACGTCGACCTGGTCGAAGCGGCGGGCGGCCGGCCACCGCTCGACCCGGCGCGCCCGCACGCCGAACGAGCCGGTCTCCGACGTCAGCACCTCGGCCACCTCGGGCGCGGTCGCCTGGTCGGCGAGCGCGCTCACCACGTGGCCGGGCCGGCCCTTCTTCATCACGATCGGGGTGATCCAGGCATCGGCGGCGCCGGCGGCGAGGAGTCGCGCCACCGTGTGGGCCAGGGTCTCGCCGGTGGCGTCGTCGACGTTCACCACCAGCTCGACCATGGTCTGGCCGTCGCCGTCGAGGGCCCCGGCCTCGGTCAGGGTGCCGAGCACGAGCTGGACCGCGTTGACCCGGGCGTCGAGCTCGCGGGTCCCGGCGCCGTAGCCGCTGGCGGTGATCGTCATCGCCGGCATCGGCCCCCACTGCTCGGCGAGGGCGGCGACCAGGGCGGCGCCGGTGGGGGTGGTGAGCTCGTAGGGGACGTCGACGCTGGCGGTGGGCATCCCCCGCAGCAGCTCGACGACGGCCGGCGCCGGCACGGGGATGGCGCCGTGGGCGGAACGGGTCATGCCCACACCGGTGGCCACCGGCCCGCAGTGGACCACGTCGACGCCGAGCAGCTCGAGCGCGGCGCAGGTGCCCACCACGTCGACGATGGCATCGATCCCGCCCACCTCGTGGAAGTGGACCTGGGAGGGTGGGCGGCGATGGAGCCGACCCTCCACCTCGGCCAGGAGGTGGAACACCGACAGGGCGCGGTGGCGGATGCGATCGGGCAGGTTGGCCTGCTCGATGAGGCCGGTGATGTGCTCGGCGGTGCGGACGACGCTGGACTCCTCGACCTGCACCACGGCATGGGTGGCGGCGATGCCCCCGCGCAGGACGCGGTCGACCTGGAGGTGCCATCCGTCGATCGGCAGCCGGTCGAGGAGGGCGGTGACCTCGTCGGCATCGGCGCCGGCGTCGATGCAGGCCCCGAGCGCCATGTCGCCGGCGATGCCCGAGAAGGGGTGGAACCACGCCACCGTGGTCATGGCGTCCTCGCGTCGTCGTGGGCGCGGCGGAGGACGCCGAGCAGGCGCAGGGCGGCGCACGCCGCGCCGTAGCCGTTGTCGATGCCGACGACGGTGACGCCCGCGGCGCACGACGACAGCATGGCGAGCAGCGCGGTGACGCCCTCGAACGACGAGCCGTATCCCACGCTGGTGGGGACGGCGATGATCGGCGCACCCGTGATGCCACCCACCACCGAGGCCAGCGCCCCTTCCATGCCGGCGGCGACGATCACGACATCGGCCGCGGCGAGCTCGTCGACCGAGCCGAGCAGGCGGTGGATGCCGGCGACCCCGACGTCGGTGAGCCGGGTCGGCCCGATCCCGTGGGCGGCGAGCACCGCCGCGCACTCGTCGGCCACGCTGAGGTCGGCGGTGCCCGCCGCGGCCAGCACCACCGAGAACCCCTCCACCGGGTCGGCCGGACGCCACACCACCGTGTCGCCCACCCGGTCGCCGCTGGGGTCGGCGGCCAGGCAGGCGGCGACCTGGTCGTCGTCGGCTCGGGTCAGCAGAATGGGATGGCTGCCGACCGAGAGCAGCTCGGTGATGATCGACGCGCACTGGGTGGGCGTCTTGCCCGGCCCGTAGACGGCCTCGGCCAGGCCCTGGCGGATGGCGCGATGGTGGTCGATGCGGGCGTGGCCGAGGTCGGCGAAGGGGAGCCGGCGCAGCTCGGTGACGGCGTCGTCGGGATGCACCCGGCCCGCGGCCACGTCGTCGAGCAACTGCCGGAGGTCGTCGGCGTCCACGGCCCCTATCCTTGCCGCTCGTGACGCCTCCCGACGACAGCGCCGCTCCGGCCGGGCTCCCGAGCGGCCCAGCAGCCGGCCCAGCAGTCGACACCGTTCGCATCGGCTACCTCGGCCCCGAGGGCACCTTCAGCGAGCAGGCGTTGCTGAGCCAGCCCGACTACGCCACCCAGGAGCTGGTGGCGTTCCGTTCGATCCCCGACGTGCTCCACGCCGTGTCCGGGAGCCAGATCGACATCGGCTTCGTCCCCATCGAGAACGCGCTCGAGGGCTCGGTGAACATCACGCTCGACGCCTTGATCTTCGACCACGAACTGAAGATGCAGCGGGAGGTGATCATCTCGATCGTGATGTGCCTGCTGGCCCCGGCCGGGGTGGCGCTGGCCGACGTGACCCGCGTCGCGTCCATCCCGGTCGCCACCGCCCAGTGTCGGACGTTCCTGAGCGAGCACCTGCCCGGCGTCACCGAGATCTCTGCCAACTCCACCGCCGAGGCCGCCCGCCTGGTGGCCGAGGAGCACGACGGCCACACCGCCGCCATCGGCACGTCGCTGGCCGGCAAGGTGCACGGCCTCGAGGTCCTGGCCGAGGACATCGAGGACCACGCCGGCAACCAGACCCGCTTCGTCGCCGTCACCCGGGCGGGGATCCCCGCCCCCACGGGCCACGACAAGACCTCGATCGTCGTGTTCCAGAAGGCCGACGTCCCCGGCTCGTTGCTCACCATCCTCCAGGAGTTCGCGGCGCGGGGCATCAACCTGAGCCGCCTCGAGAGCCGGCCCACCAAGCGCGGGCTGGGCGACTACTGCTTCATCATCGACCTGGAGGGTCACATCGGCGACGAGCTGGTGGCCGACGCCCTGCGCGACCTCAAGTCCAAGAACGAGGACGTGCTCTTCCTCGGTTCCTACGCCGCGGCCGGCGACCACGGGCCGGAGGTGCGCCGCGACGCCGAGGCCGCCTGGCGCGACGCCGACCAGTGGCTCGTCGGCCTCCGCCGCCAGATCGGCTGACCCGAGACCCGTTCTTGTCGCCGGATCGGGCGGCGGAACCCCCGATCCACCGACAAGAACGGATTTGGGGCTGGTGCTGACGGTCGGGGGTCAGCTGGTCATGCCCTCCAGGCCCACCAGGGCCCGGGCGTGCTCGATCTCGCCCATGTGCCGCAGGCCGTGCTGGTAGATCCAGCACTCGAGGCCGTCGAGCACCGTGATGCCGTCCTCACCCCCGACGCGGGCGCTGTAGGTGGAGGCGATCGAGGGCGGGTACGGCTGGGGGACCACCACCCGGGTCAGCTCGGACGGGTCGAGGCGGTCGAGGAAGGACTCGGTCTTGGCGAAGACCGCCTCCATGTACTGACGGAAGGCGTCGTAGTCGCCGATGCGCTGGTGGACCATCTCCTCGGGTGTCGACGCCTTGCCGTCGTCGGCGATGGCCAGGCCCATGCGCTCGGCCCAGGAGTCGTCGTAGACCATGTCGCCGGCGCCGAGCATGGTGGCCGAGAAGTCCTCGATCTTGACCAGGTGGAACAACGAGAACGCGATGGGCAGCACCGGCTCGCGTTCGACGTGGTTCACCTGGTCGACGTCCATGGTGGCGACGCACTCGTGCCAGAGCGAGTGCATGGCGCGCATGCGTCGGCGGAGCGAGTCGAGCACCAGGTCGGTGGCAGGGCGATCGGTCATGCCACAGAGCATGCCAAATGGGTGCCGCGACGGCCGCGACTCAGGGCCGCAGCAGCGTCTTGCCGATGTTGGCGCCCTCGAAGAGCGCGTTGAGGGCTTCGACGGCCGTTTCGAGGCCGTCGAAGCGGTGGGTGCGGTAGCGGATGGCCCCGGCGTCGAGCTGGCGGCGCAGCTCGGCGTTGGCCTCGTCGTAGCGGTCCCACTGGTCCATGGTGTTGAACCCCTCCATCCGGCCCCGCATGGCGAGCAGCTTCACGTAGTTGGCCGGGCCGGGGTGCTCGCCGGAGAGGTAGCTGGAGATCACCCCGCAGAGCACGACACGGCCGTGCATGGCCAACCGGCCGAGCACGGCGTCGAGGATCGGGCCGCCCACGTTGTCGAAGTACACGTCGACCCGGTCCGGGCAGTGCTGGCGCAGGGCGGCGCCGAGGTCGGCGGTGCGGTGGTTGATGCAGGCGTCGAAGCCGAACTCGTCCACGACGACCCGGCACTTCTCGTCGGTGCCCGCGATGCCGACCACCCGGGCGCCGGCGGCCTTGGCCAGCTGGCCGGCGATCGAACCGGTGGCCCCGGCCGCGGCGCTGACCACCACGGTCTCGCCGGCCTGGGGCTGGCCGATGTCGTGCAGGCCGAAGTAGGCGGTGGCGCCGGTGGAGCCGAAAACGGCGAGCAGGGCCTCACGATCGACGGTCGCGGTGCCGTCGGCGACGCGACCCATGACCGTGGTGAACAGGTCGTCACGAGCGATCGAGTGGTCGGCGAACCCCCCGAGGCTGGTGACCACGTCTCCCACCTCGTAGGCGGGACAGCGGGTCGCGACGATCTCGCCCACCGTGGCAGCCCGCACGACCTCACCGATCTGGACCGGGGGGAGGTAGCCGGGTGCCTCGTCGAGCCAGGTGCGCACGGCGGCGTCGATGCCCACGGCGTCGGTCCGGATCAGGGCTTCACCGTCGGCCAGCTCGGGGATCTCGGTGGTGACCAGCTCCACGTCGTCGGGCTGCACCAGCCCCGAGGGCCGGCGCCGGAGGACCACCTGACGGTTGACGCCTGTCACGCCGGCGGACCGTACCAACGTCCGGGCGCTGTCGGCCGGTCTCCCTGGCCAGACCGGCGGGTAGGGGTCGAGGATGGACAAGAACCGCAAGGAACAGATCGGCTGGAAGGTGGTGTCCACCGGCAGCGCCATCGTCGGCGGCATCATCTCCCGCCGGGTGCTCCAGGCGCTGTGGTCGGCCGTGACCGACGGCGACTTGGAGCCGCCCCTCAACCCCGCCGACCGGCGCATCGACTGGAAGACCGCGATCCAGTGGGCGGTGGCCGCCGGGGTCGGCGTCGGCCTCGGGCGCCTGGTCAGCCAGCGCGTGGCCGCGGCCGGCTGGGAGGCGGCGACGGGTTCGGAGCCGCCCGGTCTGGACACCTGACGCCGCCGGGGCCGGGAACGGACCATCGTTCTGGTCGGTCATCGGTCGCTCATGGTGGCGCGATGACCGACCAGAACGATGGGGTGGCGTTCACGACATCGGCTCGCACCCATCGCCGGTCCGCAGCACCGCCACGCCATCGGGGCGGACCTGCACCTGGCGGCCGTCGCGATCGGCGTCGGCGGCCGCGACGACCTCGCCGGCGACGGCCACCGTGGCCGGCACGGCGCCGAGGTTGACCACGACCGTGACCGGGCCCCGGCGCACCACGAGGACGCGGCCGTCGACCTCCACGTCGGTGGGGCAGGCGGGGTCGGTGATGGCCGGCGTCTCGTGGCGGAGGGTGATGAGGGCGCGGTACCACTCGAGCATCGACGAGTGCGCGGGCCGGCGGCGCTCGTCCCACCGCAGCACCGAGCGCCGGTGGGTCTGCGGTGACTGCGGATCGGGGATCTGCTCCGGATCCCAGTCGAAGGCGGCGAACTCGCGTCGTCGGCCCTCGGTGACGGCGCGGCCCAGTTCGGGTTCGTGGTCGGTGAAGTAGAGGAACGGCGTGCTGGCCCCCCACTCCTCGCCCTGGAACAGCAGGGGGACGAACGGGGAGGTGAGCAGGAGGGCGGCGGCGACGCGCTGCCGGCCGGGCGAGACCAGGTGGCAGAGCCGTTCCCCCACGGCGCGGTTGCCGATCTGGTCGTGGTTCTGGGCGCACACCACGAACGCTTCGGGCGGGAGGCCGGCGGGGGAGCGGCCGTGGGTGCGCAGCCGGTGGGGCGACCAGCGTCCGGCGTAGACCCAGGCCTGGCGGAGGGCGATGGCGAGATCGTCGAGCGAACCGAAGTCCTCGTAGTAGCCGCTGGTCTCGCCGGTGAGGGCGGCGTGGAGCGCGTGGTGCCACTCGTCGGCCCACGCCGAGTCGAGACCGTAGCCACCGGCCCGAACCGGGCGAACGTACCGCGGGTCGTTGCGATCGGATTCGGCGATCAGCCAGAGGCGACGACCGAGATCGGTCTCGAGGGCGTCGACGGCGGCGGCCAGCTGTTCGAGGACGTGGACGGCCGAGTCGTCGGTGATGGCGTGCACGGCGTCGAGGCGCAGCCCGTCCACGTGGTGATCGACGAACCAGTGACGGGCGTTGCCGACGATCCAGGCCCGGACGTCGTCGCTCCAGGGGCCGTCGACGTTGACCCCCTGGCCCCAGTTCGTGGGGTGCCGGTCGGTGAAGTACGGCCCGAAGGTGGCGAGGTGGTTGCCGGCCGGGCCGAGGTGGTTGTAGACGACGTCGAGCACCACGCCCAGGCCGCGCCGGTGGCAGGCGTCGACGAAGCGGTGGAACCCTTCGGGGCCGCCGTAGGCGTGGTGGGGGGCGAACAGGTCGACACCGTCGTAACCCCACCCGCGGTCGCCGGCGAACTCGGCCACCGGCATCACCTCGACCGCGTCGACGCCCAGGTCCACGAGGTCGTCGAGGTGGTCGATGGCGCCGTCGAAGGTGCCCTCGGGCGAGAAGGTGCCGATGTGCAGCTCGTAGAGGACGGCGCCGGCGAGATCGAAGCCCCGCCAGCCATGGTCGGTCCACGGGAACCGGCCGTGGTCGACCACCTCCGACGGGCCGTCGACACCGTCGGGCTGCGAGGGGCTCCGAGGGTCGGGCCGCAACGGCCCACCGTCGACCGAGAACCAGTACCGGCTGCCCGGGCGGGCCGCGTCGACGTCGACCCCCCACCAGCCCCGTGCCTCGGCGTCGGCGTGCATGCGGTGGAGGTTGCCGTCGACCTCGGCGTCGACGCGCGTTGCCTGCGGAGCCCAGACCGTGAACCTCACGACCCGATCCGTTCCAGCAGCGCCATGCCGGTCACCGTCACCGATCCGGTGACGGTGGCGCCGGAGAGCAGGTCGGTCCAGGTCCCGTCCGGGAGGACGAGGCTGATGGCACCCACGTTGGGATGGCGGAGGGCGACGACGACCACGTCGTCGCCCCGGCGGAACGCGATGCAGTCGGGGCCGGCGTCGATGGGTTCGTAACGACCGGCCTCGCCGGGCCCGAAGGTGGAGGGCCGACGCCGCCGCAGGTGCAGGGCCTGGCGGGTGAGCCACAGCTTGTGGGTCCCGACCTCGTCGTCGCCCAGCGGACGGTCGGGACCGTCGGCGTCGACGAGCCGCTCGGTGAGCTCGGCCCGCAGGGCGTGGTCGACCGGGCGGCGGTTGTCGGGGTCGACCAGTCGGAGATCCCACAGTTCGCTGCCCTGGTAGCAGTCGGGCACCCCGGGGCTGGTGAGCTGGAGGAGCTGTTTGGCGCACGCGATGTGCCGGGTGGCGGTCGCGAGGTCGGTGACGAGGGCGCGGACGTCTTCGACGAGGCCGGTGTCGGCCAGGGCGGCCCGCGCCAGCTGGGCGACGGCGTCGTCGAACTCGGAGTCGGGGTCGGTCCAGCTCGTGCGTCGCTTGGCCTCCTTGGTGGCCTTCTCCAGGTAGGCGACGAGACGGTCGGGGGTGATGGGCCAGGCGCCGACGATGGTCTGCAACAGCAGGCACGTGGTCACGGGGTCGGGCTCGACCGACCAGTGCTCCCGGGCCCACGGTTCCCAGCGGGCCCAGAACGCGGCCCAGCGGCCGGGGACGGCGGTGAGCGCGTCGAGGCGGCTCCGCACGTCGGCGCCCCGCTTGGTGTCGTGGGTCGACAGGGTGGTCATCGTGGCGGGCCACTCGCGCTGGATGCGGGCGTTGTGGGCGTGCAGCTCGGCCACCGACACCGCGGGATCGCCGGGTTCTCCGCCGACCTCGCAGGCAGCCGGGACGGGGAGGTAGCGGTAGAAGGCCGTGTCCTCGACCGACTTGGCCATGGCGGGGCCGGTGAGCTGCTGGAACCGCTCGACGAACTCGTCGGCGAGGTGGTCACCGTCGTGTTCCCCGCACAGGACCGAGTGGAGGAAGCCGTACAGGTCGGCGTCGACGTCGGGGTCGGTCTGGCTGGCGTCCATCACGGCCGCACCGATCACCTCCCGGTCCACGGCCGTGGCCGCGGCACCGGGGCGCACGTAGGTGCGATAGACGCCCATCGCCGTCACGATGGCCCGGATGGCGTGGGTGACGTCGTGGCGGGTGTGGTCTCGATGGCGGCGGTGCTGCTCGCACAGGCGCAGGCCGAGGTCGGCCAGGCGGGCCACGTCGGCGGCGAGGACGGTACCGAGGACCTCGCCCTTGGCCGTGGCGACGATCTCCTCCCAGGTGGTGGCGTCGACGTGGTCGGCCCACCAGTCGGTGAGGGTCTCGACGCCCGATGGCGACCGGAAGACACCGTCGGCCAGCCGGAGGAAGTCGTACCCGGTGGTGCCCGCGACCGGCCAGGTCGCCGGCAGCAGCTCGCCGGCCTCGAGGATCTTCTCGACCACCGTCCAGGTTCCCCCGGTGCGCTCGGCGAGGCGTTCCAGGTAGCCGGCCGGGTCGGTGAGCCCGTCGGGATGGTCGATGCGCAGGCCGGTGACCTGGCCGGTGGTCACCAGCTCGATGATCAGGGCGTGGGTGTCCTCGAAGACGCGTGGGTCCTCGATGCGCAGCCCGATGAGGGTGTCGATGTCGAAGAAGCGGCGGTAGTCCAGGTCGCGCTGGGCCCGGCGCCAGTGGCACAGCTGGTAGTGCTGCTGCTCGAGCACGGCGTGGAGGGCGTCGGGATCGGTGTTGAGGGCGGCGATGCGCTCGTCGAGGATCTCGGGCCCGTCGGCCGATCCGCGCACGGTGAGCAGTGACCGCGGCGAGAGCGGCAGCACGTGGTCGCCGTAGTGCAGGGTGACGTCGTCGCCGTCGCGTGCGAGCACCAGTTCGCCGGCCTCGAGCACCACGCCGTAGTGGTCGCCCAGGATCGGCAGCAGCACGGTGTCGAGCTGGCGAACCTCCGACGATTCCCAGGTGATGTCGAAGTGGTCGGCGAAGACCGACGTCGGGCCGTTCTCGAGCACGTCCCACCACCAGCGGTTGGCGGTCGGTACCGCGATCGACATGTGGTTGGGGACCACGTCGACCACCAGGCCCATGCCGGCATCGGCCGCCGCGGTCGCCAGGCGGGCGAACCCGTCCCGCCCGCCGAGCTCTTGGCTGATGCGGCGATGATCGACGGTGTCGTAGCCGTGGGTGGAACCGGGCGCCGCCTGCAGGATCGGCGAGAGGTAGAGGTGGCTGACGCCGAGCCGGGCCAGGTGGGGAACCAGGGCGCGGGCGGCGTCGAGGTCGAGGTCGGGCCCGAGCTGGAGGCGGTACGTGCTGGTGGGAGGATCGGGCGGTCCGAGGTCGTTCACGGGCGCTCCGCCGTCTGCAGCAGGATCAGGGTCCGGGCCGGGACGTCGAGGCGGGTGGTCCGCCGCGTGGTCCGGCTGGGGCGGCCGTGGGGCGTGTCGGTCCGCAGCACGACCTCCCACGCCGGCGACCACATCCGGGGCAGCCTCCAGTGCACGCTCTCGTGACCGGCGTTGGACAGCAGCAGGAAACTGTCGTCGACGATGCGCCGGCCCCGCTCGTCGCGGCTGGGGATGGCTTCGCCGTTGAGGAACAACCCGAGGGCCATCGCATCGGAGAAGTCCCAGTCGTCGTCGCTCATCTCCTGGCCGTCGGGGCGGCACCAGCCGATGTCGACCGTCCCGCGGATCGGCCGCCCGAAGAACCACCGGCGGCGGCGGAACACGGGGTGGTCGCGGCGGAGGTGGATGAGGGTGCGGGTGAACTCGAGCAGGTCGGCGTCGACCGCTCGCCAGTCGAACCAGCTGATCTCGTTGTCCTGGCAGTAGGCGTTGTTGTTGCCGCCCTGGGTCCGGCCGATCTCGTCGCCACCGAGGAGCATCGGCACCCCCTGGGACAGCAGGAGCGTGGCCAGCATGTTCCGCTGCTGGCGAGCGCGCAGGGCGCGGACCTCGGGCTCGGCGGTGGGGCCCTCGACGCCGCAGTTCCAGGACCGGTTGTGGCTCTCGCCGTCGTTGCCGTTCTCGCCGTTGGCCTCGTTGTGCTTGTCGTTGTAGGAGACGAGGTCGGCGAGGGTGAAGCCGTCGTGGGCGGTGACGAAGTTGATGCTGGCCGAGGGCGCCCGGGTGCTGTTGTCGTAGAGGTCGGACGAGCCGGTGAGCGACGAGGCCAGGTCGGGGACCGTGGCCCGCTCGCCCCGCCAGTAGTCACGGACCACGTCGCGATAGCGGCCGTTCCACTCCGACCACACCGGCGGGAAGTTGCCGACCTGGTAGCCGCCGGCCCCGAGGTCCCACGGTTCGGCGATGAGCTTGACCTGGCTGACGACGGGGTCCTGCTGGACGAGGTCGAAGAAGGCGGACAGGCGATCGACCTCGTAGAACTGCCGGGCCAGCGTGGCGGCGAGGTCGAAGCGGAAGCCGTCGACGTGCATCTCCGACACCCAGTAGCGCAGCGAGTCCATGATCAGCTGCAGCGTGTGCGGGTGCGCCATGTTGAGGCTGTTCCCGGTGCCGGTCGTGTCGTAGTAGTACTGCCGCTCCTCGGGGACGAGGCGGTAGTAGGCCTGGTTGTCGATCCCCTTGAACGACACCTGGGGCCCGAGGTGGTTGCCCTCGGCGGTGTGGTTGTAGACGACGTCGAGGATGACCTCGATGCCGGCGTCGTGCATGGCCCGCACCATGGCCTTGAACTCGGGCACCTGCTGGCCGTGGGAGCCGCTGGCGCTGTAGCCGTCGTGGGGGGCGAAGAACCCGATGGAGTTGTAGCCCCAGTAGTTGGACAGACCCCGGTCGACGAGGTGGGCGTCGTGGAGGAACTGGTGCACCGGCAGCAGCTCGACGGCGGTGACGCCGAGCGAGAGGAGGTGGTCGATGACCGCGGGATGGGTCATGCCGGCGTACGTGCCCCGCTCGGCCTCGGGTACGTCGGGATGCGTGGCGGTGAGGCCCTTGACGTGGACCTCGTAGATGATCGAGTCGTGCAGCGGGATCATCGGGGGGCGGTCGTGGCCCCAGTCGAAGTACGAGCTGTGCACCACCGACTTGGGGACGTGCGGCGCGCTGTCGAGGTCGTTGCGGCTGTCGGGGTCGCCGAAGTCGTACGGGAAGCAGGCCTGGTCCCAGTCGACCCGGCCCGAGATCGCCTTGGCGTAGGGGTCGATCAGCAGCTTGTTCGGGTTGCAGCGCAAGCCCTGGGCCGGATCCCACGGGCCGTGCACCCGCAGGCCGTAGAGCTGGCCGGAGCTGACCCCGGGCAGGTACTCGTGCCAGCAGAACGCGTCCACCTCGGTGAGCTCGACCCGCTCCTCGTGCCCGTCGTCGTCGAAGAGGCACAGCTCGACCCGCTCGGCGACCTCGGAGAAGACGCTGAAGTTGGTGCCGGCGCCGTCGTGGGTGGCGCCGAGCGGGTAGGCGGTTCCTGGCCAGGTCTGATGGTCGGGCAACAGAACTCCTGGGGATTTTCCTCGCGACGAGGAATGATTGGGCAGTTGTTCGAGAATGAGTGTGCCTGGAAGGAGGCCCGGTCCGGTCCGGCGTCGCCTGTCCCCGAGCCATCACGTGAGGAGCGACGATGCTGACCAAGATCTGGAACCCGGAGGCCGAGAACTTCGATGTCACCTTCGATCTCCCCGAGGGTCTCGACATCGAACAGGCCTCGGTCTGCGGCGAGTTCAACGACTGGGACCCGCGGATCGACCCCATGGAGCGGGCCGACGACGGTCGGTGGTCGGCCACCATCCCCCTCACGCCGGGCCAGAGCTACCGCTTCCGCTACCAGCTCGGTGCCGACGAGTGGGAGAACGACTGGAGCGCCGACGACTACGTGCCCAACCAGTACGGCGGGGCCGATTCGGTGGTGACCGTGCCCGACACGCCCACCCGTCCCCCGGCGGCCAAGAAGGCGGCGGCCAAGAAGACGGCGGCCAAGAAGACGGCGACGCCGAAGAAGGCCACGGCCAAGAAGACGGCGACGCCGAAGAAGGCCGCGGCCAAGAAGAAGGCCTCGGCGAAGAAGAGCGCCGCGGCCAAGAAGGCGACCAAGAAGGCTCCCTGAGCGAACTGCCACCGTCGGCTCAGGGCGATCGCAGGCTCGAACGGCCGGCCGACCAGGCGTCGAGGAGGTGGCGGGAGAACCGGCCCTCGAGCGCCATCGTGACCTCGGCCCCCCACACGGCGAGGGGCGCGGTGCGCGGGTACTCGGCGACGTGGGCATCGACCAGGCCGGTGCGGGCGAGGGGGCCGTGGTGCTCGTCGGCCACGACGTGCACGTCGTAGAACTCGCACGCCGGGTCAGGGGCGCCGATGCGGCGCATCGCCGCGGCGTAGCGGGCCATGGGCCGCACCGAGGTCATCTCGAACAGCGCCAGGTGTCCGAGCAGCGCCGGCAGGAGCCGGCGGTGCAGCGCCAGGTGCGAGATCAGGTTCACCGTGGCCAGGGTGGGTGCCGGGAGCTGGGGCAGGTAGGCCCCCTCGGTGGTGTCGAGGCCGAGCCATCGCATCGTGGCGGCGAACAGCTCGGCGTGGGCCTGACCCGGCTGGCCGTTGCCGTACTCGTCCATCTGGATCTCCACGAAGGCGGCCTTGGCCGCGCCCCGGACGCGGGGGAGGGCGAAGCTGTGGGGATCGGCCTCCTTGAGTTGGTACGCCGAGCGGTGGATGGCGAACTCGCGGAGCAGGCGCGGCGACGCGTGGTCGTGCACGTACCGCGACAGTGACGGGCCGTCGCCCCCCTCGGTGATGGCGGCGATGGCGTCGCCGGCGAGGGTGTCGACGACCGCGGGCGCGCGAACGGTCTCGCGCAGCGCGGCCTCGAAGCGGCCGGCCAGCTGATACCACCAGTCGACCACACACGGATGCCACTCCGCGTCGGGGTGGCCGTCGGCGAAGGACCGGTAGTGCAGTTCGTGCAGGCAGTACAGGGCGCGCTGGAAGTCGAGATCGCCGAGCGGGTCGTCGAGGTCGAGGGCCACGATCTCCTCCACGCCGGCGCGGTGGCGGGGATCGGCGATCACCTGGTTGGTGAAGGCGCTGAGCGGACCGACCGGGGACGGCAGGGGCAGGGCCGGTCCGGCGGGGACGGCATCGATCAGGTCAGGGGGACCGAGCAGGGTGGTCATCGGGACTCGTTCGTTCGGTGGAATCGGGTGCGTCCCCTACCCCATCGTGTCCGATTCGAGCACCGCGCTCGCCGCGCGGCTCAGCTCCCGTGGCTGCTCGAGGACGGCTGGCGCCCCGGGAAGCTGGGGATGGCCGGCGTCACCGTGGAGAAGCCGTCGTCTCCGTTGCCGTCCGGTGCGAAGGGGCCGTCGAAGCCGCCGTCATCGGGGACCGCCGGTGCCGTGACCGACGGCGCCAGGGAGGTCGGTTGGTCATGGGTGGTGGTGCTGGCGCCCACGTCGTTGGTGAGGGCGAAGACGCCGACGAGGCCGACGCCGGCGACGGCGGCGCCGATGGCGATCGCCTGGCGTGACCGTTGGGCCGGGTGGTGGGTCGACGGCCGCGGCCTGGCGGTGGGTGGACGGCGGGTCGGGGGATGCTCAGGGAACACGGGTGAGCTCCGATCGGATCGAGCGGTTCGGGGAAGGCGCCGGCGGGGTGTCGAACTGGGCCACGCGCAGGACGGTGAGGCCGGCGACGGCGGCGACCGAGAGCCACATGGCGAGAACGAGGAGACGGTTTCCCGAGTCGGTGCCGGCGGTGAGGCCGTGCACGGTGGCGGAGACGTAGAGGGGGAACGATGCGAAGTGCACCAGCCGCCACGCCTTCTTGGAGATGGAGCGCCGGAGGAGCGACGTCACCTCCACGGCCACGAGCAGCTGGAGCGACACGACTCCCCAGGCCACCGCGGTGGGCCGGTAGCTGCTGGTGAAGGGGACGAGGATCTGGACGAGGCCGAAGGAGACGTAGCTGTCCAACACCAGGGCGGCCACGTGGATGGCGGTGAAGACCAGGCCCAGTCCGCCGAGGAACCGGTGGAGATCCAGCAGCCAGTTGGGTCGGGGCCGTCCGCCGAGCGCCTTGGTGCTCAGGGCGAGCCCCCAGAGCACGCTGGCGGCGAGCAGGGCCCAGGCGACGAGCCCACCGGCGCGGGCGACGTACCACCACAGCTGGCCGTTCACGACGCCGCCCCGGCCGGCGAGCAGGACGACGGCGACAGGGCCGACGGGATCCCGGCGTCGCCCAGGTGGGCGGCGAAGCCGGGGGTGGCGGCGATGGTGCCGTCGACCCCCACCGAGAGGGCTTCGGCCCCGGTGCCGCCGACGATGTCGAACTCGTGCGGGCGGCCGCGGAGCAGGACGGCCTTGGCCATGATCTCGGCCATCCATCCATCGCCGGCGATGGCCACGGCGTGGTCGATGTCGGAGGTGGAGGGCCGGCCGGTGCGGGGGTCGATGAGGTGATGGGCGGGGCCGTGGGGGCCGTTCCACCGCCGGCGCAGTGTGGTGGAGGTGGCCACCGCCCCGTCGGCGAGGCCGATCCGGGCCAGGGGCCGGTCGATCCTCTCGTGGTCGAGGTCGATGGTCCATCCCACACCGTCAGGACCGATGCCCCGCACCCGGAGATCGCCGCCGACGTTCACGAGAACCCCGTCGGCGCCGGCTGCCATGAGCTCCTCGGTCACCAGGTCGGCGGCGAAGCCCTTGCCGATGCCGCCCGGGTCGAAGGCGAGCCCGGCCGGGAGCCGGACGGTGTCCCCGTCGATCTCGATGTCGGTCAACGCGGGTGGTGGCGACCACCGGGCCCGCCGACGACGCGTCGGTGCGGCGTCGGGGTCGAGTTGGTCGAAGGACCGGTCGTAACCGGCGTCGGTCAGCGCGGCCAGCACGCCGGCGTCCACCAGGCCACCGGTGACCCGCCAGGCCTGGACGGCCCGGGCGATGAGGGCCCTGGTCGGCGCCGACACCGTGCGCGGCGCGCCGCCGGCGGCGTTGAGCTCGGAGATCTCGCTGTCCGGCCGGAACCGGCTCCATCGGGCCTCGAGGTCGTCGAGGCGGTCGACCGCCACCACGAGCAACGAGGCATCGCCGACGACGACCACGTGGGCGTCGGAGCCCATCACCCGGAACCGGTGTGTCGCTGCCATGCACCACACCCTGCGACGCCAACCTGTGAAAACGCTCGGAATCAGCGTCGTGGTGGCCGGGAAGTCGGCACCGGGACATGGGCCGAACGGCCCGGTGCCGATGCACCACCCGGGCCGGGTCGGATGCGCTGGTGAACCAGAGCGGCGCTGATCTGCGCCCTGGCCCGATCGGGGCCGATCCCTGGATGCATGATCGGACATTCGCCCACAAACCAGACGGGTCGGCTCATCGGGGCCGCGTGCGGGCTGCTCCTCGGCACCGGCATCTTCTCCGCCATCGGCATGGTCGAGGCCCAGGCCGATGCGTCGCCGGCACCCGTCACCGCATCCGTCGCGGTGCCGGCGGCGCCGGCGGTCCCGGTGAGCGCGGCGCCCGGCGTTGCCTCCGATCTTGCCGCCCCCGCCACCACCGCGGTACCCGCTCCGCCGACGACGGTGCCGCCCACCACGGTGCCGCCCACGACCGTGCCGCCGACCACAGTGCCGCCCACGACCGTGCCGCCGCACGACCGTGCCGCCGACCACCGTGCCGCCGACCACCGCGCCGGCGGTCTCCGTCGCCCCGCCCCCGCCCCCGCCCCCGGCCTCGACGCCAAGCACCACGACCCCCAGCACCACGACCCCGGCGCCGTCACGCCAGGAGCGCGTCGAGCAGACCTACCGGGCATCGGTGCCGGCCGCCTGGAAGGCCGCGATCGCGGTCCGGTTCAGCATCATCGACGGGGACACCTCGTGGGCCCATCCCGACGGACGCATCGAGATCTCCCGCGGCCACGCCGATTCCAGCGCCGCCCACCTCGCCGCGGTGATCACCCACGAGTTCGGCCACCTCATCGCCTACCGCTACGGGTCGGGTGCCTACGCCGGCGCGGCGCCGCAGGGCTGGCCCGAGGCCACCTCCAACCCGGCCGAGCACTGGGCCGACTGCGTTCAGCAGGTGTTCACCGGCACCATCGACCCATCGCACGGACTTCCGCCCTGCGCGGGGGACCAGCTGGCGTGGGCCCGCCGGTACCTGTCGGCTGGTCCACCCCCCGCCTGAGCGGCCGGGGCGTCACCGATCGCCGAGCAGGTGACCGACGGCTTCGATGAGGGCGAGCTCGTCGTCGATCGGCACCTCGCCGTGGCCGCGGGCCCGATCGGTGACCACCACGGTGGCGATGCCCTCGAGCACCTTGGGACGGCCCGACGCTGGGAGGAGCGAGCTGTCGAGCACCACGAGATCGATCGGTTCGGTCTCGAGGCTGAAGGCCATGGCCTCGAGATCCCGGACCGGCACGACCTGGTGATCCAGGTCGCCCAGGGCGCGGACGAGTCGATCGCGGCGGCCGTCGCCGGCCGCGACCAGGATCCGGGTGCGGCGGGTGCGCCGACGGGTCCGGGTGGTCGCGGTCGCGGTGCCGGCCGGGAGCAGCAGCGACATCGTGGTGCCGACGCCGGGTTCGCTGGTGGCGAGCAGGGCGCCGAGCGAGCGGTCGGCGAAGCTGCGGGCATTGGCCAGGCCGATGCCGGAACCGGTGCGGGAGTCCTTGGTGGTGAAGAACGGTTCGAAGATGTGGGCCAGGGTGGCCTCGTCGATGCCGGCGCCGTCGTCGATCACCTGGATGGCACCGTAGGTGCCGGCCGCCACCCGTCCGTCCGCGCACGGGGGGTCACCATGGCGCAGGTGGTGGGTCTCGAACTGGAGCCGGATCGTGGCGGCCCCGGCGTCGCGGGCGTTGAGGACGAGGTCGATGACCACCTGGTTCAGCTGGTCGACGTCGACGATGACCTCGGTGTCGCCGGCGGTCACCTCGACCTCGACCTCGAGGGCGACGTCGGCGTCGAGGGTGGGCCGGACCAGCTCGGCGATGTCGTCGAGCAGCTGGCGTGGCGCCACCCGCTTCGGGCGCAGCTCGTCCCGGCGGCCGAGCGCCATGAGCTTGCGGGTCAGGGCCGACGCCCGCTCGCCGGCCCGGCTGATCGCCTCCAGGCTCGCCCGGGTCGGATCATCGTCGCCCATCTGGCCGAGGAGGAGGTCGGCGTGGCCTCGGATGACGAGTAGCACGTTGTTGAAATCATGGGCCAGGCCACCGGCCAGCAACCCGACCGCTCGCACCTGCTGGGCCTGGTGGACCTGCTGCTGCAGGGCTCGGGTCTCGGTGACGTCGATCATGGTGCCGAGGAGTCGGACCGGGCGACCGTCGCCGTCGGCGATCGACTGCATGTGCTGGTCGACGGTTCGCGTCTCGTCGCCCCGCAGGATCCGGTGGGTGACGCGGTACGGGCCGGGCTGTTCGAGCAGCCGCTGGGTGACGTGCTCCATGAGGGGGAGATCGTCGGGGTGCACGATGGCGAAGAATGCGCCCAGATCGCACTCGTCGATGCCGAGGATCTCGTAGACCTGCGTCGACCAGTACACCGCATTGGTGACCAGGTCGATCTCCCACACCCCGAGGTTCCCCCACCGCTCGACGCGGGCCAGGGTCTCGGCGACATCGCCCAGATCCCTCGCGCCATCCACCGTCGATCCCACCTGCACGCCCCTTCCCGGTCACGCCCCCACCGTGCTCACATCGTGCTCGCCACACAAAGTAGCGTATTGAGCGCGAAGCGTCACGTACATCTCCTTCAGTCTCGAAACGGACGAACCGATGGAAACAGGGTGATACCGCAGTCGCGCTCGACGGTCGATGTCGTGGCGCCGGTCGCCCACCGGGTGCTCGTCGTCGACGACCACGAGATGGTGGGTGCTGCGCTCACCGCCGCGTTGGCGCTCGAGCCGTCCATCGAGGTGGTGGGGCTCGCATCGGACGGTGCGCACGCCACCGGGCTGGCCCGGCAGCACCAACCCGACGTCGTGGTCACCGACTTCCAGCTCCGGGACGAGCAGGCGCCGGACTTCTTCGACGCCTTCCGCGCCGCGTCCGACGGCTGCGCCATCCTCGTGCTCACCGGGTGGCCGACCGAGCGGTCGATGCTGTTGGCCCTGGACGCCGGCGCCGCGGGCTTCTTGTCGAAGGACCAGTCGATGGAGGCGCTGGTGGACGGTGTCCGACGCGTCGCCGCGGGCGAGATGGTCGTCGCCCCCGCCCTGGTCCCGGTACTGGCCCGGCGCAGCACCATGACCCGGCCCGACCGGCGCCAGCTGTCCCGGCGCGAGCTCGAGATCCTCGATCAGCTCGCGGGCGGGGCGGACACGGCCGCGGTGGCGGCCGAACTCGGGATCAGCCCCCACACCGTGCGCAACCACGTGGCTCGGCTCATGGTCCGCCTCGGCTGCCACTCGCGGCTCGAGGCGGTCAGCGAGGCGGTGCGGCGGGGCATCATCACGCCGCCGGCGCCGCGCTGACCTTCAGCCCACGACCGTGCTCACCGCGGTGTAGACGGCCACCAGCCCGAGCATCATCGAGAACCATCTGGTGAGCCGGTCGGCGTGGATGCGGTGGGCCACCCGGGAGCCGATGACCACGCCGGCGGTGACCGTCGCCAGGAACGGCACGACCAGGGCCCAGTCGATGTCGAGCTGGCCATGGCGCATGCCCAGCGCGATCACGGTGTTGATGGCGATGACGACCAGGGAGGTGCCGATGGCGTCCTTGGTGTCGAAGCCCAGCAGCAGCGTCAGGGCGGGGACCACGGCGAATCCGCCGCCGACGCCGAACAGCCCGGTGAGCAGACCGACCGCGGTGGCGGCAAGGGCGAGCTTCGCCAGCGCGGGCGCCGACAGGTCGAGCGCGGTCCGGGCCGGGGCGGCGACCAGCACCTCGGCCGGTCCGGACCGGCCGATGGCGGCGGCGGTGGCCGGCGCCTCGACCGGCGGGTACGGGCGCACGCTGCGGTACATCCGGGCGGCGACGAACAGGATCAGCGCCGAGAAGGCGAGCAGGAGCGCGTTCTCGTCGAGCCGCTGGTTGAGCAGCGTCCCGATCTGCGACCCGACGATGCCGGCGGCGCCGAACGCGATGCCGGCACCGAGCCGGACGTGCCCGTTGCGGTAGTGGCCCCAGGCCCCGATGGCCGCAGCCACCCCCACGACCACCAGCGAGGCGGTGGTGGCGTGCTGGGCTTCCATCCCGGCCACGAAGACGAGGATGGGGACGGCCAGCGTCGACCCGCCGCCGCCCAGCGCGCCGAGCGAGACACCGACGGCGAGCCCGAGAGCGATGGCGACGAGTTGAGCGGTCATGGTCCCTCCCACGTAGAACTCGTCCCGTGGTCGACGAGCCAAACATCCGTACATTCGGATGATAGCACGTTCGGCGTGATCCCGGCTAGGTTCTGGGTATGCCGTCGATCGACCGCTCCAGTCCCATGCCGCTGTGGGCCCAGGTGCTCGACGACCTCCGCCACCGGCTCGAGGTGGGGGAGTTCACCACCGAGTTCCCCACCGACAACGAGCTGATCGGTCAGTACAACGTCTCCCGCCACACCGTCCGGGAGGCGGTCCGCCACCTCCAGGACGAGGGCATCGTCAGCCGCGAGCGGGGTCGGGGCACCTTCGTGACCGGACCCACCGTCGAGCAGGCCACCGGTGCCATCTACAGCTTGTTCCGTTCGATCGAGTCCCGTGGCCTCGAGCAGCGCAGCGAGGTGCTCGATCTCTCCGTCGGCACCGACACCCACGCCGCCGCCGAGCTCGGCCTGAGATCCAACGCCAACCTGGTGCGGCTGGAACGGCTCCGGTTGGTGGAATCGCACGTGCTCGCCCACGACACCGCCTGGCTGCCTGCCGCCATCGCCCGACCGCTGCTCGAGGTCGACTTCACCCACACCGCCCTCTACGACGAGTTGGCCACCCGTTGCGGCGTCCGCCCGGTCAGCGGTACCGAGTGGATCACCACCGAGCTCCCGTCGACGCGCGACCGCGACCTGCTCGGCATCGGTGCCCGGCAGCCCGTCTTCCGCATCGCACGGCGCAGCGAGGGCGACGTGGGGCCGATCGAGTGGCGCGAGACCGTGGTCCGGGGCGACCGGTACACGTTCGTGGCCGACTGGTCGCCCACCGGCGGCTACGCCACCACGTTCCGGCCGAGCGAGGGCAACGGCAGCCTCTGACCGACCGCCCTCAGGCCCGGGGCCGGAGATCACTCGGTGACGACGGCCTTGAGCACGTCGAGCTTCGATGCCCGGCGGGCCGGCAGGATGGCGGCGACGACGCCGGCCAGCGCGGCCAGCAGCACGACCGTCACCAGGTTGGCGACCGGGATCGACAGCGTGGTCAGGCCTTGGTCGGCCATCGCCAGGACCAGCGCCCAGCCGAAGAAGATGCCGATCCCCAGCCCGAGGATGGCGCCCTGGACGGCGATGATCACCGATTCCCAGCGGATGGTCGAACGCAGCTGACGCCGGGTCATGCCCACAGCCCGGAGGACGCCCAGCTCACGGGTCCGCTCGAAGATCGACAGCGCCAGCGTGTTCCCGATGCCGAGCAGCGCGATGAGGATGGCGAGGGCGAGCATGGCGTAGACGAGGCCGAGCATCTGGTCGACCATGGCCATCTGATCCTGCTTGTACTGGTTCTGGTCGAGGACCTTGGCGCCGGGGTAGGCGTCGGCCTCGCGCTCCACCGCGGCCAGTGCGGCCTCCGGGGTCACGCCGTCGGCGTCTTTGATGAAGATCTGCATGTCGAGCTGGTCGACGTAGTTGGCCTCGTAGGCCTGGATCCCGAGGAGCCAGTCGCCGGCCGGCACGTTCTCGCCGTAGATCATGCCGACGGTGAGCAGCTGGTGGCCGGTCTCGACGAAGTCGGCCGGAACGGTGTCACCGATCGACAGTCCCTCCGACTCGGCGACGTCTTTGTAGATGGCGATCGAGGTCGGGCCGAGATCGGCCGGCGTGCCCTGCAGCGGCTGGATGTCGAAGACGTCGAAGGTGGCATCGTCGGCGGCCAGCACGAACTGCGGCGAGCCGTCGATCTGCGCCACGCCGCCACGGATGCCGGCCGCGGTCTCGACCTCGGGGAGCTCGTTCAACCGTCGGGTGAGGTCGGGCGAGAGGCCGCCGCCACCACCGAATTGCAGCGGGGAGGTGATCACCAGATCACCGGTGAACGCCTTGTCGACCGCCTTCTCGAACGACGTCTTGGTCGAGGCGGCGAAGATGGTGATGAACGACACCAGACCGACGCCGATCATGAGCGCCGCGGCCGTGGCGGCGGTGCGCTTCGGGCTGCGCATGGCGTTCTCCCGGGCCAGGTGCCCGGCGATGCCACGCGCGCGAGGGAGTGGCCAACCGATGAAGCGGCTCATCGGCAGCGACACGGTTCGGCCGAGGACCGACACCCCGAAGAAGACGATGATGGCCGATCCGCCCACGATGGCCAGGGCGTTCGACGGCGATCCCAGGAGGCCGTAGAGCAGACCGGCCACGCCGGTGGCCAGCACGAGGATTCCGACGATGATGCGTTCCTTGGAGCCGTAGCCGCTGCTGGTGGTCTGGATGTCGCGCATGGCGGCGATCGGCGGCACCTTGCCGGCCTTGCGGGCCGGTGACACGGCGGCGCCCACGGTGACGAGGACGCCCGCGGAGAGCGCGATCACCGCGGTGCTCGGTTGGAACACCACGCCGCCGGCGGGAAGCGCGATGCCGAAGGCGGTGAGCAGCACCTTGAGACCGGCCGCCACCCCCACCCCGGCGGCCAGGCCGACGAGCGACGCGATCACGCCGACGCCGATGGCCTCCACGAGGATCGAGAGGAGCACCTGGCGCCGGCTGGCCCCGATGGCCCGCATCAGCGCGTGCTGCTTCGTCCGCTGCGCCACGGTGATGAAGAAGGTGTTGAAGATGGTGAACCCGCCCACCAGGAGGGCGACCACGGCGAAGACCATCATGAACGAGTCGAACATCGACATGGCCTGAGCCATGGCGTCCTGGTTCTCGGCCACGAAGGCGTCACCGGTGATGGCCTCGGTTCCGGAGGGGAGGACCGCGCTCACCCGTTGGACGAGCTCCTCCTGCGTTACACCGTCCTCGGCCGCGATCGACACGCTGTCGACCTTCCCGACCGCCCCGAGGTGGGCCTGTGCCGCCGGGAGGGTGAACATCGTGAACGAGGCGCCTCCGGGGGACTCGGCCGAGCCGAAGGAGGCCACGCCGGCGATGGTGACGTCGAGGGGGGCACCGTTGAGGAGCACCTGGGCCCGGTCTCCGGCGGTGTAGCCGGCCTCATCGGCGGTCTTCTCGTCGATCACGACCTCGTCGTCGGCCTCGGGGGGCCGTCCTGCCACCAGGGTCCATGGGTTGAACTGGCCGACGGGCCAGCTGGTGCCGATCGTGGGCGGGCCCATTCCCGGGTTGCCGACGGGGTTGCCATCGCGACCGATCACCTGGGCGGTGCCCCAGATGTCGCCTTCGGCGGCGCCGACGCCGTCCACGGCGGCGACGGTGTCGACCATCGACTGGTCGATGCGCGGTCGCACCGCCGTCCCCTCCGGCGTCTCGAAGGTGGATTCGGCCCGCACCAGCCCATCGACGCCGTCGTAGGCGGTGGCGAACATGTCGTCGAAGGTCCTGGCCATGGTGGCGCTGAAGATCAGGGTGCCGCTCATGAAGGCCACGCCGATGGTGACGGCGAGGCCGGTGGTCAGCAGCCGCAGCTTGTGAGCGAGCAGGGTGCGGAGCGCGGTGCGCAGCATGTCAGTCTCCGAACTGCTTCATCCGATCGAGCACCCGGTCGGCGGTGGGTTCGAACATCTCGTCGACGATCTGGCCGTCGGCGAGGAACACGATCCGGTCGGCGTAGGAGGCCGCCGAGGGATCGTGGGTGACCATGACGATGGTCTGGTCGAAGTCGTCGACCGCGGCGCGCAAGAACGACAGGACGTCGGCGCCGGAGCGGGAGTCGAGGTTGCCGGTGGGCTCGTCGGCGAAGATGATCTTCGGCTGGCTGGCCAGCGCCCGCGCCACCGCGACCCGCTGCTGCTGACCGCCCGACAGCTCGCTCGGTCGGTGCTTGAGGCGATCGGAGAGGCCGACCGTGCGCACCACCTCGTCGATCCAGCCCCGGTCGCCCTTCCGGCCGGCCAGGGCCAGGGGGAGGGTGATGTTCTCGTCCGCGGTCAGGGTGGGCACGAGGTTGAAGGCCTGGAACACGAAGCCGACCTGGTCGCGCCGCAGCACGGTCAGGTGGTTGTCGTCGAGGGTGCTGAGGTCGGTGTTGCCGATGAACGCCGAGCCCGAGGTGAGGGTGTCGAGTCCGGCGATGCAGTGCAGCAGGGTCGACTTGCCCGAGCCCGACGGACCCATGATGGCGGTGAACCGGCCGGCCTCGAAGCCGACCGTGACATCGTCGAGGGCCCGCACCTCCGTCGCGTCCTTCCCGTACACCTTGGAGGCATGGAGCGTCGACGCCGCGGTGACGGGGACGGGGACTTCGGAGATGGTGACCGGCGCCGGACGAGGAGTGATCGTCGTCATGAGGCCTCCCAATGGTGGCCGTGGTGGGTTCGGTGTGCTACCTCTCGTCACCATGCGCCCGTTCGGCCCACGCCGGGTAGGGCCGAACGTCCCCGGCCCCCGGTACCGACGGGCCCTACGGGCCGGCCTGGCGATGGTGGCCACCCTTGGTGTCATCGCCACCGCGTGCGGTGCCGACGACGCCTCGCCGGCGTGGAACCCCGGGGGCACCGACCTGGCCGGTACCCACCTCGAGGTGGTGGCCGTGTGGCAGGACGCGGAGGCCGACGCCTTCGAGACGGTGCTGCGCCGCTTCGAGCAGGAAACCGGGGCCACCGTGACCTTCACGTCGACGGCCGGTGAGGACATCACCGCGGTGCTCGACCGGCGCCTCGGCGCCGGCGACCCCCCCGACATCGCCATCTTGCCCCAACCCGGGCTGCTGGAGCGGTACGCCCGCGCCGGTGCCATCCACCCCATCGGCGGGATCGTGGGGGACCAGGTCAGGGCGGGCTGGGCGCCGGTGTGGCGCCAGCTGGGCAGCGTCGACGGGACGCTCTACGGCGTGTGGTTCAAGGCCGCCGACAAGAGCCTCGTCTGGTACTCGCTCGATGCCTTCGAACGCGCCGGTCTCGTCCCGCCCGACGACCTCGAAGGCCTGGGCCGCATCGCTCGTTCCCTGGCCGCGGCCGGAATCCCCGCCTTCTCCCTGACCGGGGCGCCGTCCGACGCCTGGACGCTGACCGACTGGTTCGAGAACCTCTACCTGCGCATCGCCGGGCCCGAGCGCTACGACGCCCTGGCCGAGCACCGACTGGCGTGGACCGACCCCAGCGTGGGGCAGACCCTGCGGGAGATGGCGGCGCTGCTCCGGCCGGACGACACGATCCGGGCGGCCGGCGCCGACACCACCTTTCCCGAATCGGTGACGGGGGTCTTCTCGACCCGTCCCGTGGCGGCGATGGTCATGGAGGGAGACTTCGTGCCCGGTGTCGTCGCCGGCTCGACGCCTGCCGAGGTCGGCGTCGACGTCGACGTCTTCGACTTCCCGGGACGATCGGCCAGCGACCGGTTCGTGGTCGGCGCGGGCGACGCCGGAGTGCTCATGCGTGAGTCGCCGGGCTCTCACGCGCTGCTCCGCTACCTGGCCTCGACCGATGCCGCCACGGCCTGGGCTGCGCTCGGCGGGTTCCTCTCCCCGAACGAGGAGGTCGACCTGGCCAGCTATCCCGACGCCACCACCCGGCGGATCGCCCGGTCGCTGCTCGAGGCCGGTGACAGCTTCCGTTTCGATCTCTCGGACCTGCAACCGGTCGAGTTCGGCGGCACGACCGGCGCCGGGATGTGGGCCGAGCTGACCCGGTTCATCGCCGATCCGACCGACGTCGACGGCACCATGGCCCGCCTCGAGCAGGAGGCCGCCGCGGCCTGGGGCGACGGCTGATCACCGGGCGATCAGCCGCTGGCGGATCAGCCAACCCCGCGCCTCGGCTTCGATGCTCGTGCCCGCGTTCGCCAGGCGCCAGTTCAGGAACCGCAGGTTGTCGGTCGTGAGCCGGGCCGACACCAGATCGAGCGCGGCGCTGATCCGGGCGTCGCGCGCCTTCGCCGATCGGACCATCGGGACGACGTTGTCCGGCGGCTGGAGGTGGCGGTCGTCGTCGAGCACGACGAGGCCGTCGCCGGCGAGGACCGCATCGGTGCTGAACAGCACGCCGACGTCCACCACCCCGTCGTCGATCGCCCTGCGGACCAGCTCGGCACCGGCCAGGGGCACGAATTCGGCGAACTCCAGGCCGTACCGGTCGTCGAGACCAGGAAGGCACCGGGGCCGCTGGGGGCACTCCGGGGGACCGCCGATGGTCAGGGACGAGGCGAGCGGTCCGAGGTCGCTGATGGCGTGGAGCCGGTGGCGGTCGGCCAGCTCGGTGGCGACCGCCAGCACGTTCTGGTCCGACGCCGCCGACGGCAGGAGCACGGTGAGCCCCCAGGGTGCGACGGCGTCCCGCAGGGCGCGGACGACGGCATCGACGTCGGCATGGTCGACGGTGGTGTCGGGATCGGTGGCGTCGAGGGCGGAGCCGGCGTACTCCGGGACGACATCGACGAGCCCACGCCGGAGGGCGGGCAGGACCAACTCCCTCGATCCGAGCCCGAGCTCCCGGCGGACGACGAGACCCTTCGCCTCCAACGCCTGGGCGTAGATCTCGCCCAGCAGCCGACTCTCGGTGAAGTCGAACGACGCCACGACGACGTCGGCCCGATCGGCGACGTGGTCCGGAGCGGGGCGGCCGGTGCAGGCCGCCACCAACAGGACGGTCGTCGCAGCCAGCACCCACCGTCGCACGGCCCTAGTATCGCCCGAGACGGGATGGACACCGAGCCCATGCTCCCCCAGCGATCGCAGCCGATGCCCGGCTCGGCCGGCTCCAGCGGTGCTCGACGTCGTCCATCGGGGGAGCCGCCGCCACTGCCGCGACCGGTCGACACCACGACCCGGGTCGCCGGCGCGGTCCTCGTCGTCGCCGCCCTGCTCACCGCCGTGATCGCCACGACCTCGGGCATGCGCCTGGTCACCCACGCCGACCTGGCGCTGCTCCGGGGCCTCGAGCGACTGCGGTGGGATCCGTGCACCGACGCGGCCCGGGTGGTCGTGGACGCCGGATCGTCGGTGATGTTCCGCGTGCTGGCGTGGAGCACCCTGGTCGTGTTGCTGGTGGTGCGGCGCTTCCAGCACCTGTTCGCCACCCTGGTCCTGCTGCTCGTCGTCCCGGTGGCCGTTGCCGTCACCCGCGTCTCGCTGGGCCGCATGCGCCCCGCCGGTGTCGACATCGTCGCCAGCTGGAATGGCTACTCGTATCCGTCTCGCCCGGTCACCGAGATCGCCCTCGTCCTCACCATCGGGGCCCTCGTGCTCGCACCGCCGGGTGTGTGGCGCCGCCGGGTCGTTCCAGCCGCCGGCGCCGTCATCGCCGCCGTCGTCCTCGCCCGGCTCTACACCGCGGTCGACCACCCGTCGGACGCCGCCGTCGCCCTCGCGCTGGGCGTGGCGGCGCCGTTGCTCGTGCTGCGGATGTTCACCCCGGAGGAGGCCTTCCCGGTCACGTACCGCCGGGGCGTGCCGGCCCACCTCGACGTGGGCGGACGGCGGGGCGAGGCGATCCGACGCGCCTTCGCCGGCCAGCTCGACGTGGCGGTCACCGACGTCGAGCCGTTCTCGCTCCGCGGCAGCGCCGGCTCCACGCCGCTGCGCATCACCACGTCCGACGGGGTGCTCTTCGGCAAGCTCTACGCGTCGATCCACATGCGCTCCGACCGGTGGTACAAGCTGGCTCGCACCGTCCTCTACGGCCGGCTCGAGGACGAGAAGCCGTTCAACTCGGTCCGCCGCCTGGTGCAGTACGAGGACTACATGCTCCGCGTGTTGCGCGATGGCGGTCTGCCGACGGCCGCGCCCCTGGGGATCGTGGAGATCACGCCGGAGCGCGAATACGTCCTCGTCACCGAACTGGTCCCCGATGCCTGCGAGATCACCGACGGCTGCGACATCACCGACGACGTGGACACCGTGGGAACGCCCGGTGGGTTGCCCGATGCCGTGGTCGACCAGGCCCTCGGCATCGTGCGCAACCTGTGGGATGCCGGGCTCGCCCACCGGGACATCAAGCCGTCGAACCTGCTCCTGGCGGCGGGGCAGGTGCGCCTCATCGACGTGGCCTTCGCCGAGGTGCGACCGAGCCCGTGGCGGCAGGCCGTCGACCTGGCCAACATGATGCTCACCCTCGGTCTGTGCACCCCGCCTGCTCGCGTCTACGAGCGGGCGCTCCGCCTGTTCACCCCCGACGAGGTGGCCGAGGCGTTCGCCGCCGCCCGGGCGGTGACGGTCCCCGCCCAGCTCCGGGGGCGCCTCCGGGCGTGCGACGACGATCTGCTCGGTGCCTTCCGGGCCCTCGCACCCCCGCGCGCACCGGTGTCGATCCAGCGCTGGACCCTGCGTCGGGCCGGCATGACGCTCGCCGTGCTCAGCGGGGCTCTGGTCGGGGCCGCCCTGATCCTGGCCAACCTCCAGCTGGCCGGTCTGTTGTGAGGCGTCGACGACCGTGGTGCGCCACGACCCTCCTCGCACTGTTGCTCGGGGTCGTGCTCGGCGGGTGCGCCACGGTGTCCGAGGAGGCGATGCCCCGATGCGAGCCGAACGCACGCCTGGCGATCCTGGCCCAGTCGGTGCCCAGCGCCGCCTACGTCCCCTGCGTCCGCGCCCTCCCGGCCGGCTGGTCGTTCGAGGGGCTCGACGTCGCCGACGGCGGGGCCAGCCTCACGCTCGCCTCCGATCGGGCCGATCGCGAGGTGCAGGTCGAGCTGGCGCCGACGTGCGACGTGGCCGAGGCCACCCCCATCGCGCCGAGCGACGAGGGCGTGCGGACCTACCACCTCGTCGAGTCGATCGATCCCCGCTACGCCGGCCGCCTCTTCGACGTGTTCCCCGGCGGATGTGTGATCTCGACCTACGACTTCGAGCGCGGGCCGCACGTGGCGTTGGTGACCGAGCTGCAGCAAGCGGTCGGGTTGTTCTCCCGGCGCGAGCTGCGCCAGGGCATCGATGCCGATCTCGGCGTCAGGCTGGACCCTTGACGGCGCGGATCGCACGCTCGGTGGCCACGCCCAGCGCCATCCCGCCGGCGACGTCGAGCGGGAGGTGGGCACCGACGTAGATGCGGGTCATCCCGACCGTGACCGCCGTGGCCCACAACGGACCCCGCCAGCATCTCGGGAGGTGGGGGCTGGCGGCGGACACCATGGCGAACGCGACCGCGGCGTGACCGGAGGGGTAGCCGAGGCCGGACTGCTCCCGGCCGAGGATCCTCGTCGCCTCCACCACGACCGCGGGCCGGCCCCGGCTGGCGAAGGGCTTGATCAGCTTGGAGCCGACCCAGGCCAGCGATCCGACCGTCGCCAGCCGCCGTCCGAGTCGAGGCCGCCCGCGGGCCGCCACCGCGGCGCCGGTGGCGAGCGAGCCGCCCAGGCTCCCGAGCTGCATCACGGTCCAGGCCGGCCGTCGGCCACGCTCGCTCAGACCGTTGAGCGTGGCGAAGGCCCGCGCCTCCACGTCCCGCAGGGCCCCGCGTCGGGCCTCGCACGCGCCGAGCGCGACCGCGCCGGCCGCCGCGCCGGCCACGGTGAGGTCTCTCGCTCGGGGTCGCACAGCGCCGATCATGCTACGAAGTTGGAGGGTTTCGGCTGCATCGGCTTGCATCGTCCGTCGTGGCGCATCCCACCCGCACCTTCACCGGTCGAGACGGCAACCGGCTCGTCGCCGACGTCGCCGGCCGCAGTGGTGACCCGGCCGTCGTCCTCCTCCACGGCGGCGGTCAGACCCGCCACTCCTGGGGGACCACCCTCGACGCGTTGGCCGACACCGGATGGCAGGCGTTCACCCTCGACCTGCGAGGACACGGAGACAGCGAGTGGGCGGTCGACGGCGACTACTCGCTCGACGCCTTCTCCGGCGACGTGCTGGCCGTGGCCCGATCGTTCGAGCGCCCGCCGGTCCTCGTCGGCGCATCACTCGGGGGCATCGCCTCGCTCGCCGCCATCGGTGAACACCCCGATGACGACGTGGCGCGCGGCCTGGTGCTGGTCGATGTCGCACCGAGGATCGAGGTCCGGGGCCGCGAGCGCATCGGCGAGTTCATGTCCGAGCACGTCGCGGACGGCTTCGGATCGCTCGAGGAGGTGGCCGACGCGCTGCAGCGCTACAACCCCCATCGCCCCCGGCCCACCGACCTGTCGGGCCTGACCAAGAACCTCCGGCGTCGCGACGACGGCCGCTGGTACTGGCACTGGGACCCGGCGTTCGTCACCGGGCGGATGGGCGCGTCGGACGAGACCCGGACATCGCTGGTCGACGGCGACCGGCTCGGCCGGGCGGCGCGCGCCATCGACGTCCCCACCCTCCTCGTCCGGGGCCGGGCCAGCGACCTGCTCAGCGAGCAGGGCGCACGCGAGTTGCTCGAGCTCGTGCCCCACGCCCGCTTCGTCGACGTGGCGGGCGCCGGCCACATGGTGGCCGGCGACCGCAACGACCTGTTCAACGACGCCGTGGTCGAGTTCCTCGGCGACCTGCTGGGAGGATCGCTCAGGACCGAGTGAGCACCACCTTGAGCGCACCGGTGTCGGCCGCCCGGGCGAACACGTCGTAGGCCTCGTCGAACTCGTCGAGGTCGAAGTGGTGGGTGACGAAGCGCTGGGCGTCGATCTGGTGTCCCTGGGCCAGCTTGAGCAGGGTCGGGGTGGAGTAGGTGTCCACCAGCCCCGTGGTGATGGTGACGTTGCGAATCCAGAGCTCTTCGAGGTGGAGCGTGACCGGCTTGCCATGCACGCCGATGTTCGCGATGTGACCACCCGGCCGGGCCAGTTGCGTGGCGAGCTCGAAGGTGTCGGGCACACCGACGGCTTCGATGGCCACGTCGGCGCCCAAACCGTCGGTGAGGTCCCGGATGATGGCGAGTGCATCCTCGCGACCGTTGTTGATCGTGATGTCGGCGCCGAACTGCTTGGCGGCCTCGAGGCGACTGTCGGCCAGATCGATGGCCACCACGTGCGCCGGGCTGTAGAGCCGTGCCCCCATGATGGCGGAGAGGCCGATCGGGCCCGCACCCACGATCGCGACGACGTCGCCGGGCCGGACCTGTCCGTTGAGGACACCCACCTCGTAGCCGGTGGGGAGGATGTCGGCCAACATGAGGATCTGCTCGTCGGAAACCCCGGCAGGGATCGCATAGGTGGACGTGTCGGCGAAGGGCACGCGCACGTACTCGGCCTGCGTGCCGTCGATCTTGTGGCCGAGGATCCAGCCACCGCCACCGAGGCACTGGCCGTAGCTGCCCTCGCGGCAGTAGCGGCACGACCCGCACGCCGTCACGCACGACACGAGCACACGGTCGCCGACGGCCACGTTCTTGACTCCGGATCCGATCGATTCGACCGTGCCGACCGCCTCGTGTCCGAGGATCCGGCCGTCGGTCACGGCCGCGACGTCGCCCTTCAGGATGTGGAGGTCGGTGCCGCAGATCGTGGTGGCATCCACGCGGACGATGGCGTCGGTGTCGTCGATGATGACGGGCTTGGGTACTTCTTCCCAAGCCTTCTGACCGGGACCGTGGTACACGACTGCGCGCATGAGTTCTCCTCCGTGGTGGATGGTGCTCCCAGCGTGCGCTTCGACCCGGGTCCGCCTCCAGGGACCTACGCCTCTTTCTCGAGGGCCTTCGGCGCGCCTGTTCCAGCCGCCAGCCGCCAGCCGCCAGCCGGGGTCACCGGTCAGCCGGTCAGGGCTCGGGCGTAGGAGGCCGCTTGGGAGTCGGTGAGGGCCGCGCCCCGCTGGTTGGCGGCGGCGTACCGTTCCGGGCCCAGCGCCTCCTGCGCTCGCTCCATGGCGGTCGTCAGCCGGTCGGCGTCGTCGCCGTACGTGGGCCCGGCGAACGGCGACGCGTCGTAGGCGCCGACGAGGACGGCAGCATCGTCGTATTCGTGGTCTCGGGTCAGGGCTTCGATGAGGAGCCGGATGGCGAGCCATTGCTGGTTCCAGATCCCGCCTCGTTCCCAGTGGTCGATGACGGTCTCGAGCCGTTGCCGGGCCCGATGGTGCTGGCCGGTCCGCAGCTCGAGGGCCGCGAGGGACGTGTTGGCGAGGCCCGTCACGAAGTCGGCACCGCTCCGGTCGGCCAACTCGAGTGCCTGGTCATAGAACCGGGCCGCGGCGGCGGGGTCGGCGATGGTCTCGGCCAGGACGTAGGTGGTCATCGCCTGGAGCGACCCGATCCCGAGCTGGCGGGCTTCTTGTTCGCTTCTGCGGGCGGTGGCCTCGGCCTCCTCCCGATCGCCTCGGTAGGCGAGGGCCGCGGCTGCGACGCTCTGGGCGTTGACCGCCGACGCGCGGTCGCCGACCAGCGCATGCCGTTCGGCGGCGACTCGTGCCGTGGTGAGGGCCGCGTCGAGATCGCCTTCGAAGAGCAGCACCTGGGCGAGCGTCTCGAGACTCGAGCGAGCGTCGGCACCCGCCTGTTCGATGCCGGCTTCGGCCAACGTCCGTGCTCGCGGCAGGTCACCCCGCTTGGCGGCACCATTGGAGGCACTGGCCGCGGCCCGATCGATGTCGGGCTTCGAGCCTGCTCGCGGCAGACGGATGACGGCGTCGTCGGCCCAGCGGTACAGCTCGGAACGGGATCGCAGCGTCGTGAACCAGTGCAGCCTGGCCGACAGTCGCACCAATCCCTCGACATCGTGGCGGGCGGCGAGGTGGGAGCGCGCGGCGCGTAGGTCGGCGATGCTGTCGTCGAAGACCGCCGTGACCGTCGCCTCGTCGGAGCTCCGCAGGACGAGATCCACGTCGCCGGCCATGTCGAGTACGGCCTGGGCATGCGCGCCCTGCGCGGTGTCGAGACGGTGCGAGGTGGCGAGGTGGGTCCGACCGACGGCCCTGACCGGTGGGAGGAGCTCATAGCGGCCATCGGTCGACCCGAACTGCACCAGCGACTTGTCGACCAGTGCCCCGATCGTCGCGCCGACATGGTCCGATCCAGCGGGGACCGCTTCACCAGAGCGTCCGACGAGTGACTCGGCGGCCTCGAGCGTGAACGGACCGGCGAACACGGCGAGTTCGTCGAGAAGCTGCCGTTCGTGCCGCGCGAGGAGCTGGTAGCTGGAGTCCACGACACTGGCGAGGCTGTGGTGACGATCGACGGGCGTCGGCCGATCGAGCAACCGAGGATGACCGTCGATGCGTTCGGCCAGCGTGTGCACGTCGATCCGGGTGATGGAGGCGGCGGCGAGCTCGATGGCGAGCGGCAGGCCGCCGAGCTGGTCGCACAGTCCGGCCACGGTGCGGCGGATGTCGTCGGTGGCGTCGAAGCCCGGCGCGGCGGCGCGCGCCCGGTCGACGAACAGCTCGACCGCGGGCGATCCGACGGTGCTGGTGGCCGGGAGCGGACCGAGCCGGAGGCGGTGCTCGCCGTCCACACCGAGGGGCTGTCGGCTGGTCGCCAGCACACGGATGCCAGGACCCCGCCGGACGAGGGCGTCGACCACCCTGCCAGCATCGGCGGCGAGGTGCTCGCAGTTGTCGAGCACCAGCAGTCCCCGGCGATCGGCGAGATACGCGCTCAACCGGTCCAGCGCATCCTGCCCGGCACGATCCTGGAGGCCGAGGGTGGCGGCGATCGTCGTTGCGGTCTCGCCGGGTGCGGCCGAGAGCAGGTCGCACCACCACACGCCGTCGGGATAGCGGCGCTGCAACTCGTGCACGACATGAAGGGCGAGGCGTGTCTTGCCCGCGCCGCCTGTCCCCACGATGGTGACCGCGCGCGCCCGGTCGAGGAGCTCCACCACCGATCGCAGCTCGTCGCCGCGGCCGTGGAACGACGAGACCGGCAGGGGTGGAATGGAGACCCGACCGGCGAGGTCGCCCGCCGGCACCGACGACGGGGACCGGTGGTCGAGGATCTCGCGCTCGATGCGCCGGAGCGCCGGCGACGGCTCCAATCCCAGCTCCTCCACGAGGCGCGAGCGGTACTGCTGGAACCGGTCGAGCGCCTCGGTACCACGGCCCGCGGCGTACAGGGCGCGAAGCATGAGTGCCACCGCACGCTCGCGGTAGGGGTCCTCGAGGAGCAGCGACTCGACCACGGCGAGGCAGGCATCGGGACGGTGAGCGGCCAGCTCGGCCTCGGCCAGCGCCTCCGACGCCTGGCCGTGCAGCTGACCGAGGTGCACGGCCGCGGGTTGGACCGCCGGATGGTCAGCGGCGTCGGCGAATGGCACCCCGTCCCACCACGACAGCGCCGTCCGCAGCCGCTCCACCTCATCGGGCGACGCGGCACACTCGACGACGGTGTCCTCGAATCGCCAGGCGTCCACTTCGGTCCGGTCCAACCCGAGGCGGTAGCCACCGGCGTCGCTGACCAATGCGCCGGCGCGGTCGCCGAGGAGCCGCCGCACGCGGGTCAACTGCGTGTGCAACGCCTGTTGCGGATGCTGGGGCAGTGCCACGTCCCAGGTCACGTCGACCAGTACGTCGGCGCTGACCGGCCGTCCGGCGGCCGCGGCGAGCACCGCCAGGATCCGCCGCTGTCGGACCGAGGGAATCGATCGCGGCTCGCCGTCGTGATCGAGTCGCGCCGTCCCGAGGACCCGCAACACGAAGCCAGGCTTGCGATCGGGCACCACCGGCGAGGGTAGTCCGCCGTGAAATCAAGGTGACCGTGCCGTGAAACCGCCCCGGAGCACGCTGCGAGTGACCGAAGGGAGCAGCCATGACGACAATCGGATCCGATCCCGACCGCGCCGCAGCGGGCGCAGCCGGCGACCCGCGCCAGGAGGCGGTCCGACGCACCTGGGCGATGGGCGACTTCGCCGCGGTCGCCGAGCGCGAGCTCTGGCCCGTCGGCGAACGCATCGTCAAGCGCCTGGGTGTACGCCCCGGCGAAGTGGTCCTGGACATCGGTTGCGGGACAGGAAACGCGGCCATCCGCGCCGCGCTCGCCGGGGCGGACACGATCGGCGTCGACCTGACGCCGGAGCTGCTCGACGTCGCCCGGCACGGCGCCAGCCGCTCGGGAGTCACCGTCGAGTGGCGCGAGGGCGATGCCGAAGCCCTACCCGTGGAGGACGCCAGCGTCGACGTCGTCGTGTCGACGTTCGCGTGCGAGCTCGCACCCCGGCACCGCATCGTCGCCCGCGAGATCGCCCGCGTCCTGCGGCCCGGCGGACGTCTCGGGCTGTGCGTCTGGCCACCGGACGGGACCATGGGTCGCATCATGCAGACGGTCGCCGCCTACCTGCCGGCACCCCCTCCCGGCGCAGAGTCGCCACTGCTGTGGGGCGAGGCTGACCACGTCCGTGGCCTGTTCGACGGTACGGGCATCGACGTCCGGTTCGAACGGGCCACGCTCGAGCACGCACCGTTCCCCTCGGCCCTCGAAGACGTCGAGTGGCACGCGGCGCGGTTCGGCCCGCTCATCCAGGCACGCGCCCGCGCCGAAGCCGACGGCCGCTGGCCCGAGCTCCGCGACGCGCTCGTTCCCCTCCATGAGGACCGCACCGCTGTCGACTACCTCGTCGTGCTCGGCGACAAGACGAAGGAGCAGCCATGACCGACCACGTCCACGACGTCATCGTCGTCGGCGCCCGCTGCGCTGGCGCACCCACCGCCATGCTGCTGGCCCGCGACGGCTACGACGTCCTCCTCGTCGACCGCGTCCACTTCCCGTCCGACACCGTCTCGACCCACCTCATCCACCCGCCCGGCGTGGCCGCCTTGCGCCGTTGGGGCCTGCTCGACCAGTTGGCCGCCACCGGCTGCCCGCCGGTGAGCACGTACTCGTTCGACTTCGGCCCCGTCCGCATCTGCGGCACTCCCATCAGCGACGGCGACGTCGCCTACTGCCCGCGACGGACCGTGCTCGACGCGCTCCTCGTCGACGCGGCAGGCGACGCCGGCGCCGAGGTCCGCGAGGGCTTCACGCTCCGGGAGCTCCTGATCGACGACGACACCGTGACCGGTATCCGTGGCAGCACGTCCACCGGCACCACTGTCGACGAGCGAGCGCGGATCGTCATCGGTGCTGACGGAGCTCACTCACGCGTCGCCGCCCTCGTCGGCGCTCGCCGCTACCAGGAGAAGCCCACGCTCTCGGTCGGTTACTACTCCTACTGGAGCGACTTCCCCGTCGACGGAGCCGAGTGGCTCGTCCGCCCCGGGAACGGGTACGGCGCGTTCCCCACCAACGACGGGCTCACCATGCTGCTCGCCGCCTGGCCCCACGCCGAGCTCCGCGACGTCAAGGCGGACATCGATGGCTGCTACCGCCGGGCCCTCGAAGCCAGCTTCGGCGACCGTCTCGACGGCGCCCGCCGCGAGGAACGCATCGTCGGCGGTGGCGTCCCCAACCACTTCCGCGTTCCCTTCGGTCCCGGCTGGGCGCTGGTCGGGGACGCCGGGTACCTCCGGGACCCGGTCACGGCCCAAGGCATCACCGACGCCTTCCTCGACGCCGAGCTGTGCACGACCGCGCTCGATGCCGTGCTCCGCGGCGACCGCACGTTCGAGGACGCCATGGCCGGCTATCACCAGCAGCGGGACGGCCGCGTGCAGGGCATCTACGACCTCACCACCCAACTCGCCACCCTCGAACCGCCACCGCCCGAGCTGCAACAGCTCCTCGGTGCCATCGAGGGCAACGACACCGCCATGAACCAGTTCGTCAGCGTCATCGCCGGATCGCTGTCCCCGGCCGAGTTCTTCGCGCCCGCCCGTCGGTGAGGCCGTCGGGAGCGTGCTGGACTCGACGCCCGGGACGCGCTCGCTGCCTCAGGGCCGCGGGAGGAGCTGGCGGATCCACTCGGCGAGCAACGGGTCGACGATGCGTCCGTCTGCGTCGAGGAACCCCTCGGAGGTGAGGGTCTTCAGGGCGTGTTGGGCCGAGGACTGCACCAGTCCGAGACGCTGGGCGGCGATCCCGTAGGGGGGTTCGGCCCACGCCGCGAGGCGCAGCAGCTTGGCTTGGGGGACGCTGCGGGCCAGGATCCACTCGCCGTGCTCGCGCAGGTCGGCGACGGCGCCGGTGACCGCCCGGTCCAGCAGCTCCAGGGTGGCGTGCCCGCCGCCGTCGTCGACGGTCGCCTGCCAGAGCCGGTCGGCGAGCAGCATCGTGCGCTGGGGGTGCCCGCGGCCGAAGCCGACGAGCTCGTCGACGGTGTCGTCGTCGATGGCCAGGTTCGTTGCCTCGAAGCGGTCGATGATGAGCGTCGCGGCCGCGTCAGCGGGCAGACCGCCGAGCGGGATCGCTTCGGCCTGCCCGAAGAAGGGAGCGTCGGTGTCGGCGAAGAGCATGGTGAGCGTCGAGGGTTGGGAGCCGCAGAACAGGTAGGTGACCCGGTCCCGATGGTGCTGGATCTGGGAACGGATGCGCTCCTGGGCACCGGGGACGTGGGCGACCGACTGGAACTCGTCCAGTACGACGAGCAGGCGTCGGTCGACCTCGCCGGCCAGGTCCCAGCCGACGCCGAGGGCCGCCTCCAAGGTGCGGTCCGTCTCGCCGGGCCCGGCGGCTGACACCCCGGCGGACACCCCGGTCGGGCCGATGCTCAGATGCGCCCGGCGCAGCAGGCTGCGCAGGACCCGACGGGTGCGCTGGGACAGCGGTCGCGGGGCCCGCTCCCAGCTGGCCACCAGTCGGTCGGCGATGTCTCGACTCGACTGGACACCCATCAGGTCGACGAGGACGACGAGCAGGTCCTCGGGTGCTTGGTCAGCGACCTTGGCGATGAGGCTGGTCTTGCCGAACCGACGCGGTGCCGCGATGAGCATGTGGTGGCCGGCCGCGGCCCGGGAGAGCACGGCAGCGACCTGGTCCTCGCGACCCACCACCTGGTCGGCCGGGGCAGGTCCGGTGGTCACGAACGGCGACGCCAACCTCGACATACAGGAAACACTACACAGAACCTACGGTGAAGGCTACAGAGCAGCTACGCCTGGCGAGGGGCGGCGTCGACGGTCAGGCCGCGATCAGCTCGCGCTCGGGTTCGGCGCTGACCTCGGGGGTGGCGGGGGCGGATTCGAGGTCGAGGTGGGGGAGGATGCGGTCGAGCCAGCCGGGGAGCCACCAGTTGGCGCGGCCCAGGAGGCTCATGGTCGCCGGCACCAGGACCATCCGCACGAGGGTGGCGTCGATGAGCACGGCGACGGCGAGGCCGACCCCGAACAGCTTGCCGTTCGAGTCGTCGGTGAGCACGAAGGCTCCGAACACGCTGATCATGATCAAGGCGGCGGAGGTGATGACCCGGGCGGTGCTCGACAGGCCCCGGACGACGGCCTCGTGGTTGTCGCCGGTCGCCACGTACTCCTCCCGGATGCGGGACAGGAGGAAGACCTCGTAGTCCATCGAGAGGCCGAAGAGGATGGCGAACATGATGAGGGGGAGGAACGGGTTGATCGGCATCGTGCTGTGCAGCCCGATGAGCGAGGCGCCCCAGCCCCACTGGAACACCATGACCAGCACGCCGTAGGCGGAAGCGATCGAGAGCAGGTTCATGACGGCCGCCTTGAGCGGCACGAGGACGGACCGGAACACGATCATCAGCAGCAGGAACGACATCGCCACGACGGCCGCGATGAAGATCGGCAGCCGGTTGGAGATGCGGTCGGTCAGGTCGGTGACCATCGCTCGGCCGGTGAGGGACACGTGCGCGTCGGTTCCGTCGACGGCGGCCGGCAGCACGTCGGCCCGGAGGTGGCGGACGAGCTGGTCGGTGGCCTCGTCTTGCGGGGCCGTGGTCGGGTTGGCGATGAGCACCGCCGTGTCGCCGTCGGCGTTGAGGACCGGAGCGGTCACCGCCGCCACGCCCGGATCACCCTGCAAGGCGTCGTGGACGCGCTGCGCGATTGCCGGGCCGCCAGAGGCGGGGAGCTCGACGACGACCTGGATGGGTCCGTTGAATCCGGGGCCGAAGCCGGCTGCGAGCTGGTCGAAGGCGATGCGCTGGGTCGTGTGGGTGGGAGCGTTGCCGTCGTCGGGCACGCCGATACGCATGCTGAGCGCCGGGATGGCGATGGCGCACAGCGCGCCGAGTCCGACGATGGCGTAGCGGACCGGGTGGCTCCCGACGTGGTGCGCCCATCGGCCCGACACGGTCGCTGCCGCAGGCTTGGCGACGTGGGTCCTGCGGTGGATGGAGAGCTTGTCGATCTTCGTGCCCGCCAGGCCGAGGAGGCCGGGCAGCAGCGTGACGGCGGCGGCCATGGACACGGTCACCACCAGTGCGACCGCGGCGCCCATCCCGCTGATGGCCGGGAGGCCGGCGAGGAAGAGACCGAGGATGGCGATGACGACGGTGGTGCCGGCGAAGAGGACGGCCTGGCCCGCGGTTGCGACCGCAGTGCCGGCGGCATCCTCGACGGTCATGCCCGCCTGCAGGTGCTGGCGGTGCCGCGTGACGATGAACAGGGCGTAGTCGATGCCGACGCCGAGCCCGATCATGGCGCACAGGATCAGGGAGAACTCGGGGATGTCGAGGAAGGCGGACAGGACGCCGACGCTGGCGGCGCCGACGAAGATGCCCATGATCGCGGTGAAGATGGGCAGTCCCATCGCCACGACGGAGCCGAAGGCGACCAGCAGCACGATGATGGCGACGCCGATGCCGATCAGCTCGCTGCTCGGGTCCGCTTGTTCCAGCGCGGCCAGGGCGCCGGTGAGCTCGACCTGCACACCGCCCGCCTCGGCCTGGTCGGCCGCGGCCAGGACGTCGTCGAGCTGGGTGTCGGTGAGCTTGTCGAGGCCGTAGGTGACGTCGAGGTAGGCGGTCCGTCCATCGGCGCTGACGGCGGCGGACGCGAACGGCTCGGTCACGGCGGCCACGTCGTGGCCGCTGGCGAGCCGGGTTCGCGTCTGGTCGACAGTGGCGGCGTGGTCGGCGTCGTCGAGGCGGCCGTCGTCGGAGTGGAGGACGATGCGGGCCGACTGCCCGCCTTGGGTCGGGAACCGGCTGGTGAGGACGTCGGCAGCGTGCTGGGACTCGACGCCCGGGACGCGTTCGCTGTTGTCGAACTGGCCGCCGGCGCTGCCTTGCAGGGCCATGATGGCGACGGCGGCCACGAACCAGAGGCCCAGCACCCGGAACGGGTGCCGGGCGCTGGTGCGGCCGAGGCGGTACAGGAATGCGCTCATGGGATCCTCCTGGGATGGGCCCCACCTGCTGCGGGGATGACTGCACCATCCAGGAGGGCGCTGATCTCCCGCCGCGCTCGCGCTGAAGTCCCCGTTCAGCGGGCCGGGGTCACCATCCGCCGGGTCGCGGCGACGTCGTCGTGCAGGAAGTCCGGGGTCTCGACGCCCGACTCGGTCCGGAGGCGGTCGGCGTGGCCGAGCAACGTCGCGGCGTGGTCCGGTTCGTCCCGTTCGGCGGCGATGCCGGCGAGCACCTCCCAGCACACCGCAGCCGTGGCCTGGAGGTCCGTGGTGGGGTCGATCCGGTTCCGGAACCGGCGGAACTCGTCGGCCCGGTAGAGCTCGAGGGCTTCGGTGGCGGCGTCGGCGGCGGCGTCGTCACGGTGGTGGAGCCGGTGCAGCGCGGCCAGGCCGGCCTGGGCATGGAAGATCACCATCGTGTGCCGCACCCGTCGTGCACCGTCGAGGGCTCGCAGGTACACGGCCTCGGCTCGCGGCAGTTGGCCGTCGTGGAGCAGTACCCAGCCGAGCCGGGCTTCGAGCGACCCGGTGAAGCCGGAGAGCAGCGATTCGTTGGTGGCGATGGCGGCCTCGAGCGTCGTGATGGCGGCCGGGTAGTCGCCGGCCCGCTCGTCGAAGTCGGCGACCATGCCCAGGCACATGGAGGTCATCACCGGTCGATCGAGGTGCGAGAACCCCTCGGTGGCGGCTCGGTAGTGGCGTTCCGCCGCATCGAGGTCGCCGTCCAGGATGGCCAGCTTGGCCAGCGAGTACACCCGGGCCGCGGCCGCGAAGGGGTCCGGCGGCGCGTCGCCGTAGAAGTCGAGCGCGACCCGGCGGCGCCGACGGGCCTCGTCGAGATCGCCCCGGACCGCGGCCTGCTCGGCGTAGAAGGAGTTGGCCAGGGCCATCGACGCCCGGTCGCCGTATCGCTCGAAGATCTCGAGCGCGGTGGCCAGGTCGTCGTCGCTGTGCTCGCCGGCACCGGCGAGGAAGTCGAGGAGACCGCGACCGGTCAGCGCCAATGCCGTGGTGCGCTCGTCCGCCTCGCCCGCGCACACGAACGCGTCGTCGAGCCACCGTCGCCCTTCCACCACCATGCCGGTCAGCCAGTGGGGCCACGCGGCCCCGCCGGCGATGGTCAGCGCCGTCTCGGCGTCCTCGTTGGCGACGGCCCAGTCCAGCGCTGCTCTGAGGTTGTCGTGCTCCTGGTCCATCGCCGTCAGCCACGCCCGCTGCACGTCGCCGGTGAAGGCCTCGGCGCTCCGCGAGCAGAGCCGGGCGAAGTGCCGGGCCATCGCATTGCGGATGCGCACCGCGTCGCCCCGCTCGGTGAGCCGCTCCCGGCCGTACTGGGCGAGCGTCTGCAGCTGTGTGAACCGCGCCCCGCCGTCGACCGGAACGGCGACCACCAGGGACTTGTCGACCAGGGCGCGGAGATGATCGGCGACGTCCGCGGCCTCGATCGCATCGTCCGCACACACAGCCTCGGCGGTGGCGAGGTCACAGCCGCCCGGGAACACCGAGAGCCGTTCGAAGACGCGCCGTTCGTCGTCGAAGAGCAGTTCGTAGCTCCAGTCCACGACGGCACGCAGCGTCTGCTGGCGGGGCAAGGCGGTGCGCGATCCGCCGGTCAGGAGGCGGAACCGGTCGTTGAGCCGAGCCGAGATCTGGACGATGGGGAACGCCCGGGCCCGGGCCGCGGCCAGCTCGATGGCGAGGGGGAGCCCGTCGAGTCGGGTGCAGATGTCGGCGATGACTCCGTCCTGTTCCTCCGTGCACTCGATCGCCGCACCGGACGCGTCGGCGCGCGCCCGGAAGAGGCGCACGGCATCGTCCGCCGCCAGCGGTGGCACGGGCCAGATGGTCTCGCCACCGACCCGGAGCCCCTCGCGGCTGGTGGCGAGCAGCCGCAGTCCCGGGCAACGTTGCAGCAGGCCTTCGGCGGCCTCGGCGGCGGCACCGATGAGATGTTCACAGTTGTCGAGCACCACCACCAGTTCCTGCTGGCCGATGACCTCGGCGAGCCGGCTCGGATCCGGCACACCCAGGGTGGCCGCGATGGCGGCGAGCACGCCGGCCGGGTCACCGATCGGAGCCAGCTCGACCAGACAGCCGCCGGAGGACGAACCCTCGGCCGCGGCGCGCCCCACCTCGATGGCCAACCGTGTCTTGCCCACCCCGCCCGGGCCCACCAGCGTGACCAGCCGGTGCTCGTCGAACAGCTGGTGCAGGTCCCGCAGCTCTGCGTCGCGACCGATCAGTGGGGTCAGCGCCGCCGGGATGCCCGGGGAGGGTGCGGCGACGTCGGTGGAGGCAGGAGCGGCCGCCGTCGTGAGGGACAACGACGGGTCCTGGGCGAGGATCGCCGACTCCAGCTGGCGCAACTCCGGCCCTGGTTCGAGGCCCAGCTCGTCACCGAGGAGGTGGCGACCCTCCTGGAAGGTGCGAAGGGCGTCGGCCTGCCGGCCGGCGCGGTAGAGCGACAGCATCAACTGCCCGCGGAGCCGTTCTCGCAGGGGATGGGTGGCCACCAGCTCCTCGAGCTGGCCGATGGCCCGGAGATGGCGGCCCAGCTGGATCTCGAGATCGAGGCGCTCCTCGAGCACCGCGAGCCGAGACTCCGACAGCCGGGTGATGGCCGCCGACGCGAAGTCCTCGTAGGCGAAGTCGGCCAGGGGCTGGCCTCGCCATAGGGCTTCGGCCTCGGTCAGCAGATCGACAGCCCGGTCCAGCTCGCCAGCAGCGACCAGGGCCCGACCCTCGGCCGCGAGACGCTCGAACCGCACGACATCGATGGCCTCAGGCGGCAGGTCCAGTGCGTACCCGTCGCCGCGCATGACGACGACATCCGAGGAACCCAACGTTCGGCGCAGCTTCGACACCAGCCCCTGCAGCCCGTTCCGCACCGCGGCGGGCGGGTCCTCACCCCACAGCGCCTCGACCAGGTGCTCTGCCGACACCACCCGGCCGACGTGCAGGGCCAGGACCGCGAGCAGTGACCGTAGCTTCGCTCCCGAGACCGCGACCTCGTTGCCCTCGTCGTCGAGCACTTCGAGTTCACCGAGCAACCCGATGTGCATGGACCGACCGTATCCCTGTTCTGGTTGCTCTTCAGTGACAGGTCAGCCCCGCGTCAGCAGCCAGGCGCACGCTGCGGGCATGACCCACCTCGCCATCGAACACGCGTTGCTCGCGGTGATGGCCGCGCATGGCGGCGACGACGTCACGGCGGCTGATCACATCCGCCGGGCGCAGCAGCAGAGCCGCACGACGGCGCGCCGTGAACGCCAGGTCGTCGAGATCGCCGCGTTGGTCGTGGCGGGTGACCGGGGTCGAGCCGTGGGTTTGGCACTGGAACACACCGTAGAGTTCCCCGAGGACACCGAGCTGCTCGCCCGGGTCGCCGCAACCAACGGCTGACGATCCCGGAGCGTGCTCACGCACGCCGGAGAACCGGTCCGGACCCTCCGGTGGCTCGATGCGAACGGAACGCCCTCCGAGACCGGTCGATAACGACGCGAACGGAACATCTTCGACGCTCTGACGAGTCGAGGCGCGGGTACGGACCCGTCATCGATTCGCAGATGAACAGGGGGGTGGAGATGACCGTGACCGAAGACCTGGACGCCGTCAACGGCCGAATCGAAGACCTCGACGCATGCGAGCGGCGGGTGGACGTCGAGGCGGCGTTCACACCGGGCGACGACTACCGGCCCATCGTTCGCCTGGTCCTCGCCGCCGCCAAGACGCTCGAGCCCCGCGTGAGCGAAGCCCGGCTCGAGGACCTGCGGCTCGCGGTGACCGAGGCGTGCAGCAACGCGGTGAAGGTGCACCGACTCGATGCGCTGTCCGAGCCCGTGTTGGTGTCCAGCCACATCTCGGACGACCGGGTCTGCGTGTGTGTGCGCGATCGGGGCCCGGGGTTCCACCCTGACGACCTGCGTCCGCTACCGGACCCGGAGGACCCGGAACGGCTCCGGTACGAGCACGGCCTCGGCGTCCAGCTCATCATCGAGCTCGCCGACGACGTCGAGTTCCGCGCCGTGCCCGGTGGCACGCTGGTCATGATCTCGCTCTTCCGCTGACGGCGAGCTTCCGGGCGAGGACCTGGGCGATCCGCTGGGCGTGGGTCTTGGCTCGCTCTGCGATCTCTCCATCCCAGCGGCTGTCGATGCTCGCCGACCAGAGCGTGTACCAGCGGTCGAACAACTCCGGCGTGAACGCGCTGAGCTCGTGGACGGCACGATGCGGGCCGAGGATGTAGCCGGAGTAGCAGGGCTCACCGAGCAGCACCTGGCACCAGTAGTCGATCAGCTTCGGGATGTGCTGGGCCCAGTCGACCTCGGCGACTTCGCCGAACACCGGTGCGAGCAGGTCGTCGAAGACGACCTCTCGATAGAAGTGGACGACGACGTCGTGGATCTTGCTGCGCGAGTCGAGGTCCCCACCGGCCGGCTTCTGCGGCGGAGAAGTGGTGCATCCCGTGGTGCTCGGTTCCATCGGAGCTCCGTCCTCGTGTCGGCTCGAGCGCAGCGGTGTCCAGGTACTGCGCGGCTTTGATCTAGTAAGAACAGTAGATACTATTGCACCATGACTGCTTCTCCATCTGAACCGACCTTGCTGTTCGAACCGCCGATCGGGCGCTGGACACTCATCGGCGCCATCACCGGCACGGTTCTCGTGGTCGGCATGTTCGTCCTCGGCGTGCTGCTCGCCGATATGGATCCATGGGTGATCGGCGCGGCCGGGCTCGCCGCTCCGTTCGGGGGTGCTGGCTTCGGAGCGATGATGGGTGCCGTGCTGGGAGGATTGCGCGCCGGGGAGATCGAGGTCGAGCAGCGCCGCACCGCAGACGAGCGTTCCACGAGAGCTGCGAGCGAGGCGGAAGCGGTCGATCCCTCGCCGAGAGTCGTTGCACCTTTCTCCACCGTACGGTAGAAATAGACGGCGGGGTTGTCGTACACGTCGTCCGATGTCAGGGATTCGAAGCATGCCGGTTGTCACGATGCAGCACCAGGCACGGGCGCTCGGTGATCCGACGCGCCATGCCGTGTTCCGCTACATCGCGAACTCGGATCGACCGGTCGACGTCGCCGAGCTGACCGAGCACTTCGGCTTCAACCACAACGCCATCCGCCAGCATCTCGCCAAGCTGGTCGCCGCCGACCTCGTGATCGAGGGCAAGGCGGCCGTGACCGGTCCTGGCCGACCGCGTCTCGTCTACACGATCGATCCCACGGCCGAGAGCCGCTGGGGCGTCACCGGCCCGTATGAGCGCCTCAGCCTGCTGCTCACCGAGATCATCCGCTCAGGCGACAGCCCACAAGAGGTCGGACGTCGGGCAGGACGGCGCCTTCGGGAAGCCGGCGAGGACGACGCGGTCGTGCAGCTGGTCACGGCGATGGCCCAGCAGGGCTTCGATCCAGAGCTGCGCCGTCGCCGCAACGGCACCGACATCCTCTTGCGTTCGTGCCCGTTCGAGTCATCCGCGGTCGCCGATCCCGAGACGGTCTGCCAGCTCCACCTCGGTCTCGCCGAAGGACTCGTCGGAGACGACGGCTCCGTCGAGGTGGACGAACTCGTCGCCAAGGACCCTCGGAGGGCAGGATGCCGCCTGAAGCTGCGGGTCGCAGACCCGGCACCATGATCTCGGGGCGGCGCCTTCCCCGTTGCTGATCGTCTACAGCAGGCCGAGCTCGAGTCGAGCGGCCTCGGAGATCCGCTGGCGGGACCACGGCGGGTCCCAGACGATGGTGACCACCACTTCGTCGACGCCGGGAAGCGACTCCACGGCCCGGGCTGCGTCGTCGCACAACACGTCGCCCATGCCGCATCCGGGGGCGGTCATGGTCATGTCGATCTCGATGCGCCGGCGTCCGTCGTCGAGTGGAACCTCGTCGCAGCGGTAGACGAGGCCGAGATCGACGATGTTGATCGGAATCTCGGGGTCGTAGACGCCCTTCAGCGCGTCGATGACCGCCTCGAAGTCGAAGTCTCCACGGGTCGTGGAGACGCGTACGGGCGTGGCCCGGACGGGCGCGAGGCCGAGCGCGTCGAAGTGGGCGCCGTCGATGCGGAGGAGCGTGCCCATCTGGGTGCGGACCGTGACGCTGGTACCGAGCTGCTGGACGATCTCGACCTCGCCGCCGGCGGTGAGCGCAACGCGTTCGCCGTGGGGGATGGTCAGGGCATCGCAGTCCCGGGTCAGCCGGATGGGGTTCCAGGTGCGGGTCACCGATCGTCGTCCTCGGGTCGGAGCCATCCCTCGACCTGCTGGCGGAGGGTGTCGGGCGTGATCTGTCGGGTGATCGTCCGGGTGAAGGCCTCCACCAGCATCTGGCGGGCGGTGCGCTCCGGGATCCCCCGGCTGCGGAGGTAGAAGAGCGCGTCTGCGTCGAGGCGCCCGGTGGCCGAACCGTGATTGCAGCGAACGTCGTCGGCGAAGATCTCCAACCACGGGCGGCTGTCGGACTGGGCGTCGGGGCTCAGCAACAGGCTGTCGCTGCGCTGGTGGGCGTCGGTGGCCACCGTGCCAGGCCGAACGATGACGTGGCCGCTGAACGAGCTGCGGGCCCGCGCTTCGACGACGCTCCGGAACCGTTGGTCGCTGGTGCACCGCGACGCGGCGTGGTCGACGGTGACGACCGTGTCGTGGCGAGCGCCCGTCGTCGGCGCCGACAGCCCGACCAGCTCGGCCGTCGCCCCTTCGCCGGCGAGCATCACGTGGGCCCCGAGTCGCGCCACGGACGCGCCCCGTGACACGGCCAGGACGCGGAGGCGAGCGCCATTGCGTTGGACCACGTGGAGGTCGCCCACGTGAATGGCATCGGCCGGCTCGTGCTGCATCCGGTGGAGCGTGGCCTCGGCCTCCGTGTCCAGCCGCAGGGTCGTGGAGGCGTTCGTGATGGCACCGGCCGCCGATCCGACGTAGCTCTCGATCAGGTGGACACCGGCGCGGGCGCCGACGTCGATCACCAGGCGGGGGTTGGACAGGACCCGCTCCCCGGACGGGGACGAGACGTGGACGACCTGGATCGGGGCGTCGACCTGGACATCGTCGCCGACCTGGAGGCAGACGACATCAGCCGCGTTGGCCCGGTTGAGGGCCTCGAAGCCGTCGCGCGGGTCGTCGGCAGGGCTGGTGAGGAACTCGACCACACGGTCGGTGAGCTGGATCGAGGATCCCAACCAGACCCCGGCCGGCAGACGATCGAGATCCGACAGCTCCGGCACGAAGACGCCGTTCACCACCACGATCCGGGTGGCGCCGTGTCGGCCCGCGGCGGCATCGATGAACTCGGTCGGCACGTCGGTCACCACGGCCGGCCGCGCCTCGGCGAGACGGGCCCCGATGTCGGCCACCGGCGTGTACCGCCAGGGCTCCTCGCGGCCGGTCGGTAGCCCGTGGGCATCCAGCCACCGCTGGGCCCGTTCACCGTCGTTGGTCGTGCCGGGAAGGCGAGTGGCTGTCGTGTTCGGCGTGCTCATGCCGGTGTTCCTGCCGGTGCGTTGGCGTAGCCGACTTCCTCGAGCTCGTAGGCGAGCGAGGGACCACCGGATCGAACGATTCGACCTTCCCCGAGCACGTGCACCCGGTCCGGACGCAACAGGTCGAGGAGCCGCGGGTAGTGGGTGATCACCACCATCGAGCGGTCCGGGTCGCGCAGCGCGTTGACGCCGCGGGCGACGATCCGCAACGCGTCGATGTCGAGCCCGGAATCGGTTTCGTCGAGGATGGCGAGGCGGGGCCGCAGCAGGGACATCTGGAGGATCTCGTTGCGCTTCTTCTCGCCGCCCGAGAAACCCTCGTTGACCGATCGGCTCAGGAAGGCGGGGTCCATGTCGAGTTGGGCCATGTGTTCGCGGGCCGAGGCGAGGAAGTCGGTCGCGCTGATCTCGGGGAGGTCGTGGGCCCGGCGCTGGGCGTTGACCGCCGTCCGCAGGAAGTAGATGTTGCCGACGCCCGGTAGCTCGATCGGGTACTGGAAGGCAAGGAACAGCCCGGCCGTCGCCCGGTCCTCTGGATCGAGGTCGAGCAGGTCGACGCCGTCGAGGGTGGCGGTGCCCGACACCTCGTAGCCCTCGCGTCCGGCGAGCACGTTGGCCAGGGTGCTCTTGCCCGCGCCGTTGGGCCCCATGATGGCGTGGACCTCGCCATCGGGGACGTCGAGGTCGAGGCCGGCGAGGACGTGGCGGCCGTCGATCGATGCGTGGAGGTCTTCGATGTGGAGCATCAGCCGACCGCTCCTTCCAGGCTCAGGTGCATGAGGGCATGGGCTTCGACGGCGTATTCCATGGGCAGCTCGTCGAACACCTCGCGGCAGAAGCCGTTGACGATCATGGAGGTCGCGTCTTCCTGGTCGAGGCCACGCTGTCGGCAGTAGAAGAGCTGGTCGTCGCTGATCTTGGTCGTCGATGCCTCGTGTTCCACCTGGGCGCTGTCGTTCTTGACCTCGATGTAGGGGAACGTGTGCGCGCCGCAGTCGGGACCGATGAGCAACGAGTCGCACCGGGTGTGGTTGCGGGCTCCGGTGGCCGAGCGCAGGACCTTGACCAGCCCCCGGTAGGTCTGCTGCCCATGCCCGGCGGAGATGCCCTTCGACACGATCGTGCTGGTCGTGTTCTTGCCGATGTGGATCATCTTGGTGCCGGTGTCGGCCTGCTGGTGGCCGGTGGTGACGGCCACCGAGTAGAACTCGCCCACCGAGTCATCGCCCTGGAGGATGACGCTGGGGTACTTCCAGGTGATCGCCGAGCCGGTCTCCACCTGGGTCCAGGAGATCTTCGCGCGATGGCCGCACCGGCCCCGCTTGGTCACGAAGTTGTAGATCCCGCCGACACCGTTCTCGTCGCCGGGGTACCAGTTCTGCACCGTCGAGTACTTCACATCCGAGTCGTCGAGCGCGACGATCTCGACCACCGCGGCGTGGAGCTGGTTCTCGTCCCGCATCGGCGCGGTGCAGCCCTCGAGGTAGCTCACCGATGCGCCTTCCTCGGCCACGATCAGCGTGCGCTCGAACTGGCCCGTCTCCGCCGCGTTCATGCGGAAGTAGGTGGACAGCTCCATCGGGCAGCGGACCCCGGCGGGGACGAAGCAGAACGAACCGTCGGAGAAGACGGCCGAGTTGAGGGTGGCGTAGAAGTTGTCGCGGAACGGCACCACGGAGCCGAGGTACTTCTGCACCAACTCCGGGTGCTCACGCACCGCCTCGGAGAACGAGCAGAAGATCACCCCCGCCTCGGCCAAGGTCTCCTTGAACGTGGTGGCGACCGAGACGGAGTCGATGATGGCGTCGATCGCCACTCCCGAGAGCCGCTCCTGCTCGGCCAGCGAGATGCCGAGCTTGTCGAAGGTGGCTCGGATCTCCGGATCGACGTCGTCGAGGCTTGCCGGGGCGGGCCCCTTCGGTTTCGGGGCCGCCCAGTAGTGCATGTCCTGGAAGTCGATCGGTGGGTGGTGCACGTTCTGCCACGACGGTGGCTCGAGCGTCAGGAAGTGCTCGAACGCTGCCAGCCGCCACTCGAGGAGCCATCCGGGCTCGTCGTGCTTGGACGAGATCAGTCGGATCACCTCTTCGTTCAGGCCGCGGGGAGCGAGCTCGGTCTCGATGTCGGAGTGGAAGCCGAAGGCGTAGCGCCGCTCGACCAGCTCCTGTACGACGTCGGTCATCGGGCGGTCCTTCCGGTTGCATTATTTCTATTACTTACTAGAGTATACACCGCCACATCCCCCCGAAGAAGGGCAGCAGCCCGGTGCGCGACACGCCTCGTCCCCAACCGACACGGGACCTCGACTCACCCGAGGAGATCGCCGAGATGGTGCGTCGCTTCTACGCCGACGTGGCGATGGACGACCTGCTCGGGCCGATGTTCAACGACGTCGCACGGGTCGACTGGTCCGAGCACCTCCCGAAGCTCACTGCGTTCTGGGGCCGGGCGCTGCTCGGCCAGCCCGGCTATTCGGGCAATCCGTTCCGCGCCCATGCCGACGTGCACCAGCAGCGACCGTTCACGGCCGCACACTTCGATCGGTGGCTCAGCCTCTTCCACGAGACCCTCGAGTTGGGGTGGATCGGCCCCAACGTGTTGCGAGCCAGCGAGCTGGCCCGCACCGTCGCTCGCGTGCACCGCGACCAGCTCGTCGGGGAAAGGGTTCCCGAGTGAGGACCGTCACCTGGCATGTGACCTTCGACCCTGCCCTCCTCCAATATTACTCTAGTAATTTCTAGATAAACATAAGTCGCTATGTGGAACGGCGAGCAGGCCGTCGATGGCCCGAGGGCCGCGACGGCTGTCGCGAGCTGAACGAGGAGACGAACGATGTCAGAACGACCACAGACCCGAGACGGAGTCGCCGCGTTGGTCTCGCTCACCGCGGTCATCGCGACACTGGCGCTCGCCCTCGGCATCTCGGCCCTCGTCGTGGCGGGCGCGTCCGATGCAAACGGAACGGTCGCCACGGCCGGCGGCGGCGGCGAGGCGACGGTGGCGGTGCAGCTCGCCGAGTTCAGCATCACCCCGAAGCAGCTCAGCGTCGCGGTCGACGGGACGCTGGAGGTGACCAACGACGGCACGATGGTCCACAACCTGGCGGTGAAGGGCACGCAGCTGGCCACCAGCATGCTCGATGCCGGGCAGAGCGAGAGCCTGTCCCTCGCCGGGCTCGCTCCTGGCAGCTACACCGTCTTCTGTGAGGTCCCGGGCCACGAGCAGGCCGGCATGGTCGGCACCCTCGTCGTCGGCGGCGACACCAGCGCGGCCGGCGGGCCGGATGCCGGTACCGCGACGCCGGCAGCAGCGTCGCCCGCGAAGCCGGTCACCATCGACGAGATCTCCCGGCACCCCACCGACATGCCTGACTCGGCCGACTACACCCTGTACCAGGACGGCCAGTACCTGAACCCACAGCCCCGCACCGGGCCGATGAACCACGAGGTCCACTTCCAGATCGAGGAAGGTGTCGCCGAGGTGCTCCCTGGCACGACCCTGGACTACTGGACCTTCGATGGGGCGGTGCCCGGGCCGATGATCCGCACCCAGGTCGGTGACACGGTCGACTTCTTCCTCACCAACCCGCCCGACAGCCAGATGCCCCACGACGTCGACTTCCACGCCGTGACCGGGCCAGGTGGTGGGTCGGTCCGGCTGGACACCAAACCAGGCTCCACCAGTGAGCTGAAGGTGAAGACCCTCAAGCCGGGCATCTTCATCTACCACTGCGCCTTCCCCGACATCCCGACGCACATCTCCCACGGCATGTACGGCCTCGTCGTCGTCGAACCGGCTGGTGGGCTGCCGAAGGTGGATCACGAGTACTACGTGATGCAGAGCGAGCTGTACACCGCGGCCGGCGCCGACAAGACGGTGGCCCAGCTCAGCGACGCCGGGCACCTCGACTTCTCTGCCACCAACGGCGACCTCGAGGAACCGACGTTCGTCGTGTTCAACGGCCGCCCGAACGCCGTCACCGGTGACCGGGCCCTCGGCGCCTACCAGGGCGACGCCGTCTCGACCGGCCAGTCGATCCGACTCTTCGTCGGCAACATCGGACCGAACCTCATCTCCAGCTTCCACGTCATCGGCGAGATCTTCGACACCGTCTACGTCGAGGGCTCGTTCAGCCTCCTCAACCACGACGTGCAGACCACGCTGGTTCCGTCCGGAGGCGCGGTCGGTGTGGAGCTCACCGCGGAGGTTCCCGGCGACTACCTCATGGTCGACCACTCCATCTACCGAGCCGTGCACAAGGGAGCCAACGGGGTCATCCACGTGGAGGGTGCGCCCAACCCGGACGTGTACGACTCGGTCACCTATGACAAGGACGCCCGCGGCCAGGGAGGGTGACGGGGAACCCACTGGGTGAACGTCGATTTCATACGCTTGCACATATATATGGCATGACGTATGTTGGACGGCGTGTCCAGCGAGCTCGCCGTCCTCGATGCGATCGCCGAACCGACTCGCCGCCGGATCCTCGACGCCGTGCGGGACGGGGAGCGTTCGGTGGCCGAGCTCGTCGATGCGGTCGGCATGCACCAGCCTGGCGTGTCGCGGCACCTCAAGGTGCTCCGTGACGCCGGCCTGGTCGAGGTGCGCCGCGACGCCCAGCGCCGGCTCTACCGCCTGCGCGCCGAGCCCCTGCGGGAGCTCGACGAGTGGCTCGAGCCCTACCGGGCCGAGCTGGCCGGCCGCCTCGACTCCCTCGAGCGCCACCTCGAGCGCACCGCCCGTCCGATTCCCCCGAAGGAGCGATCCCAGTGACCGACGACCTCACCACCCGCTACGACGGTGTGCTCGAACGCACCGCTGATGGCGGCGTCATCCGCTTCGAGCGGCACCTCGCCTACGACGTCGCCGACGTGTGGGACGCCATCACCACCCCGGAGCGGCTGGCCGATTGGTGGCTCCCCTTCGACGCCGACATCACCGTGGACCTCCGCGAGGGCGGCGAGATGGTCTTCGCCGGGACGGCCGACGGCGAGCCGGTCACGATGACCTGCACGATCCTGCGCCTCGAGCCACCGCTGCTCCTCGAACACACCCACCCCGCGCCCGGGTCGCGCATGCGCTGGGAGCTCGAGGCCCTCGACACCGGCTGCATCCTCCGGCTGAGCCACGTCGTCCCCGACGTCCAGGAGGCGATCGACAACTGCTATCTCGTCGGCCTGCAAGCATCCCTCGCTCGGCTCGAGCCCAGCCTCGCCGGCCGGCCCGAGCCCTGGGACTGGGACGCCTTCGCCGTCGCCCAGGCCCACTACGCCGACCTCGGCCTCGCCGCCCCGGTGGACGCGTCATGAGCGCCCCGACCGAGCAGCTCCTGCGGGTGCAGAACTTCATGCTCTCGACCGACGGGTACGGCACCGGCGAAGGTCAGAGCTTCGAGCGGCCCTTCGGTCACGCCGACCCCGCGGTGCTGGCCTCCTGGGCCGGCGCCACGGCGAGCTGGCCCAACCGCACCGAACCGGGCGGCTCCCGCGGCCTCGACGACTACTTCACCCGCGACTTCACCAACAACATCGGCGCCGAGATCATGGGCCGCGGCAAGTTCGGCCCGCAGAAGGGGCCGTGGGAAGATCTCGAGTGGAAGGGCTGGTGGGGAGACGCGCCGCCATTCCGCACACCGGTCTTCGTGCTGACCCACCACGTCCGACCTTCGTTCTCGCTGTCGGACACGACTTTCCACTTCATCGACGCCGAGCCGGCCGAAGCCCTGCGGCAAGCGAAGGCCGCCGCGGACGGCAAGGACGTGCGCCTGGGCGGTGGCGTGTCAACCGTCCGTGCGTTCCTCGATGCGGACCTCATCGACACCATGCACGTCGCCGTCGTCCCCGTCGAGCTCGGCCGCGGCGGCAAGCTCTGGGAGTCGCCCGACGAGCTGCTCGACCGCTACCACCTCGAACGGATCCCGAGCCCGAGCGGCGTCACCCACCATCTCTTCTGGCGCCGCTAGCTCGTTCGGCGTCCTCTGACGGCTCGATGTCGTGGATCACGCGCTGTGCACTCGGCGTCGGTGTCTGGCGAGTCGTGCGGATCGGAGGAGACTGAGACGATGTCCGCCACCCGCCCGACCCTTGGCCGCCGCATCGTCGTCACGGGCCTCGCCGGTTCGGGCAAGAGCACGCTTGCACTCGCTCTCGCGTCAGAGACCGGCTTGCCGGTCATCCATCTCGATCTCGAGTTCTGGAAGCCTGACTGGACCGAACCCTCGGAGTCCGAGTGGCGCGAGAAGCAGCGATCGGTCCTCGCGGACAACGCTTGGATCGCGGAAGGCAACTACCACGAGACACTCGATCTTCGTATCGAGCGAGCGGAGACAGTCGTGGTTCTCGACATGCCCTGGTGGCTGTGCTCCCTGCGCGCGCTGCGACGTGGGCTCACGATGCCGGACCAGTTGCCGGCGGGGTGTGAGTACACGCGTTGGCAGCGGTTGCGTGATGAGTGGCAGCTCGCCGGGCGCATCTGGCGCAGCCGCTCGTCAGAACCAGCACACGAGCGCGCGGTCATCTCCACGCACGGGACGCACGTGGTGCGTCACGTGCTCCGCTCTCGGCGTGAGGCCAACGAGTTCCTCGAGCGGCTCCGGCGATAGGTGCTCGAGACGAACACGACACCATGTTCTTGAGCGAAGATGAAGCTGTGAGCATCGATCGCATCCGGGACATCTGCGCGGAGCTGCCCGAGTGCGTGGTCGAGGGTGAGCAGCATCACAAGATCTCTGTGCGCGGCAAGACCATTGGCTGGCACATGGTCGACCACCACGGCGATGGCCGCGTCGCACTCGCCGTCCGGGGCGAGAAGGGCGAGAACGAGCAACTCGTACTCGCCGACCCCCACAAGTTCTTCCTCCCGCCCTACGTCGCTCGCCACGGCTACATCGGGATCTACCTCGACATCGACGACGTCGACTGGGAAGAGGTACGTGAACTGCTGCTCGATGGGTACCGGATCGCCGCGCCGAAGAAGCTCGCAAATGAACTCAGCGAGCCGAACGGGGACACCTGACCGAAGCGTTCTGCTTCGGTCGGCCGAGCGTGCGACGCTGCACGCGGCATTACCTGTCGTCGACCAGAAGGTCCGCTCAGCGCTCGATGGTCCGGTAGTTGAGCCCGAGGTTGACCATCGCGGAGCGGATGCCGGGCCCGTCGTCACCCTCCCAAACGCAGAGCGGGGCGCCGAGGTATTCCGCGGCGGCAACGCATTCAGCGCCGAGCGTCGACACTCGGTGATCAGCGGCGATCTCCGCCATGCGGTACGAGATACTCCTGATCGGGACGATGTCGATGCTCGCTGGCAAGCTCAGCAGGCTCGCCCCCAACTCTCGTCGGCGCTCCACACTCCACGTACCGGTCAGGGCGCCGCCGCGAGCGGCGACAACGCTCTTGGAGAGGCGGTAGAGGTAGAGGTTCGTCGTTGCCGGTTCATGAGCGGCGAGCAGGTCTGCCAGCTCGTTGGACGCGTCGTCGGCCAGGAAGTCACGGAGAAGATGGTCGTCGAGGATGGCTCGGCTCACGTCGTCGCAAGGTCCGGATCGTCCTCGAGGGAGCGGACGAAGTCGGCGTGTTCGTCCCGGCTGACCAGTTCATCGAGCAACCGCCGCCCCTGACCCTTGGGGACCGTGAGCACACCGAAACCGAGATCGATCACGTCGACTGGCCCGCCGTCATCGAGGTTCCAGCGATGCCGAGCTCCAGCAGGTAGGGACATCTGGCCGGACGTCGATACGAGGTATTCCTGCACGCTCATACCCACCATTGTACTTGGTGGCGCACCTGAGCGCACCAAGTGCCTGTGCGCGCGCCACGTCCGGTAGCCGCCGGTCGGCATCGACGGGCTCGGTCCGCAAGCCGAAGTGCCGATCCTCCGCGGGCCGCTCTTTCCCACGTTCGAGGACCCCCTCCGCACCGATCAACCGGATATCTCCGCTGGCGCGGCCGCTGATCGTCCGGCAATCATTCGGGCTGTGCAGCGTCGGGTGGAGCCGTTCGTCCTGGGATGGGTGCTGACGGCAACTGGCGCCGCGGCATGTGCTGCGGCGGTCCTGGTCGGCCTCGTCCCAGTTGACGTGGGAGACGCGCGCTGTGGAAGCGTGCTGAACGTCGATCTCTACACCGCGTGCAACTCTGCGCTCGACACCAGAAACGTGCTCATGTGGAACGCATTGGCCGTCGGAGCCTTCCTCACGGTGCTCGGCAGCACATGGCTGCTGCGCCGTCGCCCCCCGAAGTGGTCGACTATCTCGGTAGTGGCTGTCGCTGGCATCATTCTCAGCGCATGGGCGCCACACCTCTGGCGCACGAATGTGCTCCTCGACGCCGGCTACTGAGCCGAGTCGTGCATGCCGACCGGCTACGCCCGAAGTTCCACGACTTCCTCCGATGACAGGAGGCACCTCATGACAACAAAGCACCACCCTGACACCGACGCCACGGGACTCGACGACGTCGACCCCGAGAGCCACGAGGCACGCGACGCCACCCACTTCCGTCGCATCGTCGCCGCCCGCCGGCGGATCGATGAAGCCGAACTCGAGCTTCGTGCCGCGGTGCAGGCCGCGCGGGAGGCCGGTGACTCCTGGACCGTCATCGGTGCTGCGCTGGACACCACTCGTCAAGCCGCATACCAACGGTTCGGGCGCTCCTGAGGCGATCGAAGCACCCACGCCGGCAGACCGGTTCCATCGAGTCGGCACAGCAGCCGGCGACGCCCGGACAACGGGTCGGTCAGGGACGAGTTTCTGGGGCACCTCTCGTGGGCGACATCGACCGGCAAATGGGGGACGCGCCGGAGCACCTTCCGCGAGGATCCTCGCATTGGATATGTCCAGTGCACCTTCGGCGAGGATCCTCGGGTTCCACGCACGTGACGCCGGCGCATTTCGGCGAGGATCCTCGTGTTGCACACGCTTCATTGCACGCCCGCCGAGGATCCTCGACCTGCACCGAGCCCCCATGCCTGGAACGCCGGCTCGGGGACGCTGGCGACGGGTGTGACCGTCCCCGAAGATCGCTGGCGAGCGTCCCAGAACGTTCCTCGCGATGCGCCGTCTCCAGCGACCACGGGCAGCAGCGAGCGCGATTCGGACGGGTGAATATCTTGCGTCTGGCACCGCACTCGGCGGGGTCTGTCAGCCGCTGACTCTCGAGTGCCAGTACCCAGGCTTGCGATGGTCGTGTGCGACTGCAAGCACTCGGAGTCGATCGTCCAGCACGAGGTAGCCGATGTGGAACCGAAAGCGAGAGACCGGCGCTCGCCTCACCTCCAGGTCCGCTGGGACGTCCTCGACGATCGAACCAGTTCCTGGCCACTCGGCGATCAGGCCGACGACCTCGTCGGTCGCTTCCAGGAACTCGCTGCCGAGCCCTGACCGTTGTTCGTCGAACCAGACAGCGGCGACGTGCAGCTCCTCCTCCGCTTCAGCGGAGAACTCGATGGGAAGCGTCACCGAGCGAGCTTGGCGCGGACTCGCTCACGTACCTCGGGCCACGGTCGTCCCGGATCCTCGCCGGACAATGCACGTCGTGCGCGTCGCTCGAGTTCCGTCGCCCACGCAGCACGGACAGCGTCGGGGTCGTCGTGCTCGTCCCGATCGAGGCTCGCGAGGAGGTCAGCGGCGAACTCGGCGCGGCGATCCGCTGGAAGGGCCAGCGCATCACGCAGGAGTGTGTCGGGATCGACGGTCACGGCCTACAGGGTACAGCCGCTGCGAAGCTACGGGCTGGGCCAGGCATCGCTCGTGTGACGCGCCTTGCTCGCCATCATCGACGAAGCGCTCGACGCCTGCGACAGTCCCGGGCGGATCTGGTGCCGCTCATATCGCCACCCAACTCGGCTTGATTCGGACACCGCGACCCGCGGGAGAATCGTTCTCTTTCGGTGTGCGGCCGACTGAGGGGGTAGCGGCGGAGGGGCCGGCACCTGGTCTGGACGGACCCGCGTTGCTCGTGCTTCCGTCGGGCGTGGCGTCGTCGCTTCAGAACCCGAGGCCGATGCCGCGGTCCATGGTTGGGAGGTCGACGTAGGGGTCGGCTCGTTCGGGCTCGAGGCCAAGGTCCTGCTCGAGGCGGTGGAGGCGCCGGCTCAGGAGTTGGTTGGTCTCGGCGCGGTCGTAGACACCGGGGTACGTGGCGAGCTGGTGCTCGACTCGTTCGATCTGATCGCTGAGGTGGTTGTCGATGGGTTGTCCGTGGCGGGTCCAGGCTGTTTGGGCGCGGGAGACGGCGTCAGCGAGTTGGTCGGCCTCATGACGGGCGGTTCGCCGTTCCCGCCAGGACAGGGCGGGGTTCTCGGCGCGGCGGAGGGCGCGTTGATGAGCGAGGTGGTTGGCAGTGAGGCGGCGGGCGGCAGCGCCGGCAGGGGTGTCGGCCCAGTCGCCGGTCCCGGCTCGGAGGTCGGACCGGTCTCGTTCGAGCCGCCGCCACTCCATGGCGAGACGGTCCGACTCGGCGGGGTTGGTGAGCGTGGACCGGAGGGTGAGGAGGGTGGCGTGTTCGGCGCGGAGGCGGGCGTGGCGGAGATCGGTGGCGATGCGGCGGGGGGTGCGGTCGGCGTGGGCGGGGTCGGGGCGGTCGTCGATGATCCAGCGCTGCGGGTCGGGACGTTGCCAGGCGGCGGCGAGATCGTCGAGAGCTTGGGCGTGGGTGTCGGCGACCGTGTGCACGTGGGTGGCGAACCGGGCGCGAGTGAGGGCGACGTAGGTGAGGTGGTGGGTGCCGCCGTCGGCGTAGAGGTGGCAGGTGTCGAAGGTGGCGCCCTGGGCGCGGTGGATGGTGGTGGCGTAGCCGTAGCCGACGGCGCCGCCGGCCAGTTCGCTGGCGTCGAGCTCCAGGTCCCGGTCGGCGGTGGTGACGGTGACGGTCTGTCGGTGGGGGTCGACGTGGGTGGCGGTGAGGCGTTGGCTGGTGACGATCCCGGCCCGGTGGTTGGGGGCGAGGGCGACGAGTTGGTCACCGGCCGCGACCACCAGCTGGTCGCCGAGGTCGAGCTGGGGGCCGGTGACCCGCCCGGCCGTGATGGCGGCGGCGCGGGCGCGGGTGTTGAGTTCGGCGACGTGGTCTCGGCGCCAGGCGAGCATGGTGGTGGCTCTTCCGGCGGCGAGGTCGTTGTTCCAGGCCGTGACCATGCGGTCGAGGGTGTCGTCGAGGGTTGGGGCGTGTCGGATCCTGTCGTTGCGGGCATACCAGTCCAGGGCGGCGCCGACGTGGCCGGCGCGTAGGTCGGCGACGGCCTGACGTTCGGCCGGGTCGTGTTGGCGGACGTTCTCGTCCAGGGTGGTGACCAGGTCGGGGTGGCGGGCCATGAGGGCGGCCATGGCGCCGCCGGGGCCGACGGCGCCGAGTTGGGCCGGGTCGCCGACCAGGATGAGGCGGGCGCCGGTGGCGTCGATGGCGGTGACGAGGCGCAACAGGTCGTCGTCGGTGGTCATCGCTGCTTCGTCGAGCACCACGACGCTGCGGGGGCCGAGGGGGAGTTGGCCGTGATCGAGCCGCCACAGCAACGAGGCGACGGTGCGGGAGTCCACGCCGGCTTCGTCGCCCAGGGTTCGGGCGGCCTGACCGGAGGTCGAGGTGCCGATGACGTGCCAGCCGGAGGCTTCGAGGGTGGTGGTGGCGGCGTCGAGGGCGGTGGTCTTGCCGGCGCCGGCGACCCCGACGATGAACTGCACCCGACCGGTTCCGGCACCGATGTCGGCCACAGCCGCCGATTGCCCGGTAGTGAGGGCCCGGCCCAGAACGGTCTCTTTGGCGGCGATCGCGTCCCGCACCACGCCAGCAGGTACGGGCGGGACAGGCTTGGGCGGCGAGGCGTTCGACGGTGTCGGCGATGGCCTGTTCGATCGCCAGGGCGCGTGTGGAGGCATACACCTGTTCCCGGGATGCGGTCACCGCGACCAGCGGGACCACCGCGTCCGCTGCTCTCGTTCAGTAGTGGTACGACAGTGGTACGGGTGCCGCCAGTGCCTCCAGAGAGCAGAAAAGCTGGTCAGGGGCTTCGTGGAGAAAAGCCGCTCTGACCAGCGTTTTCATGGCGGAGGGGGTGGGATTCGAACCCACGGGACCCGCGAGGGGCCCGACGGTTTTCAAGACCGTTCCATTCGTCCGCTCTGGCACCCCTCCAGGTGCGTCCCCGGGCCGGCCGCGACCTGCGACCGACCCGGGATCTGGCGGAGAGAGTGGGATTTGAACCCACGGAGGGCTTGCACCCTCACTTCCTTAGCAGGGAAGCACCATCGGCCTGACTCGGTCATCTCTCCGTGCGGCTGGCGAGCCTAGCGGTCGGCCTGCGCCGGCGAACGGTTTCCGGTTCGGCGGCTCGTGACAGAGTTCACAAGCGGAGAATGTTGCGTTTTCGTTACAGGCTGAGCATCATTCGGGTCCCACACCAACCCACGCGACGACCCGTCGCGCCTGGCCCGTCCACCATCGGTGGACGCCGGCGGCGGATCGGGGATCGGACCAGGCGCTCGCCGTCCGCTCCGGAACCTGCGCCCAGCCCGCGCATCGCACCTCCCCGAACACCTGGCACCGGCCTGCGCCGCGCCCGGTGGAAAGGAAGTCCCCCCAATGCGTACCCGAACGATCTTCGCCGCTGCCGGAGCCCTCCTCGCACTGGCGCTCGCCGCCCTGGCGATCCCCGGCGCCGGTGCCGAAGCCTCCACCGTGGTCGAGGCCAGCAGCTCTGAACCGGTCACCATGCCGGTGATCCCGTCGGCTCCGGACTTCGTGCCGTCGCCGTACGCCGATGCCCCTCGCGACCTGTCGAGCCCTGCACCGTCGCCGGCCCCCGAACCAGTCGCCGCTCCCCAGCCGGCACCGGCCCCCGTGCCCGCCGCTCCCGGGTCCATCGACGCCATTCTGGCTCGCCACTTCGGTGCGGCCGCCGGCCGGGCCAAGGCCATCGCCCAGTGCGAGTCGAGCCTGAACCCGAACGCCGTCTCGCGGACCAACGACCACGGGCTGTTCCAGATCAACATCTCCCACCGCGCCCAGTTCGAGGCCGTCACCGGTGCCCCGTGGTCGAGCATCTACGACCCCGAGCTCAACACGATCTACGCCAAGTGGCTCTACGACCGCGAGGGCTGGAGCCCGTGGTCCTGCAGCCGGCGGATCTGATCACCCACCGACCGACGCGCACCGCGGCCTGACCACCGCGGTCTCACCGTGGTGGTCGTCTGCGCGACCATCACCGCCGTGGCCGACGGACGATTCGCCCCCAGCCCGACCGGATCGCTGCACGTCGGCAACCTGCGCACCGCGCTGTTGGCGTGGTTGTACGCGCGGGCCGAGGGAGGACGGTTCGTGGTGCGGATCGAGGACCTCGACCCGGCGGCCCGCGACGACGCCGTCGTCGCCGAGCACCTCGCTGACCTGTCGGCGCTGGGACTCGACCACGACGGGGACGTGATCCGACAGTCGGATCCTGCGGTCCGCACCCGACACGAACATGCCGTCGATCGGCTCGACCGTGCCGGACTGCTCTACCCCTGCTGGTGCAGCCGCCGGGAGGTGGCCGAGGCGGCCTCCGCCGCCCACGGTCCCCTTCCGGAGGGCGCCTACCCGGGCACGTGCCGGGACCTGAGCGAGACGGAGCGCGCCGAGCGCGCCTCGAGGCGGCCCGACAAGCAACCGTCCCTGCGGGTCCGTGCCGGTGGCGCGCTCGTCACCGTGGCCGACCGCCTCCACGGCGACCACACCGGCATCGTCGACGACTTCGTGGTCCGCCGGGGCGATGGCGTCCCCGCCTACAACCTCGCTGTCGTCGTCGACGACGCCGCCCAGGGCATCGCCGAGGTGGTGCGGGGCGACGACCTGCTGCCCGGCACCCCGCGGCAAGCCTGGTTGGCCGGGGTGCTCGGCCTGGACGTTCCCCGCTACGTCCACGTCCCGCTCGTGCTGGGGCCCGACCGCGAACGCCTGGCCAAGCGCCACGGCGCGGTGACTCGGGCCGACCTCGCCGCGGCCGGGATCGACGCCACCGGGCTGCTGTCGATCCTGGGCCGTTCGCTCGGCCTCGCCGCGCCGGGGGAGTTGGTGACCCCGGACCGGCTCCTCGACCGCTTCGACCCCGATGCGGTGTCGACCGAGCCGTGGACGTTCGATCCCTGAGCGTCGGACGTTCGGGCCGGACGCCGTGGTCGAAGGTTCAGAGCGTGCGCAGGCCGTCCACGGCGAGGATCACGCCGATGACCACGCCCCCGGCACCGAAGAGTCGCACCAGCGACTGCGCCAGCAGCTCCGGCACCCGGCGTCGGTAGTAGACGCCGATCCCGCCGATGACGACGGCGACCGCCACCGCGATGGCGGCGACGGCGCTGCCGCGCTCGGCACCGACCGATACGGCCAGGACGGCCGCGCCGGGGGTCATCAGGGTGGGGAAGAAGACGAAGCCGGCGAGGCGGCCATCGGTGTTCGGTTCCGTGGTACCCATCGGCGCACCGACGGCGAGCCACCTCAGGCCGGCGACGGCGAGGACGATGCCGGCGCCGAGCCGGTACGTGCCGAGGTTGACGTCGAGGGCGTCGAGGCACGGCCCGGAGAACACGGCGAGGGCGACGAGCACGGCCACAGCCCCGACGGTCCCGATGGCGACGGGCATCGGCCGGTCGGTGCGCCAGTCGCGGGCCAGGGCGACCGACGCTGCTCCCGGGTTGACAGCGGCGAGGAACGAGAGGATGGCAAAGCTCACGGGAGAACAGCTCCAGCGGTCGGCGGATCGGTGGACGGCGGATCGGTGGGCGACGGATCGGTGGACAACACGGGAACGGTCATGGCAGCACCGGCTGGGCGGCGAGGAGGCCGGCGGCGGAGTGCTGCTGGTCGTCCATGCGGGTGACGTCGTCGTAGAACCACGCCCCCGACTGGCGGGGACCGACCCCGCCCCCCGGTGAGACCTGGCGGTCGGCGAGGCGCGCCGCGCCGCAGGCCAGGGTGTCGGCGGTGGGTTGGGCGAGGTCGGCGAGTCGGGCGTCGGTGACGGTCAGGGTCCAGAGCGCGGCCATGCCCTCGATCCACGTTCCGGTCCCGGCACCGCGAGGTGATGGCCCATGGGTGATCGAGCCGTAGCTGGTGCCCCGCTGGGCGTCGAGCCGGACGAGGAGGCCGTAGCGGGCCAGGAGACGTCGGGCGTAGTCGACGTGACGCTCCTTGAGACCCCATCCCGACATCTCCTGCAGCGAGTAGGCCGCCCACTGGTCCGGCCACGGCTGGGGGAAGAACCCCTCCTGCAGGTCGCGGTCGGTGGACAGGTAGTCGAGCGTCGTCCACGCCGGTTGGTCGAACCCCTCCGTCGGGAAGGCGTCGTGGAGCTGGGCCAGGGCCCACAACGCCTCGCCGGTCGAGAAGATCGAGGTCTGATCGGGAACGGGCCGCTGGGCGTTCAGGTCGTAGAGGTCGAGCATCGAGCCGTCTGGTCGTTGCTGGCCGACGATGAACCGGCCGAGCTCGATCATGAGGCCGTCGTTGACGGGATCGCCGGTGGCGAGGCGACGTTGGGCGAGCCCCGCGGCCAGCAGCGAGCTGGCGCCCAGCTTCGCCACCGAGCCGTCGGTGAAGGCCACGCCGTCGCCGGCCGACTCCAGCCGGTCGAACATCCAGCGCAGACCATCGTCGGCCGCGTCGAGGAACTCGGGTTCACCGCCGCGTACGAGTTGGTACAGGCTCAAGACCACGCCAGCGTGCCGCACCAGGTTGTAGTCGTGCAGCGGTTCGTCGTCGGCTCGATCCCAGCCGTAGAGGAACTGGCCGTCGTCCTGCTGGTTGTCGACCATCCAGTTGCCCGCCGCGGTGGCGGCGGCGTGGGCCTGGGCGGCAGTGATCGGCGGGCACACCTCCGGGGCCCACACCGTGATGCGGAGCACGGCGGCGCCGATGACCCACGCCAGCAGCGAGCGCCGCACCCGGCTGGCCGCGCTCATCGGCGCCGCTCCTGGAACCGGTGTACGGCCAGCAGCGGGCCGGCCACCATGAACGTCAGGGGCAGGCGGCTGGCGACGAGCAGCCTGGCGCCCTGTCCCGTGGTCTCGGTCCCGTCCCGGTCGACGACCCGCAGCGTCGCCCCCGGCTGCTCGCGGATGTCGAATCGGGCGAGCCAGTCGAGACGCCGGATCCACGCACCGTCCTCGACGGTCACGATCCGGTCCCTGGTCACGGGCGTGGCCCAGATCACCAGGGCCGCGATGCCGGCCGCGCTGAAGATCTGGACCGACGCCGTCAACTCGATGGCGAGGTGGAAGAAGACCGCGACCCACACCGCGGCGAGCCTGCCGCGCGCCGACCACAAACCGAAGGCGATGAACAGCTCCATGGCGATGGCGACCGGCGAGGTGATGGCGTGGACCCAGCGCGTGGTGACGATGTCGACGACGGTGTCGCCCACCAGCCCGCCGGGCAGGCGGGAGCGGACCAGGTCCTGGTAGCGCACGGCCCGGTCCCACAGGACCAGACCACCGCGCCAGTCGGGGTCGATGAGCTTGGAGAAGCCCGACGCGAAGTACACCGACGACACCAGGGCGCGCAGCAACCACAGTGGCCAGATCGTGGTCCGGTCATCGACGACCGAGCGGCCGGCGCGCCGAGCGTCGAGGGACAGCACCCGTCCGCTGTCGCCCAGCGTGACCCCGGCGAGCAGGATGAGGAGGAAGGCCCGGTTGTGGTGGTAGTAGGTCTGCGAGAGGAACAGGTTCCCCGCCACGCAGGCGACGGTGAGCGATCCGGCCAGCCGTGTGTGCCATCCCAGGGCCAGCACCACGGCGGCGGCCGCTCCGGTCCACACCAGGACGGTCTGGGCGATCCCCGGCGGCTGGGGCAGGAACGTGAACCACGGATGGTTGAAGTGGTCGAGGTACGTGATGCCGTGACGCGTGTCGGCGAGGTAGGGCAGGAGGTGGACCACGGTGATGGGTCCGAGCGCCATGCGCAACAGGGCCAGGGGCCGCACCGAGCCGGGACGGTCGAAGATGGCGTCGAAGGTCTGCGGTCGCGCTCCGGTCCAGGCGGGGGTGACGGTGGCGGTCATCCCCGGAGCTCCCGCTCGTGACTGCGCAGCACCCGGTGCTCCGGCCCCCTGGTGTTGCGGTAGGCGGTGACGTCGGCCTCGAGGTAACGCGTCTGGGTGTCGTCGGGGGTGTGGTCGGCCACCCAGTCGAGGGCCTGGTCGAGGTAGTCGAGCGTGCCGTCGAGACCCGAGTACGCCTGCTTGAGCTGGGCGGGCCGGGTCAGCACGTCCCAGCCGACCAGGTCGTCCCAGCGATAGCCGCCGGGCCAGGGCGCATCGATCGGGACGCGCCGGCCGTCGTCGGTGACCCGGACGATGTCGGCCCGCCACGTCGAGGACTCGTTGAAGGGCTGGAACCCGAAGAAGTTGTGGGGATCGGCGTAGCTCCGGGCGATGAGCACGGCCTGGCCGACGAGGACGACGACGAACAGGGCGCGGACCAGCCGCGCCGTTGCCGGTGGCCGCTCGATCCTGTCGTCCACCCCCTGGTCCACCCGTGCAGTGTGACGCACGAGGCCCCTCGCCGGAGCGCGTCGCCCGTTCGCGTCCTCGGTCGTGGTGGGGGGATGGTCGGTAGATTCCCGCCGTGTCCCCTTCGCCGCTCGAGGCCCCGTGGTGGAAGACCGCCGTCTTCTACCAGATCTACCCCCGATCCTTCGCCGACTCCGACGGCGACGGCGTGGGTGATCTCGCCGGCATCGCCGATCGTCTCGACCATCTGGTCGCGTTGGGCGTCGACGCGGTGTGGCTCTCGCCGTTCTACGAGTCGCCCATGCGCGACTTCGGCTACGACATCTCCGATCACTGCGCCGTCGATCCCGTGTTCGGGACCCTCGACGATTTCGACCGGGTGGTCGCCGGCCTGCACGAGCGGGGTCTCAAGCTGATCGTCGACTTCGTCCCGAACCACGTCTCCAGCGACCACCCGTGGTTCGTGGAATCCCGGAGCAGCCGGCACAACCCGAAGCGGGACTGGTTCATCTGGGCTGACCCGGCGCCCGGCGGCGGTCCACCGACCAACTGGACGGCGTCGTTCACCGAGGGCGGATCGGCGTGGTCGCTCGACGAAGCCACCGGTCAGTACTGGCTCCACCTCTTCCTCCCGGAGCAGCCCGACCTCAACTGGGCCAATCCCGCCGTCGAGGAGGCGCAGCACGAGGTGCTGCGCTTCTGGCTCGACCGGGGCGTCGACGGGTTCCGGATCGACGTGATCAACGCCATCGGCAAGGACCCCGACCCCCACGACGTGCCCGAGTCGCTGGTCGGCATCCCCCACGTCGTGCTGACCCACCACGACACCGCGCTGCCCCTGATCCGGCGCATCCGCCAGACGGTCGACGCCGCGGGCGACACCATGATCATCGGCGAGGTGGTCACGGGCGACCTCGACGTGCAGTCGTCGTACCAGGGCGACGGCGACGGGGTGTGCTGCTCGGTGAACTTCAGCTCGGTCTGGGCCCCGTGGGAACCGGCCGCGTGGCGGACGCTGATCGCCGACACCGAGGCGGCCTATCCCGAGGGCGGTGCCCGTTGGCCCTCCTACGTGCTCTCGAACCACGACAACCCTCGCCACCGCACCCGCTACGGCGACTCGGAGGCCAACGCCCGCGCCGCCGCCGTGTTGCTGCTCACCCTGCGGGGCACTCCGTTCCTGTTCGCGGGCGAGGAGCTCGGCCTGTCCGACGCCGACATCCCCGACGGTCGGGTCGTCGACCCCGGCGGGCGTGACGGCTGCCGCGCCCCGATCCCCTGGACCGGCGCGACCGATCACGGCTGGGGCCCCGACCCCTGGTTGCCGTTCCCGCCCGATGCCGACATCCGCAACGTCGAGGCACAACGGGCGGGCGTCGACACCATGTTCCGCCTCTACCGCGATCTCCTCGCGGCACGCCACGCGTCGCCGGCGCTGCAGACCGGCGCGTTGACCCTGCTCGACGAGCACCCCGACGTCCTGTCGTACCGCCGTGCCCTGGGTGACGACGTCCGCATCGTGCACGTGAACTTCGGCGACGATGCCGTCCACGTCGGTGCCGGTGGCCAGCTCCTCGTCACCAGCGAAGGGGCGACGTCGGGTTCCTTCGACGGGACGGTCCCGGCCGGCGAGGCGGTCATCGTCCGGCCGTGACCGGGAGCGGTTCCGAACCGGCCTCGGCCGCGACCTCGGCGTCGACTCCGAGGCGCTCGTCACGGGGTGTGGACCGCACCATGGCGGCGAAGACGAGCGCGGCCACTCCGAGGCCGGCGCCGACGAGGTAGGCGGTGCGGAAGTCGGTCGCCCGCTCGGTGCCCCCGTAGATGGCGGTCAGCACGGTGATGCCGAGGGCGGCTCCCACCTGGAAGATCATGCGCAGCGCCGCGGCGGCGACGCCGAGATCGGCTTCGGCGACCGAGTTCGACAGGAGCGCGGTGAGGGTGGGACGTGAGGTGCCGTTACCGATGCCCTGCAGGACGAGGGCCACCATCACCAGGGCGACGGCGCCCGTCGTGGCCCCGAACCCGAGCGCGGCAAGGGCGACGGCGATGGCGATCGACCCGAACATGGCCAACGGTCGCTCGCCGATCTTGGTGGCCACCGAACCGCCGATGGGAGACGATGCCGCGAAGGCACCCGGCCGGAGCAGCATGACCAGCGACGTGGTGGACACCGAGTAGGCGAACACCGACTGGAGCAGCAACGGGGCGAGGATGAAGCCACCCATGTACGCGGCCCCGCCGAACAGCGACGAGAGCAGGGAGGCGGTGAAGTTCCGGCGGCGGAAGAACTCGAGCGGGAGCAGCGGGAAGGCGACCCGCGACTCGATCAGGACGAAGCCGATGATGCCGGCCACCCCGACGGCGAGTGAGGAGCCGACCAGCGCATCGAAGCCATGGTCGGGCGCCTGGTTGAGGGCCAGCATGAGCCCACCCGCCCCCACGGCGAGGGCGGCGGCACCGGGGATGTCGAAGCCCACGTCGGTGCGCAGGGTCGTCTCCCGCAGCACGAGGTAGGCGGCCCCGACCGGGACGATCGAGAGCACGGCCTGGATCCCGAACATCGGCCGCCATCCGACCGCGTCGATCAGCGGACCGCCGATGACGAGCCCGATGGCCGGCGATCCGGCCGCCACGAGCGACCACCAGCCCATGGCCTTGGCCCGGTGCCTGGGAGCGTGGACGCTGTTGATCAGCGCCATCGACGACGGGATGGTGGCGGCACCGATGACCACCGCCAGGCCCCGGAGCGCGATGAGCGAGTACGGGTCCCAGGCGAACATGGTGCCGGCGGTCACCACGGTCGAGAGCACGAAGCCGGTGAGGAAGACGCGCCGGTGCCCGTAGAGGTCGCCCAGCTTGCCCAGCACGGGGAGGACCACCGCCGAGCCGAGCAGCGGTGCCGAGATGACCCAGGCCACGAGCGTCTCGCTGGCGCCGAAGTCGTCGGCGATGGTCGACAGGCTCACGGCCAGCAACGTGACCGGGAACGTGGTGGCGAACATGCCGGCCAGGGCGGTCAGCAGGACCCATTGCGGGTAGCGGCCCGACTCGCTCAGGCGCGCCTGGACCGCGTCACGCCGGGCAGCGATGGGGACAGCGGGAGGCACCGTCCGAGGGTAACGATCGTTATCGGCCGTCCCGCAACCCCGGTCCGCCCGGCCCGATGAGGCAGTGGCGTGCTGCTCCGGTAGAAAGCAGCCATGGCAACGACTGCACTCCGAGGAAACCCCATCAGCACCGTCGGCGATCTTCCGGAACCGGGAGACAAGGCGCCGGTCTTCGAACTGGTGAAGGGGGACCTGTCGACCGTGACGTCCGACGACCTCGTCGGCCAGCGCGTCATCCTCAACATCTTCCCCAGCATCGACACCGCGGTCTGCGCCGCGTCCGTACGGACCTTCAACGAGCGGGCGGCGGCGCTCGACAACACCGCCGTCGTGTGCGTCTCGGCCGACCTGCCCTTCGCCGCCGCCCGCTTCTGCGGTGCGGAGGGGATCGAGAACGTGATCACCGGCTCCACCTTCCGGGGCGGGTTCCTCGACGACTACGGCGTGCGGATGACCGATGGCCCGCTGTCCGGGCTCGCCGCCCGTTCGGTCGTGGTCCTCGACGGCGACGGCACCGTGGTCCACACCGAGCTCGTACCCGAGGTCACCCAGGAACCCGACTACGACGCTGCCATCGCCGCCTTGGACTGAGACGCTTCGCATAGGGTCGCCGCCCATGAGCGACGCCCTGCTCGCGGAGGCGAGGGACCTGCTGCCCGAGACCATCGAGCTGCGCCGGCGACTCCATCGTCGCCCGGAGCTCGGGCTGCACCTGCCCGAGACCCAGGCCGCGGTGCTCGAGACCATCGACGGCCTCGATCTCCTCATCGACGCCGGCGACCAGACGTCGTGGGTGGTAGCCGCCCTCGACACCGGACGGCCCGGTCCCACCGTCCTGCTGCGCGGCGACATGGACGCCCTGCCGATGCCGGAGGACACCGGTCTGGAGTTCTCCTCAGAGATCGACGGGGCCATGCACGCGTGCGGCCACGACGCCCACACCGCCATGCTCGCCGGGGCGGCCCGCCTGCTCAGCTCGCGACGCGACGACCTGACCGGTCGGGTGGTGTTCATGTTCCAGCCCGGCGAGGAGGGTTTCGCCGGGGCCAAGATCATGGTCGACGAGGGCCTGCTCGACGGCCGCCTGCTCGGTGGCGGTCCGGTCACCCGTGCCTTCGCCATCCACCAGACCCCATCGGCCCCGTCCGGCTTCGTCGGCACCCGCCCGGGCGCGCTGCTCGCGTCGGCCGATTTCTTCACCGTGACGGTCACCGGCAAGGGCGGTCATGCGTCCATGCCGCACCACACCATCGACCCGATCCCGATCGCCTGCGAGATGGTCGGTGCGTTCCAGACCATGGTCACGCGCAAGGTCGAGGCCTTCCATCCCGCGGTGGTGACGGTGGCCAAGATCCGGGCGGGCACCACCACCAACGTCATCCCCGAGACCGCGGTCATGGCCGGCACCATCCGCTCGGTCTCGGAGCGGAGCCGCATGCTGGTGCACGACGAGCTGCGCCGGATCTCGTCCCACATCGCCCAGGCCCACGGCGCCACCGCGACGTGCGAGATCCAGGCCGACGGCTACCCGGTCACGGTCAACGACACCGACGCGGCCGCCTGGGTGCTCGATGTCGCCGGTCGCCTGGTGGGCGATGCCGCCGCCGAGATGCCGACGCCGGTGATGGGTGCCGAGGACTGGAGCTACGTCCTCCAGCAGGTGCCAGGCGCCATGGCGTTCCTCGGGACCTGCCCGCCCGACGTGGCCCTGGCCGAGGCCGCCCCCAACCACTCCAACCGGATGACCATCGACGAGTCCGCCATGGCCGTGGGCACCGCGCTCTACGCCGCCATCGCCCTCGACGAGTGCGCCGCACGAGGAGAGCGATGAGCGCTGCCCAGACGCGGGTCTATCGCAACGGCGTCCTGGCGGCCGAAGGCTTCCCCGTTGCGGAGGTCTCCGAGCTCCTCGTCGATCCAGACGCGATGGTCTGGGTCGACCTCTGTGGCCCGTCCATCGAGCAGCTCCACGAGTTGGCCGACGAGCTCGGTCTCCACGAGCTGGCGGTCGAAGACGCCCTCAGCCCCCACCAGCGCCCGAAGCTCGACCACTACGAATCACATTCGTTCCTGTCGACCCATGTGGTGCGCGTCGATCCCGACCACCACCGGCTCGACGACACCGAGGTCGACGCGTTCATCAACAGTCGCTGGATCATCACCGTCCGCAAGGACGAGAGCTTCTCGATGGACCCCGTGCTGAAGCGATGGGATCGCTCCGACGATCTCGCCAAGCACGGTGTCAGCTTCCTGCTCTACGGACTGCTCGACGTCATCGTCGACAGCTACTTCGAGACCGTGGAGGCATTCGACGACTACTACGACGAGGTCAGCGAGGGCATCTTCTCCGAACAGCCGTTGGACCCCGCGCAGCAGCGCCACTGGTTCACGATGCGAAGGGCGCTGGTGCGGTTCCATCGCCTGGTCGTGCCGATGCGCGAAGTCGTCAGCGGGCTCATGCGCCGCGAGCAGTCCACGGTCGCCGCGGGGCTGTACCCGTACTTCCAGGACGTGTACGACCACATCCTGCGGGTCAGCGAATCCACGGATGCCCTCCGCGACCTGGTCAGCACGATCGTCGAGACCAACCTGAGCTTGCGTGACTACCGCCAGAACCAAGTGATGAAGAAGGTCACCAGTTGGGCGGCGATCATCGCCGTGCCGACCCTGATCACGGGCTACTACGGCATGAACGTCCCCTACCCCGGCTCTGGCGAACGATGGGGAGTCGCCCTGTCCGGTGCCCTCGTTGTCGTGCTGTCCTTCGCGCTCTACATGGTGTTCCGCAAACGCGACTGGCTCTGACGGGTAACTAACGTCGGCCGTCATGGCAGATCTGACCGTCTTCCACAATCCACGTTGCTCCAAGTCGCGTGCCGCGATGGCGACGCTCGAGGAGGTCGGTGCCGAGGCCGACGTCGTCCGCTACCTCGACGCGCCGCCCGATCGCGCCACCCTCGAGTCGATCGTCGCCAAGCTCGAAGATCCCGTCGCGTCGCTGGTCCGGGCCGGCGACGCCAAGACGAAGGGGATCGACCTGCCCGATCTGGACGACGCCGGTGCGGTCATCGACCTGCTGCTGGCCCACCCCGAGCTGATGGAGCGCCCCGTCCTGGTCAAGGGCGACCGGGCCATCATCGGTCGGCCCACCGAACGGGTCGCTCCCTTCGTCGCCGGCTGACTGCGCAGCCGGCGGACGAAGTCTGCCGGCTCCGCGCCTAGACGACGGGAGAGCGGCCTCCGGACGCGCGCTCGGCTGCCTCGAGCAGCTGGGGACGGAAGTCGGGATGGGCGATGGCGGCCAGGGCCTGGCCTCGCTGGTGCACGGTCTTGCCCTGGAGCTCGGCCACGCCGAACTCGGTCACGATGGCGTCGACCTGGTGTCGGGGCGTGGTGATGACGGTGCCGGCCTCGAACCACGGCACGATCCGCGAGTGGACCTCCTCGCCGGCCCGGTAGGTGGAGGGCAGGCACAGGATCGAGCGGTCGCTGAGCGACAGCCCCGAGCCGGCCACGAAGTCCTCGTGGCCACCGATGCCGGAGAACTGCTCGCCGCTGCGGGTGTCGGCCACCACCTGGCCGTGGATGTCGACCGCCAACGCGGCGTTGATGGAGATCATGTTCTCGTTGGCGCCGATGATCTCCGGTGAGTTCACGACATCGACGGGGAGGAAGGCGACATCGTGGTTCTCGTGCAGCCACTCGTAGAGCTCGGTGGTGCCCCCGGCGAAGGTCGAGATCGACTTCCCGTCGAACTGGCCCTTGTTCCGGTTGGTGACCTTGCCGGCCTGGTACAGGCGCATGAGGCCGGTGGTGAACATCTCGGAATGGACCCCGTAGCCTCCGCCGCTCCCCTCGGCGAGCAGCGACGCCACCACGTTGGGCACGGCACCGATGCCGGTCTGGAGCGTGGCTCCGTCGGGGATCATGTCCGAGATGTGCCGGGCGATGGCTTGTTCCACCGAGGTGGCGGGCGCGTCGACGATCTCGTACGGCTTGGCCTCCGACTCCACCAGGATGTCGATCTCGTCGAGGTGGAGGCGGTGGTGGTGCTCCCCCAGTCCGTAGGTGACCGGGTGGTACGGGCTCGCTTCCGCGATGAGCAGTCGATCCGGGTCGGCACCGGCCGCGTGCATCTCGGCCACGTTGGCGCCGGCGTGCAGCGACAGCGAGCACCAGCCGTCCCGGTCAGGGGGTGCCACCGACGTGGCCATCACCCGGGGCGAGATCTCGGCCAGCAAGGCGATGAACCGGCGGAAGTCGGCCGGCGCGAAGCCGATGTTGGCGCCGCTGTCCCGCAACAGACGCTCCAGCGGGCCGTAGAAGCCGCTGAGGTAGTGGACGTGGGGATGGGTGAACACCTCGCTGAGCACGGTGACGAGGGCGCCGAAGATGCGCAGATCCTCCCAGTCCTTGCGGGTCCCCATCTGTTCCAGGAGGGCGGCGGGCTGGGCCGGCCCCAACGGGAGGCCCAGGCTGTCGGTGGGTCGGAAGGCCTCGACCGCTTCGGCGGGGGTGCATCGACGCATGCGTTGGTTCTACCCCGCCCATGCCGGGGTGGTGCAGGGGCCAAGGTCACTGCCGCGGGCGGGGGCGGCGTCCCGGCAGGCTCGGACCGGGAGTGGCAACATGGCGACAGATGCGCACGTTCCGTGGCCTGCCGACCGACGAATTGATCGAGGATTTCCGCCTGGCCTGCACGTCTCGCGCCATCGACGATCGGGAGATCAGTCTCCAGAAGCAGAGCAAGGTCTACTTCCAGATCTCCGGGGCCGGACACGAGGCGTTGCTCCTGGGCCTCGCCCGGTTGCTGCGCCCGGGCTCGGACTGGTTCTTCCCGTACTACCGCGACCTCGCGCTCATGCTCGGCCTCGGCGTCACCCCCACCGAGATCCTGTACCAAGCGGTCGGGTCGGCCCTCGACCCGTCGTCGGGGGGACGGCAGATGCCCTCGCACTGGGGTTTCCGCGACCGGCACATCGTCACCCAGTCGAGCCCCACCGGCAGCCAGTGCATCCCGGCCGTGGGTTGTGCCGAGGCCGGCCGCTACATCGGGCGCACGCCGTCGCTGTCCCACCTGCCCGCGGTGGGCGACGAGGTCACCTACGTCTCGCTCGGCGAGGGTGCCACCTCGGAGGGCGAGTTCTGGGAGTCGCTCAACACCGCCTGCACCCTCCACCTGCCGGTCGTGTTCGTGGTGGCCGACAACGGTTTCGCCATCTCCGTTCCCGTGTCCGATCAGTCACCCGCACCGGTGTCCGAGCTGGTCCGGGGGTTCCGAGGCCTCGACGTCCTGCGCCTCGACGGCACCGACTACTTCGCGGTGCGCGAACGCGGCACCGAAGCGATCGCCCACGTCCGGGCCGGCGTCGGACCACTGCTCATCCACGCCGACGTCACCCGGCCGTACTCGCACTCGTCGGCCGACACCCAGGCCAAGTACCGATCCGAGCGCGAGCTCGCCGACGAAGCCGAGCGCGACCCCGTGGGCCGGCTCGAGCACGAGCTGGTGCACGGTGGCGTGCTGTCCCCGCAGGAGGCAACCGAGATCAGGGAACAGGCCCGCCAGACCGTCGCCGACGCGGCGAAAGAGGCACTGGCCGCGCCCCGCCCGGATCCCGCCACCATCACCGACCACGTGGTGGCGCTGCCGTCCATTCCCGATCCCCCTGAGCCCGGAACCGAGGGCGACGTCGTGGCCCTGGGCGGGGCGATCCACGCCGTGCTCCACGAACAGATGGCCGCCAACCCCCGGATCCGCGTGTTCGGCGAAGACGTGGCCGACGCCCGGGAGGTGATGCTCTCGAACGTCGAGGGCAAGGGCGGGGTCTTCGGCACCACCCATGGCCTCCAGCGCGAGTTCGGCATGGCCCGCTGCTACAACACGCCCCTGGCCGAGGCCAACATCATCGGTCGGGCGGTGGGCCAGGCCATCCGCGGGCTCCACCCCGCGCCTGAGATCCAGTTCTTCGACTACATCTGGCCCGCCATGCAGCAGATCAAGAGCGAGGCGGCCACCGTCCGCTGGCGATCGAACGGTGTCTTCTCGGCGCCGATGGTCATCCGAGTGCCGATCGGCGGCTACCTCACCGGCGGCGCCATCTGGCACAGCCAGTCCGGCGAGTCGATCTTCGCCCACGTCCCGGGTCTGCTCATCGCTTTCCCGTCCCGGGCCCGCGATGCGGCGGGGCTCCTCCGGGCCGCCTTCCGCTGCGACGACCCAGTGCTGTTCCTCGAGCACAAGCACCTGCTGCGCCAGCCCTACACCCGTGATCCGTTGCCCGGACCCGACCACGTCCTGCCCTTCGGCTCGGGCGCCGTCTGCCGGAGTGGCGACGCCCTCACCATCGTGACCTGGGGCGCCACCGTGCAGAAGTCCCTCGTCGCTGGCGAGCAGGTAGCCGAGCAGCACGGGCGGGAGATCGAGGTCATCGACCTGCGCACGATCAGCCCGTGGGACAAGGATCTCGTCGCCGAGTCGGTCGGCAAGACGAGTCGAGTGCTCGTCGTCCACGAGGACGTGCTCACCGTCGGCTTCGGCGCCGAGATTGCAGCCTGGATCGCGTCCGAGTGCTTCTGGTCGCTCGATGCGCCCGTTCGCCGGGTGGCCGCCCTCGACACCCACGTGCCCTACGAACCGACCCTCGAGCGGGCCGTCCTGCCCCAGGTCGACGACATCGTCGCCGCCTCCGTCGCGCTGCTCGAGGCCTGAGCCACCGGGTTCAGTCGGAGAGGGTCGAGGGGTCGATCTCCCGGTTGACCACCGCTCGGGCGATGTCAGCCAGGTGCTGTCCGTTGCTGCGGGCGTGGGATCGGAGCAGCTCGAAGGCCCCGCTCATGTCGACCTGGAGGCGCTCGGCCAGCACGCCCTTGGCCTGCTCGATCACCACGCGGCTGGTCAGGGCCGACTGCAGCTGTTCGTTGAGGAGCCGTGCCTCACGAAGGCTCTGCTCCTGGAGCAACCCGATGGTGGCGATGTCGGCCAGTGCCTGGCCCACCTTCACGTCGCTGTCGGTCAACTCGACAGGCGCGACGCTGAAGATGTTCACGACGCCGATCATGCGACCGCGCAGCTGCATGGGCAGGGCGTGCACCATGGCGAACCCGTGCCGCCGGGCTTCGGGCTCGAACAGGGGCCACCGCTGCGGAGACGGGCCGAGCACGTGATTGACGATCGGCTGGCCGGACCGGAAGCAGTCGAGGCACGGGCCGTCGTCCCGCTGGAGCTCGAACAGGTCGAGCGTCCGCGCCGTCTCGTTCGACGACGCGACTGATCGGAGCCGCTGCTCGTCGTCAGCGAGCATGACGCCGGCCTCACCGTCGACGAGCAACTCGACCAGGCGCTGGGCGAGCGTGGTCATGAAGTCGACTACGTCGAAGTCCGAGACCAGCGTGTCGGCGAGATCCACCAGGATCTGGCTGAGTCGTTCCGGGTCACTCATGGCCGCCATGTCCTTTCGTCGCCCGATCGGGCGAGTTGGTTCGAGCGTAGGGGGTTTTCGGGTCAGTCACGGGTGAAGCGCAGCCGGCGCCCGATGACCTCGTCGGCGATCGCCTCCATCGGAAGTCCGTTCGCCCATGCGTGGGCGCGGAGCCGGCCGAGCGCGGTGGCGATGTCCGAATCGAGTTGCGCCGCGACCATGCCAGTGGCCTGGTGGACCCGCATCCGGTGATCGAAGACCTCGGGGAGTCGGCCGGGCAGATCGCCAGGTCTCATGCCGGCCTGCAGGTCCAGCACGAGCTGGAGGGCCATGCGAGCCAGGGTGAACGCGTCGGCCATGTCTCGCTCGTCGAGCTCGCCCGCGGCGCGGCGATGGAGGCTCAGCACCCCGAGCCGGGCGGCTCCGAGTTGCAGCGGGAACGAGAAGTGGGCCCGGATCCCGGCGGCCAGGGCAGCCTCTACGAACGCAGGCCAGTGCGCGGCGGCGTGTGAGAGGTCGGGCTCGAGCACTGGGCGGGCGAGTCTTCCGGCGTCGATCGCGGGACCCTCGCCCAACTGGAACTGGAGATCGTCGATCCGGGCGAACACCTCGTCGGACACGGCGACCGCACCACCGTGCTCGACACCGTCGAAGACGGCGACGCCGGCGCCGTCCACCGAGAGGATGTCGACGCAGGCGTGACACAGTCGGGTCAGGACATCGGCTCCGGAGTCCGCGGCCAGCGCCGCCGCCACCCGGGCGAGGCGGTCATCGTCCACACGGCCGCCGACAGTCGGAGCAACGGGCGAGATCGTCGTACGGACTGGAACCGTGCATCACACCTCGAGTTCGTCGGCTGCTCGGGGCGACGGAGGGTAGGAGATGGATGAGCAGTGCGCTGGACCCTCCACCCTACTGTCGGATCACGATCGCACAGCTGGTACCATGCGCCGTGTCGACGGTCCCGTGACCGCCGGCTGCTGGCCCCGGACCCCGGCTCGCCCTCCGCTCAGGAGACAGGAGCGCCTGTGGTCCCCCCTGATCCCGACCAGACCCGTGTGCGATCGATCTACGAGTCGTGGCCCGGCGACCTCGATGTCGACGTCGCCGGTCACGGGACGGGGGTCCTGGGTGCTCAGCACTTCCTCCGCTCCGTGGACCACGCCCTCGACCGACCCCGCCCCGATCGGGCCGGCGAAGCCTTCCTGATCCTCGCCGTGGCGCACGGGATCGCGCCGAGAGCCCGGGTGGAGGGCGGACAGGGAGGCGAGCACCTGCTGCGGGTGACGGCGGCCGCCGTCACCGCTGCCGCGCCGGTGGTGGCGCTCGTGGGCCACTACAACGGCGCCGCGTTCACGGTGTTCTGCCCCCACGGCGGGCCGGCGGTGGCCGACTTCCTCGCCGAGGGGATACGCACGGCAGTGCGCGACGGCGAGGCTGGCCGCGGCGGGGTCACCATGCAGTTCGGAATCAGCCAGGCCTGCGCCGGCATGGACGCCGGAGCGCTCGTCGACGCCGCGACCGCAGATCTCGGGGGATTCCCATAGCCGATCGGCGGGGATCGGTGGCGACAGGGGCCGGGGTTCCGGCGGGCCTCGGCCCCTCGCCACGCCGATCCGCCGCTCGATGCGTCGCCTCCGGAGGTCGGGTGCAATCCTGGCCTCCGGTGTGGCGATGAGGGATGCTCGATGACGACGGAATCGCCCCGCGCACGAACGGCGGGGTCGGGCGGGGCCTCTCGCCGCGCTCGTGGGTTGCGACTGCGCACGGTCGTCGTGTTGGCCGTGCTCGTCCCCACCATCGGGATGGTGGGGCTGGCTGCGGTCTCCGCCGCGGAGGCGCAGTCGCGTCGCAGCGCGGCCGAGCAGCTCGACCGCGACTCGAGCACCATGGTCGGCATCGTCGAGGCCAGGTCGGCGCTCGTGGACGAGGAGACCGATTCGTGGGTCCTGGCCATCGGCGCCGACTTCGGCGCCAGCCCCGAAGTCCTCACCCAGTTGTTCGGCGTGGATTTCGTGGGCCAGCTCGAACAGGCGCGGACGGCCGTCGACGACGATCCCTTCCTCGCCTCGGTGCCGCAGCTCGCCGCCGATCTCCGTCAGATCGCTGCGGTGCGGGCCGACATCGATGCCGGCCGGGCGGGCTTCGGCGCGGTCCGGAGCGCGTTCGGCGCGCTGATCGCGGATGTCGACACCATGTGGACGGCGCAGTTCTCGGCCGTGAGCCGTGAGGTCGAATCCGACCGGCTTCCCGGGACGGTGCACGCCCGTCTCGATGCCCTGTGGAACGCGTTCGTCGCCATGCGGAGCGGATCGGCTCGCGCCGGGCTCTCGATCGAGGCCGTCCTCGACGGCGCCGACCGGGCCGACCCGACCGAGTTGCTGGCCGCCACGTACCGCTACGAGGCCGCCACCGCTGCGTTCCCGTCCAGCCTCGGCCCCCGGGCGGCGGCGGCCTGGTCGGCGCACCGCGAGGACCCCGGCACGGCCCGGTTCGAGACGACGCTCGCCGATGTGGTGACCACGGTGCTGCACGGCGAGGAGTCGCCCCTGGCCGGCGATCCGCAGGCGTTCGGCAATGCCTTCGTCGACGGCGCCGCGTGGGGTCGCGGTCTCGCCGACGTGGTGCAGTCGGCCGGACTCGACCTGCGTCGTACCGGAGACGTGGTGGCCGCCGATGCCACGCGCGAGCTCCGGGCCCAGGTGGCGGCGGCCACCCTGCTGGCGGTGTTGTCGCTGACGGGCGCGGTGGTGCTCGCCCGGCGGGTCACCCGTCCCGTGCATCGTCTCGAGCGGGCCGCCCACCAGATCCACGATGGCCGGTTCGACCTCGAGCCGATCGCGCCGTCGGGGCCACGCGAGCTGATCGACACCGCGACGGCGTTCAACGACATGGCCACGACCCTCGCCGCCGTCGAAGCGCACGCGGTGGCGCTGGCCGATGATCCGGAGGCCCCCGTGCTCAGCGACGAGCTGCCCGGTCGGACCGGCATGGCGCTCCAAGTGGCGCTGAACCGGCTGCGGTCGTCGATCCAGGTGGCCGAGCAGCGCCGCCGCGAGTTGGAGGTGGCCGCGACCCACGACGCGCTCACCGGCCTGCTGAACCGCGCCGCGGCCTTCGAGATGATCGAGCGGGATCTGGCCCGGATCGAGCGCGATGGCGGGGCGGTCATGGCCCTGTTCATCGACCTCGACGGCCTCAAGCCGATCAACGACGGCCACGGTCACGCGGCCGGCGACGCCGCCCTCCGCATGACTGCCGACGCGCTGCGTTCCGCGACCCGCTCGGCGGACATCGTGGCCCGGCTGGGCGGGGACGAGTTCCTCGTCGCCGGCGTGGTGGACGAGGGCGGTACCGAGATCGAGGTCACGGCCGAGCGGATCCGTCGACACATCGGCGAGCAGGTGGTGGCGTCGGATGCTCGCATCGCGCTGCACTGCAGCATCGGAGTCGCCGTGGCCGAGGCGGGCACGACGGTCGAGACCCTGATCAACAACGCCGACGACGCCCTCTACGAGGCCAAGCGCGCCGGCCGGGACCGGGTGGCCTGGTATGCGTCGCCCCGTACCCCCTCTGGTGACTGAAGGCGAGCTCAGGCCGGGGCGGGTGTCGGGAGGGGCATCGGGGTGAGGACGAAGTCGTCGAGATCGGCGTGATTGGTGCGCCGGCGGTACTCCGTGGTGCGACCGACCCAGTTGTTGGTGACCTTGCCGCCCTGCAGGTACCAGCTGTCCTCGATCAGCACCCACGCCGACTTCGCCAGCCGTTCGGCCAGCTCGTCGTTGTAGGCCTGCTGGACCTCGGCCCGCACCTCGACGGCCTGGATCGACTTGGCCGCCATCTGCTGGAACAGCGACAGCAGGTAGCGGCACTGCGACTCGATCATCAACACGATGGAGTTGTGGCCCAGGTTGGTGTTGGGGCCGTACATGAAGAACAGGTTGGGGAAGCCGTGGACGCCGATGCCGAGGTAGGCCTGCGGTTCGTCCCGCCAGCGATCGTTGAGGTTCTGGCCGCCCGGGCCGATCACCGTCATCGGGGTGAGGAAGTCATGGGTGTGGAACCCGGTGCCCACCACGATCACGTCGACGGGGTGCTCGACCGCCGTGTCGGTGCCTGCCTCTTCGGTGACGATGGCGTCCCCGGTGATCTTGGTGATGGGGTCGGTCTCGATGGCGACGTCGTAGGCCTCGATGGCCTCGTAGTAGTCGTCGGAGAACAGGACCCGCTTGGCGCCCATCGGGTAGCCGGGCGTGAGCTTGGCCACCTTGTCGGGGTCGGTGACCTTCTCGTCGATGTTCTTGCGGGCGTATCGCTCCATGAAGTCCCGCACGACGGACTTCTGCTTCATCAGGTTGAAGCCGAGGAGCTCGGCTCGCGCCCAGATCGAGAACCGGCGCAGGTCTCGCGCCATGCGACTGCGGCGGATGAGGGCGTTCTCGAAGTCGCTGTAGTCGCGATCGTTCTTGGGGATGATCCAGTTCGGGGTGCGCTGGAAGATCGTCACCTGCTCGGCGACCTTGGCCACCTGTGGGACGTACTGGACCGCGCTGGCACCGGCGCCGATGGAGGCCACGCGCTTGCCGGTGAGATCGACGGAGTGGTCCCACTCGGCGGAGTGGAAGACCGGGCCGCCGAAGGAGTCGAGCCCGTCGATGTCGGGCCAGCGGGGCCGGCTCAGTTGCCCGGTGGCCGACACGACCACGTCGAAGCGCTCGGTCACGGTGTCCGACCCCGCCCCACCCGGTGTCGAGGTCACGTCCCACGCGCTGGCGTCGTCGGCCCAACGCAGCTCGGTGACCGGCGTGCCGAACCGGATGTGGGGCCGCAGGTGGTACGTGTCGGCGCAGTGTTCGAGATAGGCCTTGATCACCGGTTGGTGTGACCACTTGTTGGGCCAGTCGAAGTTCTCGAATGAGTACGAGTACAGCGCCGAGGGAATGTCGCACTCGGCTCCCGGATAGGTGTTGGCCCGCCACGTGCCACCGACCTCGTCGGCCTTCTCGAAGATCGTGAAGGTGTCGATGCCCTGCCGCTTGAGCTGGATGCCCAGGCCCAAGCCGGCGAAGCCGGACCCGACGATGGCGATGCGCGGCACTCTTGTCCTCCCTGGCCGTGAGATCGATCTGGCAACGACCGTATCCTCATCCGATGGTCAGAGCGAGTGCGCCGCTCCGGTAGGAGGTGGCCGCACTCACGGCGAAGCTAGCTGCTGTGTCCGACATGTCCGGTTCCGCGCCTACACCGATGGTGAGCGGACCCGAGACTCCCTACGTGGTCGACGCCCTCGACCATCTCCTGCGCGGGGACCGGGTGGCGGCGCGTGTCGCGTTGCTCGAAGGGGCCGAGGTCGCGGGGTGGCGCGCCATCGCCCACCGCCTCGACGTGGCCGGCCGGGCGCTGGCGGTCGATGCCGGGCTGTGGGACCCGCCCGACCGATCGGGAGGCGGGTCCGCTCGCCGTGGCGACATCGTGGTCCTGCCCGGACTCGACACGTCCTCGGGATTCGCCGGCGGCCCCGATGATGACGACGACGCCGCCGCCGAGGTGATCGACCGCTGGACCTCCGGCGTCGGGTCCTCCCTCCCGCTCGATCGGATCTGGCCCTCGCTCACGGTGGTGGCCTGGCTCGTCGACCGCGCCGGGTACCCGCCCGAAGTCGTTGCGTGAGCCAGAGCCGCTCTGACCCGCCATGAGGCGGGTGGGACCACTACCCTCGCCGGCGTGGGAACTGACGAGGGATCAGCCCCGGTCGACATCGACGTACCGCCGCGAGGGACCACCCGCCGCCTCGCCGTCGTCGCCGAGGACGAACCGGGCATCCGTTCACTGATCGTGTCGCTGCTCACCCTCGACGGGTGGGAGGTGCACGTCACCGACACGGGCGAGAACGTCGCCGACCTGCTCGACGAGTTCAAGCCGGTCCTGTGCCTGCTCGATGTGATGATGCCGGGCCTCGACGGCGTGGAGGCCATGGAGGCGGCACGAGAGCGCGGCCACGGGGCTGGTGACGGCACCGTCTACGTCATCCTCACCGCGCTCGCCGGCCAGGACGACGTGATGCGAGGGGTGATCTCGGGCGCCGACGACTACATCACCAAGCCCTTCGACGTCGACGATCTCTCCGATCGGGTCTCCCGCTGGTGCGTTGCGAGTGGATGGGAGCTGATCGATGCCGAACATCCGGGTGAAGTGCACGAACATCTCCGCTACTGACCGAACCCGCGCGGCCCCGGGGGGTGGCCGACGCTGATGACAGAACCCGCCGGTACATCCAGACGACGCCGAGCCTCCGTGCTCAGCGACACCGACGACGAGGCGCTCGTCGCGGCCTTCCAACGCGATCGGGATCGCGACGCGGTCGCCGAGCTGCTCCGGCGCCACGAAGGTCTGGTCCTGTCGGTGGCGCGCAAGTACTTCGTGCCCGGGGGCGATCATCAAGACGTCCGCCAGCAGGCCATGATCGGGTTCTGGAAGGCCGTCCGCGATTACTCCGAGACTGCGGGATCCGCGTTCCCGAGTTTCGCCCGGACCTGCATGCAGCGCCAGGTCATCACCGCGGTGAAGGCGGCCAACCGGATGAAGCACGTACCCCTGACCTCGGCCGACCGCATCGCCCACCACGACAGCGAGAGCTCCGAGGACGGGGTCCCGGCCGGACGGCAGCTGCCCTCGGTGAGCCACGAGCACTCCGTCGTCGAGCGTTTGGACATGGACGACAGCGGCGGCATGCCCTTCGGGTTGACCGAGATCGAGGGCCTGCTCGAGGCCTACGGGCACGAGGCGGTGCACGAGATCCTGCGCGTCCACTTCGAGGGGAGCCGGACCCGTCGCCGCAAGGACGAGCCCGACCGGTTGTCGGAGAACGAGGCCCACGTGCTGGTCGGTCTGCTCAGCGGCAAGAAGTACCGCGAGATCGCCGAGCAGATGGACCGGACCGACAAGTTCGTCGACAACACCGTGCAGCGCCTCCGGGCCAAGCTCCGTCACCTGCTCGAGGAGTGACGCTCGGTGACGTCGCGGCGAGGTCAGCTCACAGGCAGTCGCGGCACCAGTCGCCGCCGTCCTCGAACACCTCGGCCGGCTTGACCACGAGACATCCGGCGCAGCGGCGCTCGGGTGTCGATGCCTTCGGTGGTCGCTTGGGCGCGCGGGTCCGCGACGAGCGGCGCGACGGGCCCGGGACGGCGCCCCGGGGGCGGTCGAACGGGTCCTCGCCCAGCTCGAGGCGGCAGCATCGCAACGCGAGGTCCCGGAGCCGGCCGTCCGGGACATCGTGGACGACGTGGCGCTGCCGGGGGAGGTGGGCCAGCCGCTCGGGCAGGGCGTCGAAGGGGAGCCGACGGCGCCAGTCGACCGGGCGCCGGTGACGGCACCGGCCGAGATCGATGTCCTCGCGGTAGGTGTAGTCGCCGGTGGCGACACCGCAGACGAACCCGGCGGCGGCGGGATCGGGCATGAGCACGACGTCACCCACCTCGATGCGCCGCACGAAGCTCAAGAACATGGCGGCGTCGGCCTCGGGCACGGGCGCCTCCGGGTCGGGCTGCAGCAACCGAAGCGCCATGCTCCGATCCACCGTGTGGCCGTCGGGCAGCTCCGGGTAGCCGACGCCGATCTCGCCGGCGTCGAGGAACGCCTGCACCAACCGATTTCCCTCGCCGCCACGGATCACCCAGAGAGTGGCCATTTCCGAGGCGTGGATCACGGCGCCGAGCGTAGAGCGCGGCGGGTGACTTCCATCGAGCGCCGTTCTCCAGCCAGGCTGGGGTCATGCACGTGTGGATCGACCAGGATCTCTGCACCGGCGACGGCCTGTGCACCGATCACTGCCCCGAGATCTTCCTGATCCTCGAGGACGGCATCGCCTACGTGCGCGACGGGATGGACATCGGGAACGATCCGGGCGGCTCGGCGTCGATGGTTCCGGTCGCCCCCGACTTCCAGCAGCGGGTCGTCGATTCGGCGGAGCTGTGCCCTGGTGAGTGCATCTTCATCGAGATCGACGAGGTCGACCTGCTCGGCGAGGCGGTCTGACCGCCCCGGCACCCGGCTGGTTCAGGGCTCGACCTCGATGGCGAACTCGGGGCAGTTGTCGACGCAGAGCAGCGCCTTGTCCTCGAGCTCGGACGGGACGTCGCCGGTGACGAGCAGGACGGCGTAGCCCTCGTCGTCGACGTCGAAGAGCTCGGGCGCCAGCGTGTAGCACCGGTTGTGGCCCTGGCAGGCGTCGCGGTCGAGGTTGATCTTCACGATGTTCTCCCTCAGTGGGTGGGGGCGGCGATGCGGATCGGCAGGGCGCGCGGGCCACGGACCTGGCCGGTGGACCAGCGCACGGCGGCCGGGTCGGCCAGCGAGAAGTCGGGGAAGCGGTCCATCCACTCCTCGATGGCGACGCGCAGCTCCATCCGGGCCAGGTTCGAGCCCAGGCACCGGTGGATGCCGAGGCCGAAGGCGGCGTGTCGGTTGCGGGCCCGGTCGATGACGAACTCGCCGGCCTGGTCGAACATCTCGGGGTCGCGGTTGGCCGACGGGAACGGGACCAGCACCCAGTCGTCGGCGTGCACCGGACAGCCACCGATGGTGGTGTCCTCGGCGACGAGCCGGGCCATGGTGACCGGCGCGTAGAAGCGCAGGAACTCCTCGATGGCGAAGGTGCGCACGTCGGGGTCCTCGACCCAGCGCCGACGGTCGCCGGGATGCTGGGCCAGGTGCCACAGGCTGGCCCCGATGGCCGACCACGTCGTGTCGATGCCGGCGATGATCAGCAGTGCGATGGTGCCCCGGATGTGATCGGCGGAGAGCGGCTCGCCGGCCAGCTCGGAACCGATCAGGTAGCTGATGAGGTCGTCGCCTGGCGCGTGGCGCTTCTCCTCGATGACACGGGTCAGGTAGTGGTCGAGCGTGTCCTCCGGGTCGATCGGGGGCGCCTGTCCCGGAGCTTCGATGATGCGGTGGATGAACCCCCGGAACCGGTCGCCGTCCTCCTCGGGCAGGCCCAGCATGGCGGCGATGACGCGGACCGGGATGTGCTGGGTGAAGGCCACGACCGCATCGACGACGCCGTCGTCGCCCAGGTCGGCCTCGATGTCGTCCAGCAGCTGCCGGCACGATGCCCGAGCCGCCGGTTCCCATGCGTCGATCGCCTTCGGGGCGAAGGGCGGGAGCAGCAGGCGGCGCGCCTCGGCGTGGAACGGAGGGTCGGAGGTGATCGGCGGGGCGTACCCGATGGGCCGGGGCGCGAACGGTCGCCAGTCGGTGACGATGACGCCCTGGCTCGTGAAGTGCTCGGTGTCGTGGGCGATGGCGGCCACGTCCTCGTGGCGGGTGGGGAACCAGGCCCCACCGAAGCGATCGGTGTGGGCCACCGGGCAGCGGTGACGGAGATCGTCCCAGATCTCGGGGGCGGCCGCGGCGTAGTCGGGGTGGGTGTGATCGAAGTCGGTGGTCCAGTCCTCGACCGGAGGGCGGCCGGCCGCTCTCGTGGTGTCTGTCGTGTCGGTCATGGCGTCGCTCGCTCGTCCACGTGCTGCTGGTCCCCTCGCTGGTCCCCTCGTATGGATAACGAACGTTATCGGAGGGCGGGTCGGGTCCCAAGCGCGGGCGGCCTCGCGACACGGGCAGGACGCGACGATGGCCCCGGAGCACTCCGGGGCCATCGTCCTCGCCGAGCGCCAGCCAGGCATCGGCAAGACCTGTCGGTTCCAATCGCCTTCGTGTCCGGTGGGGGGTGACAAGGCGTCGGGCTCGTCGTTGGGGGGAAGACGACCCGCCCGTACCCGATCCGCGGGTGCGTCAGTACCGGTTTCAGGCCAGCGTGCGCGAGAAGAACGCGGCGATGCGGTCCTCCATGAAGGTGCGGTCGTCCTCGCGGCGGGGGACATGGCGCTCGTCGGGGAAGAGGAACAGCTCGTGATCGATGCCGGCCCGGATCAGGGCGTTGACGAGGCGGGCCGAGTGACGGAAGTGCACGTTCTCGTCGATGAGTCCGTGGACGAGGAGGAGCGACCGGTTCCGGATGCCCTCGACGTGGGTCATCACCGACGCGTGCTCGTAGCCGAGGGGGTTGTCGGCCGGCGTGCCCATGTACCGCTCGGTGTAGTGCGTGTCGTAGCCGTCCCAGCTGGTGACCGGAGCACCGGCACAGGCGGCGTGGAACACGTCGGGACGGCGGGCGAGGCACAGGGCGCTCAGGTAGCCGCCGTAGCTCCAGCCGTAGATGCCGACCCGGTCGGGGTCGGTGATGCCGGCGTCGACCAGCGACCGGACGAGGGCCACCTGGTCGTCGACCTCGACCGTGCCCATGTGGTGTCGGAGGTGCCCCTCGAAGGCGAGGCCGCGGTCGGTGGAGCCGCGGTTGTCGACCACGGCCACGCAGAAGCCCTGGGATCGCAGGTACTGGGCGCGCAGGGCCACGGTGACGCCCCAGGACCGCGTGACCATCTGGGCGTGGGGCCCGCCGTACACCGACACGATGGTGGGGTGCGGGCCCGGCGTCGTCGGACGGTAGACGGCGGCGTGGAGCTCGGTGCCGTCGCCGGCCAGCACGGTGCGTTCCTCGGGCGGGTGCAGATCGAGGTCGTCGAGCGCCGGATCCTCGGACGCGTCGTGCAGCGTCGCGGTCGATCCGTCCGGGCGGTGCAGCACGGTCCGGGGCGGCTGCGTCGGCGAGGACCACGTGTCGACCCAGGTGCCCGTGCCGGGGTGCACGGTGGCCCGGTGGACCCCTGGCTCGGACGTCAGCCGCTCGGGCGGGCCGGAACCGTCGAGAGGAACGCGGTACAGGTGGCGTTCGAGCGGTGACTCCCGGGTTCCGGTGAACCAGACCGCGCCGTCACCGACGCCGTCCACCGAGGTGACCACCCACTCACCGCTGGTCAGCACCTCGGCCAGGTCGCCAGCCGGTTCCCGTCGCTCGAGGTGGCGGAACCCGCTGCGCTCGGAGGTCCACACGAACGAGCCGTCGGGGAGGAAGTGGAGATCGTCGTGGAGGTTGATCCACACGTCCGACGTCTCGCGCCGGACCAGCTCGCCCGACCCGGTGGTGGGATCGAAGCGGACCAGGTCGAGCCGGGATTGGGCCCGGTTCTCGATCTGCACCAGCACCGCGCCGTCGGGGCTCCAGTCGACCCGGGCCACGTACCGGTCGTCACCGATCTGGGTGCAGCCGAGATCGAGCCAGACCGGTGCTTCGGCCGTCGAACCGTCAGCGGCCACCACGCCGACCCGAACGACGGCGTTGGGGGCACCCGCGAAGGGGTAGGCGTGGTCCTCCTCCGCGCCGGGGCCGACCTCGTCGCTGCCCTGGTGCACGATGCGGTAGATCGGGATCGCCGATTCGTCCACCTCGCAGAACGCGATCCACGCGCCGTCGTCCGAGAACCAGAACCCGTACGACCGACCCATCTCCTCCTGGGCGATGAACTCGGCGAGACCGTTCGTCCGGCCGGACTCGTGCGCCCCGGAAGTGACCGCGACGGGCTGGCCGCCATCGGCGGGGACGACGTGGACCTCGCCGTTGGACACGTAGCCGACCCGGGTGCCGTCGTCGGACAGGCGGGCGTCGAGGAGGGGACCGGTGGCCGGCGTCGCCTCGACCACCCGACGGGGCGTGCCGTCGACACCGTCGAGGACCCACAACCCGTCGCGCAGGGGAACGAGGAGGCGCTCGGCCCGGGTGGACCAGGCGTAGCGGGTCACTCCGACGGCCAGTTCACGGGCCCGCTCGCGACGCAGCCGTTCCTCGAGCGGCAGGTCGGCCTCCTCCACGTCGTCGCCGGGAGTGGGGACCGCACGCGCCGATCCGGAACCGACATCCACGGCGTGCAGCCGCTGGTGCAGCGTGCCCGGATCGGCCAGCAGGAACGTGAGGGTGGAGCCGTCGGGGGAGAAGGCCACCGAGGACGGTGCGACGGTGCCGGGCAGGGGTCGACGGGCGACATCGGTCGTGGTCAGCGGGCGCACGGCGGGACCCTAACGGCGTCTGCCCGTTTGCTGACGCGGGTAGGTAGGCCGCGACGCCCCCAGGAGGAGATCCCATGACTTCCAGACCCCACTTCGACTCCAGCGGCAGCCCTCTCGTCGATGCCCAGCGCGCCGAGACCGGCGTGTCGGGGACCATCGGCCCCTCCACCGCGGCGATCCCCGACTCGATGAGCCGTGGGCTGTGGCGAGGGACCGTGATCGGGGCGGTGATCGGCGCCATCGTGTTGACGCCGGTGGCCTTCATCCCGATGTTCGACCTCGCCATCCTCGCCAAGCTGGTGATCGTGTGGGTCGTCGGCCTCGCCGGTGGCGCGACCATCGGGTCGGTCTTCTTCGGCGGCGCCGTGGCCGAGACCGAGGACGTCGACAGCGACGGCGACGATCACGTCGTGCCGTCGCAGATGCACCGGTCCCACTGATCTGCTCCCGCCTCCCCCTGGAAACTGGACGCGCCTGCGTACCAGCGACACGGGTGCGGCGGGCCGACCTCCGCCGGCCCCGACGCTGGTTTAGCGTTGAGCCATGACGGCGGTTCGAAGCTGGTGGGCGGTGTTGCTGGTCGTGTTCGTGACCGGTGCCTGCGCCGCGTCCGGCGCGGCCGAGACCGGCGGGACCGGCGAGACCGGCGCCCTGGCCCGCAGCCCGGACCCCACGACGGCCGCTCCCACCTCGACCACCGGGACGCTCCCGGCGACGACCTCCACCATCGCGACCCCCACTACGACGGCCCCCACCACGACGACGTCCACCACGGTGCCGGCGCCGCCGCCGCGTGATGCGCAGCAGACCGGTTTCTCGCCCTACGCCACGGTCGGCGACATCGTGCTCCACCACCCCGCCGCCGTGGTCGAGCGCATCGGGTTCCACGAGTCGAACCACGAGGGCGCACAGGTCCAGACCGCGCTCGACACCGCCGTGCACCCGTTCACCATGGAGAGTCGGGGCCGGTTGACCGCCCAGCGGACCGCCGCCGACATCGTCGTGGCCCCCGACACCGAGATCCGTTCCCCGGTGACGGGCACGGTGAAGCGGGCCGGCCACTACACGCTCTACTGCAAGTACGACGACGACTACCTCGTCATCGCGCCCGACGCCCACCCCGAGTGGGAGGTGAAGATGTTGCACTTCCAGGGCCTCGAGGTCTCCGCCGGGGCGCGCGTCGAGGCCGGGGTCACCGTCGTCGGCGACCACGCCCACGTGTTGCCGTTCGCCTCCCAGGTCGAGGAGAGCGGCGCCGTCCCCGTCTGGCCCCACGTCCATGTCGAGGTGGTCGATCCCAGCATCCCGAACGTGCCGAGCCCCGGCGGCGGCTGCTCGTAGCGGCGAGGAGAACGTGCCGATCTCCGGTAGAAGAGTCGGGTGCGCATCCTCGTCACCAACGACGACGGCATCGATTCCGTCGGTCTCCACGTCCTCGCCCGCCGACTGACCTCCCTCGGCGACGTGGTCGTCGTTGCCCCCGACCGCGAGTACTCGGGTTTCGGGGCTGCGCTCGGCACCTTGCACCTGCTCTCACCCGAGGTGCACCGGGTCCAGCTCGATGGGGTACCGGAGACGTGGTCGGTCACCGGCCCGCCGGCCCTGGGCGTCTTCTTCGCCCGGCTCGGTGTCTTCGGGTCGGTCGACCTCGTCGTGTCGGGCATCAACCCCGGAGTGAACACCGGACGGGCGATCTACCACTCGGGCACCGTGGGCGCAGCGATGACGGCCCGGAACGGGGGGATCCCCGGCATCGCGGTCAGCCAGTCCGTGGTCGGCTTCGGCGTCGAGGGACAGGCGTGGGACGAGATGATCCAGAAACAGCGCTGGGAGACCGCGGCCGAGGTGGCGGCGGTCACGGCCGAGGCGATGCTGGCTGCACATTCTGATCGGCCTGCCGTGGTGAACCTCAACGTTCCGAACTGCGGGCTCGACGAGATCGACGGCTGGCGCCACGCCGAGGTGGGGACGATCCCGCCGCGTGCCATGTCCGGGGCCCGTCTCGTGCCCAGGGCCGGCCACGACGGCGCGTACACCGTCGAGATGGCATGGGGCGACCCGGTGGCCCTCCCGCCCGAGACCGACGGCGGAACCGTCGAGGCCAACACCGTCGCGGTGACCCACATCAGCGCATTCCACCGCGAGGACCGACCCGATCTCGTCGGCATCGACGACGCGCTCGACCGGCTCCTCTGCTGAGTTGGCCGTCGGTTCGTCCAACCTGCCGTATTTTCTCGTTCTGGTCGGTCATCGGCCGCTGAGCGCGTCGCGATGACCGACCAGAACGGGATCTGGGGGTCACGGTACGTCGGGCGTGGTGCCACACTGCGATCGTGGCCAGGACGACGCCGACGCCGGCGCATCACACGGTCGGGCTCGTGCTCGGCGCGGGCGGGGTGGCCGGCGGGGCCTGGCACGCCGGGACGCTCGCCGCGTTGGAGGAGCTGGGCTGGGACGCCCGGTCGGCCGATCTGGTGGTGGGGACGTCGGCCGGGTCGGGTACGGCCGCGACCCTGCGGCTGGGTGTCCCGCCGAGTGATCTCCTGGCCGGCGCCACCGGTCGGCCGATGAGCCGGATCGGAGCCGACTTCCTGGCCAAGGCCGGGCCCATGGAGCTCCCGACGCCCGAGATCGGAGGGCGGATCCCGCGGCCGGCGGCCCCGTTCCTCGTCCTCCGGGCCCTGAGCCGGCCCTGGGCGACCCGGCCGTTCAAGGCCGCCGCGGGCCTGCTGCCGGTGGGACGGATCTCGACCGACTTCATCGGCGACCGCATCCGGCGCACGCACGACGAGCCATGGCCCAGCCGGCCGACGTGGATCTGCGCGGTGCGGCTCTCGGACGGCCGACGCGTCGTGTTCGGGCGCGACGTCCACGACGCCCACCTCGCCACCGCCGTCGAGGCGTCGTCAGCGATTCCCGGCTACTTCAGCCCCGTTGACCACGCCGGTCACGCCTACATCGACGGTGGTGTCCACTCGCCCACCAATGCCGATCTCGTCGCCGGCCTCGGCTTCGACCTGGTCGTGGTCTCGAGTCCGATGTCGGCCACCCGTGGCGCGCTCCGACGGCCGCAGTGGACCGGAGCCCGCGCCCTGCACGCCGCCACCCTGGGGCGAGAGGTGCGCAAGATCCGTGCCGCCGGCACGCCCGTGCTCGTGCTCCAACCAGGGCCGGAGGTGGTCGACGCCGTCGGCCTCAACTCGATGGATCCGTCGCGCCGGAGCCGGGTGGCGCAGCTCGCCCACGACACCGTCGCGAGGCACCTCGGCTCGGCTCGGCTCGCCGACCGGATGGCGCTGCTCACCACGTGACCGAGGCGTGAACAAGGGCGTGACCTCACGCCGGCGTCCCTCTGTTGCCATCATCGTCAGGTGCCGTTCGTCCCCGACACCCGCTCGTCCCGCCTCCTCGCCGTCGTCGCCGTTCTGGCCGTCGTCATCGTCGGGTTCGTGGTCTGGGCCGTCGCCGGAGACGGGGGATCGGCGTCGGACGGTGCCGAGCAGGCCGAGCAGCGATCCTCACCCGCCGCCTCGGAGTCCGCCGACAGCGGCTCGTCCTCGTCGTCAGCGTCGTCGGGTCCGGCGTCGGTCACCTCGTCGACCGAGCCCCCCACGGGGACCGATCCGGCGATCCGGCTCGGTCCGCTCCTGGCACTGGACCGGCCGTCGGCGGTCGTGGACCCGGCCGGCGACGGACCCGTCCTCGTCTCGACGCTCGACGGCACCATCCGCTCGGTCGATCTGGATTCCGGGTCGACCGAGGTGGTGCTCGATCTGCGCGCCCTGGTCTCCTCGGGCGGTGAGCGCGGCCTGCTCGGCATGGCGATCGCTCCGTCCGGCGACCGGCTCTACGTCGACTTCACCGGTTCTGACGGCGACACCGACATCCGATCGTGGCCCCTGGCCGACGGACGACCGGTCGGTGGACCCACGGACGGCGTCCTCCACCTCGAGGTCGGCCAGCCCTATCCCAACCACAACGGCGGTGACCTCGTGTTTGGTCCCGACGGACTGCTGTGGATCGGGACGGGCGACGGCGGCAGCGGCGGTGATCCCGGAGAGGTGGCGCAGGATCCCAGCCGTCTGCTGGGCAAGATGCTGCGCGTCGAGCCCGACCCGGCGGGGGGAATCACCGCGCCGGCGTCCAACCCCGACTGGGGCGGACGGCCCGAGGTGTGGGGGATCGGGTTGCGGAACCCGTGGCGCTACAGCTTCGATCGCCGCACCGACCAACTCTGGATCGGCGACGTGGGCCAGGACACGGTGGAGGAGGTATCCGTGGTGGACCCGGGTGCAGCGAAGCCCAACTTCGGATGGGACGACGTCGAAGGCGACCGGCCCTTCGAGGGCGCCCCCGACCCGGCGTTCGTGGCGCCCGTCGTCACCTACGACCACGGGCAGGGCTGCTCGGTGACCGGCGGCTACGTGTATCGGGGTGCGGCGATCGGCTCGCTCTATGGGTGGTACCTGTTCGGCGACTACTGCGGCGGCTGGATCCGGGCGGTCCCCGCCGACGCCCCGGATCAGGAACCGGTGGAACTGGTGCCCGACGCCGGGCCGGTCATCTCCTTCGCCGAGCTCGAGGACGGCGAGTTGCTCGTCCTGGGGCCGGACGGCCTGCGCCCGATCCTCGGCGGCTGAGCTCCCGCGCCCCGGTCACGACGTCACGAGTGGACGAGCTCCTCGGCTCGTTCCCGCATGTCGTCGGCCATCTGCCCGCCCCGCTTGCGCAGCTTCTTGGCTCGCTTGTCGGCCTTGGCCCGCGCCTTGCGCTGCTGCTTGCGGGCCCGCTTCGACGCACTGTCGAGTGCCGGCTGGACGTCGGCGGCGATGCGCCGGCCCGCGTCGCGAGTCTGGTCGACCAGTGGCTCGACGACGTCGCGAACCGCGCCGAACGCGATACGACCGCGGCCGAGGCGACGACGCGCCTCGCTGCGGCCCGCACGGCGGGCGACCCTGGCGTCGCGGAGGGCTCCGAGCTCGGCCTCCTGGACCCGGCGCTCCGCCTCGTCGAGCTTGGAACGCAGTCGCGAGTGCTTCTCCGCGGCCTGCTCGAGGTCGGCTCGGGTCAGCTCCAGCTGCTCGGTGGCTTCACGCAGCTGCTCCTTCTTCGAGCGCCAGTTGACCAGACCGAGGGTGGAGATCGACAAGGTCTTGCGGATGATGCCCATGGGTGGTTCCTCCTGGGGTGAGCTCGTGCGGATCTACCCGCTCTTCACGCGTCCTATGCGCCAGGGTCTTCCGACCCCCACGTAACGGACCTCGGTCCAGGACGTGCGGGTCTGTCGCCCGGTACGCCGGTGAACGTGCACAAGTACCCTCCGCGCATGGAGAAGTTCTGGCGGAACGCCGCGGTCCAAGTCGGCAAGTACTGGTACGCGGTGCTCGCGCTCGTCGTGGTGATCACGGGCCTGCTCAGCTTCGGTCTGCAGCAGCTCCAGTTCGCCACCGGACAGGACAGCTACCTGAACTCGGATTCCCAGATCGCCATCGACAACGTCGCCTTCCAGAACGACTTCGGTGGCGAGGCCATCATCCTGCTGTTCCGAGCCCATGATGGTGTCGACGTCAGCGACTTGTTCACCGGCGCCAACCTCGCCGAGATGGAGCGGCTCGAGACCCAGCTCCGCACGATCCCCGAGGTCTACTCGGTGGTCGCGCCGCTCACCGCGGTGAAGTACTCCGAGGCCATCGCCACCGAAGGCGTCGGCACGAACGCGCTGCTGTCCGCGGTGAAGCGCGAACCCGACGAGGCGGCGAAGGCGATCCGCCAGGCCGACCTGGCCACCACCTTGGCCCGGCTCGGCGCGGTCGGCGAGCAAGCCATGTCGAACCCGGCCTGGAACGACTTCCTGCTCTTCGACAACGCCGGCTTCACCGTCGCCGACGACGGGACCGTCACCCCTCCGGCGGCCGCTGATCTCCAGGTCCGGGCGTCCCTGCTGTCGTCGTTCCCCAACCGGACGACCGCGGTCGGGGCCGTGCTGCTCACGGGCAACGCCGACCTCGACGCCCTCGCCTCGGGCACCAAGGCCGTCACCTCGGTCACCAAGACCGTCAACCTCGACGGGTTCGACGTGATCACCACCGGCTCGCCGGTGTTCCTCACCGACATCAACGACTACCTCCAGGGCGGGATGCTCACCCTCGGGGCGGCGGCCTTCGCGCTCATGGCGCTCATCCTCCTGGTGCTGTTCCGGGTGCGGTGGCGCCTGCTGCCCCTGCTCGCCGTGCTGGTCGGGGTGACCTGGGCGTTCGCCCTGCTCGGGTTCATCGGCGTGGATCTGTCGCTGGTCACCATCTCTGGCCTGCCGATCCTCATCGGGCTCGGCATCGACTTCGCCATCCAGATCCACAACCGGGTGGAGGAGGAGGTGGTCCTCGACACCGACGAGCACCCCATGTCGGAGACGGTGGCCAACCTGGCGCCCGCGCTCATCGCGGCCACGGTCAGCGGTGTCGTCGCCTTCCTCGCCCTGCAGGTCTCGCAGGTGCCGATGATCCGTGACTTCGGCGTGATGCTGGCCGTCGGCATCGTCGTGCTCGTGGCCATGGGCATCGTGATCCCCACGGCGGTGCTGGGCATCCGCGAGTACCGCGTGCCCACGTCGCACCGCCAGGAGTCCCGCGTCGAGCGGGCCGTGGAATGGCTGGGCGGCCTCCCGTCCCGGGCTGCCATCCCGCTGGTGGTGGCGTCGGTCGCCCTGTTCATCGGCGGCATCATGCTCGAGGGCAGCTTCAAGATCGAGTCCGACCCGCTGCGCTGGATCAACCAGGACACCCAGACCGTGCGCGACGTCGGAACCCTCGAGCAGGACACCGGGTTCTCGTCCACCCTCGGTGTGCTGGTCGAGGCGAACAACGTGCTCGATGACCCGGTCTCGGAGGTGGTGAACCAGTTCATCATCGACGCCGAGTCGAGTCCCGACGTGGTGACCAGTTCGAGCCTGGTGGGCACCATCGGCAAGATCATCGACATTCCCGGGGCCACGCCGTTGGCCCCGACCTCCGCCGACCTCGAGGCGGCGGCCAAGGTGCTGCCGCCCGACATCGAGCGGGTCCTGATCAACCCCGACCGCACTGCGACCCAGATCAGCCTGCAGCTGGCACCGGCGAGCCTCGACCAGCGGGCGGTGCTGGTCGATCGGCTCCAGACCGATCTCGACCAGCGGATCGCCGCCGTCGACGTCCCCGACGATTCGATCCTGCGCACCGGGCTCGACCCCGGTGAGCCGGTGATGCGCGCCGTGCCATCCGGCCTCGCCGTGGTCGGTGTCGGCCTGCTGCGAAACCTGTCGGCGAACCGTGCCGTGCTCACCTATCTGGGCCTCGCCCTGGTCGCCCTGTGGCTGCTGATCCGCTATCGCAGCCTGGCCCGGGCCCTGCTCACGCTCGTGCCCATCGGCCTCGCCGTCGGTACCTCGTCGGTGGTGGTCGGCGCGTTCGGGCTCACGCTGTCGCCGCTCACCACGGTGTCGGGCCCGCTGGTGGTGGCGAGCTGCACCGAGTTCTCCGTGCTCATCCTCGCCCGGTACCTGGAGGAGCGTCAGGCCGGCCTCGTTCCGCGGGACGCCAGCAACCAGGCGGCCCGCCGGACAGGCCGCGCCTTCTTCACCTCGGCGGTCACCACCATCGGTGGGTTCGCGGTGCTCATCGGCTCGGCCCTGCCGCTGCTGCGCGATTTCGGGATCATCGTCACCCTCAACGTGTCGGTCGCCCTCCTCGCCGCCCTCGTCGTGATGCCGCCGCTCCTCGTGTGGGCCGACGAGAACGGTCACCTCGTGACCGGAGCCGTCGACGCCCAGAAGTCGGTGGTGCTCGCGGCCAGGCCCACGGGCGTGCGGATCGCGACCTGGCTCGGGGCGGTGGCCATCGTCGCCGCCATCGCCGTCACCCTCTTCGCCACGTCGGAGCGCACCTCGGGCGAGGTCTCGACGCTGTCGTACTCGGCGGTGGCGCTGCCGACCACCACGACCACCACGACAGCACCGGCCGAGACCGGCGCAGTCGATCCGTCGACCTTCGGTACCGAGCGTCCCAGCGGGCTCATCGACGGCGTGCTCTTCGACAAGCTCACCGCCCAGGGCGCCGCGCCCAACCAGGCGGTGTGCACCGGATCCGTGGTCCTCGACCGGGTGGGCGAGCAGAAGCTGCTCGATCTGGGGATCGCCTCGTTCTCACCCGAGGCGCTCGCCCCGGTGATCCAGGCGGCCCAGGACTGCGGCATCGACCAGTCGATCATCGACGCCACGATGGCGGCCGGTCTCTGAGCCGCTGCAGCGGGTATCGATCCCGCCGAACATCGACGTATCGTGGTTTCGAGCATCCCAGGGAGAGCCGACGCGTGGACACCGACCAGACCTCGATCGTGGAACCGTCGTCCGACGAGGGGACGTCCGAGTTCGTGGTGGTCGCCAACCGGCTCCCGGTGCGGCTCGCCGACGACGGTTCGTGGTCGCTCAGTCCCGGCGGTCTGGTGTCGGCCATGTTGCCGGTGATGCGGGAGCGAACGGGCGCCTGGGTGGGTTGGGACGGCACCGAGGGCGGCGAGTCGGCCCGCTTCGAGTTCGAGGACATCCGGTTGTCGGGCATCGGCCTGTCGGCGGCCGAGCACGACGAGTACTACAGCGGGGCGTGCAACGAGACGATCTGGCCCCTGTACCACGGCGCCATCGAGGTGGCGCAGTTCCACCGCGAGACGTGGGCCACCTACCGGGCGGTCAACCAACGTTTCGCCGACGCGGCCTGCAAGGAACTAGCCGAGGGCGGCACCGTGTGGGTCCACGACTACCAGCTGCAGCTGGTGCCGGCCATGATCCGGGAGCAACGTCCCGACGCCAAGATCGGCTACTACCTGCACATCCCGTTCCCGCCGCTCGAGCTGCTGTCCCGGCTCCCGTGGCGCCATCAGGTGCTCGGTGGTCTCCTGGGCGCCGACGTGGTGGGCGTCCAGACCCAGGCCGATGCCCGCAACGTGTTGTCTGGTGTCCGGCGGTTCTGCGAGACCGACGACATCGTGTTCGCCGCCGACGGTGGCATCGTCCGGGCCGGCCGCCAGACCGCGGTGGTCAAGTCGTTCCCCATCTCCGTCGACTTCCAATCCATCGCGGCCGAAGCCGACACCGACGAGATCGAGCTGGCGGTGAAGCGGCTGCGCACCGAGCTCGGCGATCCCGAGGTCGTGCTGCTCGGTGTCGACCGCCTCGACTACACCAAGGGCATCGACCTGCGGCTGAAGGCGGTCCGCGAGCTGCTCATCGAACATCGCCTCGAACCGCAGAGCACCGCGGTCATCCAGGTCGCGGTACCGAGTCGGGAGGCGGTGCTGGGTTACGACAACGTCCGAAACCGGGTCGAGCAGCTCGTCGGCATGATCAACGGTGACTTCGGCCAGCTGGGTCGCCCGGTGGTCCAGTACATCCACAAGGGCCTGCCGTTCTCGGAGCTGCTCGTGCTCTACCGCGCCGCCGACGTCTTGCTCGTGACCCCGTTCCAGGACGGCATGAACCTCGTGGCCAAGGAGTACGTCTCGGCCCGGGTCGACAACGCCGGCGCCCTCGTGCTCTCGGAGTTCGCGGGCGCAGCCGAGGAGCTGTCCGACGCGTTCCTCGTCAACCCGTACGACACCGAGGGTCTCAAGGACCAGATCGAAGCTGCGGTCCGCATGGGGCCGGACGAGGAACGGGCCCGGATGACGGCGATGCGGCACCAGGTGGAGAACAACGATCTGGAGGCATGGGCCAAGTCGTTCCTCGCCCTGCTGGCCATGGCATAGGCCGCACCGGCCCCATGCTCATCTCGCACCCCTGGCTGGATCGACTCCGTCTCAACGTCGTGGCCGTCGACTCGATGCGTCGCATCGGGATGCTCGACCCCCGGCTGGTGGTGCCCACGCTGCGAGCCGTGCGCCGCTGGGGGCCGACGCTGGCGGCGGGCTACGCCGCCTCGGCGGAGCGGGATCCCACCGCCATCGCGCTGATCGACGACACCGGCACCTTGACCTTCGAGGAGGTCGACGACCTCTCGGGTCGGCTCGCCACCGCGCTGGCCGCCCGGGGCGTGGAGCCGGAGACGCCGGTCGCTCTGCTGGCGCGGAACAGCCGGTGGTTCGTGCTGTCCGCGGTCGCTCTCGACAAGGTGGGAGCCGGCGTCCTCTACATGAACACCGGATTCGCCGGCCCCCAGCTCGCCGACGTGATGCGCCGCGAGGGGGGCTCCCTGCTCATCCACGATGCCGAGTTCAGCGATGCGGTCGTGACGAACGCTCCCGGCCTGGCCCGGCTCGTCACCGACGGTCCCGACTCGCGGGCGGACGCGGAAGACCTGCCGACGCTCCTGGCGCGGACGGCACAGGCGCGCACCATTCGTCCCGCAGCCCGCGGCCGACAGGTGATCCTGACCTCCGGGACCACCGGCGTCCCCAAGGGTGCGTCGCGCAGCTCCGACGGCATCGGCGACATCGTCGCGGCCACGTCCCTGTTCCAGCGGGTGCCGTTCCGCCTCGGCGACGTCCACGTCGTCCCTGCCCCCATGTTCCACTCACTCGGGAACGCGGCCCTGGCGATGGGCGCATCGTTGGCGCAGACGCTCGTGCTGACCCGCCGCTTCGATCCCGAGGTCGTCATGCGCCTCGTGGCCGAGCATCGGGCCCGGGCGATGACGGCGGTCCCGGTGATGTTGCAGCGCATCCTGGACCTGCCGTCGTCGACGCTCGACGGCCTCGATGCCTCGGCGCTCGAGGTCGTGCTGTGCTCCGGCGCCGCCCTCCCCGGTTCGCTGGCGCTGCGGTGGATGGAGGCGTTCGGCGACAACCTCTACAACATGTACGGCTCGACCGAGGTCGCGGCGGCGACCGTCGCCACCCCGGAAGACCTGCGCGAAGCTCCGGGCACGGCCGGCCGACCGCTCCCGGGCGTCGAGGTCCGCCTCTACGACGATCGCGATCGGCTGATCACCACCCCGGGCGTCGACGCCCGCATCTTCGTCGGCAGCGGCTTGCGCTTCGACGGCTACACCGGGGGCGACAGCAAGGCCTCCATCGAGGGGTTGCTGTCGAGCGGAGATGTCGGGCACTGGGATGGCGCCGGTCGCCTCTTCGTGGGGGGACGCGACGACGACATGATCGTGTCCGGTGGCGAGAACCTCTTCCCCCGCGAGGTCGAGGACCTGCTCGCCGATCACCCCGACATCGTCGAGGTCGCGGTCGTCGGCGTCGACGACGACCAGTACGGCAAGCGGTTGGCCGCCTTCGTGGTGCGCGCTCCGGGGTGCTCGCTCGACGCTGAGCAGGTGAAGGCCCACGTGCGGGCGAATCTGGCCAACTTCAAGGTTCCCCGGTCGGTGACCTTCGTCGACGAGCTGCCCCGGAACGCCACCGGGAAGGTGCTCAAGCGCGAGCTCGACGAGCCCGGTTGACCGATTCAGTTGCTGCCGCCACTCAGGACGTAGACCGCCCTGCTCCTCAGGCGGCGATGACCTCGACCATCTCGAGATCGAACACCAGGGTCTTGCCCGCCAGCGGATGGTTGGCGTCGACCGTGGCGGTGGTCTCGCCCAGCTCGGTGACCCAGAGGATGGCCGGCTGACCGTTGATCTGCGCCTCGAGCGCAGCCCCCTCGGAGGTGCCCTCCGGGAGCTGGGATCGCTCGACGGAGTGGACGAGGCCCTCTTCCCGGGGGCCGTAGGCGTCGGCGGGCTCGACGGTCACGGTCTGGCTGTCGCCCTCCGACATGGTCTGGACCGCCTTGTCGACACCGGGGATGATCTGGCCGCTGCCGACCTCGAACTCGATGGGGTCCTGACCTTCGGAGCTGTCGAAGACGGTGCCGTCCTGCAACCGGCCGGTGTAGTGGAGTCGTACTCGATCGCCGTTGTCAGCCATGACGTCCTCTCGTCGGTGGGTGGAGTTCCGACCGTACCGGCGCAGATCGCGATTGCCCCACGGGGCGGTTTCTCGCTCCGGCATCGTCGTGGTCCGAGGGTCCATCTGCGCGCGCATCGCTCTCGTGTCAGGGGCGCGGCCGCGGTCCGTCGGTGGGACCGCCGGCGAACACCTGGGCCTTCTCCATCCAGTCCCGGGCCAGAGGCCCGGTGGTGACCAGCCCGGTGTCGTCGACGTGACGGCGCTGGGTCACGACCAGGCAGAAGTCCTCGGCCGGGCCCGAAATGGCCCCATCGGTGGCGTCGTCGTTCCACGTCCAGGTGTCGCCGGAGGGGGCCGTCAGCGAGACCTGGACCGACCCGTCGGGCACCTCGAGGCCGCGGTTCCGGTAGGACCAGCTCCGGGTGATCACGCCGAGCTGGGCGATGTGGCGGAGGCGGTCGGTGGCGGGGCGCTCGGCACCCACGGCGTCGACGATGTCCTGGCCGTGGGCCCAGGTCTCCATGAGCCGGGCGGTGAGGAACGACCGTGCGCCCATCGACGGGCCGTACCACACCACGCGCGTGTCCTCGGCGAGCCCGGCGGCGGCGTCGAGGAGCCCGGCGCGGTTCTGGCGCCAGCGGGCGAGCAGCTCCGATGGGGCGAGCTCCCGGCTCCACGCCAGGGTCTGCTCGTCGATGCTGGCGGTGCCGTCGGCCAGGGCGGCGAACAGGGCCTCGTTGCCGGCCGTGAACGCATCCGGGTCGGTGATCGCGGTGGTGGCGGTGCCGTCGAAGTAGGTGAGATGGGCGATCTGGTCGAAGACCGTCCACCCCGGGCTCGGTGTGGACGTGGCCCATTGCTCCGCAGTGAGCGGCGCGACGACCCGGTCGAGGGCGTCGTGCTCGGCCCGGAGATCGGCGGCGACTTCGGCGACGGTCATGGCCAGAACCTACGCCCCGTCAGGCCAGCGGCTTCTCGAACCAGTGGTCGGGGTACGGGTTGTCGTTGTAGCGCTCGATCTCGACGTAGCCGGAGCTGCGGTACATGGCGACGGCCTCGGGGAGGTTGCTGTTGGTGTCGAGCCGCACGGTGTGGTGGCCCAGCGCCCGGCTGCGCGCCTCCAGCTCGGACAGCATCCGCCGTCCCAGGCCCTGGCCCCGCACGGTGTCCGACACCCACATCCGCTTGATCTCCCCGATGCCCTCCCCGATGGTCTGGACACCCCCGCAGGCGACGACCTCGCCGTCGCGGCGGGCGACGACGAACGAGCCGCCCGGCGCCTCGAGGCCCGGGGCATCGGAGACCAGCGCGTCGCCGGGGTCGAAGCCGTCGGGGAAGCGTCGGTCGAGCTCGGCGAAGTACTGGCGCATCGACCAGATGGCGTCGTCGCTGCGGGGGTCGACCACGTGCAGGGTGGTCCCGATCTGGTCCTGCTCTGCCACGGTTGGCTGCGGGGTCAGTGGTCGAGGATCGGTCGGGGCCGGTATGGCGCGCCCAGCCGTTCGAGCTGCTCGTCGCTCAGCGTCACGTCGACGGCGGCGATGGCGGCCTCGAGGTGGGACAGCTTGGTGGCGCCCACGATGGGGGCGGTCACGTCGGGTTGGGCCAACAGCCAGGCCAGCGCGACCTGGGCCTGCTCGACGCCGAGCTCGCCGGCCACCGCCGCCACTTCGGCGACGATGTCGGTCTCGGCCGTCTCGTAGAGGGCGTCCTGGAACGGATCGGACCCGGCCCGGGTGGTGCCGCCCTCGGCGAACTGCGCCGGTGGCCGGGCCAGCCGCCCGCGGGCCAGCGGGCTCCAGGGGATGACCCCCATGCCCTCGGCGGCGCACAGGGGCAGCATTTCGCGCTCTTCCTCCCGGTAGAGGAGGTTGTACTGGTCCTGCATCGACACGAACTCGGTCCAGCCGTTGGCCCGGGCCGCCTCCTGCATGTGGGCGAGCTGCCACGCCGCCATCGACGACGCCCCGATGTAGAGCGCCTTGCCTGCCCGCACCACGTCGTGCAGGGCCTCCATCGTCTCCTCGATGGGGACCCTGCGGTCGAAGCGATGGATCTGGTACAGGTCGACGTAGTCCATGTCGAGCCGGGTGAGCGACCGGTCGATGGCGGCCATGATGCTCTTGCGGGACAGGCCGTGCTCGTTGCGGCTGGCATCGGCACGGTCGGGGCCGAACACCTTGGTGGCGACGACCACTTCGTCCCGGCGGGCGTGCTTGTTGAGCAACGACCCGGTCACCTCCTCGCTGGCCCCCAACGAGTAGACGTTGGCGGTGTCGAAGAAGTTGATGCCGGCATCGAGGGCGGCGGTGACGAACGGTTCGGCGTCGTCGGGGCCGAGCACCCACTCGCGCCACGCCGGGTCGCCGTAGCTCATCATGCCGAGGCAGATCCGCGAGACGTGGAGGCCGGATGTTCCGAGGTTCGAGTACTCCATCCCGCCAGTGTGCCGGGCGGGGGTACTGGACCGTCGGGGTGCTGGTTATCGAACCGCGTGAGACGGGCATCCCGACCACGACGAGGAGGAAACGCCATGCCAGGCCAGAACCCCGGTCCCAGCGTCAAGGACGACGAGCAGTACGAGGCCCTGCGCGACGAAGGCATGTCGAAGGAGAAGGCGGCGCGGATCGCCAACACCGACCGCCAGACCGCAGCCAAGCGTGGCGGCTCGTCGCAGGCCTACGAGGAGTGGACGAAGGACGATCTCTACGAACGCGCCCAGGAGATCGGCATCGAGGGTCGGTCGGACATGACCAAGGACGAGCTCATCGACGCCCTCCGGAACCACTGACGCTGACCACTGGATCGGCCCGTCAGACGACGTCCTCGGCGCCGAGGACCTGATGGGTGGGCAACCGCAGCGAGATCAGCACCGTCAGGACCGACGCGCCGAGGGCGAACAGGATGGGCACGGTGTGCCCATCGCTGGCGTCGGCGAGGAACCCGGCGCTCGTCGGGCCGAGCAGGCCGCCCAACCCTGCGCCGAGGAACTGCATCCCGATGATGCTGCCGAGGCCGACCACGCCGAAGAGCACGGCCGCGACCTCGGGGCCGAGGGCCACGAACCCGCCGTAGGCAACCCCCATGGTGACGGCGAACGCCATCAGGACGGGGTAGCGCCCATCGGAGACGTACCAGAGCACGAACGCCACCGGCTGGGCGGCGAGGCAGCCCTGGAGGAGCCGCACGGCCGGGAGCCTCCCGCTCAGCGCGGCGATGCCGACCCGGCCCAGGATGCTGGTGGCCCCGACGATGGCCACCAGCAACGCGGCCCGCGACGCGGTCACGCCGTCATCGGTGGCGAAGTCGACGATGAACGCGAACGCGATGAACAGCGACACCGAGAACAGCAGGCCGGTGGCGAACAGGACCCGGAAGGCGGGGATCCGGGCGATGGAGCGCATGTGGGCCAAGGCGGGGGGCGGCGGCATGGCGCCGGGTGGTCGCCGCAACGCCAGCGCGGCCAGCCCGAACAGGCCGAGGTCGATGAGCCCGAGCAGCACGTAGGCGCGACGCCAGCCGTGGGCGTCGATGAGCTTCTCGGCCAGGGGCACGAGCAGCAGGGTGCCGAGCCCGTTGCCGGACGCGACGACGCCCATGGCCAGGGCCCGCCGGCGGATGAACCAGCCCCCGGCCGTGGCATACATCGGGGTGGCGATGAGCCCGCCGCCGAGGCCGACCCCGAGGCCGTAGGTGACGTAGCCGACGTAGACCGAGTCGACCCGCGAAGTCAGGGCCAACCCGCCGGCGATGAGCACGGCGGCGGTGAGCACGAGCCGGCGGGCCCCGACCCGGTCGGACAGAGGACCCGACACGATGCCGAGCCCGAAGAACAGCAGCAGGGTGATGCCGAACACCAGCGCGGTGGCGCCGCGGCCGGTGTCGAAGTCGTCGGCCATGGCATCGAAGAAGGATCCGAACGTGTAGGCGGTGCCGAAAGCCGTCCCCGAGGCGAGGCCGGCTCCGGCCGCCACCCGCCAGGCCCGCGCCGAGTCGAAGTGGGTGGAGGGAGCCGCCGCCTCGTCGATCATCGGGACAGTCTGGCCGCGCTTGACAGCTGAACGAGTGTTCAGCGAAGATGCTGAACATGTGTTCAGTGGATGACGGCCCCACCAGGATCATCCGGGCCGCCATCGCCTGCTTCGCCGACCGGGGCTTCGACGCCACCGGCGTGCGGGCCATCGCCGACGCGGCGGGCGTGTCGGCGCCGTTGATCAACCACCACTTCGGATCGAAGGAAGGTCTGCGCCGAGCGGTCGACCAACACGTGGTGGAGCGCGTTCGTGACCTGTTCGCCGAGCTCGACGCCGGCGACGCCTCGTCGCTCACCACCGAGCTGCTCCGCCGGCTCGACGACGAGGAGGACGTCATGGCCTACCTGCGTCGCTCGTTGCAGGAGGGCGGTCCGAGCGGCGCGCAACTGGTCGATCAACTGGTGGGCGCCACGCTCGGAGCCATGGAGGACCTGGAGGCCACCGGCATGGTGCGTCCCAGCGCCGACCCCCTCGCTCGGGCCCTCATCCTGCTGTCGCTCGACCTCGGGAGCTTGTTGCTCGAGCCGCACCTCGCCCGCCACCTGGGGGAGCGGGTCTGGACCGACGGGCCGTCCGAGCGCTGGTTCGCCGCCGTCTTCGATCTGCTGGCCAACGGGTTGTTCGTGTTCCCGCCGCCCCGACCCACCGACTCGCCCCCACCCGCCGAAGGAGCGTCCTGATGTCCCTCGTCGATCGACAGACCGTCACCGACACCGTCGTCCACCTCGATGCCGTGCGCCGCACCTACGGGGAGGGCGAGACCGCGGTCCACGCCCTCGACGGCATCGATCTCGACATCGGCCCGGGTCGGTTCGTGGTGCTGCTGGGGCCGTCGGGGTCGGGCAAGACGACGCTGCTCAACGTGATCGGCGGCCTCGACGTGGCCGACTCGGGTCGGGTGGTGGTCGACAGCTGCGACCTCGGTGGCCTCGATCCCGATCAGCTGACCGACTTCCGGCGCCGGCACGTGGCCTTCGTGTTCCAGTTCTTCAACCTCGTGCCCACGCTCACCGCAGGCGAGAACGTGGAGCTGGTCGCCGAGCTGACCGGTGAGCACGCCGCGACACGCGCCCGGTCGGCGCTCGAAGCGGTGGGTCTCGGAGACCACCTCGACCGGTTCCCGGGCGAGCTGTCCGGCGGACAGCAACAACGGGTCGCGGTGGCACGCGCGCTGGCCAAGGAGGCGCCGGTCCTGCTGTGCGACGAACCCACCGGCGCGCTCGACCGTGCTACCGGGGGTTCGGTCGTCGATCTGCTGGTCGCCGCCGCTCACGAGCACGGTCGCACGGTGGTCGTGGTGACCCACGACCCGTCCATCGCCGACGTGGCCGACCGGGTGATCCGGCTCGTCGACGGTCGGCTGGCGGAGGCCGACTGATGTCGGTGGGCCGCATCCTGCTGCGCAAGGCCACCCGCGACCTCCGCCGCCGGCGGGCCCAGCTCATCGCCGTGGCCGTCACCGTCGGCTGCGGGCTGGCCATGTTCTCGTCGACCTACGACGCCTATCGGAACCTGGAGACGTCGTACCAGCGGGTCTACCGCGACCTCGATTTCGCCGACCTCTGGGTCACCGGTGGCGACACGGCCCAGGTGGCCGACGCCGCCCGCGCCGATCCCGGGGTGACGGCGGTGACCACCCGGATCGAGGCCGACGTGCCCCTCGGCCTGGCCGACCGCGAACTGCGGGGTCGGGTGGTGTCGATCCCGGTCGGTGACCAACCCGACGTCAACCGCCTGCTCCTCTCGGCCGGCTCCTACCCCACGGACGCGAACACCGTCGTGCTCGAGCAGCACGCCGCCGACCACTTCCATCTCGGGGTGGGCGACACGGTCAGCGTGGTCGTCGACGGCACGCTGACGCCGGTGCGTGTCGGGGGCGTGGCCGCGTCGGCCGAATACCTGTGGCTGGCCCGGAGCCGCAACGAGGCCATCACCGTCCCCGACGACTTCGCGGTGGTGTTCGCCCCGCAGCCCCTGGCCGAACAGATGGCACCGGACGCGCCCGCCCAGGTCGTGCTCACCGCCTCCGGTGCTCCAGCCGTGGTCCGCATGCGCTCGGCGGCGAAGGCGGCCGGCGCCATCGACGTCTACGACCGAGCGGACCAGGCCTCCAACGCCACCCTGCAGATCGACGTCTCCGGGTTCGGGGAGATGGCCCTGCTGTTCCCGATCCTGTTCCTCACCGCCGCCGGGCTCGCCGTCTACTCCGTGCTCGGCCGGCTGGTGCAGCTGGACCGGCCGGTGATCGGCGCCCTGACCGCCAACGGCGTGGATCGACGCACCATCCAGCGCCACTACGCCACCCACGCCTTCGTGGCCGTCTTCGCCGGTGCGATCCCCGGCCTGATCCTCGGTTCCCTGCTCGGAGGACTGATGACCGGGCTCTACACGTCCGAGCTCGACATCCCGGTCACGGCCACGTCGTTCCGGCCGCTCACCCCCGTCATCGGGCTCGGCTTCGCGTTCGTCACCGCCGCCATCGTCGCCATCGTCCCGGCCCGGACCGCGTCCCGGGTCCTGCCGGCCGAGGCGCTCCGCCCGCCGGCGCCGCCGCCCGGGAGCGGCCGAGCGTTCGTCGAGCGGTTCCTGCCGTTCCGCCTTCCCACCGGAGGCCGGATCGCGCTGCGCAACCTGTCCCGTCGCCCGAAGCGGGCACTGGGCACCGCGGTGGGTGTGGTCGTCGCCGCTGTGGTCGTGATCGCATCGGCCGGGATGGGCGACAGCATGAACGCCGCCCTCCACCGCCAGTCCTCGCTCGATCGCCGCGACCTCACCGCCGTCCTGGCGCAGCCGGCTGATGCCGCCACGGTGCAGCGCTTCGGTGCCCTCGACGGCGTCGCGGCGGCCGAGCCGGCCGACCTGGTGAACGGTCGGATCGCCGCATCGGGCGCCGCCGCTGGCGCCGAGGTGCAGCTGTTCGAGCGCGGCACGCAGATGCACCGGTTCGACGTTCCGTTCGATGGTGGGATGGTGCTGTCCAAGACCACCGCCGACGAGATCGGTGCGGGTGTCGGTGATCGGGTGGAGGTCACCGCCGGAGCCGCCGACGGCATGGTCACCGTCATCGGCGTCCTCGAGGAGCCGCTGGGCGGTTCGAACTACCTCGACCTCCAGACCTGGGAAGCCATCGGGGGGAGCGCGGCCCGTGGGGTGTCGATGCGGGTGGCCGACGGCGTCGATCCGTCGGTTGTGCGAGACACGCTCCAGGCCCGCCCCGACGTCCTCGCCGTCGTCGACCACGCCGCGCTCCAGCAGGCGGTCACCGACCTGCTCGGTCTGTTCGACGTGTTCATCGCCATCATGATCTTCTTCGGTGTGGTGCTGGCCATCGCCCTCGTGTTCAACGCCATCACCGTGAACGTGGGCGAGCGGACCACCGAGCTGGCCACCCTGCGCGCCGCCGGCGTCGGCCGGCGCCGGCTCCACCGCTGGGTGCTGGTCGAGACACTGCTGGTGGTCGCCCTCGCCCTGATTCCCGGCCTGGCCCTCGGCGGCGTGGTCTCGGGCCAGTTCCTCACCGCCATCGACACCGGCGTGTTCCACTTCGACCTGGTGATCGACGGCACCACCTGGCTGTGGGTGGCCGGGCTCGTGCTCGGTGCCGCAGCCGTCGCCCACCTGCCCGCCTTCCGCCGGCTTGACCGCATGGACCTCGCCGCCGTGGTGCGCGAACGCCAGGCCTGAGAATCTCTCCGCTGGCGTGGATCGCGCCCTGGCCCAGGCTCAGTCGAGCGACGACCAGAACTGCTCCAGCACGGCCCGGCCGGCGTCGGGCGCTTGCGCGGGCCAGAAGTGGCCTGCGCCCTCGATGGTGGCGAAGCGGGCGCCGAGTTGGGCGGCGACCTCGGCCGCCATGGTCGGCTCGCTGAAGGGGTCCTCGGTGGGGTGGAGCACGAGACCCGGTGCCTGCGTCGGCTGCCACGGGCCCCAGTCGGCGTGGACGTTGGGTCGGGCTGAGCGGTACAGGGCGAGGATGGAGGCGGCCATGGTGTCGTCGGCGGCCTCGGCCATGGTGCGGGCGTCGTCGGCCGGGATGCCCATCGATTCGAAGAACCCGGCCCGCTCCTCGGGGGGCGAGGCGTTCTGGGCCTCGAAGAAGGCCTCGCCGTCACCCTCCGTCTGCCAGATCTGGGCGAAGTCGTGCCAGACGTAGTCGGCGTGGAGGATGTTGCCGACGTCGGCCACCCACGAGCGGACCAGGTCGCCGTGGGCGGTGGCGATCCGATAGGCGAGCCCGGCGCCCCAGTCGTGGCCGACCAGGTCGACCGGGCCGTCGATGGCGGCGAGCTCGCCGGCGAGCCAGCCGGCGTAGTCGTCCTTGGTCGACTCGAAACCATCCGGGCGCGGGCAGCCGAAGCCCGGCATCGACAGCGCGACCGACTCGCGTTCGAGTTCGGCCCGCACCCGGTTCCAGATGGCAGCCGTCTCCGGCACCCCGTGCACGAACACGATCATCGCCTGCTCCTCAGCCTCGTCATGGTGGTGAGCCGAACCCTACGAGAATCCGATGGAGCGAATCGGTGGCGCCGTACGTCAGAAGGGCATGGATCACGATGCGCGCAGCTGCGCTGCGGACGCCGCACGATGAGGGCGACGCACTCCTCCGCCCCTTCGGCGACGCTGGTGGAGCTCGCCACCCACGGCGACGAGGCCGCCTTCGGTGCCCTGATCGCCCGCTACGACCGGCGACTGCGGGGCCTGGCCTACTCGCTCCTCGGCGCTGACGCCCACAGCATGGACGATGTCCTCCAGGACGCCTACCTCAAGGCCTACGTGGCCCTGCCCCGCTATCGCGGCAACGCCGACCCCGGCACCTGGCTCTACCGCATCGTCTACAACGCCTGCGTCGACGAGCTCCGCCGCCGGCGCCGCCGGCCCCGGCCGGTCGACATGGCGAGCGAGCAGGACGATCGCCGGTCGGCCGCCACCGGTCCCGCCGACCGAGCCACCGCGGCCGACGCCACCGTCCGTGCTCTCCGAGCGCTCTCCGACTCCCACCGGGCCGTCGTCGTGCTGGTCGACGGCCACGGCTTCGACACCCGGACCGCCGCCCGGGTGCTCGGCATCAGCGAGGGCACGGTCCGCTCCCGCCTGTCCCGGGCCCGGTCCAAGGCCCGCCAGCTCCTCGAAGGAGATCTCCCATGAACGCCCATCGGGACCCGGTCATCGGGTCCGCACTCGACCACCTCGCCATCCCGGAGCACCACGACGCGTTCTGGGACGACTTCTTCTCCGATCTCCACCGCCTCGACACGGTCCACCCACCGGGCGACGCTGGTCGCCTCCCGGTTGCCGATGCCCCCGCCGGCGCCGGGAGCGACCAGCTCGCTCCGGTGGTGTCTCTCGACGAGCTGCGGCCGACCCCACCGGACGAGCGGCGGGTCAGCTGGCGGGTGCTGGCGGGCGTGGCCGCGTCGATCATCGTGCTGGCCGTCACGGTGGGGATCGGGCACCTCCAGTCCACGGCGCCGTCCGCGCCGGTGGTGGCCGACCAGACGCCGACCGCATCCGATGGCGGCACCGGATCGGTCGCGCCCACGACCACCGGGGTGCCACCGGTGGATGCCGCCGGGCAGGACGAGGCTGCGCAACGCGTGCTCGGCTTCCTCGACGCGCTCGGCCGTGGCGACACCGCCACCGCGGCCTCCTTCGTCGGTCCGATCTCGGAACAGCGCGCCGAGGCCGCGGGCGGGATGGATTCGATGCTGACCACGTCCACCGAAGGCCTCGGCGCCTGGGCGGCGGCCGACCCGGCGCTGTCCCCCTTCGCGGTCGCTCCCGGCCTCGTTGTCGTCGTGCTCGAGGGTGATCTCGACGTCGAGGGCACCACGGAGCACCGCGTCACCGCGATTCCGGTCCGCAAGGCCGAGTCCGTCGGGGCGTGGTTCGTCGAGCCCTGGGCGTACGACCTGGCCGGTGACCCGCCGGTGCAGATCGTCGTCCCCGACATCGACGCGCAGGGTCGCGCCACCCTCGGCACCGGCGACGAACGTGTCGTCGAGGCCAGCACCCCCGCCTCGGGCACGGCGTGGTTGACGACCAGCGGCGGCGTCCGAGCCTCGGTCGACGTCGCAGCCACCGGTGGCTCGGCCACCTGGCGGTTGATGCCGACCACCGGAATCGTGGTCGTCACCTACGTCGATGGACCGGTCCTCGCCGCGCGCTCGTTTCGGGTGACGGGACGATGAGGCAGAGTGGAAGAGGCGTCTCGGACGCGATCCGAAAGGGGTTCCCATGACCGTCCTGGAGCTGATCGGTGACGGGCCGGACGCGGTCGTCCGCCTGCTGGTGATGGTCGTCCTCGCCGGCCTCCTCGTCGCGGGTTGCAGCGACGACGACTCGGCGTCGACGACGACGTCCACCGTCAGCACGACCACGACGGTCGCGCCGCCGACCTCGTCCAGTTCGACCTCGTCGGGCTCGGCCACGTCGTCCAGCACCGCGTCGACCGAACCATCGACCACCGGGTGCCGCACCGGCGACCACTCGATACCTGCGGGCGCCGCCACCGGCACCGTGGTCGATGTCGATGGCGACGGCCAGCAGGACACGGGGTGGATCGTCCAGGACGGCGGCACGGTCACGGTCGGTGTCGCCACGTCGGCCGGTGGCGGGGCCCGTCGCGAGTTCGACTCGGCCAGCCCTGTGATGCGGTCGGTCCTCGTCGTCGACGTCGACCAGGACGCGCCGGTCGAGATCCTCGCCGACGACGGCCGGTCGGTGCAGTTGTGGGAGTTTGCCGGCTGCGACATCGTCGACGTGCGCAATGCCCAGGGTGACCCGTATGTCTTCTCCCTCGGGTTCACCGATGTCGGTACCGGCGTGGGCTGCGTCGATTCCGGTGGCCACCAGCAGCTGGTCGGGCTCGACGTGACCTCGGACGACGGCACCACCGTCGAGTGGACCCGCACCGTCGTCCACCTCGAGGGGGGCCAGGCTCGCAACGGCGAGACCACGAAGGGGACATTCACCCGGCCGGGTGACGCCCACGCCATCGACCTCCTCCACCGGGTCACCTGTGGCGATCGCACCATCGAGGACGACGGGATCACGCTTCCCCGCTGACTGGAGCAAGGTGCGGCGGCCGCCCAATCGCGCTGATCGTGCATGGCTGCCGCATTCGCCGGGTATGCAGCGACTGGCGGGTGCAATCGAGCAGGAAGCGACCACAGATGCGAGCGGGGAACACGCAGGACAGGCGGTACGGGTCGCCCATTGGCCACGGCCGCAGCGCGGTCCCGATCGCTCGCCGCGGTTTCGTCTCGTGGCTGGAGGAATCGGAAGTGTACGGCGAGGTCGCCGACGAGCTGGCGGTCGCCTTCAGCGAGCTGGTCGCCAACGCGGTCGACGCCGCGCAGGGGAGCGATCGACAGGTCACCGTCGGCTCGTGGTTCGACGACGACGACATCGTGCTCGAGGTGGTCAACCCCATCGATCCCGCCTCCCCCGCGGTCATCGCCCGATGGGACCTGGACGACGCCCTGCGCGCCGGTGGTCGGGGCCTCGTGATCGTGCGGGCCTACACCGACGACGTGACGGTGAGCTCCACAGCAGACACCGTGGTCGTGCGCTGCCGGCGCCATCTCGACAACTGAGCGACGCCGCCGCGCCCCTCGCTTAGGGTGGCCGCATGGCTGGACCGATGGAGGGGATCAAGGTCGTCGAGCTCGGTATGTGGGTCGCCGGCCCTGCGGCGGCGGGGATCCTCGGCGATTGGGGTGCCGACGTCGTCAAGATCGAACCGCCGGAGAGCGATCCGTTCCGGGGTCTGCTCTCGGCCATCGGCGGCGGAGACGTGTGCCCGCCGTTCGAGCTCGACAACCGGAACAAGCGCAGCATCGGCATCAACCTCTCGCTCCCGGAAGGCCGCGAGCTGGCCGCGGAGCTGGTCGACGGGGCCGACGTCTTCGTCACCAATTCCCGGCCCAGCGCCCTGGCCCGGGCGGGTCTCGACCATGCCACCGTGTCAGCGCGCAATCCCAGGCTCGTGTACGCCCACGTGACCGGCTACGGCCTCGAAGGCGAGGAACGTGACCGGGCCGCGTACGACGTCGGGGCCTTCTGGTCCCGGGCCGGTGTCGCGGCCGCGCTGACGCCGGACGGAACGCCACTGCCCTACCAGCGGGGTGGGATGGGCGACCACATGGCCGGTCTGGCCGTGGCCGGCGCGGTGGGCACGGCGCTGTTCGCGGGGAACGCACCGGCGAGGGCCAACTGGTGTCCACGTCCTTGCTGCGCATCGGGATGTACATGCTCGGTTGGGACATCTCCATGTCGTTGCGCCTTGGTGCACCCACCGTGCCGATGACCGTGGCGGCGCCCCCCAACCCGATGATCAGCGCGTACACGGCGGGCGACGGGAGGCGGTTCTGGATGCTCGGTCTGCAGGGCGACCGGCACTGGCCCGACGTGCTGCGCGCCGTCGATCATCCCGAGTGGGCCGACGATCCACGCTTCGGTGACATCGTCGCCCGCTTCGAGCACTCGGCCGAGCTCGTCGTCATGCTCAACGAGATCTTCGCAACGCGCTCGCTCGAGGAGTGGGCGCCGATCTTCGATCGGGAAGACGTGTGGTGGGCGCCGGTCCAGCACGCCCACGAGGTGGTCGACGACCCCCAGGCCCACGCCGCCGGCGGGTTCGTGCCCGTGCCGTCCTACACCGGCGAGCCCGTCACCATGGTCGCCTCACCGGTGGACTTCGGGGGCACACCGTGGGCGCCGAGGTCGATGCCGCCCGAGTTCGCCCAGCACACCGAGGAGGTCATCCTCGAGCTGGGCCACGACTGGGACCGCATCATCGAGCTCAAGGAGCTGGGCGCCATCCCCTGAGCCACCTCCGATTCTGGACGCGGCTCCGTACCGGCTGCGGTACGCAGGCGCGTCCAGTTTCAGGAGGCGCCGCCGGACAGGGCCTGCATGAGCACGACCTCGTCGAGGTCGGCGACGGGAGCGCTCAGGTCGCGGCACCGCTCGCCGTCGAGCCACACGGTCATGTGGTCGCGCAGGCCGCCCTGTTCGTCGACGACGCGGAACCGGATGCCGGGGAACTGGCGGTCGAGGTCGTCGAGGATCTCGGCCACCGTCGCGCCCGCCGCGGTCACGTTGGCAGCGTCGCCGGTGTAGGCGCGCAGCGGTGACGGGATGCGCACCTTCATCGGTGTCGGGCGACCTCGATGGAGTAGATCTCCGGGAGGTGCGAGGCGAGACAGGACCAGCTCTCACCCTCGTCGGCGCTGCCCCACACCTCGCCGCTCGTCGTGCCGAAGAACACCCCGACCGGGTCCTCGGCGTCGGTGGTCATCGCCTGGCGCTTCACCGTGAACCACCCGCGCTCGGGCAGGCCGGCGCTCTGGCGCTCCCACGTCGTGCCGGCGTCCCGGGTCCGGTAGACGGCGGGGCGGCCGTCCGGGGAGGTGCGGGGCCAGACGTCGGTGCCGTCCATCGGGAACACCCAGGCGGTGTCGGGATCTCGAGGGTGGAGCTCGATCGGGAAGCCGATGTCGCCGACGTCGCGGGGCATGTTGTCGCCGATGCGCTGCCAGGTGGTCGAGGGCCGGTCGAGGCGGTAGATGCCGCAGTGGTTCTGCATGAACAGCCGGTCGGGCATCGCGGGGTGGACCCGCACGCAGTGGGGATCGTGGCCGTAGGCGACGGTGGGATCGGGGAGGAAGTCGGCCGCGCAGCCGCCGTTCAGGGGCGACCAGTCCTTCCCGCCGTCGGTGGACTCGAACACGCCGCCGCCGGAGAGGCCGATGTAGAGGTGGTCGCGATCTCGCGGGTCGACGTTGACCGAGTGCAGCATCGAGCCGTCGGGCGTGCCCTCGACGTCGGGCCACTCGGCCCATTCGGCCCAGTTGGCGTGGTCGTTCCAACCGTCGACCGGCTCCCACGTGTCGCCCGCATCGGTGGAGCGGAACAGACCCTGCGGCGATGCTCCGGCGTACCAGGTACCGAGCGCGTCGGCGGGTCCGGGCGAGAGCCAGAACACGGACCGGACGGCCCGACCGTGGGCGTCGCCGGGGCGGAAGGCGGGCGGCCTCGTCGCTTCGCTCCATGTCCGGCCGAGGTCAGGGGAGCGGAACACCGTGGGGCCGAGGTGGCCGGTCCGAGCCGCCACGAGCAGCGTCTCCCCATCCCGGGGGTCGACCATGGCGTGTTGGACGATGTGGCCGAGGAACCCGGGGCCGTGCAGGCTCCACCGCTGTCGGTCCTCGGTGCCGGACACGATGAACAGGCCCTTGCGGGTGCCGACCAGGAGCTTCGGTCCCGGATCGTCGAGGCCATCGCGGTCCTCGATTCGGTAGCCGGCCGTCGAGTCGACGGCGGGCGCCGGTTCGGTCGTCGCCACGGCGGCATCGTAGGTCGGCTCGTCAGTGCGGGGCTCGGGATCGCGCTCGGCTGGCATCGTCATGCCGGTGATGACGGAACGAGGCCGCTGGATTCATCGGAACCGGGGCTCTCGCTTCTCGAGGTAGGCCTTGAACGCGGCCGATCACGACGTCGCGCTGGACCACCTGGAGCGTCACGGTGTCGTTGAGGATGCTGTCGGAGTCGAGCGTGTCGGGATCCGACACCGACCGCACACCCAGGATGTCGATCGTGATCGACTGCCGCTGCGCCGCGGTCAGGCCCGTGATGTCGGCCGTGGCCGCCTCGGCGCCGATGCCGACGTGGTCCTGGGTGGCGAGGACGTTGCCCTCGGCGTCGCGGATGGTGACCGAGTACTCGAACAACCCGAGGTCGGCGCCAACGGTGGCCTCGGACGGATGGACGATGGTGGCCCGGATCTGATCGGTGCCGCTGTCGGGCGTGATCGTGTAGGTGTGGGCGTCGGTGTTCACGGCGACGGTGGGCGCGGCGTAGGTCCAGAAGTCGCTCTGGACCACGGCCTCGGCCGCCCGCAGGTCGCGATCGAGCTGGTCCTGCGTGCGGGACAGCTTCCGCATGCCGCTCTTCGACTGCACGAGGGCGACGGCGCGACTCGAGATCGACCCGGCCGTAGCCGACCTCCCAGAACGGAGCAGTTCCGCCGTCGGTGGCCTCGACCGGCTGGGCCGTGACCTGCATGGCCGTGCGCACCTGCTCGGGGGTGAGATCGGGGTTGGCCTGGAGCAGGACGGCGGCGGCGCCGGCGACGTGCGGCGATGCCATCGAGGTCCCCGACGCCGTGGTGTTCTCACCCGGCGGGCAGGGCCCGACGACGGTTCCGGCCGTGTCGCAGGTCGAGGAGATGTCGACGCCGGGCGCGGCGACGTCGGGGTGGACGAGGCCGAGCTGGCTGCCGGTGAAGGTGGTGTGGCCGCCAGGGCCGATGTTGGTGGGGAGCGAGTTGTCGTAGCGGAAGCCGTTGGACGAGAACGAGCCCCGGACGTGGTCGATGCTCTCGGCTGCCACCGACACCACCCAGGGGGCCTGCGAGAACGGGTTCAGCGTTCCCTCGCCGTTGCCGTCGCCCGAGTTGCCCGCGGCGAACACGACGACCGCGCCCGCATCGGCCGCCGCCTTGGTCGCGGTGGCCACCGGGTTGCGGGGATCGAACTGGGCGTAGGAGTTGCCCCACGAGTTGTTGATCACGTCGACGCCCCACATGTCGGGCTGGTCGAGGAGGTAGTCGTAGGCGGTCACCACCGCGGTGGTGAAGAGGACCTCACCGACCGAGATGCACACGAGGTCGGCGTCGGGCGCGACGCCGAGGTGGTCAGGGGATGTGGTGCCGTCGGCGGCGATGATGCCGGAGACGTGGGTGCCGTGGCCGGATCCGAGGTCGGTGTTCTGGTACGGGCCGACCTCGTTGGGCACGGCGATGGTGTTGTTGGCGTCGACCTGCCCGTTGACGTATTCCGGGCTGACCACCTTGACGTTGTGGACGACGTGGTCGGCCAGGTCGGGGTGGGAGGCGTCGCAGCCGGAGTCGACGACCGCGACCGTGACGCCCTTGCCGGTGATACCTGCGGCTCGGGTGGCGGCGCCGCCCATGGCATCGGAGGAGGCAGTGTCGAGGTACTGGAGCTGGTCGTTCGGATAGACGTCCTCCGCGATGCCGGTGGCGACCGCGGCCTGCATGGCGGCGACCGGTCCCCGGACCAGGGCCAGCGGGAGGTGCTTCATCGGCTGCACCTCGAGGCCCAGCGCCTCCAGCGAGTCGCGCACGACGGCCGTGGGCACCGCGTCCAGGGTGGCAATTGCGGTCGTCGAATCCGTGGCCGAGGCCAGGAGCCGATCGAGGCCCGGGGTCGCGGCGCCGACCGCAGCGCCGGGGTCGAGCACCGTGCCGACCAGCGAATTCTCGGCGAAGGCCGGTGCGGTGGTGAGGGCGAGGGCGAGCACCGCCAGCGCGGTGATGAGTCGTCTCGATCGGGACACGTCGTCTCCTGGCTCCGAAGTGGGCAACGAGTCGTGCCGACCAGTTCGACACGGCGCGATCTGCGCAGTCGCAAGCTTCGGTGCCGAACGCTTCGTCTCCTGCTCTGCGATCGGTGGCCTACCGTGCCCACCGTGACAGCGGTGCGACTGGTCGTGCAAGCGGACGATCTCGGGATGTGCCGCGCCGTGAACGAGGGCATCGAGGTGGCGGTGACCGACGGAGTGGTCACCCAGGCGTCGGTGATGGCCCCGACGCCGTGGTTCGCCGAGGGCGCCGCCACCGCTCGCCGGCTCGGCCTCACCACCGGCCTGCACTGCACTTTCACCTGCGAGTGGGACTTCCTGCGCTGGGCGCCCCTGTCGGCCGGAGCCACGTTGCGGCTCGACGACGGCACCCAACCGCGGACGGTGGAGGACGCCGCGGCACGGATCGATCCGATCGAGGGCCTCGACGAGCTCCGTATCCAGGCCCGACGGGCCGTGGCCTGTGGGCTCGAGCTCGCCTACGTCGACCCCCACATGGGATTGTCGGTCACCAGCGCCTACCCCGCCATCTGCGCCGAGCTCGGCCGGCGCTTCGTGTACGACCCCGTCGAGCCCCACCACCGGTTCGACTCGATGTTCATCCTGTCGCTGTCGTCGGTCGACGACCTGGCGCAACGCACCGATCGGTTCGTCGAGTGGCTCGAACGACTCGACGGCGGGACCCATTTCGTGCTCTCGCACCCGGCCGTCCCGTCCGCCGAGCTCCGGGCGATCTGCGCGCCCGACGCCGCGAACGCGGCCTGGGCCGAGACGTTCCGGGCCGCCGACCTCGTCGCGCTGACGTCACCCGACGTGCGGCAGGTGATCGAGCGGCGGGGCATCGAACTGGTGAGCCTGGCCGAGCAGTGAGCGTGGACCCGGCCCCGATCCGGCCCGCCGAGCCCCGGGACCTGGACCGCCTCTACGAGATCTGCGTGCGCACGGCCGACGCCGGCGCCGATGCCACATCGCTCCACGCCGATCCGTCCTTGCCGGGGCACGTGTGGGCCGCGCCCTACCTGATCCATGCGCCCGATCACGCCTTCGTCGTGGTCGATGCCGACGATCGCGCTGGTGGGTACGTGCTCGCGGCCCTCGACTCGCGCGCCTTCGAGGCCGAGCTCGAACGCTCGTGGTGGCCCGACCTGCGAGCCCGGTACCCACGTCAGGGCGAGGGTCGAACGCCTGCCGACCAGGCGACCGTTGAGCTCCTCCACGACCCGCCCACCGCCGTCGACGCCATCCTCCGCGGCTACCCGTCCCACCTCCACATCGACCTGCTGCCCGAGTTCCAGGGGGCCGGCAACGGCCGTCGGTTGATCGACACCGTGCTTGACTCGCTGGCCCGCGCCGGCTCCTCGGGCGTGCACCTGGGCGTGTCGGCCCGCAACGAGCGGGCGATGGGCTTCTACCGGGCGGTTGGCTTCACCGAGCTGGGCGCCAGCCGGCACGGAACCGCGTTCGGGTGGCGCCTGGCCTGAACCGTGGCCTGAACCGGGCGGGACTCAGTCCCGCCCGGGCCGGCGGACCAGCCGGAACCGCAGGGCCAGGGCCGCGCCCAGGAGGACCACCGCCAGGGTGAGCGGCACCGATGCGCCGGTCCGGGGCAGCGACTCGGGAACGGCACCACTGCGGGGCGTTGCCCCTGATGCCTGCTCGGCCGCGACGTCGGGGCTGGCTGCCGCGGTGGTCGCGCCCGATGCACGGCCGACGACGGGCAGCACGATCGAGCTGGGGTGGGCGGTGTCGTTCAACACTTCGACCGGCCCGGCCAGGGTGGACAGCGCCGCCGGCGCCGGCGGGAGGGCATGGGGCACGTCGTAGGCGGCGATCGTGACCCGCAGGCGGTGCCCGCTCTGCAGCACCGGCGGAGGTCGGGAAGACCTCGACCGGAACCAGCACCGGCTTGCCCCGGCGTCACCGCCTGCTGGGCCGCCTTGGTGAAGGGGTGCCATGGCTGGATCGATTGTCCGTCGAGCATCCGGCTGCGCGCCGGGTCGACCGCCCGGTGCGAGGCCAGCAGCATGCCGTTGGTCAGGCCGCGGGAGGTCCCGTCCGGGGCCACGTCGGAGATCGCCACCGACACGACGGCCTCCTTGGAGAGCAGCGGTCGCAGCCAGAGGTCGGCCTCGATCGGACCGTTGATCTCGACGCCGTCGTCGAAGGGTGCGCTGGTCCAGGTGAGGGCGGTCTTCTCGTCGAGTTGGTTGTCGGTGGCACATGGCGCGCGGTCGATGACGCCGATCAGCCACTGGGCGGTGCTGCGGGTGCAGGGGCCGTTCACCGGGAGCTGGAGGTAGGTCGACGACGGCTCGTCGCCCGCCGGTTCCTCGGTGAGCATCTTGTCGCCCCGGAGATGCCACCGCTCGGCGTGCAGGTCGGGCACTGGCCAGGTGGGCGCCGACCGGTAGTGGTCGAGGCCTCGCTCGTACTGCGTGACGTGGGGGATGCAGTCGGCTCCGGTGTCGATTCCCCGCACGTGCTGGTCGAACCACTGGAGCACCAGCGAGTCGACGTCCGGAACGCCGTCGGCCGGCAGACCCGAGCCGGCGGCGATGTGGGTCCACGGGCCGATGAGCAGGCGGGCGTCGGTGTGGTCGGCGAGGGCCTCGTAGAGCAGCGGCTCACCGCGCTGGAAGAGGTCGTCGAGGCCCCCGACGATGAAGGTCGGTACGTCGATGCGGTCGGCCACCTCGATGGGTGACCGCTGGCGCCAGAACGGTCCGTCGTAGGCCGTGTCGCCGCCCACGACCGAGTCGGAGATGGTGGGCAGCTGGAAGTCCTTCACCGCGGCCAGGTGCTCGAGCACCGTCGACGGGTCGCTCCCCGGCACCAACGAGAGCCCCGTCACCAGGCCGACCCACAACGGGATGAACGCGGTGTTGACCTCGCCGCCGCCGAAGACGATGTCGCGGTAGCTGTCGGCCATCGGCACGGTGGCGAAGACAGCTTTCACCGCGGGACGCTGACTGGCGGCCGTATACAGCGAGGTGATGCCCATGTACGACGCGCCGGTCACTCCCAGCGTCCCGTCGCTCCACGGCTGGGCGACGATCCAGTCGATGATCTCGGGGTAGTCGGCCACGGTGCGCGGGCCCCACGAGTCCCACCGGCCGCCCGACGAGCCCGTGCCCCGGTCGTCGACCACGACCGTGGCGTAGCCGTGGCGGGCCAGTCCGGCGCTGCCGCCGGTGAAGGCCGCCGCCCCGCTCGATTTCCCGTATCCGGTGATGGTGAGCGCGGTGGGGAACGGCCCCGGGCCGACGGGCAACGTGACGTCGGCGCGCAGCACGACGCCGTCGGACATGGTGATCTCCTGGTCGGCCAGCGTGGGACCGACACCCGTCGGTGCCGGGTCGTAGGCCGGGAACGCCGAACCGCAGGGGGCGGCAGGTGGCTGGTCCTGCGCCGACGCGGCCGAGGACGGCAGCGCGGCGAAGCCGAGGGCCAGCACGGTGGCGACGAGGAACCGGACGCTGAGGGTGCGCATCGGGTGACACTACGACGGGATGCCCGATTTCTCCTTTTTGGACAGCGTGGGTTTCGAAGGTGAGCCAGGCCGAGTGTGGGGGGCCGAGCTCAGGCGACGTCGAAGCGGTCGAGGTTCATGACCTTGTCCCAGGCCGCCACGAAGTCGCGCACGAACTTCTCCTCGCCGTCGTCGGCTCGCGTAGACCTCGGCGATGGCCCGCAGCTGGGAGTTCGAGCCGAACACGAGGTCGACGCGCGGTGGCGGTCCAGTTGACCTCGCCGCGTCGCCCGGTCGCGGCCCTCGTAGACGTGCTCGTCGGACGCCGACGGCGCTCCACTCCGTGCCCATGTCGAGCAGGTTCACGAAGAAGTCGTTGGTGAGCGTCCCGGGCCGGTCGGTGAGCACGCCGTGCGTGGACTGCCCCGTGGTTGGCGCCGAGGGCCCGCAGGCCGCCGACGAGCACCGTCATCTCGGGCGCGGTCAGGGTCAGCAGGTTGGCCCGGTCGAGCAGCAGCGCTCTCGGGCGGCAGCTTGTCGCCGGCGCGCAGGTAGTTGCGGAACCCGTCGGCCGTGGGCTCGAGCACGGCGAACGACGTCGACGTCGGTCTGCTCCTGGGTGGCGTCGGTGCGGCCCGGGCGTGAACGGGCACGGTCACGTCGTGGCCGGCGTCGCGTGGCCGCCTGCTCGACGGCGGCGCAGCCGCCGAGCACGATCAGGTCGGCCAGCGAGACCCGCTTCCCGCCGGACTGCGCGTCGTTGAAGTCCTGCTGGACCCGCTCGAGGCGTCGCAGCACCGTGGCCAGCTCGGCCGGGTCGTTGACCTCCCAGTCCTTCTGCGGGGCGAGCCGGATGCGGGCCCCGTTGGCGCCGCCGCGCTTGTCGGTGCCGCGGAAGCGTCGCCGCCGACGCCCACGCGGTGGCGACCAGCTGGGAGATCGACAGGCCCGAGTCGAGGAGCGTGCGCTTCAGCGCGGCGACGTCGTCGGCGTCGATCAGGTCGTGGTCGACCGGCGGGGACCGGGTCCTGCCACAGCTGCGGCTCGGGCACCCACGGGCCGAGGTAGCGCGACACCGGACCCATGTCGCGGTGCAGCAGCTTGTACCAGGCCTTGGCGAACGCGTCGGCGAGCTGGTCGGGGTTCTCGTGGAAGCGCCGGGAGATCGGCTCGTAGACCGGGTCCATCCGCAGCGCGAGGTCGGTGGTCAGCATCATCGGCGGCGTGGCGCTTCGACGGGATCGTGGGCGTCGGGCACGGTGTCGGCGCCGGCGCCGTCCTTCGGCTTCCACTGCTTGGCGCCGGCCGGGCTCTCGGTCAGCTCCCACTCGTAGCCGAACAGCGTCTCGAAGAAGCTGTTGTCCCACTGGGTCGGGCGTGGGCGTCCAGGCGCCCTCGAGCCCGCTGGTGATGGTGTCGGCTGCCCTTGCCGGTGCCGAACGCGCTCTTCCAGCCGAGACCCTGCTGCTCGACCGGGCAGCCCTCGGGCTCGGGGCCGACGAGGTCGCGGGTCGCCGGCGCCGTGGGTCTTGCCGAAGGTGTGGCCGCCGGCGATGAGGGCGACGGTCTCCTCGTCGTTCATGGCCATGCGGGCGAACGTCTCGCGGATGTCGCGGGCCGCGGCCAGCGGGTCGGGGTTGCCGTTCGGGCCCTCGGGGTTCACGTAGATGAGGCCCATCTGCACCGCGCCGAGCGGGTTGGCCAGCTCGCGGTCGCCGCTGTAGCGCTCGTCGCCGAGCCAGGTGTCCTCGGGGCCCCAGTAGATCTCCTCGGGCTCCCAGATGTCCTCGCGGCCGAAGCCGAAGCCGAACGTCTCGAAGCCCATCGACTCCAGCGCGACGTTGCCGGCGAAGACCAGCAGGTCGGCCCAGGAGATCTGCTGGCCGTACTTCTGCTTGACCGGCCACAGCAGCCGGCGGGCCTTGTCGAGGTTGGCGTTGTCGGGCCAGCTGTTGAGCGGGGCGAAGCGCTGGGCGCCGTCGCCGCCGCCGCCGCGGCCGTCGTCGATGCGGTAGGTGCCCGGCGCTGTGCCAGCGCCATGCGGATGAAGAGCGGGCCGTAGTGGCCGTAGTCGGCCGGCCACCAGTCCTGCGAGGTCGTCATGACCTCGACGAGGTCCTGCTTCAGGGCGTCGAGGTCGAGGCTCGGCGAACGCCTCGGCGTAGTCGAAGTCCTCGCCCATCGGGTTGGCCGCGGGCGAGTGCTGGTGGAGCACCTGCAGGTCGAGCTGGTTCGGCCACCAGTCCCTGTTCGTCCGCGGCCTGGTCCCGTCGCCGGCTCGGGCGCCGGGATGGCCGGGTTCTCGCTCTCGCTGGTGCTGCGGGTCTCGTTGTCGCTCATGGTCTGCTCCTCGTGCTGGTCGTGGTGCTGTCGCGGTGCGGTGGCCGGTCGGCAGGCGGGACAGCGGCCCCAGTAGATGACCTCGGCCTCGTCGATCTCGTAGCCCGAGTCGTCGGCGGCGGTGAGGCACGGCGTGTCGCCCACGGCGCAGTCGACGTCGACCGTCTGGCCGCACATGCGGCAGATGAGGTGGTGGTGGTTGTCGCCGACCCGGTTCTCGTAGCGGGCCGGGGAACCGGCCGGCTGGATGCGCCGGATGAGGCCCTTCGTCGGTGAACGTCGCAGCGCGTCGTAGACCGCCTGGCGGGAGATGGCGCCGATCTCGGCCCGCACCGCGTGACGATGTCGTCGCGGTGCGGTGGGGTCCCTCCGCCACGGCGCGCAGGACGGCCAGGCGTTGGGCGGTCACCTGCAGGCCGTGCGGCGCAGGAGCGTTTCGTCGTCCTGGTCGGGGCCGGGGGCATGACGGATCCTACCCAGAATCTGGAATCAGTCCAGATATTGTTTTTTTTTTTTTTTTTTTTTTTTTTTTTTTTTTTTTTTTTTTTTTTTTTTTTTTTTTTTTTTTTTTTTTTTTTTTTTTTTTTTTTTTTTTTTTTTTTTTTTTTTTTTTTTTTTTTTTTTTTTTTTTTTTTTTTTTTTTTTTTTTTTTTTTTTTTTTTTTTTTTTTTTTTTTTTTTTTTTTTTTTTTTTTTTTTTTTTTTTTTTTTTTTTTTTTTTTTTTTTTTTTTTTTTTTTTTTTTTTTTTTTTTTTTTTTTTTTTTTTTTTTTTTTTTTTTTTTTTTTTTTTTTTTTTTTTTTTTTTTTTTTTTTTTTTTTTTTTTTTTTTTTTTTTTTTTTTTTTTTTTTTTTTTTTTTTTTTTTTTTTTTTTTTTTTTTTTTTTTTTTTTTTTTTTTTTTTTTTTTTTTTTTTTTTTTTTTTTTTTTTTTTTTTTTTTTTTTTTTTTTTTTTTTTTTTTTTTTTTTTTTTTTTTTTTTTTTTTTTTTTTTTTTTTTTTTTTTTTTTTTTTTTTTTTTTTTTTTTTTTTTTTTTTTTTTTTTTTTTTTTTTTTTTTTTTTTTTTTTTTTTTTTTTTTTTTTTTTTTTTTTTTTTTTTTTTTTTTTTTTTTTTTTTTTTTTTTTTTTTTTTTTTTTTTTTTTTTTTTTTTTTTTTTTTTTTTTTTTTTTTTTTTTTTTTTTTTTTTTTTTTTTTTTTTTTTTTTTTTTTTTTTTTTTTTTTTTTTTTTTTTTTTTTTTTTTTTTTTTTTTTTTTTTTTTTTTTTTTTTTTTTTTTTTTTTTTTTTTTTTTTTTTTTTTTTTTTTTTTTTTTTTTTTTTTTTTTTTTTTTTTTTTTTTTTTTTTTTTTTTTTTTTTTTTTTTTTTTTTTTTTTTTTTTTTTTTTTTTTTTTTTTTTTTTTTTTTTTTTTTTTTTTTTTTTTTTTTTTTTTTTTTTTTTTTTTTTTTTTTTTTTTTTTTTTTTTTTTTTTTTTTTTTTTTTTTTTTTTTTTTTTTTTTTTTTTTTTTTTTTTTTTTTTTTTTTTTTTTTTTTTTTTTTTTTTTTTTTTTTTTTTTTTTTTTTTTTTTTTTTTTTTTTTTTTTTTTTTTTTTTTTTTTTTTTTTTTTTTTTTTTTTTTTTTTTTTTTTTTTTTTTTTTTTTTTTTTTTTTTTTTTTTTTTTTTTTTTTTTTTTTTTTTTTTTTTTTTTTTTTTTTTTTTTTTTTTTTTTTTTTTTTTTTTTTTTTTTTTTTTTTTTTTTTTTTTTTTTTTTTTTTTTTTTTTTTTTTTTTTTTTTTTTTTTTTTTTTTTTTTTTTTTTTTTTTTTTTTTTTTTTTTTTTTTTTTTTTTTTTTTTTTTTTTTTTTTTTTTTTTTTTTTTTTTTTTTTTTTTTTTTTTTTTTTTTTTTTTTTTTTTTTTTTTTTTTTTTTTTTTTTTTTTTTTTTTTTTTTTTTTTTTTTTTTTTTTTTTTTTTTTTTTTTTTTTTTTTTTTTTTTTTTTTTTTTTTTTTTTTTTTTTTTTTTTTTTTTTTTTTTTTTTTTTTTTTTTTTTTTTTTTTTTTTTTTTTTTTTTTTTTTTTTTTAAAAAAAAAAAAAAAAAAAAAAAAAAAAAAAAAAAAAAAAAAAAAAAAAAAAAAAAAAAAAAAAAAAAAAAAAAAAAAAAAAAAAAAAAAAATTTTTTTTTTTTTTTTTTTTTTTTTTTTTTTTTTTTTTTTTTTTTTTTTTTTTTTTTTTTTTTTTTTTTTTTTTTTTTTTTTGGGGGGGGGGGGGTTCCGGATTGCTTGAAATACCCCCGCGGCTAATGGGGGGGGGGGGAAAAAAAAAAAAAAAAAAAAAAAAAAAAAAAAAAAAAAAAAAAAAAAAAAAAAAAAAAAAAAAAAAAAAAAAAAAAAAAAAAAAAAAAAAAAAAAAAAAAAAAAAAAAAAAAAAAAAAAAAAAAAAAAAAAAAAAAAAAAAAAAAAAAAAAAAAAAAAAAAAAAAAAAAAAAAAAAAAAAAAAAAAAAAAAAAAAAAAAAAAAAAAAAAAAAAAAAAAAAAAAAAAAAAAAAAAAAAAAAAAAAAAAAAAAAAAAAAAAAAAAAAAAAAAAAAAAAAAAAAAAAAAAAAAAAAAAAAAAAAAAAAAAAAAAAAAAAAAAAAAAAAAAAAAAAAAAAAAAAAAAAAAAAAAAAAAAAAAAAAAAAAAAAAAAAAAAAAAAATCAGGCCCGCACCTCCTGGCGCATGAACACGACGTAGGAGGCGGTGAACGCCACCACGACGCCACCGAACAGGGTCACGATCTGCCACCAGGCGAGCAGCAGGCTCTGGTCGAGGGGGAGCGTGCTGGGGAGCGCGCCGCTGCTGTTGTCGTTCACCACGACGATGCCGGTGCTCTGGCGGGCCGGGTTGAGCAGGACGCTGGTCGCCTCCTTGTAGAGCTCGTCGGGTGAGAGCCGACGGATGTTCAGCTCGATCCGGGCGTTGGCCAGCACGTCCTCCACCGGGGCGTCGGAGGCGACGGGTGGGGACGGTGTCGGCGATGACGCCGGCGATGAGGCCACCGAAGAGCGTGAACACGAGCCACGCGCCGAGCGTCGCCAGCGCGGCCGTTGCGAAACGGTTCGTCGTCACCGACAGCAGCATGGCGACGGCCAGCCACAGGGCGATGTAGACGAGGGCCACGATCAGGAACCCGATGATGCGGACGGTGTCGCCGAGCGATGGTCCGATGCCGAGGCGGAGCGCGCCGTAGCCGGCGACGATGGCGGTCACCGACACCAGGGCCAAGGCGATGGCGCTGATCCCGGCGACGAACTTGCCGTTGAGGATCTCGTCGCTATGGATGGGTTGCGCCACCAGGCGAGGCAGCGTGCCCTGGGCCCGCTCGCTGTTCACGGCGTCGAAGCCGAAACGCGATCCCGAGCAGGGGGCCGAGGATGCCGAGGAACTCGCGGAACGTGGGCACCCGATCGGGTGACAGCGTGAACAGGTACAGGTAGATCGACGGCGTCGTGGACGCCGAGTCGGCGGCGTTCCTGATCGGTCCGCTGGCCGAGTGCGCGGCGGCCAGGCCGGCCAGCGACACCAGCACCACCAGGATCACGAACCGGGCCGAGCGGACGTGGTCGCCGAACTCCTTGCGGGCGACGATCCGCCACCCCCCGGTGAGCCGGGCCGGCTCAGCGGTCGTCGTCGTCATCGTCTGGTCCCCGGAACCAGCGGTGGTAGATGGCGTCGAGGTCGGCGCCCTCCCGAGTCAGGTGGGTGAACTTCGCGCCGCCCCCGACCATCAGCTCCTGCAGCTCGGCGCGGATGTCGCGGTCGGCGGCCAGCAGCCACCGTCCTTCCTCGCGTTCGACGTCGGCCACCCCGGGGATGGTGCGCAGCGCGGCCGGGGCGTCGTCGAGGCCGGTGACGCCGACCGCGAAGCGCCACCGGTCGGTCAGCTCCGAGGCGAGCTGGTCGATGGTGCCCATGGCGGCGAGCCGCCCCGCGACGAACACGCCGATGCGGTCGCAGACCTGCTCCACCTGGTGGAGGAGGTGGGAGGACAACAAGACGGTGACCCCCTGCTCGGTCCGCAGCCGTTCGACCAGCAGCAGGATGTCGCGGACCCCTCCGGGTCGATGTTCAGCGGGCTCGTCGAGCACGAGGATCGACGGTTCCTTCACCAGCGTGTCGGCGAGGCCCAGCCGCTGGCGCATGCCCCGCGAGTAGCCACCGACCACCCGGTCGGCGTCGTCGGCCAAGCCGACGTCAGTCGAGCAGGCGCTGGACGCGGTCCTCGGCCACTGGGCGGGGGAGGCGGTTGAGCTCGGCCGTGTAGCGGAGGTTGTCGCGGCCGGTCAGGTCCTCGTAGAAGCCGACGTTGTCGGGGAGGTAGCCGATGCGCGACTTGACCGCCAGCGGCGAGCGGGTGGGGTCGAGACCCTCGACCCGCGCCGTGCCGGTCGTCGGCTCGGTGAGCCCGAGCAGCATCAGCACGGTGGTCGTCTTGCCGGCCCCGTTGGGCCCGAGCAGGCCGAAGACCTCGCCCCGGCGGATCTGGAGGTCGAGCCGGTCGACGGCCAGGGTCGGCCCGTAGCGCTTGGTGAGGTCGGTGGTCTCGATGACCACCTCGCCGGCGGCCATCAGCGCCGGCCGAAGCGCAGGAACACGCCGGCGAGCGCGGCACCGCAGCCACGATCACCCCGATGGCGACGAACCCGAGCGTGCGCGAGCCCTGCAGGGCGAACCGCAGGTCGACGTTCGACGACTCGCTGCCCGCGCTGGAGCGGACCGTGATGTCGTAGTCGCCGGCGACTGCGTCCTTGGCGGGCGAGATGATCGCGGTCACCTGCGCCGTCTCGTTGGGCTTGACCGCGGCGAGCTGCTTCGGGTCGAAGGAGACGTCCCAGCCGGTGGGCGCGGTGCCGGCGAGCTTGACGTCGGTCAGCGCGGCGGTGCCGGTGTTGGCCACGATGAGCGGGATGCGCTTGGTCGTCCCCGACCGGCCCGTGACGTTGAGGCGCTGGTCGGCGGTCGCCAAGGACAGCTGTGGGGTGCCGGTGACCTCGGCCTGCAGCTTGAGCTGACCGCTGGCGCCGTTGGGGGCCTTGACCTCGACGTCGATGTCGTAGGAGCCCTCCTTGGTGGACGCTGGTGGGTGGGCGGTGACCTTCACGTCCGCGGTGGACCCGGCCTCGATGGTGACGGTCTGCGCCTTGGCCTCGGCGGTCGGCGACGCGGTCACCGTCCAGCCCTGCGGGCCGCTGGGGTCGAAGGTGAACGTCTGCTTCTCGGGGGTCTTGTTCTCGATGGTGAGGGTGTACGTGAAGTCGGTGTCGGGCTCACCGCGAGCGAGGGGAAGTCGGCCGTGAGCCCGATGCCGGCGTCGACCACCTGCTCGACGTCGATGGTGACGGGCAGGGACGCGCTGACACCGGGGCCCGACGCGTCCACGGTGAACGGGTAGGGGCCGGCCGGCGCGTCGGGCGGGACCGTGATCTCGAGACTGACCGTGGCCGGGGTGTCTGCGGTGGCGGTGACGGCGTGGATCACGAATCCGCCACCCCGCAACGTCGCCTGCCACTTGTCGGGCAGGCCGTTCACCGCGACGGCCGCCGAGTCGGTCGACGTGCTGGTGAAGCTCAGGGACAGCTTCACCGTCGAGCCCGGGGTGGTCTCGACCTCCGGGAATGGCGTCGTGATCTGGAGCGTGCCCGCCGCCGAGGCGACGGTGGCGCCGGGTCCGATCAGCACCGCGACGAGGAGGGCGGCGCCCAGCGCCACGGCGGTGCGGAGCCGGCGCTGCCGGCGGGGAGGGGTAGGCGTAGCGCTCGCGTCCATCGACTCCCGAGCATCGGTGATCGCAGGTGAGCGGGAGGTAAGCGCCGGATCAGCGTTCGGTTCGAATCGTCGCCCGCACCGCGAGGGTGAAGGTGGTCGGGGCTCGGCTCGTGAGCGCCAGGCGACCGCCCGCCGACGCGGCCAGGGTGCGGGCCAGGCGGAGGCCGATGCCGTGCCCGAGATCGGAGGAGCAGGCGGCCAGCGGGTCGACCGACGGCGGGATGCACCCCTCGTCGGCCACCGTCACGGTCACGCCGTCGTCGACCCGATCGACCGTGACGGTGAGCTGGCCCCGGCCGTGGCGGGCCCCGTTGTCGAGCAGGATGTCGATCACGTGGCGCAGCGCGGCGGGCGCGATGCGGGCGTCGAGGTCGTCGACCGGGCCGATCACCAGCCGGACGGTGCGGCCCGCCGCGACGGGGGACGCCGTCCACCGGTCGACCTCCTCGCGGACGACGGCCGCCGCGTCGCAGCGGGTGTCGTGTTCCTCGTCGTGACGGGCGAGCGCCAGCAGGCTGGTCACGGTGTTCTCGAGTCGATCCAGCGCGTCGAGGCTCTCCGTGAGCACCAGGGCCGGGTCGGGGCGGGGCGCCGTCAACTCGGCCTCGACGGCCACACGAAGGGCAGCCACCGGCGTGCGCAGCTGGTGCGACACGTGGGAGGAGAACGCCCGCTCCCGTCGGAGCAGCTCCTCGATCCGGGCCGATGCGTGCTCGAACGCGAGCCCCAACTGGTCGACCTCGGCCACGCCGGTGGGGGTGTGGCGGACGGCCACGTCGGTGTCGCCCAGTGACCCGATGCCGCTGCGGAGCTCGTCGAGCGGCCGGGTCAACCGGCCGGCGAGGATCGCACCGATGGCCGCGGCGGCCAGCACGCCAGCGTCGCCTCGGAGCCCAGCAGGGCCAGGGCGTGGCGGATCCGTGCCCCGCTCACCGATTGCGGCTCGAGCAGTCGGACCACGTCGCCCGCTGCGGCCGTCGACTCCGGCACCGGGGCCGCAGCCACGAGATCGCCGTCGACGTAGCCCTCGGTCAGCGTGCCGTGCAGCGCGTCGGTCACGACCGGATCGGCGGTGCGGGGTCCCGCGCCGTCGAGGCGCTTCCCCGCGGTGTCGTAGAGCGCCAGCTGCCGGCCGTCGGTCACTGCCGCCGGAGCGCGTCGAGGTCGACGGGCCCGTCCGCTGGGACCATGGCGTTGACCACAGACAGCTGCCGCTGGAGCGCGAGCAGGTCGCCCCGCCGGATGCCGCTGCGGACGGCGAGGGCGGCGGGGACGAAGAAGGCGAGGACGACGAGCGCGGTCACGGCCACGACCGTCACGAGGATGCGCCGTCTCACGAGGGTTCGGGATCGAGGCGGTAGCCGACGCCGCGCACCGTCGTGATCCGGCTCGGCGCGCCCGGGGCCTCACCGAGCTTGCGACGCAGGGCGTTGATGTGGACGTCGAGCGTCTTCGTCGATCCCCACCAGCAGTCGTCCCAGACGTCGTCGATGAGCTGCTCGCGCCGGACCACGCGCCGGGGCTCGCGGGCCAGCCGGGTCGAGCAGGTCGAACTCCTTCGGGCGCAGCGGGAGCTCCGTGCCGTCGACCCAGGCCCGCCGGCCGCGGCGTCGACGGTCACGCCGCCGACCACGATCCGCTCGCCGGGTCGTTCGGGCGCCGCTCGAGCCGCCGCCGCGAAGCGCACATGCGACGACAGCCGGGCCAGCAGCTCGGCGAGCCGGAACGGCTTGATGATGTAGTCGACCGCCCCGGCGTCGAGGCCGACGACGACGTCGACCTCGGTCTGCGCGCCGTCAGGACGAGCACGGGCACGTGGGGCCGTTCGGCGACCACCTGCGGCACACCTCGGTGCCGTCGCCGTCCGGCAGCCCGAGGTCGAGCAGCACCACGTCGGGATGGGTGCTGCGCAGCGCGTCCTTGGCGCCGGCGACGTCGCCGGCCACGTCCACCTCGTAGTCGTTGGCTCGCAGGGCGCGCGCCAGGCCGCGCTGATCAACACGTCGTCTTCGACGAGCAGGACCCTGGCTGGCACCGGCACGAACGTAGGCCCCGCACCCGTCCGTGTCCGGTCGGGGGACCAACTCCGGCGGGCACGGCGAGTCAGCGGGCGAAGCCCCGCCGGTCGAGCCAGTCGGTGACGGTCGAGAAGAACGCGTCAGGTTCGTCGAGCCAGGGCACGTGACCGCTGTTCTCCAGCACCACGACCTCGGCATCGGCAAGCCGGCGGGCGATGCGTTCGGACTGGGGCCACGCCGTGAAGGGGTCGTGCCGCCCAGCCACCAGCAGCACCGGCACCGCCACGCGGGCGAGGCGGTCGACGGAGCTCCACACCGCGAGCTCCTCGAAGCCTCGCACCATCGCGGCAACGGAGAACCGGACGCGGTCGAGTGCGGCGAGAAGCCCCTCGATGGTGCTGGTGCACGAGGCGGGGCGAGCTGGCCCACGTCCGGCCCAGCTCGTCGTCGGAGCCGGGCACCTGGGCGAGCATCGACGAACTCTTCCGGCGCCGGTGGGCCCTCCGGCGCGGGCTCCTCGCTTTCCCGAGCTGCCCCGGGGTGGCGGTCACCAGGATCCCCGTCACGCACCCGAGTCCGGGCGCGAGACCAGCAGTTCTTGGGCGATGAACCCGCCGTAGGAGTGACCGATCACGAGCGCGCCTGCGTCGCCCCCGATGCGGCGGGCCAGCTCCGCCGCTTGGCTGCCCACTGCGCCATGGTCATGGTGTCGAGGGTGCCGCCCGATTGGCCATTGCCCCGGTGGTCCACGTAGACGAGCCGCAGCACGTCGCTCAGCGGATCAAGATCCCGGTACATCTGCTGATCGACGCCGAGGCCGCCGTGCAGCACGAGGGCCGGCGGCCCGGATCCGACCTCCTCGATGTGGAGACCCACGCCGTTGACCTCGACCGTCGGCATCACGATGTCCCTTCCGTGTACGACGTCAGGGCACCGATCCTTGCACCGGTCGGAGGGGGAACTCGACTCCGGTCAGCCGCTCCGACAGCTCCCAGAGGCGATCCTGGGCCTCCTCGTCGAGCGCCCGCCTCGCCGGCGGAACCGGGACCGGCGCCCCGTGGGTCTGGAACCGGTGCGCGGGCCCGTAGTACTGGCCGGCGTGCGCCGCGGGGTCGGTGGCGGCCCGGAGTGACGCCCGGCTCGCCTCTGCCGCCGTCTGGATGAACCGCTCGCCGACACGTCGCTGCCACCGGAGGAACCGGGAGTCACGACCGCGTTGCAGGATGTCGGTCGCCGCGAATCCCGGGTGGGCCGCCAGCGAGATGGTGTCCCTGCCGGCCGCGGCCAACCGTCGCTCCAGTCCGAAAGCGAAGAGCAGGCAGGCCAGCTTCGACTGGGCGTAGGCCGCGAACTGCCGGTAGGAGCGTTCGGCGTGGGGATCCTCCCAGCGGATCCGTCCCATGCGGTGCGACAGGCTGGTGACGGTCACCAGCCGCGAGCGTGGCGCGTCGAGCAGCGCGGGCAGCACCCGCCCGGTGAAGGCGAAGTGGCCGAGGTGGTTGGTACCGAACAGCAGCTCGAAGCCGTCCTCGGTCTCGCCGCGTTCGGCCGCCATGACCCCGGCGTTGTTGATCAGCCGGTCGATGCGGGGGAATCGTTCGACGGTCTCGGCGGCCGCGTCCGCGATCTGGGCCTGGCTGGCCAGGTCGAGCCGCAGCACCTCGAGCCGCCCACGCGGTGCGTCGCGACTCGATCTCGGATCGGGCGGCCGCCGCCTTGTCGAGGTTCCGGCACGCCAGCACGACCGTGGCGCCGGCGTCGGCGAGTGCTGCCGCGGTCTCGAGGCCGATGCCGGTGTTGGCACCGGTGACGACGACGGTCTTGTCGTCGAGGTCGGGGATGTCAGCGACGGACCACGGCACGGGCGCCGAGGATACGGTGAGCGCCCGTGCGCGACCCCGTCGAGCTCGAGTCGTACGCCGTCCGCTCCTACCGCTACCTGCGTCTGTCGATCGTGGTCGTCGTGTCGGGCCTGTTCGGGTCGGTGCTCTTCGAGCGGACGCACGCGGAGTGCTGGCAGGAGTCGATCAGCGCCTACTACTACACCCCGGCCCGGGCGGTGCTGGTCGGCGCGCTGGTCGTCGCCGGCGTGAGCCTGGTGGTCGTCCGGGGCAGCACCGACTGGGAGGACGTCCTGCTCGACGTGGCCGGGGTGCTGGCGCCGGTCGTGGCGTTCGTCCCCACCGCCGCGCCGGCCACCAGCTGCTCGTCGGTGCCGTTGGGGCCGGACGATCCGGCCGTCGCCGAGGCCTTCATCGAGAACAACGTGGTGGGCTTCGCCGTGGGTGGCGCCATCGCCCTGCTCATCGCGGTGCTGCTCACCCGACGGGAGCGACGAGCGCTGACGTTCGACCGCTCGGCCGGGTGGGGGCTCGCCTTCTCCATCGTGCTGCTCGTGGGCGGGCTCGTCTGGTACGGCGCGTTCCGGGCCAGCTTCCTCGCCCGGGCCCACGGCGTCGCCGCCGTGACCATGTTCTCGCTCGTGTTCGTCGTCATGGTGATCAACGCCCTGTCGGCCGCCCGTCGCTACCGACCCCTCTACGCGGCGACCGCGGGCACGATGGTGGTGGCGGCCATCGGTGTGGTGGTCGGGCAACTGCTCGTCGACACGTGGCACCACCAGATCTTGTGGCTCGAGGTGCTGGAGCTGGCGCCGTTCGGCGTGTTCTGGGCTGCGCAGACGATCGAGCACTGGGACGGTGGCGTGCCGACGGGTGCGGACCGGGAGGCGCGGGCCGCGTGCCTCCCCGGCCGGCGGCGAGCGCGGAACCCGGACCACCTGAAAGGATCGGGGCCCGAGACCGATCCCGGGGGGAACGCATGGACATCGTGAGCGAGGTCGTCGAACGCGGCGTGGTCGAACGCCGCATCGACCTGGAGGTCGGCACCGAGACGGTGCCCGGCATCCACTGGCTGCCCGAGCAACCGGCCGCATCGCACCCCACCGTGCTCATCGGCCACGGCGGGACGCAGCACAAGCGGGCGCCGAACGTGTTGGCCCTGGCCCGCAGCCTCGTCCGCCACCTCGGCGTCGGGGCGGTGGCCCTCGATGCCCCCGAACACGGCGACCGGGTCAGCGATCCGGAGGCGGCGTCGAAGGCCCGGCGAGGGCTCGAGCAGCGGCTCGGTGGTGAGGAGCCGAGCGGTCGTCGCGGCGTGTCGAGGTCGTGGCGAGCGGCGATGGCGGCCCGCATCCCGGGCCACGTGGCCGAGTGGAAGGCGCTGCTGGACGAGTTCGAACGGGAACCGGCGTGGGCGACGGGACCGTTCGGGTACTGGGGGCTGTCGATGGGGACCTCCCACGGGCTGGCCCTGGTTGCCGACGAGCCGCGCATCGTCGCGGCCGTGCTCGGGCTCAACGCCGCGCTGTCGCCGGAGGATCCGCAGGCGACACTGGCGGCCCGGATCACGGTGCCGGTGCTGTTCCTGCTCCAGTCCGACGACGAGCTGATGCAGCGTGACCAGGGCCTGGCGCTGTGGGACGCGCTCGGGTCACGGGACAAGACGCTGCACCTCAACCCCGGCGGCCACATCGATGTGCCCCGCTTCGAGCGCGACGCCGCGGAGCACTTCTTCCGACGCCACCTGCTCTGACACCCGCGACCGATGGCGCCTCGTGGGGCACCATCGCGCCCATGGTGTTCCCGACCAGTGCTCCATCGGCCCAGGGCGTCGCCCCCGAAGGGGTCGGTGCCCTTCTCGACGCGTTCGAGGGTGACCCGCGGATCGAGCCGCACGGCCTCATCGTCCAGCGCCACGGCCGTCGCGTCGTCGAGGCCTACTGGACGCCGCACGCCCCGGGTCGTCACCGACTCGTGTACTCGCTCAGCAAGACGTTCACCGGCACGGCGCTCGCCCTGCAGTTGGGTGAGAGGCGCCTCACGCTCGACGACCTGGTCGCCGACCATCTCCCCGATCTACTCGGTGACGCCGATCCCCGGACTCGTCGGATGCGGATCCGCCACCTGGCGTCGATGTCGACCGGACACGACAGGGAGATGCTGCTCGACACCCTCGTGGCCGACCCCGACGACCCGGTGCGCGGCTTCTTCCACCTGCCGCCCGATCACGACCCGGGCACGATCTTCGCCTACAACCAGCCGCCGGTGCTGGCGTTGGCCACGATCCTGCAGCGGCTCGCCGGCGAGTGCCTCTCCGAGTACCTCCGTCCCCGCATCCTCGATCCCATCGGAGTCAGCGACCTCCGCTGGCAGCAGCTCGGCGGTGTCGACCTCGGCTTCTCCGGCGTCTTCACCGACCTGGACGCCGTCGCCCGGCTGGGCCAGCTGTACCTCGACGACGGCGTGTGGGGTGGGACGCGCCTCCTTCCCGACGGCTGGGTCGCCGACGCATCCCGTCCCCACATCGCCAACCCGAACGAGCCGGACCCTGACTGGCAGCAGGGCTACGGGTTCCAGCTGTGGATGTCGCGGCACGGCTACCGCGGTGACGGCGCCTTCGGGCAGCTCATGGTCGTGCTCCCGGAGCACGACGCCGTGGTCGCCGTGTTCGCCAACGTCTCCGATCACATGCAGGCCGAGCTCGACCACATCTGGGCTCACCTCCTGCCGGCCATGGCGCCGACGCCGTTGCCTCCGAGCCCCGCCGACGACGCGCTGGCCGAGCGGGTCGCCGGCCTGTCGCTGCCCACCGCGGGCGAACGGGTCGGTGGTAGTGCGCCCCGACCCGCGCCCGGAGTCTTCGCCCGGGCCGACGGTGTCCCGTCGCACCCCACCGTGACGTCCGTCGAGATCGCCGGCGCCGAGTTGGTGCTCCACGAGGACGGAGGATCCGTGCGGGTACCGATCGCCGCGGCGTGGACCCCGGCGGGGAGCTCGGGCGTGTCGGCGAGCGCGGCCGACGACCCCGAAGGCCGCCTCGTCGTCGATCTGGCGTTCGTCGAGACACCGCACCGGCTCGAGCTGGTCTGCGACCGCGCCACGTCGACGTTCCGGGCCACCTGGCCGGCGATGCCGCTGTTCGGCGTGGGCATCGACGGGCGGCTGTCGACGATGCGGGCGCCTGCGCCGCGCCAGCAGGACGCGTAGCCTCGTGATCACCAGGTTCGGAACCGGGGGGTGCCCGATGACCAGGATCCCGACCACCACGGACGCGGTGACGCCCGCGTTCCTGACCAACGTGCTGCGCGAAGGGGGTGTCATCGCGGCGGACTGCGCCGTCGCCGAGGTCGACCACGTTCCGATCGGCGAGGGTGTCGGCATCGTCGGCCAGCTCGCCCGCCTCACGCTGCGCTACGACGGTGAGGCCGAGGGCGCCCCGTCGAGCATGGTGATCAAGCTGCCCTCGCAGTTCCCGGCCAACCGAGCCATCGGCGACCACTTCAACTTCTACGAGCGGGAGGGGCGGTTCTACCAGCAGATCGGCGAGAAGGCGGCGCTGCGCACCCCCCGCTGCTACTACAACCACATCGACGTCGACACCGGCGAGTTCGCCCTCCTGCTCGAGGACTTCGGCAACCGCACGCTGATCAGCCAGATCGCCGGGATGGGCGTCGAGCGTGCCGCCGCCACCCTCGAGGCCGTGGCCCTGATCCACGCCGAGTGGTGGGACTCGCCCGCGCTCGACGCGCTCAGCTGGATGCCCCGTCTCGTCGATCCCGTGAACCTGGCCGCAGGCCAGCAGTACCGGGAGTCGTGGCCCATGTTCCTGGAGCACATGGCGGAGCACCTGCCCGAGGGAGGGGTGGCATTGGGTGAGCAGGTGCAGGCCGTGTTCGAGCAGAACCTGCAGGCTGCATTCGACCGGGCGCCGACCACGATCGTGCACGGCGATTTCCGGGTCGACAACCTGATGTACGACGACCACGCCGAGGGACGCGACCGGGTCGGCCTCGTCGACTGGCAGATCACCTATCGGGGGCCGGCCATGGGTGATGTGGCGTATCTGCTCACCCAGTCGATGAAGATCGAGGACCGGCGCCGGAGCGAGCGCGACCTGGTCGAGCGCTGGTATGCGGCGCTGTCAGATGCGCTCGGATCAGATCCGGCCGGCTTCACGGTGGACGACGCGTGGCGGGAGTACCGGGCCACCACGCTCGCCGCCACCGTGTACCCGGTCGTCGCGGTCGGTTCCCTCGACCCGGCCAACGAGCGGGGCCGCCAGCTGCTGCTGGCCATGTCCGAGCGGGCCTTCACCGCCGCTCTGGATCTCGAGGCGCTCGAGCTCCTCGTCCGCTGAGGATCAGCAGCCGGCCCGCACGAGGTGGTCGACCACCACCGGGAAGGCGTCCCGGGGGGACTCGGCGCCCATGAAGGTGTCCTGGTGGCCGTGGCCGTCGAGCACCACCCGGCGGACGAGGTCGGGGCCGTGGGCGGCCACCAGCCAGTCGTGGTCCCGGCGGGTCGACTCCGGCACCCACACCCCGTTGTGCGCGCCGGAGACGAAGGTCATGGGCAGCCGGGCCCGCTCGACGTGCGGGAGGTAGGCGTCGGCGCCCCGGGCGGTCACCAGTCGCTCGGCGCCGGCGCAGCGGGCCAGGTGCTCCATCATCCTCAGGTCGGTGACGCCGAAGAGCTCGTGCAGCGCCGCATGCGTCGCCTCGTCCACCGCCGCGTGGTGGATGGCGAGGCCGTAGATGAAGGCGAGCCGGCGACACACCGCCGAGTCGCACCGCTCCTCGCGGGGGATCGGGTAGGCGCGCAGCGCCAGGTCGAAGGCCCGGGCCCCGAGGGACTCGTCGTCGTAGGCATCGGTCGTCATCAGCCGAACCCCCAACCGGCGCAGGAGCGTCGGGAGCCGCAGGCCGGCCTTGACCTTCATCACGCCGGGACCCACCGGGTGGGCCCCCACCTGGGAGAACACCACCGACGTCGGGGTGACCCAGCCGGCGAGCAGCGACATCATCCAGGAGATGGCGCCCACGCAGTGCGCCACCACGTGCAGGTCGTCCCGTCCGGTGACGGCCCGGACGGCGGCCGCGGCTGCGGGGTGGTCGAGCGAGGCGACCTGGTCGGCGTCGAACTGGGTGCGGGCGGTGGGCAGCGCGGTCGAGCCGCGCCACTCCTGCAGCCACACGTCGAAGCCCTCGGCCACGAGGTGCTCGAGCAGGTTGGGCCGCACGGTGTCGAGGGTGAAGGTGGACGGGTTGGCCCCCATGCCGTGCACCAGGAGGACCGGGCCCCGCGACCCGCCGCAGTACCGCGTCAGGCGCAGGTCCACCCCGTCGGCGGTCCGGTAGGCGTGCACCTCGCGCTCGGGCACCTGCAGCGGGCGGTGGGGCCGGGGCGGGGCGTCGCGCCGCAGCCGGGTCGAGCGGTGCACCACCGTCCCGTAGTCGTCCCAGAGGGCGCCGCCGAAGGCGGCACCGAAGCGGGCGGTGAGGGCCAGCCGCCGGGCCTCGGAGGGCTCGCCGGTGATGGTGATGGTGCCGAGCTGGCGGGCGAAGCCGCCGGGGCTGATGCGGGCCACGCCCCGGCCCAGCACCTCGCCGTCGACGTCGCCGCGGTGGAGCGTGACGTGCAGGGTGGTGGCCGCGCCCCACAGCTGGGTCAGGTCGCCGTCGGTGAGCACCTTGAAGCCCTCCACGTGGAGCCCCGCATCGGGCAGCGGCAGGTGGTAGCGCATGTGCTGGAGGTCGGTCGACGGCGTCGTCGGCGACCACCAGGGACATGGCGCCGGCCGGGCCGACCGCCACCGGACCGTCGCCCAGCCCTGGGACCTCGACGGTGCCGCTGACCGCCAGCGGGGCGCTCAGGTCGCGGGCGAGGGCCTCGACGTCGGCGGTGGCCAGGGTCAGCCGGAGGTCGAGGGTGCGCCCCGCCTCGGCCCCGGCGGCCGCGGCCTCCAGGTACTGCTCGCGGTCGCCGACGTCGGCCGCGTCGGCGGGGGGTGGGTGACCACGAGCCGACCATCTCCTCGTCGAGGCGCAGGCCCGGCCGGCGCCACCGGTCCCGGACGTCGGCCGTGTGGGGTCGGGCCCGCTCGGTCCCCGTCGCGCCCCGGGAGGTGGCTCCACCCCAGCGGGCCCCCGTAGTAGTCGAAGAGGCGGCCGGCGAACATGCGGCCGTAGGCCATCAGGGCGGCCAGCCGCTCGGCGCGGGGCCGGGCCCGTCACCCGCATGGTGGAGAGCTGGCGGGCGAAGTCGGGGGCGGAGATCCGGATGATGCCGCTGCCCCACACCGGGCCGTCGGGGCCGTCGTGGTGGATGGTCGTGTAGAGGGTGGTGGTGCCCCGCCACAGGGCGCCGGGCCCGCCCCGGTCGATGGTCTTGAACCCGCTGAGGTGGAAGCGGCGCCCGTCGGTGGTGCGCAGCGGGATCTCGTAGACCATGCGGCTGTCCTCCGAGCCACCCCCGTCGGGCACGAACAACCGGAAGTAGCCCTGCTCGACGGCCAGCGGGTCGTCGGACAGGGCCGGGCAGCCGACCACGCCGAGGGCGTCGGTCGGCCGGGACGGCTCGGCGGCCAGGCGGCGGGCGGGACCCGACATCGACAGCTCGTACCAGAGCTCGTGACCCGCGGCCTCGCCCGCTGCGCGCCGCGTGCGGGGTCGGTCTCACCGGGGGTCACCCACCCCGTCATCCGCTCGGTGAACTCCACCAGCAGGTCGGTGGGGAGCGGTCGGGCTCGGGCGGGGCGGTGCCGTCGTCGATCGTCCAGCCGTGGGCCTCGGCCACCAGCGCCGCCGTCCTCTCGGCCAGGGCCGAGATGGTCAGCAGCGGGTTGGCCCCGAGGGGTCGGGGCACGATCGCGCCGTCGCAGACGTAGAGGCCCTCGTGCACCTCGGTGCCGGGGGTCCGGCGAACACCGCACCGGTGTGGTCGACGGCTCCGGTCTCGGCGGCGTCGCCCATCGGGCAGCCCCCGAGGGGGTGGACGGTGACGAGCGGGTGGTCGACCAGGTCCTTCCACTCCGGGTTGGGCACGTAGTCACCGCCCACCGCTGCGGTGGCGTGGGCCAGGACGTGGTCGACCTCCTCGAAGAGGGCCGAGCGGCCGACCCCGGGCCAGCGGATGCGGAGCCGGTCACCCTCCAGGTCCATCGACCCGGAGGAGGGCTCGTTGCCCATCACGAGGAAGGTCTGGGTGCGGCTGGCGGGACCCCGGTGGGCGCCACCGACCAGGGAGGCCACGGTCTGGCGCAGCCGGGCGAGCACCGTCTCGCCGTCGGTGGCCGGCTCCCCGAGGGCGAAGCTGGCCGGCACCACCGGGGCCAGGGCGCTGGGGATGGCGCCCTCCTCGATGATGAGCCCGTCGTCGACCGGCACCCCCTCGCGGCCGTCGATCACCCCGGTGATGCAGGGCCCCACCAGCGGACGCCCGGCCCGATCACCGCCCCAGCCGATCCCGTTGACCTCGTCGTCGCAGTCGAAGGCGAAGCCGAGCACGTCGCCGTTCCCGCTGAAGCCCCGCCCGACGTGGGAGGAGACGGAGAGGCCCCGCGCCGCCGACCGCAGCAGGATCTCGGTGCTGCCGAGGGTGCCGCCGGCCAGGACCACGAGGTCGGCGCACACCGTCAGCTCGTCGACGCCGAAGCGCTCGCGACCCGCCCCGAGCAGCTCGTAGCGCACGGCCCAGACGTCGGCGGAGCGCTCCACAGCAGCGGACGTCGACCCCGGTGAAGAGGGCGGCCCCCCACCGACGGGCGTCGGGGAGGTAGTTCATCATCAGGGTGTTCTTGGCCCCGACGTTGCACCCCGTCACGCAGTCGCCGCAGCCGTCGCACGCCGGCTGGTGGATGCCGACGGCGTTGGGCCCGGCCTCGAAGGTCACGTTGATCGGGGGCAGGGCGAAGTCGTGGCCCAGGGCCGCGGCCTGGCGCTCGAGCATCTCGGTCTTCTTGAGCGGCATGCGCTCCTGGGGGTACGGCGTGGAGCCGAGCACGACCTCGGCCCGGTCCATGCCCCGGTGCAGCCCGTCGAGGTCGTCGCGGAGGGCCTGCGGCCACCGGGGGTCGTCGAAGACGCGGGGGTCGGGGCGCAGGGCCACGTTGGCGTTGATCAGCGACGTCCCGCCCAGTCCGCACCCCTTGACCACGTTGATGTCCTCGTCGACGTGGAGCTCGAAGAGGCCCTGGCGCCGACCCACGTCGTGGCGGGGGGTGTGCACCTGGACCTCGGCCGAGGCCCCGACCCGCCGTCGGGGAACTCTCCAGGGAGCCGCTCCGCCCCTCGCTCCAGCAGGCACACGTCGCGCCCGGCGCGGGCCAGCCGTGACGCCATGACGGCGCCGCCGTAGCCGGAGCCGACGACCACGACCTCGTGGTGGGGGCGCATGTCCCCGGGCCGGGACGAGATCCGTTCCATGCCTAGCCTCCATCCATCGCTGCGAGCAGGGCCTCGGAGCGCACCTGGACCATCCGGTAGCCGGCGCAGCGGCGATCGCCGCCGCGCGGACGCTTCCCGCGTGCCGCCCCGCTGCCGACGCCTCGCCGCCGCCGGGCTCGAGCGAGGTGGTGCCGGCTGCGGGCCTCGAAGAACGGGGCGGGGATCCGGGCGTGGCGGCGGGCGGCGCGTTCGAGTCGCTCGACGGCCTCGTCGTGGCGTCCCAGCGTCGAGGCCAGGGCTCCCAGGTAGTGCTCGAGCGCGCCGACGGTGACGACCCCGTCGAAGCCGATCTGGTCCCCGTAGGGGAGGAGGAGCTCGGACAGGAGCAGGGCGGCCTTCGCCGTGGCCGAGGAGGATGGCGGCCTCGGCGAAGAGGGCCAGGGAGGTGATGTGGGCGGGGTCGCGGGGCAGGTCGGACAGCGACGACTCCACCGCCAGGTCGAGGAAGGCGCGGGCGTCGTCGTCCCGTCCCGACTCGGCGAGGATCATCGCCAACGAGGCGGCGGCGTGCGGGGGGCGGGGCGGTCTGCCGCGGACCTTGGCGCCCAGCTCGGCCATCGTGCCGCGCACCCAGTGCAGCCCCATCTCCTGGGAGCGGAAGTACACGCGGCCTCGGGCTCGCCGGCCCCTTCGCCGATCGCCCGGGCCTCGACGGCGAGCGGCTCGGCGGCGTCGGGGTCTCCGGCCAGGAGGTGGCGGGTGGCGGCGATGTGGCGGGTGCGCCACTGCATGGCCGGCTGGGCCAGCCGGTCGGCGAGCTCGTCGCACTGCTGCATCACCCGATCGCCCTCCTCGATCCGCCCGGCCTGGATGAGGTTGTGGCAGCTCCGGACGGTGCACCAGTACTGCAGGCTGGGATCACAGACGACGTCGAGCAGCGCCAGGCTCTCGTCGGTGAGCGCCACCCGCTCGTCCAGGGTGTCGGGCACCCAGAGGGCGGAGAAGACGAGGTTGCTCACCCGCACCAGGAGCGCGGCGTCGCCGCTGGCGCGGGCGCTCTGCAGCGCCTCGTCGGCCAACCGACGGCGCCGCTCGTAGTCGCCGGAGTAGGTGAGCTCGCAGGCCAGGGCGGCCAGCAGCAGGGCCCGGCGAGCCTCGTCGCCGTCGACCCGGACGGCCCGCTCGAGCATGGCGACGCGCTCGTCGTCGATGCCGAGGAAGGTGCTGAACGACCCGCTGTTGTTCGCCAGCGCGGCGTCGGCCAGGCGGTCGTCGTCCCCGATCCGCTCGGCCAGGCGGCCGGCCTCGGAGCAGCGTGTCCCGGTGCTGGGGGTCGCCGGCCTGCCTCTCGGCCTCGCCCAGCCGGATGAGCAGGTCGATGCGGGTCGGGACGTCGTCGGCCAGCTGGTCCTGCAGGAGCAGGGCCTGACGGAAGTAGCGGACGGCGTCGCCCGGGGCGAGGGCGGCGAGCGCGGCCTCGCCGGCCTCGATCGCGTAGTCCCGGGCTCGGCCCCGGTCGGAGGGGGCGGCGGAGTGGAGCCAGTGGTGGGCCAACCGGTCCACCGGGCGGTCGCGCCGCTGGTGGCCTCGAGGGTCTCGGCCACCCTGCGGTGGAGGGCGGCCTCCCGGGTGGCGCCCAGGTTGGCGAGGATCGCCCCCTGGACGAGGGCGTGGGTGAACCCGAACCGGCCCGGGAGGTGCCGGCCTCCCGCACCAGGGCCGCGGCGGCGCCCGGTCGAGGATGTCGAGCACCTGGTCCTCGGGGCGGCCCGTCACCGCCGCGAGCAGGGCGAGGTCGAACTCGCCCCCGGCGACGGCCGCCACGGCCAGCACCTCGTCGCCCTCGGGGCCCAGACGCCGACCCGATCGCCCAGCACCTCGCGGATGCTGTCGGGCATCAGGGACGGCCGCTGGCCTCGTCCAGGGCGTCGAGACGGCCGGACTCCTTGAGGTAGCGGACGACCTCGGTGACGAAGAAGGCGTTGCCGTCGGTCTGGAGGTGCAGCTCCCGGGCCAGGGGGCGGCAGCGGGACCGCCGGCCCCTCCGGCCCACTGCTCGACGAGGTCCTCGATGTCTCCCCGGCGAGCCCGTCGAGGTGGAGGCGGGTCACGCTCGGGACCCGCCGCAGGGCGGCCAGGGCCTGGCCCATCGGGTGCTCGGCGGCCAGCTCCTCCACCCGGAACGTGCCGGTCACGAGCAGCCGGGCCGGCTCCGGCGCCGAGGCGATGGCGCGCAGGAGCGATGCCGTGCCCGCATCGGCCCAGTGGAGGTCGTCGAGGAAGAGCACCAGCGGTGCCGGGCCGGAGAGGGCCTCCAGCAGGTCGGCGACGGCCGAGAAGAGCAGGAAGCGCTCCGCCTCGGGATCGGTGGACGGGGCCGGGGGGAGGGCCGGCACCCGGCGGGCGAGGGCCGGGGCCAGCGGGAGCAGGGCCGCGCCGTGGCGCCGGACGTGATCGTGGAGCACCTCCGGAGGGGCCGAGGCGACGAGGTGCTCCAGCACCTCGACGAAGGGCTGGTAGGGCGCGCGCAGGTCCTCCTCGCAGCGACCCATGGCCACGGTGGCACCCGCGTCGTGCGAGGTCCGGACGGCGTGGGAGACCAGGGCCGTCTTGCCCAGTCCCGGTTCCCCACCGACGAGGACCGCCTCCCGCCGGGCGTCGTGGTCCACCCGGTCGAAGCGGCCTGGAGCTGCTCCAGCTCACCGACCCGTCCGACGAAGGCGTCGGCGTCGGTGGCGACGAGGCGGGCCGGGAGCGGGACCGCGGAGCGGATGATGCGCTCCCAGGTGACCTCGACCACGTCCACCGGGTGCGGGAGGCCCTTGAGCTCCATCGGGCCCCGGTCGAGGTAGCCCTCGGCCCGACGTCCGCCGGCGATGGCCTGCACCACGTCGGTGGCCAGGATCTGGTCGCCGTCGGCGAGGGCGCACAGCCGCGCCGCCTCGATCACCGGTTCGCCGAAGCAGTCGTCGCCCTCCAGGCTCACGTCCCCGGCGGCCAGGCCGGCGCGGATGGACAGCTGCGGCTCGCGGCCCTGGCGGTTGAGGCGGTGGATCGACTGCTGGGCGGCCCGCGCCGCCGACACTGCGTCGCCCCCGGCCCCGAAGGTGGCCATGAACCCGTCGCCGAGGCCCTTGACCACCCGTCCCCGGTGCGCCTCGATGGCCGAGCGCAGCAGTGCGTCGTGGGTTCGCCGGGCCTCGTCGTAGGCGGTGCCGAACTCGACCGACAGCCGCGTCGAGTCGACGAGGTCGGTGAAGAGGAGGGTCGCCGTGGTGCTGCCCGTGGACACGTCGTGAGCCTTTCCGGGGGCCCGCGTAGCGGTTCCCCCCGGCCCTCGGTTCGACCCGAGGCTGAGCAGCCCTCTTCCTGATCTGCCCGGGGGATCGCCCGAGGAGCGGCGCGCCGCGGGCGCCGGTGGGTCAATCGGCGCCGATCATCTCGCCGTGGACATGAGGGAGGCGTCAGTCCCTGGTGAGCAGCGGCGTGGTGGGGGCGGGCGGCGGCGGGCGAGCAGGGCGGGAAGGACGGCGGCCGCATTGGCGAGCACCAGGGCGGCGAGGACGGTGACGCCGAGCGCGGCGGTGGGGTCGACGGTGTCGGTGCGGGCCCCTAGGTCGGACACGATCCGGCCGTAGAGGATGCGACCGACGGCGTCGCCCACCGGCAGCCCGACGGCCAGCATGCCCGCCGCGAGGAGCGTCGCTTGCAGGTACACCGTGGTGCCGATCCAGCCGGGGGATGCGCCGAGCGCCTGGAGCACGGCGTGGTCGCGACGCCGACGTCGCACCGACACCATCACGAGGTGGGCGAGGCTCAGCACGGCGAGGGCACCGACGGAGGCGGCGACCATGGCCGGCACCGTGCGGACGCGATACAGGTTGAGGATGTCAGGTGGTCGGTCGGCCCCGATCGCGCCGCCCTCCTGTCCGGCGATGGCGGATTCGTCGGTACCGGTGATGGCCAGCACCCGGTGCAGCCCCTCGTGCCCGGCGGTGGGCCTGAGGCGGACCGCCCCCGCGCTCATCGCCACCTCCGGGTCGAGGACGGCCAGCGCCGCGTCGGTCACCACTGCATCGTGGCCGACGCCGTCGGCACCTTCGACCGACGGCACCACCGCGATGCCTGACACCTTGAAGGCCCGATCGCCGTCGGCCGTGGCGAGGGTCACCTGGTCGCCGACCCCGGCGTGCAGCGCTCGTGACGTCGATCTCCCGAGGGCGATGTCGTCGACGGTGGCGGGCAGTCGGCCTTCGAGTACATCGGGCAACAGATCCCCGCGGACCGGCTGCATGCCGACGGCGTCGAAGGTGACGGTGCTGTCGGCGACCGACACGAAGGCCACGCCGTAGAGGGTGAGGGCGGCCACGTCGGAGCTCTTGTCGAGGCCATCGACGACCTCGGGTGAGATGGAGTCGCCCCCGCTCCCGATGGCGAGGTCGAAGTTGATGCCGTACTGGCGGGGCGTGTCGACGAGCCGCACGAGGTTGGCCCCGAAGGTGAGGGAGGCGCCCAGGACGACGAACACCGCTAACCAGGCCGAATAGGGGGAGGTTGGCGCCGCGGCGCTGGTCGGGATGCTGCCCGAACGTGAACCGCATCGCCACGTCGAGCCGGGGGCCGCCGGCGCGTTCCGCCAACCGGTCGGCGACGCCGGACCGAACGGTGGGCGGGGCCGGGCGCCCGGAACGGACCGGCGAAGGCCAGCCAGGCGATCAGGGCGGAAACCAGCACCACGACCGCGGGCGGGAGCAGGGCCACGGTCTCGAAGCGGTGGCCCGGATCGGGTTCGAGGTCCCGCACGAAGTCGATGGGGAAGCGACTCGAGGCCAGATAGGCGATCACCGCAGCACCGATCCCGCCGAGCACGGTGGGGAGCACGGCCCGTCCGGCCGCGTAGTCGACCATCGCCATGCGGCGGTCGGCCCCGAGGGCGCCGAGGGTCTCGACCTCGGCGTCGGTGATGCGCAGCTGGCGGGTGAGGGTCTGGCCGAGCAGGGCCAGCGCGGTGAGTCCGACGATCACGGCCAGTACGAACAACCCCTGGGCCTGGGTGCGCACGGCGGTGCGGACGACGCCGGGGACGACAGCGATCTCGTCGACGCTCATCTGGGCGCCGGCATCGATGGTCGTCATCTGGGAGCGAAAGTCGTCGGTGGTCGACCCGGGCGCCAGCCGGACGGTGTACATGGTGGCCGCGATGCCCACCGACCCGCTGGCGTGGCGTCGAGCAGGCCGGCCGAGGCGACGGCGACGTCGTAACCCTCCGCGAGGCCCGAGTCACTTCCGAGGATCCCGACGAGGGTGGCCTCGAGGTGGACCCCCTGCGGTTCGCCAGCATCGAATCCACCGCCGCCGCCTGCGCCGTGGTGAGGGTGACGAGCTGGAGGTGATCGCCGAGTTCGAGCCCGGCGGCGTCGACGAGGCCCGGCGAGGCGACGAATTCGCCGGGCGCGTCCGGCGCCGGCGCCCGCCCCTCGACGACCGTGGTGGACAGGGCATCGAGCGAGCCGGCGAACAGCAGCGCGTTGATGTCCGGACCGCTTTCGGCCGCCAGCCCACCGAACACGAAACTGGCCGCTGCCACGTCGTCGACCGATGGCAGCGCTTCGAGTTCGGTCGTGGCCGGGGGCCCGTCGTTCTGGGACACGGACACGTCGTAGGAACTCGGGTGCGCCGACGTGTACCGGGCCGGCGCGGTGGAGGTACGAACGGCCCCCGCCAGCAGCGTGAGCGCCAACCCGCCGACGAGCGCGACGGCCATGGCGAGGGCGGTGACGGTGCGGAGATGGGCGCGCCACCACGATCGGAGCCGGAAGGCGATCACAGCCACGCCCATACGGAACCCCGGCCGGCGCCGCCCAGCAAGGGTGCCAGCACCACCGTCGGCCCGGGATTCTTGGGCACAGAACGTCCGGCGGGCCGCTACCTCGGTGACGAGGCGAGGGTCTCGATGACGCGCACCGCGTCGCCCGGGGCCGGCATGGCCGCGATCTCCCGGCCAGCCTTTGCGCTGCAGCGCGCTCGCCGCTCGCCTCACCGATGACGGTGCGCACCGCGTCGCGTACCGCGGCGGAGTTGAGCACGTCGGGGCTGAGGACCTGTGCCGCGCCCGCCTTCTCGCAGGCGAGCGCGTTCTCGAACTGATCGGCTCCCTGCGGTACGAGGACGAGCGGCAGCCCGGCGTGCAGCGCGGCCAACGTCGTTCCCGACCCCCCGTGGCACACCACCGCATCGGAGTGCGCCAGCAGCGGGCGCAGGGGCAGCCACCGGTGGACGTGCACGTTGGACGGGAGAGCGAGTGCCTCGGGATCGTTGTTCGGGCCGATCGTCACGACGACGTTCAGGTCCTCGGCGGCCACCGCCTCGAGCAGCACATTGAAGGTGGCGAGTTGGTTGAAGATCGGGACGGTCCCGAGTGACACGTACAGGACCGGCCGGGCACCGAGCGCCGCGATGTCGGCCGGGAGCGCCTCTGTGCCGCCACCGGCGATCTCGGGCCGGAGCGGCTGCACGACGCGTGCTGAGCCACCGCGCCGAGGCGCAGGCTCGGCGGGCACGGATCCAGGTAGCAGTCGAGGTAGAGCCCGGCGTGGGGATCGGCGGCCAACCCGGCCGCCTCCCACAGCGGCGCCACCCGCGCCGCGGAGGCGGCCACCATGGCCTCGGGAAGGACCTGTCCGAACCCGTAGGTCACCGACGGGATGCCCCGCTCGGACGCCACGATCGGCGACGCCATCTCCACCGGCGGATGCACCATCGCGTCAGGTCCGAACTCCTCGGCGAGGCGGCGCAGCTCGGGCAGCAGCTCGGGGGCGAACACCCCACCGAACATGGCCGCCGCGAAGACCGCGTCCGCATCCTCCGATCCGGCGACGTTCGGATCGCTGAACGCGCGCATCACCGCCTCCATCTGGGACGGCCCGATCACCATGGGATCGAAGCCGGCTTGCTCGACGCGTTCGGTCACGTCGGGGCCGACGGCGATCATCACCTCGTGGCCACGGGCGCGCAGCGCCTGGGCAATTGGCAGCAACGGGATGACGACACCCTCCATCGGGGTCGAGGCACAGAGCACGCGCATGAGGTTCTCCTTGGTTCGTGATCACCGGACGGCGATGCCGGGGTGCTGGGTTCAGTCGTTCTCGTGGGCGGCGAACACGCCGTTGATGATGCGGGCCACCACTGCTTCGGCGGTCTTGCGCCCGAAGCCGAGGTCGCGTCGCAGCAGCTTCCAGACGTAGGTATCGGTGACCACGAGGAGCGCGGCCACCGCTTGCCGGCGATCGGCGCGGCTGTATCCGGCCAGCCGGTCGGCGAACGCGGCCGCCACCCGTTCGCGGTGGATGGCGCGGCCGCGGGCGATCACCGCGGCGAGCCCGTCGACCCGTTGCTCGTTGGCCACCATCCACATGATGCGATCGCCGTTCTCCTCGAATTCGTCGAAAACCCGGCTGACGACCTCGGGCACCGACCGGGGCGCCGGTGGCGGCGTCGCGTACTCCGAGCCGAGCGATCCGACGACCGCCTCGATGATGAGTCCTTCCTTGTTCCCGAAGGCGCGCAGCACGGTCTGGACGCTGGTACCGGCCGACTCGGCGACGAGGGCGAGGGTGAAGTCGGGCGTCCCGGACGAGATCAGCTCGCGGGCCGTGCCGATGATCCTCTGCTTGGTGGCTGCTGCCTGCTCGCCCCGCTTGGCCATGGAGTAGGGCCGGGACGAGTTCATGTTGAGCACAGTGACATGAATCTAAATTGGCGTCAATCTAATTCACATCAAAATCGGCCCACCGCCGGTGCTGAGGCGCCGAGGCCGGAGTCGCGAGCCAGCCCGCCGGCGCGGCGGCGATCGGGCACGTCGAGCTTGCGCAGGATGTTCGACACGTGAACGCTGGCGGTCTTCTTCGAGATGAAGAGCTCGTCGGCGATCTCCGCATCGGTGTAGTTCCGAGCCAGCAGCTCCATCACCTCGACCTCCCTGTTGGTGAGTCCCAGGTCGGCGGCGACGCGTGCCTTGGGCGATGCATCGTGGGCGCGTGGGTCGTCGAGGCGGATGTTGGCCCGCTCGGCCAAGCGTTCGCACCGTTCGACGAGGCGGCGGGCGCCGAGGTCGCGTGCAGATCGCCATGCCTCGACCAGGACGACCGTGGCGACCTTGCGATCGCCCCGATGAGCGAGGCGCGCCTCGGCTTCGCGGAACCGGCAGTACGCCCGGTGGTACCGGTCTCCAACCGAGCCGAACTCCTCGGCGGCGAGCGCCCATGGTGACGGATCGTCGCCGTCCACCCGTGCGGTCTCCGCTCGGCACAGCGCGAGGGCCGTGGTGATCATCGGAGAAGCATCGCCGTGCTCCGGAGTCGCCTCGCGCTGCAGCCGTTCCGCCTCGGCGAGCATGCTCCGGGCGATCTGGTGATTTTTCGAAGGCTCCGTGGGTGCCGCCCCCCGCGTGGGCCGGTCGGACACCGCGCGGTCCGCGATGGCTCGGAGTCCGATGGCATGGGCCCGTACCGCGTCGACGCGGTAGTCGGTCCCGGTGACCTCGGTCAGCGTGTGGTCGACGGCGCGAGGCAACCGTCGATGTCATCGGCTCGATGGCCAGTTCCGCCCGGATCGAGGCAGCGAACGCGTGCCCTTGCGGGGACGTGGGCGTGTACCGAGCCAGGCTGGCCTCGACCGCGTCCAGGTTCCCGCGTCGAAGATCCAGCAACGCGTCGAGCGCCGATCCCCCCGCACACGACGTCACCACGAGCCCCTCGACCGCCCGAAGGACCATTTCCGCCTCATCCCAGCGCCCGAGCATCACGAGGGCTTCGGCGCCGTTGTGTCCGGTGCCGCCGAGACGGAGCATGCCCAACGGTGTGGCCTCGTGCATGGCGCCGAGTGCTGTCGTGGCGGCTCGCTCGTATCGGCCTGCCGCCGTCACCACGTAGGTGTAGTTCGTCCACGCTCGCAAGAAGAGGTTCGCGTCCTGGACCTCCTCGGCGACAGCGACGGCTTCATCGATGGCTTCGAGCGCGGCGACGAAGTCGCCTCGCTCTGCCAGGTTCGGAGCGATCGTCGCCAAGACCTGCCCCTCGACCAGCCGCGCTCCGCTCTGCCGGGCGAGCCCGAGGGCGCGGTAGGCGAAGCGGTTGCTGTCGACGACGTGGCCGACACCCATGTGCACCCGCGCCTGCGTGCAGACCACCTCGGCCTGCGCAGTCGTGTCGTCGGTGGTCGACAGGGCGTCGGCGATGCGGTCGAGCATGGCGAACGCCCGCTCTGTGAACCCCGCGCAGGTGGCCGCCAGCGTGTACGTGGTCGTCACGGCTGCGGTCGCTCCCGGCGCCTCGCTCGGATCGAGGATCTCGAGCGCACGCTCGGCCAGCCGCATGGCGCGATCGAACGCACCAACGAGGTACGCGACCGCAGCAGCGTTCCCGAAGATGTCGGCATCACCGTCCGGATGCGGGCAGAGACCCCCGCCCGTGCGTGGGCCTCGACCGCTCGAGTGAAGTGCGCGTCGGCGGCATAGACCTCGTACACCGCGAGCGACGTCTCGGCGGCCGTCAGCGACACGGCGCACGCCGCGGCCCATTGGCCCGCGGTACCGGTGCTCGGCAACCGACGCGGCGATGACACTCGATGGGCCGGACCATGCGTCGTCGATCGAGTCGGCAGCCCGGACGTGGAGACGAATCCGCTCGGTCGGGAGCAGGTTGGCGTCGGCGACCTCCCGGAGCAAGGCGTGTCGGAACCGGAGCCCGCCGCCGGCGCGTCGAGCGTCAGCACACCAGCGCGGACGGCGGCAACGATGGCGGCGTCCAGCTCGTCGTCCGGTGCGTCGAACATCTTGGCCAGGATCCGGTGGTCCACGTGTTCGCCCAGGACCGCAGCCGCCCCCACCAGCCGTCGGGGCGCATCGTCGAGCGCCTCGATCCGCACCGAGAGCAGATCAGCGAGCGCCGGCGGGACAGCCTGATGGTCGGTGACCGAGATCAATTCCTCGGCGAAGAAGGGATTGCCCTCGGAACGGCGATGGACGGCGTCCACGATCGTCCACGGTGGCATCGTCCCCGCAATGTCCGCGAGGAGCAGTGCGATGGCGTCGCGGTCCAGTCCACCGAGTTCGATCGTCGCGATCGACCGGAGTTTCCGGAGTTCGGCCGAGCGCGGTGCGGATCGGTGCGGCGACGTCGAGATCGACTGGCCGGTAGGTGGCCACCAGCAGGACCGCGGTCGTGCAGGTTGCGCGCCAGATGGTCGACGGCGCCGAGACTGCCGGCGTCAGCCCAGTGCAGATCCTCGACCACGAGCACGACAGGGCGCCCGGAAGCGAGTTGGACGACGCAGGCAAGCACGGCCTCGAGCAGCACCAGCCGCTCGAGGCGGCCGTTGGCACTTGCCGCGGCGCCTTCGCCGAGCAGCCGGCGCCGCACCTAGTCACACCGGAGCGCGTCATCGGTGTCGAGCCGGCCGGAGAGGTCCCGGAGAAGGGACACCATCGTCCCGTAGGCCAGGACATCACCGCCGGGCGAGGTGTATCCGACCCCGACGACGGCGCCCGCATCCGTCGCTCGCGCTCCCAGCTCCTCGACGAGACGGGATTTGCCGATCCCCGGCTCGCCGATGACCAGAAGGCCACCAGACTCGGACGCTCGAAGGCGGGTGATCGCCTCGTCGAGTCGCGCCAATTCCTCAGCCCGACCGACGAACCGTGCCCCGGAGGGGCGTCCTCGCATGGCGAGATCTTCGCGCACTACCCGGCTCCGGTGACGGGGACCCGGTGTCGATCGCTGAACTGCGACATCTCTGCCCTCCTCAGCAGGGGATGCGGGCGTCGCAGAGCTCGAGCCCCGAGCCGAGGGAATCGCTGGGAGCGACGATCGTCGGATGCTCGGAAGACTCGGATGCGGTCGTGCGGCCGACCGCGTAGGCGCCGACAGTCAGCATAGCGCGAGCACGGTGACGACGACGAGCCGTACGAATGGGCTCGTCGCTCGGACCGCCGCCGTGACTGCGCGGGCGTCGTGGCGATTGCGGTGGTCATGGCGGCTCCTCGTCGGCCCCGCCGTTGGGCGGCGGGGCCTGGAGAAAAGTGCGCAGGTTCCGGTCCCGGCAAATCGCCATTTCTCCTCAGATCCGCGGCAGTTCCTTGGCGAGCCACCCGGCCACTGGCCGGCGGGCCCACTACGTCTCTCCTCGCAGATCGCTGGTTGCCTCTCGTCACTTCGAGCGGTTGAGCCAATGGGAACATGGGTATGAGCTCGCGCGATCGGCGCAACCGGGGCCGGGGACATCGCGGTGCCTCTCGGCGTGTGAGGAGGCAGGCCGAGCGCCTCACCACCGGCGACGCTTGCGACTGGCTCCACCGCTCCGACGCAGCCCCCGCTGCGACCCTCTCAGACGAACTTCGTCCCTGCAGGACCGTATGTGAACGTCCAGGGACGAGGTTCGGGACGGCCCTTCCGTCACAGCTCGCAAGGCCCCCGGAGGGGTACGGTGCGGAGATGGTTCGGGCGCCATGGGCCGCCAGCCGGCGGGTCGTCACGGGGGTGTTCGCCGGGCTGGTGATCGTCACCGGCCTCGCGGCGGCGGCCGGCGCGCAGGACGAGATCGTTCCCTCCGACGCGACCACGGGCTATGACCACGTCCATCAGCCGCCGCCGGGCGCGCGCAGCTCCGCTGACTGGTGCTTCTCGTTCGGTGACCCGGAGTTGATCGGCGACACGATCGTCGTGACGGCCACCGGACCGACGGGCCCGATCTCCGGAGAGGGTGTCGTCGGAGACAACGGGACCGTCCGTGTCCGCGTCGGCATCGCCCAGGGCGGGACCTACACGGTCACCTCCATCGTGACCCAGCGAAATGGGCGCGCGGTGTCCGCCGATGGCGTCGAGTCGGTCGATGTCGTCTTCGATCCCCCCTTCGTCGACTGCCTCGCGACCCTCGAACCACCGCCGACCAGCGCACCCACCACCAGCGCGACCTCGACGACGGTGCCCCCCGAGACGACCGCGGCACCCGAGACGACGGTCGCGGCCGAGCCGGTGTCCACCAGCGGCGGTGGGTCCAGCAACCTCCCGCTCGCACTCGTCCTGGTCGGGCTCGTCCTGCTGTTCGTCGCGGCGTACCTCTACTACGTGACCGGAGTGGGGGTGGCGACCACCCCCACCTGCGATCCAGAGCGCCGTCGGCTCGGGGCGCGACGCGGAGGCTCGAAGCCGCCCGCAAGAAGCTGGCCGAGGAACAGGCCGAGGAGAAGGAGCTCAGCAAGAAGGTCGAGGCGATCCAGTGGGACCGCAAGCTGAAGCCGCAGGACCGGTACCGGCGCGAGCAGGAGCTCGACGACGAGTGGAAGGAGGCGGTCGGCGACGTCCAGACGGCGCAGTCGATGGTCCACGTGCTCGAACAGGAGGTCGCCACGGCCCAGCGCGCCCTCGATTCGTGCCTGAAGCGGGCCTCGGCGCCCCCGCCGACCGACCCGAAGACCACCGAACCTCCGGCGGCGAGCACTTCCGGAGACGAGCAGACTCCGACGGTCTGCTGCCCGAAGGGCAACTGGATCGGTCTGAACATCTCGTGGGGCGGCATCCTCGGCGTGGCCGGCGCCGAGTCCGGCGTGGTCACGCTGTTCTGCATCGAGGACCCGGAACGCATGGCGGTCATCAAGTGGGCGGGCACGAGAGTGGGCGTCGGTCTGGGCGGTGAGGCGAGCGCCGGGTTGTTCTTCGTCTTCGGTGGCGGCGTCCATCCCAGCGAGCTGACCGCCGTGGTGCCCAAGATCGTCGGCGGCTGGGGCTGGGACATCAGCATCGGGGTGAGCTGGACCAAGCTGCTCAAGGGCGCCGGCAAGGCGGGCAAGAACGCCGAGCGGTGGAAGGAGCTGTTCGAGGCGGTCAAGGAAGCCAGAACGGCGACCAAGGCGCTGAGCAAGGCCCGCAAGGCCGGCAGCATCGAGGAGGCGACCAAGATCGCGGCCAAGCATGCCGGCACCTTCAAGCGACTGATCCGGGAAGGTGCCGCAGACGACCTCGCGAACCTGGCCGCCAAGACGTCCTCGTCGGCGAAGCAGGCGGGCGGCACGGGTGTGAACATCCCGTACGGCAAGGGTCTGCAGGTCGCGGGCTGGAAGCTCGTCAACGTCAAGGCCGAGCTCTACGAGCTCGACGGCTGCAAGGCCTGTGATCCGAGCAAGTGGGGCAAGTGAGGGAGCGCCTCGGCATCGCGGTCGGCGCCCTCGGCGTCGCGCTGGTGGTCATCGGACTCGTCCTGTTCGCCACCCGAGACGACGGGACCGACACGGCGGCGCCCCCGACCTCGGTGGCGACGACCTCCTCGACCACGACAACGTCCTCGACGACCAGCACCTCGGTCACCGCCACCACGACCACGTCGACGGTGGCCCCGGCCGAGACCGTCGACGGCTTCCTCGACGCGTTCGTGGCCGCCATCGCCGCCGGCGACACCGAGTTCCTCTACTCCCGGCTGCACCCCGTGGTGCTGGCTCAACCGAGCGCCGACGCATGTCGCGGCTTCATCGAGCGAGAGATCCTGGCCCTGGTCGACTACCACGCGACCGGCGAGTCGACGGGACCGATGGAGGAGACGGTGGCCGGCACGACGGTGCCGGACGTCTACCGGGTGCCGATCGCGTTCCATTTCCAGGGCGAGGCGTTCGACTCCGTCGCCATGCTGGCGCCGGTCGACGGGGAGATGCGCTGGTTCGCCGAGTGCCGCTGACCGGCGGGACGGCGCGTGCTCGGCGGTGCGGCAGCCAGGTGGGTGTCGGTCACCACCATCGCCCGGTGTGCCTACTCGGGGTCAGGACCCTCCACGGGGAACACGGGCTGTCCACCTCCGACCCGGCCCAGCACGGCACTGCCCGGACCGTCGGCCGACGTGCCCTCGCGGTGCACTGGTGCCAGCCGGAGGCGTGAGCGAGCGGGTGATCCGTTCCCGAAGATCTGTGCGTCGTTGGCGCGTGCCGCTGGCTTGGGCCCTCGTGCTGCTGGCGGCGGTCACCATCGACGCCGTGGCCCGCCGGTCCGCCGCGACGGGCTGACTCTCCGAGCCGGCGCCGCCTCTCCGGCCGGCGCGCAACCGGCCGCAGATGGCCGTAGGTTCGGGGCATGGAGACCACTGTCGGCATCCAGCTCGGCCATCGCTTCGCCGACGAGGTGCCCGGACTCGCTGTCGACTGGCCGCCGGCGCCGGTCCCGTCACCGACGCTCGTCGTGGCCAACGACGCACTCGCCACCGACCTCGGCATCGACGTCGACTGGCTGCGATCGTCCGCCGGCGTCGACGTCCTCGCCGGCAATGCCGTGCCAGCGGGCGCCCGCCCGGTGGCGATGGGCTACGCCGGCCACCAGTTCGGGGGCTACTCGCCCCAGCTCGGGGACGGGCGGGCGCTGCTCCTGGGCGAGGTGGTCGGCCCCGACGGCTCGCGCCGCGACGTCCACCTGAAGGGTTCGGGTCGGACGCCGTTCGCCCGCGGTGGCGACGGCCGGGCCACCTTGGGCCCCATGCTGCGCGAGTACCTCGTCAGCGAGGCCATGCACACGCTCGGGGTACCCACCACCCGCTCGCTCGCGGTGGTCACCACCGGCGAGTCGGTGGCGCGCAACCGGCTCGAGCCCGGCGCGGTGCTCACCCGGGTGGCGGCCAGCCACCTCCGGGTCGGGACCGTCCAGTACGCCCGCTGGCTCGACGACGGCCAGCACCTGGCGCCGCTGGTCGACCATGCCAACACCCGCCACGTCCCCGACGCCGCCGGAGCCGATCGACCTGCCCTGGCGCTGCTCGAACACGTCATCGCGGTGCAGAGCCGGTTGGTGGCGCAGTGGATGCTGGTCGGCTTCGTCCACGGCGTGATGAACACCGACAACATGGCCTTGTCGGGCGAGGGCATCGACTACGGGCCCTGCGCGTTCATGGACCGCTTCGATCCGGCGACGGTGTACAGCTCGATCGACCACGCCGGCCGGTACGCCTACGGCAACCAACCCTCCATCGCCCAGTGGAACCTGGCCCGTCTGGCCGAGGCCCTGCTGCCGCGCATCGATCCCGACCGGGACACCGCCGTGGCCCTCGCCACCGAGGGGCTCGAACGCTTCGTCGTGCAGTACCAGGAGGCGTGGTCGGCGGGGATGGCGGGCAAGCTGGGTCTCGCCGTCGACCGCCCCGGCAACGCCGACCTGTTCGAGCGGCTGCTCGCCCTCGTGCAGCAGGCCAGGGCCGACCATGCCGGCACCTTCCGCCACCTGGCCGATGCCCTCCGCGGCGACGACGGCGACCTCCGGTCGGCGTTCGCCGACCACGGAAGAGAGCTCGACGGCTGGCTGGCCGACTGGCGGGAGGCGCAGGGCGGCGCCGACCCGGCCGAGGTGGCGGCGGCCATGGATGCCGTGAACCCGGTGTACCTGCCCCGCAACCACCTGGTCGAGGCCGCCCTCGACGCGGCCGTGCTCGAGGCCGACCTCGCTCCATTCGAGGAGCTGTTCGACCTCGTCACCCACCCCTACGAGCGGCGTCCCGGCCACGACGCCGAAACGTTGCCGGCGCCCGACGACTTCACCGAGCGCTACCAGACCTTCTGCGGGACCTGAGCGCCCCGGAGTACAAAGCAGGATGTGGATGACCCCGAAATCCTCCGTCGGCTGATCGGCGTCTACGACGCGGACGGCACGCTGGCCGGTGAACTGTCGTACTTCCTACGGGCTCGCGTCGGCAGGGCACACTGCGCGCTGTGCGACGTCACCCACGGCCGCGTCCGGGAGCGGCCCGAGTGGCGAACCCGCCGGGCCCAGCTACCGGTGCCCTTCGAGACCTACCACCGCGACGACCAGCCGGAGGTCGTCCGCGCCGCCGCTCACGGACTGACTCCGGTGGTCGTCGGTGAGCTCTCGGGCGGCGACGTCGTCGTGCTGCTCGATCCCGAGGCGATCGAGCGGTGCGACGGCGAACCGGAGGCACTGATCGCCGCGGTGCAACGGGCGGTGTCCGACGCCGGGCTCTCCTGGACGACGCCGGACCCGTGACAACGCCGGAACACTTGCTCGTCGTCGCCGCCATGCGCTCCGAGCTGCGGGCGTTCCGGCGGCACCCGGCGTCGGCCGGTGTCGCCAGCGCGGTCGTCGGCATCGGTCCCGATCGAGCGGAGCGCGGCCTGCGACATGCCCTGGACGAACGGCCCGACATCGAACACGTGGTGATGATCGGCATCGCCGGCGGGGTGGGGAACCACGTGCAGATCGGCGACCTGGTGGTGCCCGAGGCCGTCATCGACGAGCGCAACGGCACCGAGCTCCGGCCGCACGCGTTCGGCCATCACGTCCCGCAGCACACGCTGCACACCTCGGGCCGGTTCATCACCGACCGGGACGAGCTCGACGCGCTGGTCGCCCGTGGCGTGGTCGCCCTCGACATGGAGACGGCGGCCGTCGGCGCCGTGTGCGAGGCGCGCGATCTGCGGTGGTCGGTGCTGCGGGCCATCAGCGACCACGTCGACCACCTCCCGGTCGACCCCGCGGTGCTCGAGCTCACCGGCCCCGACGGGGCACCTCGCCCGGCGGCGGTTGCCCGTTACCTCGTGACCCGGCCGTACCGGATCCCCGGCCTGGTCCGCGTCGCACGCGGGGCAGGGCGCGCCTACGCCACGTCGACCGGGGCGCTGGTCGACGCCCTCAGCTGATCTCCCATGACCTGATCTTGGTACCCGAGCCGCGGGCTGATCAGCGGAGAGCAGGGTCACCGTCCGCCAGGGCACCCTCCACACCGTCGAGGTGAGCGAGCATGGCGGCCCGGGCGTTGTCCTCGTCCCCCGCCATCACGGCTCCGAAGATCGCCTGGTGGCCGCGCGCCACCTGTTGGCCCATCTCGTAGCTCGAGTCGACGAGCTTGCTCCGGAAGTCCACGAGCAGTTGCGCCAGGGCCTCCTGCACCGCGATCACGAGCGGGTTTCGCGTGCACCGGGCAATCGCGGTGTGGAAGTCGACATCGGCCTCCCGGGCCGGTGCCGGCGCGCCGAGCGCGTCGTCGTATCTCCTGATGGAGCGTCCGAGGAGCTCACGACCGCCCGCATCGATGTTGCGGGCTGCGAGTGCCGCGATCTCGGGTTCGAACACCCGCCGGAACTCCAGCACCTCGCTGGCCGCCGCAGTCGACAGGCTGATGACCGACCGGAACGGAGCCATCAGGTGTCCGGCGTCCGGCACGCGAAGGTACGTGCCATCGCCGCGCCGTGCCTCGACGAGACCGAGGACCTCCAACTCACGCAGCGCCTCGCGGATCGAGTTGCGACCCACGCCGAACTGTTCCGCCAGCGCTCGCTCCGACGGAAGACGGTCGCCGGCTGCGAGTTCGCCCCGTGCGATCAGTTCTTGGAATCGGGCGACGACGCCGCCCGAACGCCGCAGCGGCGTCACCGACTCGTCAGCATCCGCACCCATGGCGGTCCCTCCAATATCCCGTTCATCTCGAATTCTCCCACATCGGTGCACAGCGAGCCGATAATGGTCCCACCAATCGCCTGTTGACGGCGCCTTCATCACGATTGGTAGGATCACTGAGGTCGATACGGACGGCGTGGGGGACGGATGCGAGCGCTCGGCGATGCGGCGACACGATGGGGACTGTGGCTCGATGGTGTCGAGCGCGCGGATCCCGACCGTGGAGTCCGTCCATCGATCTCGCCGTGGGACGGACGTCTCCTCGCCGACGTGGAGCAGGCGACCGACAGCGACGTGGAGGACGCCGTGGCCTCGGCGCAGACCGCCTACGTCTCACACCGTCGCACGCCAGGACACGAGCGAGCGCGGTGGTTGCACGGAGCCGCTGACGCCCTCGCCGATGTCGTCGAGCCGCTGGCGCGGACGATCGTCGATCTCCTCGGCAAGCCGATCCGATCCAGCCGGTTCGAGGTCGGTCGGGGCGTACAGCTCCTGCGGCTCTGTGCCGAGGAGATCTCGCGCCTGGGAGGGGAGAATCTGCCGCTCGACGCGGTCGAGGGCGGCGAGGGACGATGGGGTCTGACGCGCCGAGAGTCCTTCGGCGTTGTCGCCGCGGTCACTCCGTTCAACGCCCCGGTCAATCTCATGCTCCAGAAGGTCGCTCCCGCGCTGGCGACCGGCAATGCCGTGGTCGTCAAACCCGCACCTGAGGCCGCGGTCGTCGCCCTGCAGATCGCTGAGGTCGTCGCGTCAGCGCTGCCGCCGGGCCTGCTGTCGGTCCTCCCTGGCGGTCCCGAGGTCGCGATCCGCCTGGCCGCAGATCGTCAGGTCCGGGTCGTCAGCCTGACCGGTGGAGTGGCGGCAGGAGAGGCGGTGCTGGCCGCGGCGGGGGTGAAGCCGGTATTGCTCGAATTGGGCTCGAACGCCCCCAACATCGTCTGTGCTGACGCCGATCTCGATGATGCTGCGACCCGCATCGCCGCCGCCGCATTCGGCGCCAGTGGCCAGCAGTGCATCTCGGCGCAACGGGTGATCGTCGAACGGTCCGTCTTTGAGGAGTTCGCCGGGCTGTTCGCGGCGGCGGCCGGCCGGATGCAGATCGGTGATCCGCACGATCCCGGCACCGAGATCGGGCCGCTGGTCCACGAGCGCCGTCGCGACGCGGTTGTGAGGTTCATCGAGGATGCCGTGTCTCGAGGAGCGGGGCTGGTGCTCGACGGACGACGCGAGGACCTCTGCTTCGGACCGACGGTGCTACGTGACGCCGCGGCCGATGCGCTGATCTGCACCGAGGAGGTATTCGGTCCCGTGGCGGTTCTCATCCCGGCTGACTCGCTCGATCACGCCGTCGAGATCGCCAACGACTCGCCATTCGGGCTCCAAGCTGCGTGCTTCACAAGCGATCTCGGCGCCGCCATGTGGGTGGCGGAGGAACTGCGCTCCGGGGCCGTCTGGATCAACGACTCGACACGGTTCCGACTCGACACCTACCCGTTCGGCGGCTTCGGGCAGAGCGGCATCGGTCGCGAAGGAGTGCGCTCCGCCATGGAGGCGTTCTCACAGGTGAAGTTCATCGGTATCCGGCGTCAGTGAACCGGTCACGGTCTCGACCACGCGTGCCCAGCCCTTCGACCACGGGAGTTCCAGTGGAGCGAGCGTTCAGCGACAAGGCGGTCGGAGCCTCGATCACCCGCAACGAGGATCGGCGGCACCTGGTCGGCGCCGGGAGCTTCGTGGCCGACATCTTCCTGCCTCGCATGCAGGACGTGGCGTTCGTCCGCAGTCCCGACGCCCATGGACGACTCACACAGGTGAAGCTGCCGGCGGGCATCGATCCCGGCCGGGTCTGGACCGCGGTCGACCTCGAGGGGAAGGCACGGCCCATTGTCGCCAATGCCGCCAACCCGGACTTCCGGACCTCTGAGTACGTCGTGCTGGCCCGGGACAAGGTCCGGTTCGTGGGCGAACCGATCGCGATGGTGGTGGCGCCGACTCGAGCCGAGGCCGAGGACCTGGCCGACGACGTCCTCATCGACATCGAACCGCTCCCCGCGGTGGTCAGCGCCAGTGCGGCGCTGGCACCGTCGGCCCCGCTCATCCACGAGCAGTGGGCCGACAACCGGTTCCTCGAGGTGTCGGCCGACCTCGGTGACATCGACGCTGCTCGCCGGTCCGCCGACCTGACGATCGCCCGACGGTTCCGGATGGGGCGCCAATCAGGTGTGCCGCTCGAGACCCGCGGCTGCGTTGCCCACCTCGACTCGAGGGTCGACCAGCTCGTGCTCTACAGCTCGACCCAGTTCCCGCACGTGATCCGTTCGATCCTCGCCCAACAGCTGGGCATCGAGGAGCGCCGCTTGCGGGTGATCGCCCCGGACGTCGGCGGCGGGTTCGGCATCAAGAACAACCTGTACCCAGAGGAGATCGCGCTGTGTGCCCTCGCCCTCGAGGTGGGCCACCCGGTCCGGTGGATCGAGGACCGCTGGGAGCATCTCGTGGCCAGCGCGCAGGCCCGTGAGCACGACTACGAGATGACGGCCCACGTCCGGGCCGACGGCGAGCTGCTCGGAGTCGAGGCGAGGATCGTCGTCGACGCCGGCGCCTACTCCGTCTGGCCCTGGACAGCTGCCATGGAGGCGGGGATGTCTTCGGGCATGATCCCGGGTCCCTATCGACTCCGCAACTACCGCTTCGACGCCATCACGGTGGCGACGAACAAGGCACCGCTGGGCCCGTATCGGGGCGTGGCCCGCCCCGGCGCCTGCTTCGCCATCGAGCGCCTGATCGACGAGGTCGCCCACGAAGTGGGTCTCGAACCCAAGGACGTCCGGGTCCGGAACATGGTGCGACCGGAGGAGTTCCCGTACACGTCCATCACGGGCAAGATCTACGACAGCGGCGACTACCCGGCCAGCGTCGCCGCCGCGGCCAGGCTCATCGATCATGACGCCGTCCGCCGACGTCAGGTCGGAGACGGCGATCGCCCCCGCCGCGTGGGCGTCGGATATGCCAGCTACACCGAGCAGACCGCCCACGGCCAGGCCGAGTGGGCGTCGCGCGGGCTCCCGGTCGTGTTCGGTTTCGAGTCGGTGACGGTCACTGTCGACCCGTCGGGCGGCGTGACGCTCAAGGCCGGGATCCAGAGCCACGGCCAGGGGCTCGAGACGACCCTCGCCCAGGTCGCAGCCGAGGTGCTCGACGTGGATCCGCACCAGGTGACGGTCCTGCACGGCGACACCGAGATCGCCCCCTACGGCATGGGCACGTTCGCGTCTCGGAGCATCGTCATGGCGGGAGGCGCCACCCACCGGGCCTGCGAGGCGCTCGCGGTCAAGCTGCGGGCCATCGGCGGTCACCTCCTCGGCTGCGACCCTGCGCAGACCGAACTGGTCGGCGGCGCGGTCCGGGGGCCGACTGGCTCCGTGAGCGTCGCGGAGATCGCCGACGCCGCGTACCTGCACATGGAGCGCTTGCCGCGGACCATCGACCCGTGCCTCGAGGTCACCCATCGCTACCGTCCCGAGATCGAGACGGGGACGTTCTCGTACGCCACCCATGCCGCCGTCGTCGAGGTCGAGCTGGAGACCGGGGAGGTCCGGATCCTCGACTACGCCGTGGTCGAGGACTGCGGGCGCGTGGTCAACCCGATGATCGTGCACGGTCAGACCCACGGTGGCGTCGCCCAGGGCATCGGCACCGCGCTGTGGGAGGAGTCGACCTACGGCGACGACGGCCAGCCCACGGCGACCACGTTCATGGACTACCTGCTCCCCGGTGCGACCGAGGTGCCGGACATCAAGATCGAGCACCTGGAGACGCGGTCGCCGTTCACCGTGCTCGGTATGAAGGGGATGGGCGAGGGTGGTGCCATCGCGCCGCCCGCAGCCATCGCGAACGCCGTCACCGACGCGCTCCGTGACCTCGGTGTGTCGGTGGATCGCACGCCGCTCACGCCGGTGCGGGTGTGGGAAGCGCTCGACGCGGCGCGGGGCGCGGCGCGATCGGGTGGGGTGGAGCCGTGAAGCCCGCCCCTTTCGCCTACGTCGCGCCTGACTCGGTGGAAGCGGCGGTCTCCTTGCTCGCCGAGCACGGGGACGACGCCAAGGTCCTCGCCGGCGGCCAGAGCCTCGTCCCGCTGCTCAACATGCGGCTCGCGCGCCCGGAGGTCCTCATCGACGTGAGCAGGATCGCCTCCCTGCGCGGCGCCGAGCCCATCGACGGCTCGGTTCGATTCGGGGCCGGAGTGCGCCACGCCGAGATCGAGGACCGGCTCGTTCCCGATGCAGCTGGCGGATTGCTCCATCACGTGGCCGCCGGGATCGGTTACCGCGCCATTCGGAACCGGGGAACGATGGGCGGGAGTCTGGCGCACGCCGACCCTTCGGCTGAGTGGCCCGTCGTCCTCTCCGCCCTCGACGCAGCCGTCATCGTGCGGTCGGTGCGAGGTGAGCGCCGCGTCGCGGTTCGCGATCTCGCCGAGGGTTTCCTCGTCAACAGTCTCGAAGACGATGAGCTCATCGTCTCTGTCGTCGTACCGGATCTCGCGGGCCGGCGTTGGGGATTCGAGAAGTTGGCCCGGAAGCCGGGCGAGTTCGCCGAGTCGCTCGCTGTCGCGCTCGTCGGCGAAGGGAGCGCCGAGCTGTGGCTCGGAGCGGCACGCCACGTGCCCCTGCGCGTCGACGTGACGGAGGTCGTGGCCGACGGACGGTGGCACGCCGAGCGCCGAGCAGTTGTCGACGCCGCGGTCGACGCCGCGCTCGGTGACGGACCAGACGAGGGGCGGCACCGCCGCCACCTGCACATGGTGAGTGCTCGCCGCGCGCTCGGCGCGGCGATGGGGGAGGTCGAGGGATGAACGAAGTCACCGTGACGCTCACGGTCAACGGCCGTTCCCACGAGGTGACGGTGCCGCCGCGCACGTCGTTGGCCGATCTGCTCCGGGAGCACCTCCATCTGACCGGCACCCACCTCGGCTGTGAACACGGTGTGTGCGGCGCATGCACCGTGTTCCTCGACGGGGCGCCCGCTCGCTCGTGCATCACCCTGGCCGCTTCGTGTGCCGGTGCCCGCGTCGTGACCGTCGAGGGGCTGGCGGGCCCGGTCGCAGACGCCGTCCGGGCCGCGTTCGTGTCCGAGCACGGCCTCCAGTGTGGGTTCTGCACCCCGGGCATGCTCGTGACGTCGGTCGACATCGTCGGCCGCACCCCCGAGGCGACCGCGGACGAGATCAGGGTGGCGCTGGCCGGCAACATGTGCCGGTGCACGGGCTACGTCAACATCGTCCGGGCCGTGGCCGAGGCCGCCAGACAGCATCGCTCGGATCCGACCACGGAGGTGGCGACCCCATGACCGACACCGGGGTGATCGGCGGTGCCGCGGTACCGCACGCGCCACAGTTCTTCACCCTGCCTCCGACCGAGGACCACCGGCAGGTGGCCCGGGTCGAACGCACGATGGCCGACATCGGCGAGAAGCTCCGCGCGCTCGACCCCGAGGTCGTGGTCATCGTGGCCAACGACCACATCGAGAACTTCGCCCTGCGTTGCGTTCCGGCGTTCACCGTCCACTGCGGCCGGGAGGTACGCGGCTCGTTCGCCGGTCGTGACTTCTCCTGGCCGGTGGCCTCCGAGGTCGCCGAGTCAGCGGTCCGTGACCTGATGGCTCAGGGCTTCGACCCCGCCTACAGCCTCAACGCGTCGATCGGCTACGAGTTCGGCATCCCGCTCACGTTCTGCGGATTCGCGGCCTCCACGCCGGTCGTGCCGATCTACGTGAACAGCTACCTCCCGCCCCAGCCGACGGCGGATCGCTGCTACGCCTTCGGGCAGGCGTTGCACCGGGCGCTCGACCGCGCCGGGGTCCGTGCTGTGATGCTCGCCAGCGGAGGCCTGTCCCACTTCCCGGGCACGAGTCGCTACGCCGACCCCGACGTGGCGACCGATCGCGAGCTGATGGCCCAGATCGAGTCCGGCCGGATCCGTTCGCTGCTGTCACTGGGGGACGGCGGGCTCGACCGGACGGGCAACGTGGAAGCACGGTCCTGGATCATGCTGGCGGGCGCCCTCGGCGACCGGGCGCCCGACGTGGTGGCCATCGAGCCGTCCTGGCACCACACCTACGCCATCGCCGGGTTCACCGCGACCAGCCCGGCGCGCGAAGCCCCACTCCACTACCCGATGCCGGACGCCCGCCGACTGCCGCTGTACGAGGCGCTCTATGCCCTGCGCATGGAGCACGAGGCGCGTCAGGCGTGGCTGGATGACGCCGGCGCCTACGCCGATCGATACACGTTGACGCCGGAGGAGCGGTCAGCGCTCGTGGCCCTCGACGAGGATTCGATGCGCGCACTCGACATCCACCCCTTGCTGGGCTTCCTGGCCCGGTTGCACGTGGATCTCGAACGGCCCCGCGATCCCTCCTGAGCTGGCTCATGTGTGACCGGACTGCGATGTCAGGCCGGCACCTCGTCGGTCGACGCCGCCACCTCGGCGGGCGAGCGCGAGACCGCCAGGAGGGTGAGCGGCACCAGGACGGCAAAGACCAATGTGAGGCGCAGGCCGATCAGAGTGGCGATGCCACCGATGGTCGCGCTGGCCAGGGCGCCGACGCCCATCTGCACCGAACGGAACGTGCCGAGCAGCGGACCCCGATCACCGAAACCCTCGAAGGCGAGGAGGTTCGCCACCGGAAAGACCGCACTCGCCGTGGCCGCGAACACCACCGCGCCTGCAGCGGCCACGGCCGGCGAGGGCACGATCATCCACCACAGCCCGCTGGCCGTCAGCATGACGGAAAGACGGCCGATGGTGACCGGCGTACCCCTGCGGTCGGCCCAGTTGCCCGAGACCATCTTGGTCGGCACGGAAAGCGCTCGGGCGAAGGCGAGGAGCAGCGCCGCTCGGCCCGCCGACCACTCCCACCGATCGACGGCGAAGGTCGGGAGGAAGGACACCACGCCGTACTGGGCCACGGCACCGACGGATCCGACGATGGCCGCCACTCCGAGTGCATCGCGGAGACGGCTCGGTGTGCCGCCGGCCGGGCCCTGCTGCGTGGTCGGAAGGGGGGTCACGCTGACGAGGACGGCTGCCAACGCAGCGAAGCCGCCACCGATCGCGAACGCCACCCGCCACCCGATGCCGGTGCCGAGTGCGGCGACAAGGGCCGCCAGGGTCAAGCCACCGGAGAATGCGACACCGAACACGGCCATCGCCAGTCCGCGGCGCCGCGTGCCTCCGAGCACGCCGACCGCGTTGATACCGGACGCGAAGAAGGTCCCGGAACCGAGACCGAGCAGCACCTGGGCGCCGAAGAACGGCACCACCCCGGTCGTGGCGGCGGCCACCAGGCCACCGACCGCGGTGAGGCCGAGCGCAGTGAGGATCCCGACCTTGGGGCCGCCGCGCGCCAGCAGATACCCGCCCGCGATGTTGGCGACGGCAACGGATCCGATGAGCAGGCCGATGGCGATGCCGGTGGCGGCGAGGTCGAGGCCGAGGTCCTCGGCGGCGGCCGGGAACACCGGTGCCAGAATCGACTCTCCCACGGTCACGGCGAGGTAGGCGACGCACACCATGGCGAACGCCGTCCACTGCACGCCTGACTCTTGACGAGGGCGCATTGTAGACAGTATACAACATCCGGGTCGCCAGGGAGACCGCCAGCACAGGACCGGGCTCGAGTACACGTCCGGACGGCGACACACCGGCGCACCTTGCCAGACGCGTCAATACTGTATACAGTATGTAAATCCGACCTAGGGGGGACCGTGGTTCGTCATCATCGACTTCGTTTCGGCGCCGTACTCGTCGCACTCGTGCTCATCGCCGCGGCATGCGGCGACGACGACAGTGGAGGTTCGGCCAGCGGCGATGGCCAAGGGGCGATCACCATCGCCCTCGGTTCCGAGCCCACGACGCTCGATCCGCAGGTCCGCGACGATGGCGGTGAGCGCGCCATCAACGACAACATCTACGACACGCTCCTGAAGCGAGACGCCAAGGGCGAGTTGCAGCCGTCCGTGGCGTCGGAGATGCCGACGCAGGTGGACGATACGCACTGGTCGGTGAAGATCCGCGACGGCATCAGCTTCACCAACGGCGAGGCGCTCGACGCCGCGGCCGTTGCCGCATCGTGGACACGCATCCTCGATCCGGCGCTGAAGTCCGAGCAGTCCTCGTTCACGGAGGGCATCACCAAGGCCGAGGCGCAGGACGATGGCACCGTGCTGTTCACCACCGACGGGTTCGATCCGGTCTTTGCGTCGCAGCTGTACTGGATCAAGCTCGTGCCGCCGAAGTACAGCTCCGACAGCGCCTTCGCCGAGAAGCCGGTCGGGTCTGGGCCGTACCAGCTGACCGAATGGGTCCGCGGCGATCACATCGTCCTCGAGACCAATCCCGACTACTGGGGCGACGAGAAGCCGAGCATCGGCAAGGTCACCTACAAGTTCGTGTCGGAGGGCGGGACCCGCCTCTCCGGTCTGAAGTCGGGTGAGTTCGACCTGATCACCAACCTGCTTCCCGAAGACGTCTCGCAGGCTCCCAACTCGGCCCATGTCCGCGGCCTCGAACATCCCGTGATGATCCTGAACTCCTTCGACGGGGTGACCTCCGACGTTCGGGTGCGCCAGGCCATGAACTACGCCATCGACAAGCAAGCACTGGCCGACAACCTGTTCGGTGGATTCGCGGCGGTCGACGACTGTCAGATCCTGAGCCCGTCGTTCTTCGGCTACAACCCGGACCTCAAGCCCTACGCCTACGATCTCGAGAAGGCCAAGTCCCTCATCGCCGATGCCGGCGCCGAGGGCGCGCAGATCGACATCGTTGGTGAGGCTGGTCGCTGGCTGAAGGACCGGGAGGTCATCGAGGCAGTGGCCAACTACTGGTCCGAGGCAGGGCTGAAGCCGAACGTGCAGATCTTCGAGTTCGACGAGTACCTGAACCGTCTCTTCGACCGCGACACCAGGGCACCGGCGATCTTCGTCTCGAGCTCCAATGAGCTGCTCGACGCCAGCCGTCAGCTCAGCGCCTTCTACGCCATCGACGGAAACGGGGCCTCGAACAAGGACGAGGAGATGGACTCGCTCATCACGCAGGCCCGGACCGAGACCGACGAGGGCAAGCGAGAGAGCCTGTACCAGGACGCCGTGAAGCGGGCATGTGACAACGCCTACTTCGCCTTCCTCCTCAACAACGAGGACATCTACGGCATGAGCAAGCGCCTCGACTGGACGCCCCGGGTCGATGCCAAACTCATCCTCTCCGAGATGAAGCTGGCCTGACACCCACGAGGAACCCAACGACAAGGACGGGACATGGGCCGGTTCGCTCTCCGCCGAATCGCACAAGGACTCGTCGTGATCTTCGGCGTCACCATCGTGGTATTCGTGGTGACGCGGATGATCGGCGATCCGGTCAAGGTGATGCTTCCCCTGGAAGCCACCACCCAGCAGCGGCAGGAGTTCTCCCATCAGATGGGGTTCGACCGGTCCATTCCCGTTCAGTTCGGTGAGTTCGTCGTCGACGTCTCACACCTCGACTTCGGCGACAGCTTGTGGCAACGCCGCCCGGCGCTCGACATCGTCCGGGAGAAGCTGCCCAACACGTTCCGGTTGGTCGGGGCTGGCATGGTGCTCGGCATCGCGCTCGCGGTGCCACTGGGCATCCTGGCGTCTCTGCGGCCGGGCACCTGGCTCGACCGTCTGACGGTCACGTCGAGCCTGCTCGGGCTCTCTGTGCCCCAGTTCTGGTTGGGACTGATCTTCATCGTCGTCTTCGCGGTCAACCTCGGGTGGCTCCCGACCTCGGGGACAGGTGGGTTGGACCACCTCGTCCTGCCGTCGTTGACCCTCGCCTTGCCGACAGCGGGGCGCCTGTCGATGATGGTCCGCTCGTCGATGATCGACGAGCTCAACACCCAGTACGTCCGAACGGCGAAGGCAAAGGGCATGCCATTCCGGCGCACGGTCGGCCTGCACGCGCTACGGAACGCGGCGGTGCCCACGGTGACCCTTGCCGGCTGGGAGCTGATCCGCGCGCTTGCCGGCTACTCGGTGGTGGTCGAGACCGTGTTCGCCTGGCCCGGCATCGGGTTCACGGCCCTGCAGGCGATCGACCGACAGGACCTGATCCTCCTCCAGGCGATCGTCTTCGTCGTGGCCTTCATGGTCGTGGTGATCAACGTCGCCATCGATCTGCTGTACAAGGTGATCGATCCGCGGATCAAGGTGGTCTGAGTGCGAACGCTCCGCCCCCGCCACGATGCCGCCGGCGAGCAGCCCGGCCGTGATGGACCCGACGCCGACCCGCCGGCTCCCGCCTCCGAAGATTCCGCCGGAGGCGGCCGCCGATACCGGCAAGCCCTCCGCTCGATCATCGGTGAGCTGTGGCAGGACAAGCCTGGCTTCGCCGGCGTGCTCGTCCTGCTCGTCCTGCTGTTCTGCACCGTCTTCGCGCCGCTGGTGGCCCCGCACGATCCCGCGTCGCAGTCACTCGCCGACCGGCTCCAACCACCGGCGTGGGCCACTGGTGGCACCACGTCGCACCTGCTCGGGACAGACAACCTCGGCCGTGACGTGCTCAGCCGGCTCATCTTCGGCGCCCGGGTCTCGTTGCTCGTGGGAGTCTCGGTCGTCGTGCTGGCCGGCACCTTCGGCGTGGTCATGGGCCTGATGGCCGGCTACAAGGGCGGCCGGTGGGACTCGATCATCATGCGGGTCGTCGACACCCAGGTCGCGTTCCCCGGCCTGCTCCTCGCCCTCACGATCCTCGCCGTGGTCGGTCCCAGCGTGAAGACGGTGATCATCGTGCTCGCCATCAACGGCTGGATGGTCTACGCCCGCATCACTCGGGGAACCGTGTTGTCCGTCAAGGAGACCGCGTACGTGGAGGCGGCCGAGATCGTCGGGTGCCGGCCCAGACGGGTCATCTTCCGTCACATCCTTCCGAACCTGACCTCACCGCTGCTCACCTTGGGGATCCTCGAGTTCGCCCGCATCGTGCTCGCCGAGGCGGCTCTGTCCTTCCTGGGTCTGGGGATCCAGCCGCCCGACACCTCGTGGGGCCTCGACATCTCGATCGGCAAGGACTACCTGTTCAACGCGTGGTGGCTCGTCACCTTCCCGGGCATCGCCATCGCCGTCACCGTGCTGTCGGTCAACCTGGTCGCCAGCTGGCTGCGCGTCGTCGCCGATCCGGCCGAGCGCGAGAAGCGCTTCGCCGCCAACTCCCAGACCGTCCCCCTCTGAAGGCCCACGCATGGCACTCATCACTCCCGAGACCGACGTGGTCTCATCCGATGTCACCGAATACGACCACCTGCTCGAGGTCGACGACCTCCGGGTGCAGTTCTTCACGCGCCGCGGGACCGTCCAAGCGGTGCGCGGGGTCAGTCTCCACATCGACCGGGGAGAAACCGTCGGATTGGTCGGTGAGTCCGGCTCCGGAAAGAGCGTCACGTCCCAGGCGATCCTCGGGCTGGTCGAGCTGCCCGGTCGGATCGTCGGTGGGGATGTCCGCTGGAAGGGACGGTCGGTGGTCCACGGCCGAGCCGCCGCCAAGTACAGCCGTTCGATACGCGGCCGGGAACTCGGCGTGGTGTTCCAGGATCCGATGACCTCGCTCAACCCGGTGTACACCATCGGGTTCCAGCTGGCGGAAGTCGTCCGTCACCATCTCGGCATGAACCGCAAGCAGGCCACGGAGCGCGCCGTGGAGCTGCTCGATCTGGTGGGCATCTCGTTCCCCCGGCAGCGGGTCAAGCAGTACCCACACGAGTTCTCCGGGGGCATGCGCCAGCGGGTGATCATCGCCATGGCCTTGGCGTGCGAGCCCGAGTTGTTGATCGCCGACGAACCCACGACCGCACTCGACGTCACCATCCAGGCCCAGGTGCTCGAGCTGATGGCCGAACTCCAGCAGCGACTGGGGCTCGCCGTGCTGCTCATCACGCACGACCTCGGTGTCGTTGCCGGGCTGTGCCATCGGGTCGAGGTGATGTATGCGGGCAAGCTGGTCGAGAGCGGACCGTCGCGGGAGCTGTTCGGTGAGCCCGGACACCCGTACACCGCTGGTCTGCTGCGCTCGACACCTCGGCTCGACAAGGTCGAGCGGCGCCTGACCGCCATCCCGGGGTCGCCGCCCGATCTCCGCGATCCGCCGACGGGTTGTCCCTTCCATCCCCGCTGTGCCTACGCCACGTCCCGCTGTGCCGCCGAGATGCCGGAGTTGCTCGAGCTGCGGCCCGAGCGGGAGGTGGCGTGCTGGAGGGCGTTCGTCACATCGGAATCCGCGGGCGACGAGACTGCGACCGATGACTGACGCGCCGTTGCCGACGCAGGCACCGCCACCGCTGCTGGCCGTCGAGGGCCTCACCGTGCACTTTCCCGTCGGTCGCACCGGCTTCTGGGGACGGCAGCGCCGGTTCGTCCACGCCGTCGATCATGTCAGTTTCGACATCGCCCCCGGGGAGACGCTCGGCCTGGTGGGCGAGTCCGGCTCGGGAAAGACCACCACCGGACGCGCCATCCTGCGTCGGGTTGCCGCCACCGACGGCACGATCACCTTCCGAGGCCAGGACATCACCAACACGAAGGGCGAGGAACTGCGCCAACTTCGACGCCACATGCAGCTGGTCTTCCAGGACCCCTACGCCAGCCTCAACCCGCGTATGACCGTGCTCGACATCGTGGCAGAACCGCTCCTCGTCCATGGGCTCGTGAAGCACACGCGCGATGCGCGGGACAAGGTCGTGGAGCTGCTCGGTCTTGCTGGCCTGCCCGCCGACGCCGCCAGCCGGTATCCCCATGCCTTCAGCGGCGGGCAGCGCCAGCGTGTCGGCATCGCACGCGCCCTCGCGCTCGAGCCTGCGCTGATCGTGGCGGATGAGCCCGTCTCGGCCCTCGACGTCTCCATCCAGGCCCAGATCGTGAACCTGATGCAGGATCTCCAGGAGCGGCTCGGTCTGACGTACCTCTTCATCGCCCACGACCTCTCGGTGGTCCGTCACATCTCGGACCGGATCGCGATCATGTACGCGGGTCAGCTCGTCGAGCTGTCGGACCGCGACACGATCTACGAGCGAGCCCGTCATCCCTACACCCAGGCGCTGCTCTCGGCGGTGCCGATCCCCGATCCGGAGCTCCAGTCCCGACGGGAGCGCGTCGTCCTCAGCGGCGACCTTCCGAACCCCGTGGTCCCCCCGCCGGGGTGTCGGTTCGCCAGCCGCTGTCGGTATCGCCAGCAGACTCGGTGCGACGACGAGATGCCCGCGTTGCGCTCGATCGCCCCGGGCCACCTCGTCGCATGCCACTACGCCGAGGAGATCGCGGCCAGCGAGGTTCAGCTTCGGCACGTCCCGGCCGACGCGTCCGCAGACTGATCCGGCCGTCCGACGTCCGATGGATCCGGTGCAGGTCGTGTTCGCCTCGGTCGCCGTCTTCATCGGGGCGTGCATCCAAGGGGCGGTCGGCTTCGGGTTCGGGACGTTCGCAGCGCCGCTGTTGGTCATCGTCGATCGTGAGCTCGTCCCCGGGCCGCTCCTGTTCCTCGGGTTGATGATCACGACTCTGGTCGCTCGGCGCGAACGAGCCGCCCTCGACCTGCACGGGGTCCGCTGGGCGTTGGTCGGCCGCTTCCCCGGTGCGGCGATCGGCGCGCTCGGCGTCGCCGTGTTGTCGGAGCACGGTCTCGCCATCGCCTTCGCCGTCGCGGTCCTTCTCGCTGTGGCGCTGAGCTTGACGGGATGGCGGGTCCGGCGCACGACCGCGTCCCTGCTGGTTGCCGGTGTCATCTCAGGAATGATGGGCACCGCCACCTCGATCGGCGGACCGCCCATCGCACTCGTGTACCAGGACACTCGTGGTGCAGCCCTACGGGGCACGCTCGCGGGCTACTTCATGATCGGCGCCGCGGTGTCGCTCGTGGGGCTCGCCATCTTCGGCGAGTTCGGGTTCCACGAGGCGGGGGTGGCGCTGCTGCTGGTGCCGGCGATGGTCGCCGGCTTCATCGTCTCCCGATACGCCGCGCTGCGGCTCGACCGGGGCTGGACTCGCTCCGTGGTGCTCGGCCTGTCAGCGGCGTCGTGCTCGGTCATCCTCCTGCAGGAGCTGCTCTAGGAGGTCCGCTACTCCCGTCACGCGTGGTCGCGGATGAACTCCAGGATCGTGATGTGCTTGCGGGTGTCGAGCTCCATGATGTCGACGATGACCGACCACCAGGCGGTGTCGGCCACCTTGGTGACGTCGCGACGCAGCGACTTGAGCTCCTTGAGGTCGTCGCGCTCGAGCCGGATCAGCTCCGCCGTCTTGGCGCGGAGCTGTTCGTCGTCGGTCGGATGCAGGGGGGGAAGTGAGCCGTCGTCGAGTTGGGAGATCTCACTCCTGAGGCGCTCGACCATGTCGGCGAACAACCCGTGGTGGCGGATCTCGTCCTCGAGGATGATGCGGGCCAGGTAGCGAACCGCCTCCTGCGAGGAGCCCTCGGAAAGTCCCTTGTACTCGCGCAGCGCCTCCCGCTCGTTGTCCATGTGTGCGTTGAGCGTGTTGATCATGGTCTGTGCCCACTCGGCGATGTCCATGTCGCTCCCCCTTCGTTCGTGAGTCATTCGACGAGTACCAGCACCATCGTGATGGTCATGATCACCGACGCGAGGACCGCCGCCGGCAGCAGCACCCGCCGGAAGATCTCGCTGACGCGGTCGACGGCGCCGACCGCACTGGCGCCGATGAGGATGACGACAGGCGCCAGCGAGTTGCCGATGTTACCTCCGGCGGTCTGCGCTCCGAGGAGCTCCGACGGGCGGGCGCCGATGAGGAGGGCGACATCTCGCTGGAGTGCGGAGAACAGCGCGTTGGAGCTGGTCGTGGAACCCGTGGTGAACGACCCCACCATCCCGATCAGGGGCGCAACCAGCGGGAAACCCTTGCCGGCGACATCGGCTGCCCCCACCGCGATCACCCGCACCATCCCGGTATCGACCATGACCGTCGCCAGCGATGCCAGCGCGATGACCGACAGGGAGGCCTTCCGGGACTGGGCGAACCAATCTCGCAGGGTCGGGCGCAGTTCGCCTCGGGGCCACATGCCAGCAACCCAGTAGGTGAGGAGTCCGAGCACGGAGGCGAGGACGATGTAGGTGCCCGGATGGCCGAGCAGGGCGATCGGGGTGTAGCGGTCGACCGACTCGTTGATCAGTCCGTAGTGGGTGTGCGTGCTGGGGAACGACGGCCCCAGCCGGAAGTGCGACTTCACATAGGAGCGGGAGCCGCCCGGCACGAACACCCCCAGGACCATGACGAGGAGGAACACGTACGGGAGCAGAACCAGCGCGGGACGCCTTGGAGGCCCGTCGCCGGGGGATGAGGGACCGTCGTCGTGGCCCTCGCGGCGGGTCGAGTCGGTTTCGTCGGCCGCGGGGATCAGCGCGTCGCCTGCGGATGTGGCGCCACCGGCCGGCGCGCCGACCGACGCGAGCACGGCTGCTCCGGAGAGCGGTGCACGGTGGCCGGTCGAGAACCGGAGCAACGCGATTCCGAGGAATCCGGCCGCGCCGGCCGACAGGGAGCCGATCGATGGTTCGATCTGGACGGCAGCCCACAGAGCGATGGCCATCATGGGTCCGACGACGAGCACCATCCGCAGGCCGTCCCGGAGGGCGCGAACCCCGCCGAACATCAGGCAGACGAGCATCCCGGCGACGATGAGGTTCACGCCGAGCATCAGCGCGGCATCGTTGGCGTAGTGGTCGAAGTCGCTCCCGGTGAGTTGTGCCGTCAGGGCACCCATGTAGAACGACGAGCCCATCGAACCGAACGTGACCGACCAGTGGTACCCGATCAAGGGCAGCGAGACCGCCCGGACCTTCGACACGCCCATCGAGACCAGCAGCGGCGCGGCGACCGCGATCGGGGTCCCGAAGCCCGCCACCCCCTGGACGAACGAGGGGAAGATCCATGCCACGATCAGGACGTTCTCGACCTCACGAGGCAGCACCGAGGAGAAGACCGCGCCCATGCGAGTCAACCCGACCCGTGCGGCCAGGTGATACAAGAGGAGCGCCGACCAGATGACGTAGAGGATCCAGACTCCGGTCCAGACACCTTTCCCCAGCCCGACCGCCACCACCGATGGGGAGGCACCGAAGGCGATCAGACCGATGACCACGGCGAGTGCGGTGGTCATGAGGGCGTTCACCGAGGTCTTCGAACGCCCACGGAGCACCAGCACCACCAACACGACGATCGGAGCGACCGCCAGCGCCCAACGCCAGACCGAGAGCGGGGGGAGCCCGTCACTCATGCCGCATCAACCGACCGATACGCAGAGCCGGTGATGTTCGTGCAAGGTGCAGCCATTCTTCCACCGGCGAGAGCGGTCTGGGTTCTGCTGATTGTATACTGGATACCAGGCTTGACAAGCCGGGACTGGAGAGAAATGAGCCGCCGCAACATCGGGAGCAGTCATCGTCCGCTGCGCGACGTGGTGTGCGATGCCATCCGCGACCAGATCATCAACGGCGAACACGAGCCCGGCAGCCGGCTCGTCGAGGACCGGTTGGCCGACGGTCTCGGTGTCTCCCGCAACCCCGTGCGTGAGGCGCTGCGGGTGCTCGAGGCCGAGGGGTTCGTCTCCATGATCCCGCGGCGGGGCGCCGTGGTTGCCACCCTCACGCAGGAGGAAGTGAACGACATCTTCGAGGTCCGCCGAGCCCTGGAAGCGCTGGCGGCCCGGCTGGCCGCCCGGCGCGCCACCCCCACCCAGCTGAAGAGCCTGCGCAAGGTGCTCGCCGATGCCGACCTCGCGGTCACCAACGGCGACGCGGCCCGGATCACCCAGCTCAACAGCCGGTTCCACGAGATGGTCCTCGACCTCGCCGGCAACGGCTACCTCAAAGACGTGATGCTCCCGCTCCGGGGCCGCACGCAGTGGATCTTCTCGCTCACCGCGGGCGCACGCGGTCGGCATTCGCTGCGGGAGCACGGCGAACTCGTCGAGGCCATCGTGGACGGGGACGAGGACCGAGCCGGACGGCTGGCGGAGGCCCACATCGGAGCGGCGCAGGAATCCTTCATCGCCGGGCGGGACGGACGCAGCGATGGAGACAAGGCCCAACGGGGAGCGGTGAGGTGACGAGGCGGGGACGCACCTGACGCCACGGCGCGCCCGTCAACCCGCCAGCGCGGCCAGGACGCGTCCACTCCGATCCCATTGCTCGAGCTCGGCGAGCCGCTCCGACACATCGAACAAGAGCGGCCACAGCGGGATGCCGAGGTCGTCCGCGCTATGGGCCTCCACCTCCAGCTCGGCACCGAGTACGCCCTCGTGGCGCAGGCTCCGGCGCAGCACCAAGCGAAGCGAGTGGGCGGCGGTGCCTTCCACCACCAACAGCGTGGCGCGTCGCCTCTCCAACAGGCGAGCTGCCGTTCCCGGCGCCGCCACCACCGCGAATACGGTGCCACCCGATCCCGGTGTGACCTCACGCGCCGAGAGCAGGCAGACGTGGGGAAAGCCAGTGTCGTCGACCGTCAGCAGGCAATAGGCCTGGGCACGTCCGCCCACGACGGGATGCTCGGACAGGGCGGCGACCACGGCGGCAGGAAGTGTCGGTGCCGTGCTCATGACCACCGCTCGAAGAGCCCGTGTTCGATGCCGAACTGGTCCAGCACCTTGCCCGCCAGATGCTGGAGGAGGTCATCGATGCTACGAGGGCGGTGGTAGAAGCCGGGCGTCGGGGGAAGCACGGTGGCACCAGCCAGCGTCACCGTCTCCATGTTGCGGATGTGCACCAGGTTGAGCGGGGTTTCGCGGGTCACCAGCACCAGCCGGCGACGTTCCTTCAGGGTGACGTCGGCGGCCCGGGTCAGCAGATCGGTGGTGTTGCCGGTGGCCACTGCGGCCAGAGTCCGCATCGAGCACGGCATGACCACCATCCCGGCGGTCAGGAACGAGCCCGAGGAGATCGACGCGGCGAGGTTGGCGTTGTCGTGCACGACGTCGGCCATCGCCTCGATCTCGGCCACGTCGCGGTGGGCTTCGAGGGCGATGGTCTGGCGGGCGCCGTTGGAGAGGACCAAGTGGGTCTCGACCGAGTCGATCTCCCGCAGGGCCGCGAGCAGGGTGATCCCGAGCTGCGGTGCGCTGGAGCCCGACAGGCCGACCACCAGCCTCGAGCGGGCCGGGGCGCCACCAGGGGAGCTGGTCATGCGTCGGATTCGCTTTCGTCGAGCGGCCACCTGTTCTTCGTATACAGTATATCATCGCTGCGGATGCCCGGCGGCCGCCCGGCGGAACCGACCAAGGAGGCGTGGTGGCGAAGGACCTACACCAGTTCATCAAGCAGCTCGAAGCCGACCACCCCGACGACATCGTCCGGATCACCAAGCAGGTCGATCCGGCGAACTTCGACGTCACTGCCGTCATGGAGCATCTCGGCCGGCAGGGTCGCCGTCCGGCGGGGCTCTTCGAGCATCCCCTGAACCTGCACGGAGAGCCGTCGGACATCCCGGTGCTGATCAACGTCTTCGCCGAGCGAGCCCGGTGTGCCACGGCGCTCGACTTCGACCGCGCCCAGTACAAGCTGCCCCTCAGCCTCGAGTTCGCCCGGCGCGAGCAGGATGCGTGCGATCCGATCGTCGTGGATGCGGGCGAGGCGCCGGTGAAGGAGCTCAGGCTCAGCGGCGACGACATCGACACACGCGATCTGCCCATCGTCATCCACTCCGAGGGCGATTACGGTCCGTGCCTCACCATGACCCTCGCGGTCAAGGATCCCGAGTCCGGGGCGTACAACGCCAGCTTCATCAAGGCGTTCTACGACTTCGAGGACCACAAGCGGCTGCGCATCACGATCCACTCACCGGACACCGAGCGGGCGCTCGAGTACTACGAGTCTCGGGGCCTTCCCATGCCCATCGTCGCCGTCCTCGGTCACCACCCGGCCTTCTACCTCGGCACGATGGGTCTCACGCCGTACCAGTCCGACGACTACCGGACCATCGGCGGCTTCCTGGGCGAGCCACTCCGCCTGGTGCCGTCGGAGACGTGGGGCGACGACTTTCTGGTGCCGGCCGACGCAGAGATCATCATCGAGGGCGAGGTGCCGCCAGGTGTGCGCATGATCGCCGACCCGTTCGGGGACATCACGCGCCAGTACCAGGCCCAGACCCTGCGGCCGGTGATGGAGATCACCGCCATCACGCGACGTCGCGACGCCATCCTCCAGGATGTCTTCGCCGGCCATCACGACCACTTCACGGCCGGTCAGATCCCCAAGGAGGGCACGCTCTACAACACCCTCCGTAAGCGGTTCGGCGACATCATCACGGCCGTCCACCTGCCCTATGGCGGCTGCGGTCGACTGGCCTGCGTCGTCGCCATCAACAAGACCAAGGAGGGGCAGGGCAAGGCGGTCGCACTGGCCGCGGTCCAGGAGTCGTGGACCTTCCAGGCTGCCGTAGTCGTCGACGACGTCATCGACATCTTCGACGAATCGGACGTGATCTGGTCCCTGCTGGTCAACGTCGATCCCACCCGCGACGTCGACCTCATCAACAACATCCCCATCCTCTTCACGACGTCCATGGGGTCGCGCAAGGTGATCATCGATGCCACCCGTCCACTCGACAAGGCCATCCCCGAGATGAACCGGGTGCCGAGCGAGGCGTTGGCGCGCATCGACATCGACCAGTACGTGGAACCGCGGAGGTAACGACATGGAACGCATCTTCTGGGCGACCTGCCGCCAGTGTCGCAAGGCCTTCTCGGTCGATTGGGCGATCCGTCACGCCGATGTCGAATTGGAGTGTCCCTACTGCCGCAACAAGTTCAAGGCCGACGACGCCGCCGCCCTGGACGAGCGGTGGGGATGACTGCACCGGTACCGGGCCGCCCGTGATCGAGCTCGACGAGGCCACCGTTGCCGGTCTGATCGACCTGCCCGCGGTCACGGACGCGACCGAGGCAGCGCTGGCCGAGCTCGGGCGGGGCGAGGCGGCGACCACGATGCGCGTGCGGGCATCCATCGGTGGGGCGATGGCGTCGGCCATGGCTGCGGTGCTCCCCAGTCAGGGGATCCTCGGCGGGAAGCTGTACAGCACCGTGGAGGGCCGCATGCAGTTCATGGTCACCGTCTTCTCCTTGGAGGGGACACCGCTGGCACTCGTGGATGGCAACGCACTCACCGAGGTGCGTACGGCGGCGGCAACGGCGGTCGCGATCCGACACCTCCGTCCGGAACGGGCGCGGGTTGCGGCGCTCTTCGGCACCGGGCACCAGGCGTGGCCGCACCTCCAGGCGCTCGCCGCAGAGCTCGAGCTCGACGAGGTGCGCCTGGTCGGCCGCAACGTCGGCCAGGTCAACCGGTTGCAGGTCCGGGCGCTCGAGGCCGGCATCCCGGCCCGGGTCGTCGCCGACCCCGCGGTCGCGGTCGAAGCTGCCGATGTCGTGGTGACCGTGACCTCTGCCGAGCGGCCGCTCTTCCCCGGCGTTGCCCTGCGGGACGGGGCGCTGGTGTGCGCCGTCGGATCCACCAAGCCGCACCGCCGCGAGTTGGATGGCGACGCGGTCGCCCGTGCCGACACGGTCGTAGTCGATTCTGTGGAAGGCGCACCGACCGAGTGCGGCGACCTGATCCATGCCGTGAACGAGGGCTGCTTCGCCTGGGACCGCATGACAGCGCTGAGCGAAGTGGTGGCGGGAGAGATCGTCGTGCCGAGGCCGGACCGGGGCATCGTGCTGTTCGAGTCGCTGGGGATCGCACTCCAAGACCTGGCAGCGGCTGCCGTGGTCCTGCGACGCTATGGCGCCATCGACTAGTGTATACAGTATACTTCTAAGGAGGAGCTCGTGATACAGGTCAACCAACTCACGCTCGCCGAAGCACACCTGATGCTCGATGCGGCCCAGGCCAAGGCGGAGGAGCTCGGCATCCCCGAGGTGCTCTGTGTGGCCGACGCTGGTGGCTATCCGATCGCGTTGCGCCGCCTCGACGGGGGCAAGGTCACGAGTGTCCAGATCGCCATCAACAAGGCCTTCACGGCTGCCGGTCATCGCAAACCCACCCACGTCTACAAGAACGCCGTGCCGGGGGAGGAGGCGTTCGGCATCATGACCCAGCACGAGGGGAAGTTCACGATCTTCGTCGGCGGTTGGCCCATCGAGGTCGACGGCGAGGTGGTCGGCGGCATCTCGGCCAGCGGAGGCAACGGTGAGCAGGACATCGCTTGCTGCAAGGCGGGGATCGATGCTCTGATGGCCAGTCTCGGCACCGAGGCCGACTACTCGCGCTGGGATCGGTAGGCCCACCGTGACGGTCGTCGTCCGGAATCGAATCGGCGCCGATCAGCGCGACGCATCCGACGGCGCCAGCTTCGAGCGCGCCAATCCAGCCCGCAGCGACGAGGTTGTCTCGGTCGCCCCCGAGTCCACGATGGCAGACGTAGCCGATGCGGTCGATGCAGCCTCGGCTGCCGCACCTGGCTGGGCCCGGAGGGGTCCGAGCGAGCGTGCTGCGCTGCTCGAGGCCGCCGCGGACGCGTTGACCGCCACGTCGTCGGACCTGGCCCGCGAACTCGTTCGGGAGGAGGGGAAACCGCTGGGCGACGCCTCGAACGAGGCCCGGCGCACACCGCAGAACCTCCGCCTCTACGCCGGCGAGGCCTTGCGGCTCACGGGCACGACGTTCCCGAGTGACGATCCCTCGTCGTTGGTCACCATGAGCCCGGGCCCGGTCGGTGTCGTCGGAGTCATCACACCATGGAACTTCCCGCTCAACCTCGCCAGCCGCAAGATCGGGCCGGCACTCGCGGCCGGGAACACGGTCGTGTTCAAGCCATCTCCGTTCACACCCCTGATGGGCGAGCGTCTCGCAGCCTCGTTCGAGTCCGCCGGGTTCCCACCGGGCGTCGTCAACGTGGTGCACGGGTTCGCCGCGGGCGCACACCTGGTCGCCGACGAACGGGTCGGTGCCGTGACCTTCACCGGATCCACCGCGACGGGCGCCAAGATCCGCCAGGCCGTCGGATTGGGCCGCCGGGTGCAGCTCGAGCTCGGTGGCAAGAACCCGATCGTCGTCCTCGACGACGCCGACCTCGAGCGCGCCGCGACGGTCGTGTTCCGGTCCAGCTTCTCGCTCAGTGGCCAGGCCTGCACCGGCGCCGGTCGCGTCCTCACGACGCCAGCCGTACACGACGAGTTGCTCGAGCGGGTCGTGGCGCTGGCCGGAAACGTGACCATGGGCGACGGCCTCGACGACGGCGTGACCATGGGGCCGCTGGTCGACCGCACCGCCCGAGACGCCATCGTCGCCGCAGTGGATCGGGCCCGGGAACAGGGTGCTCGCTTGGTCGTCGGTGGCGAGATTCCCACGTCCGACGGCCACGACCGGGGTTGGTTCTATCCGCCGACGATCTTCGCTGATGTCACCCCGGACATGGAGCTGGCCCGCGAGGAGGTGTTCGGACCGGTGATCGGCTTCGAGCGCGTCGCCGATCTCGACGAAGCCCTGCAACGGGTCAACTCGTTGGACTACGGACTCACCGCTGCGATCTGCACCGCTGACCTGGCTCAGGCCCAAAGGTTCTGGGCCGAAGCCGAGGCCGGGATGGTCAAGGTGAACCGCCCGACGGTGGGCGCGGCCCTGAACCAACCCTTCGGCGGGATCAAGCATTCCGGGACCGAGACCCACAAGGAGCAGCTCGGTCCCACCGTCATGGACTTCTACACCCGCAATCGCACCCTCGTGATCGGCGCCTGAGGATGGACCTCGGGCTATCGGGACGACGAGCCCTGGTGCTCGGGTCCACCTCGGGTCTGGGTCGGGCCGCAGCCGAGGCCTTGGCAGCCGAGGGTGCACGCGTCGCGATCGCCGGGCGGGATGAGGGCAAAGCGACCGAGGTGTTGGCCGGCCTCCCGGATGGCATCGCAGTGCTGGGAGAGCTCACCGTCGACGGCGAGGCTCTGCGGATGGTCGAGGAGGCCGCCGCCAGGCTCGGCGGTCTCGACGTCCTCGTGGTCAACACCGGGGGTGGCCGCCCCGGTGGGCTCCTCGACGCCCCCGACGACGCCGTCGACGCGGCCTACCGGTCGATGTTGCGCCCCGCACTCGAGGCAGCTCGCGCCGCGGCGCCGTTTCTCCGTCAGTCGGAACAGGCTCGTCTCGTGTTCCTCGGAGCGCGCTCGATGATCGAGACCAGTCCCGATCTCGCCCTCTCGGGGGTGTTCCGCTCGGGGGTGGCGGCTGCGGCCCACACGCTCGCCATCGAGCTGGCTCCAGCGGTGACGGTCAACGTGGTGGTGCCGGGACAGTTCGATACTCCGGCGTTCCACCGGTTCGAGGCATCGTTGGTGGCCTCGGGTGCGGGCAGCGCCGAGGCGGTCCGCCGACGCCACCTCGATGCCATCCCGCTGGCCCGCATCGGCGACGCCGCCGAGCTGGGTGCGGTGGTGGCCTTCCTCTGCAGCCGCCAGTCGAGCTACGTCACCGGCACCGTCGTGCGAGTCGACGGTGGCAGCGTGAAGGGTTACTGAGCGTTCGGGGCGGTCCGCTCCTCGAGATCAGTGATCACGCGCGAGAGGTGGGTCACCACACGCTGGCTGGCGAGCGCGCCGTCGCCGGCGGCGATGGCGTCCCTGATGGCCCGATGCTCGTCCCAGGCCACCTGACCCCTGGTGTCGACGAGCATCGAGAACACCATCTCGGTCCGCTGGCGAAGTGGAGCCACGACCTCCTCGAGGTAGGTGTTCCGGGCCGCGGCTTCGATGGCGAGGTGGAAGTCCCGATGGCACTCGGCCGCCACCACACGGTCGCTGGTCGCCGATGCAGTCGCACCCCGCTCGATGCAGCGATCCAGCGCGGCGATGTCGTCCTCGTTGGATCGATGCGACGCCAGCTCCGCGGCGTAGCCCTCGATGAGGCCGCGCAGCTCGAGGAGTTGGCGTACGTCGTCGAGATCGAGCTCCACGACATACGCGCCGCGCCGGGGGACGACCTCGACGAGGCCGGTCGCCTCGAGCGAGTGGATGGCCTCGCGGACGGGGTTTCGGGACACCCCGAGCTGCTCGGCCAGCTTGTCCTCGACCAGTCGCTCGCCGGGAGGGAGCTCACCGGAGATGATCATCGACCGGATCTCCTCGGCCACCGCCTGCCGCAGTGTCTGGTGCGAGCGGCCGAGCTGATGGCGTCCGTCTCCGCTCATCGCCGACCTTTCGTCATGCTCGTTCCGTCGTGTCGCCGGCCGACACGTTACTTGCAGGTCCGCCGATACCGAGGTCAGGTGAGGCGTTCGATGATCGAGGTCATCTGCTCGCGGTCGAAGGCCCGGAGCGCGGTCGATCGGACGTTGCCCTTCTCGGCCAGCTTGAGCTGCACGGCGAAGGCCGTCTCCTGGTCGGGGCACTCCGCCACCAGCACCAGGTCGAAGGCGCCGACCGTCCAGTACATCTCGAAGATCTTGACGCCCAGCGCCTCCATGGTCTCCACCGCGGTGGTGGCCCGGTCGACCGAGCCACGGGCGTTCACCAGCCCCTGGTCGGTCCATGCTGTGAGGAAGATGTAGGTCTCCATCGCTGCCTCTCCCGGCGCCGAACGCCGCTCAGGTACCCACGTCGACGGGTGTTTCGCAGAGAACGCGCGGCTCGCGACCCACGAAGACCGTTCCGTCCTCGACCTTGGTGGCGTAGGTCGGCTGGCACCGCTCCTTGGTCGCCTCCCAGCCCGACTGCAGATCGAACGCCCACTGGTGTCCGGGGCACACGATCCGGTCCTTCAGCACGACCCCGTTCACCAGCTCGCGCTGGCGATGGATGCAGATGTTGGCAAGGGCGTAGACCTCGTCATGGTGAACGAAGACCGCCACCTCTTGCTCACCGACGCACACCTTCATCTTGCGGCGTCGACGCAGATCCTCGAACGTGCCGACGGGCTCCCATCCCTCGCCGTCGCCGGCAGACGCTCCACCGATCTCCTCGGTCTGCTCCGTCACGGGCTCCACGTCGGCCCTCCCGTCGGCCCCACTGGTCTCATGCGGTGTCCTCCTCGGCCAGCCACCGCGCTCGAAGCCGCTCCTGAGCCCGGGCCGCGACTTCGGGCGTGCGGTCGGGGTCCCAGGTCAACGTGACGTCACCACTGGCGTAGGTCTGGCATGCGAGGCGGTAGCCGTCGGCGAGCTCTTCCTCGCCGAGGCGCTCCCGCTCCTTTCGACGCACCGGGCTGAGGTTCTCCGCGCCGGATTCCACGTGGACGCGATCGGTCCCACAGTTGCCGCTGGCGCACTTGTAGGGCACCCCGCACTCGTGCCTGATCGCGAGCCGCAGCAGGTTGACGTCGTCGCCATCGTCGAAGGCGACGTGACGGTCACTGGTGGCGTACCAGATGGTGGGCATCGGGCGGCGGGATCCGGAGTGAGGTGCGTCCGTGTCGTCCGTGATCTGGCCTTCGTGCTCAGGCGAGCACGGGCTCCTTGGACCCCAGATCTGGGGCGACGTAGTAGTCGTAGAGCGCCTTGGTGTAGGCGAAGCGCATACCGGCGCCATCGCGAACGCGCTCGATGCACTGCTGCTGCAGCTGAGGGGTGTCGGCATGGTTGAGCACGATCTCGTAGCCACGCTCTCCATGGATCTCGTCGGACGTGATGTGGAGATCGAAGAACTCGACGTCGTCCTCGCTGAACCCGTACTTCTCGAGCAGCGGCGGCAGCTGCTTGCGGTAGATGCTCGGCACCTGCGACTCGAGGCCCACGACAAGGGCAGCGGTGGCCACCGCGAAGTGATCACGGAACGCCACGGCGTAGCACCAACCCTGCAGGCCGCGCGTGATGGGATTCATGTTCCGCGGGTCCTGTACCCGCTCACGCGTGGTGCCGCAGGCCTCGGCGAAGCGGATCAGCAGATCGGTGTGGCGGACATCGCTGACCTCTTCCTCGTACATGTTCTGGAGGAGGAAGTCCTTGGCATCGCTGGCGTGGTCGGGCGTGTTGGCGTACATGTACGCCAGATAGTCGGCGAATGGGCCGACGTAGTGATAGTGGTTCTCCGCCCACCGCGCGAAGTGATCGCGGGACAGCTCGCCATTGGCCCAGGCCAGACTGAAGGATGCATCCTTCGCCTCCCGGCCCTTGATGGCCTCTTCCAATTGGGCGCGGAACTCGTCCCTCGACAGCAGATCGGTCATCGTCGGAACACCTCTCTCGTGCGGACGGATTGTCAGTGGCGGGGGAGCCCGCACCTGTCGGTATACTGTATACTTTAGTGTGAGCGATGTCAAAGAGGGAGCACGACCGATGGATGACGAAACGGCCGTGGCCACCGAAATTCGGGGGTGGGTGGCGGACTTCGGTGCCGAGGTGGCCGAACGGCGCTTCGACGACGCCCGCCGGCGGATTGCTCCCGGCGTCGTGGCGTTCGGCACCCACGCAGACATCGTCCTCGGCCCGGACCGTCTCGAGGCCGAACAATGGCGCCGCATCTGGCCCAACATCGAGGACTTTGCCTTCGTCATGGACGAGGCGGTCGTGATCGCGTCCCCGGACTGCTGCCAGGCGGTGGCGGTCGTACCCTGGAGTTCGACCGGCTTCGACGAGACCGGCGCCCCGTTCGACCGGCCGGGCCGGGCCACCATCGTGATCGCCCGCGCCGCTGCGGACCAAGCGTGGAGCTGCGTGCACACGCACTTCTCCCTCGGTCGCGACGTGCCGTCGCGCACCCACGGGCGGGGCGGAGACCGCACCTGATGGGTGGTCTCGTGGAGGGGGCGCTCGCCGTCATGGCCGAGCAGTGCACAGGACGAGGACGGCGAGGCGTGGTCGTCGCGGCCGCGCCGATCGCCGCCGCCATCGGTGCCGAGGCGCTCCGGGCAGGAGGCAACGCGTACGACGCCGTCGTCGCCGCCGCCCTGGCCGAGACCGTGCTTCTCCCACCGAAGTGCGGGCTGGCAGGGGATCTGGTGGCGATCCGCCTCCGGGCCGGTGCGTCCGCCCCCGACTGCCTTCTCGCCATCGGGGGTGCACCCTCTGGTCTGGCTGCCGCCGTCGAGGAGCACGGGTTACCTGACACCGGTCCGTTGTCCGTCGGCGTTCCAGGTGCGCCGGCGGGATATGCGCTGCTGGCCGCCGAGGCTCGACTCGACAACGACCGGTTGGCGGCACCCGCCGTCGAACTGGCCCGCGACGGCTTCCCGTGGGCTCCGATCTGCACCGCACTCGCCGACGAGTCGCGGGAGCTGGTCATGGGACACCATCCCCATGGCTGCCGCTACTTCCCGGGTGGGCAGGTCCTCGAACCGGGTGCCCTGGTCACGCTGCCTGGCCTCGCCGACGCGCTCGACGAGTGGGTTTCTCGGGGCGCCGCGCTCCTGGATGGGCCGGTGGGAGACGCCGTCTTGGCCGCGGTGCAGTCGCGAGGCGGGGTGCTCGAGCGGTCCGACTTCGCCTTCGCCCGGGCGGAATGGGTGGCGTCGGTTTCGTCCGTCACGCAGGGGTTGCGGCTCTGGGCGACGCCGGCGCCGACCCACGGGCCCTCGCTGCTCGATGCCATGGGTGACGCCCACGCCGAGGACCGTCCCGCCGACGTCTGGCGGCGGACGCAGGCGGCCATCGCTCGGCGGCGCGACACCCTCGGCGATCCGCGCCGGCTCTCTGGTACGTCCATGGTCAGCGCGGCCGACGCCGAGGGAAACGTCGTCGTCGTGGTGCACTCGAACTCCTACCCCCGCTTCGGGAGCGGAATCGTCGCCGAGCCGTACGACCTCGTGCTGGCGAACCGGGCGGGCCGGGGCTTCTCCGCCGACCCACGCTCGCCCAACTACCCCGCCCCGGGGCGGCGGCCGGCGACCACGCTGCACGCGTGGGCCGCCGGGAACGACGGCGAGGCGCCGACGCTCCTCGGCGCGACGCCCGGCGGCGCCAACCAGATGACCTTCAACGCCCAACTGCTCAGCCAGTTCATGACCCAGCGGCCAGGCCCGGGGGCCTTGGTCACCGCACCCCGCTGGGAGTGGCTCCCCGATGATGATGGCGTGCGGGTCGAGGCGGGTTTCACCGAGGACGAGATCGCCGAGCTGGCCACCGCGTCGAGCCGACTCGAACGGGTCGACCGGTGGGGCCTCCGCAGTGCCCAGCAGGTGGTCCGCCGTCCCGTGGCCGGTGCCAGCATCGAGGGAGCAGTCGATCCGCGCACGGGCGGTGCCGCGCTCGGGGTCTGAGCCTGTTTAGCCGGCCATCACGACGAACCGCTCCGGCGCCAGTACCGGCGCGAGGGCCGCCAGCGCGCCGCCTGCCGGAGGCGAGACGCCGAGGGCCGCGGCAGCCGCCAGCAAGTGCCAGGGCCGGTGCCGTCTTGATGCCGTAGCCACCCTGTCCGGCCAGCCACACGAACGACGGCTCCGCCGGATCGGGCCCGACGACGGGCGCCCGGTCGGGGCTGAACGTTCGCAGGCCCGCCCATGCCCGCAGAACGCGGTGTATGCGCAGGTCGAACGCGCCCTCGAGTCGTTGCACGCCCAACGCCACGTCGACCTCCTCGGGCCGGGCGTCGCCCGGTGTGGTCGGTGCCTCATCGGCGGGAGACCCGAGGAGCAACAGTCCCTCGGGTTCCAGGTACCAGCGCCCTGCCGCGTCCATGACCAGGGGCCAGTCGCGAGCATCGACCCCCTCTGGCGGAGCGAACACGAACGCCGTTCGTCGCATCGGAACCAGCCCGCATCCCGCGATTCCTGCCAAGTTGGCGACCCGGTCGGCCCACGCCCCCGCCGCGTTGACGACGCTCGCGGCGTCGATCGTCGCGCCGGGCGTCCGTAGCCGCCACCCGTGGGCCGTCCGGTCGATGTGCTGCACGGGCGCCGAGACCAGGACGTGTCCGCCCCGGCGCCGCAGACCGCGCCGGTAACCCTGCAGCAGGGCGTCGACATCGATGGACATGCCCTCGGGCTCGACGACCGCAGTGGTCGCCCCCTCGGGTCGCAACAGTGGGACGAGACCCATGGCCTCCGCGGTGTCGATCGACCGCACCGACGGGCTGGTGACTGTCCACCCCACCGCAGCGTCGGCCAGCGCAGACGCCTCGGCGGCGGCAGCGACCCAGAGCACCGGTCGGGATGACCCGAGAGGGACGTCGGCGAACCCCGCCGGCGGGTGTTCGAGGAACCCACGGCTCTCCGCTGCGAGGTGGCGCACCACGGGTGGACCGGTCGTGGTGGTGAGGACCGCGGCCGATCGGCCTGTGCTGTGCCGACCCAGCTCGGGCTCCGCCTCGACCAGCACGACGCTCGCCTCCGCGGCGATCTCGTATGCCGCAGAGGCGCCGGCGATGCCGCCACCGATGACGGCCACGTCGACCCGTGTTGGCAGGTCATCGCGCAGCGCGGGCACAGGCACGAGCGTACGTGCTGGCGGCGGACCCGATGGCGGGTCGCCAGTCGCGTGGATGATGTCTGCCGCGTGTGCGTGGGTAGGAGCTGTCCGCCATGTCGCAGCGACAAGACCAGCTCGTCCGCCTCCAGCGTCACTCCGCTCGGAGGTTGGTGGCGGGGCGGCCACGGGCTGCCAGGCGGCTCGGCCACCACGCCAGTGCCACGGCGGCGACGGCCGTGGCCGGCACGAGCACCACCAGCAGGGTCCAGGGCATCACCGGATCGGCGAGGGCCCGGAGGTGCTGCACGAGGAGCCTCCACAACAGCCGGCTCGTCACGAGGCCGACGGGAACGCCCACGACCAGCGCTTCGGCGCACAGCAGCAGCGACTCTGCCATCACGCCGCGGCGGATCTGGGTCGGCCGTCCTCCCAGGGCCCGCACGAGGGCGAGGTCCCCGCTGCGTCGTCGGGCGCCCACCAGCAGGGCGTGGAGCAGGGCGACCGCGCCCAGCAGCACGAAGAAGATCGCCAGCGACACGGCGACGTACCGGCTGGCGGCGAGGTTCCGGATCGGCCCGGGGACCAGCGGCTGGGAGAAGAGCGTGAAGTCCAGCCCGTGGTCCGCGGCCAGCCCGGCCTCCACCTCGTCGACCGGGAGACCGGGGGCGTAGCGGACCACGACCGAAGAGCCCAGATCTTCCACGGATGCCCCCGCCAGTCCGTCCGGCGTCATCACGGCTCCGAGCCCGATCGTCCGCTCCTCCACCGGTGGCAGCAGCGCCGTGCCGACGATCCGGACGGTGTCGGTCGCCCCGGCGTCGTTGAGGATCTCCAGGTCGTCGCCCACGGCCAGGCCGAGGTCGGACATCGTCTGCTCGCCGAGTGCCACCTCGTCGGGGCGGTCCGGGAGCCGACCGTCCAACCGGGTGAGCGACAGGTCGCCCTTGACCGTGTCCAGGGAGTAGACGGTCACGTTCAGGCCGTTCAGGAGCAGGTTCGCGGACGTCAGCTCGGCGACCCCGTCGACCCGCGGGTCGTCGATCAGGTCCGACTGCACCTGGGCCAGCTTCGCATCGCCGAAGTAGTCCGGGATCGTCGACCAGTTCCACCCCCAACGCACCGGCTGGGTGCTGAGGTCGTGGAGGCTGGTGGCGATCACCCCGGCGCCCACCAGACCGCCGACGCCGACCGCGATGCCGAGGACCGCCGATCGCAGGGGGATGCTCCCCGCGCCTCGCGCCCGGTCGCGGGCCAGGTGTACGCCGACGAGGGCCGACAGCGGCAGCCCGACGCGCGACGCGGCGCGGGCCACGCTGGACGGTCGGCGGGCGCCGGCAACGCGGCCCCCGGGAGCAGGGCGACGCAGCGACCGCCGGGCTGATCGGAGCGCCCACCAGGCCGCGGCCAGGACCACGATGAGTCCGCCGATCGCCAGCACGGACGGCGAGACCCAGATACCGGGCGACACCTCGGCCCGGCGGGCCAGGCCCGTCGGCAGGAGCGGCGATGCCCCGGTGGCGCCGATGGCCCCGGCCACCACGCCGACGACGCTCGCGCCGACGACGGGCAGGGACACGGCGAGGGCGACCCCGCCGGGCGTGGCGCCCATGGCGGTTAGGGCCCGAGCGGATGCAGCCGGGATGGCCGTCTGTCGCGAGATGGCCTGACCGAGCGCCACGGCGCCGGCCGCGGCTGCGCCCGCCGCCAACACCAACAACCCGATGGCCAGGCTGTCCACCGCGCCCTGCGCGGTATCGAGGTACAGGCCCTTGGCCGTGATCGGCGTCAAGAGCGCACCCCCCGACATCGCCAGGACGTCATCGGGCATCACGGCCTCAGCACCCTTGGTGACCTGCTCGACGTCCGCCCCACCGCCGCGGAGCCGGGCCAGCACCACCGCGGGCCATGCTCCGATCCCGTCGTGGGCGGCGACGAACCCGGGTGCGGCCAGGGCGGTGAGCTCACCTCGCCGGAGGTCGCCCGACAGGTCCTCCGGGAACCGCCCAACCCCGACCACACGCAGGTCCAGGTGCGGGCCGTTGAAACCGGGAAACGTGTTGGAGCCGAACAGCTGCTCCAGGTCGTTCTCCGTCCAGGTGTGCACCGGGAGGGTGTCGCCCACGCCCGCGCCCGTCAGCTCGGAGGCAATGGTGCTCAGCAACACCTCGTCGGGTGAATCGGCCCGAGGAAAGCGCCCGGCGAGGACCCGCGGTCGGTCGAGTTGGGTGCCCCACACCCCGGTGGGATCGCTGAGGATGGCGATGTCCGGGATGGTGTCGTCGTCGGGCCAACCGTTCACCAGCATCCGCTCGGTCGACAGCTCCACCTCCGGTTGGGCCGCCACCGCTTGCCGGATGGGACCGACTTGTTCGGGCGTCGCGGACTGGTAGGAGACGTCGCTGGCCCCGGCCTGGTCCCGGAACCGGTCCACGGTGGATTCCGTGCGCTGGGCGCCGGTCAGGGCCATGAAAATCGCGCCGCTGACGAGGGCCGTGAGTACGGCCACTCCGAGGAGGCTTCCCCACCGTCGTCGCAGCTCCGACCGCACCATCACCGAGACGGCTGCCCACGGTCCCACGCCCAAATCGAAGCCGAATCGCCGCTCGGCCGCCACTCAGAACCACCGATCCGGCCACGACCCTATGGCGATCGGATCGCGTTCCCGCCCGGGGACCACCGCCGTCGACTCGAACCGCACGGGGCGCCTCCTCAGGGTGTCCTGCCCGATGGTGCCATCATCGGGTCCGGCGCCTCCCGCCCCAAGGGCGCTGTCCGGTGTCGTGGGGGTGGGGCTGGCACCCCCCCATCGGAGCGTGCCCGAGGCCTGGTCAACCGGCCATCCGCCCGTCACCATGGGCGAGGTGAGCGACGTCCGAGAGCTCGAGTCCTACGCCGTCCGGTCGTACCGGTACCTGCGGCTGTCGATCGTGGTGGTGGTCTCGGGCTTGTTCGGCTCGGTGCTCTTCGAGCGGGCGCACGCCACGTGCTGGCAGGAGTCGATCAGCGCCTACTACTACACGCCGGCCCGGGCCGTGCTCGTCGCCGCGCTCGTCGTCGCCGGCGTGAGCCTGGTCGTGGTCCGGGGGAGCACCGACTGGGAGGACGTGCTGCTCAACGTGGCCGGGGTCCTGGCCCCGATCGTGGCGTTCGTCCCCACCGCCGCTCCCGCCCACAGCTGCGCGTCGGTGGCGCCCGGTCCGGTCGGTCCGGGCGTGGCCGAGGCGTTCGTCGAGAACAACGTGGTCGGGTTCGCGGTGGGCGGGGTCGTTGCCCTGGCGATCGCGCTGGTGCTCGCCCGTGGGGATCGGCGAACGTCGACCATCGACCGGTCCACCGGGCTGGGCCTGGCCTTCTCGGTGCTACTGCTCGCCGGGGGGTTGGTCTGGTATGGCGCCTTCCGGCACAGCTTCCTCACCCGTGCCCACGGCGCAGCGGCGGTCGCGATGTTCTCCCTGGTGTTCGTGGTCATGGTCATCAACGCGGTCTCCGCCGGTCGCCGCTACCGGCTGTTGTACGCGGCCACGGCGGCGACCATGGTCGTGGCGGCGGTCGTTGTCGTGCTCGGCCAGGTCGTCGTTGACACGTGGCGGCACCAGATCCTGTGGCTCGAGGTGCTCGAGCTGGTGCCGTTCGGGGTGTTCTGGGCCGTCCAGACGGTGGAGCACTGGGACGGTGGGGTACCGACCGGCGACGACCGCGCCGCCCGCACCGCGTGCATCCCCTAGGAGTTGGCCGCCGCCGATGCCGCCGCAGTCGCGACCTCGCGGGCCCATCCGTAGTCGGCCTTGCCGTTGGGGGCGCGCTGGACCTGCTCGACCACGATGCAGCGTCGCGGGTGCCTTGTAGTGGGCGAGCTGGTCGCGGACGTGGGCGCGCAGCTCGTCCTCGCTCGGGGTGGATCGCGAGCAGCCGACGATGGCGACGACGCGCTGGCCGAAGCGCTCGTCGGGCACGCCGACGACGAGGCAGTCGTCCACGGCCGGATGGGTCTTGAGCGCCTCCTCGACCTCCTCGGGGAAGATCTTCTCGCCACCGGAGTTGATGCAGTTCGAACCGCGGCCGTGGAGCGTGATCGTGCCGTCCTCGTTGCGGGTCGCCCAGTCGCCGGTGATGACGTACGGGGCCCCGTCGATGACCTTGAAGGTCCGGGCCGTCTTGTCCGGGTCCTTGTAGTAGCCGAACGCGCCGGTGCGGCTGGCCAACAGGCCGGGTTCGGTGGAATCGGCCGGCAGCGGTCGGTCGTCGAGGCCGAGGAGCAGGGTGTCGGGCGACGGCGTGAAGCGGGCCGTGGTGCCGGTCGCCGCCGACCGCCCCGCGGTCACCTGGGCGTAGCCGCCGCCCTCGCTGGAGCCGAGCCCGTCCACGAGCACGGCGTCGGTGAAGCGGGCCAGGCCGTCCTTGACCTCCGCGCTCCACATCGCGCCCGACGAGTTGATGGTGCGCAGCGACGACACGTCCGGCGTCGCGCCGCGCCCTTCGGCGGCCTGCAACGCCAGCAGGATCGGACGGGCGAAGGCGTCGCCGACGATGGCCAGACGGGTCACCCGTTCCCGCTCGACCACGGCCAACAGCTCGTCGGCGTCGAAGGATCGCTCCTCGAGCAGCACCACCGTGCCGCCGGTGTGCAGCGCGGGCATGGCGCCCACCCACATGCCGGTACCGTGCATCAGCGGGCAGCAGGGGATCGAGACCATCGGTCCTGCCGTCCGGCATTCGTCGACGAAGCGGGGAACGTCGTCGACCGACGTCGGGGCGTCGATGCCGGGGAGGGCGAGCGCGATGGCCAGGTAGAGGCCACCGCAGAACACGCCGTTGCGGTACATGACCCCCTTGGGCATGCCGGTCGTACCGCCCGTGTAGAGCATGTACACGTCGCCGGGGTCGGGCGTCCGGCGGGGCTGGGGGTCGTGGGTCTCGAGCAGCTCGTCGAAGTCGACGGCGAAGTCGCAGGGCGTGTCGTCGTCCCGAACGACGACGAAGAGGCGGACGCGGTCGAGTCGGTCCCGCACCCGGGCGACGCGCTCGCCCAGCGACGAGTGGAAGACCAGGGCCTCGCTGTCGCTGTTGTCGACCAGGTAGACGAGCTCCTCGTCGAGGTACCGGTAGTTGACGTTGACCGGCCCGCACCCGTGCTTGAACGCGGCCTGCTGGGCGAGCAGGTACTCGGGGCAGTTGTAGAGGTACAGCGACACCTGGCTGCCGCGGGTCACGCCCGCCGCTTCGAGGGCCGACGCGATGCGGGCGCTGTCCTCGTCGAAGCGGCGGTAGGTCCAGCGTCGGTCGCCCTGGACGACGGCGTCGACGTCGGGCACGGTGTCGGCCACCCGCTCGTACACGGATGCGAAGTGGAAATCCATGGGCTCCCCCCGAATCAGTACTCGCCCTTGATCACGAAGTAGGAACCGCGGATGGTCCCGGCCAGCTTCGACTTCTGCCGGGCGAACTTGAACGAGGCGAGCTCGTCGGGGACATCCATGCCGTCGGACAACTTGAATCCGACAGCCCGCTTGGATGCGTCGGCCAGGGTGTACATGACGTTGATCGACAGGCCGCTCTCGTAGAAGACGTATGCCATCCGCATCCCGTCGACCTCGAACGAGGTCGCCTGCAACGGGGGCGACGAGATGACGATGTCTCGCTCGTCGCGCAGGATGCGGTGCACCCAGTCGACGGCCGACTGCGCCTCTGCCGCCGGTGCGACGGTGAAGTCGTGGTCGTACTTGTTCTTGAAGTAGCGAGACTCGTTCGCCCGGAGACCGGCCAGCGCCTCGGCCATGGGCGACGACTCGAGGCCTGCGGTGGTCACGTTCTTGAAATCGACAACGGTCGACGACATGCCGTCACCCTTTCACCGTGGTGGACGTCTGCATGTGGGCGACGCTACGACGGCTCGGCCCGACCGGCTTCTCCGATCCTGCTCGCTCCCACGCTGGTCTCGGGTCGCACGGGTTCACGACCCTTGGGGCGACCACAGCGGCGTGTCCAGGTCCCAGCCCGTCTCGGTTCCCCAGTGGTTCTTGTAGGTCACCTCGTGCGCGGGCAGGCGCGTGGCCACCCCCCACCGGCCCAGCGGGTACCCCATCGGGACGCAACACGCCATGCGCCAGCCGTCGCCGGTGGGCACACCGAGGATCTCGGTGACCTCGGCCTCCTTCACCTTCAGGATGCTGGTGAGGCTCGAGCCGACGCCCTCGGCCCGGGCGGCGAGCATCGCTGACCAGATGGCGGGATAGATGGAGCCGCCGTCGTCGAGGCCGCTGGTGAACCCGAACAGCAGCAGCGGGTACTGGCTGAAGTTGTCCGCCGCCCACTCCACCGACCGTTGGATGGCCAGCATCTGCTTGCTGTCCGGCAGGTCGGGTTCGGCCTCGGCGGCCGCGATCCGCTCGTTGTAGATGTGCTCCCACAGGAAGTCGATGCACTCCCGGTACAGCGGTGCGATCTTGGCGATGACGTCGTGATCGTCCACCAGCAGGAATCGCCAGCCCTGGGTGTTCCCCCCCGACGGCGCCCGGACGGCCGCGTCCATGATCCGCTGCTGGACGTCCTCCGGCACCGGGTCGGGCTTCACTCGGCGCATCGCCCTGGTCGTGTACAACGCTTCCCTGAGGTCCATGAGCGGTGGACCGTATCGGTCAACGCGACGCGGTGGCGTCATGTTGCGTGCCTGAGGGCCGGCCCATCGTCATGTCCCTTCTCGATGGGAAGCCGGCGAGCCGGGGGACGGTTCGAGCGGTGGTGCCGGCACGGCGATGGCTGGCGCCTCGGTGCCGCCGTCGACCTCGAACACCTTGCCCGTGACCCACGACGACGCATCCGACACCAGGTACAGCACCGCGCAGGCGATGTCCTCGGGTTCGCCGGGCCGGTGCATCGGCGTGTTGGCCAGGAACTGCTCCCGCAAGCCGTCGTCGGTCAACACGATCTCGAGCGAGCGGGTCGCGACGCCGCCGACGTCGATGGCGTTGACCCGCACGCGTGGCGCGAGCTCGGGGGCGATGTTGCGGGTGAGGCGGTCCAGTGCTGCCTTCGCCGCTCCGTAGGCGACGAAGGAGGTCTGCGTCATGCTCGCCGACCGGGACGAGATGTTGACCACCGCGCCCCGCCCGACGGTGTCGACCATCTGCCGCGCCGCCAGCCTCGTCAACAGCAGCGGCGCCGTGGCGTTGAAGTGGAAGGCCGTGGCCATGAACGTCTCGTCGGTGTCCATCGCCGCCCGAGGCATCGTCCCGCCGGCGTTGTTCACCGCGATGTCGAGGCGGCCGAACCGCTGCACCGCGGCCTCGACGAGCGCCGCCAGCCCGGCGGGGTCCATGACGTCGGTCGGGACGACCAGCGCTCGACGCCCGGTGCGCTCGACCTCCTCGGCGACGACGTCGAGATCCGACTTCGTCCGTGCGGCGAGCACGACGTCGGCGCCGGCCTCGGCCAGCCCGATGGCGATGCCGCGGCCGATGCCCTGACCGGCACCGGTGACGATGGCGACCCGGTCGTCGAGGCGGAACCGGTCAATGATCACGACGGCTCCGATGCAGGTGGGCCGCGGCCCGTCCCGCGTACGCCGGCAGGTCGAGGTAGGTGCGCAGGCCCGGCTCGGCCTCGACGACGTAGGGGACCGCGTTCACGCAGTGCATCGCGGTGGCCACCACGCCGGGGTTGCGGCGCAGGCCCGCCTCGATGCTCTCGGGGTGGAGGTTCTTGAACGTGAGCTTCGTGCCCGGATCGCCGGTGACCTCGACCTCGAACCGCTCGCCCTCGGGGCCGAACCGCCACGGCGGGTCGAGGTTGTCGTCGCCCATGAGCCAGTTGACCGCGGCGGTGATCACCGGTTCGCCGTCGACCAGCCCTTCCCAACGGAAGCGCTGCGCGGCGACGAGGCCCGCCTCGATGACGCCGATCGGTGAGTCGATCGGTTCGGTCGCCACCGCGACCTCGTGCGTGGTGCGCAGCTCTGGTTCGAGATCGAACCCGAGCTCCTCGGCGACCATCCACACCGATTGGCCGAAGCCGGCCCCGAGCGCGGCGGTCATGATGCTCGTCCTGGCGTGCTCCGGTGTCGCGCCGAACAGCATCCAGTCGCGGATCACGTCGGGCGCGCCGTAGGTCCGGATGTCGGAGAACTCCTCCGCTCGCACCCTGGTGACGGAGCCGGACAGCGCCGAGATGACCAGCGGGAAGCGCTCGGTGATGCCGCCCGGATGGATGCCGGTGCCGTGCAGCGTCACCCCGGACGACCGGCACACCTCGTCGAACCGCTGGCGCTCGTCCTCCGCCGGGAAGAACCAGCCCAGCGGCGTCACCACGTTGCACCCGGATCGGAGGATGCGATCGACGACGGACGGGTCGGCCATGAGCGGGCTGTAGATCGCGCAGTCGGCGTCGATGGCGAGCACGGCGTCCATGTCGCTGCTCGCCCGGACACCGATCGGCTCGCCGCCGATGAGCTCACCGACGTCGAGCCCGTCCTTCGCAGCCGAGTGGACCCAGCATCCGACGAGCTCGAGCTCGGGATGCCGAAGCACTCCCTCGATCGCGGCCTTCCCGACGCCTCCGGTGGCCCACTGCACGACTCGATGGGTCATCGTTCGTTCCTCACTTCGCTGGTCGGGCAGGTGCGGGTCACGGGGCGGATCGTAAACGACACGGCAACCCACCCTCGGAGGGGGAGTCGTGGGCTATGGGGCGGAGTTGGCGCGTTCCAGCCGGGTCCAACCGGTCCAACCGCGTTCCTCGAGCAGGCGCAGCAGACCCCGGGCGACGGGCACGGCGTTGATGAACACCTCGTCGAGCAACGCGACCAGCTCGTCATCGAGCGCGAAGTCGACGACCTGGTCTTCGGTCCACTGCTCGGCGTCCTGCTCGAACATGGCCACGAGCCGGTCGGCGAGCGCCGGCAGGCGTGGATCGTGGGTGTCCCAGTCGGCTGCCTCGACGAGGTCGAAGTACATCGCCGTGACGGCGGGGTGCTCGATCTGGCTGCGTTTGAGTGCCATGAGCGCGGGCATCTGCTCGGGGATCTGTGCCGCCACGAGGATCCAGGCATCGCGCTCCATCTCGATCGCCCGTTCGGGGAGATCGAGCTCGCGAAGGCGGTCGAGGTAGTCGACGGCCTCCGGCGGCAGCGCCAATCGGTCACCGGCGGCAAGCTTGGCGACCCGCTCGCGGTGGCGCTGGAACTCGCGGATCTCGGCTCGCAGGCGGTGATCGATGTCCTCGATCGCCGCCGCGAACTCCGCCTCGTCGGCCGCCAGCAGCTCCTGTACCCGCGACAGCGGCACGCCCGCCTCGGCCAGTGTCCTGATCCGGATCAGCTCGACGACGGCTGCTGCGTCGTAGCGCCGGTATCCGGAGCGGTCTCGCGCCGGTTCGGGAAGCAGCTTCTTGGCGTGGTAGTGGCGCACCGCCCGCACGGTCACCCCGGCGTAGGCCGCCAGTTGGCTGATCGTCAGCATGCCGAACCGCGGTTCATCGAAGTCAGTGTGCCGGGTCGTCAGGCGAGCTTGCGGTGGTAGGTGCGCACGGCCAGGGCCCAGGCCACGACCAGGAGGCCGACGCACCAGGCGAGCGCGATCCACAGGTGGCTGCCGACCGGCTGCTCGGCGTAGAGGCCGCGGATCGTGTCGACGATCGACGTGACGGGCTGGTGCTCCGCGAACCAGCGCACCGGGCCGGGCATGCCGTCGGTGGGCACGAACGCCGAGCTGACGAAGGGCAGGAACAGCAGCGGGTAGGCGAACGCGCCCGCGCCGTCGGGTGACGTTGCGGTGAGGCCTGGGATCACCGCCAGCCAGGTCAGGGCGAGGGTGAACAGCACGATGATGCCGAGCACCGCCAGCCAGGCGAGGATCCCAGCTCCGGAGCGGAAGCCGACGGCCAGGGCGACGAGCACGACCAGCACCAGCGAGATCAGGTTGGCGATCAGCGAGGTCACCACATGCCCCCACAGGACCGCCGAGCGGGCGATCGGCATGGACTGGAACCGTTCGAAGATTCCGCCGGAGACATCGGTGAACAGCCGCAAGGCCGTGTAGGCGACGCCGGAAGCGACGGTGATCAGCAGGATTCCGGGCAGGAGGTAGTTGACGTACGTGACGCCGCCCGTGTCGATCGCTCCGCCGAAGACGTAGACGAACATCAACAACATCACGATCGGCGTGACCGCGGTGGTGATGATCGTGTCCGGGCTCCGCACGATGTGGCGCAGGGAGCGGCCCAGGAGGACGTACGTGTCGCGGAGGAAGTCGTTGTTCATCGTTCCGACCCGACGAGGGCGAGGAAGACGTCTTCGAGGCTCGGCTGCTTCTGGACGTACTCGACCTCGGTCGGAGGCATCAGCGCCTTGAGCTCGGCGAGCGTGCCGTGCACGAGGATCCTTCCTTCGTGGAGGATCGCGACCTGTTCGGCGAGTTGCTCGGCCTCCTCGAGGTGCTGCGTGGTGAGCAGGATGGTGGTGCCTGCGTGGGCCAGGTCGCGGACCGCCTGCCACACCTCCAGGCGCGCGTGGGGGTCGAGACCGGTGGTCGGCTCGTCGAGGAACACCACCGGCGGGCTTCCGATCAGGCTCATGGCGAGGTCGAGGCGGCGACGCATGCCGCCCGAGTAGCTCGCCACTCGGCGCCGGCCGGCGTCGGTCAGGGCGAAGCGGGCGAGCTGGTCGTCGGCGATCCGGTCCGGTTCGTCGAGGTGCCGCAGCCTGGCGATCAGCATGAGATTCTCACGTCCGGTGAGGATCTCGTCGACGGCGGCGAACTGCCCGGTGAGGCTGATCGACCTGCGGACTTCCGCCGCCTGCGTGTCGACGTCGAAGCCGTTCACCAGCGCCGCGCCACCGTCGGCCCGCAGAAGCGTCGAGAGGATCTTCACGACCGTTGTCTTGCCCGCCCCATTCGAACCGAGGAGCGCGACGATGCTGCCGGGCGCCACATCGAGGTCGACGCCGCGAAGCACCTCGAGGTCGCCATACGACTTGGTGAGTCCGGTGATCCGGATGGCCGGTGTCGAGTCCATGAGATCAGCCTGAAGGGTTGACCTCGCGTCAAGGTCAAGCGCGATCTCGCACGGGCTGAGGAGAACCGCAACCTCTTCGCCCAGCGCCGAACTAACGTCGGGAAACCTCGTCCAGTCGCCATCGTCCAGGACGACCGCTTCGATGCCACTGATTCCGTGACGGTCTGCGCGTTCACCACTGACCCGACCGAGGCACGCCAGCGGGAAGGAGGTCAGCGAGAAGCCGCCACTGCACTCGAGTACATGCGCGACCGCGGCGAGGAACATGACTGGTGGGCCGACAGCGAACGGTCTCGCGATCGCGCCTGATTCTCGACCGCCGAGCGGCACCCAAGCCGACGTATCACGTTTCGTGATACACTCCGGGGCGTGGCTCAGGCAATCTCCGTACGACTCGACGACGAGGCGGAACAGGCACTCCGCGCGCTGGAGGCCGCCGGCATGTCTCGATCCGATGCGATCCGCAGCTCATTGATCGCATCGGCTCGTCGTCTACGCGAACGCTCAGCGCTCGCCGCCGAGGTCGCTGCGCTGGAAGCCGATGACGACGACCGCGAGGAGATGCTTGCGGTCGCCGGGCTGATGGAGTCACTCCGTGCTCCGGGGTGACGTGTACCGCTTCAAGCTCCCCAAGGGCGTCGGCCACGAACAACACGGCGACCGATACGGCGTCGTCGTCCAAGCCGACGAGTTCCTTCCCCGCTCGGTTGTGCTTGTTGCCCCCACCTCGAGCAGCGCACGGGCCGCGTCGTTTCGGCCCGAGGTCGATCTTGACGGCGAGACGACTCGCGTACTCGTCGAGCAGCTCGGAGCTGTTGACGCGTCACGCCTCGGCGACCTCTACGGACACCTGAGCCCCGAAGAGCAATGGGGCGTCGACGAGGCACTCACCACCGTGCTCGGGCTCGACTGAACACGAGCCGCACCGATCACCCGCACCGAATCCCACTGCGGGAGACCCTCACCCGTCAACGCGAAGCGCAGGTGCTCTGACCTGCGACTTCAGCGCGCCCGGAGGAACTCGAATCCCCAACCTTCTGATCCGTAGGTGCCGACAGCGTGTTCTTCTGGCGTTGTTGAAACCCAAACTAGCAGGTCAGGTGCGGTACGGGTGTCCGTCGAGTACAGCCGAATCCCGCTAGTTCGAGGCCGTAGATTGCCAAGAGATTGCCAAGAGCGGTGCTTCGGCAAGCCGCTCGCCGGCGCCGTCTGAGAGCATCGAGTTGATGGACACGATCGCCTACGGGTCGGAACCTGTGCCGCTATTGCGCCGTCCGTGGAAGGAGGCAGCGGGCGTGGTGGGCTATCGAGAGACTTACAGGCTCAAGCCTGGCGAGAGTTGGTACGACGCATCCGTCAGCGACGGAATGTACGAAGCGCTCGTCGAGTCTGACGACTGGCCAGCGCCTTTCCCAGTCGGTGTGGTCATCGCAAAGGAGCTCGTCGATGCAGGCGCCGACGTTGCGTATTGCGTCGAGCTGTTCCCTTCGCCCGTCTTCGTGGACCACACCGCCACGTGTGTCGAGGTCGAGCCGATCATGGGTTCGATACTTGCTCAGTTGGTTGAGGCCAACGGTGGTAGGTACGGAGGGCTGCCCGACGCCATCGGGCGACAAGGCAAACGGATCCTCATGCGAGAGGCAAAGCGAGCCGGCAAGGACCATCTCCGGCCGAACCAGCACGCGGTTGCTGATGCAGCACGGCGTTTGCTTCGTGACCGCCTAGACCTCGCGGTTGTCGAATGGGCTCACGAACCCTCGGGCTTGACGCCGACCGGATAACGCCGGTTCTCCTGCGGGTTGGCCGGTCCGGTTTCGACCGAGGTGAGCGTCGATATGGACGGCTTGGGTGCGTCTACGACGCTGGCGAGCGCCGCGCCGACTCGAAGTCGCCGTGCAGGACCAGCGGGTCGAGGTCGAGGCCGTTCGGCCACACCACAGTTCCATGATCGACCACGACGCGAGCGAAGTACGCGGGGTCCTTCAACGGCTCGAACATCGAGCCCCACAGATCGTCGGCGAGATCGACCTCGCGAACGAGTCCATCATCGAACGTCAACCGCAGCGCATACGGCGGCAGCACCTCGGCGGTGACGACCTTGGGGATCCTGTCGAGCTTCGTCATGGCAGTGGATCGATGGTACCTGGATCTTCTCGCTCCGAGGCGAGGTCCCACGCGGCATGCAGATCCGCGAGATGCAGCTCTCGCCATTCCTCGACCAGCCGCAGCGCTCGCCTCGGCAGGTTTCCGGCGACGATCGATCCGTCGCTGATCGCGATCACCGCCTGGTCGTCGCCGTACTCGGCATGGAAGTGCGGTGGCGGGTGGTCGGACCAGTACATGTAGATGACAATCCCGTAGAAGCTCGCCAGTCGCGGCATCTCGCCAGGGTACGAATCGGGTCCGACACTCGTCGGCACACCCGCGAGGGCCACGCTGCCGCACCGATCGATCTCACCGATCAGCAGATCGCGAGCCGCACCAAGCACCAAGGACCGGCGCGTCGGGAGCGCCTCCCCGGTGTTTGTTGGGCGGCGTGGCCGGCACGCGGAGCGTTGTGCCGATACAGCACTCCTCGAGGCGTGAGAGCGCGATAGGAAGGCGCGGCGTGCCCTCACCCCTCGATGTGCCTGAGCTCGTCCGTCAGCGCGCCAGAGCGAACGGACCCGCCGGCCAGCAATGGCTCGATGACTTACCCCACCTCGTGGCCACGCTGGTCGACCGGTGGGGACTCGAGCTCGGCGCGCCGTTTCGCGGCGGGACCGCCTCCTTCGTGACCGCAGCCACCGACCGGTCGGGGCGTGCCTGCGTGCTGAAGGTGGCGATGCCGACCGAGATCGACGGCGTTGATGCGTTCAGTCGCAGTCATTGCCGTGATGTCCGCCCCTGCACGCACTTCCGGGACGATGTACGTGTAGCCTACTCAGGCGTAGCATACCTGCTACACTTGTTGCATGCCCGAAGTCGCCTCCCGAGAGCTGCGCAACTCCACCCGATCGCTGTTGGACCGCGTCGAGTCCGGTGAGACGATCACCATCACCGTCGGCGGTCGCCCGACGGCCGTGCTGGCGCCGATCGGTCGACGGCCTCGGTGGGTAGCCCGAGGCGAGTTCGCATCCACCGTGCTCGCTCACCAAGCCGATCCCGGCCTCGCGGACGACCTCGCCGAACTCGCAGGCGAGATGACCGACGAGCTGCCGCTGTCATGAGCCGAGGTCTTGCGGACACCTCGGTGTTCATCGCACGCGAGAGCGGGCGAGCGTTGGACACCGAGGCACTTCCCGACGAGCTGGCCGTCTCGGTCATCACGATCGGCGAGCTCCGAGCCGGTGTTTTGGCAGCGAGCACCGTGGACGTGCGTGACCGCCGCCTGGCCACCCTGACCGCAGCGCTCGACCTGGACCCCGTTCCAGTGGACGAGTCCGTCGCAGCTGAATGGGCTCGACTCCGAGTGCTCCTGCGTGACAGCGGCCAGCGCATGCCGGTGAACGACTCCTGGATCGCGGCGACAGCGCTCGCTCTCGGCGTGGCCGTCGTGACCCAGGACGACGACTTCCCGGACCTCGAGAATCTGAACGTCACCAAGGTTTGAGCATCTTCGGGGACAGCCGCCAACAGCATCGTCCACCAAGCCACGGCAGAGCCAGGTGCTGAAGCACTGACCTGATCAGCCCACGGACCACCGGACCCGAGTCTTCGGTCGCGAGCCGATCATCCGGATAGGTCGTGACAGACCCGCTGGTCATCGATTGACCGCGCCCCCGGTTCTCAAACGGTTCTCACGGCCGGGTGCGAGCCGTGCGTCCGGATCAGGATATGTGCCCTGACCTGGACGTATGCAGCGCGCCCGGAGGAACTCGAATCCCCAACCTTCTGATCCGTAGTTGACCGAAGGCGGAAATCCGGGGTTGTCGCCCATTGACCGTGATCGCCGGATGTGACCGGTGACCTGGGGTTTCGCGGCCGGACGATTGTCCGGCCGCGACCACCATAGACCGCTATAGCTCTCGTTTGGTTCTCAATCGGTTCTCACTGAGAACCGATTCGGCACCGAAACTGACGCGCGATCAGGTGGTGCGTAGCTCGTCTGCCCAGGCCGAGAACCACGACCGCAGCTCGGCGGGAGTGGCGCCGAAGTCGGCAAGGGCGGCGTCGTCGAATCGGGCGAGGGAGTCGAGCATCGTGGCGAAGGTGGAGCGGTCGAAGCCCTCGTCGATCGTGGCGGCGAGGTCGAGCAACTCGTCCTTGTCGTACCGCTGGGCGAGCGAATGGACGTCGACGAAGTCGGCGGCCTCGGCCGAGAGAGCGGGAGCTGGCCGTCGCTCATCGGCCGAGCGTCGCCTCGATCGTCTGCTCCCACGCCGAGCGGATCTCAGTAGGCAGGACCAGATCGTCGAACAGGTCGACCAAGAGCGCGCCGTCCACGATGCCGGCGATGTCCTCCGGAGTGCCCTCCCGCAGAACCACCTCGTAGCAACGCGCTCGCTGCTGGCGGTCTCGCAGGTCCACGCGCCGGTCGGGACGAGACCACTCGAGGTGCAGAGGCAGTTCGATCATGGCCAGGGCATCAGCAGAATCGAGGCTCGGGAGGCGGTCGGGCACTGACGCGATTCGGCGATGACGGGTCTCGATCGTCCGCCAGGTGAGGCGTGGCGTGATGGTCAGCGCGAAGCCGGCCTCGTGAACGATCCGCTCGGCGGTGTCGAGCCGAGGAGACTTGCGCCCGTGGACGTACGCGGACAGCGTCGGGCGGGATGTGCCGGCCCGCTGCGCCAGCTCATCCTTCGTCAGACCTGCTCGGATCCGGACATCCTCGATGATTGTGGAGAGCATTCTCGCCATCGTATCTGATTGGATACGGGAGCGGTCGGGTTCAGAAGAGATGGCCCCACTTCCGCGAGGGCACACGGTAGCCGTTCACTCATAGAGCATTGACTCATCCGAATATGAGTGAATACTCTCGCGGTCGTGGCAACGATTGACGAGCGGGCTCAGGTGCACGGAGCGTTGTCGGACCCGGTTCGGTTGCGGATCGTCGACGCGTTGCGGTTCTCGGATCGGTCGCCGGTCGAGCTGGGCGAGATGTTCGGTGTGGCGTCCAACCGGCTCGCACATCACCTGGACGTTCTCGAAGCGGCCGGCCTTGTTGAACGGACGGTGTCGAACGGCGACCGTCGCCGCCGCTACCTGCGGCTCTGTCCGGAGGCGCTCGCGGACCTGGCCTCTGTGCCTTCGTTTCGGGCCTCGGGAATCGTGTTCGTGTGTACGCGGAATTCGGCCCGTTCCCAACTCGCCGCCGCGCTCTGGAATAGGACGTCGTCAGTGCCGGCCGAGAGTGCAGGTACCGACCCGGCCGACCGAGTCCACCCCGGTGCAATCGCGGCGGCACAGCGGCGGGGCCTCGACCTGACCGGTGCCGAACCGTCTCGTTTCGCGACCGCGGCTCACCGTGACCAACTCGTGGTGACGGTGTGTGACCTGGCGTTCGAGAACATCGGCGAGGTCTCGGCCTCCAGCGGGTTGCCGATGCTGCACTGGTCCATCCCCGATCCGGCGGCGACGGGCCGCCGCCGCGACTTCGACCGGACAGCGGAGGCGATAGCTGACCGGGTCGCCAACCTCGCTCCCGCCGTCATCGCGGCGTGAACCTCGACCCGACCCTCGGGACCTGACCAACGACAAGGAGCCTGCTGTGACTGAAGTGCTCGACCCGATGAAGGTGGCACCGCTCGAGATGCGCCCCGCGATCCGCTCGGCCTCGGACCGCCTGGCGGAGGAGTTCGCCGGGCGGTTCAGCAACGAGACGATCCAGCGATACGTCGCCGAGTCGTACTCGACGTTTCAGAACGCGTCGGTGCAGTCGTTCATCCCGCTGCTCGTCGAGCGCTTTGCCAGAGAACGGCTCCGGGCCGCGTCCCGGCTCGCAGGTACCGCGGCGACCGACACTGCGATGGTGGTCTTCCTGTGCGTACACAACGCTGGGCGGTCCCAGATGGCTGCCGGCTGGGCGACACACCTCGGCGGCGATGATCTCGAGGTGTTCTCTGGCGGCTCGGATCCGGCCAGTGAGGTCAACCCGGCGGCGGTGGAGGCGATGGCCGAGGTTGGCATCGACATCCGTTCGCAGTTCCCCAAGCCGTGGACCGACGAGGTCGTCCGCGCCGCCGACGTGATCATCACGATGGGCTGCGGAGACGCCTGCCCGATCTTCCCCGGCAAGCGCTACGAGGACTGGGCCGTCGCCGACCCTGCCGGTCAGGGCCTCGCCGATGTGCGCCCGATCAGAGACGAGATCGAACAGCGCGTCCGTGCCCTGCTCGACGGGCTCGGTGTGTCGGCTCGCTCGTGACGCAGCGGGCGTTCAGGTCACGGAACAACCCGACCACGTCTGACCTCGTGCGTGGCGGGCCGTTCTGCCGAGGCGCTCAGCCGGACTGGGACCACGGACGGACGAAGCCGTCGACCACGGTCAGCAGCGCACACGCCGATCGCGACCGAGCCTTGCGACGCAGTTCGTTTCGGTCGGGGCTCAGCGTGACGACGGGGACCTCTCCCGCCATGCCTTTGACGACGACCGGGTCGCGTTCCTCGGCGATGACCCACGGCGGGATCTCGAGGTCGTCGCGGGCGGCGAGTACCTGACCTGGGCCGGCGCTGTCACAGAGGCGGGATGCGAGGTTGACGGTCCGTCCGACGTAGTCGTCGCCTTCGAGCAGGATCACCGTCCCCGACGCGATACCGCATCGCAGGGTCAGGCGTCCCGAGCGTCGGTGACGTTGGCTGATGGCCAATGCGGCCCCCACCAGTGGTTCCGGCTCCACGCTGACGAGCATGAGCCCGTCTCCGAGCCATTTCTCGACGCGTACGCCGAACAACGGGGTGACCTCGCGGACGGCGGCTCGGAGCATCTGCAGTTCCCGCACGGCGACTTCGTCGCCGTGATCGTCGACGAAGTCGGTGAACCCGCACAGGTCGAGGAACCCGAAGGTTCGGTGTACTCGGTGATCGGTGCCGATGGCGACGATCTCGGCAACGTCCACGGTGGTCCTCCTCGAGGATGGCGGGCGGGTCTTCGGTGCGTTGAGTACACGCCCTGTGGCTGCCGATCGCACTCGTTTCGGCGGATGGCCAGATGATGTTGGTGGTGCCGTAACTGGGGGGTCACCGCGCCACCGACCGAGCCTCGATCTCGGTCCATAGCTCGTCGTAGGCCTGTGCGGCGGAAGACCGTGGCGCGTACCGGGCGATCGGTCGGCGTTCGGATCCCATCCGCTCGATGATCGCTGCGCTCGGGACCACGGTCGACGCGAAGGAGTCTGGGTGCAGCTCCGGGAGGCGTTGGACCAACTCGCGGTGGAGTCGCCGTCGTCGATCGACCATGGAGAGAAACGCGAACAGTTGGGGCCTCGTTCTGGGGGGCGCATCGTCCACGAACGCCACGAGCTGGTCGACGGTGCGGGCCGACAGTGCGGACGGGATCACGGGGACCACGAGTGTGTCGGCCGTGTCCAGCACCGCCTCGCTCACCAGCGAGGCGCTGGGCGCGCAATCGAGGAACACGACGTCGTACTCGTCGGCCGCGGCGCTGATCAGTTGTCCCAGTCGCCGTGTCGGTCGGCCGGTCTTGTCGAGCAGGAGATCGAGGTGGCGGTAGCGGAAGTCCGAGGGCACGAGGTCGAGGTTGGCCACGTCGGTGCCACGAATCACCTCGAGCAGCGGGCGTCGCTTCGACACCAGGGCGCGGGCCCCGCCCTTGACCTTGGACTCCACCCGGAACAGGAAGGTGGCCCCGCCCTGTGGGTCGAGGTCCCAGAGCAGCACGCGATGTCCGCGGTCTGCCGCGGTGGTCGCCAGGTTGACGGCGGCCGATGTCTTCCCGACCCCTCCTTTGATGCTGTAGGTCGCCAGGACCCTCACCGCTTGATCCGCGTGTCGCCGACGGCGCGAACGAGGTCGCGCGTGCGTGCGGTGTCGAAGCGGGCCAGGCGCGCGGCACAGCGCGCTCGTAACGTGTCTTGGCGGAGCCGGAAGTGCTCGCCGAGCACGCCCATGGCCATGACGCACCGAGTGGAGTCGATGGTCGTGGAGCCCACCATCGTGGCCCAGCGTTCCAGCTCCCTGATGTGCACCTCGGCGTCCTGGTACTCGCCGAGCAGCGTCTGCAGCTGCTTCACCCGCTTCACGAGTGCCACCCGCGGCCGGTCCGGCAGTACCTCGGCGTGCAGTTCGAGCACGTAGCGCAGTTCCTTGCACGCGATGCGAAGTGCGTGGAGTTCGGAGGATGCGCTCGAGTCGGAGATGCCCCGGAGCCGACGGACCACCCGTCGGTGAGCCTGCTTCACCCGGGCCGCCCCGGTCTCCGCGATGGGTCGCCGGGCGTTGGCCGGCAGGTTGTCGTCGGTGCCCGCGTCGTCCGCCGCGAGGAAGGCCTCGTAGTCCGTATCGAAGACCTCGTGGCGCGGCGAGGTGATGTACTCGGTGAAGTGCTGCCGGGCCTCTGCTCGGCGCGCGGCCAATAGGACGTACAGGGGTTCGAGGTCGCCGCGATAGCTGGGTGGGACCAGGGCCCGATAGGTGTCGAACCCGAGGACGAACACGTCGAGGTCACGCAACGTGTTGGTGCGTTGCTGCAGGTCCCGCAGCTCGATCTGCCAGCGCTCGCGGTCGGAATCGGGCAGGATCCGGGCCGAGAACTTGAGGACGGACCGGCTCCGTCGGATCGCGACCCGGTAGTCGTGGACGAACTCGGGATCCACCGCGCCCGGCAGCCAGGGTTCGATGTCGTGCATGGTCGTGTGGAGGTGGCGCAACATGCGTCGGACCGCACCCAACGCTGGCATGTTCGCGTCGAGCGCGAAGTCGAGTTCGGTGCCCGCCCGTCCCGGAACCCGACCGTCGGAGATGGCAGCGGCCATCGGGTGCTCGTCGGTCGGTGTCACACCGGGCAGCGCACCGAGACGTTCGGTCAGGTCGGTCGCGACGCTCGCGTATCCCCGCACCTCGACGACGCGGATCCAGCGCGGCCCGCGAGGTCGGGCGTCGTCGACTAGTACTTCGGCGGTCGTCTTGTCGTTGCGGTCCCGGATCACGATCCGAGTTCGGACGACCTCCGCCGACGCGACGGGGAGCAGCATGCGTTCGCCGATCAGCGGGGCGACCGTGGTCGACCATGCTCCGGGAGCGTCGTCGCCGGCGAAGCGAGGAACCCGCTCCGCCACCGCCGTCCACCGCGGTCGATCATCGGTGACGCCGCGCAGCACGACGACGATCGACGGTGGGGTCCCCGATGCCTCCAGGACCCGGTCCTCCCGCCACAGTCTCCAGTCGAACGTGTCCCACCAGCTCAGCGTGGTGGGCTCCGTCGCCAGGACCTCGCCCGCGAAGTGGGCCGCAACAGCAGTCGGGTCGACGTCGTCGTTGGCGGTGAAGCGACGCACCTGCGAGGGTGACACCAACCGGATCGTAGGTAGCCCGACGGGCCGGGGGAAGGCGTACACCAACCATTCACCAACCGTTCGGGAAGATGTCACCCTCGGTCCAGCGAGGCTGGTCCAAACTCGCGGCTCTTGATGGAGGTGGAGCGCAAGTTCCTGGTATCTGAGCGACCGGGCGACCTCGGGCCCGGAGTGAAGATGGAGCAGGCGTACCTGGCCGTCGACGACGAGGTCGAGGTTCGCATCCGACGAACGGAGTCGGCCTGCTCACTGACCGTGAAGATCGGTTCCGGGCTCGCCCGCCACGAGGTCGAGACCCCGTTGTCGTCTGCTGCCTTCGACGAGCTGTGGCCGCTGGTTCCCAGACGGCTCCGGAAGGTGCGTCACCGCGTCGCGGTTGACGGCGGGATCGCCGAAGTGGACTGCTACGAGGGCGCGCTCGGCGGTTTGGAGGTCGTGGAGGTGGAGTTTGCATCCGAGTCGGATGCGGCGGCATTCGAGGCACCGGCGTGGTTCGGGCGCGAGCTGACCGATGAGGCGGCGTGGTCGAACGCCTCGCTGGCGGACTCAGGTCGACCCGATCGATGACGTCGCTCGGTCCGGGCCACAACACCACCACGCAGACCATTCGCCGAGAGGTCGTGCTCTTGCTCTCACGCGTCACCGAGATGATCGCCAGGGCCACGGACGTGCTCCTCGCCGGGGACGTGCAACAGGTGAACGACATCGCCCAGGACAACACGTTCGTCGTGCAACTCGTCGAGCAGCTCGAACGCGACGTCGAGGATCGGTTGAACGGTCCGCACGAGCCAGGGGAGATCCCCCATCTCGTCGCGGTGTTGCGCATCGCCCATGAGGTGGAGCTCACCGGTGCGCTGGCCGCCAATATCGCCAAGGCCACCCGTCGCCTGTCGGCCTCGTCCCTGGACCCTCGCATACGGGGGCTGGTCGGCCGGCTCGGTGACCAAGCCGTCGAACAGCTCCGCGCCGCCGTCGAGGCCTTCGCCGATGCGGATCCCGCCGTCGCCGCCGATGTGATCACGATGAACGAGGTCATGAGCGACCTGATGCGGGAGCTGTTCCGGGTGTCGGTGAAGGTCGCCGCCGATCAGGTCGAAGACCCGCAGACCGCGATCCAAGTCGCGCTCATGGCCCGGTACTACGAGCGGGTCGGAGACCATGCCCAGGTGATCGCCTCACGGGTGATCCGAGCGGCCGAGCGCGGCTGAGCCGCCTGACCGGCGGTGTCGAGTCGGCCCGATCGGCGGGTTGGTGCCGGCTCGGAGCTCGTCGATCGGGTGCGTCGGTGAGGGTGAGCCTGCGCCCTGATCTTCACCAGAACATGTCGTGTCAGCCGACTGCTCGCCATCGACCGTTCAGGAGTGCCGGGTTGGCTTTGGCCGGTACCCAACCCCACCCATGGAGACGATGATGAACAGACGGAAGAAGATCGCCGGCATCGCCGCCGCGATCGTGACCATCGGCACCAGTGCGACGGTCGCGCTGGCCGGCTCGGACTTCGGACAGCAGCAGCAACACGTCCTCGAGGCCCATTCGGCACAGCAGTTCGGTGTCAAGCAACCCTTGCCCGGCCCGACGGCGAACGAGGTACCGGCGGACACGGCCCAATCGGATCCCACCACCCTGGTCAGCCTGGCCAAGGGACTGACCGCGTCGGTCGTGACCGCCAGTGAGGCCGCTGGTCCCAACATCGACATGATGGCGCTGTGGCCCGATGACGTGCATCCCACCCACCTGATCGCGTGCAACGAACAGGGCAGCGCTCAACCTGGCCTGCAGCGCATCGACCTCGCGACCGGTGACACGGAGACGATCCTGACCGGAACGACGTCGTGCGACCCGGCCCACACCACACCGTGGGGCACGGTGGTGTTCGGTGAGGAGACCAATGGCGGTCACCTGTTCGAGATCATCGACCCGCTCCACACCACCGATGTGGTCTACGACCCGGCGGCAGGGACGTTCGACGGTGCCGACGCCGCCAACGTGGCTGTCCGCCCCGCGGCCGGCCAACTCGCCTTCGAGGGCGTCGGTCTCTTGGAGAACGGCGTCATGTACTACGGCGACGAGAACCGCCCTTCGCACGGGACGCCGGGAGGCGCCTACTTCAAGTTCGTACCCGCGACGCCCTGGACCGGCGGTCCCGCGGTCACTGACCTGAGCGATTCACCGCTCGTCGACGGGCAGGTCTACGGGCTTCGCCTCGGCCGGCGGAACGGCAACACCGACTACGGCCAGGGCAGCGAGACCGGCGAGGGGATCTGGGTGCCAGTCGACCCGGGGAACCTCCGGGACATCGCCGCCGCGGAGATGCTGACCGGTTACTACCGGCCCGAAGATCTCAGCATCGACCTCGCCGCGGCCGCGGACGGAGACGTGCGTTTCTGCGGCAACAACACCGGCAACGAGGACTTCGCCAACTGGGGCAACACGATCTGCGTCACCGACGGCACCCTCGCGGCGGCAACCGACGGCTCCTCGATCCCACGGGTCGAGCTGCTCGTCATCGGCGACCCGGAGCTGGCGATGATGGACAACATCGCCTACCAGCCCGGCCGCGGGAACTGGATCATCCACGAGGACGGCGAGCAGTACACCGGCCACAACGACCTGTGGTCCTGCCTCGATGACGGTGGCGACCGTGACGTCCTCGGCGACGGTTGCATCCGCATCGGCACGCTGAACGACGGCGGCGCCGAGTGGACCGGCGGGTTGTTCAACGCCGACGGATCGCACTTCTACGTGTCCGTCCAGCACAACAAGACCGGCCACGGCGTCATCCTCGACATCACCGGCTGGAAGTGACGCCCTTCAGTCGATCGCATTGAATGCCGACCTCGGCGCGGGAAGTTCTGCTCCCCGCGCCGAGGTCGCCACGCGCCGGCTGCCGGCCATGCTCCGCGAGTTCGATCCCGATCTCGTGCGCGGCGGGTGAACACCTCATGTCGCACGAGCAAAATGCACGCGACGCTTCGTGGCGGACGGCGTCGAAACGGGGCGGAGCGACATAGCGTCGCCGGCCGTGACGACCCGACGCCGCTTCCTCAAGGGCATCACCGGCGCGGGGGCGTTGCTGTGGTTGCACCCCGAGCTCGCCCAGGCCGTGGTGTCGCCCGCACCGCTGCCCGACCCGGCTGCCGCTCCGTTCGATCACGTCGTCGTCCTCATGTTCGAGAACCGGTCGTTCGACCACCTCCTCGGCTGGCTGCCGGGGGCCGATGGCGTCCAGGCCGGATTGCGATTCGCCGACCAGACCGGGACGGTGTACCCCACCTACGACCTGGGAGCCGACACCCAGGGCTGCGACTACCTCGATCCCGACCACTCGTGGGAGGGCTTCGTCACCCAGCACGCCGGTGGACGCGTCGACGGTTGGCTGCAGACCCCGGCCGACCGGGGGAGCGCCGACACGTTCCCCGTCGGGTACTACACGGCCGACGCCATCCCCGCGCTGGCCGCCCTGGCGGAGAACTACACCGTGCTCGACCGCTACTTCTCCTCGTTCATGGGAGAGACGTACCCCAATCGCTTCTACCAACACGCGGCGCGCACGGACCGCGACCACAACATGGGCGTCACCATGAGCGATCTGTCCCCGACCATCTGGGACCGCCTCGGCGACGCTGGTCTCACCGGTGGCTACTACTTCGTCGACGAGCCGTTCATCGGTCTGTGGGGTACCACCTACGCCAGCCTGGCCCACCCCGTCGCCCAGTTCCTCACCGACGCCGCCGCCGGCACACTGCCCAACGTGTCGTTCGTGGACCCGTCGTTCGCCAACGAGGACCCGGGGCAATCGGGCGACTACCACCCCCACGGCGACATCCGTGCTGGCGAGTCGTTCCTGTCGCTCATCTACCACGCCGTGCGCTCGTCACCGGCCTGGGAGCGCACGGTCCTGGTCGTCAACTTCGACGAGTGGGGCGGGTTCTACGACCACGTCGACCCGCCAAAGGTGGTCGACGACACCGTCCGGGCCGCCCTCACCCCGCCTGGCGATCCCGTACCGGACTACCGGCAACTCGGATTCCGGGTGCCGTGCATCGTCGCGTCGCCGTTCTCGGCCGCCGGCGTCGTGCACGCCGGCCCGTACGAGCACACGTCGGTGCTGTCGATGATCGAATGGCGTTGGGGCCTGGATCCGCTCACCGCCCGCGACGCCAACGCCCGCAACCTGGCCGAGGTGCTCGACTTCGGTCTGGCTCGGACCGACGACCCCGACATCCCCCAGCCGACGGGATTCGTCAGCGCGCCGTGCGGGCCGACGAGCACCGCGAAGGACCCTCCTGACCCTGTGGTGGCGTCGACGTCGACCACCACCACGGCGCCATCGACCGCCACCACGAATCCGATCACCCCGACCTCCGCGCCCGACGCCGTCGGGGGCGACGAGCTGGCCGCCACCGGTGGACGATCGACCCTGCTGCTCGGTACCGCGGCGCTCACCGGCGGGATGGCCATCCGAGCCGCCAACCGACGAAATCGGGAGGCGGCGGACGCGGCGAGCGGCACGGAGGCGGCGCCACCGAGTGACCAGGCGGTGCCTTCGTGAGCCGCGTGACGGCGATCGTGGCCGGGGTCGCACTTGCGCTGTTGTGCGGCCCAGCGGCCAGCGCCCGAGCGCCGGCCGGGACAGGTCCGTCCGTCACCCCGGCTCCGGTCGGTCACGTGTTCGTCGTCGTCCTCGAGAACAAGGACTACGACGTGACCTTCGGCCCCGACAGCCCGGCGCCCTACCTGTCACAGACCTTGGTGTCGGAGGGCCAGTTGCTGACCCAGTACCACGGCATCGGGCACGTCAGCCTCGACAACTACATCGCCATGATCAGCGGCCAGGCACCGAATCCGGTGACGCAGTCCGATTGCCAGAACTACACCGACTTCGTGCCGTCGGTTCCCGTGATCGACCCCAACGGCCAGGCAATCGGCCAGGGGTGTGTCTTCCCCGCCACCGTGCCCAACCTCGCGGATCAACTCGGCGCCGCCGGCCACACCTGGCGGGCGTACCTCGACGACATGGGTACGCCGTGCCGGCATCCCGTGCTGGGCAGCAACGACGACACGCAGTCGGCCAAGGTCGGCGACCAGTACGCCGCCCGGCACAACCCGTTCATTTACTTCCACTCGGTCATCGACGACCAGGCGTCGTGCGCGTCCCACGTCGTCGACCTCGAGTCGCTCCCGGCCGACCTCTCCGACGCCAGCGCCACACCGGACTACGCGTTCATCGCACCCAACCTGTGCCACGACGGCCACGACGAGCCCTGCGTCGACGGCGAACCGGGGGGCCTCGCCTCGGCCGACACCTTCCTCCAGGAGTGGATCCCCCAGATCCTCGCCTCCGATGCCTTCACCCAGGACGGCCTGCTGGTGATCACCTTCGACGAAGCCGAGCCCGGCAGCCCGGACGCCGCCGCCGCCTGCTGCGGCGAGATCCCCGGACCGAACAGCCCGCTGCCGGGCATCTACGGGCTCGGAGGCGGTCGCGTCGGCGCGGTGCTCCTGTCCCCCTTTGTGACTGCGGGCACCGTCAACGACACCCCGTACAACCACTACGCGCTGCTCCGCACCGTCGAGGACATCTTCGGCGTCGACCACCTGGGCTTCGCCGCCGCCGACGGGCTGGCCGCGTTCGGCCCCGACGTCTTCGGCACGACACCGACGGCAACCCCGACGACCACCACCCCCTCGACGACCACGACCCCCACCACGACGACGCTGCCGGCGACGGCGGCCACGGCCGGTCCGCAGGCCTCCGACAAGCTTCCGAGCACCGGCGGTGGCCCCTCCCTCCCCGTTCTCGTGGCTCTGGCCGCCGTCGTCCTCGGCGCCTTCCTGCTGCGGCGCCGCCTGCACTGACCGTTCGCGAGCACGCCGTGGACGTGGGGCACCCGGCGCGGCCAGCGACCGGTGCCGGCGGAACCTGACGCGCGGCTACGGACTCGAGATGCCGTGGACGCGGGTCAGTCGTGGCCGCCGGCCGATGTCCAGGATCGGCCAATGCTGCATCTCGGCCACCCGGCGCAGGGCTCGATCGGGTGTGACCGCGACGGGGTGGGCAACGGCGCGCAGCAACGGGAGATCGGACACCGAGTCCGAGTACGCCGAGGAAGCGGCCCAGGCCGGATGCAGCCCGGCCCCGTCGAGCGCAGCGATCTTGTCTGATCCATAGCACACCGGACCGACCAGTCGGCCGGTGAAGATTCCATCACGGATCTCGGGCCGGGTTCCCACGCCGTCGTGCGCCCCGAGGCCCTCGGCCACCAGCTGTGCGAGCTGGACCGGACTGGCGGTGAGCACCACACAGCGATCCCCCGAGGCCCGGTGTCGGAGTATGCGGCGGCGCAGCTCCGGACGGCTCGCGGCGATGAGATCGCGTCGCAGCTCGTCGAGCATCGCTGCAAGATCGAGCACCGGGAGTCCTTCGACGAGGAGGAGCAGTTCACTCACGAGGCGGGCCACGGTCGTGTCCGACGCTCCCCGTCGGCGGAAGCACACATTTCGCACGGCCGCGGTGGCCAGCATCCGGCGGGGGAGCAGACCTTCCCGGACCAGGGCCCGGGCGAGGACGACGATGCTGGACCCGGGCAGGATCGTGCGGTCCAGGTCGAAGATCGCGACCGGGCCGTGATACTCGGGCGGACGGTACGTCGACCCGTCGGAGAGCAGCGACGACGTCGAACTGGACATGCCACCAGTCCACTGCCCGCAGATGACGTCGGTGGGGTCGTCAGGTGTGCCGAGGATGAAACCTTCGCCAACACGCCACGATGGCGAGTTCAGCTCGGTACTCGTCGGTCCGGACTGACCGTCGCCAGTGCGAGGTGATCAGCGCGAATCACGAGATGTTCGAATCACGAGATGTTCACGGTGGCGCCCGTCCCGGGACACCGGTGCGCCGGCGGGCCGTCATCTCCGCGGGGCAGGGTCCGGGCATGACTCTCCGCAACGTGTTCACGATCCGAACGGTGACCGGTGTGCTGGCGGGTGTGGCGGTGGGCCTCGTGGCCACCGCCACCGTCGCCGCCGCCCACACCGACAGCGAGGCGTCCCGCAGCGGCCCGCAGCGCTACGAGTTCGGACTCTGGGGTGACATGCCCTACGCCAAGAACGACGACGTCGCCGGTGTCGAGGCGGTCATCGACGACATGAACGCCCAGCACCTGGCGTTCACCGTCTTCGACGGCGACATCAAGGACGGCAGCAGTCTGTGCACCGACGACGTCTACACCGCGGCGATCGAGCGGTTCGACTCCGTCGCAGCCCCCACGGTCTACGTGCCCGGCGACAACGAGTGGACCGATTGCCATCGCACCAACAACGGTGGCTACGACAACCTCGAGCGGCTCACCCACCTCCGGGAGACGTTGTTCGCCGGCACCGCGAGCTTCGGTCAGCGCACGATCGAGCTCGATCACCAGGGCGAACCGGGCATGCCGTACTCGGAGAACACCCGCTGGGTCCAGGGCCCCGCTGTGTTCGTCGGGCTCAACGTGCCCGGCTCGAACAACAACAAGGTCAACAGCGACGACGACTGCACCCACAAGAGCGAACGGACCGCTGAGCAGTGTGCGGCGGACAACGCCGAGTACGCCGAACGCAACGCCAAGAACCTCGAATGGCTCCACCAGTCGTTCGAGTTCGCCACGGCCCGCCACGCCGGGGGCCTGATGGTCGCCATCCAGGCCGATCCCGGATTCGACATCCCGGTCACTGAGGACGTCAACGAGCGGGACAACCCGGCCCTCGATGGCTACAACGACCTGCTGCAGGCGCTCATCGAGGAGACCGAGTCGTTCGATGGCCAGGTCGTGCTGGTGCACGGCGACACCCACACCTTCGTCGTCGACAAGCCGCTGGCCGACACGCTCGACACCCAGCTGCCGGCCGCGACCGTGCTTCCCAACTTCACTCGCGTTGGCACGTTCGGCAGCCCGGAGACCGCATGGGTGCGGGTGACCGTCGACCCCAAGTCACGCAATCTGTTCAGCTTCGAACCGATGATGCCGCAGTCGAGCGGAGTAGCGCCGGCGGTCGCGCCACGCCACCCTGTCCCGGACAGTCGGTACAGAGGAGATCGCCGGGCACAGAACGCCCGCGGGATCATCTTCGCGGGATCGAGCGCCCGGAACGCTGGGCACGATCCGTCGGGACGGTGGCTATCGCTCAGCGTGACCACCTTCCCCACCGACCCCGTCGACTGCGCTGGCACCGAGTCGTGCGGCACGATGGGACGCATGGTCGAGGAACACTCACCCGACCGCGAGTTCGTGCGCAGTCACCGCGATCCTGGCGGAGAGATGATGGGCTCGACATCGGAGGCTCGGTGTGACCGTGACCGGTGAGGTCAGCGTCCGGGCGCGGATTCTGTGGGTGATCGCGTTCGTCGCGCTGGTTGCCGGCGTCATTGCCGTGATGTCCGCCCCTGCACGCACTTCCGGGACGATGTAGGTGCAGCCAACTCAGGCGTAGCATACCTGCTACACTTGTTGCATGCCCGAAGTCGCCTCCCGAGAGCTGCGCAACTCCACCCGATCGCTGTTGGACCGCGTCGAGTCCGGTGAGACGATCACCATCACCGTCGGCGGTCGCCCGACGGCCGTGCTGGCGCCGATCGGTCGACGGCCTCGGTGGGTAGCCCGAGGCGAGTTCGCATCCACCGTGCTCGCTCACCAAGCCGATCCCGGCCTCGCGGACGACCTCGCCGAACTCGCAGGCGAGATGACCGACGAGCTGCCGCTGTCATGAGCCGAGGTCTTGCGGACACCTCGGTGTTCATCGCACGCGAGAGCGGGCGAGCGTTGGACACCGAGGCACTTCCCGACGAGCTGGCCGTCTCGGTCATCACGATCGGCGAGCTCCGAGCCGGTGTTTTGGCAGCGAGCACCGTGGACGTGCGTGACCGCCGCCTGGCCACCCTGACCGCAGCGCTCGACCTGGACCCCGTTCCAGTGGACGAGTCCGTCGCAGCTGAATGGGCTCGACTCCGAGTGCTCCTGCGTGACAGCGGCCAGCGCATGCCGGTGAACGACTCCTGGATCGCGGCGACAGCGCTCGCTCTCGGCGTGGCCGTCGTGACCCAGGACGACGACTTCCCGGACCTCGAGAATCTGAACGTCACCAAGGTTTGAGCATCTTCGGGGACAGCCGCCAACAGCATCGTCAACCAAGCCACGGCAGAGCCAGGTGCTGAAGCACTGACCTGATCAGCCCACGGACCACCGGACCCGAGTCTTCGGTCGCGAGCCGATCATCCGGATAGGTCGTGACAGACCCGCTGGTCATCGATTGACCGCGCCCCCGGTTCTCAAACGGTTCTCACGGCCGGGTGCGAGCCGTGCGTCCGGATCAGGATATGTGCCCTGACCTGGACGTATGCAGCGCGCCCGGAGGAACTCGAATCCCCAACCTTCTGATCCGTAGAAAGCTGAGGGACATGTCCGGTGAGAACCGGCGGGGGCCAACGAGGTCCATTTGGAGCCGTTCACCTGGGCGTTCTCGAGGGGACGATGACCGACCACGACCGGTCATGACCAATTGTTTCCTTCGGGATGTTCTCACCGATGTTCTCACGGTGATGTGTCGTCGTGGCTCGCGGCGGTGCCCGTTCGGATCGCCGATCCCCGGTCAGGAGGACGCGTCGTCTTGGTTGATCCGGGCGATCAGGGATTGCACCGCGTCGGCGAGCGGGCCGAGGTCGTTGTCGACGACGTCTTGGACGATCGCGTGGTCGGTGTCGAAGTAGCGGTGCGCGAGATGGTCCCGCATGCGGGCGATCTCCTTCCATGGCACACCAGGGACGCCATCCAGGAGGTCGGGATCGATGCCTTTGACCGCTTCGCCGATCTCGATGAGTCGAACGCGAACTGCGTCGTAGACGAGGCCGTCGTGGAGATCACCTCTGGCCAGGTGGTCCCGGATCGCGTCGATCGCTTCGACGATGTCGCCCAGGCGGGCCTCGTCCTGGCGGCTCAAAGCGTCACGGCCTCAGCGAGGACTTCGTCGCGCAGCCGCTCGCGCAGAGACGCCGGGGTGCCGACATCGACCTTCACGCCGAGCGCTTCTTCGAGTTCGACGCCGATCGAGAGGATCTCGATCGGTCGAGCGTCGGGGGCGAGCTCGACGAGGAAGTCGATGTCGCTGTCCGGTCGTTCCTCTCCCCGAGCAACCGATCCGAAGATGGCGACGGATCGTCCGTGATGGCGGGCGACGATCTCCCTGATCTCGTCGCGACGAGCCTCCACCAGCTCCCGCAAGGGCGTCGCACGGACCTCTGTCATGCCTTCAGAGTACGGCCCAGCGCCGTCTGAGACAGTCCTGGGCTCGACTCCAAGGACGCCGTGCTGAAGTTCCTGTCGTCGCTCAGGACCGCGACCGAGTGACCGGCCGCCATCCCGAGTTCGATGCACGCTGCGGCCTCGAGTATTTCGTGATGCGGTTCTGGGACGCTCAGCAGGACTGTCGCGTACCGGCACCTTCGGGGCGGCGCACCAGCGCCGCACCGAACGAGAGGATCCTCTCGTTGGGTATCGCTGGTACCCCGTCGGCGAGGATCCTCTCGATCGGTTGACCCTGCTCCGTCCCCGTCGCGAGGACCCTCTCGTTCGGTACTCCCGGTGCCCCGTCGGCGAGGATCCTCTCGTTCGGTCCCAATGCCATCCCCGACCGCCGGTTGGATGGGGGTGGTGCCAGCGGGTGGTGCGTCCTCAAACCTCGTCGACGAGTGCCCCATATGAGGCCGCGACCGGCGCGTTCAGCGATCGAGGTCGAGGTGCGACGGCTGGTCTTCGGGGGCGGGCTGGTTGAGGTGGTGGTCGATGGCGTCGGCGATGTCGGTGTCGGTGCCGGGCAGTGCGTAGCTGTACTCGCGCAGGGTCGTTGACGCGTCTCGGTGGCCGAGGCGTGCCTGGGCTTGGAGGATCTCGCCGCGGGCGACGAGAAAGGTGGCGACGTTGTGGCGGAGACGATGCAACGTCGCCCCGGGCACGTCGGCCGTATCTCGCAACCGTTCGAACCGGTGTCCGAGACTGCTCGGTGTGATCGGCTGGTCGTGGCTGCGCCGGCCGCTGAACACCCACGGCCCGAGCGTCCGATCTGTTGACCATTCGTGGTGGAGCCGCGTCCATATCTGTGTGGTCGTGGCGCCAACGGTGAGGGTGCGGCCGTGCCCGGATTTCGGTGTGGTGATCTCGGTGCCGGAGATGGCCCGGCGGATGGTGAGGGTGCGGTTGTCGAGGTCGTCGAAGCGCAGGGCGGCGAGCTCTCCCCGTCGGGCGCCGGTGTCAGCGGCGAGGCGAACCAGCAACAGGTTCTGTTCGGCGACATGGCGTCGCCACGACGAAGCGGTCGCGGTGTCGTTGGCGACGGCTTCGAGTAGCCCGGTCGATGCGGCGGACAGGAGGGCGGCGACGTCGGAGTGGGGGAGTGGTCGGCGGGGTTCGGACCGACCGGGGCCGCGCATGGTGCGGATCGGGTGGTGGTCGATGATTCGTTCGTCGTAGGCCCAGCCGATCGCCGAGCGCAGCACCCGGAACCGACCCGCCCGGACCGAGATCGTCGCCCCGGCGGCTTCCCACCGGGCCATCGCCTCCCGCACGACCTGCGGTGTGAGGGCGGTGACCCGCTTGGTCGCCAGAGCGTCCGAGGTGAGGCGTCGGGCGTGGGAGCGGTGGCTCGTCCACGTCGACGGTTTCCACGGATGATCCGCGGCCAGCCACCGGTCGAGGAGTTCGCCGACGGTGAGCATCGGCGCGGCCCGGGCGACCGATCGTCGCGTCGCGTACTCGGCGGCCAGTTCGGTCCGGTAGGTCTCGGCGTGGACTTCGGTGCCGTGGAAGGTGACCGACCGCTGGATCGTGCGCCCGGTCACCGGGTCGGTGCCGGCCGCGACCCGGATCTCCCACACCCCCGGACGTCGTTGCCGTTTCGATCCTGTCCCATGTGGTGCCGTCATGGGCCCGCAATGTAGGGACAGATGTAGGGATGACCCTCGTGTCCCTACCAGCAGGTTCGCGTGCCGCAGGCCGGTGACCTGCCCAAACACTCAGCGCGCCCGGAGGAACTCGAATCCCCAACCTTCTGATCCGTAGTCAGATGCTCTATCCAATTGAGCTACGGGCGCTGGCGCCGGTGGGTTCAACCGCCGACGAGTCGACAAGCTTACCGATTGCCGGCGGACGGCGAGAAAGTCGGTTGCCCGATCGGCCAGGCTCGTGGTCGTGGAGGTGCCGCTGTTCGAGCAGGTCGGGGAGCTGACCCGGACATTGGTCCCGGCCGACCTGGGCTCGGTGCGGTTCCGGTCGCACCGTCGCGGCGTCAAGGTGTGGCTCGACGCCGACAAGCCGTCCCGCAACCACTTCGAGGCCCAACTGGTGCCCCGGCGCCACGTCGACGGCTCGGACGGAGCCGTCCTCGAGGTCGGCTTCCACGCCGAGCACGGCGACCCCGACGTCAACGACGCGACGGTCGCCGCCCTCGTCGACGCCGAGCCCCACTGGCGGCCCGGGCTCGGGGACGAGGCGGAGGTGGGCGTGTTCCTCGGCCAGCAGGACTGGCGCCGGGTGTCCGAGGTCTGGTTCGACCCCGATCCCGACGATCCGGAGGTCGCCTTCGAGCTGGCAGCCCGACTGGCCGACTACATCACGCAGCTGACGCCGCACCTCCCGGCCGAGTGAGGGCCTCGTCGCCCGGCCCGATCGGGCCACGCAGTGGAGAACGACGACGGCGCGGTCAGACCGGGGTGCAGATGACGACGGGGATGTCGCGGTCGGTGCGCTTCTGGTAGCCGGCGTAGCCCTTGTAGGTCGACGTGATCTCGGGCCACAGTGCGGCCTTCTCGTCGGCGGTGGCAGTGCGGGCGATGGCCTCGAACGTGTGGCCCACCATGGTGATGGTCACCTTGGGGTCGGCCTGGAGGTTGAGGTACCAGGCTGGATGCTTGTCGTCGCCGCCGTAGGACGCCACCAACACGACGCCGTCGCCCTGCTGCACCGGCGAGGTCAGCATCGTCTCCCGGCGTTGGCCCGACTTGCGACCGGTGGTCTCGAGCTTCACCGTCGGCATGCCCATCGTCCGGCCGCCGATCTTGCCCTTCGTGCGCTCGAAGAGCGTTCGGTGGAGGAGGTTGGCGCCCTTGGCGATGGCGTCTTTCGCGAAGTTCGACACGTCCGCACCCTACGAGGGTGCGGACGCAGCCAGACGATCCGCCGCTCACCGGCGGTCCGTCGGGAACGCCTCCACGCCGGCGTACCGGGTGCCGTGGCCCCGGCTCGGTACCATCCGAGCGTCGCCGAGGTCGTCAACGGGAGGGGCTGCGACATGCCGATGCCGCCACGACCCCGCAACCCGGCGGGTGTGCCGCCCTGGTGCCGCCATCCGTTCCGCAAGCGCGAGTACCGCTGCGAGGGGTGCGGCGACGACCCGATCGTCTGGCCTCCGCGACCCACAGACGTCACGGCGGAACCGACGGCCGTGCCGATGCCGGTCTGCGATCCCCCACGCCCCGGGCCGGGCGAGGATGCCGGTGGCGATGCGCGCTGGTGACCTCCCACAGTCGGCCTCCACGAGGACGGGGGAGCGATGCGGCTCGGCATGAACCTGCCGGTGATGGTGCCCGGCCTCGACCGTGACGCCATCCTCGGCTGGTGCCGCGCCATCGACGCCGGCCCGTGGGACAGCCTCGCCCTCGGCGAGCGGATCGCGTTCCCGAACCCGGAGGCGATCACCACCCTCGCCGCGGCCGCCGCGGTGACCGAGCGGGTCGAGCTCATCTTCAACGTGGCCGTGGTGCCGATGCACGATCCGGTGCTGCTGGCCAAGCAGCTCGCCACCATCGATGTCATCGCCGGCGGCCGCCTCACCGTGGGCGTGGGGGTGGGCGGCCGGGCCGAGGACTACCGCGCCGTCGGCGCGTCGTGGTCGGGCTCGCGCCTGGCGCGCCTGGCCCAGGGTGTGGGGCGGATGCGGGAGGTGTGGCGGGGCGAGATCGTCGGTGCGGCCCGGCGCCCGGTCGAGCCGTTCCCCGTCCGGGGCGATCTCCCGATCCTGGCCGGATCGCTCGGGCCGCGGTCGATCGAGCAGGCGGCGCAATGGGCCGACGGCCTGCTCGGGTTCAGCTTCGGGCTCGACACCGACGAGGTGACCACCGCCTTCGAACGGTGCCGCCGCGGCTGGCGTGATGCGGGGCGTCCGGAGTCGCCCCGCCTGGCCACCGGCACCTGGTTCGCGCTCGGCGATGACGATCATGACGGCGACGGCACCGCCCAGATGCGCGACTACCTGAAGCGGTACCTCAACTTCCTCGAGCCCGCCACCGACGACCTCATCCCGCTCGCCACCGTGACCGACGTCGACGCCCTGGTCGCCGCCGCCGAGCGGGCCCGGGCCGCGGGCGCCGACGACTTCGTCCTCACCCCGACCACGGCGTCACTGGACGAGTTGGCCCGCGCCGCCGACGCACTGTCCTGACCCGAGGCTCAGCAACGGTCCACCGAGAACTCCAGCCCCAGCGATCGGTGATGCGCAGCAGCGCCGCGGTCCGTTCGAGGCGCCGGGTCAACAGGTAGCGGTACGGAGGCGCGTCCAGTTTCGTTCCCGCGCTTCCGGGTTCGGTTGGGGTGGGGGAGGGCGGCTCGCGGTGCGAGACTGTCCCGATGCTCGAGATGGTCCTGACCGGGTGCGCGGTGGTGCTGGCCCTGACCCAGCCCGTCCCGCAGATCGTCCGGCTCGTCCGGGCGCGCTCCACCGCGGGCGTCTCGGGTCCCACTGCGTGGCTCGGCCTGGCCATCAACCTGGCGTGGATGGCGTATGGCGTTGCCCGCGGGCTGCTCCCCGTCACCGTGTTGTCGACCGCGTACGTGGCGGGCTACGCCGGCATCGTCGTCCTGCTCGTCCGCGGCGGCAACCGCCGGGGACCGGGCACCGCGCTCGCCGGCGCGGCCGGGCTGGCCGCAGTCACCGTCGTCGGCGGCTGGACGACCCTGGGCGCCGTGCTCGCCCTCACGGTCGGGGCCCAGTTCCTGCCCCAGGTGGTCGAGGCCTGGCGGTCGCACGACCTCACCGGACTGGCGCCCGGCACCTACGTGGTCTGTCTCCTCGACGGCATGGTGTGGGGGACCTACGGCATCGCCGTCGTCGACGGCCCGCTCATGCTCTACGGCGTCGTCATGGTGACGGTGGCCGTGCTGGTGCTGGTTCCCCACCGGCGCTGGTCCCGCGCCGTCGCGCTCGCGGCCTGAGTTGTCGCGACGGCGCCCGTCGTCCAGAGTGCTCACGGTGAGCGACCTGTCCGTCGACGCGACGTCTGAACCCGATCTGACCACGACGTCGGCGACCGGCATCGTCCGGGTCGTGCTGACCGCGTGGCCGCTGCTGGCATCGATCCTGTTGCTGATGGTCGGATCGGGCCTGCAGGGCTCCCTGCTCGGCGTGCGCGCCGAGCAGGTCGGTTTCAACGCCACCGTGACCGGTCTCGTCCTCGGCCTCTACTACCTGGGCTACGTGGTCGGCTCGGCATGGGTGCCCGGCCTCATCCGCAGCGTCGGCCACATCCGGGTCTTCGCATCACTCGCCTCGCTGGCCTCCGCCGCCGTCGTGATCCACGGCGTCTGGGTGTCGCCGGTGCCGTGGGTGGTGCTGCGCTTCACCACCGGCGTGTGCATCGCCGGGCTGTTCGTGGTCAGCGAGTCGTGGCTCAACGCCGTGTCCACCACCATGACCCGGGCGACGCTGCTGGCCGTCTACAACACCGTCGTCACCGCCGGCCTGGCCGTGGGCAGCCTGCTCCTCAACACGGCCGACACCCACGGCGTGATGCTGTTCGTGGTCGGCTCCGTCCTGCTGTCGGTGGCCGCGGTGCCGGTGGCGCTGGCCCCGCACGAGGCCCCGCTCATCGAGGCCACCACCAAGACCTCGATGCGAGAGGTCTTCCGGGCCGCGCCGCTCGGCCTCACCGGTTCGGCCATGTCGGGCCTGGGCACCGGGGCCGCCCTCGGCTTCGGCGCCGTCTACGCCACCCGCGCCGGGTTCGGGGTCAGCGGCGCGTCGCAGTTCGTGGCCGCGGTGCTGCTCGGCGCGGTCCTCGGGCAGATCCCCCTGGGTCGCTGGTCCGACCGCACCGACCGGCGCATCGTGATGGGCGCCGCCGGCGGTCTCATCCTGGCCGGCGCCACCGTGGGGGTGGAGTCCACCTGGATGGGGAGCTTCACCGGCGCGCTGATGGCCGCCTTCCTGCTCGGCGCCGGCGGCTTCTCGCTCTACGGACTCTCCTTCGCCCACATCGCCGACTACATCGACCCGATGACCATGATCTCTGCCGGTGCACGGGTGATGACCGTGAACGGGCTCGGCGCCGCGGCCGGACCGTTCCTCGCCTCGATCGCCATCAGCCTGATCGGACCGGAGGGCCTGTTCCACCTGCTCGGCGGGGTGGCCACGCTGTTCTGCCTGTTCACCCTCGCCCGCATCTTCAAGCGGGACGCGGTCTCCGACGACCGCCGCTCCCACTACGTGTCGGTGGCCTCGGGTGCCACGTACGCCGCGCTCGACGACGTGGTCTCCGAGACCGTCGGCATGGAGCCGAGTGAGCTGCGCCGCCGCCGCATCCGGCGCCCCCACCTGCCCCGCCGGCGCTGAGAAGCCGTGCCGGCTTCGCGGGCCGCGTTGGCCAGAATGCCCCGATGACCCCGGCGCCCGACGACCAGCAACCGGTCCCGGATCGCGCCGGGGCGGTCCGGTCCGGTGTGATCGCCGCCGCGCCGATGCTCCTCGGCGTCGTCCCGTTCGGTCTCGTCGCCGGCGCCGCGCCCGTCGCCGCCGGGTTCGACCTGGCGACGGCGGTCGGGCTCTCGATCCTGGTCTTCGCCGGCGCCAGCCAGCTGGCCATGACCGACGTGCTGGGCGACGGGGGCGGCGTGGCCATCGCGGTGGTCACCGCGCTCACCATCAACCTGCGCATGCTGCTGTACTCGGCGTCGCTGGCCCCCGCCCTCGCCCACGAGCCGCTGCGCCGCCGCCTGCTGGCCGCCTACTTCCTCGTCGACCAGGCCTACGCCCTGTCGATCGTGCGCTGGACCGGCCGGGACGACCCGCGGCTGCGGCTCCCCTTCTACTTCGGGGTCGCCGCCACCCTCAGCACCAGCTGGCTGAGCGCCACCGTCATCGGCGCCCTCGTCGGCAGCCAGGTTCCCGACGACATCCACCTCGACTTCGCCATCCCGCTCGTGTTCCTCGTGCTGCTCGTCCCCGTGCTCGACAAGCACCCGGCCCTGATCGCGGCGGCCGCCGGCGGCGTGGGTGCCGTCGTCGCGGCCGAGCTCGGCGCAGCCCGGCTGGCGATCGTCGTCGGTGGCGTGCTCGGCATCGCAGCGGGGACGCTGGCCGAGACGCGGATCGAGGCCCGGGCCGCACGGTCCCGGCGCGGCGAACGCCGGCGACGGGTCCCAGGGCACCGACCGGGGGTCGCCATGAGCACGACGTGGACCGCCATCGTCCTGGCCGGCATCGGCACCTACAGCCTGCGGGCCTCGTTCCTGGGGGCGGCCCGCCGGCTGGTGGACCTGCCGCCGATGACCGAGCGGATCCTGCGCCAGATCCCCCCGGCCGTGCTCGCCGCCCTGGTGCTGCCCGCGCTCGTGCGCCCCGACGGCGCCCTCGATCTGTGGCAGCCCCGCCTGCTCGCCGGTGTCCTGGCCGGCCTCGTCTCGTGGTGGACCAAGAGCATCGTGCTCACGCTCGTCACCGGGATGGCCGTCCTCATCGCCATGGAGCGCCTGGTGTGAACGGTGGGGCCCGGGTGGAGAGCGCGTGCGCCAAGATGCATCCGTGACGCCACCCGCCACCGCACCCGACATCGACCTCCTCGACCCCGAGTTCTGGCGTTCCCGCCAGCACGAGGCCTGGACCTGGGCCCGGGCCAACGACCCCGTGCACCGCGACGAGAAGAGCGGTCTCTGGGCCGTGACCCGCCATGCCGACGTCGTCCACGTCGAGCGCCACGACGAGATCTTCTCCTCCGAGCGCACCTACCGGCTCAACGAGACACCCACCGAGTCGAACATGATCGCCGAGGACGACCCTCGGCACCTGGCCCAGCGTCGACTGGTCAACCGGGGCTTCACCCCGCGAGCCGTCCGGGCCGAGTCGGCGCACTTCGAGGCGATGATCGACGCGCTGGTCGACCCGGTCACGCCGCGGGGCGAGGTCGAGGTGGTCGACGCCATCGCCGGCCAGCTCCCGGCCCGGTTCACCTGCAACCTGCTCGGTCTGCCCGAGGACGACTGGCGGAAGGTGAAGGGGTGGTCGGAGCGCCTGATGCGCATCGACCGCATCACTGTCGACGAGCAGGCGTTCGCCGGGATGTTCGAGACCGTGCAGGAGATCATGGCGCTGGTCATGGAACGGGTGCCCGAGGAGCGGGGCTGCCCGATGAGCGACGGCCTCATCTCCCGCTGGGCCCACGCCGAGATCGACGGCGAGCCGCTCGACACCGAGACCATCTTCCACGAGGTCGGCCTGTTCGTCGCCGGCGGCGCCGAGACGACCCGCACCGCCATCGCCCACGGCCTGCGCACGTTCTGCGACCACCCCGACCAGTGGGAGCTGCTCCACGAGCGTCCCGAACTGATCCCGTCCGCCGTCGACGAGGTCATCCGGTGGGTGACGCCGCTGAACAACATGTTCCGCAAGGCGACGCGCCACACCGAGCTCGGTGGCAAGCAGATCGCCGCGGGCGACCGGCTGGCGCTGATCTACCCGTCGGCGAACCGCGACGAGGCCGTCTTCGACGATCCGTTCACCTTCGACGTCACCCGCAACCCCAACCTCCACGTGGCGTTCGGTCAGGGCACCCACTTCTGCCTCGGCGCCAACTTCGCCCGCCGCGAGCTCGAGATCCTGTTCGGCAAGCTCACCCGCGACTGGACCGACCTGCGCGTCGTCACCGAGATCGACGTCGAGCCCAACATCTTCGCCCGCGCCGTCCGTTCCTTCGAGCTCGGCTTCACCCCGCGCCACCCCACGTGAGGCGCGGGCCGGCGGGATGTTGTCGCCACCATGGGCGGGACCGCTACCGTCGAAACCGATGGGCATCCTCGCTGCCACCGATCCCGCGCCGTCGCCGACGCCGACGATCACCCCTGACACGACGGTCGATCCCACCACGGGCGACGGCGACCACGATCGCTACGCCCACATCTGTCGCAAGGAAGACGTGACCCGGGCCTACATCACCGGTGAGGCCATCGAGGCACTGTGCGGGAAGAAGTGGGTCCCCACCCGAGACCCCGACCGCTATCCGGTGTGTCCGGCGTGCAAGAAGGCCCTGGGCCGCGTCAACAGCGCCGGCCAGAACTGAACCACTCGCCCGATCAGCGCAACCGGCGCAGCTCCCGGGCGAAGCGCTTGGCGTTCTCGACGTAGTGGTCGGCGGACTGCTTGATCCTGGCGGGATCGACCGAGTCGAGCCGCAGCGTGGCTGGGACCCCCAACGCCATGGCGCCGGAGGGCACCTCGAAGCCGTTGCTGCACACGGCGTTGGCGCCGACCAGCGCGCCTGATCGGACCACGGCGCCGTGCAGCACCACGCTGCCCGAGCCGACGAGGGCGTCGTCCTCGATGGTGCAGCCCTCGAGATGGACGATGTGGCCGATGACGCACCCGTTGCCCACCGTGGTGGGGTAGGTCTCGGTGGTGTGCAGGACCGAGCCGTCCTGGACCGATGTGCGCTCGCCGATGACGATGGGCCCGGAGTCGCCCCGCAGCACGGCGCCGGGCCAGATGGACGAGTCGGCGCCGATGCGGACGTCGCCGATCACCACGGCGTCGGGGTGGACGAAGGCGTCGTCGTGGATGGTGGGCCCGAGCTCGCCGAGGGCGTAGACCGGCATCAGATCTCCCGCGCCGTCGCAAGGGCATCGGCGGCCGACATCCCGCTCCGGCCCACCAGCCAGCACGCGATGGGCGCGGCCGTGCGCTCCGAGGCGTGGGCCGCGACGCCGGCCAGCTCGAGCAGGGTGTCGACGGTGTGCTGGTCGGGAGCGTCCAGGCCACAGCGCGCGGCGAAGGCGGCGATCCAGTCGGTGCCGGTGCGCCCGGTCTCATCGGTGCTCATCGGGCCATCATGTCCCACCGGACCGGCCCCACCGGAACCCGCCGGGGTCAGGCTCCCTCGGGCCGGCAGCCCGGGCACCAACCGGTGAGGGCGAAGTGCCCGAGGTCGAGCTCGAACCCGAGCTCGTCGGCCACGCGGGCCGCGAACGGTGCCGACAGCGACGGGTCGAGCTCGATGACGGCGCGGCACTCGTTGCAGACGAGATGGGCGTGGTGCTCGTCGCTGAGGTGGTACTGGGCCGGCCCGTGCCCGAGGTGGACGTGGTCCACCACGTGGTGGTCGGCGAGCAGGTCCATGGTCCGGTAGATGCTCGACGCGCTCACCTCGGGGTGGTCGCGTCGGACCCGGCGGTGGAGCTCCTCGGCCGTGACGTGCGAGCCGGCCTCGGCCAGGGCCTCGAGCACCATCCGCCGGGGGGCGGTGATCCGTACTCCTTCTGCCCGCAGCGTCGCGACCAGCGCTTCGACCGAGAGATCGGACATGCCCTCACGGTACCGTCCCAGTTGCATCCAGGGTTCATCTGCAACCTGTTTGCAACTGCGGGATCACTCGGTATCGTCGGCGACGATGAGGCGTCCGCCCGTGCTCCTTTCCGTCGTGGTCGCGGGCGCGCTCGCCATGGGCGCCTGCGGAGGTAGCGACGGCTCGGCCGCGGCTGCGTCCGACGGGCGCCCGGTCGTGATCACCACGGTCAGCCCCATCACCTCGATCGCCGCCAACGTCATCGGCGATCTGGCCGTGATCCACGGCATCGTGCCCGAGGGCACCAACTCGCACACGTTCGAGCCCGCCCCCAGCGTCTCCGAGACCCTCCAGGACGCCGACGTGGTGTTCGCCAACGGCCTCCAGCTCGAGGAGCCCACCCTGAAGCTGGCCCGCAACGTCGCCACCCATGCCACCATCGTGTCGCTCGGCGAGCAGATCGTGTCGCCCGACGACTACGTGTTCGACTTCTCGTTCCCCAAGGACGCCGGCAAGCCCAACCCCCACCTGTGGACCGATCCCGCTCTGGCCAAGCAGTACGCCCGCCACATCGCCGACACCATGGTGCAGGTCGACCCGGATCACGCCGACGGGTACCGGACGAACCAGCGCGCCTTCGACGCCATCATGGACGACTTCGACACCGCGCTGCGCACGGCGCTGGACACCGTCGCCCCTGGGAACCGCAAGCTGCTCACCTACCACGACGCCTACGCGTACTGGGCCAAGGACTACGGGTGGCAGGTCATCGGGGCCGTCCAGCCCGCCGACTTCGGCGAGCCCACCCCGAAAGACGTCGCCGCCCTCATCGACCAGGTGCGAGCCACCGGCGTGCCGGCCATCTTCGGCTCCGAGGTCTTCCCGTCTCCGGTGCTCGAGCAGATCGCGGCCGAGACCGGCGCCACCTACGTCGACGACCTGCGCGACGACGACCTGCCGGGCAAACCCGGCGACCCCGATCACACCTACGTCGCCCTGATGCAGTTCGACTACACGACCATCGTCGACGCGCTCGGCGGCGACTCCCGCGCCCTGCAGGCCTTCCAGGTCCGCAACGCCGCCGCCGACCACGCGACCTATCCCCAGTAGCGCGGAGTGCCGACCGTCATGTCCTCCCTCGTGCGACTGCGACAGGTCACCGCCAGCTACGGCGGCGACGCCGTCCTCACCCGGATCGACCTCGACCTCGGCGCGGGCGAGTTCGTGGGCATCGTCGGCCCCTCGGGGTCGGGCAAGTCGACCCTGCTGCGGGTGCTCCTGGGCACCGTCCAACCCGCCGCCGGCACGATGGAACGGCCCGCGGGGATCCGCATCGGCTACGTGCCCCAGGTCGAGCAGATCAACTGGGACTTCCCGGTGACGGTGGCCGAGTGCGTCCTCATGTCCAGGGTCCGGGGCCGCGTCCTGCCGTGGGCCAGCCGGGAGGAGAAGGCCGAGGTGGCCCGGGTGCTCGAACGCCTCGGCATCGGCGACCTGGCCGGCCGCCACATCCGCGCCCTCTCGGGCGGCCAGCAGCAGCGCGTCTTCCTGGCCCGGGCCCTGATCGCCCGGCCCGACCTGCTGCTGCTCGACGAGCCCACCTCCGGTGTCGACGTCCGCACCCGCCACGAGATCCTCCACCTGCTCGGCGAACTGCACGCCGGCGGGCTCGGCATCGTGTTGACCACCCACGACCTCAACGGCATCGCCGCCCACTTGCCCCGCCTCGTCTGCCTCAACCAGACGGTCATCGGCGCCGGTTCGCCGGCCGAGGTCCTCGTCCCCGAGATCCTCGAGGCCACCTACGGGTCGCCCATGGAGGTGCTCGAACACGGGGGCATGCGCGTCGTCGTCGATGCCCCGCTCGACGCCCAGGTCATCCCGCTGCGCCGCGACGTGGTCTGACGTGGACGCCTTCATCACCCTCCACGAGCTCACCCGGCCCTTCGAGTTCGAGTTCTTCCGCAACGGCCTTCTCGTGGCCACCGTCGCCGGAGCCCTCTGCGGCCTCATCGGCGTCTACGTCGTGCTCCGCTCCATGAGCTACATCGGCCACGGATTGAGCCACGCCATCTTCGGCGGCTTCGCCGTGTCGGCCCTCGCGGGCGTGAACCTGTTCCTCGGCGCCGGACTGTGGGGCTTGGCTTCGGCCCTGGCGGTGTCGTCGGTGACCCGGCGCCGGCCCATCGGCTCCGACGCCGCCATCGGCGTGATCACCACCGCGTCGTTCGCGTTCGGTCTCGCCGTGCTCGAGTTCGGCGGGGGTGCGAACGTCAACGCCGACGCGGCCCTGTTCGGCAACGTCCTCGGTGTCACCCGGGCCGACGTGTGGCTGGTGAGCGGCGTCGCCCTGTTCGCGGTGGCGGTGATCTTCCTGGGCTACCGGACGCTGCTCTTCGTCACCTTCGACCCCGAGGTGGCCGCGGCATCGGGGGTTCGGGTGGCTCGCGTCGACGCCCTACTCATGCTGGTGCTCGCGGCGTCGATCCTGGCCACCATGAACGTCATGGGCGTCACCCTCATCGCCGCCGCCCTCGTGGTCCCCGCGGTGGTGGCCCGCATGATCACGTCGTCGTTCTCGGCCATGCTGTGGCTGTCGGCCCTGATCGGCGCCGTCTGCGGCTTCGTGGGGATGAACCTCAGCTACCACCTCGACGTGGCGTCGGGTCCCACCATCGTCCTCACCGGCGGGCTGTTCTTCCTGGTCGCCCTGTCGGCCACCGGGGTCCAGGGCCGCCGGCGCCTCGCCCACGTCGAGGCCCACTGAAACCCTCAGCCGCAGGGCGGCTTCGGGTTTCCTGGAGTTGCTCGGCTGGGCCTCGCAACTCCCAGTGCCGCGTCCTGCCTCGCCCACGTCGAGGCCCACTGAAACCCTCGGCCGCGGGGCGGCCTCGGGTTTCCCTCAGCGTTTGGTGACGGGGTCGCCGGGGCGGATGGTGCCCTCGACCACCACCTTGGCGTTGAGGCCGCGCAGGCGGAGCTCCTTGCCCAGCGGTGAGTTCACGAAGCGCCAGGCGTCGCCACCGAAGCGGGCCTTGAACTTGGTGCACCCGGTGTGGGGCTGGTCGGTCACCTCGATCACCGCGTCGCCGATGGCGAGCTGGGTACCGGCCGGGGCGTTGGCCTCGCTGATGTCGAAGTCGAGGTAGAGCTGGTCGCCGGCGAGGGGCATGCGCTCGGGGCTGCCGGCCACGTACTCGGCGAACCGGGCGTTCATCACGTTGAGCTGCATGTCGGGATGCGACGAGCCGTCGGCCGTCCGTGAGCTGCCCCGGGCCTTCCAGGTGTCGCCGGCCACACCGTCGGCCACGGTGAGCTGCGCCTCGTCGAGCACCTCGCGCTCGTCGACCGCGGGGCGCCGGATCACCAGCGCCAACGTGCCGGCGTCGGACGGCATGGCTCGGAACTCCTCGATCGCAGCCTCGAGCTGCTCGGTGGTGCGGTGCATCCACCGATTCTGGTCGGGCCGCTCGGGGGCGGGCGAGGGAGTTCCGCGGGCCTCCAGCACCGTTCTCAGCGCAGCTCCTGGTGCTCGGCGACGACGCGGTCGATGACGGCCCGCAAGACGTCGGAGACCAGACCCTCGTCGAGGTCGTACTCGCTGGCGAGCCGGCGGACCTTGGCATCGATCTGCGCCTCACGGGTCGCGTCCTGGGGCGGGAGCCCGCGCTCGGCCTTGATCCGGCCGACCTGGCGGGTGATGCGGAACCGCTCGGCGAGGAGCGCGACGAACCGCTCGTCGACGGCGTCGATCTCGGCGCGCAGTTGGGTGAGCTCGTCAACCTCGTCCATCGTCACATCGTGCCCCACGGACGTGTCGGCGCACGTGCCCGGCCGGCGCTTCGCGTTCCGCCCGTCCCGCCGGTGTCGCCGGATCCGCCCCGAAATCAGTCACAAATGGCAAAAATCTGTCACTTGTTGCTCTCAAGCCACGGCCACGTGCCGCCGATGAGTAGGTCGAACGACCTATGGCACTCACCCACGGAACCCACACCGCTCCGGTACTGCCGGCCACACCGGAAGAGCCGGAGCCGCCCTTCGACGAGATCATCGATCTCACCGACCGTCGCCGGGTCATGATCCACACCGTCCTCGGCCTCGATGTCGACCGCGACACGGCCGACGCCGTGTTCGGACCCCGGGATCGCTGACCGGGCGCCCGGGACGTGAACCGCCCCGACCCCCGAAGGGGCCGAGGCGGTCGCTGGCTGGTTTCCCGGTAGCCGGAGTCGTGGGGTTCAGGCCGTGTCGTTGCGGTCGGCTTGCTGCGCGGCGCCTCCCTGGGCCTGAGCGCCGCTGGCGCTCTGCTCGCTCAGGCCGTCTCGCGGTCCTTGGCGACCTCGTCGAGCATCTCGTACTCCTCGCCCGTGTCGACCCAGTCCTCGAACTGGGTCACACCGAGGGTGTCGAAGCGCTGGCGGAGCCAGCCGTCGTTGGCATCGAGCAGGCCCAGCTTCTTGCAGTTGGGCACGATCTTGGAGAAGAGCAGCTGCTGGAACGGGTCCTGGTTCTTCAGCTCGGGATCGTCCTGCTTGAAGATGTGGATCGCTTCCTTGACCGGCACGCCGACCCGCTCCCACACCTCCTGCTGGAGGAAGCGGTCACGCATGCGCACCGCGGCCTCGAAGGCGAACTCCTGGCGCTCGAGCATCTCCTTGGAGGACAGGCCCTCGTAGTACTCCTTCAGCGACAGCACGCCGAAGGCCACGTGGCGGGCCTCGTCGGACATGACGTAGCGGAGCAGCTGCTTGAGCAACGGGTCCTGGGTGGTCTGCATCGCCATGCCGAAGGCGGCGAGGGCGAGGCCCTCGACCATGATCTGCATGCCGAGGTAGGTCATGTCCCACCGGCTGTCCTGGATGATGTCGTCGAGCAGCATCTTGAGGTGGTGGTTGATGGGGTAGTGACCCGACAGCTTGGTGTCGAGGTACTTGGCGAAGACCTCGACGTGGCGGGCCTCGTCCATCACCTGGGTGGCGGCGTAGTACTTGGCATCGATCCACGGCACCGTCTCGACGATCTTGGCCGTGCAGATCAGGGCGCCCTGCTCACCGTGCATGAACTGCGACAGGCTCCAGTTCTGCGTCTCGATGTCGAATTGCATCCACTCCTTGTTCGTCCACTTCTCGAACGAGGTGCCCTTGAAGTCGGCGCCGAGCTCGGCCCACCCCTCGACGGTGGGCGTCATCGGGCTCTCGGCGGCCAGCTTCTCCTGGTCGACCTCGATCGACCAGTCGAGATCGGTCTCGCCGTTCCACTGCGACTTCTTGGCCTTCTCGTAGAGCTTGATCAGCGGGACACGTGACCGCTCGTAGTCCCAGGTGAACAGGGCGTCGGCGTTGTCCTCGACGGTGTGGATCACCTCATCGACCTCGGTGTTCGTCATCTCGAGGATGGCGTCGAGGTCGTCGACCTCTTCACGACCGAGGATGTCGGCGTCGGTACGGGCCATGGCGGTGTTCCCCCACTGGGTCTGATCGGGTACGAGGCGAAAATAACGATAGTTATCGAGACCGGGATGCGCAACGTCGCCTCGCCGCCGGCGGCGCCGGCACGCCATCGCAGCGCCCCCTACTGTCGTCGCCGTGCACGACGACCGGGAACAGACCGAGGCGCGGATCCGCCGCGCCGTCCGTGAGCGCGTCCGACCCGCGATCCACGGCAAGCGGCTCCCGTTCGAGGTCACCGCGTGGCACGTGCCCGGCGAACCGGTGCCGGTGGCCGTGGCCCGCGACGCGGACTTCGTTCCCTTCGAGATCGGCGGTCGGTGGGGCAAGCCCTGGGGTACGACGTGGTTCCGGCTCCAGGGTCGCGTGCCCGACGCGTGGGACGGCCACACGGTCGAGGCCCGCATCGACTTCTCCACCGGGATCGGCGCCGGCTTCCAGTCCGAGGGTCTGCTCTACCGCACGGCCGGCGGCGGCCCGATCCGGGGCATCCACCCGTTCCACCAGGCCGTCCCCGTCGAACTGATCGCCGATGCGGACGGCACGGTCGACGTCTTGGTGGAGGCGGCGGCCAACCCGATCGTCGCCGTCTCGCACGAACCGACGCCGCTCGGCGACCCCGCCACCGCCGGCGACGCCCTGCTGTATCGCCTCAACGCGGCCGAGCTCGCCATCCGCAACGACGACGTCTGGCACCTCGACCTCGACCTGCAGGTCCTCATCGGGCTGATGCGCGAGCTCGGCCTCGACGACCCCCGCCGCCACGAGCTGCTCCGGGCGGTCGAGTCGGCGATCGATGCCCTCGACCTCACCGACGTGGCGTCGACCGCGGCGTCGGCCCGGGCCGCCCTGGCGCCGATGCTCGCCCGGCCGGCATCGGCGCACGCTCACACCGTGTCGGCGGTCGGACACGCCCACATCGACTCGGCCTGGCTGTGGCCATTGCGGGAGACCCGCCGCAAGTGCGCCCGGACGTTCTCGTCGGCGGTGACGCTGATGGACACCTATCCCGAGTACCGCTTCGCCTGTTCGCAGGCCGCGCAGTACTCGTGGATCGAACAGGACCAGCCCGAGCTGTTCGAGCGGATCCGGGCCAAGGTGGCCGAGGGACGCTTCGTGCCGGTGGGTTCGATGTGGGTGGAGGCCGACGCCAACCTGCCCTCGGGCGAGTCATTGGCCCGCCAGTTCGTGTGGGGCAAGCGCTACTTCGCCGACCGGTTCGGGGTCGACACGCGAGAGGTGTGGATCCCCGACGTGTTCGGCTACGCCGGCAACCTCCCCCAGCTCATGGCCGCAGGCCGGCTGCGAGTACTTCCTGACCCAGAAGCTGTCGTGGAACACCACCAACGACTTCCCCCACCACACGTTCTGGTGGGAGGGCATCGACGGCACCCGCATCTTCACGCACTTCCCGCCCGCGGACACCTACAACGGCGAGGTCGTCGCCAAAGAGCTGACGTACGCGGTGCGGAACTTCCGTGACAAGGGGCGGGCCACGAAGTCGATGTACCTGTTCGGGCACGGTGACGGCGGCGGGGGCCCGACCCGCGAGATGCTGGAGCGAGCCCGGCGGGTGCACGGGGTGGAGGGGGAGGGGGTCGACGGCTTGCCCCGGTTCACCATCGAGGCCCCGGCCGACTTCTTCGCCACCGCCCAGGCCGAGTACCCCGACGCTCCCGTTTGGCGAGGCGAGCTCTACCTCGAGATGCACCGGGGCACCTACACCACCCAGGCCCAGACCAAGTGGGGCAACCGGCGCGGCGAGCTGGCCCTGCGCGAGCTGGAGCTGTGGACCGCCCTCGACGACGATCCGCCCCTCGCCGACCTCGAGCGGCTGTGGAAGGTGCTGCTGCTCCACCAGTTCCACGACATCATCCCCGGTTCGTCGATCGCCTGGGTCCACGACGACACCGAAGCCGCCCACGCCGCCCTCCTGGCCGAGGCCGAAGCCCTGATCGCCACCGCCCTCGCCGAGGTCGGTTCCGGGACGCGAGAACAACCGTCCGGGGCGTCTCCCGCGTCCCAGAACGGGGTGGGGGCGGCGAACGCGGGGCCCTTCGACGTGGCCGGTGTGGTCGAGGGGGACGACGGGCCGGTCTGGGTGGACGCGCCGGCGCACGGCATCGGCACGGTCAGCGCCGAGCCACCCGTGGGCGTGACGCCCGTGACGGTCGACGGGCGGGTGCTCGACAACGACCTCGTGCGGGTCGAGCTCGCCGAGGACGGGACCATCGCCTCGCTGGTCGACCTGCGGGCCGACCGGGAGTGCCTGGCCGGGCCGGGCAACGTGCTCCAACTCTTCGCCGACCACCCCAATACCTACGACGCCTGGGACATCGAGGCCCACACGCTGCGCCAGGCGCCCGAGCTGCTCACCTCGCTCGACGCCATCGAGGTCACCGCGTCGGGTCCGCTGCGGGCGGCCATCGTCGTGCGAAGGTCGTTCGGGGCGTCGACCGTCACCCAGACCTACGTGCTGCGGGCGGGGAGCGCCCGGCTCGACGTGGTCACCGAGATCGACTGGCACGAGAACGAGAAGCTGCTCAAGGTCGCCTTCCCCCTCGACGTACGGGCCGACGACGCCCGCTACGACATCCAGTACGGCCACGTCCGCCGGCCCACCCATCGCAACACGTCATGGGACGATGCCCGCTTCGAGGTGTGCGGCCACTTCTGGGCCGACGTCGCCGAGCCCGACTTCGGCGTCGCCCTGCTCAACGACGGCAAGTACGGCCACGACTGCCGGGCCTCGGGACGGGCTTCGACGATGCGGCTCAGCCTGCTGCGGGCCACCAACTACCCCGATCCGGACGCCGATCGGGGTCGCCACCGCTTCACGTACTCGCTCCTGCCCCACGGCCCGACCCTGGCCGACGTGCTGGCCGAGGCCTGGGCCCTGAACCTCCCGCCCCGCCTCGCCGTGGCGACACGCGCCCCTCGACCGTGGCGGTCGACCACGACGGCGTCGTCATCACCGCGGTCAAGGCGGCCGACGACGGTTCCGGCGACCTCGTGGTCCGGTTCCACGAGGCGTTCGGTGGGCGAGCCCGTGGTCACCTGCGCTTCGGCGTGCCGGTGGCCTCGGCCGTGGCGTGCGACCTGCTCGAACGTCCCACCGGCGAGCCGACGCCGGTGGACGGCGAGGTGCTGGCGTTCGAACTGCGGCCGTTCGAGGTGCGCACCCTCCGTCTCACCCGGGCCTGAATCGCCGGCTTGACTCGCGTTCCTGACTCCGGGGTCAACGCGCCGATCGGCGCGGTACTCCGCTCTGGCGGGGGCAACGCGCCGATCGTGCCGTGGCTCGGGGTCACGGTGGGGCGGGTCGCTCAGGGGTGGAGGACCAGGTCCTCCTGGATCGGGTCGGTGTCGGGGATGACGTCGGGGGCGGTCGAGCGCCGCACCAGGTGGCTACCGGCCGCCACCGTCGCCGCCAGCAGGTTGCCGACCACGAACGCCACCGTGGCGCCGTCGAGGCCGTTGTCGGGGACCAGGACCAGGGCGGGGACGAGGATCGAGATGGTCAGCACGCCGGTGATCAGCACGGTGTCGAGGTGGCGGTGCAGCACGCGCGCCTCGGTGAGGAACACCGACGTGACCGCCCACGGGATGCAGGCGCCGACCAGGGCGGGGAGGACCCGGGAGGCGTCGGCGTAGTCGGTGCCGTAGACGGTGGTCACGAGGTCGCGGCCGAGGAACGTGGCCAGGGCGGCCACCGCCATCAGCGACGTGGTGAGGGCGAGGATCACCCGGACCTGGCCCTTGAGCTCGGCGCCGTCCTTGCCGCCCTCGGCGAGCAGCGCCTGCCCGATGGCCATGGGCACGTAGAGACCGACGGCGGTGATGCCCCAGGCCACGTAGAAGGCGGCGTTCTGGTCGGGGTCGACCGACAGGAGCACGATGACGGGCAGCACGAACTGGGGCGCCTGGTAGGCGAGGGTCGACAGGTAGTTCACCGCCGAGTACCGGATGGCCGAACGCCGGGTCGAGGGCAGGGGGAACAAGCGGTGCCGGTCGCCGGTGAAGCGAGGCATCAATGTGACGCCGATGATTCCGCTGAGCATCAGGGGCCCGCCGGCGACGAGGAACAGGTGCACCGTCTCGCTGCCCCCGGTGGGGACGAGCAGGAGCGGGAAGCGGGCGAAGCCGACGATCGTGATCCGGGCCAGCACCGTGCCCCACCGGCGGACGGTCATCCACCGCACGTCGACGATGAGCGTCAGGGCGGCGCCCACCGCCGCCACGACGAACACCGCCGGACCGCCCGCCGCGCTCCAGTCGGTGAGCGACCGGGTGGCTTCGGTGTCGACCAGCAGGAGGTAGCCGCCCGCGACGAGGGACGACGCCACGATGGTGAACACCACGCCCCAGGCGAAGACGGCGTGCGAATCGTGGTCGCGGCCGGGGGCGAAGCGGGCGAGGGAGACCTGGAGACCGAGCCCGGACAGGTAGGCGATGAACAGCGTCGACGTGAACAGGGCGGTGGCGCGGCCGACGTCGTCGGTGGTGTCGATGCGGGCGGCCACCAGCCAGAACACGGCGCCGGTCAGCGCCTGCATGGCTGCCCCCACGACGAGCGCGGCAGAGCCGGCCAGCAGGTGCCGGTGGGTGGACGCCCGGTCGCTGAGACGACTGCGTCGGGTGTCGGGGCGGGGGCTGGCCGGAACGGGGGGTTGGGACTCGACGTCGGAGTCGGTTTCGCCGCCGCCCGCCGATGAAGTGTCGACGACCATCGGGGCGCAACGCTACTCCGGGCGCGCTCGGCCACCGATGCGCTCGGCCGTGGTTTTCGGCATCGGTTCGCCCGTAGGGTGCAGCGCCGTGGACGAAGTCGCATCACCCGACGCGGTTCCGGACGACGAGATCCGGACGTACCCGGGCGCGCAGCGACCGACTCGTACCCGCCGCGTGGATGCCTCCGGCGTCGAGCTCGCCGTCTACGAGTGGGGCGACGAGGACGCCCCGCCGTTGCTGCTCGCCCACGGCGGCTTCGACTTCGCCGGCACCTTCGACGTGTTCGCGCCACTGCTCGCCGCCGGCGGCTGGCGGGTCGTGTCGTGGGACCAGCGGGGCCACGGCGATTCGGCCCGGGCCGCGCTCTACCAGTGGGAGGCCGACATGCGCGACGCGCTCGCCGTGCTCGACTCCGTCACCGCGGGCGCGGTGCCGGTGGTCGGTCACAGCAAGGGCGGCTCGCTCATGACCCAGATCGCGGCGTCCATGCCGCACCGGGTGACGTCGGTGGTCAACATCGACGGGATCCCGAGCCGGGGCTCGATGACCGACGTGCAGGACCACGACCGCACGAAGCTGCTGGCCGCCGACCTGGCCAACTGGCTCGACCGGCGCCACCGGGCCGCCGACGCCCAGCGTCCGCCGGGCACCATCGAGGAGCTGGCCCGACGTCGGGCCCGCATGAACCCGCGGCTCGAGCCGGCTTGGCTCGAGTACCTCGTCACCGTGGGGGGTCGGCGCGACCCCGACGGCTGGCGGTGGAAGATCGATCCGACGATGCGGATGGGTGGGTTCGGGCCGTGGCGGCCCGAGTGGTCCATGTACCGGCTCCCCGAGGTGGCGGCGCCACTTCTCGCGCTGCTCGGCACCGAGCCCGAGGCGATGGGTTGGGGCACCAGCGCCGACTTCGTCCGGCCCTACCTCCCGCCTCGCGGCCGGGTGGTCGAGGTCGAGGGCGCCGGGCACTTCGTGCACATCGAGCGGCCGGAGTGGACGGCGGCGATGACGCTCGAACACCTCGGAGACCCGGTGGCGGGAGGGGCGAGATGACCGGCCCGGTGATGCTGCGCCACAACCGCATCGATCTCGCCTTGTGGGAGCTGCGGGCCGGTTCGGGACGCCCCCTGCTCCTCCTCCACGGCCTCGGCGAGCGCAGCGACCTCGGCGTGCTCCCCGAGCTCGACGAGTGGCCGGGGCCCATCCACGGGCTCGACTTCACCGGCCACGGCGCCTCGACGGTGGCGGTGGGTGGTGGCTACTTCTGCGAGATGCTCATGGCCGACGCCGACTTCGCCGTGCAGCACCTCGGCGAGGCCACGGTGGTCGGTCGGGGCCTGGGCGCCTACGTGGCCCTGCTCATCGCCGGCGCCCGGCCCGAGCAGGTGCGGGGCGCGGTCCTCGCCGACGGTCCCGGCCTGCACGGCGCCGGCCCGACCCCACCCACCCTGGACCTGACCCGGCCTCCCCAGACGGGCGGGACGCCCGATCCGGTCGCGCTGGTGGAGCTGGCGCGCGACATCCGACCACCCGACTACGCCCGCACCTTCGCGTGGCAGGCGAGTGCGTTGTCCGGGCTCGACACCGCCATCGCGGTCAGCGCCGTCATCCGGCCACCGTGGCTGGTGGAGGTGGCGGCCCAGCCCGGCGTGGTGGAGTGCGACGTGACGGCCGCGTTGCGCATGTTCCGCTGACCGGCCGGTCCGGGGGGCCGGGAGTACGGTCGGCCGACGAGATGGATCGCTTCCAGTACCTCGGCCTCATGGCGGCGTGCCTCCTGCTCACCCTGCCCCTCGAGTTCGTGTTCCGCGCCCGCGTGTACCGCCGTCCCGTGCGCCTGCTCCGCGCCGTGATCGGCCCGGCCGTGGTCTTCACGGTGTGGGACGTGATCGCCATCGCCCGCGGCCACTGGACGTTCACCCACCGCTACATCACCGGATGGGACGTGCCGGGCGGGGTGCCGGTGGAGGAGCTGGCGTTCTTCGTGGCCATCCCCATCTGCGCCCTGCTGACCTTCGAGGCGTCCCGCCGGACGCTGCGGCGCTGATGGCCTACGAGTACGCCATCCCAGCCGTGCTCTCCTCGGTGGCCGTCGTCGTCGCCGAGAAGCGGTGGCTGCGCACGGGCCTGTTCCGCAGCCCGTCGTACTGGTGGACCATGGGCATCTGCGCCTTCTTCATGGTCCTGGTCAACGGCTGGCTCACCAAGCAATCGGCGCCCATCGTGAACTACGACCCCGACCAGAAGACCCCATGGCGGTTTCCGTGGGACATCCCGGTCGAGGACTACTTCTTCGGGTTCACCCTCGTCACCTCGGTGCTGCTGCTGTGGGTCCGCCAGGACACCCCCGACGATCCCGCCCCCTGGTCGCCGCGCCGTCCACGGGTCGAGGCCGAGCGATGATCGCCGCCGCCGCACTCGTCGTCGTCGCCTTCGTGGTGATGGAACCGGTGACGTATGTGGCCCACCGCTTCGTGATGCACGGGGCCGGCATGTTCCTGCACCGATCGCACCACCGCCGCTGGCCGTCGCGGCGCGACGACGAATCGTTCTTCGAAGCCAACGACGCCTTCCCCGTGGTGTTCGCGGCCGTCACGATGGTGGCGCTGGCGGTCGGGTTCAACGTCGACGGCTTCGCCGTGCTGCTCCCGATCTGCGTCGGGGTCACCGCCTACGGCGCCGCCTACGCCTTCGTGCACGACGGCTACACCCACCAGCGGGTCCGGGTCCGGCACCGGGGTCGCCGGCTCGACCGGCTGGCCGCCGCCCATGCCCTGCACCATCGCTTCGGTGGCGAGCCGTACGGGATGCTCTTCCCCGTCGTGCCGGCTCAGCTCCGGGCGCGCGCCGACGCCGCCGATGAATCCGATGCCGCGGACCGCTCAGGCCAGCGGGTCGACGCCGTCCCAGGTCCCTGACGACCCGATCGGCCGGAAGCGGGCGAACCACTCCTCGCCGTACCACCCTTCGTCGCGGGTCCGTGCGATGACCCGGGCGTGCGCCGCGCCCCGGTAGGCGAACGGCTGCACAGCGTCGGCGTCGCGCCACAGGCTGAACGTGGCCTGCCGGCCGATGGGCAGCTCGCCGATCCCGACCGTGGCCCGCAGCCCGTCCGTGCCGGCCAGCGTGCGATCCACCGCCGGCACGGCCCGCAGGAAGGTCGGGACGTGGCGCCAGCGCACGGTGGCCCGGGTCAGCACCGCGACAGGAGCATCCGCTTCGGGGGTCTGGCGGTCGGCGCCGGCGGTGGGGTCGACGCCGTCCCAGGTGCCGTGGGCGCCGAGCGGCTCGAGGACGAGGTCGTACCGTTCGACGGCGGTGGCATCCCAGCGGCGGCTGAGGGCGTGGCCGTCCCGGAACCGGTCGAGGGCGCGGGCATCGTCCCACACCGCGAACACCGCCCAGCGGGTCAGGTCGGCGGACGCCGCCATACGGCGCCCCTTCCCGGTCCCGAGCAGCTTGGCGAACCGGGCCCCGGGCAGGCGACGGAGTGCTCGCCGGTCGAAGGGAACCCGGGGCAGCTGGCGTGCCGCGGCGGCCGCGGGTAGCCGGACCAGGTGGAAGGAGGCGACGACCATGCGTGGGCGACGCTACGACGTGCCCCGACGCGTCCAGTGATGCCCGGCCGCCCACCACAACCCGACCGACACCACGGCCGCGAACACCAGGACCGCCGCGTTCTGCACGTCCTCCGCCCCGGTGAGGCCCGGCGCGGGGTGGAACGTGTGGTAGGCGGCGTGGGGGATGGCAAAGGCGGCGTAGGCCACGAGGCCGAGCCGGACCGAGCGCCGGTCGCCGAACCAGGCCGCCACCAGCAGCACGACCCCCGAGGCCAGCAGCCCGGCGCCGGCATCGGTGGCGAGGTGGGCGTTGTACGGGGGCTCGGCCGCCACCAGCGGGCCGAACCGGGGAAGTCCGTGAACCACCCTCGGGGGCGAGGACCGCCCACGTGCCGGCGAGCAGGTTGGGGAGCCCAGGGCCACCAGCGCCAGCCGGATCCAACGGGGGGGGGGAGGACATCGATCTTCATGGCGCTCCTTCGTCGGCGAAGCCGGCCGGCCCGGTCAGGATCGACAGCATGCCCGCGCCGGGTCCACTTCGTACCAGGCGGCCCGGGTGCAACAGACTCGCCGCGTGCTCCTCGCCGCCGCCACCACCACCAGCGTCGGCGCGGCCGCGGCCGCGGTCGCGATCGGCTACCTGGTGGGCTCGATCCCGGTCGCCGTCCTGGTGGCCCGCCGACGGGGCGTCGATCCGCGGGAGGTGGGGGATCGGAACCCGGGGTACTGGAACAGCAAGGACCACCTGCCCCGGGCCGACGCGCTGGTCGTCTTCGCCGGCGACATGCTCAAGGGGGCAGCGGCCGGGGCGGTCGGCATCACCCTCGACGGGTCGGCCTGGTGGATCGCCTATGCCGCCGTCGCCGCGGCCATGGTCGGCCACGCGTTCCCGCTGTTCGCGGGCTTCCGGGGCGGTCGATCGATCCTCACCTTCGCCGGCGGTGCGGTGGTGCTGGCGCCGTTGGCGGCATCCATCGCCGTCATCGCCCTCGCCCTGGCCTGGCTGGCGACCCGCTCGTTCGCCGTGGCGGCCCGGGTCGGTGTGTTCGGCTTCCCTGTCGTGCAGGCCATGGTCGACCCCCGGGCCCGGGTGGCGGCCACCGGCGCGCTCATGAGCATCATCGGACTGCGCTTCGCTCAGGCGGCGTGGCGCGACCGGCGCGCCGGTCAGGGGTAGCGCCGTCCCCGCCAGTGGCGCGACGGGCGGATCGCCCCCGCGGTGAGCGCCACGGCAGTGGGGACGTCGGCGAGCGGCGCCAGCAGCAGCGCCGTGCCCCGGGGACGGAAGGCGCCGGCGGTCGCCCCCGCCACGCCGAGGCGCAGGGCGAGGGCGGCGACGTCGATGGCATCGCCTCGCCCGGCCAGCAGGCGAGGGAGGGGCAGGGCCATCGTCGACCACACGACGGCCAGGTCGGCGACGGTCCACGGCGCCGATGTCACCTCGCGCAGGGCCAGTGACCGGCCCCAGCCGCGGAGGGTCTGCCAGGCGTTGCCGTAGCCCTCGACGCCCAGCACGGCCGTGGCGTCCTCGAACGCGACCTGATGCCCCTGGCCGGCGAGGTGGCGGGCGAGGGCCACGTCCTCGACCAGGTTCGACGCCACCGGCGCCAAGCCTCCCGCCGCCAGCAGCGCGGCGCGGTCGAGGACCATGCACTGGCCGTTGGCCATCACCCGGTCCGGCGACCGGGCCGTGATCCCCGGCGGACCGAAGCGGTAGAGCAGCGAGGCCAGCATCGAGGCGTGCACCGAGCGCCCGCCGGCGTCGGGGGCGTCGACCCGCGCCCCCGCCGTCACCAGGACGTGCTCGCCGAGGGCGTCGACCATGGCGGCCACGAAACCGGGCTCGGCCCTGGTGTCGGCGTCGACCGCGATGACGATCGGGGTCGTGGCCGCCTCCAGACCGACCTGGAGGGCGTGTGCCTTCCCCGCCCAGCCCGGCGGGAGGGGTCCGGCCTCGATCACCCGAGCCCCCGCGGATTCGGCCACGGCGCGGGTCGTGTCGGTGGATCCGTCGTCGACGACGAGCACGTCGGCGCCGTCCAGGGCCAGGGCGCGGATGCAGGGCTCGATCCGTCGGGCCTCGTCACGAGCCGGGACCACGACGGTGACGGGCGGTCGCGCGGCACCGGCGTGCAGGGGCCTGATCGCCGGCCGGCGGCGGGCGCCACGGGCGATCCGGCCCGCGGCCACCGCCAACAGACCGGCCCGGACGACCGTGCCGGGTCGCGGCGGCGGGAGCAACGGCACGAGCCACAAGCTACGGTCCGCGCCATGGCACCTCCCGCTCCCGGCCGCGACGATCGAGAGCCCGGGGGTCGGCTGCTGGATGCGTTCGGCCCCCAGTCGTGGTGCCGGCCCGAGCAGATCGCCGTCGACCGTCTGCCGATGCGCACGACCTGCTACCCCTTCCCCGACGACACGGTGGCAGCCACGGTCGACCGGTCGGCGTCACCGTGGTTCCGGTCACTCGACGGCACCGACTGGGAGTTCCGCCTCCATGACCGTCCCGAAGCCGTCGGGACCGACGTGGTCGACGACGATGCCACCGGGCCGTGGCAATCGATGGAGGTGCCGAGCTGCTGGACGATGGATCCGTCCGTCGAGGACCACCCGCAGTACACGAACGTGCGCATGCCGTTCGTCGAGGACCCGCCCCGGGTGCCCGATGCCAACCCCACCGGCGTCTACCGCAAGCGGTTCAACCTGCCGCGCGGCTGGAAGTCCCGGCGCACCGTGCTGCACGTGGGCGGGGCCGAGAGCTGCCTGTACGTCTTCTGCAACGGCAAGCCGGTGGGGATGGGCAAGGACTCGCGCCTGCCCCAGGAGTTCGATCTCACGCCCCACGTCCGCACGGGCAAGAACACGCTGGTGCTCGTGGTCGTCCGCTGGTCCGACGGCAGCTGGCTCGAGGACCAGGACCACTGGTGGAACGCCGGACTGCACCGCGAGGTGTACCTGTACTCGACCGGCCGCACCCACATCGCCGATGTCCGGGTCACCGCCGGTCTCGACGAGGACCTCAGCACCGGACGGTTGACGGCCGAGATCGAGGTCGGCTTCGCCGACGACGCGGCCGCGGCCGAGGGCTGGCGGGTCGAGACCACGCTCATCGACGCCGACGGCAAGGCGCTCGACACCCAACCGCTCAGCGCCGACGTGCCCTACTTCCACCGTTCGTCACCGGTGGCCGAGATGATCAGCGCCTACCTCTACGAGGGACCGGTCGCCCGCATCGCCGAGACCATCGACGACGTCACGCCGTGGTCGTCCGAACGGCCGGTGCGGTACACGGTCGTCGTGTCGCTGGTCGACCCGTCCGGTGACGTGGTGGAGGCCACCGCCACCCGTGTCGGCTTCCGGCGGGTCGAGGTGGTCGACCGCGAGCTCCTGCTCAACGGGTACCCGGTCTTCATCCGCGGCGTGAACCGCCACGACCACGACCCCGACACGGGCAAGACCGTCTCGGTGGCATCGATGCGGCGCGACATCGAGTTGATGAAGCGGTACAACATCAACGCTGTCCGCACGTCGCACTACCCGAACGACCCTCGGTTCCTCGACCTGTGCGACGAGCTCGGCCTCTGGGTCGTCGACGAGGCCGACGTCGAGTCCCACGCTCGCCTCGCCAGCCTGTGCCAGGACGGTCGCTTCACCGCCGCCATCCTCGATCGCATCCAGCGGATGGTGGCCCGCGACCGCAACCATCCGTCGATCTTCGCCTTCTCGCTGGGCAACGAGTCCGGATACGGCGCCGTCCACGACGCGGCGGCGGCGTGGATCCGACGGACCGATCCCTCCCGCGTCGTCCACTACGAGGGGGCCTGCCACCCGGTGTTCTCCGGAACCGACGATCCGGGCGACGCCGGCCCGGCCACCGACCTCGTCTGCCCGATGTACCCCTCGATCACCGCCATCACCAACTGGGCTGCCCGCACCGCGGAGACCGACGAGCAGCGACCGCTGATCATGTGCGAGTACAGCCACGCCATGGGCAACAGCAACGGCAGCCTCGCCGACTACTGGGCCGTGATCGAGACCACGCCCGGCTTGCAGGGGGGCTTCATCTGGGACTGGACCGATCAGGGCATCCGAGCCGTGGACGAGTCGGGCACCGAGTACTGGGCCTACGGCGGCCACTTCGGCGACGAGCCCAACGACGCCACCTTCTGCTGCAACGGGCTGACGTGGCCCGATCGCACGCCCAAGCCCGCCCTCTACGAGTACGCCGACCTCGGGTCACCGCTGCGCATCCGTCCCAGCGACCTCAAGCGGGGCCGGGTGGTCATCGTCAACCTCCAGGACTGGCGCGATGTGTCCTGGCTGACCGGTGAGTTCGACATCCGGGTCGACGGCGAGGTCGTGGAGTCGGGCACCTTCGAGCTGCCCGACCTGCCCGGAGGCTTCGAGGCCACCATCGAGATCGACCTCCCGGTGGTGGATGTGCCGGTGGGGGCCGACGCGCACGTCGACCTGCGCTGCGTGGTCTCGGAGGTCCAGCCCTGGGCGCCGGTCGGTCAGCGGATGTTGTGGCAGCAGTTCGATCTGCCCGAGACCAAGCGGGCCCACCCTGGCTCCCGGACCAGGCAGGTCGAGGCCCTCGAGGTCGACCTCGACACCACGTCGGCCCGGGTCGGCGATGTCGTCGTCCGCTGGGACGACGAGTTGGCCGCCGTGGTGGGCGTGGCCAGCGGCGGCCGCGAGCTGCTGGCCGGCCCGATCGAGGCCAGCCTGTGGCGAGCCCCCACCGAGAACGACGGCCGCCGCCTCGACGCAGGGGGCGCGACAGGAGCGCTGCAGTCGTGGCTGGCCCTGGGCCTGGATCGCATCTCGATCGAACCGGTCAGCGTCCGCACCCGCCGCCAGTCCGACGGCTCGGTGCAGGTCACCCTTCGTCGCCGGCTCCTGCTCCCGGGCTCGGGCGACCGGATCGACCACCGCCAGCAGGTCGGCATCCGCCCCGACGGCGTGATCGCGATCGACGAGGAGCTGGCGCTGCCGGTGGCGCTCGACGACCTGCCCCGCATCGGGTCGCGCGTCGAGGTGAGCGGCGAGCTCGACCAGCTCGAGTGGTACGGACGCGGGCCCCGCGAGACCTATGTCGACCGGGAGACGGCCGAGCAGCTCGGCCGGTGGTCGTCCCCGGTGGCCGAGCAGTACGTGCCCTACGTCCTGCCCCAGGAGCACGGCAACCACACCGACACCCGGTGGTTCCGTCTCACCGACGCCGCCGGCGCCGGGCTGCTGGTGTCGTCGACCAACCGGCTCGACCCGTTCGGGTTCACCGCCCGCTTCCACCACGATGCCGATCTCTACGCCGCCACCACCACGGCGAACCTCCGGGCCAGCGACACCGTGGAGGTCCACGTCGACGTGCTCCAGCGCGGCCTCGGCACCGGGGCCTGCGGCCCCGACACCCTGCCCCCGTACCAGGTCACCGGCGGCCCGGCCCGCTGGTCGTGGGCCCTGCGCCCGGTCGGCGCCGACGACGACGTCGCCGCCATCGCCCGCACCCTCCGCACCTGATCGGGCCCCCGCCCGCATCCCGATTCTGGACGCGCCTGCGTACCCCCGCCCGTCTCGAAACTGGACGCGCGTGCGTACCGCCTCAGGCCGTGAGGTCGGCGGTGCACAGGTCGGCGGCGATCTTCCCGCTGATCGCCACCAGCGGCAACCCGCCACCGGGATGGCTGCTGCCACCGCACAGGTAGAGGCGGTCGATCGGCCCCCGGTTGCCGGGCCGGAGGAAGGCGGCGCGCCGGCCGTTGGACGACGTGCCGTAGATCGAGCCGCCCGGCGTCCGGTACGTGGTGGCGATGTCCCGGGGCGTGATCTCCTCGCGGTGCACGATCCGGCCGCTGAGATCCCAGCCCCGGGCCGCCATCACCTCCAGCACGTGATCGCCGTAGCCCCGGTAGTCGTGCTCGACGGAGCGGTCGGCCCCCGCGCCCGGATCGGTGGTGAACGACGGGGCGTTGACGAGGACGAACCAGTTCTCGCACCCGTCGGGCGCCTGGGTCGGGTCGGTGACCGCCGAGGCCGCCACGTAGACGGTTGGTTCCTTCGCCGGCTCGCGGTAGCGGAACAGCGAGGTGAACTCCTCGCGGTAGTCGTTGGAGAACGACACGTTGTGGTGGGCGAGACCCTCGGTCCGGCCTTCGACGCCGAGCAGCAGCACGAAGCCCGACGACGAACGCGGCGCGGCCTCGGCCCGGCGGCGCGCCCTCCGGTGGACCAGCAGGTCCCGGTAGAGGTGCAGGGCGTCGGCGTCGGCGACCACCGCGTCGGCCCTGATGGTCTCGCCGGTGGTCGTCCGCACGCCGGTGGCCCGTCTCCCGTCGGACGTGATGGTCTCGACGTCGCACCCCGTCCGGATGGTCACGCCCACGGTGGTGGCCAGCTCGCCCAGCGCATCGGCCAGGCGGCCCAGCCCGCCCCGGACGTACCAGGCGCCGAGCGCCTGCTCGATGTGCGGGATGCACGACAGCGTGGCCGGCGCGTCGTAGGGGGACGAGCCGGAGTAGGTGGCGTAGCGATCGGCCCACTGCACGAGCCGGGCGTCGTCGAAGCTGGCGCGGGCCCGGCCGTGCAGCGATCGGAGCGGATCGATGGCGAGCAGGTCGCGGGGTGAACGCATGCGGCGGAGCAGACGCAGCGGCGATGTCATGGGCCCGGCGAAGAAGGTCCGCTCGGCCACCTCCCACACCGACGCGGCGTGGGCCATGTACGAGCGCCAGTGGTCGCCGGAGCCCTCGCTGAGCCCCTCGGCCTCGGCGGCGGCGTCGCGGGCGTCGGCTCGATGGTCGAAGGTCGCCCCGTCGGCGAAGTGGTAACGGCAGATGGGGTCGAGCCGCACGAGGTCGACGAGGTCGTCGAGGCGGCGGCCTGCCATCTCGGCGAGCTCGGCGAAGACCGACGGCAGGGTGAGCAGCGATGGCCCGGTCTCCCACGTGAATCCGTCGGCGTGGTGCTCGGCGAGCTTGCCGCCCACCCGATCGAGCCGTTCCACCACGGTGACGTCGTGGCCGGCGGCGGCGATGCGGATGGCAGCGGCGAGGCCCCCGACACCCGCCCCCACCACCACGACCTCAGCCACGTTCCGCCCCCACGCGCACCGGTGCCGTCGATGGCCGGGGGCGCCACGCCAGCGCGGTGAGGGTGCCCATGCCGATGCCCCCGACCAGACCGACGAGCGGACGATCGAAGAACACGACGAAGCCGACCGTGTCCATCACCGCCCACCAGGTGTAGAGGGCGACGAGGCTGGTGCCCGCCGGCAACGCGTCGCCGCGGATGCGGTCGAGGACGCCGATGACCACGAGTCCGAGCCCGAACCAGCCGGCGTAGTTCGACAGCGGGATGTCCTGGTACGCGCCGCCGGCGTGCCAGCGCCAGTAGCCGGCGTCGACCATCTGCGGGTCGAGGAACAGGTCCCACGCGGCGAGCGCCGCCGCGCCCGCCACCACCGCGACGGGACGGGAACCGCTGATGCGCCGGCCGACCTCGAGGGCGGGCACCCCCATGGCGAACCAGGCCAACGGGACGATGAGCGGGACACCGGCCACGGTCGGTTCGAGGGCACCGGTGTAGTCGTAGGCCCCGAACGGGAAGCCGGTGGTGGTCCCGATCCGCTCCACCACCAAGGTGGCGACCACCACGAAGGCGCAGCCGAGCGCGGCGCGGCGCAGGCCCCAGTGGGCGATGGCCAGCGCCAGCGTGGTGGCGAAGAAGGCGGCCACGACCAGCGACGACAGCCACTCGATGGTCGGGTCGTGATCGGTCAGGGGGATGGCGATCTGGGCCAGCGCCATGACCCCGAAGGCCACCCACGCAACCGCCACCCCGCCAAAACCCCCGTTCTGGTCGGTCATCGGTCACCCCTGATGTCGCGATGACCGACCAGAACGGGTGGGAGGGGGGTGGTGGGACGGCTCGATCGCCGGGCCGGTGCGGTCACCGGCCGCGGAGGAGGACCCGGCCCGCGGTGGCCAGCTTCTGCCAGGTCGGGACGCGGGCCCGGGCCGAGAACACATCGAGGTCGATGGCCTCGATCTGGTCGAGGATCCGCGAGTAGAGCACCCAGGCGGCCCGGACGCAGCGTGCCGATCGGTCGGGGAGCAGGTCGATGCCCACCTCGGCCTGGCGGTAGAGCGCCCGGGTCCGATCGATCTCGAACGCCATGAGGGCGCGGAACTCCGGCGTGGCGGTGCGGGTGGTGAACGCGGCGGCGGCGTCGAAGCGGCGGATGTCCTCCTGCGGTACGTACGACGCGGTCCCGGTCGAGGTCCTCGCCGATGTCGCGCAGGAAGTTCGTGAGCTGGAAGGCGTTGCCGAGCTGGCGGGCGGGTTCGATGGCGGCATCGTCGACCGGCTCGAGGATCGGCAGCATCATCTCGCCGATCACGGCCGCCGATCCGTCCATGTACCCCTCGAGGTCGGCGTAGGTCTCGTACGACTCGATGGTGAGGTCCATGGTCATCGACGCCAGGAAGCGACGTACACAGTCGGGGTCGATCCGGAACGCCCGCACGGTGTGGATCATCGCCTTGAGCACGAGGTCGTCGCTGTCGCCGGCCTCGAGGCCGTCGAAGAAGCGGTCGCCGAAGTCGGCCAGCGCCTTGGCCCGGACGTCGACCGGCACGGGACCGCACTCGTCGACGATGTCGTCGGCGTGGCGGCAGAACCCGTACAAGGCGTGCACGTGGTGGCGCTTGACCTTGGGCAGGACGGCCGTGGACCAGTAGTAGGTCGTCCCGTTGGCCTTGTTCAGCATGCGGCAGTGCTCGTAGGACTGCTCGAGCGTGACCGGGCTCATCGGACACCGCTCATCGGACACCGCCGAGCTGGTCGACGCGTTCGGCGGCCAGCCGGCCCGACACGAGCACCATCGGGACACCGACCCCGGGCAGGGTGCCCGATCCGACGAAGACCAGGCCCGGCGCGTGCTTGGTGACGTTGTTGGGCCGGAAGGGTCCGGTCTGGCGGAACCGGTGGGAGAGGGCGAAGGGTGTGCCGCGCTCCATGCCCTGTCGTTCCCAGTCGGTGGGGTCGACGAAGGCCTCCACCTCGATCTGGTCGAGGTCGACCGGGTAGCCGAGGGCGCCCACCCGTCGGCGGAGCGACTCCCGCAGGCGGTCGCGCTCGACGGTCCAGTCGACACGGCCGTCGAGGTTGGGGGTGGGCTCGAGCACGTAGAGCGAGTGCCTGGGAACCCCGTCGCCCGGATGGGGAACGAGCGTCGGCTCGTCGAGGCTGTGCAGGGTGACCAGGATCGACGGGTCCTGCATGCACCGTCCCCGGTCGAGCAGGTCGCGGAAGGCGTCGTCCCAGCGTTCGCCGAAGTGGATGTTGTGGTGGGCGGCGCCCGCCGGGAGCTCGCCCTTGACCCCCACGTGCCACAGGGCGCAGCTGGGGGAGTAGTGGCCGTGACGCACGGCGAAGGGCTGCTTCAGACCGGGCAGCAGGGTCCGGTAGGCCACCGGTAGGTCGGGGTTGCAGACCACGGCGTCGGCGGGGATGAACTCGGTGCCGCCGCCGCTGCTGGCGTGGACGCCGCGCACCCGCCCACTGGTGCCCTCGGCGAGCACGATGCGGTCGACGCTGACCCCGTAGCGGAGCTCGCCTCCCGCCTTCTCGATGGCGGCGGCGAGGCCGAGGGGCACGGCGTGCATGCCCCCCTCGGGGAAGTACACACCCTGGATCGAATCCATGTAGGTGATGACGCAGTAGATGGCGAGCGCCTCGTAGGGGGCGAGGCCGGCGTACATCGACTGGAAGCTGAAGATCTTCTGGAGCCGGTGGTCGTCGAAGTAGGACGCCACCCGTTTGCCCAGGGAACCGAACCCGCCCAGGCGGACGAGGCGCAGCGCGGGACCCAGCGGCCACGCCAGGTCGAGCGGGGAGTCGAAGTTGGTGTCGATGAAGTGGGGGAACTCGGCGTCGTGGAGCTGGCGGAGCCAGTCGGCGAAGCGGCCGAACTGGCGGGCAGCCTCCGGCCCGCAGACCTCGCGGATCTCGCGTGTCATCCGGTCGCGGCCGTGCCAGACCCGCAGCTCGGAGCCGTCGTGGTAGGTCGCCCGGTACATCGGATCGACGGGCCGCAACGTGACGAAGTCGTCCATGTCGGCTCCGAGGGCGTCGAACGCGGTCCGGAGCAGCTCGGGCATGGTGAACACCGTGGGGCCGGTGTCGAAGCGGTACCCGCCGAGCTCGAGGAGACCGTTGCGGCCGCCGGGCCCGTCGGCCCGCTCGACCACCAGGACGTCGTGGCCTCGACCGCGCAGGTGGGCCGCGGCGCTGAGGCCGCCGAGCCCCGCGCCGACGACGACGACCCTCATCGCAGCTCGGATCGGACGATCACGAGTCGCGCCACGCCACGAAGTGGGCGAGGTCGATGAGCGCGGCCCGGGCCTCGTCGGTGATGTCGGCCACCTCGATGGCGTCGAGCGCGCTGTTGGCCAGGCGTTCGATGTCTTCCTCGATGAGCTCGACGGCACCGGTGTCCCGCAGGACGTCCTGGATGGCGGCGATCTCCGCCGCGCCCAGGTCCGGGGTGCCGATGCGGTCGAGGACGTCGCGCTGCGAGCGGTTGGCGTCGCGGCTGGCCAGGGCCAGGAGGGGCGTGGGCTTTCCTTCGCGGAGGTCGTCGCCGACCGGCTTGCCGGTCATGGTCGACTCACCGAACGCACCGAGGATGTCGTCGCGGAGCTGGAACGCCTCGCCCAGGGGATCGCCGTAGGCGGAGAGCTGTGCCTCGAGCTCGTGGAACCGGCCGGCGACCGCGGCGCCGATGTGCAGCGGCCGCTCGATGGTGTACTTGCCCGACTTGTAGCGGGCGATGCGACGGGCCGCCGCGGGGTCGGTGTCGCCCCGGGCCGTGCCGAGGATGTCGAGGTACTGGCCCACGTTGAGCTCGATGCGCAGCTCGTCCCACACCTCGAGCACGGTGGGCGGGGCGTTGCGCAGGAGGAGGTCGGCGTAGACGTGGGCCATGTCGCCGATGAGGATGGCGACGCCCTCGCCGAAGCGGCGCTGCTCACCGCGCCACACCTCGGCCTCGTGGGTGTCGGCGAAGGCGAGGTGCGCGGTGCGGAAGCCGCGGCGGGTCGACGAGCCGTCCATCACGTCGTCGTGGACGAGGGCGAACGCCTGGAGGAACTCGAAGGCGGCGCCGGCCTCGATGACCAACCGGTCGGAAGGATCGCCGCCGGCGCCGATGAACCCCCAGTAGCAGAAGGCGGGGCGGAGGCGCTTTCCGCCGGCCATGACCAGCTGGCGGAGGGCGTCGAGCGGTTCGGCCAGGTCGGGGGTCAGGGCCGTCCACCGCTCGTACTCGGTGTCGATGACGTCGGTGAGCAGCTCCTCGACCAGCTGGGCGACCTGGGCGAGGCTCGGTGGAACTGGAACGGCATTGCGAGCGCGGGGGAGAGCCATGGTTGCTGTGAGCCTACGGGTGCGGGTGGACACGGCGGTAGGGAAACGGTCCGCCGCGCGGTGATCGGTATCGGGTCTACGAGGCTGGCAAGCTGACCGGATGTCCTGGGGAGCGAGGTAGTGGAACGGCGGCCCATCAGCCCGCTGATCCCGGTCCTCGCCGCTCTCGTCGTCTGCGGCGTGGTGATCTTCGTCATCACCGGATCGAGGGGCGACAGCGGCCCGGACGAGGCGGCCACCACCACCACGACCGCCACGACGTCGACCACGACCCCGGTCACGGCGCCGCCCACCTCGGCCCCTCCGGACCCGGTGCCGATCGGCACCATCGCCGCCGAACCGTTCCCCGAGAGCCCGCCCGACAGCTACCGGATCACCTACGACGTGGTCGAGAGCGGCCTGTCCCGGGTCGAGACCGTGACCGTGGTCCGGCCCTTCGAGTCCCTGGTCGTGTCGACACGCGACGGGACCTTGATCAGCGGCACGGCCACGTCACGGAGCCGGCTGTGGACCTATCTGAGCGACCGCAAGGGGTGGTTGGTGATCCAGCCCGAGCTCCACCGCGCCGCGTACGACCAGCGCCCCCTGGCCGCCATGGCCACCATGGTCGCCCTCGGGCGGGCCGAGGAGCAGGGCACGGGTGAGTTCATCGGTCGCCCCTGCCGGGTGTTCGTGACCGGCCAACCGCTCAGCAACCCGGGCGCCACGGCCCCGAGCGACGCCGAGTCCACCGAGGTGTGCATCGACGACACCGGGTTGGTGCTCCACGAACGCTGGGAGGAGAACGGCACCGTGCTCACCGAGCGCACCGCCACCGAGGTCGCCGTGGGGATCGAGGCCGACCCCGCCGTCTTCGATCCCACGCCGGAGATCACCGACGCCCCCCAGTTCGAGGCCCTGCTCTCCACCGTGGCGGTGCAGGCCGACGACGCCACCATCGCCAAGCTCCACGTCGACATCACCCCGCCCCCGGGCTACGAGCTGGAGGGCACCGTGCTCCGCTCGGGCTCTCCCGACGAGGGCGATTCCGCGTCCGAGGTCGTCCGCTTCTACTCCGACGGATCCGATCTCATCGAACTGGCCGAGGTCACGGTGCCGTCCGGCGCCGAGCTCGATGGCACCAACGCCGTACCGGTCGAGATCGACGGCCCGGAGACGTGGTTCGTACCGGACTTCCGAGCGTCGGTGCTCCGGACCCGCCTCTCCGACGCCACCTTCGTCGAGCTGCGGGGCTCGAACCCGGCCCAGCTCGCCGCCCTGCTCCCCACCATGACCAGCCGCTGACCGGCCGCTCTCCTCCGATCTCTCCGTTCTGGCCCCACATCCTTCGCTCGCCGACCACACGTTGTGGTGCCAGAACCGGGTGTTCGGGCCGGGGACCGGCCCGGGTCGGGGGGTCAGGTGCCGTCGCCGAGGGCTTCGGTGGCGGCCTCGACGGCCGATCGGGCCGACAGGATGCGATCGCGGCAGAACTCGATGAGCCCGGCCGCGCGGGCCACCCGACTGGCCAGCAGGTCGACGTCGACGTCCTCGTCCTCGATCTCGCGCAGGATGGACTCCAGCTCCGCGACCGCTTCGGCGTACCCCGCCGGCACCGGATCGAGGCCGTCCGACTCGCTCATGTCTGCTCCACACCGTCGACGACCGAGGCGATCGTGCCGTCGGCCAGGGTCGTGTGCACCATGGTGCCGGCCGGCACGTCGGCGACGGAACGTACCACCGTGCCGTCGGGGCGTCGCGTGATCGACCAGCCCCGGGCCAGGGCTCGCCGGGGATCGAGCAACGACACCCGCGTGGCCAGCACCTGGAGGTGCTGCTCGCGGTCGTCGACTCGCCTCGGCGCGACCCGGCGCAGCCGACGGGCCCGCTCGTCGATGGCATCCGCGGCCCGCTCGACCTGGCGGCGGGCGAGAGGTGCGAGCCGGGTGGCGCAGGCGTCGATGCGGCCGAGCTCGGCCCGGGTGGCGGTGACCGCGGCGGTGGCGGCTCGGGCCTGGAGGCGGTCGAGGTGCAGCGCGGCGCGGCGCAGGCCCCGATCGGCGGCCGCCACCGTGCCCGCATAGGCGTCCTCGGCCAGCAGATGCGCGCCGGCGACCACACCCACCAGGTGCTGCGCCGCCGCGGTCGGGGTCTTGGCCGCCAGGTGGGCGACCTCGTCGGCCACCGATCGATCGACCTCGTGGCCGACGCCGGTGACCACGGGATGGGGGCTGGCCGCGATGGCGCGAGCCACCAGCTCGTGGTCGAAGGCGGCCAGGTCGGTGCTGGCGCCTCCGCCCCGAACCACGACCACCACGTCGACCGGCCGGGACGCGAACCACGTGATGGCGCCGGCGATCGACGACGGGGCGTCGTTGCCCTGGACCCGCACGTCGGCGACCTGGATCTCGAAGGCGTAGCCCGAACGGCCGAGCTCGTCGAGCAGGTCGGCCTCCGCCGCGCTCCCCGCCGATGTGACGACACCGATCCGCAAGGGGAGCAGCGGCATCGGGACGGCGCGGTTGGCCGCCAGCAGACCCTCGGCCCGGAGCCGATCGAGCAATTCGGCCCGGGCCGCGGCCAGCTGGCCGAGGGTGAAGGCGGGGTCGATCGAGACCATGCGGAGCTGGAGCTGGCCGCGCGGGCCGTACCAGTCGAGCCGGCCCCTGATCCGCACCTCGGTGCCGTCGGACATCCGCACCCGGTACCCGGCCTTCATGAGGAGCCGGTTGACCCGCTGCTTCTCGCTGTTGAGCAGGACGACCGAGAGCTGCGACGGCGGTGTGGTCTCGCTGTCGACCAGGGTGAAGTACGAGTGGTAGCCGGGGCTGCGCGGGAAGTTCTGGATCTCGCCGCGGACCCAGACCTCGGTGGGGAAGGCGGCGCGGAGGCGCTCGGCGATGGCGTCGGAGAGCTCGCCCACCGACCACGTCGTGCTCCCGGAGCTAGGTTCGGCCACGGCCCGAAGGTACTGGCCCCCGGCGCAGAAGGAGCCCACGATGTCCGAACGGATCGGCCCCGGCGTGGTGCAGATCGACACCCTCCTCGGTGGGTGGGAGCGGGTCACCGCCGGCTTCCTCGTCGAGGGTGACGCACCCGTGCTGGTGGAGACCGGATCGCAGTCGTCGGTGGCGACCCTGCTGACCGAGCTGGAGGCCCTGGGGGTGGGGGCCGACGATCTGGCCGGCATCGCGGTGACCCACATCCACCTCGACCACGCCGGCGGGGTGGGCGACGTGGCCCGCGCCTTCCCCAACGCCACCGTCTACGTGCACGAGCGCGGGGCGCGGCACCTGGCCGAACCCGAGCGCCTGGTGTCGTCGGCGGCCATGGTCTACGGCGACCTGCTCGATTCGCTCTACGGGCGGCTCGATCCCACCGATCCGGCCCGCATCCACGTCCTCGCCGACGGCGAGCAGATCCAGATCTCCTCCAACCGCACCCTGACCACGGTCGACTCGCCGGGCCACGCCAAGCACCACCTCGCCCTGCACGACTCGGAGTCCGGCCTGCTCTTCGCCGGCGATGCCGTGGGCGTGCGCCTCCCCGACGCCGGCATCCTCCGGCCCGCGACCCCACCGCCGGATTTCGACCTCGAGCAGGCGATCCACTCGCTGCACACGTTCGCCGCCCGCAGCCCGAGCGGCATCGCCCTCGCCCACTACGGCCTCGTCCCCGATCCGGTCGACATCCTCGTCGAGGCCGAGGACACCCTGCGCCGCTGGGCCGAGGTGGCCGAGCGGGCGTGGCGGGAGGATCGGGACATCACGCTGGCGCTCGAGGACGCGTTCGGGGTCACCGACGACGACGGCATGGACCCGGTGGCGAGGGAGCGGCTCGAGACGCTGTCGGGCATCCACTCCAACGCCCAGGGTCTCGCTCGCTGGCTCGACACCCGGGAGCACGACTAGGAAGGTGGGCCGCGTCACCGTCGTCCCCGACCACAGGAGCCCACCATGCCCGAAGCAGTGATCGTCGCCACGTCCCGTACCGCGATCGGCCGCGCCAACAAGGGTTCGCTGGTCGACGCCCGTCCCGACGACCTCACCGCCTTCATCCTGAAGGACGTGCTGGGCAAGGTCCCCGCCCTCGATCCGCACACCGTCGAGGACGTCATGCTCGGCTGCGGGCAGCCCGCCGGCGAGGCCGGGTACAACCTGGCCCGGGTCGCCGCCGTCATGGCCGGCCTCGACGACGTCCCCGGCGTCACCGTCAACCGCTACTGCTCGTCATCGCTGCAGACCATCCGCATGGCCGCTCACGCCATCAAGGCCGGTGAGGGCGACGTGTTCATCGCGGCCGGCGTCGAGACCGTGTCGCGCTACAAGAACGGCGCCGCCGACGTGGGGCCGCACAACGAGGCGTTCGCCGAGGCCGAGGCCCGCACCGCCGAGCGGTCGGCCGGCGGGGCCGACACCTGGAAGCCGCCGTCGCATCTGCCCGACATCTACATCGCCATGGGCCAGACCGCCGAGAACGTGGTCCAGGCCGAGGGTGTGTCCCGCCAGGAGATGGACGAGTGGGGTGCCCGGTCCCAGCAGCGGGCGGTCGAGAGCCAGGAGAACGGCTTCTTCGACCGGGAGATCTCGCCCTACACGCTCCCCGACGGCACGGTGGTCAGCAAGGACGACGGTCCCCGACCCGGCACCACGGTCGAGAAGCTCTCGGAGCTCAAGCCGGTGTTCCGGCCCGACGGTTCGGTCACCGCCGGCAACGCCTGCCCGCTCAACGACGGCGCGGCCGCGGTGATCGTGATGAGCGACACCAAGGCTCGCGAACTGGGCCTCACGCCGCTGGCCCGCATCGTGTCGTCCGGCGTCACCGGCCTCAACCCCGAGATCATGGGCATGGGGCCGGTGGGTGCGGTCCGCCAGGCACTGGGCCGGGCCGGCATGACCATCGACGACATCGACCTGGTCGAGATCAACGAGGCGTTCGCGGCTCAGGTGCTGCCCTCGGCCAAGCATCTCGGCATCGACCTCGACAAGCTCAACGTCAAGGGCGGCTCCATCGCCCTCGGCCACCCGTTCGGCATGACCGGCGCCCGGATCATGACCACGCTGCTCAACGCCCTCGAGGACGAGGACAAGCAGTTCGGCCTCGAGACGATGTGCGTGGGCGGTGGCCAGGGCATGGCCATGATCGTCGAGCGCCTCAGCTGAGCTGACCACACCGCACGATGGGTCGCCGCTGGCGCCCACCGCCGGCGGCGGCGACACCACCAATGTGACGATCCAGGATTTGACCGTCATCGGTCCGTCATGGAATCGTCATGCGCCATGCCACGGACCCGGTCCAGCCGTCGCGCCCTGGTCGCGTTCGTCGTCACGGTCGCCGTCGCGGTCGGCGCGGGCGCCTTCCTGGTGATGGGCCCCTCCGCCGTGGCCGCCGTCCCCGACGAGCGACCGGTGACACCCGCCGCGCCCGCCGTGGTCGGCCCGGGCGCCATCGGCCAGTTCGCCACCACCCTCACCACCCGGGCCGGCGAGAGCGCTCGCGCCCTCGCGCAGGCGGCCGCTCCCGCACCCCCGCCCCGCGTCTACTGCCCAGCGCCCGGCAGCGAGTTCGTCGATTCGTGGGGCTTCGCTCGATCGGGGGGTCGCCACCACCAGGGCGTCGACATGATGGCGCCCGGCGGCACGCCGGTGATCGCTCCGTTCTCGGGCACGGTCCGGCCCAGCCACTCGGCGCTCGGCGGCCTCGGCTTCTACCTCCTCGACGACGCCGGCAACGAGTACTTCGGCGGCCACCTCCGCTCGCTCGACGTCGTCGGACCCGTGGCCGCGGGCACCCAGATCGGCACTGTGGGCCGGTCGGGCAACGCCGATGCCACCCACCTCCACTTCGAGGTGCACCCCGGCGCCGGACCGGCCGTCGACCCGTACCCGTACGTGGCGTCGTGGTGCACCCAGGATCCGACGAATCCCTGGGCCCCGGTGCTGGTTCCCTGAGCTGGTGTTCGTCATCACGCCGTCGAGCAGGCATCATTGATCGGGTGGATCTGATCGCCGCGCCGAAGCACGACCTCCCGTCGTACCTCTGGCCGCGGCCGAAGTACCGGGGCTTCCTCCACGCCGGCGGCGCCCTCGCTGTCATCCCGATGGGCGTCCTGCTCGTCCTCGCCGCCCACGGCTCCCGGGCCCGTCTCGCCGCGATCGTCTACGTCGTCGCCCAGCTGATCGTCTTCTCCACCTCGGCCAGCTATCACCTCCTGGCCTCCACGCCGACGGCGCGCCGACGCATGCAGCTGGCCGACCACTCCATGATCTACCTGCTCATCGCCGGTACCTGGGCGCCGATCTGCCTGCTGGTCCTGCCCGACCAGGCGGGCAACGGCTTCCTGGCGGCCATGGCGGTGGCGGCGGGTGTGGGCATCAGCCTCAAGCTGTTCGGCATCCACCGCTTCCCCCGCAGCAGCAACACCATCTACGTGCTCATGGGATGGGCCGCGGTGCTGGCCCTGCCGGCCATCGTCCACCACATCGAGCTCGCCGCCCTGGTGCTGATGGCGTTGGGCGGCGCGGTGTACTCGGTCGGCGCGCTGGTCCTGCTGATGAAGCGGCCCGATCCGCGGCCCGCCGTGTTCGGGTACCACGAGGTCTGGCACGTCTGCACGGTGGCGGCGGCCGCCTGCCACTTCGCCATGGTCTGGATCGTGGTGGCGTAGCGGCGAGCCTCGGGGCCGTTCCGCTGGGGGATGCAACGCGCCGATCGTCGCGCTGCTCCGCCATATCGGGCACAACGCGCCGATCCTCGAGCGGCGTTAGCGTGCCGTCATGACCGAACTCGTTGCCGAGAAACTCGACCAACTCGCCGATCGGGCACGCCGGGAGATCGACAGCGGTTTGCTCCCGTCGTGCCAGTACGCGGTGGCGCTCGACGGCGAGGTGGTGGCGGGCGAAACGCTCGGCGACGCCACGGCCCAGACCCGATACGTGATCTTCTCCGCCACCAAGGCCGTGGTCGTGTCCACCTTCTGGACCCTGATGCAGGACGGCGACGTCGACATCACCCTGCCCGTGCAGCACTACATCCCCGAGTTCATGGCCGATGGCGACCCGGACCACGGCGCCACCATCACGGTCGAGCAGGTGATGCTCCACACGTCGGGTTTCCCCACGGCACCGATGGGTCCCCCGGCGTGGTCCACCCGGGAGGGTCGGGTCGAGCGCATGCGCGGATGGCGCACCAACTGGGAGCCGGGGACCCGCTACGAATACCACCCGACGGCCGCGCACTGGGTTCTGGCCGAGATCATCGAGCGGGTGGTGGGTCGGGACTACCGCCAGGTCGTGACCGACCGGATCCTCACCCCGCTCGGTCTCGAGCGGCTGCGGGTCGGTGTCCCCATCGACGAACAGGGCGACGTGGCCGAGCTCATCGCGGTCGGCGAGCCGCCGACGCCCGACGAGCTCGAGGCCGCCTTCGGTGTCCGCGAGCTTCCCGTGACGGAGGTGACCGAGGACGCGCTGCTCGGCTTCAACGAACCGGCTACCAAGGCCCTCGGGGTGCCGGGCGGCGGTGGCATCTCCGACGCCGCCGACCTCGCCTGCTTCTACCAGGCGCTCCTCCACGACCCGAAGGGCCTGTGGGACACGGAACTGCTCGCCGACGTGACCGGCAACGTGCGCAACCGCTTCCCCGACCCGCTCGTGGGCGTCCCGATCCTTCGCACCCTCGGCCTGGTGACGGCCGGCGACGACGGCAAGGCCTCCTACCGTGGCTTCGGCAAGACCGGCTCACCGCGCCGCTTCGGCCACAACGGCGCCGGCGGGCAGCTGGCGTGGGCCGACCCCGAGACCGGCCTGTCCTTCGTGTACCTCACCAACGGCCTCGACGCCCACCCCATCCGCCAGGCCCGCCGCGGCGTGGCCCTCTCGAGCATCGCGGCGAGTGCGCGGGCTAGAGCCCGTTCGACGGTCCGGAGCGGAGCGCCAGCGGAGCGGACGAGCGAGCGGGCCTGGTCGACTCCGTGTACGTGGGAGTGTGCGCCGCCACGGACGAGGCGAGCGTGTCGCCGGTCCGGAGCGGAGCGCAGCGAGCGACCGGGCGCGGCGGTCCGGTCGACTCCGTGTACGTGGGAATGCGCGCAGCGAGGCACGAGCGAGCACATTCCAGTTAGGTCGTGTAGTCGGCGTTGATCCGGACGTAGCCGGCGGTGAGGTCGCAGCCGTAGACGGTGGCTTCGCCGCCGGCGATGCCGAGCGAGACGTGGATGTCGACCTCGTCGCCGCGCAGGTAGTCGGTCAGCGCGGCGAGCGCGTCGTCGCCGGCCGGCGACGGGTACAGCTCCTGGCCGCCGATGCGGATGGTGACGGCCCGCTGGTCGATGTCGGTGTCGTCGCTGCACTTGCCGATGGCCATGGCGATGCGACCCCAGTTGGGGTCGGCGCCGTGCACCGCCGCCTTCACCAGCGGTGAGTTGACGATCGCCTTGGCCACCCGCTTGGCCTGGGCGCCGTCGCGACCGCCGTCGACGGTGACGACGATGAGTGTCTCGGCGCCCTCGCCGTCGCGGGCCAGCTGGCGGGTGAGGTCGAGGCAGACCCAGTCGACGGCGGCGGTGAGCAGATCGGGATCGACGGGGCCGGCGTGGCCCGAGGCGAGGATGGCCGCGGTGTCCGATGTCGACGTGTCGGTGTCGACCGAGAGGCAGTTGAAGGTGCGATCGACGACACCGCGGAAGATGCCGTCGAGCGCGGGCTGGTCGATCTCGGCGTCGGTGAACAGGAAGGTGAGCAGCGTCGCCATGTCGGGTTCGATCATCCCCACGCCCTTGGCGATCCCGACCACGGTGGCGGGCCCGGCGGTGGCCGTGGCCGTCTTCGGGTGGGTGTCGGTGGTCATGATCGCCTCGGCCACCGGATCGGCGTCGCGATCCACCGGCGGGGACATGGCGGCGAGGTGGGCGCGGACCCGCTCCATCGGATAGCGCCGACCGATGACACCGGTGGAGGCCACCAGCACGTCGTCCGGGTCGCATCCCACGGCCTTCGCCACACCCTCGGCCAGCTCGAGGGCATCGGCGTCGCCCTCGGGTCCGGTGGCGACGTTGGCGTTCTTCGACACCACCACCACGGCCTGCAGGGTTCCATCAGCCACGTGGCGCTGCGACAACGTGACGCTGGGGCCGGCGAAGCGCGACTTGGTGAACACCGCCGACGCCACGCACGGACGGTCGGCGGCCACGACGGCGAAGTCGGTGGTGTCGTCCTTGATGCCGACGTTGGCCGTGTGGGCGGTGAACCCGGCGGGAAGCTGCACGTCCGGCAGTCTGCCAGCCGTTCGGACATCCCACGTTCGCATGACTCAGCAACCACCTTGCTGACCAGGGACGTTGCTCGCCCTGCGAGCAACTCCAGAAGTGAGCGAAGCGAACGGCTCAGGTGGCGCCGAAGACGGGTTCCGGCGGGTCGATCCGGCTGGTGAGGTCGTCGATCACCGCGCCCAGCTCCGCCGGGTCCCAGCGGTCGCCCTTGTCGACCATGGGACCGTGCCGGAAGCCGTCCATCAGCGTGAGCTGGCCACCGTCGATCTCGAAGACGCGCCCGGTGACGTGGGCCGCGTCGTCGGAGCCGAGCCAGGCCACCAGTGGGGCCACGTTCTCGGGGGCCTTGGCGTCGAAGCCGGTGTCGGGCGCGACCATGTCGTCGGCGAAGACCGTCTCGGTCATGCGGGTGCGGGCCACCGGCGCGATGGCGTTGGCGGTGGCGCCGTAGCGACCGAGCTCGGCCGACTGCACCAACGTGAGGCCGACGATGCCCGCCTTCGCCGCCGAGTACGCCGCCTGGCCGACGGATCCGAGCAGGCCGGCGCCGGACGAGGTGTTCACGATGCGTCCCTGTCGCGGTCGCCCCGCCTTGGCCTCGTCGCGCCACCAACCGGCGGCATGGCGCGACACGCAGAAGTGGCCCTTGAGGTGGACGCGCACGACGGCGTCCCACTCGTCCTCGGTGGCGTTGGCGAACATCCGATCACGCACGAAGCCGGCGTTGTTGACCACGGTGTCGATGGCCCCGAAGGTGTCGATGGCCTGCTGCACCAGCCGTCCGGCGCCGTCCCAGTCGGCGATGTCGTCGCCGTTGGCCACCGCCTCGCCGCCTCCGGCGGTGATCTCGGCCACCACGTCCTGGGCCGGTCCGCTGGCCCCCCGGGCCGACGTGCCGTCGAGCTCGACCCCGAGGTCGTTGACCACCACCTTGGCGCCCTGGCGAGCGAACTCCAGTGCGTGGCCGCGGCCGATGCCGCGGCCCGCCCCGGTGACGATCACGACCCGTCCCTCGCAGATGCCAGTCATGGCGGCGAGTCTGGCAGGACCTGACACCCCGTCAGAAACAGGCGCCGACGCCCGATGGGTCAGCCGGTGGCGCGGCAGTCCGCCTCGGCGGCGAAGAAGGCGTCCTGCACGTCCTGGCTCGGTGTTGCTCCCGACCGGTAGGACGATCCCAGTTCGGCGAGGATGCTGTCCTCCTGGGCCAGCAGCTCGTTCAGCATGCAGTCGGCCAGGTCGGGATCGCCGGCGTAGAGCTGCACGAGCTCGGCGATGGCGTTGTAGTCGATCGAGGTGTCCGGCCGGCCCCGAGCCTGGTCGTCGGCACCGGGGGGACTGATCGGGGGTGTAGGAGCCCTGGCCCGACGACGAGCCGAACCCGCTGTCGATGGTCGTGAAGGACTCGGTGAACGACGTGACCATCTGGTCGACGAAGTCGACGATGGCGTCGAGGTCGCTGCGATCGAGGACCTTCAGGAACGAGACCACACCGTCGAGGCTGGTCTGGATCGGGGCGACGTACCACTTCCCGTCGACCTTGGCGGTGGTGATGCCGATCTCGGGCGTGTCGAAGGCGGGGAGCGTGGGGAGATCGGTGCCCAGATCGGCCGACCCGCCGGTGCCGAACAACCCGCTGGAGACGTCGTTGAGGTCGCCGGCGCAGATGGGGCCGTTCTCGAACGGTGATCCGGTGAGGTCGAGACCGTCGAGATCACCCTCGATCGTGAAGCACTTCCCGTCGCTGGACGCGGTCATGTGCTGGCCGTCGTGGTTCGTCACCGTGACCCCGACGGAGTCGACGAAGACCGAGGCCCGGTCGCCCGAGCCGTCGGAGTGCAGCGACAGGTCGTCGATCGACACGTCGTAGTCGTCGCCGGCCGAGGCCATCTGTTGGGCCGCGTCGCTGATCCACAGGTCGGCGTAGTCCTGCAGGGCGCCGAACTCGCCGGGCGACAGGCGGGCGATCATGCCCCGCAGGTCGAAGTCGGCGCCGGCCTGCACCATGCCCTCGACCGCGGCCTCGGGGGAGTCGGCGCCGATGGGTGCAATGCCGCTGGCCAGCAACGGGAGCCCGGCATCGAGTCGGGCCGCCTCGGCGATGGTGTAGCCGATGCTCACCCGCCAGCCGTCGGAGCCGTTGCGGGCGACGAGGAAGGTGTCGCCGTCGGTGAGCTGGGTCGTGTCCGAGCTCGACGCGCCGCTGATGTCGGCACCGAAGCGATCGAGGGTGTCGGAGACGAAGGCGCCGATCGGGAGCTCGTCGGCGTTGAAGGCGCCGGTGACCGTGCCGCCGGTGAAGTAGACGCGGGCGAGGTCGTCGCGCACCGGCTCGGTCCGGAAGGTGACGTCGTCGAACTGGAGGTCGACGCCCTTGACGCCGTCGAGCGAGAAGGAGGAGTCCACGACCTGGAGCCGCTCGAGCTCGTGGAAGAGGTCCTGTACCGGTTGCTGCAGGGCGTCGCGCTCGCCGGGATCGAGGGTGGCGAGCAGGCCGAGCACATCCTCGTTGGAGGCGGCGTCCAGGAGCTGAGAGACGGCTTCCTCGGGGCTGTCGGGACCGGACGAACCGAGCTGGGTGACGGCGAACGTGGTGCCGCCCACCAGCAACACCACGCCGATGACGCCGGCCACGACCCGGCCGCGGAAGCGACCGGACTTGGTGATCTCGCCCTCGGTCCGCAGGGTCAGGTCGGGCTCGACCGGCTCGATCGCCGGAGGTCCCCATTCGTTGCTCATCGTGTCCGCCTCGTGATGTTCGTGACCAGCGCAGCTGTGCCCGCCAGCATCGCGCAGACACCGGTGCCGATGCCGAACGCAGCACCCGGTTGGAGGACGAGCGGTGACCGGGCCACGAGCACGCCGCCGACGGTGACGATCGCCCCCAGCGCAGCCGTCGTGGCGTAGGTGGCCACGTCCCGGCGCAGGGCGAAGGTGATCAGGACGGCGCCGCACAGGGCGGGGACGAAGAACCACACGACGGACAGCCGGGCCACGCCCGGCCCCAGCACGCCCGCTCGTTCGACGATGCCGACGAGGCCGTAGCTGGTGCGGACCCGACGACCCGAACGGCCCCACGAGGCGAACGTGGTCGCGGTGGCGACGACGGCGAGGACGCTGCAGGCCACCGGTGCGACTCGGTGCCAGCGCTCGCTCGGGGTCATCGCCCGATCCTTGCCGACCGCGGCCGGTTGGCACCGGATCCACGCCAGCTGCCAGCGTGGCCGACCATGTCGAGCATCGTCGTCAGCCCGCGCCACGTCGGTCCGCCCGCCATGGGCCACGGTGGCTACGTCGCCGGCCTCCTCGCCCGCCGGATCCGCGGTGCGGCCCAGGTCACGTTGCGCCGCCCCACACCGATCGACGTGGAACTCGATCTGGTCGACGCCGGCGACGGCCGGTGGGAGCTGCGCCACGGCGACGACCTGCTGGCAGAGGCGATGCCGGCCGAGCTCGAGATCGAGGTGCCACCCGTGCCGTCAGTCGAGCAGGCCCGGGCGGCGGAGGCAGGTTCGCCGTCGCACTGGGACGAGCAGGGCGTGCACCCGATCTGCTTCGGCTGCGGCCTGGCCCGCGACGATGACGACGGTCTCGCCATCACGGTCGGACCGCTCGACGTCGACGGTCACGAGGAGGTGGCGGGCGTGTGGCGCCCCCGCACGGCACACGCCGGCGACGGCGGCGCCGTCGATCCCCTGTGGGTCCTCGCCGCGCTCGACTGCCCCGGGTCGATGGCCTTCATCGCCCGCGGCGAGCGGGCCGGCCTGCTGGGCCGGATCGTGTTCGAGCAGTACGCGCCGGCGCAGCCCGAGATCGACCACGTCGTGACCGGCTGGCAGATCGGCCGCGACGACAAGCGGATGTACGCCGGCACCGCGCTGGCCACCGCCGACGGTGCCGTCCTCGCCGCCGCCCGAGCGACCTGGTTCGGCTGGCCCGACGCCTGAGCGCGCCTCGCTGTCTCCCCCGGTTCTCATCTCCAGACCTGTTCTCGTCTCCAGATCCGTTCTTGTCGGTAGATCGGGGAGCTGGACCCCCGATCCACCGACAAGAACGAGGGTGTCGTCCGTCTCGCTACAGCCGTTCGATGATGGTGACGTTCGCCGTGCTGCTGCGAAGCGAACGTCTCGTTACAGCCGTTCGATGATGGTGACGTTCGCCTGGCCCCCGCCCTCGCACATGGTCTGCAGGCCGTAGCGGCCGCCGGTGCGCTCGAGCTCGTGGAGCAGGGTGGTCATGAGCTTGGCGCCGGTGGCGCCGAGCGGGTGGCCGAGGGCGATGGCGCCGCCGTTCACGTTGGTCTGCTCGTGGGTGAAGTCGGTGTCCTTCAGCCACGCCAGCACGACCGGGGCGAAGGCTTCGTTGATCTCGACCAGATCGATGTCGGAGGCGGACATGCCGGTGCGCTCGAGCGCCCGCTTCGTCGCCGGGATCGGCGCGGTCAGCATGAAGATGGGATCGTCGGCCAGCACGCTCATGTGATGGATCCGGGCGCGAGGTGTGAGCCCGTGCGCCTTCAGGGCGGCATCGTTGGCGATGAGGAGCGACGCCGAAGCGTCGGAGGTCTGCGACGCCACCGCGGCCGTGACCCGGCCCCCCTCCTGCAGGGTGGGCAGCGAGCGGATCTTGTCCCAGTTCGGCTCGCGCGGCCCCTCGTCCTGGGACACGCCGAAGCACTCGACGATCTCGGCGTCGAAGCGGCCCTCGGCCTGCGCCCGCAGCGCACGCTCGTGGGACGCCACCGCGAACGCCTCCATGTCGTCGCGGGAGATGTCCCACTTCTCGGCGATGAGCTCGGCACCGCGGAACTGGCTCACCTCCTGGTCGCCGTAGCGCTTGGTCCAGCCCTCGGACGTGGTGAACGGGTCGGGGAAGCCGAGCGGTTCGGCGGCCAGGGTCATGGCCGAGGAGATCGGCACCGCGCTCATCGACTGCACGCCGCCGGCCACCACCAGGTCCATGGTCCCCGACATCACGGCCTGGGCTGCGAAGTGGATGGCCTGCTGGGCCGATCCGCACTGACGGTCGATGGTCACGCCGGGGACGTGCTCGGGCATGCCGGCGGCCAGCCAGCAGGTGCGGGCGATGTCACCGGCGTGGGGGCCGATGGAGTCGACGTTGCCGAAGATGACGTCGTCCACGGCGGCGGGGTCGACGCCGGTGCGATCGATGATGGCCTCGATGCTGGCGGCGCCGAGATCGGCGGGATGGACGCCGGCGAGAGCGCCGTTGGCCTTGCCCCGCCCCACGGGCGTGCGGACTGCGTCGACGATGTAGGCCTCGGCCATGGGGTGCTCCTCGTTCCTGACGGCGTGTCAGATCAGCGTAGGTCCAAACCGGCGCGCAACCGGAATATCGGTGCCGATCACGATCGGATGCCGCTCGCGATCGGCAGCGATTTTCCCCGTCGCTGATACTGGTGGCGTGACCCGGGAGGACGAGCCGCTGCCGATCGAGCTGGTCGAGCCCGATCACGAGGTGCGCTCGGAGCAGGTCGTCGATCGTCAGTGGCCACCGCAGGCTCGGTGTCTGCCGTGCTCGTCGTCCTCGTGGTCGCGGTCGTCTTCGTCGTCGTGACCGGAGGCAGTGACGACGAGCCGCCGAGCGACGAGCCGTCGACGACGGCCACGACCAGCCGCCCACGAGCACCGGAACGACGCCTCCACTGCCACGATGCGCGGTCGAGCACTGGGTGGCCGGCGTCGGCGTGCCGGTGTTCGGTGAGCCGGTCGGTGCCGGCGTCCTGTTCGGGAGTGCGGAACAGGGTTGGCGCCTTCTCGACCTCGACTCGGGCCGGCTCCGGGAGGTGCCGGCGCTCGACGGGGTCGCAGCCCGACCAGCTGTTCGGCGTCCGCAACGGCGTCGTGGTACTCAACGACGATCCGTACGGGCGGCTCCAGTACGTGCATCTTCCGGCGGTCGACCCGGGCGACCGTTCGTTGTCCCGCCTGCGGGACTTCTGGCCCGATACCGCCGACCTGCTGGTCCAGGTCGTCGGTGTGCTCGACGCCGGGCTCGACGATCGGGTGTGGGTCGTCGACAAGGTCGGGGCCGGCGTCTGTCGGCCCCCGACGAGGTGCTCGCCACGCTCGTGGGCCTGGACGGCCAGCGGTTGATCGGCCCGATCACCTGCCGGTGGAGCCCGCGGCGGCCACCTCCTCCGGGCTCGTGTACGAGGCGGGCGGGCGGAGCTACCTCGTCGACGTCGATGGCGTGCGTGACCTCGGCTTCGGTGGGGTGTTCGCGGCCGGGGGTCGGCCGTCGCCGGGTCGTCTGCAATGCCGACGCCCGCTGCGTCCCGAGGTCGTCGACCTCTCTACAGGCGCGGCGACGCAGGGGTCGGAGCTGTCTGCACGGCGGCCGCGACCGATGGCATCATCATGGCGATCTCGGCCATCGGGCGACCTCGCGGTGACCCCGTCGGCCCTGTACGGCCCGCAGTCGTTCACCGACCCACCACTCGACCTCCAGATCGTGGCGCCCGGCCTGACGCCGGTGACCCGGTCGGTCCGGGCGCTGTTCGCCCCGCCGGACTGGCTGCCGGACGACAGTCTGTTGCTGGCCACCGGCTACGGGCTGTTCCGGTACGAGCGCGCGACGGGGCGCTGACCCGGGAGACGGTGCCGAGGTCTGCGGCCCCGGGACGAGACCGGCCTCGTCGTCATCCCCCGTTGAACCCCGCCCGTAGTGGGCCGCGTGGCACGCCCTGCGGGCGCGGGCTCGCGTCCCGGAACGGGAGCGGTGCTGGGCAATCAGGCGAGGCCGAGGGCGTCGGCGACGAGGGCCCGGTGGTGGCGGGCGTCGCCCCAGGCCCGGGAAAGGGCCCAGACACGCTTGAGCCACAGGTGCAGGTCGTACTCGACCGTGTAGCCGATGGCGCCGTGGCACTGGAGCGCGACCTCGGCGGTGCGTGACGCGGCGTCCGATGCCAACGCCTTGGCGGCGGAAACGTCGCGGGCAGCCACGGGATCGGCGGTGTCGAGACCGTGAGCGGCGCGGTGCACCATGGGTCGGGCGAAGGCGAGATCCTTGGCCGCGTCGGCCAGGTGGTGCTTGACCGCCTGGAAACCACCGACGGGTTGGCCGAACTGGTGCCGCTCGGACACGTAGCCGACGGTGGTGTCGAGCAGGTGCTGGCCGAGCCCGACGAGGACGGCCGCCGTGCCCAGCGCACCGGCGACCACCGGGGCGACGGGGGGCGGATCGAGCCGACGTCCGCCGCCCCGCGTGGTCAGCTCGACCATGCGGCGGGAACCGTCCACGGTCTGGATGGACGTCAGCTCCACGTCGCGGGGCGCCAGGGCTTCCAGGCCGTCCGCCCCCTTCAGCACGAGGATGTCGGCGTCGGCGCCGGCCGGGACCAGCGATCCGGTCCCGAGGTCGGTGGAGGCCATCTGCATCCCGAGCTCGTCGCCCAGCAGGGGCCCGGCCACGAACGCCGTCTCCACCCACGGGTGGGGCAGGGCGGCCCGGCCGATCTCCTCGCCCACCGCGACCCGCGTCACCCAGTCGAGCCCCGGGTCGGTGGTGCCCATCTCGACCAACGTGGTCCACATGCCCCGACCGAGCGGCACGTCGTGGTCCCACGCGGCGCGGACCACGCTCGGTGGGCACCCCTCGGCGAGGGCGCGGCGCACCGCGGCCGCGAACTCGGTCCGTTCCTCGCCGAGTGAGAACCTCATCGGACGCGGGGGAGGCCGAGGAGGCGTTCGGCGGCGATGTTGCGTTGGATCTCGTTGGTGCCGGCGTAGATGGGGCCGGAGAGGGAGAACTGCCAGCCCTTGCTCCACGCTCCCTCGCGCTCGGCGTCGGGGCCGAGCAGATCGAGCGCGATGCGATGCAGCTCGACGTCCAGCTCGGACCACCAGATCTTGTTCAGACTCGACTCCGCCCCCATCTCGCCGCCCTCCGACAACGCGGTGACGGTCTGGAGGGTGAAGGCGTCGTAGGCCTCGGCCCGCATCCAGGCCTCGACCAGGCGGTCGCGCAGGGCCATTGGGCGACGATTCGTCGACGATTCGTCGCCCAATTCGTCGGGACGATTCGTCGGCGATTCGTTCCCCACTTCGTTCCACAGGTCGACCAGGCGGACGGCCGTGGCCTTGAAGCGCCCGGGCGAGCGCAGGGTGAGGCCCCGCTCGGAGCCGGTGGTGGCCATCGCCACCCGCCAGCCGTTGTCGACGTCACCCAGCACCGGGCCGCCGGGGATGGCGTCGTCGGCCAGGAAGGCGTCCTCGAAGAACACCTCGGCGAAGCCCTCGTCGCCGTCGAGGCGGCCGAAGCCGCGGACGGTGATGCCCTCCAGATCGAGGGGGACCATCAGGTAGCTGAGGCCCCGGTGGCGCTCCGACGTGGGATCGGTGCGGAACAGGCCGAACAGGTGGGTGCAGAAGGCGCCGCGGGTGGTCCAGGTCTTCTGCCCGTTGAGCACCCAGCCACCCTCGACCCGCGTCGCCTTCGACCGGACGGCGGCGAGATCGGAGCCGGCGTTGGGCTCGGACCAGCCCTGGCACCACAGGTCCTGCGCCGCCGCCATGCGGGGCAGCACGTGGTCCTGCTGGTCCTGGTTGCCGAAGGCGAACACGGTGGGGGCGAGCAGGAAGATGCCGTTCTGCGTCACCCGCTGCGGTGCCCCGGCCCGGTAGTACTCGTCCTCGAAGAGCAACCACTCCCAGATCGACGCGTCCCGGCCGCCGTAGGCCTCGGGCCACGACACCACGGACCAGCGGTCGGCGAACAGCGTTCGCTCCCAGTCGAGGTGGCGGGCGAAACCGTCCCGGGTGTCACCCGACCCGATGTCGTGCGGGACGTTGGCCTCGAGCCATGTCCGGGCCTCGGCCCGGAACGCCTCCTGCTCGTCGCTCCACGTCAGGTCCACGGCGGCGAGTCTGACGGAGCGTCAGATTCACGGCAAAACCCGGGCCGCCAGCTCCTCTGGGGTCATCGACCCCGGCGCCGCACCGGTCCGGGCCATCTCGCGCGCCACGCGCTGGAGGCCCTCGTTCACGGGGGTGGGGATGCCGTGCATGCGGCCCAGCAGCGAGATCTCGCCGTTGAACAGGTCGGTCTCGATCGAGCCCGTGCTGCGGGCCAGGCTCTGCCACGACGAGCCCCCGCCGCGCTCGGAACCGGCGACAGGCCGAATGCTGAGCCGATCGCCCCGGCGCTCACGGTCCTCGGCCTCGGATGCGATGTCGATGCCGGCGGCGGCCACCACCGCCTCGGCCTCCGCCCACACGGCCTCGAGGATGCGGCCGTTGCCGTGGGCCCGCCCGCACGCGGCGTCGACGGCGTTGCCGAGGTTCATCATCAGCTTGCGCCACTTCCATCGCATGACGTCGGGACGGACGATCGACTCGAAGGTGGAGGCCCGCAGCGCGGCGGCGATCTCCTCGCAGCGGTCGTCGACACCCGATGGGTAGCGGCCGATGTCGAACAGACCGGTGATCGGCGCGGAGTTGGCCTGCACCACGCCCGGCCGGAGGTGCTCGGCGGGGCACATCACCGGCACGGCGTAGACGTCACGGAACAGGCGGAGGATGGCGGCCTCGTTGGCCACGCCGTTCTGCAGGCACACGACCGGCAACTCGGGCGCCCACGGGGCGAGGGCCTCCAGGGCCGCCGGCGTGTCCTGTCCCTTCACCGCCAGGAGGACGATGTCGTCGGGACCAGGATCGAGGGTGGCGACGTCGTCGGTCACCGGCACCCGCACCACGGCCGAGGCATCGGGGTCGTCGATCTGCAGGCCGCGTTCGGCGATGGCATCGCGGTGGGCGCCACGGGCCACCAGGGCGACGTCGTGGCCGGACTGGGCGAGCCGGGCTCCGACGACCCCGCCGATGGCGCCGGCGCCGAAGACGACGTATCGGGTCATCGGCCGAGTCTGGCCAGCGTGGCCTCGGCTTCGCACATGATCTCGTCGATCACCTCGGCCACGGTGGGGAGGGTGTCGATGACACCGGTGACCTGGCCGGTGGGCAGCACGCCGACGTCGGGCTTGCCGTCGACCATGGTCGCCTTGATCAGCATCGGGGCGTTGGCGGCGAGAGCCAGTTGGGCCCAGGTGAGGTCCTGGTTGCGGCGCATGGCGAGACCCTCCTTCACCAGATCGCGCAGCGAGGTGGACGTCTGCGAACGGAACCGCAGCGCGGCGAGCAGCGCCTTGGGGAACCGGGTCAGGGCCGAGGATCGTTCGATCTCGTCGACGACGTCGGTGCGGATGACCCGTTGCGGCGCGCCGTCGATGGCGGTGGTCACCACGGTGTCGGTGACGCCGGCCGCCAGGTAGCGGGCCTTGGTGACGTCGGGGACGCGGGACTCGGCGGTGAGGAGGAACCGGGTGCCCATGGCGATGCCGTCGGCGCCGTAGGCGAGGGCGGCGACCAGCCCGCGTCCGGAGTGGAACCCGCCGGCGCCGAGCACCGGGATCTCGGCCGCGACCGCATCGCAGACCTCGGGGAGCAGCAGCGAGGTGGGGACGGGTCCGGTGTGGCCCCCACCCTCGCCGCCCTGGGCGATGACGGCGTCGACGCCCCACTCGAGCATCTTCTCGGCGTGACGCCTCGCTCCGACCGTGGGCATGACGAGCGCCCCGGCGTCGTGGCAGCGGGCGATGGCGTCCTTGGTCGGTGCACCGGCGAAGGAGACGACGGTGGCACCGGCGGCGGTGACGAAGTCGAGCCGGGCGGCCAGGTCGGGTTGGTCGGCTCGGAAGTTGACGCCGAAGGGGCGGTCGGTTCGCTCCCGCACGGCCCCGACCGCGGTCTCCAACTCGGCCGGCGTCATGGTGACGGCGGCGAGGATCCCGAGTCCTCCCGCCGCGCAGGTGGCGGCGGTCAGGCTGGCGCCCGAGACCCATCCCATGCCGGTCTGCACGATGGGGACCTCGATCCCGAACCGGTCGCAGACCCGGGTCCGGAGGGCGGGCGAACGAGGCTGGTCGGACACGCCGCCACCCTACGAGTGTGACATCGGTCAGCGTGACTGTCCCACCCTACCGACCGGTCGGTAGGGTGGCGTCCTCCATGAGCAACGCACTCGCCCTCCCCGCGGACGAGCGGCCTCGCTGGCTGCCTTCCGCGGTGTTCCTCGGTCTCCAGTTCACCCCGCTGCTGATCCTGCTCACCGGCGTGAGCGTGAAGTCGATCGTGCTCTGCGTGGCCATGTACGTGGTCCGCATGTGGTTCATCACTGCGGGCTACCACCGCTACTTCGCCCATCGCGCCTTCCGGACCAACCGGGTGTTCCAGTTCGTCCTCGCCTTCGGCGGTGGCGCGGCCGGCCAGAAGGGCGTGTTGTGGTGGGCCGGCCATCACCGGGGCCACCACCGCTACACCGAGACCGACCGCGATCCGCACACCCCGTTGAAGGGCCTGTGGCAGTCCCACATCGGCTGGATCCTCACCGAACGGTGGTCGCCCACCGACTTCGACGCCATCGAGGACTTCGCCCGCTTCCCCGAGCTGCGGTTCCTCAACAACCACGACTGGATCGCGCCGTGGACCTTCGGCGTCGCCGCCTTCCTCGTCGACGGGTGGCGGGGCCTGGTGGTGGGCTTCTTCACCTCGACGGTGCTGCTGTGGCACGCCACCTTCTGCGTGAACTCGCTGGCCCACATCATGGGACGCCGGCGCTTCGCCACCGCCGACACCAGCCGGAACTCGTGGTTCGTCGCCCTCATCACCGGTGGCGAGGGATGGCACAACAACCACCACCACTACCCGCCGGCGGCCCGCAACGGGTTCTTCTGGTGGGAGTGGGACCCGACCTACTACGTGCTGCGGGCCCTGTCGTGGACGGGCCTGGTCCGCGACCTACGCTTGCCCACCGAGAAGGTGTTGGCCGGTCCGCGAGTACGAGAAGGGGCCCTCGATGTCGGAATCCTGCGTTCCTACGTGCTCAAGGCGGGAGGAGTGACGGCGCGCTCGCGCCGGTTCGCGGGTGAGTTGGCCGACGACCTGGCCAGTGGCCTCGAGGACGTCGAGGCCGCACTGGCCGGATCGATCGAGTCGGCCAAGGCGGCCGGGCGCGGTCGCCGCAACGTGACCACACCCCACACCACGTGAGCCCGTCGACGCCGGCGAACGTGGCCGACGTCCTCGGGGTGCTGGCCATCGCCGGGAGCGTGGCGGCGTTCGGCGTCGCCATCGCCCTGATCGTGCCGTCGACCCGCTCGCGGGTGTTGGCCCCGCTCGCCGGTTCCGGCACCGCCCTGGCCGCCGGCATCGCCGCCATCGCCATGGGCGGCAGCCTGTGGTTCAGCGAGGCGGCCCACTTCACGCCGTGCGAGCTGTGCTGGTACCAGCGCATCGCCATGTACCCGCTGGTCGTGGTGCTGGTGGTGGCGGCCTGGAAGCGCGAGCGCTCCGGTCGCATCATCGCCCTGGTGCTGGCCGCCTGCGGGCTGGCCGTCAACATCTGGCACAACGTCATCGAGACCTTCCCGGACTCCGGCGTCGGTGGCACGTGCGATCCCGACAACCCGTGCACGCTGCGATGGGTCGAGGGCCTCGGCTTCTGGACGATCCCCCGGCTGGCCACGGTCTGCTTCGTGCTCATCATCGTGTTGACGCTCGTCGACCACCTCGCCACCCCCCGCCAAGGAGCGCAGACCCCATGAGCAACAAGTCCAGGAACGCACGACGGAATCCCGGTCCCAACCCGGTCCTGATCGGTGGTGCGGTCGCCGGTGTCCTCGTCCTGGTGATCCTCGCCGTGATCTTCATCGCCAACAACGACAGCGGCGACAACTCGACCGACGTTCCCGTCGAGGCCCGGGAGTACGGAGCCATCACCGTCAACGGTCAAGCCCTCCCGTCGATGAGCGACAGCGGCGCGGACGCCGCGGTCGGAATGCCGGCGCCCACCGTGATCAGCGAACGGGCCGCCGGGACGACCCGGCTCGAACCCGGTGCCGACGGGCAGCCCATCGTCGCGGTCTTCGTCGCCCACTGGTGCCCGCACTGCCAGCGTGAGGTGCCGCTGCTCGTCGACCTGGCCGGCCAGGGAGTGTTCGACGGCGTCCACCTGGTGGCCATCGCCACCAGCAGCGATCCGAACAAGCCCAACTTCCCGCCGTCGGCGTGGCTCGAGGACGAGCAGTGGCCGTCCGACGTGCTCTACGACGACCAGGCCTCGACCGCGGCGGCCGCCTACGGCCTGACCGGGTTCCCGATGATCGTCTTCATCGAGGCCGACGGGAATGTGGTGTCACGGATCGCGGGCGAGCAGCCGGCCGAGGCGATCCAGGCCGAGGTGGCCAAGATCGCCGGCGATCGCCAGCGGGCAGCTGAGTTCCGCGATCGTCCCATTCGACCCGGTGTATGCACACGGCGGGATTCAGGCCGGGTCGGGGACCTCGCGCTCGCGGGCCGCCGTCGGGGTCGATGACCTCGCGGATCAGCTCCAGCTCGTCGGCGGTGGGCAGGCGGCTCTCGGGCACCTCGTCGGGGATGACCAGCTCGAAGCCGGTGGCCTCGACCACGTCGTCGACGGTGACGCCGGGGTGCACCGAGCGCAGACGCATCCGGTGATCGTCGGATTCGAAGTCGAACACACCCAGGTTCGAGACGACCCGGGGAAGGCAGTGGAACCGCGCTGACTCGGGCCCGAGGGCGGCGGCCCGGTCGTAGCCGATGCCGCACACGGTGTCGACGGCCTCCACGAACACCCGGGGCGAGTGGTTCGGCACCCAGTACGACGTCTTGTCGTTGATGGTGTTGCCCGGCGCGCCGCGGTAGCCCAGCAGCGCCACCTTGGGCCGGGCGAAGTCCCCGAGGGCGGCGATGTTCTGGTTGCCCCACCGGTCGATCTGGGTCGCGCCCATCATCACGTGGCGCCGGCCCGACCACACCATGTCGAACATCCGCCGGTACGGGTTCCACGCTTCGGTGGTCCAGGCGTCCCCACCGTCGACGGCTCGATCGCCGGCGATGAGCCGGGCCTCCCCGTCGGTCATCATCAGCGCCGGCTCGAACGTGGCCCGGGCCAGGCGGCCGCCGATCATCGGGATCGTCCCGATGGGGTTGGCGAGGATCTCGCCGTCGCCCCGGAACGCCTCGGCGACGGCGACGACGCAGACCTCGGCTCTCGTGACACCGAGTGACGATGTTGTGCTCATCGTGAGCTCCCTCCGCCGATCGCCGACTGATACTCGGCCTCACCGCCGGCGAGGTAGGTGGCGCGGAACTCGTCCCACGCCTCCGGCGATTTGGCGGCGCCGGCGTAGGTGCGCAGGAAGTCCTCGTCCACGTCGTGGTCGGGGACACACGAGCTGGGGTGGGCGCCGTTGGGAGCCTCCACCACGCCGGTGACGAACATGCGGTTGGTGCGCATGGCGTGCAGGGACGCCTCGGCGGCCAGCTCCTCGGTGGTGACCAGGCGCTCGCAGGAGACGTAGCCGGCGTCGGCGGCCTCGAGGAGCAGGTCGTCGAAGTAGAGGTCGGGGCCGAGGAAGGCACCGTTGCCCCGGGCGTCGCACCGGTTGAGGTGGACGATCGCGGCGTCCAGGCGGAGCGCCGGGACGGCCACCAGCTCCTCACCGTCGGTGCCGTCCGGAGACGGATACGGGGAGCGCACCGTCTTCAGCATCGGGTCGTCGCGGAACAGGTCCGAACCGAGTCCGACGCGGGTGGGCAGGAACGGGACCCGCCACGCCGCGGCCTGCAGCGCCAGCAGGAACATCCCCTCGTCCATGGGCCGCTCCGTGATGGCGCCGGACTGGCGGGCGTTGCGGTAGTGCGGCTCCAGCGGGATCGAGTCGAGCGACACGAACGCGCTGATCAGCGTCGACACCTTGCCGGCGGCGCACAGCATCCCCACGTCGGCGCCCCCGTACGCGGCCACGGTCAAGTCGGTGAGATCCGAGCGCAGGATGGCTCGGATGATCGACATCGGCTTGCGGCGAGCGGCCCAGCCACCGATGCCGATGGTCATGCCCGACTCGAGGCGGGACACCACCTCGTCCTCGGTCATCGTCTTGTCGAGTGCGCTCATGAGGACGTGTCGGTCTCCCGCTTCTGGACGAAGGCGTCGCGGTGCTCGTCGGCGACGCCGCGCAGGTTGAGCTCGAAGGTGAAGCCCTGCTCGAAGCGGTACGAGCGGTTGACGTCGACCGGGTCGATGCCGTTGAGGCTGGCCTTGGCGGCCCGGATCACCGTGGGAGACTTGGCCGCGATGTCGGCCCCCACCCGCATGGCCTCGTCGCGCAGCTCGGCGGTCGCTACCACCGACAGGACCGACCCGAAGTGGTGGAGCTCGGCGGCGGTGGCGGTGGTCGCGGTGTAGACCATCGCCCGCATCTTGTGCTGCGGGACGAGCCGGGCCAGGTGGGTGGCGGCGCCGAGGGCGCCCCGGTCGACCTCGGGCAGGCCGAAGGTGGCGTCGTCGGCGGCCACGATCACATCCGCGTTGCCGACCAGGCCGATGCCGCCGCCGAGGCAGAAGCCGTTGACGGCGGCGATCACGGGCACCGGACACTCGTACACCGCCTTGAACGCGGCGTAGCAGCCGGCGTTGGCGCCGACCAGGGCGTCGAAGCCCTCGGTCTGCTGCATCTCCTTGATGTCGACGCCGGCGTTGAACCCTCGCCCCTCGGCCCGCAGCACGACGACCCGCACCTCGGGGTCGGCGCCGCACCGGTCGAGCAGCCGACCGAGCTCGAACCAGCCCTCGACGGTCAGGGCGTTGACGGGCGGGTTGTCCATGACGATCTCGGCGATGCCGGCGTGGGGCTCGGTGTCGTGGATGGTGACCGTGGTCGGCATGGCTGCTCCGGTTGCGGTGCGATCTGACGCGGTGTCAGATCGCACCGTAGTGCCGGAGTCAGGGTCGGACCGAGAGCACGAGGTTCGTGGGGCTGTCCACCGCTTCGGCGAAGCGGCTGAACCCGGCCTCGGTCACCAGCTGACGCAGCTGCTCTGGCCCGGCCTGGGCGCCGAGGCACGCTGCCCCCGGCTGCGATCGCGAGGCCGGGGTGCAGATGAACGTCGAGGCCGAGTAGAAGATGCGGCCCAACAGGTTGACGTTGTCCTCGAGCCGATCGCCGGCTCGGGGCTCGACGAGGAGCCAGGTGCCGTCCTCGGCCAGGGCGTCGCGGATGTGACGGGCCGCGGCGAGCGGATCGCCCATGTCGTGGAGGGCGTCGAAGATGCAGACCAGGTCGTAGTCAGAGCCCGGAAACGTGTCGCCCGAGGCGACCTCGAAGCGCACGCGGTCGGCGAGGCCCGCGGCCGTGGCGCGGGCGCGGGCCGTCTCGATCGATGCCGCGTGGTAATCGAAGCCGGTGATCTCGCTGTCCGGATAGGCGCGGGCCAGCTCCAGCGTGGAGGCGCCGTGGCCGCAGGCCACGTCAGCGACCCGGCCGCCGGCGTGCAAGCGGGCCTCCACGCCGTCGAGCGCCGGGATCCACGACGACACCAACTGGTTCACGTACGCGGGCCGGAAGAACCGCTCGGTGCCGGTGAACAGGTCGTGGTGGTGCTCGTGCCACCCGATGCCGACGCCACCGCGGAAGCGTTCGGTCACCACGTCCTCGTCCTTGTGCATGGACGACGCCACCGCCATGCCCCCGGCCACGAACGCGGGATGGGACTCGTCGGCCAGGCAGGCGATCTGGGCCGGATCGAGGTGGTAGCGCCCCGAGCCGGGGTCGTAGTGGCAGTACTCGCTGGCCACCTGGGCGCCGAGCCACTCGGTGACGTAGCGCTCGTCGCATCCCGTGGCGGCGGCCAACTCGGCTGCGGTGGCCGGGCCGATGTCGGCCAGCGAGCGATACAGGCCGAGCTTGTCGCCGAGGACGACCGTGGCGCCGTGGAGCACGGCGGCGAGATCGCCCAGGAAGCGGCCGGCGAAGGCGTCGACGGCCTCGGGGTCGGGCAGGGTGACGGTGTCCGTGGTCATTGGGGATCAGCTCCTCGTGATCGGTTGGCTGGAACCCCGCGACCATGCGCCCGGGTTCCTGCAGGATCCCTGCGCGGCCGTTGCAGGACGGCTGCAAGGCGGCGGATGCATGATCGGGGCATGGGAACCGCGGCGACGACCGACTCCACCGGTCCGCTCCGGACCCGGACCCGCCCCGTGCTCGACACGGTCGACGAGTTGCTCGTCGGTGCCGAGCGGCTGGGTTCCTTCACGCCGACCGATGCCCGCTCGCCCGCCGGGTTCGAGCGGGTCGTCGTCGACGGCGAGCGGTGCGTCGTCAAGTACGTGCACGTCGACGACGACTTCGCCATCCGGGCCAGCGGCGACATCGGCTGCATCCCGAGGCAGGTCTGGGAGGCGGGTCTCATGGACGTCGCCGCCGATCAGATCGACCACGCCACCCTGGGAGCGGCCCGGTGGGGTCGGAACGGATGGGGCGTCGCGCTCCTGATGCGCGATGTCACGGCAGAGCTCGTGCCCGTGGGCGACACGCCGCTGGCCGAGGCCGACCACCTCGCCTTCCTCGACCACCTCGCCGGCTTGACGGCGCGCACCTGGGGGTGGCGCGACGAGATCGGCCTCCTGCCGCCGGCGTGGCGATGGTCGTTCTTCGCCGACTGCGTGCTCGAGTGCGAGGCTGCCCTCGGATTCCCCGAACCGGTGCCCCGCGTCGCCGTCGAGGGGTGGCAGCGGTTCCGGTCGGTGGTGCCCACCGAACTGGCCGATCTGGTCGACGAGGTCCGTCGCCAGCCGGGCACGTTCCAAGCTGCCGTGGCCGCCACCCCGACGGCGCTCCTGCACGGGGACTGGAAGTTCGGGAACCTGGGCCGGGCTCGTGACGGCCGGACGGTGCTCATCGACTGGGCCTACGTCGGCGAGGGACCGGTGGCGCACGAGCTCGGTTGGTACCTGGCCCTGAACCGGGCTCGCCTGCCCATCGGTCACACCAAGGAGCGGGTCATCGACGACTTCACCGCCGCGCTGGAACGGGCCGGGGTCGACACCGGGGGCTGGTGGGAGCGCCAGCTGGGCCTGTGCCTGCTCGGCGCGCTGGCCCAGTTCGGCTGGGAGAAGGCCCTCGGGCCCGAAGACGAGCTGCGTTGGTGGTGCGACCGGGCCCGCGACGGAGCCCGATGGCTGTGAGCGACGACCTCCGCGCCGCGTACTCGGCCACCGGCGCCGACTGGCAGTCGGGGCCGACCCGCATCTACGACCGGCTCGCCGAGGTGCTCGTCGAACGAGCCCCCGTGCCCGTGGCCGGCGCCGCCGTGGTCGATGTCGGCGCCGGAACCGGTGCCGCCGGACGGGCGGCGCGCCGAGCGGGGGCCCGCTTCGTCATCGCGGCGGATCTCGCCCTGGGCATGCTCGTGGCCGATCCCGAACGCTCGGCGTCCGTGGTCACCGACGCACGCGCGCTGGCGGCGCGGGATGCCGCCGTCGACCTCGCGATCGCCGCCTTCTCGTTGAACCACGTCGACGACCCTGCCAGCGGCCTCCGCGAGGTCCGCCGCGTCGTCCGACCGGGTGGTGGGATCGTCGTGGGTGCCTACGCCGCGGACGACACCCATCCGGTGAAGGAGGTCGTCGAGGTCGTCCTGCGCCGCTTCGGTTGGGAGGAGCCGCCATGGATCCGGTGGATGCGGGCCGACGCGGTACCCCGCCTGGCCGACGTCGCGGCCGCGACGGCGGTCGCCGAGGAGGCGGGGCTCGAGGGTGCGCTCGTCGAGCATCTCCACGTCCCGTTTCCGGCGCTGGGTCCGGGCGACCTCGTCGCGTGGCGGCTCGGCATGGCCCAACACGCGCCGTTCGTTGCCGCCCTCGGTGGCGAGCAGCGAGCGGACCTGCTGGCGGAGGCCGCCGAGGCGCTCGGTGCGTCGCCGCCCGTCCTGGTCCGGTCGCTGATCGTGCTGACGGCGGTGGTACCGGAGGTCGTCGTGGGCTGACACGCGGTCTGGACGGCGTCGAGGAGTCAGCGTCCGAGCACCGTGGCCGCGAACCGGTCGAGCCACGGACCGTCGTCGCCCGCCGCGGATCGGAATGCGACGAATCGGCGCTCGGCGAGGCGGCGGAGGCCGTCGTCGTGGCGGATGCGGGCGAGCTCCGCGGTGAACCGCCATGCCTCCGAGCCGGCCACCCGCTCCAGTTCGCCGACCGCGGCGGCCGGATCGATGTGGTCGTCGGCCGATGCCACCACCACGCCTGCGATGGCGGCGTAGCGTCGTGCGCCGCGGCGGTCGGCGTCGGCGAGCACGGCCGCCGCTCGCTCGGCGGCGGCAGTCGTGTCGCCGCTTGCCCGAGCCAATCGGGCCCGGAGCAGCTCGAGTCGGTGGCGTTGGTGCCACGCCATCGTGCCCGCCCAGTGGTCGACGGGGGCGCAGCGCGCCAGACGCTCGGCGGCGAGGTCGAGCTCGCCGCGGGTGAGGGCGCTGTCGGTGAGATCGAGCATGGCCACCCAGAACCCCTCGGCCGTCGACTCGGAGCGGGGCCGACCGTCGAGTCCGGCGGCGTCGAGGGCGGCGAGGTGCGCGTCCTCCCCGGTGTCGTGGTGTCCGAGGCTTCGGAGCAGCCAGCCGCGGACGTTCGCCGCCGGCGCCCGGAACCGCACCGCCTGCTCGCCGAAGCGGACGATGGTCGCGTCGAGATCCTCGCAGGCGACCAGCGCGTCTCGTGTTCGTCCCAGGTGTCCGAGGGCCATGATCCGGGCGAACCGACCGTGGAGGGGCGCGAACGGCTGGGCCAGCCCGTCGCCCGCCGAGAGCGCCCGATCGGCGAGGCGGAGCGCCCCGGCCGCGTCGCCGGCATGGACCAGCACGTGGGCATGCCACACATCGGCGACGCCACGCACCTCCGGAGTCCCCGTCCCGACCTGCTCCAGCAGGCGGCGAGCACCGGCCAGATCGCCGGCACCGTGGCGCACCCGCCCGCCGACCGCCAGGCCCCCGATTCGTACCGACTCGTCGGTCGCCGTGGCCACGGCCTGGTCGGCGAACGCCCTCGCTTCCTCGTAGCGGCGGCGGTAGTAGGCGATCCACGCCGCGATGCCGAGTGACGGAGCACCACCGGAGTGGGCGATGGCCTCGGCCGCGTCGGCCGCGGCACCATCGAGATCCTGGCGGGACATGCGGACCCGGGCCCGGTCGGTGAACGCCTCGGCCGATGGGGCCAGCGCGATCGCTTCGTCGAGGTAGGCGGTCGCGGCGACGAGGTCGAAGCGACGCTGCGCCGCAGCGGCCGCCTGTCCCAGCGCGACGGCCGCCAGGTGGGGTTCGTCGCCGAGCCGGGCGTGGAACGCGACCGCGCCCCAGTCGGGTGTCGACCGCTGGGCGAGCTGTCGAGCGGCCTCGCGGTGCAGCAGCGACCGTCGGGCCGCGCTGACCTCGGCCTCGAGCCCTTCGCGCACGAGCTCGTGACGGAACCGGAGGCCGGTGGTGCTGTCGGTGAGCAGGCCGGCCGCCGCCGCGGCTTCCAACCGGGTGAGCAGACTGGCGGCGGGCAGCGCCTCGACGGCCGCCAACAGGTCGAGGTCGACCTCCGGACCCAGGACGGCGGCCCGGCAGATGGTGGGGGCGGCGTCGCCCAGGGCGCCGAGCTGGCGCCGGAGGGCGTCGTGCAGGGTGGTCGGACCAGCGCCCACGTCGGTCAGGGCGCGGAGCAGGAGGGGGTGCCCGCCACTGCGGGCGAGCAGTTCGTCCGCGTCCTCCTCGCCGACCAGCTCGGCGACGGCAGCCCGGTCGAGCTCACCGAGGCGGATGACCGTGGCGTCGTCGAGCGGTGCGGTGCCGGGATGGCGGGCGGTGACGATGAGGAGCCGCCGGCCGCGACGGTAAGCGTGGCCGATCCAGGCCAGCGTCGACAGCTCGGCGTGGTGCAGGTCGTCGAGCACCACGACGGCGGCACCGCCCGCGGTCAGGGCGTCGAGGAGGTGATCGATGGCGATGTTGAGCCGGGCCGGTCCGTCGACGATCGAGGTGTCGGCATCGTCGTCGGCCGGTCCGATGCCGAGACGCTGGGCGAGCAGCACACGATCGTCGGCGACGAGCGCGTCGAGGACCTGGGGATCGGCCCGCACGGCGTCGTGGAGGGCGTCGGCCACCGGTTGCAGGGGCAGATCGCGCCCGAGTGGATCGCAGCGTCCGCGGAGCACCACCGTGGTGGACGAGTCGAGACCACCCGTCCACGCGTCGATCAGCGCGGTCTTGCCGATCCCGGGCTCGCCCTCGATGACGACGACGGCGGCACCGTCACCGAGTCCCGATCGGTGGTGGTCGAGCGACGCCAGCTCGGCGGTTCGACCCGTGAACGCGTCCGACCGGGCAGGGCCGGCCGCGGCAGTCACCGACTCGTCGCCGGTGACGATCGCGGTGTGGAGGGACTCGATCTCGGCGCTCGGTGACACGCCGAGCTCCTCCGCCAACCGCGATCGCAGCCGGGCGTAGGTGGCGAGCGCCGCGCCCGGCCGCCCGCCCTGGACCTGGGCGAGCATGAGGGCGCGGGTCACGGGCTCGTCGAGGGGGTTCACGCTGAGCAGGGCCTCGGCGTGGGTGGTGGCGGCCGCGAGATCACCGCTGGCGACGGCTGCTTCGACCGCGACACGTCGTGCGGCTGCCAGGTGGGCTCGCGCCCGGGCCCGGGGTACCTCGATCCAGGGCCCGTCCTCGGCCGGAAGCACGTCGGGCTCCCCGAGTGAGAGCGCGGCCTCGGCTGCCGCCCGGGCCGCGGTGAGCCGGCCGGCGTCGAGGGCGGCCGCGGCGTCGGCGGCCCGCCCGGCCAGCTCCTCCAGGTCGCACCAGTCGCCGTGGAGCAGGTAGCCGGCGTCGGTCCGCTCGATCCGATCGGTGCCGACGACCCGGCGCAGCCGCGACACCAGGACCCCGATCTGGTCGACCGGCCGGCGCGGCGGCCCCTCGGGCCACAACACGTCGATGAGCGAGTCGGCGGGGACAGCGTGGCCACCGGCCACGGCCAGCGCACCGAGCAGGCGACGCCCCTTGCGGCCGCCGAGCTCGCGCTGATCGACGCCGTCGACACGCAGCGGACCCAGTACGTGGACCCGCAACGGCGGAGACTCGTCGCGGCGCGGCACACCACTGCCGACGCCCGCTCGGACGTCGAGGGTCATGCATCGGCTCGTCGCACTGTCGACGTAGGGCCCGAACGGGGGACAGTCCCGGAACCCGGCCCGCAGGTAGAGGGCGTGCGCCGGTGCGAACGCGGCCATCGTCCCGGTCTCGAGGCTCAGTCGTTCATAACCCCGTTCGGTCGCGACGTCGATGAGGTGGTCGAGCAGCGCCCGAGCGACACCGGCCCCCCTCGCCTCCTCGGCCGTGTGCATCGACTTGACCTCGCCGTGGCGGTCGTCGAGCCGACGCAGCGCACCGATGCCGACCAACGCACCGTCTCTGCGGGCGCCGAAGAACGAGATGTCGGGACCGGGAGGGCGCGCGTCATCGAGGGCGAAGACCCCCTCCGGTGGCGTGACCGAACGCGAGAACGCGAGGTGGCGGCGCCGTAGCTCGAGGACCTCGGGCGCAGCCGGATCCTCCTCGCCGATCAGGAGTTCGTCGGGGACCGGTCGGTCCATGCCCCCATTCTGTCCGCCGGCTTCACCACCCCGCGGACCTGACGCAACGTCAGATCTCGCACTACCGTCACGCCGTGACCAGCACCCGAGCGACCAGGAGAACCGAGCCCGCCGTCGAGGGCTGGTTCACCGACGACCCGGAGCCGGCGTTGCTGGGCACCCGTTGCGCCGACTGCGGGACCGTGTTCTTCCCCCGGGTGGAGGGTCTGTGCCGGAACCCGGGCTGCTTCGGGCGGAACCTGGTCGAGCACCGGCTGTCGAACCGGGGTCGGATCTGGAGCTACACCGATGCCCGCTACCAGCCGCCGGCCCCGTATGTGGTGCCGGGAGACGAGCACGAGCCGTTCTGCATCGTGGCGGTCGAGTTGGAGGCCGAGGCGATGATCGTGATGGGCCAGGTGGTGGCCGGCATCTCGGTCGAGGATCTCGAGGTCGGGATGCCCGTGCGGCTCACGGTCGACACCCTCTTCGTCGACGATGATGCGGAGGGTGGCCCGGTGCGCAAGATGGTGTGGAAGTGGGAACCGGCCTATGGGGAGGGTGCGTTCTCGTGAGCGACGAACACGTGCGGGTGGCCGGGGTCGCCATGACCGAGTGGGGCAAGTGGGGGCGGAACTTCGCCACCTACGGCGTCGACGCCGCCCAGGATGCCCTGGCCGATGCCGGCATCGACTGGCGCGACGTCCAGTTCGTGGCCGGCGGCGAGACGGTGCGCAACGGATACGCCGGCTACGTGGCCGGCGCCACCATCGCCCGCATGTTGGGCTGGAACGGTGCCCGGGTGTCCACCAGCTACGCCGCCTGCGCCTCGGGCGCCACCGCGATGGAGTCGGCCCGCACGCGGATCATGGCCGGTCTGTGCGATGTGGCCCTGGTGGTCGGGGCCGACACCACGCCCAAGGGGTTCCTCGCCCCCAACGCCGGCGACCGCCCCGACGATCCCGACTGGCTGCGGTTCCGTCTCCTGGGCGCAACGAACCCCACGTACTTCGCCTTGTACGCCCGCCGGCGGATGGCGCTGCACGGCGCCACGGCCGAGGACTTCGCCCGGGTGAAGGTGAAGAACGCCCGCCACGGCCTGGGCAACCCCAACGCCCGGTACCGCAAGGAGGTGACGGTCGACGAGGTGCTGGCGTCGCCGGTGGTGGCCGATCCTCTGCACCTGCTCGACATCTGCGCCACCTCCGACGGTGGTGCCGCGGTGGTGCTGGTGAGCGACGACTACGCCAGGCGTCACGGTCTCGGCGATGCGGTGCGGGTCCGATCGGTGTCGACGGTGACGCCCCGGTTCCCCAACATGTTGCTCGACATGCCGGAGTTCTCCACCGACTCGGCCGCCGCGGTGCCCGTCCCGGAGGTCGGTTTCAAGGACTCGATCGCCCGGGCCTGCTACGAGGAGTCGGGCATCGGCCCCGAGGATCTGTCGCTGGCCGAGGTCTACGACCTGTCCACCGCCCTCGAGCTCGACTGGTACGAGAACATCGGTCTGTGCAAGCCGGGTGAGGCCGAGAAGCTGCTCAACGACGGCGACACCACGCTGGGCGGGCGGGTGCCGGTCAACCCCAGTGGTGGGCTCGGCTGCTTCGGTGAAGCGGTCCCGGCGCAGGCGCTGGCCCAGGTGTGTGAGGTCACCTGGCAGCTCCGGGGTCAGGCCGGAGACCGCCAGGTCGAGGGCGCCACGGTGGGGATCACCGCCAACCAGGGCCTCTTCGGCCACGGCTCATCAGTCCTGCTGTCGGTGTGACCATGAGCCGTGTCGTCCTCGTGACCGGCGGGACCCGGGGCATCGGCCGGGGCATCGCGGCGCGCTTCGCCGCCGGCGGTGACAAGGTGGTGGTGTGCGGACGACGCGAACCGGAGGAGGCGCCGGTCGGCGAGTTTCGCTCGTGCGACGTGCGGGACCCCGAGGCGGTGGAGGCGCTCTGCGACGGGATCGCCCGGGACCACGGCGGCATCCACGTGGTGGTGAACAACGCCGGTGGCGCGCCGATGATGCACGCAGCCACCGACTCCCCCAACTTCACCCGCAAGGTGGTCGAGCTCAACCTGCTGGGCCCGATCTGGGTCAGCCGGTACTCGTACCCGTACCTCGTGGCGGCCGATGACGGCTGCATCGTCAACGTCTCCAGCCTGTCGGGCGTCCGGCCGTCGCCGTCCAACTCGGCCTACGGCGCGGCCAAGGCCGGGCTCCTCGGCTGGAACCGCTCGCTGGCCGCGGAGTGGGGTGGGGAGGTGCGCGTCAACGCCGTGGTCGTCGGCCTCGTCCGGACGGAACTGGCCCACCTCCACTACGGCGACGACGCCGCCATCGCCCGGATCGCCCAGACGATCCCGCTCGGCCGCATGGGCATGCCCGCCGACGTGGCCGAGGCGTGCTGGTGGTTGGCATCGGCGTCGGCATCGTGGATCAGCGGCGCCGAGCTCGAGGTCCACGGTGGGGGAGAACCGCCGCCGTTCCTCGGAGCCACCGGCGACTGAGCCGCCGTGACACTGTCGTGGTGGGTCCTCGTGTTCGCCGCCGCGGCCGGGCTGGTCACCTGGGCCGGCATCGAGTTGGCCAGGTCGGGCGACGAGATCGCCGAACGGGCGGGGTGGACGCGCCTGTTCGTCGGGATGCTCCTCGTCGCCGCCGCCACCTCGCTGCCCGAGCTGGTGACCACCGTCAGCGCCTCGCTGGCCAACGCCCCGGATCTCGCCGTCGGCGACCTCCTGGGCAGCAGCATGGCGAACATGGCCATCCTCGCTGTCGTCGACCTGCTGGCGAGACATCGGGTCTGGCTCGCGGTCGAGATCGGCCACGCGCGGGTTGCGTCGGTCGCGATCGCACTCACCTCCCTCGCCGCGCTCGGCATCCTCACCTCGGAGGGCGCCTCGATCGGCTGGGTCGGCGTCGACACCCTCCTCATCGTGGTCGCCTACGTGGCCGCGGTGGCGTGGATGCGGCGGTCGCCAACGGGGCGGTTCGCGCCGGGCGGCGTGCTGCCCGTGCCCACCGGCTGGTCCGAGGAGACGGCCGATGAGGCGGAAGCCACCAGCGGTGAGCACGACGCCCCCGGGTCGGTCGACGTCGAGCGCCTGCGCCTGCGGCGGGCGATCTTCCGGTTCGGCCTCGCCTCGCTGGTCGTGCTCGGCGCGGCGCCGTTCCTGGCCTGGTCCGGGCAGGGGATCGCCACCGAGACAGGGATGGGCGAGACGTTCGTCGGTTCTGCGCTGCTGGCGATCGCCACGTCGCTTCCCGAGCTGGTGGCTTCGGTCGCCGCCGTGCGCATCGGGGCCCACGACCTGGCCGTGGGGAACTTGTTCGGGAGCAACACGTTCAACGTCGCCGCCCTGGTCTTCGCCGACCTCGCCTACACCGGCGGTCCGATCCTGTCGGCGGTCGACCCTGGGCAGGTCGTGGCCGCGGTGAGCGCCATCTTGCTGATGGCCCTGGCGTTGATGGCCATCGTCCACGGGACCGAGACCAGGGTCGCCCGCCTCGAACCGGACGCGGTCCTGCTCCTGCTCGTGTACCTGGGATCGCTCTACGCCGTCTGGAGCGTGAGCAGGTGAACCAGCCCCGTCACGCGGCCGAGACCCCGTGGGCCTCCGACGCCGCTGCCGTGGCGGGAGCGCTCGGAACAGACCTCGACCACGGTCTCGGCTCCGACCACGCCGCGCAGCGGCTCGCCGAGCACGGCCCCAACGCCTTGGTCGAGCAGGACCAGCCCGGACCGTGGCGCATCTTCGTCCGACAGTTCCTCAACACCATGACCGCGGTCCTGGCCCTCGCCGCGGTGGTCACCGTCGTGGTCGGCGATCTCACCGACACGGTCGTGATCGCGATCATCGTCGTGCTGAACGGCGTCGTCGGCTTCGTCCAGGAGTACCGCGCCGAGCAGGCGATGGCCGCGCTGAAGCAGCTCACCGCCGGTTCGGCCAAGGTCGTGCGCAGCGGCGAGGTGATCGATGTCCCGACCCCCGAGATCGTTCCCGGAGACCTGGTGGTGCTCGGCGCCGGCGACGTGGTCTCCGCCGACGTCCGCCTCGTCGACGTCCACGCCCTCCGCGTGAACGAGGCGGCCCTGACCGGTGAGTCCGAGCCGGCGACGAAGACCACCGACGCCCTCGATGGGCTCGATGCGCCGATGGTGGCGGACCGCCACAACATGGCGTTCAAGGGGACCGCGGCCACGTCCGGCCGGGGTCGGGGTGTGGTGGTGGCCACCGGCATGGACACCGAGCTGGGCCAGATCGCCACCATGTTGCAGGCCCACGCCGTCGAGCAGACCCCACTCCAGCAGCGGCTCGCCGTGCTCGGCCGTCGCATGGCCGCGGGGGCGCTGGTGGTGTGCGCCGTCGTGTTCGCAGCCGGCATCGCGCGTGGTGAGCCGACCGAGGAGATGTTCCTGGTCGCGGTGAGCCTGGCGGTCGCCGCCATCCCCGAGGGCCTCCCCGCCATCGTGACGGTGGCGCTGGCGATCGGGGCCCGGCGCATGGCGGAGCGGCACGCGGTGATCCGCCGGCTCCCGGCCGTCGAGACGCTCGGGTCGGTGTCGGTGATCTGCTCGGACAAGACCGGGACCCTCACCGAGAACCGCATGGTGGTCGAGACGGTCTGGACGCCGGCGGGGCGACACGAGCTGACCGGCAGCGGGTACTCACCGGAGGGCACGGTGACGTCTGCTCCGGCGGAGCCCGACCCGTTCCTGCCCCGGCTGGCGGACGTGGCGGCCGCCTGCAACGACGCCCGGCTGCGACCACCGGACGAGCCCGACGGCGAGTGGACGGTCGACGGCGATCCCACCGAGGGGGCCTTGCTCGCCGGCGCCGCGAAGCTGGGTGCCAGCCTCGTCGATCTCGAGCGGACGGCGCCGCGCTTCGCCGAGTTGCCCTTCGACGCCGGCCGCCGCCGCATGGCCACGATCCACCGCCGCAAGGACTCGTGGTGGGTGGCCGTCAAGGGCGCGATCGACGCGCTCGTCCCGTTGCTGGACCCGACCGACGAGCAGCTGGGCGCCGAGGCACAGCGGGTGGCCGACGAGTTCGCCGATCGGGGTAGCCGGGTGATCGCGCTGGCCGAGCGGACGATGGGTTCGCTGGCCGATCCGGTGGAGGACGCCGAGACCGGTCTGCGCCTCGTCGGGCTGGTGGCCATCGCCGACCCGCCGAGGCCCGAGGTGGCCGACGCCATCACCTCGTGTCGCCAGGCCGGCATCACCCCCGTGATGATCACCGGTGACCATCCGCGCACGGCGGTGGCCATCGCCGTGCGCCTCGGCTTGCTCGAGGAAGACACGGCGGCCGCCCCGGGCCAGGGTGACGAGGCCACCGCGGCCGGTGCGATCGAGTCCGGCGAGGTCGTCACCGGTCGGGAGCTCGACGCCATGGACGATGCCGAGCTGCGGGACCGCATCGCCGACGTCCGCGTGTTCGCCCGCACCAACCCGGAGCAGAAGCTGCGCATCGTCGACGCCTGGAAGGCGCGGGGCGCCATCGTGGCCATGACCGGTGACGGCGTGAACGATGCGCCCGCGCTGCGCCGTTCGGACATCGGCGTCGCCATGGGCGACATCGGGACCGAGGTCAGCAAGGAGGCGGCGGACATGGTGCTGGCCGACGACAACTTCGCCACCATCGTCCACGCCGTCGAGGAGGGCCGCCGCATCTACGACAGCATCCGTCGCTTCGTCCGGTACCTGCTGACGACGAACTCGGGCGAGATCTGGGTCATGTTCCTGGCCCCGTTCTTCGGGCTGCCGGTCCCGCTGCTCCCGATCCAGATCCTGTGGATCAACCTGGTGACCGACGGACCGCCGGCGGTGGCGCTGGGTCTCGAGCCCACCGATCCCGACGCCATGCGGCGGCCGCCCCGGCCGTCCGGCGAATCCATCCTCGCCCGCGGGCTGTGGCAGCAGGCGGTGTGGGGCGGCGTCTTGATGGCCGCGGTCGTGCTGCCTCTGCAGGCCGTGGCCCGGGCGGTCGACTGGCCCTGGCAGACGATGGTCTTCACCACGCTGGCGTTCCTCCAGCTGGGTAACGCCCTGGCCGTGCGGTCCGAGCGGGCCTCGTCGTTCCGCCTCGGCTACCGCAGCAATCCGTGGATCACGTGGGCCGTGCTGCTCGGCATCGCGGCCCAGTTGGTCACCGTCTACCTCCCGGCGTTCCACGGACCGTTCGGGACCGAATCCCTCTCGGCCGGTCAGCTGGCCGTCGTCCTGGTCCTGTCGTGCACCAGTTTCGCAGCCGTCGAGATCCAGAAGCTGTTCCTGCGCCGGCGACGGGCCCGACGCCGCGGGCCCGGATCGCTGGTGGCCGTCGGCTAGTGACCGTCCGGGCTCCCGCCGGTGGCGAGGCGCTCCGCGGCGATGTCCTCGAGTCCGGCGAGCGTGGTGGCGGATGCCTCCACCAGCCGGTCGAACCCGTTGCGGGTGACCGAGATCACCTCACCGGCCGACGTCGCGACCACCCGGGCGGTCCGGGGCGTGCCACGCAGGAGACCGATCTCGCCGAAGTGGTCGCCCGGTCCGAGGGAGCGCAGGAAGGTGTCCGGCCCGTCGTCGCCGGCTCCCGTGACCTCGAGATGGCCCTTCACGACCACGAAGAAGGAGGTCGACGGCGCGCCCACCTCGGCGAGCACGTCTCCCGGCGCCGTCTCGCGGGGGACGGCGTGCTGGGCGACGTCACGGACCTGTTGGCGCGTCAGCGCGGGCAGGGCGCGATGGACGCTGCGGCGACGACGCCGACGCTTGCCCCGGCGGATCTCCAGCGTCATGAGGCCCGATGCCCCGAGGACGAGCGGCCCGATGCAGGCCGCCAGCCACAGGACCCGGGTGGGCAGTCCGCCGAAGGTGCCGAGGTGCACCGGGAAGGCCCAGTACTCGTAGGCCTGGCCCGAGGCCGACTTCTGCTCCGGTCGATCGACGCGCAGCACGTCGCCCGAGTACTGGTCGAGATACACGGTCACGTTGCCGCCGCGCCCCTCGGGCCCCCGTGCCGGATCCCAACCGTGGCTGAGCTTGACCTGCACCGCGCCATCGGGCTTGCCCCCGCCCTTCACCGCGACGGCCTCCGAGTCGGGGATGACGGCGAGGGCGTTCACCACCTGATCGTCGAGGGACAGGGCGGCCGGCGTCGAGCCGTCGGACGAGGCCGGGACTCGCGAGCTCGGAGGCGGGACGGTCGACCCGTAGGCGTCGGCTCGGGGCCCGGTGTCGGCACCGGGGGTGGCGGCGTACCAGACGCCGCGCAGGTTCTGGCCGAACGCGATGTTCAGGCCGGTGGCCAGGAGCACGAACAGGACCGGGACGACGAGGATGCCGACCGTCCGGTGGAGGTCCAGTCCACCGCTGTACGCGCCCCGGCGAACCCGCACGCCGAGCTTCCATCGTCGCACCTTGGGCCAGTACCAGAGCCACAGGCCGGTCAGCAGGGTCACCACGGTTCCCACCGCCATCCAGCCGACGATCTGGTCGGCGGCGATGCCGAGCACGGTCGAGGCCGGGTCCTGGAGCAGGTAGCGGTGCCACCGCGCCGCCCAGTTGACGAGGCCCTCGTCGGCGTTGCGGACCGCGTTGGCGGCGCCGGTCGCGGGGTCGACGTACACCAGCCGCTGCTCGAAGGTGGTGGGATCGACGACCATCGAGACGCGGTACACGCCGTGGTTGGCCGCCGGCAGCCCGATCGTCGAGGGGAAGACGGCGTCGGGCACGGCGGCCCGCGCCCCGGCGACCGCGGCGCCCACACCGACGTCGCCGTCGCCGTGGTCGTAGATGCCGGGATGGGTGACCATCGCCTGCTGGTCGGCGGTCACCATCACCAGTCCGGTGATCCCCTGCAGCAGGGCCCAGGTGCCGAAGATCAGGGTCAGCCAGCGGTGGATGCGCGTCACCAGCTTCCGCCGCCGCATGGCGGCCTTCTCGATCCGGCTGCGCTCGGTCCGCTCGCCGGGACGCCGAGCGGGGGCGGTCCGCGGTGGGGGGCTCAGCGAGACAGCCATACCGAAACACCCCGACGTGAGCATGCCCGTGAGTCCATGGGTCCATCCACCCACGTCGGGATGGACGGTGCGAGGGGGGAGCCCTGTGGCTCCGGGGTGGTGTCAGCCCCACCACGCGTGCCGCCTGGAAGCGGCGACGAACCCGGGGATCAGGGGGTCGAGCCCGTGGGCCGCTGGTATGCGGTGGCGCTGGGGGGAGCGGGGATGCCGGGTGCCAGGCGATCGTCGTCGATCGGCTCGCCGAACGCGGTGGTCACCGGCACCACGCCGGCCCACACGTCGGGCAGGGCGTAGTCCTCGTCGTCGTCGCTGGGGCCGGCGGCGCGGATCTTGACCGACGCTTCGTCGAGCGGGATCCGCAACACGAGGGTCTTGGCCACCTCGGCATCGTGCATGGGACGGACCTCGGTGGTCCGACCGGGGACGAGCTGTTCGACGATGGCCGTCAGGGCCGCGGCGCGGTCGTCGGGATCGGTGATCGGCAGGGCGACGCCGAAGACGACGACGGATCGGTAGTTGAGCGAGTGGTGGAACGCGCTCCGGGCGAACACGAGGCCGTCGACGAGGCTGACGGTGATGCACACCGGAGTCCCCTTGGCTGCCGAGCGGAGCCAGGTAGCAGCCGGCGAGCCGTGGACGAGCAGCTCGTCGCCGCGGCGGGCGTAGGTGGTGGGGATGACGACGGGGCCGTGCTCGGCGGTCATCCCGAGGTGGCACAGGAGCCCCTCGTCGAGGATGGCGTTCATGGTGGCGCGGTCGCGACTGCCCCGTTCGGGAAGCCGGCCGATGGTGGTCCGCTCGGTGACGGGGAGCTGGCGCATCACGCCAGCCAACGGGACAGCGCCTCCACGATGCACGCGGGTTTCGCGGCGCCCTCCAGCTCGACGGTGATGACCATGGTCGTCTGGACGCCACCGGCGACCTCGTCGGCGGCCTCCAGCCGGACGTGGCCCCGCACCCGGCCACCGACGGGAACCGGCGTCGGGAACCGCACCTTGTTCACGCCGTAGTTCACGCCCGACGAGATCCCTCGCACCTCGACCACCTCGGGGAGCATCTGGTTGGTGAGCGCCAACGTCAGGTAGCCGTGAGCGATGGGGCCGCCGAAGGGACCCTCCCTGGTGGCGCGCTCGACATCGACGTGGATCCACTGGTGGTCGCCCGTGGCCTCGGCGAAGGTGTCGACGCGGTCCTGGGTGATCTCGATCCAGCTGCTGGTGCCGAGATCGGCGCCGACGGCGGCGCGCAGCTCGGCGAGGCCTTCGAAGGTGGTGATCGCCATGGTGGGGGAGGCTACGAGACGGCTCGCACCAGGGCGGTCACGGCCACCGCGACGATCACGGCCACTGCGATCGGTGCCCGCCACCGGAGCGCGACGCCGGCTGCGGCCACGCCGGCGAGCCGGGCGTCCACCACCAGCACGCGGCCGTCGGCCACCGTGCTCACCACGACGAGGGCGGCCAAGAGCGCGGCGGGGATCCGCTGTGATACCCGATCGACCCACACCGGGAGCGGCCGCCCGCCGAGGACCAGCGGTCCGGCCGCCTTGAGCGCGTAGGTGCCGAGCGACAGGCCGGCGAGGACGACCAACGTGGTGCTCATGACGGTGCCCCGGACGCTGGCCCGGACGGCGCCTCGGAGGGTCCCCGCACGGCCAGCACGGCCAAGCCGGCGAGCAGGATCGGGATGCCGGCGTGGGTCAGCGGAACCGCGGCGGCGGCGATGGCGGCGCCGACCAGCGCGATGCGCCGGCCGGTGGCGCCACCGCGGTCCGTGAGCCGGGGCCACAGCAGGGCGAGGAATGCGGCGGGGGCGGCGGCGTCGAAGCCCCACTCGGTCACGAAGTCGTCGCCCACCGAGCCCAGCGCCACGCCGAGCAGCGTGGTGACGTTCCACAGCACGAACACCGACAGCCCGGCCGCCACGAACCCGTACCGGCGCCAGCGCCGTTCCTCCTGGATGGTGGCGACCGCGGTCGACTCGTCGATCACCAGCTGGGCCAGCAGGGCCCGCTGCCACCACGGACCGTCGAGATCGGGGGTGAGCACCACCCCGAAGGCGAGCGATCGCACGTTGAGCAGCAGACCGGCGCCGATGGCGGCCGCGGCGGTGCCGCCGGTGCCGAGGACGCCGACGGCGGCGAACTGCGACGACCCGGCGAAGGTGAGCGCCGAGAAGCCGAGGGCGTCGAGCCATGACAGGCCCGCCTCGGCGCAGGCCACGCCGAACACGATGCCGAAGGGGGCCACGGCCAACCCGACCGACAGCGCCTGGCGGCGGATGCGCGCCCGCGTTCGGTCGGGCTGGTGGGCGGGGCACATCGGCCCGACGCTACGAGGCCGGTTCCCCCGCCGCGCACCCACACCCGTTCCGGGGGACGGATCTCGCGCCAGGTTACGAGCTGCGCCCCCCGGAACGCTCGCTTCCCGATTCTGGGGCACGGTTCTCGCGCCCTGTTGCGAGCTGCGCCCCCCGGAACGCCCTGGCGGGACCGACTCAGGCCCGCTGGCTGGAGACGCTGACGACCTCGCCGGTCAGGTAGCTCGACTGGTCGGAGGCCAGGAACACGATCACGGTGGCCACCTCCCACGGTTCGGCCGCGCGTCCGAACGCTTCCCGGGACGTCAGCTCGTCGAGCAGGTCGTCGCTGGTGACCTTGGCCAGGAAGGGGTGCATGGCCAGGCTCGGTGCCACCGCGTTGACCCGGACGCCGTGCTCGGCGCCCTCGATCGCCGCGCATCGGGTGAGGGCCATCACGCCCGCCTTGGCCGCGGCGTAGTGGGCTTGGCCGGCCTGCGCTCGCCAGCCCAGGACCGAGGCGTTGTTGACGATGACGCCCCCGCCCGCGTCGTACAACCGTCGCATGGCGGCCCGCATGCAGCGCATCGTGCCGGTGAGGGTGACATCGAGGACGACGTCCCACTGCTCGTCGGTCATGTCCACCAGCGGGACCTCGCCGCCGAGGCCGGCGTTGTTGACCACGGTGTCGAACCCGCCGAGGGATTCCTGGGCGGTGGCGAAGAGCGCTTGGACCTGGGCCTCGTCGGTGACGTCGCACACCGCGGTCGGCGGTCGGCCCCGGCCGAGTTCGTCGGCGAGGCGGTCGGCCGCCTCGCCCAGGCGGCGTTCGTGGTGGTCCGACAGCAGGACTTCCGCGCCCTCGAGCAGGCATCGGCGGGCGGTGGCGAAACCGATCCCGGTCCCGGCCGCGGCGGTGACCACCACCCGCCGGCCCCGGAGCAGGTCACGAGGTTCGGGCTCGGTCGGCGGCGTGGCGAGGGGTCCGGGCACGCCGGCACGGTATCTGACGCTGCGTCAGGCCGAGTCGGACGGACGGGCGACGGCCACGGGACGGGGTCCCATCGGGGGAGGCGCCATTGCCTCCACCCGATGCGCCGTCCGGGGAGCACGACCCGGCAGCGAGGAGGACCGTCCGTTGGATCCGCAAGGTACGGATCGAGTGTTTCGCCTGTGTTGCCTCATGATCATCGGTGCGCGAACGTCGGAACATGAGCGATCTCCCCCTTCTCGGCAGCCACGTCAGCCCCGACGACCCGCTCGGCGTCGCCGCCGCCGAGGGAGCGGAGTGCGTGCAGATCTTCCTCGGCGACCCTCAGTCGTGGAAGAAGCCCGCGCCCCGCGCCGACGCCGATGCGCTCAGGGCCTCCGACATCCCCATCTACGTCCACGCCCCATACCTGATCAACGTGGCGTCGGCCAACAACAAGGTCCGGATCCCCAGTCGCAAGATCCTCCAGCAGACCTGCGATGCCGCCACCGAGATCGGCGCGGCCGGCGTCGTCGTCCACGGCGGCCACGTCAACGAGGGCGAGGACGAGTCCGAGGGCTTCGTGCGCTGGCGCAAGGCCATCGACAGCCTCGAGACCGACATGTTGGTCCTGCTCGAGAACACCGCCGGGGGCGATCACGCCATGGCGCGGCACTTCGACACCATCGGCCGGCTGTGGGACCACATCGGCGACTCCGGCATCGGGTTCTGCCTCGACACCTGCCACGCCTGGGCCGCGGGCGAGGATCTGCTCGACTCGGTGGAGCGGATCATCGGCATCACCGGCCGCGTCGACCTCGTCCACTGCAACGATTCCAAGGACGAACACGGTTCGGGTCGCGACCGCCACGAGAACCTCACCCACGGCCAGATCGATCCCGAGGCCATCCTCGCCGTCGTCCGGGCCGCCAACGCCCCGGTCATCTGCGAGACGGCCGAGGAGGGCCGCAAGGACGACCTCGCCTTCCTCCGCACCCACCTGTGACATCGGGGCTTCCTCCGTTCGGTCCGGGGAGCCCCCACGTTGCACGGAGCCGCGCCAACCCCGCCTGCTGCTCCGCCTGGCGGCTCCGCAGTGTTCAGTTGGTGGGCGCCGGTTCGCCGCGGACGAGGGTGCGGTACAGGTCGGCATAGAGGCCGCCGGCCGCGAGGAGCTCGGCGTGCCGGCCCGTCTCCACCACGCGGCCGGCATCGAGCACCAGGATCTGGTCGGCGGCGGTGATGGTCGAGAGCCGGTGGGCGATGACCAGCGCGGTGCGGCCCACGAGCGCTTCGGCCAGGGCGTCCTGGATGGCGGCTTCGTTCTCGCTGTCGAGGCTCGACGTGGCCTCGTCGAGGATGACCATCGAAGGGTCCTTGAGCAGCATGCGGGCGATCGAGAGCCGTTGCTTCTCGCCTCCCGAGAGCCGGTAGCCGCGGTCGCCCACCACGGTGTCGTAGGCCTCGGGCAGCGCGGCGATCACGTGGTGGATCCGGGCGGCCGCGCACACCCGTTGCAGGTCGGCGAGGGTGGCGTCGGGGTCGGCGTAGCGCAGGTTGCCGGCGATGGTGTCGTGGAAGAGGTGCGGATCCTGCGAGACCACGCCGATGGCGCGCCGCAGCGTCTCCTGGGTGAGGTCGCGGACATCGTGGCCGTCGATGCGCACCGCGCCGGAGTCGACGTCGTAGAGGCGGGGGAGCAGCGAGGTGAGGGTGGTCTTGCCGGCGCCGGAGGGTCCGACCACGGCCACGAGGTTCCCGGGCTCGACGTGGGCGGTGATGCCCCGCAGCACCGGGCCCGACGATCCGTCGTGGTCGGGGACCGCGCCGGCCAGTGACGGCAGCGACACCTGGTCGGCCGTCGGGTAGGTGAACCACACGTCCTCGAAGTCGATCTCGCCCCGGACGTCGACCAGGTCGATGGCGCCGGGACGGTCCTGGATGGCGTTGCGGATGTCGAGCACCTCGAAGACCCGCTCGAAGGAGACGAACGCGGTCATCACGTCGATGCGGGCGTTCGTCAGGGCGGTGAGTGGTTGGTAGATGCGGGTCACGAGGGCGGCGAGGGCAACCAGCGTGCCGGTGGACATGGAACCGTCGATGACGAGCAGACCGCCCCACCAGTAGACGGCGGCGATGCCGAGGGCGCCGACCAGGCTGAGGGCGGAGAAGAACACCCGGCTGAGCACCGCGGACTTGACGCCGGCATCGCGCACACCGGCGGCGTCGTCGGAGAACAGGGCCGTCTCGTCGTCGTGACGGCCGAACAGCTTCACCAACATGGCGCCGGCCACGCCGAAGCGTTCGGTCATGGTGGAGTTCATCCGGGCGTTGCGTTCCATCTGCTCGCGGCTGATGTCCTGCAGGCGGGTGCCCACCCGCTTGGCCGGGATGAGGAACGCCGGGAGGAGGGCGATGGCGAACAGCGTGAGGCGCCACTCGAGCGCCACCATGGCGATCACCGTGGTGAGGAGCACGACGATGTTGGACACCACCGAACCGAGGGTGCCGGTGAGGGCTCGCTGGGCGCCGATGACATCGTTGTTCATGCGGGAGACGAGGGCGCCCGTCTGGGCCCGGGTGAAGAAGGCGACCGGCAGGCGCTGGACGTGGTCGAAGAGCCGGACCCGGAGGTCGTAGATCAGCCCTTCCCCGATCCGCGACGACAGCCATCGTTCGACGAGCGAGAGCAGCGAGTCGGCCAGCGCGGCCCCGACGGCGAGCAGGGCGAGGAACGTCAACTTCCCCCGGTCGCCGTTCTTCAGGGCGTCGTCGATGATGGCCTTGAACACCAGCGGCGGGACGATGCCGAGCAGGGCGGCGGTGATGATGGCGGCGAGGAAGCCGACCACCTGGTTTCGGTACGGGCGGGCGAAGCCCCAGACCCGACGGACGATGCCGCGCTGGAGCGACGCCCCCTCGATGTCCGAGGTGTCCCGCGGCATCATCGAGTGTGGTCCCATCCGCATGACTGGAAGGCTACGGGCGCGGTGTCGTGACGCCGACCTGACTCTTGACCGGGCCTGCCTCTTGACCGGGCGAGCCAGCCGGTCTAGAACTGGACAGGTGTCCGAGACAGGTGTCCAGGAGATCACGCCCCGGCGGCACCTCAGCGACCGGCGAGCGAGGACGGTCGACCGTCTGGTCGAGGCCACCGTCGCCGAGCTCGCCGATGCCGGGTACCAGGGCCTCACCGTGCGGGGGGTCGCCAAGCGGTCGGGGGTCGCGGCCGCCACGGCGTACACGTACTTCGCGTCCAAGGACCACTTGGTGGCCGAGGTCTTCTGGCGCCGGATCAGCGGACACCCGAGGCGTCCGGTCGACCGGCGCCGCTCGCCCGCCAGCCGGGTCACCGACGTGTTGCTCGACTACGCCCTGGTCGTGGCGGACGAGACCGAGCTCGCCGCCGCCTGCACGGTCGCCCTGCTGGCCGACGAGCCCGAGGTGCACGAGCTGCGGGTCCGCATCGGCCGCAGCCTCCACGAGCGCCTGGTCGACGCCCTCGCCGGCGCGGCCGACCCGGCCGTCGTCCGCACGCTCGAGCTGCTGGTGTCCGGGGCGCTCATCCAGGTCGGCACCGGCCACCTCGCGTACGGCGATCTCCCCGACCTGCTCGCCGAGTCCGCCCACCTCGTCCTCGGAGGGGCGTCGTGACCACCGCCACCGACCTCGTCTACGACCCGTACGCCTACGAGATCCACGAGGACCCCTACCCCACCTACACCCGACTGCGTGACGAAGCGCCCGTCTACCGCAATGCCGAGCGCGACTTCTGGGCGCTGTCCCGCCACGCCGACGTCATGGCCGCGTTCCGGGACACCGAGCGGTTCTCCAATCGCCACGGGGTCTCGATCGATCCGGCGGCATCCGGGCCCCACGCCCACCGCACCATGTCGTTCCTCGCCATGGACCCGCCACAGCACGGGCGTATGCGGGGGCTGGTCTCCCGGGGCTTCACCCCACGGCGGGTCGCGGGCATGGAGGAGGGCATCCGCGCCCTGACCGTCGCCCATCTGGACGAGTGCCTGGAACGGGACGGCGAGGGCGGCGGGTTCGACTTCGTGGCCGATCTCGCCGGCAAGGTGCCGATGGACGTGATCTCCGAGTTGCTCGGCGTGCCCGTTGCCGACCGCGCCCGGTTGCGCCGCCAGTCCGACCTGCTCATCCACCGCGACGAGGGCGTCACCGACGTGCCGGCCGCCGGCGTGGAGGCGGCCATGGAGCTGGTCGTGTACTACGCCGACCTCATCGCCGACCGGCGGGCGAACCCGGGCGAGGACCTGATCTCGGCGCTCTGCGATGCCGAGCTCGACGGCGATCGGCTCACCGACGACGAGATCACCGGTTTCCTGTTCCTGATGGTGGTGGCCGGCAACGAGACCACCACCAAGCTGCTGGCCAACGCCTGGTACTGGGCCTGGCGCAACCCCGACGAGTGGGCCAAGGTGCGCGACGACCCGTCCCGGATCCCCGATTGGGTCGAGGAGACCCTGCGCTACGACACGTCCACCCAGATGCTGGCCCGGCTGCTCACCACCGACACCGAGCTCCACGGTGTGACGATCCCCGCCGGCGACCGGGTCCTGCTCCTGGCCGGGTCAGCCAACCGGGACCCACGGGCCTTCCCGGATCCCGAGCGCTACGACCTCGATCGCGACACGTCCGGGCTGGCCAGCTTCGGCGTGGGGCGCCACTTCTGCATGGGCGCCTCGCTGGCCCGCCTCGAGACCAGGGTCGTGCTCGAGGAGCTGGTCCGGCGGGCCGACGGCTTCGAGATCGACACCGACCGGGCCCGACGGATCCACTCGGTGAACGTCCGCGGCTTCGAGTCCCTGCCGACGACGGTGACGCGGCGCTGATGCCCCGTTTCGCCCCCCACCCCGAGCGTCGTGTCGCGCTGGTCACCGGCGCGTCCTCCGGCATCGGTGCCGCCTCGGCCGCCCGGCTGGCGGCGGCCGGCATCCCGGTGGTGCTGGGCGCCCGCCGCGTCGATCGCCTCGACGACCTGGCCGGTGAGATCGTGGCCGCGGGCGGCGAGGCGAAGGCGGTGGCGCTCGATCTCGCCGACACCTCCTCCGTCGATGCCTTCGCCGCCGAGGCCGCGGCCGCCTTCGGGCCCATCGACATCGTGGTCAGCAACGCCGGCGAGGTCGACCCTGCCACCGCCCTCGCCGTGGAGCCCGACGACTTCGTCCGCTCGGTGCAGGTGAATCTCCTCGGCGCCCACCGGCTGGTGCATCGTCTCGGGCGCGACATGGTGGCTCGGGGGCACGGCGACATCGTGTTCGTCAGCTCCGATGTCGTCTCGCGGCCCCGTACCCACATGGCGGCCTACGTCACGGCCAAGTCCGGCCTCGAAGGACTGGCCCGGGCCATGCAGATGGAGCTCGAGGGCACGGGCGTGCGGGTGGGCGTGGTGCGGCCCGGACCGTCCAGCACCGAACAGGGCACCACCTGGAGCGAGGACACCATCAACCACGTGCTGCCGCACTGGTCGGCCTGGGGCCACCTGCGCCACGACGGTGGCCTGCGCCCCCAGGAGATCGCCGACGTGGTGCTCGCCATGGTCTCGACCCCGAAGGGCACCCACCTGACCCTGATCGAGGTGCAACCCGAAGCACCGGTTCGCGACGACAGGAGCCACGAATGAGCGACACCGTCACCCGTCCCGAACCACCCTGGGTGTCAGGGGATGCGCACTCCAACGGGCACCTCGAGGAGCTGCGCCGCGACCCCATCGGCCTCATGAACCGGGTGCGGGCCGAGTGCGGTGACGTGGGCCAGTTCCGCCTGGGCGACAGAGACGTCGTGCTCCTCACCGGTGCCGAGGCCAACGAGGTCTTCTTCCGGGCGTCGGACGACGACCTCGACCAGGCCGCGGCCTACCCCTTCATGACGCCCATCTTCGGGGAGGGCGTCGTCTTCGACGCCCCACCGGAGCGTCGCCGCGAGATGCTCCACAACCAGGCGCTGCGCGACTCGTTCATGCGCGGCCACGCCGAGACCATCCACCGCGAGGTCGACGAGATGGTCGAGCGCTGGGAGGACGAGGGCGAGATCGACCTGCTCGACTGGTTCGCCGAGCTCACCATCTACACGTCGTCGTCGTGCCTCATCGGCCGCCGCTTCCGGCTCGAGCTCGACCACCACTTCGCCGAGCTCTACCACGACCTCGAACAGGGCACCGACGCCCTCGCCTACGTCGATCCCTACGCCGACATCCCGAGCTTCCGCGCCCGGGACGAGGCGCGGGTCGCCCTGGTCGATCTGGTGCAGGGGATCATGGATCGCCGGTCCGAGACCGACCTGCCGGGCGACGACGAGCGGGACCTGCTCGACGTCCTCATGTCGATCCGCGACGACGCCGGCGATCCCCGCTTCGACGCCGACACCGTCACCGGCATGTTCATCTCGATGATGTTCGCCGGTCACCACACCACGTCCGGCACCGCGGCCTGGACGCTCATCGAGCTGCTCCGCCACCCCGACGAGCTGGCCGCCGTGGTGGCGGAGCTCGACCAGCTCTACGCCGATGGCGTCGCCATCCGGGACGACCGGGTCAGCTACCAGGCCCTGCGCGAGATGCCCCGCCTCGAAGCGGCCATCAAGGAGGCCCTGCGCCTTCACCCACCGCTCATCCTGCTGCTCCGCGTGGCCAACGTCGACGTGGAGGTCGGCGGCCACCGGATCCCCGCCGGCAAGATGGTGGCGGCCAGCCCGTCGGTCTCCAACCGGATCCCCGAGGCGTTCGCCGACCCCGACGAGTTCCGGCCCGGCCGCTACCTCGACGATCCCGGGGCCGATGTCGCCAACCCGTGGAACTGGATCCCCTTCGGCGCCGGCCGCCATCGCTGCGTGGGCGCCGCCTTCGCCATGATGCAGCTCAAGGCCATCTTCTCGGTGCTGTTGAAGGACTGGACCTTCGCGGCCGCGCAACCCCTCGACAGCTACCGCAACGACCACTCGAAGATGGTCGTCCAGCTCGCCCAACCCTGCGCCGTCACCTACCGCCGCCGCACCCCCCACGCTCGTTCTGGTGGGCCCTCGCGCCGCTCAGATGGCGCGATGACCGACCAGAACGGGGTGGACGGGGACGGGTTGGACGGGGGACGGGTGCACGGGTGGCGCATCGTGGTCGACCGGGACCTGTGCCAGGGCCACGCCGTGTGCCAGAGCGAGGCGCCCGAGGTCTTCCAGGTCTCCAAGTCCGGTGAGCTGACCGTCCTCGACGAGCGGCCGCCCGACGCCGCTCGTGCCGCCGCCGAGGCCGCGGTGCGCTTCTGCCCCACCCACGCCCTCTCCATCCACGAAGGAGCAGACCGATGACCGCCTATCCCCGTGCCGAGCTCGACGAGATGGTCGAACGCTGGCTCCAGGCCAACCGAGACGCCGAGGCGGACGGTGACTGGCGCCCGATGGCCGACCTCTACACGCCCGACGCCACCTACGGCTGGAACTTCGGGCCCAAGGAGCAATTCATGGCCGTCGGCCGGGACGAGATCCGCGACATCGCCCTCGGCCTCGAGATGGGGGGATTGGACGGCTGGCAGTACCCCTACGAGGAGATCCTCGTCGACGAGGTGAAGGGCCAGGTGGTGGGGTTCTGGCGCCAGATCGCCGACGCCACCCGAGCCGACGGTTCGCACTACGAGGTGGCCGGGATCGGCGGGAGCTGGTTCCGCTACGGCGGGGCCTTCCAGTGGTCGTGGCAGCGCGACTGGTTCGACTACGGCAACGCGGCCGCCACCTTCCTCGAGATGATGACCGACGGGACCCTGTCCGAGGGGATGACCGCCCGCATGCAGCGATCGTTGCAGCCCGGACAGCTCCCCGGGCACTACCCGCTCGCCGAGTCGCCGGCCGGGTTGTGGGACCGCCCGGCATGAGCGCTCCCGCCCGGCTCGGCTTCATCGGCCTGGGCCAGATCGGCGCCCCGATGGCACGCCAGTGGCTCGACTGGCCCGGCGGGCTCACCGTGTTCGACGTCGTGGCCGACGCCACCGCACCGTTCGCCGAGGCCGGCGCCTCGGTGGCGGCCTCGCCCGCCGCCCTGGCCGAGGTGGCCGACGTGATCTCGCTCATGGTCCGCGACGACCACCAGGTCATCGAGGTGCTCGACGGCGACGCCGGCATCCTCACCACCGCTCGCCCCGGGACCGTGGTCATCGTCCACTCCACCATCGAGGCCGACACGCCCGCGCACCTGGTGAGCCGGGCCGAACCACGCGGCGTCCACATCCTCGACGCCCCCGTGAGCGGCGGTTTCATGGGCGCCCACGAGGGCACGCTGGCGCTGATGGTCGGCGGGAGCGACGAGGCGGTCGCCATCGCCCGTCCCGCCCTCGAGAGACTGGGGACGTTGGTGGCCCATCTGGGCGACGTCGGCGCCGGCACCCGGGCGAAGCTGGCCCGCAACCTCATCACCTTCGCCAGCTACGCCGCGGTGGGCGAGGCGCTGGCACTGGCCACCGCCGCCGGCGTCGATCTGGCCCAGCTCGGCGAGGTGGTCCGCCACTCCGACCGGGTCACGGGCGGGCCGGGCGCGGTCATGGTGCGCAACACGAACGTGCCGCTCGAACCCGCCGACGGCCTCCACGACATCTTCGTGCACACCCGCGAGCTGGGCGAGAAGGACCTGGAGCTGGCCATCGGGCTGGGCGAGGAGCTCGGCGTCGATCTCCCGGTGGCCCGGCTGGCCCACGCCATGCTGGCCCGGGCGCTCGGCGTCCCCCACGACCACGAGGAGCGACCATGACCGACGACGATCGCCGCGCACGCGGCAAGGCCCTGATGAAGCGGGTCTACGGGTGGGACATCGACCAGGTGGAAGGGTCCTTCGTGGAGTACACGGTCGACCACCTCTTCGGGGACGTCTGGGCCGAGGGGAAGCTCTCGATCCGCGACCGCCGCCTCGTGCTCATCGGCCTCGCCGCCGGGAGCGGGCTCGAGGATGTGGCCGGCCTCCAGCTCGACGCCGCCCTCCGGCTGGGCGAGCTCGACCCTGACGACCTGCGCACCCTCGTGGTCTTCCTCGCCCACTACGCCGGCTGGCCCCGCGCCGCGCGGCTCAACCGCGAGGTGGAGAAGATCGTCGCCGAACACCAGAAGCGAACCGCCGACTCGTGAACGCGAGCCGGCGCCCGTGGGCGGGACGGTCGCACGCCGAGCTCGCCGAGCTGACCCGCGAGCTGCTCCTCGCCGGCCATCTCATCGACCGGGCCGGCATGCCGCACCTGATCTCCGCCCTCGGCCGCGAGGGCATGCGGGATGTCGCCATCGCCGAGTGGATGGCGGCCAGCCCGGTGTACACGACACGGATGCAGCGCCTGCTCGGCTTCGAGGGCACCAGCGTCGAGACCATCTTCAAGGGCATGCAACTCGACATCGGGGCCCCGCCGGAGTTCATGGACTTCCGCTTCGAGATCGGCGACGAGCACAACGGCAGCTTCCACCTCGACCACTGCGGCGCCCTGATGGACGTCGAACCGATGGGCGACGACTACGTCGTCACCATGTGTCACCACATCGAGGACCCCACCTTCGACGCCACCGCCGCGGCCACCGACCCGCGTGCCCGCGTCCGCCCGGTGCACCGCCCACCACGGACACCCGCCGACCGGCATCCGCACTGCGCCTGGACGGTCACCATCGATCCAGAGGCCGACCCCGTCCCGACGCCGGCGGGTGCCGTCCAGCTCGCCGGGTCGCAGGCCGCGACGATTGCGCTGGCCCCGCCCGACCCGGGCCTACCGACGGACGACGGCTGGGCGGACTACGGCGGTCGGTTCGACCCCGACCTGGTCCTCGAACGGTTCTCGTCGGCGACGCTGTCGGCCATCGCCGACGAGGTGGCGTTGCAGGGCCAGCTGCTCTCCCGCGCCTTCCTGGTCGAGCTGACCGACCGGGTCGCCGCCGACCAGGCCGCCGCCATCGGCATCGAGGCGGCGACCGGGATCGCCGGGCTCACCAGCAAGCGCCTCGGCGCGGCACTCGACGCCCCGGCGACACTCGCCGGTCTGGCCCGCGTGCTGGCCGTCCATCCGCTGCTCCTGCCGGCCACCTACGTGGCAGTCGACGTGGTGGACGCGGGCGACGAGTTGGTGGTGACGCTCGACGACTGCCCCGCGCTGGCCGAAACCGACGGCTGCACGTGGGGCGCATTGCTCGCCGGACCAGGAGGCGACGCCATCCTCCGCAGCATGGCGGTGTGCCTGGTGCCGACGGCAACGGTCCAACGGACTGCGCCCGGTTCGGCGGCGGCTCGATGGTCGGTGCGCCTCGGCGCGGGGGAGCCGGCCGACCAGCCCGACGCCGTGACCCTCACCGAGTTCTCGACCGGGGCCGATTTCCGGTTCGCGAGGCGAGGCTGACCGAACACGCCAGGGCGCCGGCGACGACCATCGTCGGTACCTCGCGGGTGAACGCCTTCGTCGTGGGCACGGGCTGGCCCTACCCGGCACCCGGTTCCGGCCATGCACCCCCGAGATTCGTGCGTGGGCGTCGACGGTCGGCTCCGAGATCAGTGCCGCGATCGTCAGCCAAGGGTGATGGCGATCTCGATCTCGTCGCCGTCACGTCCGACGGCGTCCGCGATCACCGCCCGCACCGTGGCCGCGCCATCGAACAGGTCTCGCACCTGGGCTCGAACGCCGGGTAGGTCGGGCACCTCGAGCATCCACCGCGCGCCGCTGTCGATCCGGACCGCAACGACCTGGAACGGTTTCCACGAAGTTGCGGGGCACGCAGAATCGCTCGGGTGCACGATGGCCATACCCCGACCCTAGATACGGGCGGCCGCCGGGGTGAGGGCCGAAGGTCCCGGCAATGCGGACCGATCGTCCGCGATCGTTCCCGATGCTCGTCCGGGCTCACGCCGCCACGAGTGCGTCGATCTGGTCGATGGCCGACGATGCGCCTTCGACGACGCCCATCTCGAGCACCTTCTCCACCGCGAAGCCGTCCTCGAACGCGAAGCTGCTGGGCTCGTCGACCTCGGTGATCCGCCACCAGCCGTAGTACTTCTCACCGTCGGGGGAGGTCATGTAGTAGTGGGCTCGACCGCCGGGTGTCAGGTCGTGGTCGACGAAGGTGGCGGGATGCGAGGGCGGTCCGAAGACCTGCTCGAGCTGTCGGGGATCGGCGTAGATCTGCCAGATCCGCTCGACGGGGGCGGCGAACTCGGCCGTGATGGTGAGAGCGAGGGTCTCGAGATCGTGGGTGACGTCGGTGACGGGCATGGGACTACTCCTGGTCGTGTCGGGGGTCGTTGCCGATGAGTTCATCGATGCGGGCGACTCGGCCGCGCCAGAGGTCCTCGAGCTCGTCGAGCATCGACGCAACTGATCGGACCGCCTCCACCTCGCCGTGGGCGAGTTGCTCGCGACCGCGGCGGCGCTTGCTGAGCAGTCCTGCTCGCTCGAGCACCGCCACGTGCTTCTGGACGGCGGCGAAGGACATGTCGTAGTCCGCGGCGAGCGCCGAGACCGAGTGCTCGCCCACGAGGACACGTCGAAGGACATCGCGACGGGTGCGGTCGGCCAGGGCGTGGAACAGCGCGTCGGCTTGCTCCTCGTCGACGCTGGTCGCCATGGCCATGGCTCACAACATACAACCGATTGGTTGTATGTCAAGCGCTCTCTGTCCTCACCGTTCCGGCGACGTGCTGCTCGAGCTCCTGGCGTCCGAGATCGTGGCGCCGAGCAGGTCGGCCAGGGTGATGGCGAGGACTCGTTGTTCGTGGGTCACGGGCGTCCGACGTCGAGGCATCAGCCGGAGCTGGCCCACGACCTGGCCGTGGTGATGGACGGCGAGGTCGGCTCCCTCGGGCGGGAGGTGGTCGGTGGGTTTGCCGTCGGCGTGGAGCAGCTGTGCGTTGTGATGAAGTGCGGCCCCGGTGCTCTCGGCCGGCACAGGTGTGAATCGCGTCGACGACAGGTCGAGCTCGGCGGAGAGCTCGATGTCGATCGCCGTCAGCAGATCGTCCAGCGGTGCGCCCGTGGCGACGAGTTCGGCGACGTGGTGGACGCGCTGGACGGTGTAGCGACGGTGCCGGGCGTCGCGCTGGCTGCGAAGGCGGTGTTGGGTGATCTCGCCGACGGCGAGACCGACGGCGACGAGGAGGACGGTCGAGACGATGTCCTCGCGCCGGTCGATGGCGAGGCTTCCGTAGGGCCGGGTGTGGATGGCGTTGAAGACGATCGCAGCTGTCACCGCGGTCGTGGCGCCGGCCAGGCGCCCGCCGATCGCGCCCGCGGCGACGATCACGACGACGAGGACGAGGGCCACGTTGGCATTGCCGAGCCAGTCCCTCGCGGGCTGCAGGACGATCGCGGTGCCGGCTGCGGCGGCGGCGCCGATGCCGGCGGCGGTGACCGGCCCAGCCAGGTGCCAGTGGCGGCGGACGAACGTCACCGACCGCCTCCGAGGATCGAAACGCTGGCCAGGACCGCGAAGCCGATGCCGGCGATTGCCATTCCGCCGGCGACGTGACCGAGGGCAGCGGCGACGAGCCCGAACAGCACGATGCCGATGTCGTAGGCGGCGCAGATCCGGTGAAGCAGGCGGTTGTCGGCCGGGCTGAGTCGGTTGTCGGATGGGTGTTCGCGCATCGGTGTCGCCTCCGATGACCGGTGTACCGAGGAACCGGCGCCATGGACATATGGGCGGCGTCAAGGTCTCGGAGGGTCGCGTCAAGGTCTCGTCAAGACCGTTCCCTGGGGTCTCGGAGGGGCGATACACCGGGCGCATGAGCGGGACTCGAGCGAGGAGCCGGACGAATGGCTGACGTGGTGGTCGTGGTGGTGCTGATCGTGTTCTTCATGGTGGGCGCGCTGTACGTCCGTGGCTGCGATCGGCTCATCGAGGACGACGCGAAGGACCGTCGGTGATGGTGCTCGGCATGACATTCGACGATGCCCTGGGGCTGGCCCTGGCGGTGGTGCTGGCGGTCTTCCTGATCGTCGCGCTGCTCTTCCCGGAGCGGTTCTGATGGGTTCGGCGTCGTTCATCCAGCTTGCGCTGCTCGGGGTGGCACTGATGGTGACGGTCCCGTTGTTGGGCCGTTACCTGGCTGCGGTCTACGGGGCCGAGGCCGGTGAGCGCAGCCGATGGGGTGACCGGTGGTTCGGACCGGTCGAGCGGCTGGTGTACCGGCTGACCGGGGTGGACGAGTCGCGTGAGCAGCGGTGGAGCGTCTATGCCCTGTCGTTGCTGGCGTTCAGCCTCACGAGTGTCCTGTTCCTGTACGGCTTGTTGCGGCTGCAGGGCGTGCTGCCGCTGAACCCGACCGATCGCGGCGCGGTGACCCCGGGCGTGGCGTTCAACACGGCGGTCAGCTTCATGACCAACACGAACTGGCAGGTCTACGGAGGCGAATCGACGCTCAGCCACCTGTCGCAGATGCTGGGCCTGACCGTGCAGAACTTCGTGTCTGCGGCGGCCGGCATGGCGGTCGTGGTGGCGATCATCCGCGGCATCACCAGGCGGGGCCAGGACACGGTCGGCAACTTCTGGGTCGATCTGACCCGCACGATCGTGCGGGTCCTGCTCCCGCTGTCGTTCGTCGTCGCGGTGGCGCTCGCGTCGCAGGGTGTGATCCAGAACTTCGGTGGGTTCGAACCCGTGCCGGCGCTGGACGGCACGGCGCAGGTGATCCCGGGTGGACCGGTGGCGTCCCAGGAGGCGATCAAGCAGCTCGGCACCAACGGCGGCGGCTTCTTCAACGCGAACTCGGCGTCACCGTTGGAGAACCCGACGCCGGTGTCGAACCTGATCGAGAACTGGGCGATCCTCGCCCTGCCGTTGGCGTTCCCCCTCGCGTTCGGCCGGCTGGTCGGTGATCGCCGCCAGGGCCGTGTCCTGCTCGCGGTGATGGCCGGCCTGTGGCTGGTCACCGTGGCCGTGGCGACGTTCGCCGAGACCGGCGGCAACGCCGCAGTCGGCCCGGGCGTGGACCAGGCGATCTCGTCGGATCTGTCGGGTGGCGGCTACCTCGAGGGCAAGGAGCTGCGCTTCGGAACTGCGGGTTGCGGCGTGTGGGCGGCGAGCACGTCGGGGACGTCGAACGGATCGGTGAACTGCATGCACGACTCGATGACCGCGACCGGCGGCGCCGTGCCACTGACCAACATCCTGCTGGGCGAGGTGAGCCCGGGCGGGGTGGGTGTCGGGCTGATGAGCCTGTTGGTGTTCGCGTTGCTGGCAGTGTTCATCGCCGGCTTGATGGTGGGGCGCACGCCCGAGTACCTGGGCAAGAAGGTCCAGGCGGCCGAGATCAAGTTGGCGATGCTGTTCCTGCTCGCTCCGGCCGCCATGATCCTCGGCCTGGCGGGGGCATCGGTCGTGGTGGGCGCGGGGCGGGCGGCCATCCAGGATCCCGGTCCGCACGGGTTGACGGAGGTCCTCTACGCCTTCGGGTCCGGTGCCGGGAACAACGGCTCGGCCTTCGCCGGTCTGGCCAGCGGGCAGACGTGGTACTCGACGACGGTCGCGGCCGCGATGTTGGTCGGGAGGTTCTTCCTCATCATCCCGGCCCTGGCGATCGCGGGATCGCTCGGTCGCAAGCAGGTCGTCCCGGCCACCGACGGCACGTTCCCGACGCACACGGCCTTGTTCGGGGGCCTGGTCACGGGCGTCGTCGTGATCGTGGCCGGCCTCACCTTCTTCCCCGCACTGGCGCTGGGCCCCATCGCGGAGGCACTGCGATGACCGCCCCGGTCACGAACGCGACCGAGCCCGTCAAGGGCCAACCCGGCGTGAGCGCGCGGGATCGCCACCCGCTGCCCCGCCGCTCCATCCTCGACCGGTCGATCCTGCGCCACGCGGTCCGCGATGCGGTCGCCAAACTGGATCCACGGGTGCTGGCTCGCAACCCGGTGATCTTCGTGGTCGAGATCGGCGCCGTGTTGACGACCGTGCTGTGGGTCCGGGACCTGGGTTCCGGTTCGCCGAGCGAGAACGTGTTCGCCGGCCTCGTCGCGGGCTGGCTGTGGTTCACGGTGTTGTTCGCCAACTTCGCCGAGGCGGTTGCCGAGGGACGGGGCAAGGCGCAGGCGGCGTCGCTCCGCAAGACGCGCAGCGAGACCGCCGCTCGCGTGCGTCGTTCCGATGGATCGATCGACGACGTCTCGTCGACCGCGCTGGTCGTCGGTGACGAATGCGTCGTTTCGGCCGGCGAGGTCATCCCCGGGGACGGGGACGTGATCGAGGGCATCGCCACCGTCGACGAATCGGCGATCACGGGGGAGTCGGCGCCGGTCATCCGCGAGTCCGGCGGCGACCGGTCCGCGGTCACCGGTGGTACCCGGGTGCTGTCGGACCAGATCGTCGTGCGCATCACGGCCCGCCCTGGTGAGACCTTCCTGGACCGCATGATCGCTCTCGTGGAGGGCTCGGCCCGTCAGAAGACGCCGAACGAGGTCGCCCTGTCGATCCTTCTGTCGGGCCTGACGATGATCTTCCTCCTCGCCGTGGTCGCCCTCCAGCCGTTCGCCGTCTACTCGGGCGGCGCCCAGTCGCTCGTGATCCTGGTCGCCCTGCTGGTGTGCCTCATCCCGACCACGATCGGCGGGTTGCTGTCCGCCATCGGCATCGCGGGGATGGACCGGCTGGTGCAACGAAACGTGCTGGCCATGAGCGGCCGGGCCGTCGAGGCCGCTGGCGACTGCTCGACGCTGCTCCTCGACAAGACCGGCACCATCACCTTCGGTAACCGGCGGGCGACCGCCTTGCACCCCGCGCACGGGATCGCCGCCGAGGTACTGGCCGAGGCCGCCCTGCTGTCCAGCCTGGCCGACGAGACACCGGAGGGCCGGTCGATCGTCGACCTCGCCAGTGCGCGGCAACCCGACCTTCCCGACACGGCGTCGGCCACGTTCGTGGAGTTCAGCGCGTCGACGCGCATGAGCGGTCTCGATATCGACGGGCGGGCGATCCGCAAGGGGGCAGCGGACGCGATGCGCGGCTGGATCGAGACGCACGATGGCGTTCTCCCCGACGAGGTCCAGGCCGTCACGGTCCGGATCGCCGACGGCGGTGGCACCCCGTTGGTGGTGGCCGACCGCGGCCTGGTCCTCGGTGTGATCGAGCTCACCGATGTCGTCAAACCGGGCATGCGGGAACGGTTCGACGAGCTGCGGGCCCTGGGCATCCGTACGGTGATGGTCACCGGCGACAACCCGCGGACGGCCAAGGCCATCGCCGCCGAGGCCGGCGTGGACGACTTCCTCGCCGAGGCGACCCCGGAGGACAAGCTCGCCCTCATCCGGGCCGAGCAAGCCGGCGGGAACCTCGTCGCCATGACGGGCGACGGGACCAACGACGCTCCCGCACTGGCCCAGGCCGACGTCGGCGTGGCCATGAACACCGGTACCCAGGCGGCCAAGGAAGCCGGGAACATGGTCGACCTCGACTCGGATCCGACGAAGTTGATCGAGATCGTGCAGATCGGCAAGCAGCTGCTCATCACCCGAGGGGCGCTCACGACGTTCTCGATCGCCAACGACGTCGCCAAGTACTTCGCCATCATCCCGGCGATGTTCGTCACCACCTTTCCGCAGCTGGACACGCTCAACGTGATGGGCCTGGCGTCGCCCCGGTCGGCGATCCTGTCCGCTGTCATCTTCAACGCGCTGATCATCGTCGTGCTCATCCCGCTCGCTCTGCGCGGCGTGCGATTCCGGGCCACGAGCGCGACCCAGGTGCTGCGACGGAACCTGCTCGTGTACGGCCTCGGCGGACTCGTCGCTCCCTTCGCCGGCATCAAGGCCATCGACCTCGTCATCACCGCTCTGGGAGTCCACTGATGCTGCGCCAACTGCGCCCGGCCATCGTCAGCCTCGTGCTGCTCACCGTCCTCACCGGCGTCGCCTACCCGCTCTCGATCACCGGCGTGGCCCAACTGGGCTTCGGCCACCAGGCCAACGGGTCGACGATCACGGTCGACGGCACCGTCGTCGGCTCGGCGCTGCTCGCCCAGCCCTTCACCGGCGACGAGTGGTTCCAGCCCCGACCCTCGGCGGTCGGTTACGACGCCACGGCGAGCGGCGGCTCCAACCTCGGGCCGACCAACCCGGCGCTGCTCGCAACGATCGAGCAGCGGGCGCAGGACTACCGGCTTCGCAACGGCCTCGACGACGGTGTTCCGGTGCCGATCGACGCCGTCACCACGTCGGCGTCGGGTCTCGACCCCCACATCTCCCCCCGCAACGCCCGGCTCCAGGCCCCCCGGGTCGCGGCCGTCCGCGACCTGAGCCTCGGCACGGTCCTACGACTCGTGGACGACAGCACCGAACAACGCACGCTCGGCGTGCTCGGCGAAACCCGGGTCAACGTCGTCCGACTCAACGCCGCATTGGCCGAAGTGATGGCACGCTGAGCCGATGACCAGGGGCCAGCTGCGCGTCTACCTCGGTGCCGCACCGGGCGTCGGCAAGACCTACGCCATGCTGAACGAGGGACGCCGCCGCCGCGATCGTGGCACCGACATCGTGGTTGGCTACGTCGAAACCCACGACCGGGCCGTCACAGCCGAGCAGATCGCCGACCTCGAGATCGTTCCCCGGGTCACGCTCCCCTACCGCGGCTCCGTGTTCGAGGAGATGGACTTGGACGCAGTCCTCGCCCGCCAGCCCGAGGTGGCGCTCGTCGACGAGCTCGCCCACACCAACGTCCCCGGATCCCGGAACGAGAAGCGATGGCAGGACGTCCAAGAACTGCTCGACGCCGGAATCGACGTCATCTCCACCGTCAACGTGCAACACCTCGAGTCGCTCAACGACGTCGTCGAAGCGATCACCGGCATCAAGCAGCGCGAGACCGTTCCCGACGAGGTCGTCCGCGCCGCCGATCAGATCGAATTGGTCGACATGACTCCCGAGGCCCTCCGGCGGCGGATGGCACACGGCAACATCTACGCCGCCGACCGGGTCGACGCCGCCCTGGCCAGCTACTTCCGAGCGGGGAACCTCGGCGCGCTGCGGGAGCTCGCCCTGCTCTGGGTCGCCGACCAGGTCGACGAGGCGCTCCTGCGCTACCGCGACCAACACGGGATCGACCGGCCGTGGGAAGCCCGCGAACGGGTCGTCGTCGCCCTCACCGGCGCCCCGTCGGGTGAACAGCTCATCCGCCGGGCGGCACGCATGGCCCAACGCAGCCACGGTGATCTCCTCGGCATCCATGTCCGACCGGCTGACGGGCGCGCCGATGCGCCCGCCGAGCTGCTCGAACGCCACCGCCAACTCCTCGACGACCTCGGCGGCGCCTACCACGAGCTCGTCGCCGCCGACATCGTCAGCACGCTCTGCGACTTCGCCCGCCACGAGAACGCCACCCAACTCGTCCTCGGCGCCTCCCGCCGCAGCCGATGGTCGGAGGTGTCCCAAGGCTCGATCATCAACCAGATCATCCGCCAGGCCGGACCCATCGACGTCCACGTGATCTCCACCGCCCCGGACACCGCAGCGCGGGCTCCGCGTGCGCGGTCCTCGTCGGCACCGGTCCTGGGTCGACGTCGGCGAGCGACGGGCTGGGTCGTCGCGACCGTCGGCACCGTGCTGCTCACGGTGCTGTTCGCCAACATCCGCTCGGCCTTCGGCCAGGGCAGCCACTTCCTGCTCTACCAAGCGGTCGTGATCATCGCCGCCGTGGTCGGGGGGGCCGCGCCCGCCGTCGCCGCCGCGCTGTTCGCGTCGGCTGCGCTCAACTGGTACTTCACGCCGCCCTTCCACACCTGGACCGTCGACGAACCGGAGAACGCCCTCGCCCTCGTCGTGTTCCTCATCGTGGGGGTACTCGCCAGCCTGCTCGTCACCGCTCTCGCCCGCCAGACCGCCGATGCCCGCCGCGGCCGGGCCGAGGCCGAAGCACTCGCCCGCATCGCCGGAGGGCTCGTCACCGCCGACGATCCCCTTCCGCCCATGCTCGAACGGGTACGGACGCTCCTCGGCCTCGACGCCATCGCCGTCTACGGCCCCGACGGCACCGCCCTCGCCCACACCGGCGAGACCGTCGACCCGGCTGCCGACAGCACCATCGACCTGCCGGACGGCCGCCTGGCCATCCGGGGGGCCCTCGGCCCCGACGACAAGCTCGTACTGGAGGCGTTCACCGCCCAGCTCGCCACGGTCCTCGAGCGACGTCGCCTCCGCCAGGAAGCCGCCAATGCCGCCGCGCTGGCCGAGGCCGACAGCTTCCGTACCGCGCTTCTCCGGGCGGTGTCCCACGACCTTCGCACGCCTCTGGCATCGATCAAGGCCTCGGTCACGAGCCTTCTCCAACGCGACGTCGACTGGTCCCGGGCCGAGTCCGACGAGTTCCTCGCCACCATCGACGAGGAAGCGGACCGGCTCGACAACGTCATCGGGAACCTGCTCGACGCCAGCCGCCTCGAGGCCGGCGCGCTCCGACCCGCCATCGCCTCGGTCGCACTCGACGAGGTCGTCCCGAGTGCCCTGACGTCGGTGAGCGGGCTCTGTGCCGGCATCGACATCGACATCAGCCCCACCCTTCCCCTGGTCCTCGCCGACGCCGGGCTCCTCGAGCGGGCCATCGCCAACATCGCCGCCAACGCCGACCGCGCCGATCCCCGAGGAACGATCCGGATCGCGGCCAGCCAACTCGGCGACCACGTCGAGCTCCGGATCGTCGACCACGGCCCCGGCGTCCCCGCCCCCGAACGGACCACGATGTTCCAGCCGTTCCAGCGCCTCGGCGACACCACCAACGCCGACGGCGTCGGCCTCGGTCTCGCCGTTGCCAAAGGCATCATCGCCGCCATGGGAGGCGCCCTCGACGCCGAGGACACGCCCGGCGGTGGGCTCACCATGGTCATCACCCTGCCCGCGCAGAGCGATGCCTGCTGAGCCGGGCGTCCGGATCCTCGTCGTCGACGACGAACCGCAGATCCGCCGCGCCCTCGCCACCAACCTCCGAGCCCGCGGCTACGTCGTCGATCTCGCCGAAACCGGTGAACAGGCCCTCATCGCGGCCGCCGACAAGCACCCGGACCTCGTGATCCTCGACCTCGGCCTACCCGGCATCGACGGCATCGACGTCGTCCGCGGGCTGCGAGGCTGGACCACCGTTCCCATCATCGTGCTCTCGGTCCGCAACGCCGAAGCCGACAAGGTCGACGCTCTCGACGCCGGCGCCGACGACTACGTGACCAAACCGTTCGGGATGAACGAGCTCCTCGCCCGGATGCGCGCTGCGCTCAGACGCCACCAACCCGCCGATGAGGCGCCGGTCGTCGTCACGCCCGACTTCACCATCGACCTCACCGCCACCCGCATCACACGGGATGGCGAGGAGGTGTCGCTCACCCCCACGGAGTGGCGCCTCGTCGAGGTCCTCGTCCGCAACGCGGGCAAGCTCATCACCCAACGACAACTCCTCCACGAAGTGTGGGGACCCTCCTACGACACCGAGGCCAACTACCTCCGCGTGCACTTCGCCAACATCCGCAAGAAGCTCGAGCCCGACCCCTCCCGACCCCGTTACTTCATCACCGAAACCGGCATGGGCTACCGCCTCGAGATCCCCGACTTCAGCTGACACGGGAACCCCCCCGAGGCAGCCAGCGGATGAGGCACCCCGGTGGCGAGGATCGTCCGGGTGACGGCATCGGAGTTGCTCGAGGATCTGGAGAAGGAAGGTCTGCTCGCTCGGCCGACCTCCTTGCCGCGCCCACGAGCCGGTGACGTCCGTCGTGTCCGGGCGGAGCGTTCCGTTGCCGAGCTGGTGAGCAGCCAGCGCGACTGACGTGCCTCTCGTCTACTTCGATGCCAGCGCGCTGGTGAAGCTCGTCATCGAGGAGGACGGCAGCGATGTGGCGGCACGACTCTGGGACGGGTGTGACGCAGCTCTCGCGAGTCGGCTCGCCTACGTCGAAGTATGCGCAGCTCTCGCCGGCTCTCACCGCAACGAAGACCTCTCCGAATCCGATCTCGAAACCGCACTCGCCGGTTTCAACACCTTCTGGGCTTCCATGCGTCCTCTCGAGCTCACCGGACGGGTCCAGCTCCGCGCCGGACTGATCGCTCGGGAACATTCGCTCCTTGGAGCCGACGCCATCCACCTCGCGAGCGCACTGGCCGTCGGCGATCCTCAGTTGGTCATGGCGGTGTGGGATCACCGACTCGCCGCGGGGGCCCGGGCAGCGGGGCTTGCCGTCAGTCCGGCGCCGGATTGACCCCGACCTCCCGCCGGGAGGGCTTCCGAAGAAGATCTGCAGCGGTCTCCGGGCGTTTCCGGACCGGCACGGCCATCATCGGTCACCAGGCTCGCCGAGACCTGCGTGACTGACGTTGTGGGAGGGCACCTCGTCATCCGCTGGCGCGACCTAGGCCCCCATGAGCGATCGACTCTGCGTGCGCGACACCGAGTGGCTCTTCATCACGCCATCAGCAGCTGAGCCGCCGGCAGGGGATCTGACGAAACGAACCATGGGCGTGGACCACGGCCAGGTCGTGGCAACAGCCCAGAGAATCCCGTCCGCACACACCGTGGACCGAACCGGGTCGCAATGGCGCTGGTACGGAACGCCGAGTTGGTCTTCACCTGCCGAGGTGGCCAGCGCCCGACACGAGATCGTCGCGCTGCCGCGCATCTGTAGAAGCTGCTGGACCAAGGGGACCGGTGTGCCGAAGCGCAAGCCGCGATCTGCGGCCTTCACGACGAACTGTTCATTGAAGAGATAGACGGCGTCGCCGAGCGCAGCCCGAGCGATCTGGACCATGAAGTCCGAGGTCAGGAACTGGCGGAGCGCGGCGCTGGAGTCGTAGCCGTGGAGGAAGTAGCGCCGCCCCCGGTGATCGAGGTCGACCGCGTCGAGTCCGAGACGATGCAGGACATGATCTCCAGCACCGCAAGAAACGACAACTCTTCGCGGACTGAGGAGATGCAACCGGCGCGGATCCTGGTCGCGGTCCACCCCGCAGTCGAGCAGATCGCGCAGCTCGTCTCGGTCGACCCGACGGCCGGCCCGCTGGCCGCCTCATCTTCCTTCACGAAACGTGATATGTCGCCGCTGTTCACGATGGGGTGGCGAGGGCGGCGCGGACGATGTCTTGTCCCCGGTTGTCTCCGAGAAGTCCGCCCTCCATCCGGTTCATGACGTAGGAGACAGTCGTTCTGCGGTCGACGTCAGCGACCGCGACGGACCCACCCCAGCCGCCCCAGTAGCAGACGCGGCGGTCTGGAAGGTACGGCGTCGACTCGGACGGGAGCCCGAAGCCGAGACCGAATCGAAGCGGCGCCCCGAGGACAAGATCGGATCCGTCGGACTGGACCTCGAAGATCCGCGCGATCGTCCTCGGCGACAACAGATCAACGCCATCGAGCGTCCCGTCGTTGGCGATCACGGCGAGAGCTCGGGCGACGGCTCGCGCATTTCCATGACCGTTGGCCGCTCCGATCTCCGCGCGCCGCCACGCTTCGGTGTTGGCGACCTGGGCCTCAGGAGCGGGGCCGGTGAAGGTCTTGAACATCACGCTGTCCGGGTCGAGAGCATCCATGTCGATCGGGAGCGGAGGCGGCGGGATGACGTCGCTGACTCGATGGTCGTCGCCAGCATCGAGTCCGATGTGGAAGTCGACACCGAGCGGCTCGGCGATCTCGGACGCGAAGAACTGCCCGAGCGATGCGCCCGTCACACGTCGGACCACCTCACCGACCAGGTGACCTTGATTGAGCGCGTGATAACCGGATGCGGATCCCGGTTCCCACCACGGTGCCTGGCCAGCGAGTCGGGCCACTGCGGCCTCGTGGTCGTAGATGTCCTCGACGGTGATCGGCTGTTCCCACCCCGACACGCCGGATGTGTGGCTGAGAAGGTGGCGGACCAGTACCGACTCCTTGCCTGCCGCCGCGAACTCCGGCCAATAGTGACTGACCGGAGCGTCGGGGTCGATCAGATCTCGCTCGATGCAAACGAGGGCGGCGAGTGCGGTCATCGTCTTTGTCGTCGACCACACGTTGGTGATCGTGTCCATCGCCCACGGCTTCGTGCGGTCGACGTCTGCCCATCCTCCCCACACGTCGACCACGGTCTCGCCCTCCACAGTGACGGCGACGGAGGCGCCGACGTCGCTGCCGTCGGCGATCGACGCCTCGAGCATCTCGGCCAGCTTTTCGTAGCCATCGCCGGCTATCCCCTCGACCCTCATGCTGAAACCTCCGCGCTCCGAGCGAAATATTGAGACGTTCCAATGTATCGTCTCGACGGCGGACGTTACCGTACGATCCCGGCCGTGACTGATGAAGTCGACCTCGTACGCATCGCACGCCGATTGTGGACCCGAGACCAGCGGTTCGACATGGAGGCCCTCGTGGACTGCTCGGGCCTGTCGCGAGCGACCGTTTACCGTCGGATCGGGAACAAACACAAGCTGCTCGGCGACGTGTTTTCGTCACTCATCACCGACACGGTCCAGACAGCGGACACAAGACGGCGGAGTCGTGGCCGCAGCCGCGTCCTCGGCGTCCTGCAGGACTGCCTCGAGGCGATCGTCGCCAATCGCTCGTTCCACGACTTCCTGGTGCGGGATCCCCAGCTCGCGCTCCGGATCGTCGCGAGCCCCGAGTTCTCTCCGCAGGGCACGTCGATCGGATTGTTGGCCGCGCTGCTCGAACGGGAGCATCCGTACGGCGACTTCGTGCTCTCTGCCTCGGCGGCCCAGACCGCGACGGCGGCGATTCGTCTCTCCGAGGCATTCGTCTACTCCGACCTGCTGACCGGCGACGCACCGGACATCGACTCGGCCATGACGTTGATCGGACTACTGATCCCGGCTCCCAGGGTCGGTCGGCCTTCGTGACGCCGATGGTCTCCGACCCGCGTCCGCGTTCGAGCATGAAAGACTGCGGCGACACGGAGAGGGAGGCAGTGTGCCGGTTTCGCTGTTCTCGCTGGCGGAGCGGGTCGCGTTGGTCACGGGCGGCAATGGCGGGCTCGGACTTGCGATGGCTCGAGGCTTGGCGGAGGCGGGCGCGCACGTCGCTGTGACTGGGCGCGACGAGACCAAGAACCTCCAAGCCGAGCGCGCGCTCGAGGGTCGGGGCATTGTTCTCCACGGTCGTTCCGCGACAAGGACACCGAGCGGGTGTGGCTGACGATCGAAACGACTTGACCAAGCGACCCAGCGAGCCGCCCTGCGCAAACTGCTCATTCTCGACGCTGCCGAGCAGATCGGTGATCTCCGGGCTCCGCCGGCTACGCGACGGCCTACCAGTGGTCATCCAGTCGGATCCAGCGAGCTCCTGGTGTCGTCATGGTTGGGCTCCGATTCGGTCGCGGCGTCGGAGCCTGACGCCACGGGCGGGTGGGTAGCTCGAGTGGTGTGGCGGTGGGCGTGGACGATGGCAGCGTCGAGGTCATCGAAGATGTGGTTCTGATGGGCGAGCTTGTCGAGGGCGCCGACGGATTCGAGGACGCGCAGGTGCCCGGGTCTGGGCCCTTTGAGCAGCACGGTGATGCCCTTGGCTTCGAGTTGTTCGATGATGTCGCCGAGCGCTTGGGCGCCGCTGGCGTCGAGCATGCGGAGCTCGGGGAGACGCAGGATGACGACGCGGACATCGCCGACGTCGGTGAGCTGGGTGAAGAACTGCTGGACCGCCCCGAAGAAGAGCGCGCCGTCGAGCCGGTAGGACACGATGTGGTCGTGGTGCAGGGCTCTCGAGGTCTCGGTGTCGAGCAGTGGGAGCTGCTCGGCCACGGGCACCGAGCTGTCGGCGAGTTGGCGCAGAGCGAGCATCGCGGCTGCGGCCATCCCGACCTCGACCGCCAGGATGAGATCGAACGCGACCGTGACGCACGCGGTGACGCACAGCACGGCGGCGTCGGATCGGGTGCTGCGCAGGATTCGGGCGACATTATGGCGTTCGACCATGCGGACGGCGGTGACCATCAGCACACCGCCGAGCGCGGCGAGTGGGATCTGGCGCACGAGTTCCGCGCCGTAGAGGACCACGAGAAGCAGCACCACGGCGTGCACGGCCGCCGCGACACGGGTCCGTCCACCGGCACGGACGTTCACGGCGGTCCGCGCGAGCGCGCCGGTGGCAGGCATTCCCCCGAACAACGCGGACGCCATGTTCGCCAGCCCTTGTCCAACCAGCTCGCGGTTCGGGTCGTGCCGCCCGACGCCGGCCATGCCGTCGGCGACCTTGGCCGAGAGCAGGCTCTCCAGCGCACCGAGCGCGGCGACGGCCAGCACGGCCCCGAAGAGGTCCGAGACCACACCGAGCGTGACCGCGGGAAGGTGGGGGGTCGGTAGTGAGGACGGGATCTGGCCGATCGTCGCGACCGATGCGTCCACCCTGGCCGTCACCGCGGTCGCCAGCGCGATCGCCACCAGGGATCCGGGGATTGCCTTGTGAACACGGGGAGCGATGACCATCACGACCGTCACCAGGCCGGCGACAGCCACAGCCCACAACGTTCCGTCGCCACTGACGGCGCGGCCGACTGCTCGAATGGCGACGACTGCGGTGTTCTCGCCCTCGGGCTTCGCGACGCCCAGGATGCCGGGTACCTGCTGCAGGAAGATGATCACGGCGATCCCGATGGTGAAACCCTCCACCACCGGCCACGGCACATAGGCAAGAAACCGACCGACGCCGACGATCCCGCCGACGGTGATGACGATCCCGGCGATCAATGCCACGACGAAGACGGCCTCGACGCCGTCTCGGGCGACGATCGGCACCAACACCACGGTCATCGCTCCCGTCGGACCCGAGACCTGGACATTCGACCCGCCGAACACCGCGGCGACCAGGCCGGCCACGATCGCGGTGATCAGCCCGGCCTCGGCACCGACACCGGAGGTGATCCCGAATGCCAGAGCCAGTGGCAGCGCCACGACCCCAACCGTGAGTCCTGCCACCAGGTCGGACCGCCACGACGTGGACAGGCCGCGATAGTCGGACCGGGACGGCAGCAGGCGCCGGAGCCGGGTGAGCGGATCGGTCGGGTTCACGCTTCCTCGAGGGTGAGGACCTCGAGCATCTCCCGGCTCTCCTCCAGCGATGAGATGAGCAACGATCGGGCAACCGCCATCAGATCGACCAGCCGGTCGTCCTTGATCGAGTAGAAGACTGTCGTCCCTTCACGCCGGGTCGACACGAGGCCAGCACGGCGGAGTACGCCCAACTGCTGCGAGAGATGCGGGAGCTCGATCCCGACCTCCGGCTGCAGATCGGACACCGAACGCTCGCCTTCGACGAGCACCTCCAACGCCCGAATCCGGGCCGGATGCGCCAACGCCTTGAACATGTCCGACTTGATCTCTGACAACGACACCACAGGATCCATTAGTTGCGAATACTTGCAGATAAGGTGTGTTCAAAGCGAAATCTGAACCGACGAGCCCGTGCATTCGACGCGACACAGGACGCGAGCGCAGCCAAACCCCCGATCGGCGTCGACCGTCTCCGCTACGCGCCGATCTGTTGGTGTGTCGACGTCTTCGAGGACGCAAATAGGCGACAGCCGATACGAGCGCCTTCTACCGGTACCTCGGGGACAGGTTGCTCCTGCGCATGGACCGCAGATTCGAGTCTCTCGCGCGATCTCCGTCGCTTACACCGGTGTCTGCTGGTGCACCGCCAACTTCCATGCACCGGCGGCTCGTACGTAGGTGCTGTTGACGAGCGCCTCGTACTCCGTGCCGTCACGGGTGGCCATCGTCCGGTAGGCCAGCACCGCCGCGTCGTCGCCCAGCTTGATGACCCGCTCGTCGAACAGCCGATAGGACGACCACGGTTCACCGCCCATCGAGTCGATCACCGCTGGTCGGTCGTCGAGCAGCATTCCTCCGGGAAGGAGGAACAGCACCCTCTCGGCCAGCACATCGGCGTAGTGAGACGTGGCGACATCGCCGCCCGCCGACAGCGCATCCCACCCGGCGCGTTCCATCTCCACCAGTTCGTCTTCACCTTCCATGGTCGTCTCCTCCTGCGTACGTCGTGCATCGATTCACCTCCCAGTACATCGGTGCACCGGGCTCAATCCCTACACGCGTGCAGTTGGCACTCGCCCCGAACGCCGGATCGATGTTGCGCACAGAGATCGTGCTCGATGGAAGACTCTCGTCCGTGATGAACCCGTCGACTCTGGCGCCCGATTGTTTGAAGCGACTTCGCTCGATGTGTCTCTCGTTTCCGGAGACGGCAGAGCGGGTGAGCTTCGGTGACCCGAACTGGACGGTGAACGGCAAGGGATTCGCTGCGCAGAAGGGCAACTATGCAGGCGGTCGACCCAGTCTGTGGTTCAAACCCGCACCCGGGGAGCAAGAGGTGCTCGTCGCCGCCGCCTCGGACCGGTTCTTCATCCCGCCCTACGTCGGCGGCAAGGGCTGGCTGGCCATGTACCTCGACGCCCACGAGCTGGACTGGTCCGAGGTGGAAGAGCTCGTCGAAGACAGCTATCGGAACATGGCACCGAAGCGCGCTCTGAAGATCCTCGACTTGCCCCGGAGTTGACGCGCACCGTCGCCCCACAACGCCGGGTCCTCGCACTTGGGTGGCATGTCGTTGGTCGGGCCGGGCCGTTGCGAGTCCGCGGGAATGGGCGGAGCGGTCAGCTCGCGTCGATGGCTCCCGCTTCGCCTCGGGGTCGGAGCCCGCGAAGCTTGTTTGCCTGTCCTCGGATGGCAACGCCGGCGCTTGCTGCGTCCTCGGGCGTGATTCGTCCGAGCAGGCAGCTCACGACGGGCTCCGTGTCTCCGATGAGAATGATGTCGGGCTGGATGGCGCGGCCGGGTGTCAAGGTGACGCGCCCGTCGAACGAATCGAGCGTGAACACGTCGTCGTCGACGCAGAGTTCGACGGTCAGGTCGACGCGGTCGGGGTCGTGGCCCTCGAATCGTGCGATGACCATGTGGTGGAGCCATGAGAGTTGGAAGTGGTCATCGCCGCGTGGTTTGGCCATGAGTGGCCCAGCCCAGCGCCCGAGTGCGTAGACGACCTCGCGCAAGTCGTAGCCCCACGAGGTGAGCTCGTACTTGCCGTCATCGAGACGGTTCAGGATGCCCATTTCGTCCAGGCTCCGGAGTCGGTCCGCGAGCAGGTTCGTGGAGATTCCGGGCAGGCCTGCGAGGAGCTGGTTGTAACCCCGCGGACCCGCGAGGAGCTCGCGCACGATGAGCAAGGTCCACCGCTGCGAGCGCTGATCGACGACTACACAGCGGCAGTGAGCGACGGCGACTTCGAGCGGCTCGCTGACCTCGTGCATCCAGACGCCACATTCGGCGGCACGGTGGTGTCGGAGGCAACCGGCGTCGAAGCATTCGTCCAGGGATTCCGCAACCTCCGTCCGATCACGATCCGCACCGAGGTGCGGAGCGCGATCGTCGATGACGATCGGGCCGCAGTGATGTACGACTTGATCACCGATACGCCAGTCGGTCCCGTGCTGTGCGCGGAGTTCCTCACCACCGACGGCAAGCAGATCCGGTCGAGCACGCTGCTGTTCGACTGGCGTCGCTGGCCCGAGGTCATCAACGAACTTCGCGACCGCACAGACACGACGACGCTGACCGCGCATGGATACGACCTGGAACTGCATGGGATACGACCTGGAACTTGCAGAGCGGGTTCGCACCTTGCTCGCCGACCCCGAGCGGACGGCCGAACTCGCTGAGTCGACGCCCGCAGTCCTCGCGGAGATGCGAGGACAGGTCATGAAGAGCTGGCTACGCATCGCCTCGTCCGAGCTCGACGGCCGCGCCCAGCTCCGCACCTGGGTCGATCTCGCACTCGCCCACACTTGAACCGGTAGACAAACCGCTGACGCCTGCGGGCGCGCTCTGTCGAGCAGTGGATGGGGCGTCTGTCCCGGCCGCAGGCGGTGCTGGTGTCCTGCGCGGCTGCAACGTGATGAACCATCTACGGCGATGGACGGAGTGACCATTCACGCTCCGTTGGCGGCGCGGTACAAGTCCTGGTACGTACACCTACGACCGAGATACCGGAATTGACCGCGAACTCAGGGTCATCGTCGCCGTCGGCGATGAGCCACTTCGCGAGCAATTCGTTGAGGCGGCACGCCACAGTCCAGGTCTTCATCTGCTCATGAGCTTGGGAGATCTCGAGGAGACTCGACGTGACCTTCAGCGGGCGGATGTCGTCGTCGTTGGTGGGACCGAACGAACCGTGCACGGAAGCAGCGCAATTGCCATTGCGCACGATCTCTTTCCGGAGGCCCTGGTGCTACCCGTCACCGACGACGACGTCCCGCGTCGGATCCTTGAACTCGCAGCCGTGGCCGCATCAGATCCGTTCACCCACGAGCACTCGCCCGTCGAACCCCTCACGCTCGAGACGGTGCAGACCGCCATCGATGCGGGTCAACCGTCCCTGGCCTTCCAACCTGTCGTCGACCTGCAGGACCGTCGCGTCATCGGCGTGGAAGCGCTCGCCCGCTTCCTCGGGGACACGCGACATCCGCCCGACGCATGGTTCGGTGCCGCGTACTGCGTTGGGTTGGGCGTCGACCTCGAATTGATCGCCGTCCGAAAGGCCCTCCGAGCGAGCGCCGCGCTCCCTCGGGACCTGTACGTGGCGGTCAACGTCTCGCCCGAAGCGGTCCTCGCGCCCGGCTTCGACGCGATCATTGCCGACGCTGCCGACGAACAGCTGGTGCTCGAGATCACCGAGCACGCCAGGGTCGACGACTACGCCGCACTCCGCGAGGCCCTCGCGCCCGCTCGCGGGCGAGGCGTCCGGATCGCCATCGACGATGTGGGGGCCGGGTATGCCAGCTTGCGCCACGTCCTTCGACTCGATCCCGAGATCATCAAGCTCGACCACGAGATCACCCGTGGCGTCGAGCACGACGCCGGCCGCTCCAAACTCGTTGGCGGACTCATTGCCGGTGCGTCGGCTGTGAGCACCCTCGTCGTCGCCGAAGGAATCGAAACGGAACCACAGCTTCGTCGCCTTCTTGAACTCGGTGTCCGCGGCGGCCAAGGCTATTTCATCGGGCGCCCCACCGAACTCCACGCTGCCATCGAAAGCGGTCGGGCCGCCATGGCGTCGTCGCGACCGGAGGAAGCGCCAGACGTCGTGCGACCCGATCCGCGCCGGGCGCTCAGCGGGGCTCGGATCCTCGTTGTCGACGACTCCGCCGCGCATCGCATGCTGCTCCGATCTGTGTTCGAACTCGAGGGCGCCGACGTGCGGGAAGCCTCAACCGCAGCCGCTGCACTCAACGCCATCAACGAGGTCAGACTGGATCTCGTCCTGCTCGATGTGCGACTCCCGGATGGCAATGGTTTCGATGTCCTCGCACACATCCGACGGACGACCAACATCCCTGCGCTGTTCGTCACCGCTGCAACGGCCGTCTCGGACCGAGTCGCCGGATTTGACCAGGGCGCGGACGACTACCTGCTGAAGCCATTCAGCCCGGATGAGCTCGTGGCCCGCGCCGACGCCGCGCTACGGCGCCGATCGGGCACCGCACGATAGGTCACACACCTCGCTCAGATGCGTGCGATCGAGGACGCCACCGCAGGTGAGATCTAGTGGCTCCGGACGAACCGCACCACCTCGTGAGACTGGCTGCGTGCTGCGACACGACACGCTGAACCAGCGAAAAAGGACACAACGACGCGAACCACGTAGAATTTCGTTCGAGTCGACCTCACGGGAGTTCGTCGAGCGCAGCGGCGGCGCGAGGAGGATCGCGGTGGCTGCAGACCGATTGCGTGACGCGTTGTCAGAGTTGATGGACGACGGTCAGGTTCCGGCGTCTGTTCGGGCGGAGATCCGCGACTCATGGCGTCGCTCCGTGCAGGCCGGACTGCGGCCAGAGCAGCTCGACATCCCATTCGAATCGACCTCCGACTCCGACCTGCCACTGGTTCGGGCGGCGATGCCGGTGCTCGACGGCCTCATAGGAGATCTGGCGGGCACCATTGTCGGTGTCGTATTGACGGACGAGCGCGGCCATGTGATCGACCGACGGGTAGCCCACCGGGGATTGCGCGGCGACCTCGACGCGATCGCACTGGCGCCGGGATCGGTCTACGCCGAGGGTCGCATCGGCACGAACGCGATCGGTACCGCATTGGCGCAGCAGGCGCCGTCCATGGTGACCGGAACGGAACACTTCGCTGACGTCTTCACGCCGATGGCCTGCGCCGCGGTGCCGCTGGCCGATCCTCAAAGCGGGCGGCTCGTCGGTGTGATCGACCTCACGTGCCGTGCCCGCGACGCGAGTCCCCTGATGCTCGCCCTTGCACGGCGCGGCGCGCACGAAATCAGCCAACGCCTCGTGGACGACAAGGGGATAGCGGAACGGGTGCTGCTTCAGCACTTTCTGCAGCGACGGCGGGGGGCGAAGGGGCCTCTGGTCTTCGTCAGCGGACAACGAATGATCACCAACGGGGCTGCTGATCACCTCGTGTCGCCCGACGACGCGTCGTTGTTGTGGGAGCAGGCGACTCGTGTGCTCGCGAACGACCGCGCCGGTCGGCCAGACCTCGTTCTCACTGGCGGCGCGTCGGTGGAGCTGGCCTGTGAGCCAGTGTTCGACGGAGGGACACTTCTCGGTGCCCTCGTGCGTCTCCGACCGATCGACGACAACGAGAGCGGGTCCGCCGCTCGGGACGCGAACGGGACGAGGTCCTGGATGACCGGACTGACGGCGACCGAGCGGAGCGTCGCGTCCTTGGCCACGCAGGGCCTCACGAACCGTGAAATCGCTGAACGCCTGTTCATGTCCCGTTTCACGGTCGATTCGCATCTACGGTCGATCTACCGAAAGCTCGGCGTGAACTCGCGTGTCTCCCTCACGCGCGCACTGGTGGAAGCGCCCGACATTCGCTGACCGAGTCGAGCGTTGCGCGCGTGGTGTGTCGCTGAGCGCAGTCGGTGATTACACGCGCACGCGTGAGGTTCGTCCGAGGTGTGCCGCCGTACGGTCCTCGTTGAGTTCCATCCGCCTCGGCTCTTCACGGCCGCTGCTTCGAAGGGACTCGCGGCCACGGGCCAACACGAAGGAGTTCGGAATGGGGATCAGTGCACGAGCGCATCTGGCACCGCCAGAACACGGCATCGCTGCTCGGGCCAGCACGGCGGAATTCGAACGAGCGGTGGGGGCGTGCGATTTCGCGGTCATCGTCTGGGAACTGCCCGGCGGTGTCGTAGCACTCGCCAACGACTCGGCGTCCACATTGTTCGGCACCTCTCTGCCGGACCTGGTCGGCGCCAAGAACGTCGACCTGCTCAGGCCTCGCGACGCCGTCGAGGACTCGTTCGCGGCCCTCAGCTCGCGAGCCGTCGAGAGCTTGCGCGCCGAACGGCGCGTTCCCAGGATCGACGGGTTCACGCCGGTTCAGGTGTGGAGCCGGGTCGTCGAAATGGACCGGGCGCTCGCTGCCGTGTCGCTCTACATCCCCACGGGTGGACTGGGACGCCTCGGCCGCGATCCGTCGGCACCGTGGCGCGACCTCGCTCCGGTCGCGATCGGTACCGCGGACCTCGATTGGCGAATCGACGCCATGAGCAGCGACCTCCACGACATCATCGGCACCGCCGCCTCCGACTGCATCGGAGCGACGCTGCTCGACCTGGTCCACCCGGACGACGCGACACACCTTCTCGACCGCGCAACCACGAACCACCCGGTACCGCGCTCTCACTGCCACGTTCGATTCCAACACCGCGACGGACGTTGGACGGACGTTTGCGTGCTGGTTGCACCATTCGCCCAGGGCAATACCGATCGTGTCGCGTTCGCGCTCCTCGGAGTCCCGCACGGCCCGACTGGCGCAGCAGCAGACCGGGTCGCGGAGCTCGAGCTGAGACTCCGCCACATCGGCACAGAGGTACGAGCGGCCGGTGTTCTCGACGAACTCGAGGCGATGCCCGCTCCCAGCGAGCATCCACAACTGAGCGAACTGAGCAGCCGCCAGTGGGAGGTCCTCAGCCGGCTCGTCCGGGGCGAGCGCGTTCCAACCATCGCGCGGGAACTGTTCATAAGCCCGAGCACCGTGCGCAATCACCTCGCCAGCATCTACGCGAGGTTCGACGTCCACTCACAAGCAGACCTACTCGAGGTTCTCCGCCGGAGACCGTTGGGGAACTGGGAGTTGCGCCCACAGTGACCTATCGCAAAGCAGACAGATGGGGAGATGCCCGATGAAGGCGATTGTGGCAACAGATCAGGCCGCGGGAACGGCGGGGATGACGCTCGCGGAGCGACCCGAGCCGCTGGCCGCGACAAACGACGTCATCGTCGAGGTCCACGCGTCGGGATTTGTCCCGACCGAGATGGCGTGGCCCTCGACCTGGACCGATCGCCGCAATCGTGACCGGACGCCGTCGATCCCCGGCCATGAGTTGGCCGGAGTCGTCACCGCCCTCGGGTACGGCACGTCGGGGATTTCCGTCGGACAGCGGGTGCTCGGCCTCACGGACTGGCACCGCGACGGCACGTTGGCGGAGTACGTGGCCGTCGAGGCACGCAACCTCGCTCCGCTCGCCGGGGACGTCGACTTCACGATCGGCGCCAGCCTGCCGATCTCGGGGCTGACCGCGTGGCAGGGGCTGTTCGACCACGGCCACCTTCAGGCGGGACACAGCGTCCTCGCGCACGGCGCGGCCGGCGCAGTCGGGTCGATGGTGACGCAGCTTGCACGCGAGGCCGGCGCCTACGTCATCGGCACCGGACGTGCCGCTGACCGGCAGACCGCACTCGACTTCGGCGCGCAGGAGTTCATCGACCTCGACAACGACGTCCTGGAAGACATCGGCGGCGTCGACCTGGTGTTCGACGTCATCGGCGGCGACATCCAGGCGCGGTCCGCAGGCTTGATCCGCGCCGGGGGAACCCTGGTCAGCGTTGTGGGGCCGCCAGAGACACGGCCTGCCGACGGCCTCGCGGTCGACTTCGTCGTCGAGGCCGACCGCGCCCAGCTGAGCGAGATCGTTCAGCGGGTCCGGGATGGTCGGTTGCAGACGAACATCGGAAACGTCGTGGCCCTCGACGGCGCCGTCGACGCGCTCAGCCCTACCAAGCGGATGAAAGGCAAGACGATCATCCGCCTTCGTTCGTGAAGGCACCTGGACCGGCGGCTGGTTCTGCCTCCTGGTAGATCGGTGTCGCTCAATCGGAATGATGACCGGATCCGGTCCAGACGGCGCGCACCGATGCACTGCAACAGCCCCGCGACGGCTCCGCCAGATGACGTACCACCAAACGCCCGCTCCCGGGCACCAGCGAGTTTGATCGACATGTCCCCGAAGATCGCCTCGAGCGTTCCTCGACCAGGGCGTCGCGATGCGCCGTTCGGCGGCACTCCGTCCCGCCGAGCGGGCGGATTATGGAGCCGGACGTGACGGGATCGCTCGCCCTAGCTCCCCACAACGCTCAATAAGTGCGCCGGCGCGCGGTGTACGGGTGTGGGAGGGTTCGAGGATGCGGCGCGGGGAGATCCAGTACGCGAAGGCGGGTGAGCACCACATCGCGTTCCGGGAGCTGGTGGGCGACGGCGATGGTGGGCAAGACATCGTCATGGTCAACGGTGCCTTCTTCCCGATGGAGTCACTTTCTGATGATCCGGTCGCGACGCGGTTGTTGGAGGGTTTGGCGGGTCTTGGTCGTCTGGTCGTGTTCGACCGCCGGGGTGTCGCGCTGTCGGATCCGGTGTCGGACTGGGACACCCCCCTGCTGGAGCAGTGGGCGGAGGATCTCTCGGCGGTGATCGAGGCGGCGGGCTGTCACCGGCCGACGGTGTTCAGCTGGAACCCCTCTGCCGTCGCTCGGACGTGCGCCGTCCGGTACCCGGAGCTGATCGGACGGTTGATCCTGCTCAACCCGGGGTCACCGCTCACCGAAGCCGACACAGAGTGGATGCAGATGTTCCTCGAAGGCCAGAAGCGGCTGCTGGCCGGGGACGACCCCGACTTTGGCACGGTTCCGATGACGGGGCGGGCGAGCGATCCGGAGTTTCGTGGGTGGCAGGACGCCGCTGGGCGTGCTGGCGCAAGCCCGAGTCAAGCCGCCCGGCTGAACGACAAGCTCTATGCGGACCCACAGTTCGACAACACCGAGGTCGTCACGCCGACGCTGGTCGTCACCCGTGTAGCTCCCGGCTTCATGGTCCCGCTCGAGTTCTTCGAGCGGGCGCCTGGTCAGATCCCCGATGCGCAGCATGTCTCGCTCTCACCAGGCGACATGTGGCCGTTCGGCATGGGAGTCGACGATCTCCTGGCTGAAATCTCCCGGTACCTGACCGGCGAGATCCGCCTCCCAGCACCGGAACGTCAGCTCGCCGTGGTCGTCTTCACCGATCTCGTTGGCTCAACACGTCGAGCCGAGTCCGCTGGCGACGCGGCGTGGAAGCGGCTCCTCGACCGCCACGACCAGGTCAACCGCACCGCCGTCGAGCGCCGCGGCGGTGAAGTCATCAAGACCACCGGCGACGGCGTCCTCGCTCTCCTGCCCACCGCGACCGCCGCGATCGACGCCGCCCGAGCCATACGCGCGCAGCTGCACGATGAAGACCTCCAGGTGCGCATCGGCATCCACCTCGGGGAGGTCGACCGACGTGGCGATGACGTCTCTGGACTCGCCGTCAACACCGCGGCCAGGATCATGTCGAGCGCGGAACCCGGCCAGATCCTCACCTCCGCAGTCGTGGCACAGACCACCAACGCCGCGACCTTCACGACCCTCGGTTTCAGAGCGCTCAAGGGCCTCGACGGAACCTGGGAGATCTTCACCACCGACTAGCAGGTCCGAAGGCCGGGCATACCTGCCGGACTGCCCGGCCTTGGAGATTCTCCAGGGGTCCACCGCCGGACGTCCCGAGAAAGCGCCTCTCGCGGTTGACCGAGGCAGTTCGAGCCGCTCGTGGTGGGTCGCCTCGATACGGCGCCACCGCGGGTCCCGTCCACGGTTTATGACAGGCTCGCCTCTGGACGATTTCCGCCGCCGGAGCGGGTAGCGGTTCGCGGTTCCGGTGTCCCGAAACGCGCCGGTTACAACGGCTGGTCTCACCGGCGCACTCGGGGACGATCTTTGAGGGCACCTCCAACGGCTGCCTTCATCGGGAGGGATCTTGGTGCGGCGAGGAGGTAGTGGACAGCGTACGAGCGCCATGGGCGCCACCGATCGGCGTGGGCGGCGAGTGCAGTGGGGTCGTCGGGGAGTCCGACGGCGGCGGCGGCGCGTCGCAGGGTCGGATCGGTTGCAGGAAACGCATCGGGGTCGCCCATGGCTCGCATGGCGATCGTTTCCACGGCCCAATCGTCAAGGCCGACGGCTTGGCGCAGTTCTTGTCGTGCCCGGGCCCGATCGGCGCCTGGGTCGAGCAGTACCGCGCCGGTTGCCATGGCGTTGACCAGGCGGGTCAGTGCCGACTGTCGGAGCCGCGAGCCAGCGAAGCGGGCGAGGTCTGCGTGAGCGAGGTCGTCCAAGGACGGGAACAGGTGAGTCACGGTGCCCGCCGGCGCACTCAGTGGTTCTCCGAGCGCGGACACGAGTCGAGCGATGGACTGCCGAGTTGCCTGCACAGACCTTCGTTGTGCGAGGACGACCCGGACGGCTTCTTCGTGTTCATCGAGGGTGCGGCCGATTCGGACGCCGCCGATCTGGCGGACGATGGGGCCGAGGGCACGATCGATCCCGAGCTGAGCGATGACTGCCTCGGGATCAGCATCGAGGTCGAATAGCCGCCGGCTGCGGGTCACTGCGGCCGGGATATCGCGGACGTCATCAACGGTCAGGCTGCAGGAGAGGTGGTCAGGTGTCAGTCGGAGCGTCAGCATCGTTGTGCCGCGGGACAGACGGATGGCCTTTCGGAACGAGCCGTCTCGAACCTCCTCACAGGCGGGCACTGCTTGCGCGGCGAAGTGTTCGAACAGCGGGACTGCCGCCATCGGCGTCCGGAACGGGAGCCGAAAGGTCAGTTCCCTGGGGCCGCTGGTCGGGGCGGTGCTCTTTTGGGCCCTGAGGCGAAGCTGCGTGGGTGTCATATCGAAGACTTGGCGGACGCTGTCGTTGAACTGACGCACACTGGTGTACCCGGCACCGAATGCGACCTCGGCGAAGGGCAGCGACGTTGTTTCGATCAACGTGCGCGCCATCTGGGCTCGCTGGGCGCGTGCGAGTGCGAGGGGGCCGGCGCCGACCTCGGCGATGAGTAGCCGCTCGAGATGCCGGGTGCTGTAGCCGAGTCGTCTCGCGAGCCCGGAGATGCCGTCGCGGTCAACGCAGCCATCAGCGATCAGGCGCATCGCCCGTGCCACGGTGTCCTGGCGGAGATCCCATTCGGGAGAGCCCGGCGCCGCATCCGGCCGGCAGCGCTTGCACGCCCGTAGGCCGGCGCGCTGCGCGGCTGCTGCAGTCGGGAAGAACCGGATGTTTCGGGGGTACGGCGGTCGTCCGGGACAGCTCGGCCGGCAATAGATCCTCGTGGTCAGCACTCCGGTCACGAACCAACCATCGAAGCGGGAGTCTTTCGACTGCACTGCGCGTAGGCAGCGGTCGAAGTCCTCGTACACGCCCCCAGCATCGCATCACCCGAGGTCAGCGGTTAGCGGAAATCCGCCATGACGATCGAGGGGAACTGCAAGGTCGCCTTTCCGCCAGACGGTTCCGTGCGCACGCGCGATCGTCGGCTTCATGACCGAAGCCGACGAGCTCTTCTCCACCCTGCTCTCCAAGCCGCCGACGGCGCCGACGGCGTGCGCGGGTTGGACGGCGCACGATCTGGTCGCGCATCTCGCTGCTGGCGCGCAGGAGATGGCGGTACTGACCGAAGAAGCGGTCGCGGGCAAACCCCCACGAGAGACCCGACCCCTGCATGACCGCGAGGCGCCATTCGTCGCCCTCGACGACGGCGCACTGCGCGAGCGTTTGGTGGTTGAGGCCCTCCGCCTCAACGCGGCGATCGAAGCGCTCGGGGCGGTCGCTGGCGGTGGCACCGTGTACTTCTCCGGCCGCAATCTCGGGCCGTCGGATCTCGTCATGCACGGTCGCAGTGAGGCTGCGATCCATAGATGGGATCTCGCTGGAGACGACACCATCAGCGCCGAGTTGCTTCGCCAACCAGAGTTGACCATCCACGCCTTGAAGGTCCTCAACGAGATGCCACCCTCGGAGATCGAGTCGATTGATCGACGCGGATGCGCAGCTGGTCCGAGAACGACAGGCGTCACGTTTGCCTCACCAGGCCAGCCCGACGTCGCGGTCGTGTCAGACGTAACCGGTACTCGTCTCGAACTCGTGGAACCGACGCATGCTCCGACCGCATCGGCCGACGCAGCGGTTCGACTGCTCGCACTGTGGGGGAGGCGATCTGCTCTCGGCACGATCACGTGGTCAGACGATCAGGTTGCCGCCGGCCGTCTCCGTTTCCTGCTATGGGGTGACGACATCGTGCAGGTCCCGCCCGATCAGGCGATCGGGCGCTTCGGTTGTCTTGCAAGAGAGGCCCAATGACGCGCGACGGCCGTTGCATGCGTCGGTGTAGCCGAACGCCGCCCGGCGGCGGCGGCCGTCAGCTGACCGATCTGCAACCAGCGCTTGGGGGATGGGTCGCCGGAGGAAGCGAGACCGAGATCGGGGGCATCGGGTTAGGGCGACGCTTGAGTGTCCGCGCCGAGTGCGGCGAAGAACGGACAGATCATGGTCCTGACCGCGTCGGCGAGCTGGTCTTCGTCGTGGACGGGAAGGATGGTGTCGCGGGTCAGGATGAACGAGAGGCCGAATCGGGCGGCGGCTTCAGCGAGTTCGGGCGACGGATCGTCGACATAGGCGGCCATCTGGTGGGTGATGGCCCCTCGGGCGATGGCGAGTAGGGGGCCGGCCTCGGTCGTGAGGAAGGGGAGGAACGTCTCGGGATCGGACCGGAGGAGGGCGTCGCTGACCGAGCCCTCTAGTGCTCGGAGGGCGGCGCTGACGGCGGCAACTGCCTTGGCCTCGAGGTCGTCTTCGGCCTCCATGGCCTCGCGCATCCGCTGCAGCGTGGCGCGGAGCTCGCGGGCGAGCACGGCGTGGACGAGGCTGTCGCGGTCGCCGAAGCGCCGGTAGATGCTGGTGCGGCCGACGTCGGCGCGGATGGCGACGTCGTCAATCGACCATCGTCGCAGCCCGGTCTCGCGCAGCCACGCCTCGGCGGCGTCGAGCACCCGGACGTCGGTGTCGTCGAGGTCGCGGTCCTGGAGCGTGGCGGCGAGGATTGCGGTCGGGTCGATCTTCGCTCGGCGCTTCACGGGACCCGCCCCGTGGCGCGTCGCCAGCCTTCGGCGGCACGCGGCTGCCAGCGCATCGACGCGGGAGCGAAGCGGTGGGTACGGGCGACCACCCACTCGATGATGTCGAGTCGGCGCTGGTCGGTGCGGGACCACGGGATGTCGAGTCGGGCACGGACCCGGGCGGGGAGCCCGCCGATGGCGACGATGCGAGATGGCCCGGCGAGGGCGCGGCGCACGGCGCGGGTGTCGGCGAGACCGTGCAGCCACGGCGGCAGGGGTGCTCGACCGTCGAACGCCGGCAGGAGCGGTTGGTGAAGCGACTCGAGGACGAACTCGGTCGCGTCGTTGCGCTCGAGCACCTTGTCGCAGACGAGGTTCCACCTCTCCTCGAACGCGGCCCTGGTCGGGGGGACGGACCGGTCGCTGACGCCGTAGCGCCGGTACCACTCGACGCCTTCTCGGTAGAGCTGCTCGCGCTCCTGCGGGATCAGCCGGTGGCGGTCGAACCGGTCGGCGACCTGTTCGACCATGAACTGGAACGTGGCGTGGGCCCACCAGAAGGTCTCGGGATCGAGGGCGTGGTAGCGATTGCCGTGGCCGTCGTCGTCACCCTTGATCGAGCGGTGGACGTCGCGGATCCATCGACCGGTGGTCTCGGCCTGGTCGTCGTAGACGACGCCGAGGATGTTGGGAAGGGAGCGGAACACCCGGTCGACCGGGTCGTCGAAGAAGTTCGAGTGCTCGATGAGAGCCGCACCGATGGCCGGGTGCATCGTCTGGAGCAGGCCGATGGTGCCGCCGAGGTACGCGATCCGGCCGTCGCCGGCCCACCGCCACAGCAGCGAATCCGGGCCGAGCTCCATGCACCGCTTGGTGGCGTCGGGAGGGGCTGATCTCTGCAGCGGCGACGTCCTCTCTTGCACGAGTGGAACAATAGTCTAGAGTTTGTTCCAATATGTCGAACGCGCCGAGGATGCCATCATGCGACGGCCTCGACCGCACGAGCTGATCGAGCGAGGCTTCGACGTCACCGTGATCGAACGGCGGGCCCTCGGGCGGCAAGGCCCGCAGCACTGACCGTCCCGTACCGCGTCGAGCAGTAGCTGTCGGAACCGCTCGGCCTCGGCTCGGGTCTTGATCGACCGGGTCCGGTCCCTGCCGTCGATCCGCCACTTCACGCGGTAGCGACGCTTGGCCGTCGGTGTTCCCTTTGCGGGGACACCCGAGGGCGAACACCCGCACCTTCTGTGGCGTGATCACTCGTACCACTCCGTACCTACGGCTACTTCGGAGCCTCCCAAAACGAATTCTGCTGGCCAGTGGGCTTCTCGCAGAAGCCCCATCTGACCAGCAGTTCCGATGGCGGAGGGAGTGGGATTTGAACCCACGGAGACCCGAAGGCCTCAACGGTTTTCGAGAGCAAGTCCGCCGGAGTTATCCACAGGCCGCAAACACGGCATTTATGCAGGTCAGGAGCCATTTTTGAGAGGTCGCCGCCTGGCCGCCAAAGACCGAGATTTACCGACATTTCCCGTTGCCAGTGGTACCACAGTGGTACGGATCCCGATCTGGGTCCCTACGGGGTGATCGTCTCGACCGGGAGATCCGGAGCGCTGGCGAGTCGCATGTCGGCGGTCACAAGGACGGCGCCAGCGTGGACAGCGACGACGACGTAGAGCGCATCTGCGATGGTCAGGTTGTGTCGCATCGTCCATGCCTCAGACAGCAGTGGTCTGACCGCGACGCTGTGGGTCGGCGAGATGAGGAGCTTGTCGAGGGCGGCCTGCACCCGCGCAGCGGGGTAGCGGCCGTTGATCTCACTTCGTCGCAGGACGCCGGCGACCTCGGAGAAGTAGTGCTCCGGCACCCAGAAGGTCGTGGGCTGAGGGAGCAGGCTCTCGATACGAAGGCCGTCTGGTGTCTGCAGTGCGATCTCGACCCCGGCGGAGGCGTCGAGGACGACCCGAGTCAACGCTCGCCGTGTTCGCGGATCTCCCGAAGGATCTCGGCGGCGTTGGCGTTGACATCGGTGGCGCCGTCTTCCTTGAGCGAAGCCAGCCACTCCTCGACAGTGAGGTCTGAGCCCTTGTCCTCGATGAGGACGAGCACCGGGTCGTTCGCAAGATCCTCGGCGCGACGTGCCACGTGGTCAGTGTACGGCCGTGGTCTGTGGCTGTCTCCAGGGTTGGACTGGAACAGCGCGACAGAACGTTCTTTCGCGAGCGCTCGAGGCGGTCCCGGCCGAGTGGATTCCGCGCCAAGTATCCGGCAGGGAGTATGAGATCTGTGCCTGATCGGGTCCAACGGCTGGAAGCTCGAAGTCGTTACGGTCAGGCGTCTCTGGTTCCCGGTCTGACTCTTCCAGCCGTTGACGCTGGTGCTGTCTTGCTAACGACCCGTCGACCGGGTTCCAGAGACTGACCCTGGCGCTCACCGCAACGACGGTGTGATGCATCGCCCTGTTGGAGCAGGTCGACGCGCTCACGTCCCGCCGTCGCAGCGAGTGCGCGCCATCCCTCATCCACAGAAAAGAGATGGCATGACCATCGTAGAAGTCGACCGCCGGATCACCGGCGGTGTCGACACGCATCTGGATGTCAACGTCGCAGCAGCCCTCGACGAGATCGGCGGGCTCCTCGGAGTCGAGTCGTTCGCCACAACCGTCGACGGGAACGAAGCGTTGATCAGCTGGCTCGACTCCTTCGGCTGCGTCGACCTGGTCGGCGTGGAAGGCACCGGGTCCTACGGCGCCTCGCTCGCTCGGGCCTTGGCTCGCCGCGGCGTGCCCGTGGTCGAGGTTGATCAACCGAACCGGCAGCGTCGACGCCAAGCCGGGAAGTCCGATCAGATCGACGCCATCGAAGCGGCCCGCGCCGCCCAGGGTGGACGGGCCAAGGGGTTGGCAAAGTCCAGGACGGGAAACGTGGAGGCGATCCGGGCGCTCAATGTCGCTCGCCGTTCGGCTCGGTCCGTGCGGATCAAGACCATGAACCAGGTCCGACACCTCGGCTTCACCGCCCCCGATGACCTGCGAGAACGCCTGCATGGCGTGCATCGCAACCACCTCGGTGCCACCGCCGCATCGCTACGTCCGAGCGCTGGCTCGGATCCGGTGCTGTTCGCAACGAAGACGTCACTGCGGATCCTGGGTCGGCGCATCCTGCACCTCGACGCCGAGATCGCCGAGCTCGACAACCACCTCGCCGAGCTGGTCGAGGCAACCGCACCTGACCTGCTTGCCCTCTACGGCGTCGGCGTCGACACCGCCACCTTGTTGTTGGTCGCCGCCGGCGACAACCCCGAACGCCTCCGATCCGAAGCCGCCTGGGCGCACCTGTGCGGCGCATCTCCGATTCAAGCGTCCACGGGCAAGACCTTCCGGCATCGTCTGAACCGCTCCGGCGATCGCCAGGCCAACCACGCCCTCTGGAGGATCGCGCTCACCCGGATGGGCAGCCACGAAGAGACCAAGCGCTATGTCGAACGACGCCTCGAGGAGGGCAAGACCAAGCGCGAGATCATGCGGATCCTCAAGCGCTACATCGCCCGCGAGGTCTACAAGGCGCTGCCCCGCTCATAGATCGCCCGAGCGGCGGGTCTGACTCCCGACTACCGGCTGCCACCCCCGGGTTGGCTTGCGAATGATCTGTCGACCCGCCGCTCGAGCAACACCTCGCCCCGTCGGCGAGCACGTGAACATGGCCTGATAAGAGCCTGTCCTCGACGCCCTCGAGTGACTCATCCCTGTCCTGCCCGAAACACGATCCGCCGACGACCAAGATTGGCCTTGACAGCCATAGGAGCATCATTCTCCGACGGCCCGGCGCCACACGGGAGGACTGCACGATGACTAATCGCCGAGGCTGGTTGGCGTCGGTGGAGGCGGTGGTTCAGGCAATTCGTCGACAGCGGCGTCCCACTCACTGCGGGTCACCCGTTGTATGTCGTTGAGGTAAGAGCGCACCTGTTCCTCGGATAGCGCTCCGCCGCCGAAGCTGATGAGGCGGTCGCCGTCGACCCATGTGGCCATGACGGATGGGGGGATCTCATCAGAAGGATCACTTGGGCTTTGGCGAAGCGTCACGTCGTACCCGGCGACTTCGGCGACGCCTACCGTTGGGTACTGCTCGACCATGTCCGCGAACAGGCTGTCTTCCGCCCCAGCAGAGAGTTGCAGGGTGCTCCGTCCGTTTGAGTATTCAAGTGTCCAGAGGTGACCCGTCGAGTCGGCGAGGTCGTCCGATGTGAGACCGCCATCCAGAAGCGTGAAGCCTTCGGCGTCAAGGATCCACCATCCAGCGGACTCAGCGGCATCCGTTCCGGCTTCAACGCCGTCGTCATTGCCGCACGACGCCAGAGTCAGACAGGCAACGACGCCCAAGATCAGCAGTCGAGCCCAAGCCATCGGGTCCAGTGTCGCAGACGAGCCCGTCCCGACGTGCCGATCCTCGGCGGTCGTCCGAGCGAGCTGGTCGAGCCCGAGAGCCGCGCCGATCGTCCAGTTCTCCAGTGGACTCAGCGCGATCTACCCGGCCTTTTCGCGCGCGTCGGACCGCTACATCGGCGGCGCGTCTTGTCACGCTTCTCGGGTCGATGACGACCGCCCCGAGCGCCGAGTCGGTGCGCTACGTCCAGGCGGAGCACGAGTCTTATCGATTCGCCTTCCGCGAGAGCAGCGTGAGTCCGAGCACGCCAGCCGCGACGCCAAGCACAGCCGGGCCGAGCCACCGCTCTCCCTTTGACGTGATCGACCCGTTGATCTCCAGGCGTAGTAGCTGGGCAGCAAGGAGGCCCATCGCGGCGGTCCAGACGGCGGCGAGAGCCGTGACGAGACGTTGGCCGCGAGGCGGACGGATGAGCATGTAGATGCCGCCGCCCAGAACGGACACAGCGATGGCGATGACGATGCCGAGCACGACGAAGATCAGTGCGTATGCCCAGAACAGTCCGCTGAGGTCACCATCCACTGGGTTGAAGTCTGCTCGCCTCCGCCGAGTTCCGCCGTACCAGTCGACGACTCCGGTGCAGGCCGTCGCGCTCGAATCCGGATCGTCCGCACGATCAGAACGCGCAACCAACCGTGACCGAGGGCGCGCCGAAGTGCCGTTCCTCTGCGGGCCGGGCGATGCGCTGCTCGAGCATGCCGGCCGTCCCGATCACCCAACTATGTGTTGCTCGGCTGGAGGATGAACGAGCATGGCAACGAACGAAGCCCGCTCAGTCGATAGCAATCCTGACGATTTTCGGATCTGAGCCAATGCGGATCAGGACGTGCCGCGCGTAGAGGCCGAGGTCTGCAACCGCTTGTGGTGATGCGTCCACCACCTCAGCCGAGCCGTCGAGCCAGCGCCCTCGTCGCTTCACTCGCACCCTCGGGTTTGCCCTGATGTTCTTGACGAAGGCAGCGGAGTCTCCGTAGACGGAGAGGACTGACAGCACGGATCCCTTGAGAGGAGCGTTCGCGAGCGGTGTACGCCTGGCGGTGCCCGTTCGTCGGCCGGTGGATTCGATGACGACCCACCATGGTGCGTAGCCGGCCAGCGGTCTCGTAAGGGGGTTGATCGTCTTCCAGAAGCGCTCGAGCGGGACCGCCATCGGAGGCAATTCTGCCAGCCGGTTCGGATGCGTGTCGCCCTCTCAGCAGTGGCTGCCGATCGTCGATCTCAACCTCGGCGGCCCGCTCCGAAGATCTGTTCTCCGTTGCGACCGACCAGCGCGAGCCGGCAATGTCCTGCACGTGGCCGAGCATGGGGAACCGACGGAGAATCGTGTCGTCGAGGGCGAGATGTTCGGCGCTCCGGTGCCGGGCGGATGGCCAGATCGATCCCCCGGGCGGGCGCGTGAGTCCGCTCGAATACGGGCGGTCGAACTGGCGAAGGCCGAAGCAACTGCGCGCGGCCAGCCTTGGGATGACGACCGCGTCCGAGTCGTTCGCACCTTGCGAGGGCTCACGGTTCACGCGAACACGGGTTCCCGCGGAGGCCAGATCCGCGTGACGATGGATCGACACGCCACCGTGGTTCGGAGCTACTGGATCGCTCCCAGGTAGTCCCTACGTGCCGCTCGTTGGTGGCCGTTTGCGCCCTCCTCAGAGCGACAACCGGGTGCTCGCGATTTCCAGATCTGCTCGACGGCCGCTCGCGATGCCCGGCGTCACATGCGGTATCGCGAGCGCAGCCATGTGGGCTGGCGGCAAGGACCTGCACAGAAGGCAACCTCGTCGTCTCTCATCAACGCCACGGCCCCTCCTGGTTCTGGACTCCCAGCGACGTCGACGCCCAGTCGATCCGAGACGGTCCGAACCCACGAGTCGGGTGGCATGGGCGCGAGGACCACGGGCACGTCTCCCGGCTGTGCACCCGCCGCGTACAGCGCAACGTCGAATGCACGCACGCTCCGGTCCTTCCGACGAATGCGCCGCAGCAACAAGAACGCGGGCGGAAGCCAGTAGTCCGACTCGTACACGGGGAAGACCTTTGCCACCATCGGGTTCGTCGATCCCAGGTCAAGTCGCAGTTGCTGCAACTCCGACAGCCATACGTCACCCATGTTCGACATCATCCCAAACCGACAGCGCGCCGACGTGCCGGTAGCCGGTGGGTCTCCGTCCACCCTCCACTCGAACGGAGAGCGCGCCGATCATCCGCTACGGCTGGCCTCCGGCGCTGACGACCTGGCAGTAGCCCGTGCACGACGGGGCTTCATACGGCACAGTGAGGGAGTGCGGAAGGTGGGCAAGTATCTGCTTGTGAGCGGTAGCGGTCTTTGTCTTCTCACCCTTCTGGTCTTCGTCACCACCAACACATCGGCTGACGGCATCGAGGTGATCGACACGACGCCCTATTTCGTGTGGGGTGCTGTTGGGGGCCTGGTGCTCATCCTCGGTGCGGTCTTCTTCGCTGCTGGGGAGGTTGTCCGAGTCGTCAGTCCACCGGCCTCTGTTCGTGCAGACGATGCTGTTGTCTCTCGCCCTCACTGGGAGTAGCCGATCCGCGACCACGCACATGTGGCAGAGCATCGAAGCATGCCGTCCGACGTGGCGATCAAAGGTGCCGTCGAAGCACGGCGTCACAGCGATGCGGCTTGATCGATGTCGATGTCGGCGGCTCGGCATGGGTGCCGGAACAGTGCAGTTACCATGCGATGGCGAAGTAGGTGCCGTCGATCTGTTGACCCGTGCCGTCGGGGCCGATCCATCGGGCCGTGCCGGTTGCGGAGGCAGCGTCGCTGGTCTCGAGGAGAAGGGTCCATTCGCCGGTCGGGTCGACGTCTTGGTCGATGGGGACACCGAGCCGGTAGTCGAACCCAGCCGGGCTCGTCTCGCCGGTGGCGGGGTCTACGAGGAGGGGGCTCCAGACGCCGGCGACACGGTTGGCGGCGAGGATGCGTCCGTCACGTCGGAACGTTGGAAGGCGCCAGTCCCCGTCGACCACGAGCAGGGGTGGAGTGTTGCCGTACTGAGTGTCGCCGTCGTTCGGCGGGAACGTGGCTGGGTCCACGACGAGGAGGTTGCCGGCGTCGGGCACACCGACGCGCACCGCGATGTGTGTTCCGTCGAGGCTCCATGCAACCTCTTGGTGTTCGCCGCTGTTGGCGTCGTTCCACCAGATGCGGCCCGGGCCGCCGCCGTCGGCATCGACGACCAAGGCGCCGTAGCTGCTGACCGCTGCCACCCAGCGGCTGTCGGCCGGCACGGCCGGGTCGTAGCCATCCGCGACTCGTGTCGGTGCAGCGGAGCCGTCAGTCGGAACCCGATACAGCGACCCTCCGGCCGGTTCGCAGCACTCGGAGAACCACACGGTCGCACCATCGGGTGACAAGGCCACCGAGTCGATGTAGTTGAGGCCGGGTCCTTCCTCGGGCGGAGGTCCGTCGACTGCGCCTGCCGCTGCGAGTTGACGGATCTCGTTGCCTGTGCCGGTGTCGACGACGACGAGTCGACCATCGGGCGTGACGGCGACGAACTGGTCGGGTGGTGTCGCCGTCGGCGCCGGCGGTGCCATGGTGCCGTACCCGGCCGGATCGAAGGGCACCGTGTCGGGCACGGATGACGTTGTCTCGTCCGTGACCGTGGTCGACGTCGTCACCATCGAGGTGGTGGTAGGCCCGTCGATCACGTCGACCCGGGTGGTGTCGTCGCGGTCAAGCCAGAACGTGGCCGTCCCGACGGCCACCAGGATTGCTGCGGCTGCTGCGCTGGCGAACCGGCGGGTGCGTCGCCGCGTGGTGCGGCGCTTCAGCGTGGTGAGCTCCGACGGGCGGGGGACGTCGAGGTCCTGGAACGCCCGGAGACGGTCGTCGAGGTCATTCATGAATGATCACCTCACGTTGGGCAGCGAGCACATCCGCGAGCCGGCGGCGCGCCTTGGTGAGGCTGGCCGACACCGCTCCCTCACTGATACCGAGACTGGCGGCCACGTCGGCCTCGGTCAGATCACCGATGTATCGCAGCGCGATCACCTCTCGCTGGCGGACGGGCAGGGCCGCAACGGCGCCCCACAACTCCGGATCGATCGCCGGGCCGTGTCCTACCGCCGGGCGTTGTCGGTGCAACAATCGTCGTTCCAGGTCACGACGGTGCATGGTGCGGCGAAGATGGTTGATGGCGACGGTGCGGACCCAGCCACCCGGCGACGTCATCGCCGACACCCGATCCCATCCGGCGAGTGCCCGGCTGAATGCCTCGTCGACAGCATCAGCGGCCAGGTCCCGGTCGCCCGACATCGCCCACAAGGCGCGGACGAGTCCCGGCTGCTCCCTCCGATACCACTCCTCGAACCCGCTAGCGCCGCCCATCAGCAGTCCAAGTCACCACACCCCAAGTATCCCTTACCGTCGGTCGGAACGAACTCTCCTCTGGGCACCGGTGATCCCAAGGGAGCGTCACGCGCCGACTGGAGCGATCAGTAGATGCGGCGGTCGGGCCGATGACCAAGCCGGATGGTGTCACGATCTAGGGTGGGTTCGGTGTCTGTGTAGGTGATGACGCGGCGGGGACAGGTGATGGTGGAAGGCGAGAGGGCGGTCGACGCGACGGAGTTGGCGACGGCTCTCGGGCCTCTGTACCCGAAACTTCGTCGTGTCGCGGCGGTGGCGGCGCCGCTGGAGACGGACCCGGACGATCTCGTCCAGGAGGCGATCGTGCGGATGCTCTCGACCGGGCACTGGACACAGATCGGGGACCACGGCGCCTACTTGCGGCGTGCGGTGGTCAATCTGGCGGCAAACGAGCGACGGCGCCTGGGCCGGCAGCGAGCGGCGCTTGCCCGTGGGAGCGCGGGGGCACTCGAGTGGCCGTCCTACCCGTCCGATGTGGGAGACCTCGACCGGCTCGATCCGGCAAGCCGCGTCTTGGTGTATCTGGTCGATGTCGAGCGGGCCACGGTGAGCGAAGCCGCTCTCGTGGTGGGCTGTTCGCAGATCGCGGCCCGGGCTCGTTTGTCGAGGGCGAGACGACGCCTGCGGGGCGTGCTCGAGCGTGAGGAGGCGTCCGATGGATGAACTGCGCAGGATGCTCGCGGCGCGTGCCGAACGCGGGTCCGAGAGAGGCATCGACCAGGTCGTGGCCGATGCCATCGAGGCCTTCGAAAGGACAGGCACGGGCGCAGCGAGAAGGACCGCACCGGTTCCGGGCGGTCCTGGGCGGCGCCGACGGTGGACGTTGGTCGCGGTGGCGGCCACGGCCGTGCTGCTGGTTGCGGCGGTGGTCTGGGCACCATGGCGGCCCGACGGGAGCGACGAGTTGCGGGTGACGGGCGTGACGTCGACGACGTCCGCCTCGGAGCAGTCGTCGGCGTGGACGGCGATGGCTGTCGGCCCGCTCGCCGGTCGGTATGCCGCGGCGACCGCAAGTGACGGTGCGCGGGTGCTGATCTGGGGAGGCCTGGATGGCACACGGACCATCCCGTTCGCTGACGGCGCGCTCTACGATCCTGCGGCAGACCGCTGGGACACGGTGCCGGACGCACCAGCACCGCTGGCCGGCCCCGCGGCGGAGGCGGTGTGGGACGGCTCACGGTTCCTGGTGCTGGCTCCCGGCGACACGGACACTCCCGTGGCGCTCGGCGCCTACGACCCGGCCGAGCGGGTCTGGGAACTGCTCGCCTCGCCGCCGCTCGGTCCACGCGAGCGCTTTCATGCCGTGTGGACGGGCTCCCGGTTGGTCGTGGCCGGCGGCGGGGCCGGTGACAGCATCCCGTCACCGTTCGGGGCCAGCTACGACCCGGCCACCGATCACTGGCAGGTGTTGCCCGACCCACCGTACGAGCACTACGTCCCGGGTGCCGCCGTATGGGACGGCAATGCCGTCGTCTTCGTCGGCGGGGTCGCCGACGCGGCCAACTCGACACAACCCCAAGAGGCGGTACCCGGGGCGGTGTACCGCCCCGACGCCGACCGACCCCTGGTCCGTCCTGCCCGCCGGACCGGTCGATCATCCGCAGTACGCGTTCTCGACCCCCGAAGGCGTGGTGACCCTCGGCCCGTCGTCGGACAACCCCGCAATCGCCCAGATTGCCGTCTACTCCGACGGAGCATGGCAATCGCACCCTGACGTGGCCTCCGCTTCACCGATGCTCGCCGTGGCCCAGACCGGCACCAACTCGTTCGTCGTCCTCACGGCCGACGGGGCCATCCCCGTCGACAGCGGAGTCACCAGCGAACTCGTTCCTGCAGACCTCGGGGATCGGGTCGCGGCCAGCATCACCACCGTCGATGGCCGGGTGATCGTCTGGGGCGGCCTCCACGACACCTCCGAACAGGACGTCGCGCTCGACGACGGGCTCGTTCTCCACCTCCGATCCTCCACGCCACCATCGACGCCGGAATCCGCACCGTCGGGGTCCGACGCTGCCATCGAAAGCCGCTGCGGCGCCGACGCCACGCTTCACGGCGACCTCGACGGCGACGGAACCGACGACACCGCCTACAACCTCTACGACTCAAAGGCAGCAGACGCCACCATCGGTGTGTGCACGACCACCGGCGTTCGAGCCGAGCTCACCGGACTGGGTGAGACCGAGGACTTTGCCATCGTCCATGTCGACTCCAACGAACCGGCATACCTCCTGTACGGCGGGACCAGCTCCTCACAGTCCTACGACCAGCTCGCCGCCGTCATCGACGGCGACCATCGCGACCATCCCCCTCGAGCTGATGCGGGGCTTCGAGAGCGGGGGGACACTCCAGAGTTGGGGATGCCGCGGTCAGCAGCTCGTCACCATCGAGGTGACCGCTCAGCCCGGTGGGTTCACCGCCGAGAACCCTCGGCCCCAGCCGGCAGCCAACGCGACGGTCACCTGGACCAGGCAGAGCTACACCATCAACGGCGCCACCGCCACCCTCGTCCACACCGACCACGGCACGCCGACTGCTCAACAACTCGCCGACCCCTGGGCCTTCCTCGACACCCTCGCCCCGCCCTGCCCGACGACCACCGAATGACAGGGCTCCCTATCGATCCCGACGTGCCGATCGCCTGCGACGGCCGGACCGGGTCGCTCGAGCCGCTCGGCGCTCACGATTTCCAGATCGGCTCGCCTCGGACGCTCGCGAGCCGGCAATACCTGGTGCAGCTGGCCGGCACTTGCGGACGTGTGTTCCCGCCGATGGATGCTCCAAGGAGACTGTTCGATCATCGCAGCGTCGTGTCTCCGAGGAGCGCCGCGAGGGCCCGGTTGAACAGCTCCATAGGCACCTGGTCTGGGTCGAGTTCGTGCTGTTCGGAGATTCCCTCGCCGAGCGCGAGGAGGACGGCGGCGGTGTCCTCCGGTGAGGCGGGTAGATCGATCCCGAGCTTGCGGGCAGTCTCTTCGATCACCTCGGCGAAGCCGGACCGCACACGTCTCCGCGTTCGCGTAGGGCGCTTCGCAGAGCAGGGTCGCGCATGGCGACGGCTCGGAACTCCTTGACTGCCAGCGCAAGCCCTTCTTCTCTGCTGGCGTTGTGCCGGCGCCAGGTGTCGAGTGCGTCGAGGTCGCCGTTGATGCCACCAACTTCTCGAAGCTGCTGTTCCAGGCGAGTGTCGAGAACGGCGAGGAGAAGCCCGGCCTTGCCGTCGAAGTTGGCGTAGATCGCTCCCCGCGTGAACCCGGCGTCCTCTGCGATCTTGTCGAGGCTGGCTGCGCCATAGCCGACCGCAGCGAAGTGCTTCCGAGCGGACGCGATCAGCGACGCCCTTGTCGCCTCCTGTGCCTGCGCCCGCGTCATCCTCGCCATCGCTCTGATCTCCTCCCATTTGACATACCTATCGTATCCAGATACGAAGTGTCTGTGAACTCGTCGGCGGTGAAGTGGACTCGGCGCATCGCCGTCGGCCTCGTGGCTGGTTGGCTCACCGCGAACGTCGTGTCGGCCTACGCCGCAACCAACCCGTGGCTCACCGACCTGCTGTGGCAACCCGAGCACGACCCCGGGGCTCTGGAGAGAGCCGTCCCCGGGCTGTGGGTCGAGGAGGCCGGGCTCCGTGGCCACTTCGTCGAACCCGACGACGGGAACGGGGTGGTCGTTGTCGTGCACGGCTTCGGTGACGACCACGATGCCGCCCCTGTCGTCGCCGCTGCTTCCTGGCTCCACGAGGCCGGCTACGGCGTCTTGGCTCTCGACCTCGGCTACCTACACGGAGACCACCGCTACACCGCCGGTCCGCGAGAGGCCCAGGACATCCTCGCCGGTCTCGATTGGCTCGAATCCCACGACCTGCCGGTGGCCGGCCTCTGGGGCTTCTCCGCGGGAGCGCACGCTGCCCTGCACGCGGCATCGTTGGACCCACGCGTACCGCTGGTCGTGGCCGACAGCGCCTTCGTAGATGGCTCGACACAGATCAGACGCATCGCCGCCCAGACCTGGAAGCTCCCGGCCAGCGCGTTCCCGCTCGTCCCACCCGGGGTGCGGCTCTTCAGCGGCGACCGGCCCGTCGACCTCCGCGACGACCCATGGCCGGGCACGCCCGTGCTGGTGATCCGCGGCACCGAGGACGAAGCTGTTCCGCCCAGCGATGCACGGGCGATCTGCACCCACACCGACTGCACACTCCTCGAGCTCGCAGGTGTCGGGCACACCAAGGCATACGAGACCGCACCAGACCGATACCGGAAGGCGGCCCTCGACTTCATCCGAAGCCACCACTGAACGGTACGCGCCGACGTGCCGCTCGTTGTTGGTCCTGGGGAGACCGCCCAGGTGGAGGGGACCCGGACCGATTGAACAGTTCGGTGCGGCGACAGCCGTCGAGGTGTAGCACGCAGGTTCTTGGCCGTCGATCGACGGGGTTGGGCGGGTGAGGCGGTCAGTTCTCGATCTCCAAGGGGTGGCCGAGAGTGACGTACTCGGTGGGAGTCGGGGAGTTGGTGTCGAGCTCGGCGAGGTGCTCTTCGTCCCCGCCGACGTACACAGACCAGAAGTCCACATCGGTTGCGGCGAACCATCTCCGGTCATCCGGCCAGAACAGGTCGGGGTTGCGCCACTCGTTCGGCGAGTCGGGGTACCGGAGCTGAGACACCGCCGATACCGCGGCCTCGACCAGGTAGTACCCCCGGTTCGGAACATGGAAGCGCGGTACCTCGTCGAGCGCTGCACGGACGGCGGCGTAGCGGCGTGTGGTCTCGTCGACCAGGCGTGCCTGCTCAGCTTCGCGTCGGCGGATCGTGTCCTTCTCGATCGCCGGCGTCGGCCAGGCGATGCTGTTGGTCCCGCCATCGAAACCATGTCCCTCCCATACGGCGAACCAGGCTCGTTCCGGGGTGGATGTGTGTCGGTCGCCGACCGCCGCGACGAACTCGAACAGAGCGCGGTAGGCCAACCACCAGTCGGGAACGCTCGGGTCGGGGGCACGCAGTCGCAGGATCCCTGGATACCGGTTGGGTATCAGCGCTCCGACGGTGCCCCAGGGCCCGTCGCACGCCGGCTTGATCCACTTGGCGGACTCCACCGTGGCGGGAGATCTCATTCCGTCGCCGAAGATCATGGCGACAGCCTCGCATCGCCGCACGGGCAACGGGACAGTGTCTTGCCTTGGTCCGGTGGCGCCCCTACGTGCCGCTCGGGACGGTCTCGTTGTCCTGCGTCACGATCACGCCGACCGCACCGATCGTCCAGATAGCCCGTGACAGGCATATATGGCAGTAGTCGCGCACTTCGGGATCAGGCGGACACTGAGCTGATCGCCAGCTGTGCGTCCGCCTCCTTGGCCACGATCTGGGCGGACGTGAGGTGGCGGACGGGGTCGAGCTTCGGCCGGGTCGGAACTTGTCGGGCATGTGCGCCATTTGGACGCGGCGGCGCCGTCATCGACGTCGGGCGTTGCGGTTGTGGCCCGGTGATCGACACGGCACTGGCCGGGACGGGGCGGCCGTAGAGATATCCCTGGCCGATGGTGCATCCCATCTTCTGCAGCGCCTTGTGCTGGGCGATGGTCTCGATGCCCTCGGCGATCACGAACAGGTCGAGGTCGGCGCCGAGGGCCAGGATCGATCGGGCGATGGCGGTGTCGTTGACGTTGTGGCCGACGCCGGCGACGAAACTACGGTCGATCTTGAGGGCATGGACGGGGAAGTTCCGCAGGTAGGTGAGGCTGGCCCAGCCGGTGCCAAAGTCATCGATGGAGATCCCCACGCCGAGATCGGCGAGGCGGTAGAGCACCTCGCCGGCCCGGTCGACCTCCTCGACAAGGGAGGTCTCGGTCACCTCGAGCCACAGGTGCTCGGCGTCGAGCCCTGTGGAGGCCAGTGCGGCGGTGATCCGCTCGACCAGCCCGGGGTCGGAGAGCTGGCGCCCGGACACGTTTAGACCTGCCAGTCAGCCACGGCGGCCCGCAGATCGGCGACCTGCACCAACGCCGCATCGTCTCGGCCCACCTGCTCGGCGTGACCGGTAGCCGACGACAACTCGGGCCCGATGAGCGCTGCGGAGCACGCGAGCAGCAACAACGCCGTCACCGCCAGCGCCGGGATCAGGCCGCGTCTCCTCGATCGATCAGCATCCCTGCGACGCAGAGGCGTTCGATTCATGGCAGCCACACGGCTCTCCGCCGCCCACCGACGTGACAACACGGCGATGGACCGCTCCCGCATCGTAGTCGTCGCCGGGCCCGACGAGTCAGAGCACAACGTCACAACTCCACCACCAGGCCCAACGTGACGGACCCGGCCGGCACCAGACGACTCCTCCTACCCGACGACGACGGGCCGATCGGCCCTACCATCCCGGATCCACCGGCCGGCACACGCTCACGGACCGGCCGGGCATCAGCACGCCGGTGAAGAGCTGAGGCCGCGCCGACAAGAGGAACCTCGAAGGCGGCCTCTGCTTACAACGGCAAAGGGTCAGCGACCAGGGCACCGAGGTGCCGCGACACAGCGGGTCGGTGAGCGCCCATCTCAAGGCCGACGCGACCTATCTCCCTGTTCTCCGTTTCGGTCGGCCGCGCGAGCCGGCAATCCTCGGCGCCGTGCGACCGCTTCTTCGGAACATTGTCCCTGGAGGACCACATGTGAACGTGTAGGGACGAGGTTGCGAAGAGCGCGCCGACGTGCCTGTCTTCGCGCTGGCTCGTTGCCCCGAACATCTATTGGGAGCGCAACCTCCCAGTTTCTGACTGGTCGCCGTCTCACATGGCGAGCCCGGGTCCCTGGTGGCGTGGCGGGTTGAGCGGCGGCGGTGGCGGTTCGATGGTGGGGATGTTGGCGGGGCGTTCGAGGCGGTGGATTTCGTGGTCGAGGGCGGTGAGGCGTTCTTGGACTTGGGGGTGTTCGAGGAGCCAGAACTGCCGGTGGATTCGTTGTGCGTCGTGGCGTGACCGTTCGGCGTGGAGGGTGTCGAGGCTGGCGACGAGTTCGGCTTCGACCGGTCCGCCGGTCACCAGCCAAGTCGTGTCTGCTTCTTCGGCCGCGGCTCGGTGCTGGTCGAGGGTGCTGGTTGCCTGGCGTCGTTGCCGGCGGCTGAGCTGTGGGTTGCGGGACCGGTGCTTGGCCTCCTCGAGCGCCGCTCGCGCCGCGGCCCGGGCCTGCGCAGTGTGTCCGATCGTCGTGTCGGCG
>CAVVGJ010000023.1:0-39063 GCA_963747745.1 uncultured Acidimicrobiaceae bacterium
CCCTCCGGCGGCCCAGAGCATGAGGGCGAAGAAGTGGAGGAGCTGGCCGATCAGGCGCCGGAGCGCGGAGACCCCCGGTGGAGCTGGGAGCTGGTTCGGGCCATCGCGCGCCAACCGGGCGCGGGCCTCGGCGGTGGTGAGACCGCGCCCGGTGGCGCCGAGAGCTCATCCATGGGCGGTGACGCGATTCAACCGCCCGTCGCGGTGGCGACGTAGTCGGTGAAACCGTCGAGCGAGCCCAGCTGCGGATAGTCCCGCTCCGGGATGTCGATGCCGGCCTCGTCGTGCACCGCGGTGACGAGGTTGAGGAAGTCCATCGAATCCAGGTCGAGGCTGTCCTGCAGCGGAGCGGAGGTGTCGGCCTCGGCGAGGTCGACCTCGGGGGCGATGCGTTGGATGAGACGGTCGATGAGCGCACGTGCGTCCGTGGTGTTCACAGGTCCTCCGGTGACTGGAGCAGTTGATCGATGCGGGCGAGGAAGCGGGCGCCGTCATGGCCGTCGGAGGCCCGGTGGTCGGCGGCGAGCGTGGCCCGGATCACCGGTCGGACCCCGAGCATCCCATCCGATGCCCACGGTCGTTCGTTGATCTTCCCGAAGCCGATCAGAGCCACCTGTGGTGGGTAGATCACGCCGAAGACCTCGTCCACGCCCTGGTCGCCGAGGTTGGTGATGGTGATCGTCGGTTCGGTGAGGTCGGAGCTGCGCAGCGTCCCGGCGCGGGCCCGTTGGACGAGACCGCGCAGGGCGGTCATCAGCTCCGCGACCTCGAGTCGATCGGCGTCGTGGATCGCCGGCGCCACCAGGCCGCCACCGCGGAGCGAGACCGCGACACCGAGGTGCACCGCCGTCGCCGGCGTGAACGCGTCGTCGGCGAAGGTGCCGTTCATCACCGGGAACTCGCCAGCCGCCCGGGCGACTGCCCGGAACAGCACGGCGGCCGGCAGCAGCCGATCGGTCATCGCCAGATCGGCGTTCTGGTCGGCCAGCCACGCCGAGGCGGCGGCGAGATCGATGGTGGTGGCGAGGTAGTAGTGGGGGATCTCCCGGGCCGAGCGGGCCATCAGGGCACCGACGGCGCGCCGGGTGTCGATCCGGCGATGTCCCGGCTTGCCCGCGGCCGACGGAGTCGGCTCCGGGGTCTCGACTGCGGTGGAGGCAGCGAGGTCGTCGGCCACGATCGCGCCTCCGGGGCCCGAACCGGAGATCTGCCCGAGGTCGATGCCGTCACGCACCGCGATGCGCCGGGCCATCGGCGACGCCCGGACGAACGTCCCGGCCGTCGCCCCCGCGCCCCCGGCGGGAACCGGCGCCGGCGACACAGCGGCCGGTGTCGGGGCTGGTGCGGCTGCCGCGGGAGCCGGTGTCGGCGCCGCGACGCCGACCGTCGCCGGTTCGCCCACCTCCCGCAGACGGGCCAGTGGCGTGCCGACGTCGACCTCGACGCCAGGCCCGACCAGCAGCTCGTCGATCACCCCGTCCTCGAACACCTCGACCTCGATGGTCGACTTGTCGGTGTCCACGACGGCGACGATGTCGCCGCGGTGGACGACGTCGCCGGGCTGCACCCGCCACTCGACGATCGTGCCGGCGTCCATGTCGGCACCGAGTACGGGCATGCGGAACTCACCCAACGGTCGCGCCTCCTACCACCTGTCGAGCCGCGCCCACGATGTCGCCGACCTGGGGGAGTGCGGCTTCCTCCAGGTGGCGGGCGTACGGCGTCGGGACCTCGGCCGCGCACACCCGCGCGACCGGGGCATCGAGGTCGTAGAACGCGCCCTCGGTGATGCGAGCGCTCACCTCGGCGGACAGGCTTCCCGTCCGCCAGCCCTCGTCGACGATCACGGCCCGGTGGGTCCGGATGACCGACGAGAGGATGGTGTCGTCGTCGAGTGGCCGCAGCGTCCGCAGGTCGATGACGTCGCACCCGATGCCGTCGAGGGCCAGAGCGTCAGCCGCGTCGAGCGCCTTGCCCAGCGAGCCGCCGTAGGTGATGAGTGTCACGTCGTCACCGTGGCGCCGGAGTGCGGCCCGGTCGATGTCGGTGGGACCGGCGTCGTCGGCCAGTTCACCGCTGAGCCCGTAGAGACCACCGTGTTCGAAGATGATCACCGGATCCGGGTCGCACAGGGCCGTCCACAACATGCCGCGTGCGTCCTCGAGGGTGGCTGGGGCGACGACACGGATGCCGGGCACGTGGGCGTACCAGGCCTCGAGGCTGTGCGAGTGCTGGGCCGCCAGCTGCCGCCCGGCGCCCGTGGTCATCCGGATCACCAGCGGCACGTTGAACTGGCCGCCCGACATGTGCAGCACCGTGGCGGCGTTGTTCACGATCTGATCCAGGGCGAGGAGGCTGAAGTTCACGGTCATGATCTCGACGATGGGGCGCATGCCGTTCATCGCCGCGCCGATCCCTGCGCCCACGAAGGCCGATTCCGAGAGGGGAGTGTCCCGGATCCGGTCCGGTCCGAACTCCTCCAACAGACCCAAGGTCACGGCGAAGCATCCGCCGTACCGGCCCACGTCCTCGCCCATGACGAACACCCGATCGTCCCGTTGGAGCGCGTCGCGGATGGCTTCGCGCATCGCGTCCCGGTAGGTCGTCTTCATGGCGTCACCTCGCTGTGCACGAAGCGCAGGAGCTCGTCGACCGGCTCCTCGTCGGCGGCGTCGGCGAAGTCCACCGCGGCATCGATCTCGGCCGTGACCTCCGCTTCGATCGCCTCGATTTCGCGGTCGTCGAGCGCGCCGCCCTCACGCAGCCGCGCCGTGAGCGAAACGATCGGATCGCGATGCTTCCACTCCTCGACCTCCTCCTTGGTCCGGTAGCGCTCGGGGTCGTACATCGAGTGGGCGCGGAACCGGTAGGTGCGCATCTCGAGGAAGACCGGTCCGCCCCCGGCCCGGATCTGTAGGACCGCCTGCTGGGCGGCGTTCGCCACGGCCAGGACGTCCATCCCGTCGACGCTCCACGCCGGCATCGCGTAGCTGCTCGCCTTGCGGACGATGTCGGTCTCGGACTCGGACCGGTCGAGCGCCGTCCCCATGGCGTACAGGTTGTTCTCGCACACGAACAGGACCGGCAGCTGCCACAGGGCCGCCAGGTTCATCGACTCGTGGAACTCACCTTCGGCCACCGCGCCCTCGCCGAACACGCAGGCGGTCACCGTTCGCTGGCCACGCATCCGGTCGGCCAGGGCGAGACCCACCGCCAGCGGCAGACCGCCGCCGACGATGGCGTTACCGCCGTAGAGGCGGTGGTCGCGATCGAAGATGTGCATCGATCCGCCGCGGCCGCGGCAGGTGCCGGACACCTTTCCGTACATCTCCGCCATGATCACGGTGGCCGGGATGCCGCGTGCGAGGGCATGGCCGTGCTCCCGGTAGGTGCCGACCACGGCGTCGTCGGCGTCGAGCGCCCGGTTCAGGCCGACGGCGACGGCTTCCTCACCGATGGAGAGGTGGAGGAACCCGTGGATCAGCCCCGCGCTGTACAGCTCGACGCACCGTTCCTCGAAGCGACGGATCCGCAGCAGGTCGCGGAGCAGGGCGCGCCCCTCCTCACGGTCGAGGCCCGGCGCGGTCTCCATGGTGCCGGTCACCGGTCGTCCTCGAGCATCGAGAGGTCTCCCTCGGGGAGACCGAGGGCACGGGCTCGGAGGAGCCGACGCATGATCTTGCCGCTCTTGGTCTTGGGGAGGTGGGCGTCGAACACGATGGATCGCGGCGCCACGGCAGGCCCGAGGTGCTTGCGCGCATGCCCGAGGAGCTCGGAGCGGAGCTCCTCGGTCTCGGCGATGCCGGGTCGGAGGCTGACGTAGGCCTGGACCACCTCGCCGGCCACGTCGTCGGGCACGCCGATCACGCCCGCTTCCACGACCGCGGGGTGGTCGAGGAGCGCCCGCTCCACCTCCACCGGGCCGATCAGGTGACCGGCGGACTTGATGACGTCGTCGGCCCGCCCGTCGAACCAGAACCACCCGTCGGCGTCGCGGTGGGCGGCGTCGCCGGTCAGGTACCAGCCGCCGGCGAAACAGGCCGCGTACCGCTCGTCGTCGTGCAGGTAGCCCCGGAACATCGACGGCCATCCGGGGCGGAGTGCGATCTCGCCGGTGACATCGGGTTCGTCCACCTCGTGCACTGCGCCGTCGGTCACCGCGGCGCGACCGTTGGCCCCCCGGGCCAGGATCGTCGCTTCCACGCCGGGGAGCGCACGGCCCATGGAGCCGGGCCGGACCGGGATGTCGGCCGAGTTGGCGATCATGATCCCGCCCGTCTCGGTCTGCCACCAGTTGTCGTGGATCGGGGAGCCGAGCGCGGCCCGACCCCACTCCACCGCGTCGGCGGCCAGTGCCTCACCGACGCTGGCCACGAAGCGGAGATGCGACAGGTCGTAGTCCGAGGCGAGCTCGGCGCCGGCGCGCATCAGCATCCGGATCGCGGTGGGCGCCGTGTACCAGACGTTCACCTGCTGGTCCTGCAGGAACTGGTACCAGCGGGCCGCGTCGAAGTCGGCCTCGTCGACGACGATGGTGGCCCCATGGGTGAGCGGGGCGATGATGCCGTAGGAGACGCCGGTGACCCACCCGGGATCGGCAGTGCACCAGAACACGTCGCCGGCGTGGAGGTCCAGCGCCACGGCGGCCGTGGCGTGGTGGGCCACCACGGCGCCGTGGACGTGGATGGCGCCCTTCGGCGTCCCGGTGGTGCCGCTGGTGAAGTGCAGCAGCGCCATGTCCTCTGGATCGGTGGCGGGGATCACGAACTCCGGGGACGCCGCCTGCATGAGTTCGTCGAAGTTCAGCGAGCAGTCCTCTGCCGTTCCGCCCGGTCCGACCAGCAGTACGTGCTCGAGATCGGGAAGCGCGTCGCGGATCGGTGCGACCTTGCGGTGGTAGAGGGCGGGTGTGGTCACCAGGACCCTGCCGTCACCGCGCCAGATCCGCTGGTGGATCGGGTCCGGACCGAAGACGGAGAACAGCGGGCTGACCACGCTGGTGTTCTTCAACGCACCCAGCACGGTGACGTACAGCTCCGGCACCCGGCCCAGCAGGGTGAACACGCGGTCGCCCTTGCCGACACCAAGGTCGCGCAACACGTTGGCGAAGCGATTGGTCCGTTCGGCCAGGTCGGCGTAGGTGGCCTCCGTGCGCGTGCCGTCACGGGCGACCCACCGGAAGGCGACTCCTCCGGCATTCGGACCGGCGGCGTGGCGGTCCACTGCTTCGTAGGCCATGTTGAGGCCCTGACCACCGGGAAGACCGTCGAGCTCGTCGCGGGCGTTCTTCCACCACGAGTCGCGATCGGGTGGGGCGTGCACGACGGGGGTCATCAGGATCAACTCCCTGTGGGCGCGATGGGTGACTCCTCGGCGAGGAACTCGAGGAAGGCTTCGTAGCCCCTCGGCGCGTAGACCGACGCGGTACCGCCGTCCATGAGCAGCGCGACGCCGAGCAGCTCGGCGACCTCCTCTGCGGTTGCCCCGGCCCGAGCCGCGGCCTTGGCGTGGTAGGCGATGCACCCGTCGCACCGTTTGACCACCGAGATCGCCAGCGCGACGGCTTCCTTCAGCCGGGCCGGCAACACACCGTCCGCCACGGCTGCTCCGTGGAGCGCCTGGAACCCGCTCCAGGTCTCCGGGATGGCGTGACGGAGCTCCTTCGTCGGTTGGCGTAGCTCTTGCAGCACCTGCCCATGGTCCATGGCCGCACCTCCTGCGTCACCGGCCATTGTCCGGCGCCTGGCTCACCACGGTGAAGGGCCGAAGGTCCTGGGCGTGGCCGCCGTTGGGCGGCACCTGGGTCCCTCGGGACGTTCGGCCCTGGCTCCTGCGCCGGGCGCCCGGGACGATGAGCGTGTGCCCGCGACTTCCACCACGGACCCGGAGGGGACAGAACGGACTGTCACCGTCCCGGACGGCGTCATCGTCGTCCGACCGGCGCGCCCGTCGGATGCCGACGGTGTCTTTGCGCTCTATGCCGATCTCGACATCGAGGACCGCTACCGGCGATTCTTCTCCGGGTACCGGCCCGACCGCGTGGCGATCGACCGCGAGGTCCGGGCGGCGGAGACGGGCGGCTTCGTGGCGGTCGCCGAGCACCGGGCCGGCGACGGAGCCCAGGGGGGCGGCGGTGCGCAGATCGTCGGCACGGCCAACTGGGTCCCGCTGGCCGACGGTGACGGCGAACTGGCCATCACCGTGGCGAAGCGGTGGCGCGGCTGGCTCGGCCCGTACCTGCTCGACTACCTCCTCGAGCAGGCCGCCGCGCGTGGCGTGACCAACCTGCAGGCCGAGATACTCCTCCAGAACCGCTCGATGCTGGCCATCGCCCATGCCCGGGGTTACGTCGCGGTGAGCCATCCTGATCAGGGCATCATCCGGCTGGCGATCGGTGCGGCCCGCGGCACGCCTGACTGGCCGTCGGGCGACGACGCCATTCGGATCCTCGTCGAGGTCCCGGGCGGCCACTGGCACGCGGAGTCGGCGGCGCAGGACGCGCGAGTGCACATCCTGACCTGTTCAGGACCGTCCCGCATCGGTGGCCGCGGATGCCCCGAGCTGGCGGGCACGCCGTGTCCCCTGGCCGCGGGAGCCGACGCCATCGTGGTGTGCCGCCCGCCGGAGGACGACGAAGACTGGAACGAGGTGCGCGCCGCCCACGCCCGCCTCGAACCGGAGGTGCCGGTCTTCGTCGAGTGCCGACGCGGGGCCCGACCCCGTCCTGGTGAGCACCGGGTGCCGAAACGTGATGATGCGGGTGTCGTGGCGTTCGTCCGCCACGCCGCGAGGGACCACGACTGACGGAACGGTCGCTCCGAGGCGCGAGCTTCGGTTCAGTCCGCTCGGCCGAGCCGGGCGAGCGCGTTGTTGACCAGGTCGCGTGCCTCGGCGGCCAGGGCCGCGATGTCGTCGCGGCCGGTGAGCGTGCCCATCAGGCCGGGATCCATGGCCTCGACCACCACGCCGTCGTCCACCTCGCGGACCACGACGTTGCAGGGCAGCAGCACGCCGATCTGCGGGTCGGCGTCGAGGGCGCGGCCGGCGAGATGGGGGTTGCAGGCGCCGACGATGACGTAGCGGCTCATCTGCTTGCCGATCTTGTCCCGGAGCGTGGCCTGGACATCGATCTCGGTCAGTGTCCCGAAGCCCTCGGCGGCGAACGCCTCCTTCACGTGGGCGAGCGCGTCGTCGAAAGGTTCGGAGAGCACCACGGTTTCCTCGAAGATCATCGCCGGACTCCTCGGTTGGCGGGCTGGGGCTTCACGACTGCATCATCCCACGAGCGGGGCGCATGACAGCACCGTCGAAGTGGACATGGACCGATCATGAGCCAATTCGGCATGCCTTGGTCCGACGTGTGGGTCACCGTGGTCACGGCGGTGTGCGTGTACGTCCTCGTCGTCGCCCTGTCCCGCGTGTTCGGTCAACGCCAGTTCTCCCGTCTCACCGCGTACGACCTGCCCTTCGTCTTCGCCCTCGGTTCACTCGTGGGCCGGGTCATCCTGGTCCGGACCACGCTGGCCGGCGCCGTCGTGGGCATCGCCACCATGTTCGTGCTCCACGCCGGCTCCGCCTGGCTTCACCACCACGTGCCGTTCGTGCATCGCATGACCGAGAACCGCCCGGTCCTGCTGGTGTCCGGCGGCGAGGTCCTGCACGACAACGTCCGTCTCGCGGGCACGAGCGAGCTCGAGATCCACGAGAAGCTCCGCCTCGCCGGCGTCGGGTCCGTGGACGACGTCGAGGCCGCCATCATCGAGCGAACCGGCGACATCAGCATCGTGCGGGCCGGCCAGCACCTGGACCCGGCGATGTTCGACGACGTCCTCGGTGGCGACCTGTTGGATCGCTCTGTCGTCGGATAGCCCGTCAGGTCTCGAGACATGCGGCGGACTCAGTCGAGGTCGTCGGTGCCGACCCCTCGGGACTGCTCGAGCCGATCGGCCTCCGGCACCTCCAACGAATCGGTCGAACCCTCATCGGCGACCTCGTCGTCATCGTCGATGTCCTGCCGCTGCTCCAGGGCATCCGCTTCGGGCACCTCGTCACCAATGTCGTCGACCATGGGACCCACCGTATCCATCCTTAGGGTGGCCTCATGACTCTCACCGGCGATTACGAACCGAGCCCCGCCGCATGGGTGCGCGAGCAGGTCGAGGCCTACGAGCGGTCCGGCGGAACCGAAGCCAACACGCTCCGCGACACCGGCTTGCCGATCATCGTCCTCACGACCAGAGGCAACCGCTCGGGCAAGCTGCGCAAGACACCGTTGATGCGGGTCGAACACGATGGTGAGTACGCCTTGGTCGCATCGATGGGCGGCGCCCCGACCCATCCCGTCTGGTACCACAACCTCGAGGCCGATCCCACGGCGGTGATGATCCAGGACGGAGACCGTCCCTTCGACGCCGTGGTCCGTGAGGTCCACGGCGACGAGCGTGCCCAGTGGTGGGAGCGCGCCGTGGCGGCGTACCCCCCGTACGCCGACTACCAGGAGAAGACCGATCGGACCATCCCGGTGTTCGTGGCCCGGCCGGCCTGAGACCACGAGGGCCTGTCACGGGCATCGCGACACCGCCGATCGGGAACAGAGGGGATCACGACCGCGAGAGCAAGGAGTCGATCGCATGCCTGAGCAGAAGGACGATCCCCGCTTCGAGGAGATCCAGCGAGAGATCGACGAGACCCGGGCCCGCCTACCGAAGGACCCCGGGCTCGGGGTCCCGGACCCGGACATCGTGCCGCTGACGGACGAGGACATCGCCGACCCGCCCATCTGATCCGGTCCCCGTCTGATCCGGTCCTCGGCCGGGACGCGGCCTAGGTTCTCCCGCCATGACCGGAATCCTGGATCGTCTGTTCGGAGTCGAGGGAAAGCACGTCATCGTCACCGGGGGGTCACGCGGCATCGGCCGCATGATCGCCGGCGGGTTCGTCGAGGCCGGCGCCAACGTCTACATCTCGGCTCGCAAGGCGGAGGCCTGTGACGCCACCGCGGCGGAGCTGAACGAGATGGACGCCCCCGGATCGTGCGTGTCCATCCCTGCCGACCTCTCGACCCGCGAGGGCATCGATGTCCTCGTGGCCGCGGTGGCCGAGCACACCAGCGCCGTCCACGTCCTGGTCAACAATGCCGGGGCAACCTGGGGCGCGCCGCTCGACGACTACCCCGAGGACGCCTTCGACAAGGTGTTCGACATCAACGTCAAGGGCGCGTTCATGCTCACGCAGGCGCTGGCGCCGGTGTTGCGGGCCACCGCCACTGCGGACGATCCCGCTCGGGTGATCAACATCGGATCGGTCGACGGCATCAAGACGCCGGCGATGGAGAGCTACGCCTACAGCGCCAGCAAGGCAGGAATCCTCGCCCTGACCCGCCATCTGGCCAAGTTCCTCGTCAGGGACGGCGTGCTGGTCAACGCCATCGCACCCGGGCCGTTCGAGTCGAAGATGATGGCGTTCGCGCTCGGGACGGAGGAAGGACGCCAGCTGGTGGCGTCGGGTGTCCCGGCGCGTCGCATCGGCCGTCCCGACGACATGGCGGCTGCCGCCCTGTTCCTCGCCGGACGTGGTTCCACGTTCCTCGTGGGCGAGACCATCGTGGTCGACGGCGGCATCGTCAGCGCGGGCTAGCGAGAACGACGCCCACCTCGTTCACGCTTCGGGCAGGCTGACCTCCGAGGGGGCCTGACCGTGCTCGGCGATCGGGTACTCGGTCTGGCAGTACCCGTGGTTGCAGTAGCCACGAGGGTGGGTGTGCAGATACGCCTGGTGGTAGTCCTCGGCGTAGTAGAAGACGCCGTCGCCGGCATCTTCCACCGGTTCGATCTCGGTGCTGATCTGGCCATACCCGGCCGTGGCCAGTGCCCGCTGGTAGCGATCGGCCGAGGCCTGGGCCGCGGCGAGCTGCTGGGGCGTGGTGGTGTAGATCGCCGACCGGTACTGGGTGCCGACGTCGTTGCCCTGCCGGTTCGGGGTCGTGGGATCGTGGTTCTCCCAGAACGCCTTGAGCAGCACCTCGATGTCGACGGCGCCGGGGTCGTAGACCACCTGCACGGTCTCGGTGTGGCCGGTCCGTGAGGTGCAGGTCTCCTCGTAGGTGGGGTTCGGGGTGAACCCGCCCATGTAGCCGACCGCGGTGGAGTGCACGCCGGGGATCTGCCAGTAGATGCGCTCGGCTCCCCAGAAGCAGCCCATGGCGAAGTAGATGACCTCGTGACCGTCGGGCCACGGACCCTGGAGCGGCGTGTCGAGGACGAGGTGTCGCGCCGCGACCGGCATCGGCGCATCCCGGCCCGGGAGTGCATCGTCGGGGGCGATCATCGAGGTCTTGTCACGGCCGAAGAGTCCCATGCCGACAGGCTACGGCCGCCACCCCGGTCCGACTGCTCGTCACCGATGCCGTCATCAAACGTTCAGGACCGGGTCGCCAGGACCGTCGGTAGGGTGATCGGATGCTCGCCGAGGACGAAGTGGAACGGGTCCTGGTGGTCACCGCCCACCCCGACGATGTCGATTTCGGCGCGGCCGGGACCATCGGGCGGTGGACCGCGGCGGGGGCCGAGGTCGTGTACTGCATCGTCACCGATGGCGATGCCGGAGGCTTCGACCCCGATGTGCCTCGCACCGACATCCCCGGCATCCGACGCGGGGAGCAGACGGCCGCCGCCCAGTCCCTCGGTGTCGACGAGCTGCACTTCCTCGGCTACCCCGACGGTCGGCTCGAGGTCACCCTCGAGCTCCGGCGGGACATCTCCCGCGTGATCCGCCACGTCCGTCCCCGACGCGTCCTGGTGCAGTCGCCCGTACGCACGCTCGACAGCATCTACCGGAACCATCCCGACCACATCGCAGCGGGTGAGGCGGCGTGCTGCGCCGTCTACCCCGATGCCCGCAATCCGTTCACCTTCCCGGAGCTGCTCACCGAGGGGTTCGAAGCGTGGAGCGCGGAGGAGCTGTGGATCATGGGCAGTGGGCCCGAGGCCGACACGTTCGTCGACATCACCGATACGTTCGACCGCAAGCTGAAGGCTCTGCGGTGCCACGTGAGCCAGATGACCGACCCGGAGGCCATGGAGGTCCGTTTGCGCCAGTGGGCCGCGGCCAACGCGGCCGCTGCCGGGTTCGAGGCGGGGCGCCTGGCCGAGGCCTTCCGGGTGATGGACACGCGCTGACCTCCCGAGCGAGCCGCCGCTCGGCCGCGTCAGCCGTTGATGGGACCGGCGGTCGACTGCAGCGAGGCCGCGCTGCGGCCGGACCGGTGGGCGATGATCTCCGCAACGATGGCCACCGCGGTCTCGGCCGGGGTCCGGCTGCCGAGGTCGAGGCCCACCGGGCCGTGGATGGTCGCCAGTTGCTCGGGACCGAACCCTTGGGCGGCGAGCCGCTCTCGTCGGGCTGACTGGGTGCCTCGCGAGCCGAGTGCGCCCACGTAGCCGCGGCCGTGGTCCAAGGCGGCCGCCAGCGCCGGCGTGTCGACCGTCGCGTCGTGGCTGAGCACCACGAGCGCGTCGTGGGAGGACTGGGCCAGCGCGGCCGCGACCGCGTCCCCGGTGCCGTCGACGGTCTCGTGCGACCAGCCCAGCAGGGCCGCTTGCGCGGCCAGCGCCTCGCCGACCCCGGCCCGGCCCACGATGCGTACCGTGGTCGGCGGAAGGAACGACTCGATCATCGTGGCCTGGTCGACCTCGAGCGCCGAGCGGCCACTCCGCAGCAGCCGTGCTGCGGCGGCGTCGACCGCGTCGTCGTCTGCCACCGAGCCAGCGGTGGTCCCGTCGTCGGTGACGACTCGGGTCGACCCGGTGAGCAGGTCCGAGGCGAGGACCACGGGACGGCGCGTGGCCAGCGCGTCCCACCCCCGTCGATCGATCGACGACACGGGTTGGACCAGGAGCCGGGCGTGTCCCCCGCAGGCCAGTCCGGCCGCGGCCGCGTCGGGATCGGTGATGTCGACATCGACGGTCCCGGCCGTGGTGCCGGCGACGACGCGTGCCCCGAGGGCGGCGTCGGCGAGCCCGGCGAGGACGCGTCCCGCCGCCACCGTGCCGTCGGGTCCCAGCGCCACGGCTTCACCGGCATGGCGGCTGCCGAAGCCGTGCAGGTCGACCACCCGAGCGACCACCGCGCCTTCCGGGAGGCGATCCAGCGCGTCGGCGATCTCGTACACGGCGCGCGACGGTACCGGCGATCAACCGAGGCCGGCGATCTCCAGCATCGCGGGTGGGATGGAGGTGTCGCCCCGGGCGAGCATGGCGGCTCGCTGCACGTTGACGACGTCGTGCTCGCGGTGGCGCCACCGGTCCCACGGGCCCGGTCCGACCCCGGCCGGATCTCCGGCCGCCGCGACACAGGCCCGCAGGTAGCCCTGCAGCTCACGCAGCTCCTCCTCGCCACCGATGCCGCCGTGGCCGGGAACGATCACCGGCGCCAGCTCCGCCAGCCGGTCGAGCTCGTCGGCCCATCGGGCGGGATCGCCCTGGAAGCACAGCGGTGTCACGCCGAACGATGCCATGGCCCCGGCGAAGCAGATGCCCGCCCCGTCCACCACGGCCACGAGGTTCTCGGCCTGCGATCCGGCCATCGGGTGCAGCGACACGGCCGGGGTGAGCTGGACCGGCGTCTGCACGATGTGGGACACGGGCTTGGTCGTGAGCTCGTCGTCGAACTCGTCGGCCACCGCCGGCAGGAGGCGCCGGTAGATCTCGGGTGTGGGCGGTTGATCGAGGTGCACGCTCGTCTGGCGCCGTCCGTACATGCCCGACATGGTGAACAACGCCGTGCCGCCGACGTATTCGATGGTGGAGCCGGTGAGCACGGTTCGCCGGACCCGGAGGCCCAGCTCCTCGATGGCGCCGACGAAGGCCGCCGACTGCGACGGCACGCAGAGGGTGTCGATGGCCGTGGCGGCGTCCTCGTCGAGGACCAGACCGGCGTTGGGAAACCCGTCGCCCGGGGTCTCGGCCAGCCAGGCGTAGATGCCCGTGTCCAGGGGCACGAGGCTCACGAGCGTGCCTTCTCCCGCCGCATCGGCACGTGGGCGATGCCGTCCTCCACGTATTCGTCGCCGGTGACCTCGAAGCCGAACCGGCGGTAGAAGTCGGTGAGGTGGGACTGCGCCCCCAGGACGACGGCGCCCGCCCCTCGATCGTCGAGCGTGGCGATGGCCTCGTCCATCACCCGGGTGGCCACCCCGCGTGATCGGACATCGGGGCGGGTGACGACCCGGCCGATGGACCAGACCCCGCCCCCCTCGTCCAGGATGCGGGCGGTGGCGGCCACGCCGACCTCGTCACGGACCCAGAGCTGCTCTGCCGCCGGTTCGACGTCGCGACCGTCGATGTCGAGGAAGACACACGCCTGCTCGACCACGAACACCTCCGACCGCAGCCGGAGGATGTCGTGGAGGTCGCGCGGTGACAGGTCATCGAGGTGGGCGCGATGGATCGCGGGCGGGGTGGGGGAGTCGGATCGGTCGACCACGAAGGCATGGTGTCACGCACCATGATCCGAACGTCAGTCCCGCTGGAGGGTGGCGAACCAGCGATCGCCGGAGCAGCGGGTCGACAGCGGTCGTAGCCGGGCTGTCCGGGCCAACGATCCGATGCCGTCGGCGCCGACCATGGCCCAGGGAAACCAGTCGGTGAACTCGTCGCCGTAGCGGATGCGAGCCTCGATGGAGCGGATCGGAGTGCCGGGGTGCTCGACCTCGACCACGATGCGGCCGCCGGGCCGCACGAGGTCGCGCAGGCGCGCCAGCAGGGCCACGGGGTCGCCACCGATCCCGACGTTGCCGTCGAGCAGGAGGGCGGCACCCCACCGGCCGGTGCCCGGCAACGGGTCGAACACCGAGCGGTGCAGCACCGGTGCGCCCCGCTGGCGCGAGTGGCGGATCGCCTCACCGCTGACGTCGACGCCGAGCGCGGTCACGCCGGCGGCCGCGAGGTGGGACACGATGCGCCCCGGCCCGCAGCCGACGTCGAGGACGGGGTGGTCGAGGCCGTCGAGCGCGAAGAGGTCGTCGCGGTCGGGCTCGCAGAACCAGCGCTCGGCATCGGGAGCGAGGTCGACCCCGCTCGAAGACTCCAGCCGGATGGCTGGGATGGTTGCTGTCATGGTTCTCAGATCGCTCCAGCGCCCGTGCCCTGGACCTGCCCGACCGCCGCGGCGAAGCGGCTGTCGGGGATGGAAGCCGCGACCGCGAGGGCCTCGGCGAAGTGATCCACATCGGTCATCGTCGGGAGGAGCCCGACGCGGTGACCGAGGGATTCGAGCCGTGCCAGCTGGCGGGCTCCGGTGTGCTGCTCGCTCATCGGGATGTCGACGAAGACTCGATCGTCCGACGAGGCCAGCCCGATGATCCACCAGCCGCCGTCCCGGGCTGGGCCGAGCACGGCATCGTGGCGGTCGTCGTCGAGCGTCGCCATGGCGTGGCGCAGACCGTCGGCGGTGACCTGCGGCGTGTCCATGCCGATCTGGATCCCGGGTCCAGCGGTGGCGGCCCAGGCCGCGGCGAGGCGGCGGTCGAACGAGCCCTCGACCTGCGGGACGACGCGCGCCCCGGTGGGAAGCCATGGGCCCGGTGCCCCGTCGAGGGCGACCACGATCTCGTCGGGACCCGCCTCGATCACGGCATCGAAGGTGTCGAAGAGCGCGGCTTCGGCGATGGCAGCCGATTCGGCCTCCGTGCAAGGCGGACACAGCCGGGTCTTGACCCGACCGGGGACCGGCTCCTTGGCGACCACGAGGGCGAACATTGGAGCGGAACGTACCCACGGCCGCGGGCCGACAGAACGCCGCGGACGCTTACGAAATGCAGAACACTGCGGCCGTCCGGCCCGGCGAACAGCCCGATGGCGGCGCCGGCCCGTACCATCGACCTGGTGTCCCCGAACCAGCGCATCGTCGTCGTCGAGGACGATCTCGCCATCAACGACGTGGTGGTGCGCTACCTGGAGAAGGACGGATTCGAGGTCGACAGCTTCGTCCACGGCGGTGAGGCCCTCGACGCCCTGCTCCGGCGCCCGCCCGACCTTCTGGTCCTCGACCTCATGCTCCCCGGCGTCGGCGGTGTCGAGCTCTTCCGGCGGTTGCGGGCCCTGGCGCCCGTGCCGGTGGTGATGCTCACGGCACGGGGCGACGAGACCGATCGGATCCTCGGGCTCGAAATGGGAGCCGACGACTACATCGCCAAGCCGTTCTCGCCGCGGGAACTGGTGGCCCGGGTCAAGGCGGTGCTCCGGCGGGTCCAGGGTGGGCTGGAGACCGTCGAGGCCGGTGTCTCGCCGGTGCTCGAGGCGGGCGATCTGCGCGTCGACGTGGCGGCGAGGGAGGCCCGTCGCGACGGAGCCGTGCTCATGCTCACCGCGCGTGAGTTCGAGCTGCTCGCCTACCTCATGCGGAACCCGAACCGTGCCTTCCGGCGCGAGGAGCTGCTCGAGTCGGTGTGGGGCTACACGTTCGGAGACACGTCGACGGTCACGGTGCACGTCCGGCGCCTCCGCGAGAAGATCGAGGCCGATCCCGGCGCTCCCCGCCACCTCGTCACGGTCTGGGGCGTCGGCTACCGGTTCGAGCCATGAACGCCCGCGTCCAGACCGCGGTCGCAACGGTGGGGATCGCCCTCACGATCGTCACGGCGTGGCTGCTCGAGATGCCCGGTGCCGACACGGGCGCCCTGCTCGGCCTCGCCGCGGGCGGCGCCGTCGCCGCCGCCGTCCTGGGGGGCCTGGTGCTGCGCACGATGCGGACCGCCTCGCTGCGGGCCCAGGCCGTCGCCGTCGCCCTGGTCGCGGTGCTCGGCACCACCGTCGGTGTCGTGCTGGCGGCCGAGAGCATGTTCGTGTCGTCGCACGATCTCGGCGCCCTGGTCGTGGTGCTGCTGGCCTCGTCGACGGTGGCGGTGATGATGGCGATCCGGTTCGGCTCGCGCATCGGCACCGCGAGCCGCGACCTCGAGGAGCTGGCCCGCCGGCTGGGCGACGGCGACCTGATCATGGTCGGCGACGTTCCCGTGGCCGAGGAGCTGGCCCGGCTCGCCGAGGAGCTGCGACACGCGTCCGAGCGGCTCGACGAGTCGCGCACGAAGGAGCGAGCGATGGAGGCCTCGCGGCGCGAACTCATCGCCTGGGTGTCACACGACCTCCGTACGCCCCTCGCCGGCATCCGCGCCATGGTCGAGGCGCTCGAGGACGACGTGGTCGACGACCCCGACGACGTCGCCCGGTACCACGCCACCATGCGGCAGGAGACCGATCGTCTGGCCATGCTGGTCGACGACCTGTTCGAGTTGAGTCGGATCGAGGCCGGGGCCCTGGACCTCCGCTACGAGACGGTGACGCTCGGCGACGTGGTGGCCGAGGCCGTGGCCGGCGCCACCCCGGTGGCCACGGCCAAGGGGGTGCACCTCCGCGGTGACCCGTCCGGCGACCAGGTGCCTCTCCGGGTCGCACCGGCCGAGCTCACCAGGGTGGTCAGGAACCTGCTCGACAACGCCATCCGCCACACGCCCGCCGGCGCGGAGATCGAGGTCCGCTGCGGCTACGAGGACGGCCGCGCCGTCGTGTCCGTGGCCGACGCCTGCGGCGGCATCCCCACCGAGGACCTCCCTCGCGTCTTCGACCTGGCGTTCCGGGGTGACGCCGCCCGCAGCGGCGTGGGTGGGGGCGGCCTGGGACTGGCCATCGCCCAGGGCCTGGTCGTCGCCCACCAGGGCTCCATCCGGGTCGAGAACCGGGGTCCGGGCTGCCGGTTCGTCGTCGAGCTCCCGGTGGCGGGCTGACGCAGGACTGTCGTCGCCGTTACCCGCCGGTAGCGTCGGACCATGGCCGACTACCGCGCACCGCTCGACGACATCCGCTTCGTGCTCACCCGCATCGCCGGGCTCGCCGACCTCGCTCGTTACGAGGGGTTCGAACACGCGGAGCCCGACATGGTGGTCAGCGTGCTCGAGGAGTGCGCCCGGTTCATGGAGAACGAGGTCGCCCCGCTCAACCGGGTCGGCGACGAGCAGGGCAGCGTCTGGCACCCCGACCACACCGTCACCACTCCCGACGGCTTCATCGACGCCTACCAGGCCTACGTGGATGCCGGATGGGGTGGCGTGCCGTTCCCCGAGGCCTACGGCGGTGGCGGGTTCCCCTGGTTGGTCGGCCTCGCCATGCAGGAGATGCTCACCGCGTCGAACGAGTCGTTCTCGATGGCGCCGCTGCTCACCCAGGGCGCCATCGACGCCCTGCTCGAACACGGCGACGAGACCCAGCGCGAGACCTTCCTCCCCAAGATGGTCACCGGCGTGTGGGCCGGCACCATGAACCTGTCCGAGCCCCAGGCCGGCTCCGACGTCGGGCGCCCAACGCACCCGAGCCGAGCGCCAGGACGACGGCACCTACCGGATCACCGGCACCAAGGTGTGGATCTCCTGGGGCGAGCACGACATGGCCGAGAACATCATCCACCTCGTCCTGGCCCGCACGCCCGACGCACCCCCCGGCACCAAGGGCATCTCGCTGTTCATCGTCCCCAAGTTCCTGGTCGAAGACGACGGCACGCTGGGCGAGCGCAACGGCGTGACCTGCCAGTCGATCGAGCACAAGCTCGGCATCAAGGCCAGCCCCACCTGCGTCCTCGACTACGACGGCGCCACCGGCTACCTCGTGGGCGAGGAGAACCGGGGCATGTCGGAGATGTTCACCATGATGAACAACGCCCGGCTGTCGGTGGGTCTGCAGGGCCTGGCCGTGGGCAGTCGCGCCTATCAGGACGCGGTCCAGTACGCCAACGAGCGCCAGCAGGGCCGGGCGGTCGGCGCGCCGGCCGGCGAGCAGTCGCTCATCGTCGAGCACCCCGACGTGCGCCGCATGCTGCTGACGATGAAGGCGCAGCTCGAGGCCATGCGGTGCGTGATGTACCGCACCGCCCAGGGCATCGACGTCGCCCACAAGGCTGCCGACGAGCAGACCCGCACCGCGGCCCAGGAGCGGGTCGACCTGCTCATCCCCATCTGCAAGGGCTGGGGCACCGAGCTGGGCCTCGACATCGCGTCCACCACCATCCAGGTCTACGGCGGGATGGGCTACGTGGAGGAGACCGGCGTCGCCCAGCACTTCCGCGACGCCCGCATCGCCCCCATCTACGAGGGCACCAACGGGATCCAGGCCATGGACCTCGTCGGCCGGAAGCTGCCCATGCGAGGTGGTGGTGTGGTGAAGGACTTCCTGGCCGACGTCGGTGACACGGCCGAGCGGGTCCGCGCCGCCGGCGACGACTACGCCGCCATCGCCGACGCGCTCGCCGACGCCGCGGACGGGCTGGGCGAGTCCACCGACTGGCTGATGACCAACGGGCTCGAGGACGTCCGCCACGCCCTGGCCGGGGCCACGCCGTACCTGCGCCAGTTCGGCATCGTCGCCGGCGGCTGGCTGCTGGCCGAATCGGCACTGGAGGCCAAGGCGCTGCTCGATGCCGGCGACGACGGCTTCTCCAACGAGTTCCTCGAGGCCAAGTACACGACCGCTCGCTTCTACGCCACGCAGCTCTTGCCGCAGGCCCGCGGCCTGGTCCCGGCGGTGACCGCCGGCTTCGAAGACCTCATGGCGTTGACCCCGACCCAGTTCTGACCCGCGGGCACGGTTCTGGGACGCGTCACGCGCGGTCAGCGTCGCACGTCGCGTCCCAGAACGGGCCTACGGCGGCTCAGCGCAGCGAGCGGAAGCAGTCGCGCACCTCGGTGACGTAGAGGTCGGGTTCCTCCATGGCGGCGAAGTGGCCGCCCCGGTCGAGCTCGTTGAAGTGGAGCAGTTCCCCGAACTGCTTCTCGGCCCAACGCTTCGAGGTGCGGAAGATCTCCTTGGGGAAGATGCTGCAGCCGACGGGAACCTGCATCTCGCCGAACGGCGGCGAGTTGAAGCTCTCCCAGTACAGACGGGCGCTCGACGCCCCCGTGGCGGGCAGCCAGTACAACATCACGTTGTCGAGGAGCTGGTCCCGATCGACCGCGCTGTCGGGGGTGCCATCGTTGTCGGTCCAGGCGTGGAACTTCTCGAGGATCCACGCCGCCTGTCCGGCCGGGGAGTCGACCAGGCCGTAGCCGAGGGTCTGGGGGCGGGTGCTCTGCTGCTTGGAGTAGCCCGATTCCTGCTTCTGGTAGTGGTCGAAGGCGCCGATGGCGCCCATCTCGGCTTCGGTCAGGCTGTCCATCGTGTCGGGGTCGGGAAGGGCCAGCGGCATGTTGAGGTGGATCCCCATGCAGTGGTCGGGGTTCCGCATGCCGATGCACGTGGTCACCATCGATCCCCAGTCGCCCCCCTGGGCGAGGAACCGGTCGTAGCCGAGCCGGTCCATGAGCACACCCCAGGCGTCGGCAATGTGCTCGACGCCCCAGCCCGTCTCCGAAGGCTTGCCCGAGAACCCGTAGCCCGGTAGCGACGGGCAGACGACGTGGAAGGCGTCGTCGGCCGAGCCGCCGTGCGCCGTGGGATCGGTGAGCGGGCCGATGACTTCCTCGAACTCCGCGATCGACCCGGGCCAGCCATGGGTGATCACCAGGGGCAGGGCGTGGTCGTGCGGTGAGCGGACGTGGAGGAAGTGGATGTCGACGCCATCGATCTCGGTGGTGAACTGCGGGAAGGCGTTGAGGCGTTCGGCGCGGGCGGGCCAGTCGTAGCCGTCGGCCCAGTAGGCGCAGACGTCCTGGACGTACGCGAGCGGGATGCCCTGGGACCAGTCGTCGACCGGTTCCGCCTCGGGCCAGCGCGTGGCGTGGAGCCGCCGGCGGAGGTCGTCGAGGACCTCGGCCGGCGTGTCGATGCGGAACGGGGAGATGGTGTGGTCGGTGGACATCGGTGCTGCTCCTTGGCGGGCGGGTGGGTGGCAGAACGGCGGGGGGGTGGGTGGCAGAACGGTTTCAGCTGGCGGCCTCGACGACGCCGGAGGCGAGGCGGGGCCAGGCGTCGACGGCCCAGGGGCCGAAGTCGCGATCGGTGAGCACCACCAGGCCGGTGGCGATGTCGGGATCGAACCACACGAAGGTGCCCGAGCGCCCGAAGTGGCCCCAGGTCCGAGGGCTGTTCGTGGGCGCCGTCCAGTGCGGGCTCTTGTGGCCGCGGAGCTCGACACCGAGGCCCCACGGGTTGGGGTCCTGGGCGCCGAAGCCAGGGAGCACACCGGCGAGCTCGGGGAAGGCGGGTGTGGTCATCGTCGCCAGGGTCTCGGGGGCCAGCAGCCGGCCGGCCGTGACCGCGGTGAGCACGGCCACCAGGTCGGCGACCGATGATCGATACCCGTGGGCGGGCGAGCCGTCGACTGCGGTGGCGCGGAGACCGAGCGGTTCGACGATGGCGAGGTGGACGTATTCGGCGAACGGCATGCCGACCGCCGAGGTCACGTGCTCGGCGAGGACCTCGAAGCCGACGTTGGAGTAGATGCGCTTCCGGCCCGGTGGTCCCAGTGGTCGGGGCTCACCGTCCGGGGGCAGACCGCTGGCGTGCGAGAGCAGGTGGCGCACGGTGGAGCCCTCCGGGCCGGCGGGTTCGTCGAGGCCCACCGTTCCCTCCTCGACCGCGATGTGTACGGCAATGGCGGCGAGGACCTTCGACACCGACGCCAGGGCGAATGCATCGTCGATCGGTCCGTGCGTCGCGGTGCGCCGATCCGGGGTGAACACCGCGGCGGCGGCGTGGGGCACGTCCCACTCGCCGATCGCCTCGAGGGCGTCCACTCAGGATGCGTCCCAGATCATCGAGTGCCCGTCTCCGCCCGCGCCCTCGAGCAGGGTGATGGGATCGGTCTTGTCGATGTGGCCGATCAGGCCGTTGTAGGTGCCGTAGCCGCAGAGCCGCTGGAGCCGGCGATCGAAGCGGGCCGCCGTCTCCCGTGGGATGCCGAGCTGCTGGTTCTCCTGCTGGCGGATGTAGCCGGCGCAGTAGTTCGACGCGATGCCGACCCGCCGGCCGTCGCTGCGGTTGGCGCCGCCCCCGTGCCACAGGCTGCCGTGCCAGACCAGGACGCTGCCGGCAGGCATCTCGGCCGCGATCGAGTCGTAATGGCGGCCGTAGTCAGGCGAGGCGTCGGCCCGGTGCGACCCGGGGACCAGGCGGGTGGCGCCGTTCTCCTCGGTGAAGTCGGTGAGGGCCCACATGGTGTTGCACACGGTCGGCGGATGGGGTTTGGGCAGGGGGATGACCTGATCGTCGGCGTGGATCGGTTGCGCCGATTCCCCGGGCCGGATGTCGATGGAGGAGAGCGAGGAGAGCAGGCAACCGTCGTCGAGGACCCGGTCGACCACCGGCAGGACCGCCGGAGCGATCGGGATGGCCTCGAACAGCGGTCCGTGGACCAGCAGGTTGTAGATGCGGTAGGTGCTGGACCCCTCGAAGGAGTTGGCGGCCGGTTTCACGCCCAGCGCGTCGACGAGCTCGTCGAGCCGGTCCAGGATGGCGGCGCCCTGCGCGGGGTCGAAGGCGTCCTCGACGATCGTGAACCCCGTGTCGTCCAGCTCGGCCGCGTGGCGGTCGGCGTCGGCGTCGCTGATCGTGCGCATGGCTGCCGATGCTAGGCACTGCGCCGATGGTCGAGGGAGGTGACGGCGAGGACTTCGAGGCGGCGGTGCACGCGGTGGTGCGTTCGATACCGGCCGGCGAGGTGATGGCCTACGGCGAGATCGCCGCCGAAGCCGGTCGTCCCGGCGCTGCCCGAGCGGTGGGACGGATCATGGCCATGAGCGACGGAAGCCTCCCGTGGTGGCGGGTGGTCGCCGCCGACGGCCGGCTGGTGCCGGGACACGAGGTCGAGCATCGTCGGCGCTTGGTGGCCGAGGGGGTGGACGTCGGCCCCCGTCGCGTCCGCGGCATGTGAGGTCGAGCGGGTGTCACCGAACCCACCCCCCGATTGGGGGCTGTGGTGGAGGACGCCAGTAGCGTTGTAGCCAACATGACGACATTCGCAGAACTCGGGCTCGACGAAGACCTGGTCGAGACCCTCGCATCGCAGGGCATCGAAGAACCCTTCCCCATCCAAGAGCTCACCATCCCCGACGCCATCGCCGGCCGAGACGTGTGCGGCAAGGCCAAGACCGGTTCCGGCAAGACGCTCGCCTTCGGTGTGCCGATGGTGATGGCGCTGCCCGCCGAGGTCGACCACGGCCCCGCCGGCCTCGTCCTCTGCCCGACGCGCGAGCTGGCACTCCAGGTCGCCGAGGTGCTCGAACCGCTGGCCAAGGTGAAGGGCCACACCATCACGGCCGTCTACGGCGGCGAGAAGATCGAGAAGCAGATCAAATCCATCGAGGACGGCACCGGCATCATCGTGGCCACCCCGGGCCGGCTGATCGACCTGCTCCAGCGCGGCGACGTGCACCTCGACGAGGTGAAGACCGTGGCGGTGGACGAGGCCGACCGCATGGCCGACATGGGGTTCCTGCCCCAGGTCGAATGGGTGCTGCGCCACGTGCCGGAGGGTCACCAGACCCTGCTGTTCTCGGCCACCCTCGACGGTTCCGTCGGCGCTCTCATCGACCGGTACCAGACCGACCCGGTCACCATGGAGGTCGCCTCCGAGACGGTCACCGTCGACCAGATGCATCACCGCTTCCTGCTCGTCCACGAGATGGACAAGTCCAAGGTGGCGGCGGCCATCGTCGCCAACGGCAACCGCACACTGATCTTCTCCAACACCAAGCGGGCGGCCGACCGCCTCGCCAAGGAGCTGGGCAGCCTCGACGTGAAGGCGGAGGCCATCCACGGCGACCTGCCCCAACGGGTCCGGGAGAAGGCGCTCAAGCGGTTCTCCGAGGGCAAGCTGCAGGCCCTGGTGGCGTCCGATGTCGCAGCCCGGGGGCTCGACATCGACGAGATCGACACCGTCGTGCACTGGGACCCGCCACCGGACCACAAGACCTACCTGCACCGCTCTGGTCGCACCGCTCGGGCCGGCACCGCCGGTGTCGCGGCCACGCTGTTGCTGTGGGACGAGGAGATGGCGGTCAAGCTCCTGCAGCGTCGACTCGGACTCGAGGACCATCCCATCGTCTCGATCTTCAGCAACGACGAGCGACTGGCCGATCTCACCGCATGGGATCCCCGCGACGATCGCGCCGTCTGAGCTGACCTAGCCTGCCGGCATCGACCGACGGTGACCAGCGGGGAGGGACGATGACCACCACGACTCCGGATGTGGTCGCGGTCCGGTCGCGGGCCTCGTTCGTGTGGATCCTCGGACCCGTGACCGACGCCATCGTGGCCTTCGCGTGGGTGCCGGTCTTCGTCCTGGGACGGGCCTTCGCCGGCACACCCGGTCGTCTCGCCGATCTGACGACGGCGGTGCTGCTGGTCTCGTTCTGCCACCAGCCGATCACCCTGCCGCTGGTCTACGGCGATGTCCGCGAGCGGGCTCGCCATGGCGTCGTCCTGGTCGCCGCACCTGTCCTCGCCGTGCTCGCCGTCTACCTCGGCCTCGGCCTCAGCCTCGCCCTGGTCGGCGTGGTGGCTGCGCTCTGGAACGCGCACCACACCCTCCGCCAGCGCTACGGGCTGGTACGGGTCTACGGGCGCAAGGTGGGCCAGGACGACGGTGTCCACGAGCAGGCCCTGCTGCTGTGGTGGTTCGGGGTGGTGCTGCTCGTGTCGCTGGCCGGCGACGGACTGCTCGACCGACTCGCCTCGCTCCCCGTCGGATTCCTCAACCACCAGATCGTCGATCTCCTCGATGTCGTCCAGCCCGTGGCGGCCGTCGCCGCGCTGCCCGTCGCCGTGGGTGCGGTGGTCACCTCCGTACGGTGGTGGCGGATCGAGCGAGACCGACCGCAGAACCGGGCCAAGCACCTCTACCTGCTGGGCGCGGCCGTCGGGTTCGCCGTCGCACCGTTCGACCCGGTGGCCGGCTTCCTCGCCTTCATGTCCGCCCACTCGATCGAGTACGTGGTGGTGGTGGCGAGCACGGTGCGGCGCCGGGCGGTGCCGCAGTCGATGCTCGACGGCATCGTGCGTCGCCGGGGCGGACCGGTCCTGTTCCTGGCCGGCTACATCGCCATCGTCCTCGTCGTGGTCGGCGCGCTCCGACGGGTCCTGCCGCTGCAGGTCTTCCTGGCCGCATACCTCGCGGTGGGCGTCCTCCACTTCGTCTACGACGGGATGATCTGGCGGTTGCGCCGGCCCGAGGTGGCCGGCACCTTCGCCATCGCCGGCGAGGGCTGACCCGGTGGCGCAGCCCGGTGCCATCGTGGCGGCGGCGTTCGTGGCCGCCATGGATCGGCTCGGTCTCCCGCCCGATCCCGCGCTGCGTCTGCTCGCCCACAGGGGGTCGGGTCAGGGCCCGGTTCCGGTCGTGACGGATCCCCACGACCTCGGCCTGCTGCACGAGCGGATCGTGTCGGGCTCCGAGCGGGTGCGTCGTGGCGCCTGGTACACGCCCCGGTGGCTCGCCGAGGACCTGGTCGGCCGAGCGTTCGCCGCCGCCGACCGGTGGCCGGGGTGCGTGTCCGATCCGTCGTGTGGTGGAGGCGTGTTCCTCCTCGCGGCCGCCGATCGACTGGCTGCTCGGGACTCGCCCCGAGTGGTGATCGACCGGCTGTGGGGTGGTGACCTCGATCCGTTGGCCGCAGCCGTCACCGAGGCGGCCCTGTGGTGGTGGTCGGCGGCCCGGGGCGAACCCGTGGTCGCCGGCGATCGCATCGTGGTCGGCGACACGCTCACCGCAACCGACTTCCCGGCCACCGACGTCGTTGTGGGCAACCCGCCGTTCCTCGGTCAACTCCGCACGTCGACGGCGTCGGACGTGACCCGCCGGGCCGCGCTGCGGGACTGCTTCGGCGACACCTTTCGCCCCTACACCGACGAGGCCTGGCTGTTCCTGCTGCGGGCGGTGGGCGCGGTTCGTCCCGGAGGTTCGGTGGCCCTCGTGCAGCCGACGTCGCTCCTCGGCGCCCGCGACGCCGGCCCGGTCCGTGGCGCCATCGACGACCGGGCCCGACTGGTGGAGTGCTGGATCGACCGCGCCGGAGCGTTCGACGCGTCCGTCCTCGCCTGCGCGCCGGTGCTGCGGGTAGGGAGCGGCGGGGACAACGACTGGACCGGTCCGCTGGCCTCGGCCCTCGCCGTCCCCGATGTCACCCTCGACGCGACGGACCGCCTCGGGGCCCGGGCTCGGACGGTGGCGGGCTTCCGTGACGAGTACTACGGCCTGGTCGACGCGGTGCACGAGGGCGGATCCGGTCCCCGGCTGGTCACCTCGGGATCGATCGACCCCCTGCGACGGCGGGACACGACGACCCGCTTCGCCAAGCAGACGTGGACCGACCCCCGGGTCGACGTGGCCGGTGTCGACGAGCGCGCCGCCCGCTGGCTGGCGGCCCAGGCCGGTCCGAAGGTGCTGGTGGCCACCCAGACCAGGGTGATCGAGGCCGTGGTCGACGAACGGGACGAACTGGTGGCGTGCGTTCCGGTCATCGTCGTCCGTCCCCACGAGCCTGCCGATGTGTGGCATCTCGCGGCCGCGCTGCACGCGCCGGTCGCCTCGGCGTGGATGCTGCGGCGCACCGTCGGCACCGCATTGTCGAACGACGCCTGCAAGCCGACGGTCTCGCTGCTCGACCAGCTGCCTCTCCCGCGTGACCGGACGCGCTGGGACAGGGCCGCGTCCCTGGCGCGCGCCATCGCCGCCGGCGACGATCGCTGGGAGGAGTTCGGTGCCGCCGCCGATGCGGCGTACGGCGTCGACGACATCGACGTCAGGAACTGGTGGCTCGACCGCCTGCCACTACGCTGACCGTCCCGATGCACGATCTCCGAACTCGCCTCGCCCGTGGCGAATCGGTCCTGATGCCGGGAGCGTGGGACGCGCTGTCGGCTCGGCTGGCCGCCGAAGCGGGCTTCTCCACCGTTTTCTTGTCCGGCTACTGCGTGTCGGGCACGCAACTGGGTCTTCCCGACTACGGCTTCCTCACCCAGACGGAGATGGCCGACCAGGCCCGGCGCACCACGGCTGCCAACCCGGGGTTGAACGTCGTCGTGGACGGCGACACCGGCTACGGGAACCCGCTCAACGTGATCCGCACCATCGACCTGTGGGAGGCGGCGGGCGCGGCGGGCGTCTTCATCGAGGACCAGATCTGGCCCAAGCGCTGCGGTCACCTGGCGGGGAAGCAGGTGGTCCCTGCCGACGACTGGTTGGCCAAGTTGCGAGCCGCGGTCGACCACCGCCGCGACCTGCTGGTGTGCGCCCGCACCGACGCGCGGGCCGCGATCGGCATCGACGAGGCCATCGAGCGGGCCAAGGCCGCGGTCGACACCGGCGTCGACGCCGTGTTCGTCGAGGCACCCGAGAGCATCGCCGAGATGGAGCGCATCGCCGCCGAGGTCGACGCGCCCGTGCTGGTGGCCAACATGGTGGAGGCGGGCCGCACACCGCTGCTCACACCCGCCGAGCTCACCGACCTCGGGTTCCGGCTGGTGGTCTCGCCCCTGACCTCGCTGTTCACGATGGTCCGCGCCCTTCGTGACTCGCTCGCCATCCTCGCCGAAGAGGGATCGCTGCGCGCCCACCTCGACCGGCTCGTCGCGTTCGACGACTTCACCGACCTCGTCGGCCTCCCCGCCATCGCCGAGTCCGAGGCGCGGTACACACCGAATCTCAGCTCCGGTTGACGTCGCGCGGGAACTCGGTGGTCCCGTGGCCGTGGTTCAGGTGACGGGCGGGGAGTGCGGGAGCCGGATGGTGAAGCGGGCGCCGCCGGCGTCGCTGGTGTCCAGCACGATCGTCCCCCCATGGGCCGAGACGATGGACGACACGATGGCGAGGCCGAGGCCAGAACCACTCACCGGGTTCTCGTCAGCCCTGGTCGAGCGCCAGAAGCGGTCGAAGGCACGGGAGCGATCGGCTTCGGTGAACCCCGGGCCGTCGTCGGCGATGACGATCGTCACCGAGTCGGGGTCGGACCACAGCCGGGCGTCGACCGTGGTGCCGGGCGGGGTGTGGGCCCGGGCGTTGCCGAGCAGGTTGTCGAACACCTGACGCATCTGATCCGGATCGGCCAGCACCCGGGCATCGCCGGTGGTGTCGAGGTCGTACGTGCGGTCGGGATCGGTGAGCCGGACGGCGTCGACGGCGTGGCCGAGGACCTGGTCGAGGCCGACGAGGTGCCGGGCCGGTTCGCGGCGCTGATCGAGGCGGGCGAGCAGCATGAGGTCGTCGACCAGCCGGCTCATCCGGGTGGCTTCCTCCTCGATGCGGTCCATGCTGACCGCGACCGTCTCCGGGTTGCCCGCATCTTGGCGGTACAGCTCGGCGTAGCCCCGCACCGAGGTGAGCGGGGTGCGCAGATCGTGCGACGCGTCGGCCACGAACCGTCGCATCCGCTCCTCGGACTCCGTCTTCTCGGCCACGGCCGACTCGATGCGGTCGAGCATGACGTTGAGGGCCGAACCGAGCCGACCCACCTCCGAGTCGTCGGAGTCGACGGCGGTGCGCTCGGTGAGATCACCCTCTGCGATCCGGCCCGCCGAGGCGATCATCCCGTCGATCGGGGCGAACGCCCGACGGATCAGGATCCAGCACACCACGGCGACCGCAGCGATGGCGGCGAGGCCGACGATGAGCTGGATGCGGCGAGCCTCGTCGAGGGTGGCGTCGACATCGGCCAGGGAGAGCGCGATCACGACACGACCTCCGCCGTTGGTCTCGAAGGCGAGGGCGCGGTACCGCGGACCGGACGAAGCGACGGAGGGGATCGTCGTCACGTCGGACGCCGGGTCCAACGAGGCGCCGTCGGGGAGGGGATCAGGGTCGGCCATGGTCCCGGCCGGGAACGAGTTGACGACCCGGCCGGCCGGACCGTAGATGACGATGGCGAGCTGGCGGCGCTCGTCGATCACGTCGGTGGAGCGTGGAGGCAGCCGGCGCTCGGCGATCTGGTCGCGGATGTCGGCGGCCAGATGACCGGAGGCGAACTGCTCGTCCACGTTGCTCACCAGCCGGTGCTCGAGGGTGGTGACGATCGCCCACGAACCCATCGCGATGGCAACCGCGACCGTCACCGTGACCGCGAGCACGAGTCGACGCCGGATCACGATCGGGAGTCCCGGGTCACGCCTCGGTGCGCAGGACGTAGCCGAACCCGCGCACCGTGTGGATCAGCTTGGGCTCGCGGTGGTCGAGCTTCTTGCGCAGGTAGGAGATGTAGTTCTCCACCACGCTGGCGTTGCCGTCGAAGTCGTACTCCCAGACGTGGTCGAGGATCTGCGCCTTGGAGACGACCTGTTCGCGGTGGCGGAGCAGGAACCGGAGCAGCTTGAACTCGGTCGGGGACAGGCTGATCTGCTCGTCGCCGCGCCGGACCCGCATGGTCGACTCGTCGAGCTCGAGGTCGGCGTAGCTGAGCCGGCTCGACTCCGATTCGACCTGGGAGCTGCGCCGCAACACGGCGCGGACCCGGGCGATGAGCTCGTCGAGGCTGAACGGCTTGGTCATGTAGTCGTCGCCGCCCTTGGTGAAGCCCTGGAGCATGTCCTCCTTGGCGTCGCGGGCGGTGAGGAAGATCACCGGAACCTGCTCGCCCCGGTCGCGCAGGGTGCGGCAGACCTCGAAGCCGTCGAGGCCGGGAAGGCCGACGTCCAGCACCACCAGGTCGGGTCGGTCCCGCGCCACCGCCTGGAGGGCCTCTTCGCCCCCGGCGACCGTGGTGGGCTCCAGCCCGGCGATGCGCAGCGCGCTCGACACCAGGTCACGGATGTACACCTCGTCGTCGACGACCAGGACCCGGGGCACAGCCATGCCGACCAGTCAAGCCGCCGAACCTGGGAGATCGCTCACAATGCGCTCATCGCTGCCCCGGCAGGGGGCTGGTCCCCGGTCCGATCAGCAACCGATTGGAACCGGGCGGGAGGCGGTTGCGTAGGATGCCCGGCGATACAGCATCAAGAGCGGCCCGGGTCACCGGGTCCGGCAACCTGGGATCGGACACCCAAGGTGCCTCCCCCCTCCGGGGTGGGGATGCGGCCCTCCGGGGCAAACAAGCGTCCGGGGTTTCCCCGACCATGGGTGTCCGACCTTCGTGGAGGAGGTGGACAGACATGGCGACCGGCGAGCCTCGAGGGGCGCGCGGCGGCCCGGCCATCGGCACCTCCCCGACCGGCCACCCCCTGGCCGATCTGGGCCGGCGCGCCCACCCCAGCGCCCTGCCCGCCAGCGGAGCGTGGCGGGAGGGCGACGACCCCGGTGGCCGCCGGTTCGTTCCGCTCAGCCCCGGCCGGCCGTTCGCGCTCGAGGGCGGCAGCCTGCTCGACCGTGCCGTGGTGGCCTACGAGACGTTCGGCACCCTCGCACCCGACGCCGACAACGCCGTCCTCGTCTGCCATGCCCTCACCGGCGACAGCCATGCCGCCGGTGGTCTCGAACCCGGGCATGCCACCCCGGGGTGGTGGGAGGGCGCCATCCGGCCGGGCGGCGGCATCGACCTCGATCGATGGTTCGTGGTCTGCGTCAACGTCCTCGGCGGGTGCCAGGGCTCCACCGGGCCGGCCTCGTCCCACCCCGACGACGGCCGCCCCTACGGTTCGCGGTTCCCGGTGGTCTCGGTGCGCGACATGGTCCGCAGCCAGGCCGCCGTCGCCGACGCGCTCGGCATCACGCGGTGGCACTCGGTCATCGGCGGCTCCATGGGCGGGATGCAGGCGCTGGAGTGGGGGATCATGTACCCGGAACGGGTCGGGTCGGTCGTGGTCCTGGCCACCTGCGAAGCGGCGTCGGCCCAGCAGATCGGATGGTGGTCGGCGGGCCGTCGCATCATCCGGCTCGACCCGGCGTGGCGAGACGGTGAGTACTACGACGCCGCCCCCGGCGAAGGCCCCCACGAGGGGCTCTCGGTGGCTCGCATGGTGAGCCAGATCACCTTCCGTTCCGACGACGTGTTCACCGACCGCTTCGGGCGCGAGCTGGTCGAATCGCTCGACGGCTTCCAGCTCTGGCAACGGTTCCAGGTCGAGCGGTACCTGGAGTACCACGGCGACAAACTGGTCCGGCGCTTCGACGCCAACTCCTACCTCGTGTTGACCAAGGCGATGGACCTCCACGACATCGGCCGGGGCAGGGGCGGCGCCGAGCAGGCGCTGCGACGCCTGCGGAGTCCCCTGCTGGCCATCGGCGTGAGCAGCGACATCCTCTACCCCGCCTACCAATCCCGCCAGATCGCGGAAAAGGCCTCGGCCGTCGGCGTGCGGGCCGGCTACCGGGAGCTCGACAGCCCCCACGGCCACGATGCCTTCCTGATCGAGCACGAGGCCGTCGCCGCCATCATCGCCCCCTTCCTCGACGACCCCGACGTCGCCCTCGCCAAGGAGCAGCCGTGACCGACGAGCCAACCGACCGCCCCCTGCACCCCGAGTCCCGCGCCATCCGCGCCGGACGTGCCGCGAACCATGGCTCGATGGCGACACCGATCTGGCCGTCGACGACCTATGAGCTGCGTGATCTCGCGGCCAGCGCCCGCATGGCCGCCACGCCGCGGAGCACCGAGTTCTACGCCAGGAACGGGACACCCACGGCCCAGGCGTTCGCCGACGCCGTCGCCGAGGTCGAGGGCGCGGAGGCCGGCATCGCCTTCGCGTCGGGCATGGGCGCGGTGTCATCGGTGGTGTTGGCCATGTGCTCCGCCGGCGACCGGATCGTGGCGCAGGACTGCATGTTCTCCGCCACCACGCAGCTCCTGGCCCGCACCTGTCCCCGCTTCGGCATCGAGGTCGACTTCGTCGATGCCTTCGATGCCGAAGCCGTGCGGGCCGCGGTGGCGGCCAAGCCCACCCAGCTGGTGTGGGTCGAGACCCCGGCCAACCCGATGATGGGCATCGTCGACCTCGAGGCCATCGGCGCGTTGCGGGGCCCGTTCACGGTGGTCGACTCCACCATGGCGACCCCCGCGGTCCAGAACCCGCACGCCTTCGGGCTCGACTTCGTCATCCACTCGGCCACCAAGGGCATCGCCGGGCACAACGACGCCCTGCTGGGGGTGGTCACCGCGGAGCAGGAGCTGATCGACGTGGTCTGGGGCCATCACGTGATCCACGGTGCGGTGGCATCCCCGTTCGATGCCTTCCTCGGCCTGCGTGGACTGCGGTCGATGCACGCCCGCCTCCGCCAGCAGACCGAGACCGCGCAAGCCGTGGCGGAGCGCCTCGATGCCCATCCGGCGGTGGCACGCGTCCTGTATCCGGGCCTGCCCTCCCATCCCGGTCACGACATCGCCGCCCGCCAGATGCGCAACGGCGGCTCCATCGTCGTCGTCGACCTGGTCGGTGGGTACGAGGCCGGCGCCGCGGTGGTCGAGCGGGTCGAGCTGGCGACGCCTGCGCTGTCGCTCGGCGGGCCCGAGACGCTCGTCACGCACCCCGCATCGATGTCCGCCGCCACCCTCAGTTCGCAGGAGCGGGCGGAGATGGGGATCACCGACGGCCTGTTGCGCATCTCGATCGGGCTCGAACACGTCGACGACGTGATCCGTGACCTGGTCGACGCCATCGCCTGACCGACGTCGTCACCTGCGCGATGCCCGAGCTGATCGAGGTCGAGAACTACCGCCGCCAGGCCGAGGCCGTGATCGGGCGAACCATCGTCGATGCCCCCGTCCTCGATCCGTTCGGTCTGCGACACGACGATCCCGGTCGGGTGCGCGAGCTGCTGCGCGGCGTCACCATCGCCGGCGCGGACCGGATCGGCAAGCTGTTGCTCCTCGAGACGGACGGTCCCGTGCTGGGCCTGCGCTTCGGGATGACCGGACGGCTCCTCGTCGACGGCAGCGCCGCCATCCACCGGCTGCAGTACGGGGCCACCGGGGACGACGAGCGGTGGGATCGGTACGTGCTGGTCTTCGCCGATGGCGGCGAGCTGCGGATCCGGGATCCACGTCGCCTCGGCGGGATGGAGCTGGACCCCGACACGGATCGCCTGGGGCCGGATGCCGCCACGATCTCGACCGCCGGCCTCGCCGGGGCGCTGCACGGATCCCGCACCTCGCTCAAGGCTCGACTGCTCGACCAGTCCCGGGTTGCGGGCCTCGGGAACCTGCTGGTCGACGAGACGCTGTGGCGAGCCGGACTCGATCCCGCCCGCCCTGCCGGCGGTCTCGACGACGAGGAGGTCGGGCTCCTGGCCGCGACCATCGTGGCGACCGTGGCCGATCTGAGCCGGCGAGGCGGCAGCCACACCGGCGACCTGCAGCCCGCCCGGGAGCGAGGCGCGACGTGCCCGCTCGACGCTGCACCCCTCGAGCGACGCACGGTCGGGGGCCGGACCACCTACAGCTGCCCGCGCCACCAGCACTGAGACGCTACGCCCGCAGACTTCGTCTGCCGGCTTCGCTTCTGGAGTTGCTCGTCCGCCGTCCTCCGGCCGGCCGGCTCGTCAACTCCGCCGCTAGGTCTGCAGACTTCGTCTGCCGGCTTCGCTTCTGGAGTTGCCTGGGTTCACTGCCCAGGGCCCCGGTACGCTCCCGACCTCATGCCATCGCCCGGATCACGCCCCCCGGGGGCGAACGCCCGCGTCCGTCTGCGTCTCGCGGCGCTCGCGCTGGTCAGCGTCGGGCTCGTCGTCGCCGTCGGCTCCGGCGCCGCAGCCGAGGCGGCCGGACCCCTGTTCCAGATCGACCCACCGCTCCCGACCACCACGACCACGACCTCCGAGCCGGCGACGTCCACCTCGATCGAGCCCACGACCACCGAGTTCCTCGACACCACCACGACAGAGGCGCCGACGCCGACGACGCTGCGCCAGACCACGACCACCCGTCAGCGGACGACGACCACGGCGCCGAACCTCGAGTCGACCACCACCACGGTGCCCGAGCAGACCACCACGACGGTGAACGACCTGCTCGTCCCCGGTGACGGGACCGACGGTGCCGAGTCGACCACCACCACCTCGACCACGGTGGTGTCGGTGAAGGACAACAACCGCGCGGTCAGCGAGGGCACCATGCTGTGGCTCATCGTCGCCGGACTGGTCGTGATCGCCCTGCTCATCGCGTTGTGGACGGTGCGCTTCTGGCGCACGACGCGCCCGGAACCGCCGGTGGTCGAGGAACCACCCGCCGATCCGACCACGGTGTTCCCGCCCAGCTGAGGTCGGCCGGGGGCGGTCTGGGTAGGTTGGCGCCATGGCCGACGAACTCGACATCGATGCCATGATCGCCCGCTTCAAGGAGCGGGCGGCAGCGGTGAAGCGCAGGAACCTCCCTCCGGTCGCGGGCGAGGAGCGCGCCCGGTTCATCGAGCAGGCGCAGACCGATTATCGGGACTACGCCATGATCGGCGACGCCACGGGCACGCTCGAGGACGGGATCCTGCGGCTGGAGATCGACCTCCGACCCGCCACCGATGAGTGACCGAACGGTCCGACGTTGATTCCGCCCCGGCGTGTCCGCGCGCTATGGTGACCGCTCCCTGCGGGCGTAGCTCAGCTGGCTAGAGCGCAACCTTGCCAAGGTTGAGGTCGCCGGTTCGATCCCGGTCGCCCGCTCCACGCAGTGCGAACAGGGCCCCATCACGGGGTCCTGTGTCGCGTCGCGGCGGCTCCGTCAGCGTGGCTCGGCGAGGCGGCGTTCGAGGGGGGTGCGGAACCGGGGCGTCACCCGGACGTCGCCGAGGAACTCGACGACGCGACGCCGTTCGACGTCGAGCAGGTCCCGATGCTCGTCGGACACGTCGACGAGCAACTCTGTGGCGATGGTCCCGTCGGGGCGCTGGGCCCAGCCGCCGACGATGCGGCCGTCGGCCCAGACCGTGGGGCCCACGTTGCCGGCCCGGTCGTACAGCTCGGCCACGAGCGCAGGGTCCAGGTACCAGTCCCGGTCGCGCCAACCCATGGCGGTGGGGTCAAGCCCCGGCAGGAGGGCGACCCAGGGACCGGGGTCGTCATCGTCCTCATCTGCGGCGAGTGCGATGCCCAGCGCACCGTCGAGGTCGACGGCGTCGCTCTCGAGTGCCGCGACGGCCTCGCGGACGTGCGTCTTGGTGAGCCCGGTCCACCACACCAGATCGGCCTCGGTGGCCGGCCCGAACCGCTCCAGCCACCGGGCGACGAGCCGGCGGCGCCCCTCGGTCTCCCCCAGCTCGATGGCGTCGGGTGCGATCGGCGGATCCACGATGCGCCACCGGTACCGCGTGCTGGTGAAGGAGGCGCCGGTGGGTCGACCGCGCTCGATCGCACCCTCCATCGACAGCTGCGACAGGATCCGGCTGGTCACCGGCGTCTCGGCGCCGTACCGCGTGCCCGGAGAGGGGTTCCAACGGGTCTGGAGGAGGGGAACGGCGGCGGTGAGCTCCTGCGCGGTGGGTTCACCGAGCTCGGCCAGCGCAGACGCGGTCTCGACCATCACCTCGTCGAGCCAGGCCTCGGGTTCGGTCACCGCGGAACCGGCCGCCAGCCCCTTCACCAGCCGCGCCCGCTCGGTGGCCGCCACCCGCAAGGTGCAGGCGGCGAAGAGGACGACGGCCTCGGCCGCGGCGGTGGCGAAAATCGTGCGCCGCATCGCCATGACACGCACGAGCGAGCGGTCGTCGTACAGCGCCCGATCGACCTCGTCGACGGTCAGTGACCGGGTCCGGGCCAGGAGGCCGAGGTAGATGCTGAGGGGATCGGTGGCGTGGAGGGCAACCAGCCCGCGGGTGGCCCGCCGGAGGTCGCCGGCCCGGTGACGGGGGTGGAGGTGGTGTCGCACCCCGACCCGGGCGCGCCGGGCCGCGATCGAGGATCGGCTCACCGGGTGGTGAGCGGCGACGAGTGCTCCCAGTCGGCGAGCAGCGTGCGCAGCGCGGTGAGGAGCAGGAGCGGCTGGTCGAGCATGAGGTGGTGTCCGGCCTCGGGGATCTCGACCACCGGTGCGATCCGGCCCAGCAGGTCGTACATGTACTCGCCGATCTCCGGCGTGACGAGACCGTGCTCGGAGCGGAAGAGCGCGACGCGGCACGTCACCTCGCGGAGCAGCTGCCGCGATTCCGAGCGGCCGGGCACGAAGATGTTGGGGTCGTACTTCCACGACACGCCGCCCTCGACGGTGCGGAGCGAGTTCCGGCCGACGTGGTCCATCACGTAGGGCAGGTAGTGGTCTTGCTCGGGGACGGTGCGGAAGCGCTCGAGGGCGGTCTCGACGTCGGGGTAGACGCGCAAGGGACCGAAGATCTTGCCTTGGCGGGCCGCCTCCATCTCGGGGTCCGGGGCGGTCACCGGCGAGTCGAGGATCACGATGCCGCCGAGCCGGTCGCCGTGGCGGGCCGCGGTGCCGATGCTGACGAAGCCTCCCATCGAGTGGCCGACGACCACCGGCTCGGCCGCCATGTCGGCGTCGTCGGCCACGGCCAGGACCTCGTCGGCCCAGTCGGCCAGCTGGTAGTCGTCACGACGTCCGGAGTCGCCGTGGCCCGACAGGTCCATGGCCACGACCCGGTACTGGTCGGCGAGCAGTGGCACCAGGAAGCTCCACCAGTGGGCGTGCGCGGCGCCGCCGTGGATGAACACCAGGCCGGGCGCACCGGTGCGACCCCAGGCGAGGTAGTTGATCTGGCAGCCGTTGCACTCGACCCGGTGCGTCTCCGGTGTCAGCGCGAGCGCGCGTTCGAACCAGTCGGGCCGGTGGCCCTCGGTCATGCCGCGGTGGGGGACTTCGCCGCGCCGAGGATGCCGTCGACGAAGTCTTCGACGCCGGCGGGCAGGTCGGAGCGCTTCCACGCGTAGCCGCCCACGACATCGGCTCCCTCATCGGTCAGCAGGCGTTCGAACTTGGCCAGGGCGCGGCCAGGGTTGATGGCGTAGGTCATGAAGATGGCGACCTGCTTGCCGGTGAGCTTGGGGACCAGGGCGAGGCGACGGGCGTCGCCCGGCTTCTGGCCGATGATGAAGTGTCCCGCCACCCACGTGCCGAAGACGATGAGGTCGGCATCGGCGAGGGCCTTGTAGTCGAGCGCGTCGACCGACTGGACCGACACCACGTGGCCCCGCTCCTCGATGGCGGCGCCGATGAGCTCGGCGGCCCGGCGGGTGTTGCCGGTCCTGCTGGCGTAGACGACTGCGATTTCCATGGCGCCGGATGGTACCCGCGGGTCACCCGTGCGGAAGGACGAGCAGGGCGAGCTCCGACGAGCGCTGCGTGACCAGCATCTCGCGGTCGACTTCGGGTGACACGAGCACCTCGATCATCATCCCGAACAGCTGGCTGCGCAGCAGCCGGCCGAGGGCCGTCACGTCGCCGTCGAACTCGGGGATGAGGTCAGGGATCCACCGGACCAGCGCCAGCTCGAGACCGGTGCTGAGCTGGCGGGCCATGGCCATGGCGTCGGTGTCGGAGTGGACGGCTTCGCCGAGGAACAGCCGCCAGACCACCTCGGCGTCGAGCGCCTCCCGGGCGACGTACGCCAACAGGTTGGCGAGCCGGGTCGCTGGAGTGCCCCGCCGGGAAACGGGGGGATCGACCATCGCCTCCAGTTCCTCGCCGTAGCCGCGTTCCTCGATCACGGCCCGGAGCAGGTCGGACTTCGACGGGAAGTAGTGGTACAGCGTGGCGACGTTGACCTCGCAGGCATTGGCGAGCTGGCGCATGCTGGTGGTGGAGGCACCTTGTTCGCCCATGAGGGAGAGGGCGGTGTCGAGGATGCGGGTGCGTTGGTCGGGCGGGTTGGCCGCCGCGGTGGTGCTCACCGGACGGCTCAGAGGGCGCGCTCGGGCGTGAACACCGCCGGCAGGTGGGACAACGAGATCACCAGCGACGAATCACCCCGCTCGGGAGTGGCGCCGTCGGGGATGCTGAAGTCGGGGAGTCGGCGGAACAGCTCCTCGAACACGACCCGGATCTCGGCCTTGGCCAGGTTGGCGCCGAGGCAGTAGTGGGTGCCGATGCCGAAGCCGAGGTGCGGGTTCGGGGAACGATCGATCCGGAAGGTGTCGGGATCGTCGAACACGGTCTCGTCGCGGTTCGCCGACTGGTAGAGCATGAGGATCCGGTCGCCAGGCTCGAAGTCGACGCCCTGGTAGGTGTGGGCCTCGGTCACCGTGCGGTGGAACGAGAGCACCGGTGACACGAACCGCACGATCTCGTCGATGGCCGAGTCCATCAGGCTCGGGTCGGCCGCCAGCTTCTCCCGTTCCGACGGGAAGAGGCTGAAGGCGTGCAGGCCGCCGGTGATGGCGTTGCGGGTCGTCTCGTTGCCGGCGACCACCAACAGCGTCAGGAACATGAGCAGCTCGTCGTCCGACAGGTCGGCCGCGGCCTCGGCGTCGGCCCGCATCCCCTCCTCCCAGGTCAGGTCACCGCTGTCGTAGGCGCCGGTGAGGATGCTGATGATGTCGTCGGTGGGTGCCGACCGCCGTTGCTCGATCAGCTGCACGCACTCGGTGACGTATTCGCCGAACGCCTCACCGGCCTTGATGGTGACCGGGTCGTCGGGATCGCTGTGGCCGTCGCCGGCCATCATGTCGTCGGACCAGCGATACAACTTCATGCGCTGCTCCGGGTCGAGGCCCATGAGCTCGGCGATGATGATCAGCGGCAGGTGGATGGCCAGGTCCTCGACCGCGTCGCACTCGCCCCGGTGGGCGATCTCGTCGATCACCTGGTTGCACACCTCGCGCATGTGCTCGGTGAGCTCGCGCACCTTGCGGGGCGTGAAGCCCTTCGAGATGATGCGGCGCTGACGGGTGTGCTCGGGATCGTCCATGGAGATGATCGACATCACGGCCGGCACGTTCGGGCGGACCCCCTGGGCGGCGGAGTAGCGCTCCTGGTGCCTGGAGATGTGGCTGACGTCTTCGTGGCGGCTCACCACGTAGAGGTCGTTGGTGGCGTCGAAGTAGATCGGTCGCTCGTTGCGCAGCCACCGGTAGGTGTCCCACGGGTCGTCGTAGAGCCGGGGATCGAGGATGTCGATGGTGCGGTCGGTGCGGTCGGAGAGATCGGTCATGCAACGACCCTACCCAAACGAGCGTTTGCTGGAGGAGACGGCCGGGACGTCAGCCGGGAAGGGCGAAGTAGATGGGCCCGGCGAAGCCCTCGGTCCCGAGTACGAGGTCGTCGACGGCATCGGAGGGCACGGTGAAGCAGGCGGCGCCGACCGTCTCGTCACCCTGCTCGAGCAGTCCGCTGTCGAGCAGTGAATCGGGGATGATCCCGCATCGGGCGTCGACGTCGTTCCAGCGACCGGACCCGTCGGAGACGAAGAACGGGATCGAGGCCGGGTTGCCCAGGCTGTTGTTGTCGGTGAAGCGGATGGCGATCTGCACGATCAGGTGCTGGCTCCCGAGCGGCGGTGCCGGATTCGCCGGGTTGGCCGCGGCGACGGTGTCGTTGGCGTTGCGCTCGACCCCGCGGACCTCGATCTCGTAGAGGCCGATGATGTAGGACTGCCCCACCGGGATGGGATCATCCGCCGTCCCGATGGTCGTGGGTTCGAGATCGGTCGACGGCGGTGCAGACGGACCAGCGGGCGGATTCTGGGGGACGGTGTTGCCCGGCGGTCGGCTCGTCGATGTCGCCGGACTGGTCAGCGGGGGAGCCGCCTGCGGGTTGCGGTTCGCCTCGGTGGCTCGACCCAGGAAGAATCCCGCCACCAGGCCGAGCAGGAGGGTGACGATGGCGACGGCGATGACAGCCCCCGGCCCCATGGCCTCGGGGGCCGGCGGCGGAGGCGGCGGGGCCCCGAAGCTGCGTCCGGACAGGGACCGCGGCGGTGCCGGAGCATCCGGCGGCCGGTAGTGCGGGGGTGGGGGACCAGGTGGCGCGGGGGAGCGGGCCATGAGGACCGCGACGCTATCGCCGTGGCCGCGATCACGAGGGTTCGCGGCCCGCTGTCGATACGGGGTGAACCGAGGGGTCCGCTATGGTGGCCGCTCCCTGGCGGCGTGGCCGAGTGGCTTAGGCAAGGGACTGCAAATCCCTGTACCCGGGTTCGATTCCCGGCGCCGCCTCCAACACGATGACCTGATACAACCCCAGGTCAGGCCCTGTTTTCGTCAGACCTGAGCAGTGTCCGTGAGTGACCGAGGTCGACCCCGGAAAGCCGGGATTACGCGTTGGCGTGTTCCCAAGATGTTCCCAAG
>CAVVGJ010000024.1:0-90364 GCA_963747745.1 uncultured Acidimicrobiaceae bacterium
CGTGCCCGGGGTGGGATTCGAACCCACACGCTCCCGGAGGAGCCGAGGGGTTTAAGCCCTCTGCGTCTGCCAGTTCCGCCACCCGGGCGCAGGGGCAGGTTACGCAGCGGTGGTCGACGTGGTGGAGGAGGTGGAGCTCCCCGCGCCGGCACCGGTCTGGTCGCCCGACGTTGTGGTCGTGGTCGCCCCTGCGGTGGTGGTCGTGGACTGTGTCGGGTCGGTCGTCGAGGTGGAGCTGGACGATGTCGAACTGGTCGAGCTGGACGAAGTCGAGCTCGATGTCGACGACGTCGACGACGTCGTGGTGGCCGTGCCATCGTCGACCACGATGGTGGTTGCCGGACCGTACGGGCGGGCTCCGGCGCCGAAGTCGCAGGCCGCGGCGATCCGGAACACACCGTTGGCGGCGTTGGCAGGCACGACGAGCTCGGCATGTCGTTGCGAATCGGTGGAGCCCGATTGCGCCGTCGTCTCGAGTCGCACTTCGCCGCCGCTGCCGCGCCCAGGGCCGGAGGCGATGACGTGCCAATCGTTGACGCACACCTCGAACCCAGTGCCCGTGACGACGACCTTCTCGCCCGGCTTCACCCGGCGAGGAGAGGCTGCGAGATCCACGTTGGGGGTGGTGTCGTGCAGCAGCTCCTGATCCGGCTCGGGGAACGGGGTCGGCGGTACGTCGGCGAGAGCCTCGGCCATGAAGTCGTGCCAGATCTCGGCCGGCACGGACCCACCCTGCACCCGCTCGCCGTCGACCGTGTCCATCGTCCGGGTGCCGTCGGCGTAGCCCACCCACACGACGGCGGTGTACTCGGGGGTGTATCCGGCGAGCCACGCATCGGCATTGCGTTGGGTCGTCCCGGTCTTCGCCGCCATGGGACGATCGAGCAGGGCCCGTGTCGCGGTGCCACGCTTGGGCACCTCGGAGAGCACGGCGCTCACCGTGTCGGCCACCTTCGGCTCCAGCACATCGGTGGCCTCGGGCTCGTCCATCTTCCACAGGACGTCGCCGTCGCGGGTGTCGACCTCGGTGTAGGTGAACGGTTCGATCCGCGTCCCCGATCGGGCGAACGTGGAGTAGACGGTGGCCAGCTCGTAGGGCGACACCTCGTCGGCGCCGAGGGCGATCGACGGATTGGCCTCCAACGTGCGGTCGACCCCCATCTGCTGGGCCAGGTCGGCGACCGCCTTCGGGCCCACCTGGGCCAGGGCCTGGGCGTAGACCGTGTTCACCGAGTGCACCGTGCCCTCGAACAGGGTCAACGTCCCGTAGTTCCGTCCGCCCGCGTTCGACACGGTCCACGGTTCGGGTGGGATGTCGAGGGTGATCTCCCCCGGGGCCCGGAACCGCTGGCCCGCGCCGTAGCCGGCCTCGAAGTTGGCCGCCAGGACCAGGGGCTTGAAGGTCGAGCCCGGTTGGCGACCCGACCCGCCCTCGTCGGTGACCAGGTCGAACTGGAGCTGGTTGAAGTCCTTGCCTCCGACCCAGACGCGCACTGCGCCGGTCTTGTCGACACCGATGACGGCGGCTTGCGGATCGTCGGGGTCGTTGAGGTGCTTCGCCACCGCCGTCTCCGCCGCCTTCTGGTCGGCGATGTCGAGGGTGGTGTGGATGACGAGCCCGCGGTCGTAGAGCGCCTTCTCTCCGAAGCGATCGACGATCTCGGCCCGCACCTTCTCCACGAAGTGTGGGGCGACGCCCGCGCTCAACGTGGTGGGCGACGTCGCCTTCAGCACCTTGATCGGGGCCTGCTTCGCCTGGGCAACCTCGGCGGGCTCGAGGGTGCCCAGCCGGCCCATGTCGTCGAGGACGGCGTCGCGCCGCTCCTTCGCCGCGTCCGGCGCCTCTGACGGGTCCAGGTTCTCCGGTGAGCGCAACATCCCGACCAGCAGCGCGGCCTGGTCCGGCTGCAGGTCGACAGCATGGAGGTCGAAGTAGGTGCGGGCCGCGGCCTCGATGCCATACGCGCCCCGCCCGAAGTAGACCGTGTTGAGGTAGCGCTCGAGGATCTCGTCCTTGGTCGAGCGCCGTTCCACCTTCATGGCCAGGATGGCCTCCCGGACCTTGCGGCCGAGCGTCCGGCGGTTGTCGAGGTAGAGGTTCTTGACCAACTGCTGGGTGATGGTCGAGCCGCCCTGGACCTGATCGTGACGGACGTTGTTCCACACGGCACGCACGATGCCGAGCGGGTCGACGCCCTCGTGTTCGTAGAAGCGATGGTCTTCGGCGGCGATCAGGGCATCGGGAACGCTGGGGGCCATCTCGTCGAGCGACACCTCGAGGCGGGTGCCGTCCTGGGCCAAGACGGCCAGCTCGTCACCATTGCGGTCGACGAGGACGGCGGAATCGTTCAGGGACGCCGACGCCGGGAGATCGGTGGTCACCCACAGCCAGACACCCGCCACGACCAGGAGGCCGAAGAGGGCGGCGGCGACGTAGGTCGGCCAGCGGGCGTAGTACCAGATCTGTCCGGCGCGCTGGCGCCACGGCGGGACGGCGCCGTCGACCGACGGCGCGGGGGCGGGGGGTGGCTGGCTGGTCATCGGACTCCTTCGAGATCCGCCTGGCCATACCCTCGATCATCGACGCCAGAACCGGCCCCGGGCGGCGCTCAGGTGGGTCGCTGCGACCGCTCGAACCCAACCAGGTGGTCGTCACCCCGGAACAGGTGGCGGAATCCATCGCTGAAGCGCACGATGGCCGCGCCCCGTAGGACCGTCCCGTCCGGGATCGAGAACGCCAGGTCGTGGCGGGCCATCGCCACGCTGAGCCGTTGCTCGGTGTGGACCTGGGCCTCCCAGTCGGTGGGCGCGGGTGCCTCGTTGCCTTCGCGGATCACCACGAAGACGTCGGCGTACCCGGCGGTGACCGGCACGCCGTCGAGGTCGACGCTCTGAGCGATGATCCGGTAGGACTCCACGACGATCCGACGCTAGGCGATCGTGGCCCTCCTCCCACCCGGTCATGCCGCCAGGACCTGGTCACGCTCGAGCGCGGACCACAGCGCGGTCCGGCAACGGATGGCAGCACCCCCTTCCAGCCGGTTCACCAACACGACCCCGTCGATCAGATCGGCGAGCACGTTGGTCCAGGGGCGGTCGGCCACCACGACCGACACGGTGACGCCCCGACGGGTGCGGCGGATGGTGCGAACCGCCCCCGGCGCGCGGGGCGGGCTCCGGAACATGGGCACCACCAACCCCTGCAACCGCGACGACTCGCTCAGGGTCCGGACGGCGTGGGCGAACTGGAGCGACGACGGCATCGGCTCCGATCATGCGCCGAGGGGGTGACAAGAACTCGCCGCGACGTTCCTGTCACCCCCGTCGTGCGACCTTCGGTCCATGAGCACGACCGTCGCCACCTCCGACCCAGAGACCGAACCCGGTGCCACCCTCCGCCCCGCCCAGCAACGGGTGATCGACCTGCTCGGCAAGCACGCCGACCGCGAGGTCGACAGCGAGGTCGACCTCGGCGCCGAGGTCGCCGACTCGCTGCGGGCCGAGCTCGACGAGCGGTTGACCAGCGTGGCGGAGCTGGTGCCCGAGGGCGACACCCTCTTCGTGGGCAAGACACCGCTGGCGGCGTTCAACTCGTGCCCGGGTCGGTGGCGAGCCCTGGTCGACGCCCCGTTCAGGTGGTCCGTGCCGTCGGTGCGGGGAACCGTGAGCCACAAGGCCATCGAGCTGAGCCTGAACTGGCGCGGCGAGATCGAGCCCGGCCGCGCCGTCGATGCCGCCGTCGGTCGCCTGCTCGATGACGACTCGTCGGCCGGCCGCTTCCTGCGCACGCTGTCGACGGTCGAGCTGGCCGAGCTGCGTAGCGCGTCCGTGGAACTGGTCACGGCGTTCGAGGAGTGCTTCCCGCCCCTCAAGCCGCGGTGGCGTCCCGTGGTCGACGGCCGCAGCCGCGCCGAGCTCGCCGGCGGGCGCATCGTCCTCGTCGGCCGCCCCGACCTCACCCTCGGCCAAGCGCTGCGGTCGGGCAAGGTCATCATCGATCTCAAGACCGGGGACCGGCGCCGACACCACGTCGACGACCTCCGGTTCTACGCCCTCGTCGACACGCTCCGGGTCGGGCTCCCGCCCCGGCGACTGGCCACCGTCTACCTCGATGCCGGGCAGCCGGTGGTCGAGGCCGTCACCGTCGGTGTCCTGGAGGCGGCGGCCGAGCGCGTGGTGCGCACGGTGGAGGCGATGATCGAGACCCGTTGGGGCACGATGCCGACCCGTCTCCGATCGGGCCACCACTGCGCCTGGTGCCCGGCCCGGCAGCGCTGCGAGGCGGGAATCGAATGGTTGCGCACGCAAGTCGACTTCTGAAGGCGCATCGCGACGGACAGGCGTCATGGCGCAGAATTCCCCCGTTCACCGGACGGGCCTACCATCGGACCATGGCTCGTCCCACGACCGAGGTCCCCCGCACCGCCGGTCACCTGGTTCCCGTACCCCGGCCGGCACCGGAACCCGAACCGCTTCCCGATCCGAGACGATCCGACGTCGACGAATGGGGCCGGTCCGAGCAGATGCGGGCCCGGGCCCGGGCGCTGTTCGCCCCGCTCTACGACCACTGGTTCCGCGTCGAGTGGGAGGGGCTCGAGAAGATCCCCACCGATGGCGGCGCGCTCCTCGTCGCCAACCACGCCGCGGCCATCCCCAGCGATGCGCCGGTCATCATGCACGGCATCGAGACCGAGCTCGAGCGGCCGGTGTACGGGCTCGCCGACGAGATGTTCAAGAAGCTCCCGGTGGTGGGGACGTTGTGGTCACGGGTCGGCGGGGTCCTCGCCCACCCCGACAACGCCTACCGCCTGCTCCGCCAGCAGCGGGAGTTGGTCTTGGTGTTCCCGGAGGGTTCGAAGGGCCCGGGCAAGACGTTCAACGAGCGCTACCAGCTGCGCCGGTTCGGCCGGGGCGGCTTCGTCGAGATCGCCATGCGAGCCGGCGTCCCCGTGATTCCCATCGCGGTGGTGGGTGCCGAGGAGTCGATGCCGATGCTGGCCAACATGGCACCGCTCGCCAAGGCGCTGGGCATCCCGTACGCACCGGTCACCGCCAACATGTTGGCTCTCGGACCGCTGCTCGGGCCGCTCGGGTCGTTCCTGTACTTCCCAGCCAAGTTCAAGCTCAAGGTGCTCGATCCGGTGTACTTCGACGTGCCCCCGGATCAGCCCCGCTACAGCCGGTCCAAGGTCATGGACGTGTCGGAGGACATCCGCCAGCAGATCCAGGAGACCCTCTACGAGATGTTGCGCCAGCGACGCTCCGTCTGGACGGGCTGATGGGCCGCCGTGTCCTGGTCACCGGGCTGGGCAGCTTCTGGGGTGCCCGCGTGGCCAAGGCTCTCGAGGCCGACCCATCGGTCGACGTCATCGTCGGCCTCGACACCCGAGAACCGCAGGTGGAGCTCGAACGCACCGAGTACGTGCGCAGCGACGAGAACTACTCCATCCTGTCCCGGATCGTGTCCGCCACCCAGGTCGACACCATCGTGCACACCTTCCTGGTCGTGGATTCCACCCAGATGAGCGCCCGCAAGATGCACGAGATCAACGTCATCGGCTCCATGAACCTGTTCGCGGCCGCCACCGACAGCTCGGTGCGCAACGTGGTCGTGAAGTCGTCGGCCTACGTGTACGGGAGCCATCCGGGCGATCCGGTCTGGTTCGACGAGGAGACCCGTCGTCGCGAGCCTCCACGCCATCGGGTCGAGCGATCGCTGCTCGAGGTCGAGTCCTACGTGCGCGACTTCGCGGTGGACAGCCCACACGTCACCGTGTCCATGCTGCGGTTCTCCAATGTGCTCGGCGCCGAGATCACGACGCCGTTGTCGAAGATGCTCGAGGCGCCTGTGGTCCCGTCGATCTTCGGATTCGACCCCCGCTTCCAGTTCGTGCACGAGGACGACGTGATCCGGGCCGTCCTCTACGTCCTCGACCAGGATCTCGCCGGCGTCTACAACGTGGCCGGTGACGGCTTGCTCCCCTGGAGCGAGGTGGCGGCCATCTGCGGCAAGCGCACCGTGGCCCTGCCGCCGATCGGCCGCGGTGTGGTCGCGGCCGCGCTGCGTCGGATCGGTCTCGACATCCCCCCGGAGGTGGTCGACCTGCTCACCTACGGCCGAGGCATCGACAACTCCCGCCTGCGGCGCGCCGGCTTCGAGTACACCCACACCTCGGCCGGAACGGTCCAGGCCTTCATCGAGGCAGTGCGGCTCCGCCGCACCGTGAGCGACGGATCGACCTACCGCTACGAGCGCGAGGTGGAGGAGTTCTTCCGCCGCTCCCCCGCCGTGACGCACCGGGGCAGCTGACTCAGGACCGGGCCGCGACCTCGGCCTCGAGATCCAGCGGCCGGACCGCCGCCTGGGTGGCGTCGTCGCCCCATTCCTCCTCCGGCAGGAGGTACATGACCTCGAACTCGTTGCCGTCGGGATCGACGGCGTACAGCGACTTGCTCACCCCGTGGTCGGACTGGCCGACCAGGGCCCCGCGTTCCTGGAGGATCGTGCGGGCCCGGGCGAGCTCGTGGATCGAGTCGACCCGCCACGCCAGGTGGTACAGCCCGGTGGCGCCCGCCGGGGGGCGTGGTGCGTTGGCGCCGACGGAGATGAGACCGAGATCGTGGTGGTTGGCCGACGCGCCGGCCCGGAGGAAGGCGGCCCGCCCGCCCGGATCGACGGTGATCGGCTCGAAGCCGAGGACGTCGGTGTAGAACGCGACCGCGGTCGACACGTCCCGGACGTACAGCACGGCGTGGTTCAGCTCGGAGATCCGGATCGGTTCCATGAGACGAGTGTGCTCCTGACAACTGCTCGACGCCACGGGTCGGTCCCGCGGCGCCGAGCTCGGTTCGTGTGGTGGGGCTGGTTCAGGACTGGGCGACGGCCTGCACGTCGATGGTGATCTTGACCGTCTTGCCGACGAGCACGCCGCCGGTCTCGAGGGTCTGGTTCCAGCTGATCCCCCAGTCGTCCCGGTTGATCTCGGTCGCGGCGCTGAACGCGATGCGGCCGTTGCCCCACGGGTCGTCGCCGGCACCCTCGAACTCGACGTCGAGGGTCACGGGACGGGTCACGTCCTTGACGGTGAGCTCACCGTCGACCTTCCAGTCGTCACCGTCCTGACGGACCCCGGTCGAGCGGAAGGTGAGGGCGGGATGGTTGTCGACGTCGAGGAAGTCGGCGCTCTTGACGTGGTTGTCGCGGTCGTCGGCACCCGTGCTGAAGCTGCTGGCATCGAGGCTGACCTCGACCGCGCTCTGGGTCACGTCGTCGGCGATCTCGATGGTGCCGGTGAAGGCCTCGAATCCCCCTCGGACCTTGGAGAGCCCGAGGTGGCGCACCTGGAACGACGCCGAGCTGTGGGCGGGATCGATCTCGTACCGGCCGGCGGCGGGGACGGTGGTTCCGGCGGTGTTTCGGGTCAGGGTCGTGCTCATGGTGTGCTCCTCGGATGATTCCTGGGGATGGTTGCATGGGGGATGATTGCTTGTACAACAAGATAGCGACGGATCGTTGTACATGCAACATCTTCTTCGTAAGCTGCGGACATGCCCACCCCAGCCGGACCGGCCGACACGTCGCTCGCCGTCCTCGACGATCCGTGCATCGAAGCGTTCGGGATGTTGGTCGAGGCCCACAACGAGCTGTTGAACGCCGCCGCGAAGGGGCTGGAGCGCCGGATCGGTCTGCCCGTGCCGTGGTTGGGTGTCCTGATCCGACTGGCGCGGTCGCCGGGCCAGCGGCTCCGGATGTCGGAGCTGGCCCGGGACATGACCATGAGCACCAGCGGACTCACCCGGCTCATCGACCGCGTCGAAGCCGCCGGCCATGTCCGCCGCGAAGCGTGTCCGAGCGACCGCCGTGGCCTGCTCGCCGTCCTCACCGACGAGGGCCGGGAAGTGATCGTCGCGGTCGCACCCCACCACGTGGCCGATCTCGACCGGTACCTCGCCGGCGCCCTGACCGACGACGAGCTGCGCCAGCTCACCGACCTGCTCCACAAGGTCCGGGACCACGTCCGAGCCATCGAGCGGGACGGCTGATCCGCTCTGCCAGACTCGGAGCGATGAGCTTCCTTCGCACCGAGACCCTCGACGGTGTCGCCGTCGTCACGCTGAACGACCCCGATCGCCGCAACGCGCTCAACCTCGACATGAATGCCGAGATCGTCGAGGCCATGGACGAGATCGAGGCGGACGAGTCCGTCGGCGCAGTCGTGGTCACCGGCGAACCGCCCGCGTTCTGCGCCGGTGCCGACCTCTCCCAGCTCGGCGCCTCGCAGGCCGAGGGGCTGAAGAAGATCTACGAGGGCTTCCTGCGCTTCGGGTCCTGTCCCCTCCCGACCATCGCCGCGGTCAACGGTGCCGCGGTCGGCGCCGGCATGAACCTCGCCCTGGTGTGCGACGTACGGATCGCCGCCGAGCGGGCCCGTTTCGACACCCGCTTCCTCCAGCTCGGCCTCCATCCCGGGGGCGGGCACACCTGGATGTTCCGCCGGATCGCCGGACCGCAGGCGACCGTGGCCGCGGTGCTGCTCGGCGAGGTGATGGACGGCCGGGAGGCCGAGCGCGTCGGCCTGGTCCACCGGTGCGTGCCTGACGACGACCTCCTCGACGTCGCCGTCGCCATGGGACGCAAGGCGGCCGAGGCACCGCGGGAGCTGGTGATCAAGACGAAGGCGACGATCGCCGCCATGGCCGACATCGCCGAGCACGCCGACGCCGTGGATCGCGAGCTCGAGCCCCAGGTGTGGTCGCTCAACCAACCGGCGTTCAAGGAACGGCTGGCCGCCCTGCAGAGGAAGATCTCCAGCAAGTCCTGACTCAAGACATGCGGCGGAGTTGACGAGCCGGCCGGCCGGAGGACGGCGGGCGAGCAACTCCAGAAGCGGAGCCGGCGGACGAAGTCCGCTGGCACAGCGACTCATGTAAGGGACATCGGCACCGTGGATCCACCACGGGGCTGAGGTCCCAGGGTTGCATGGTCATCCCGGTTGGTCCGGGGGGTGGCGTCGAGAACGGCTCTGGGGGAGGTCACCGCTGTGATCTTGCCCCGTACGACTGATTGCCACACCCGGCCGGCCACGGATGCCCCGGATGAGGGAAGTGGCTCGACCCGTCGAGGTCGGAGTCGTTTGCAGCACATGAGTGGGAGCCGCGGTTGGCGCGTGTCTTCCTTGGGACCGTGGCCTCGAGACGTGCGTCGCTTCGCGGACGAGCCGGTGCATCGGACACGACGACAGGAGCAATCATGACCACCCGACGCATCGTCGGCATCGACTTGGGGATCGCATCAGCCCACACCGTGCGCGTCCTCGACGAGACCGGCACCACGCTCGCGAAGCGCAAGGCCCATCCGACCCTCCAGAGCCTCACCGAGGTCGAGCAGGCCGCCTTGGCCGGCTGCGACGACGACGTGCGCCTGGAGGTGATCGTGGAGCCGACCGGGCCGGCGTGGCTGCCGATCGCGGTGTTCTTCATGCGCCGGGGCCATCTGGTGTTCCGGGTGAGTTCGGCCAAGGCGTCGGATCTGCGCAAGTTCTTCTCCCGGCACACCAAGACCAACGGCATTGACGCCGACACCCTCGCCCGCCTGCCCTTGGTCGACCCCGGCGGGCTCCAGGCGCTGCAGCTGCCCGGGGTCGAACACGCTGCGCTGGACCGCCGGGTCCGGGCCTGTGACCGGCTCACCCGCGCCGCGGCGGAGCACAAGGTGCGGATCAAGGACCTGGTCCGTCAGCTGTTGCCCATGACCCCGCTCACCGGAGATCTCGGCGCCGCCGACCTGGCCGTCCTCGAACGCTGGGCCGACCCGAACGCCCTCGTCAAAGCGGGTGAGAAGCGGCTCACCGCGCTGATCGTGAAGGCGTCGCACAACCACCAGGGCGCCGAGCGGGCCGAGCAGTGGTTGGACGCCGCGCGAGCCTCGATCGAGCTCTACGACGGGCACCCCGCCGTCGCGTTCGCTGATCTGGCGGCCGAGGTCGCCACCGAGGTCCGTCTCTTGCGCGCCGTCCAGGCCGAACTCGCCAACCACGCCGACGAACGCGAGACCGCCTACCGCTGGGTCGACCCGGCCGGTCTCGCTCGTTCGCTGCCCGGTCTGGCCGAAGTCGGCGGCCCCGCACTCGTCGCAGTCATGGGCGACCCCGGCCGCTTCGCCAAGGGCAAACAGTTCCGGTCCTTCACCGGCCTGACCCCGAAGGCGTCCGAGACCGGTGACACCGACCGCAAAGGCCAAGCCATGTCCAAGGCCGGATCGTCGCTGCTGCGCACCACCCTCATCCGCGCCGCCGATCACGCCCGCAAGCAGGACCCCCAGCTCGCCCGCATCTACTACGTGCAGATGGCCGAGCGCGGCAAAGACCACCTCGGCGCCCTCTGCGTCGTCGCCGCCAACCTCGCCGAACGGGCCTGGGCCGTCATGAACCGCGGCATGCCCTACGTCATCTGCGACACCGACGGCCGCCCGGTCGACCCCGCCGAGGCCAAAACCATCATCGCCGAGCACTGGACCGTCCCCGCCGAGGTCCGAGCCCGCCGCCGCAGCAAGAAGAAGGGGAAGGCCCCCCAAACCACCCGAGCCGGGCGGCATGCACGGGGCGACCTTCCCCAACACAGCATCGTCGACCAGCACCACCGGCACGGTCAACAAACCCCCCAACGAAGGACCGCTTGACAGCCGATCCTCCATAGGGAATCAGTCGAAGGTGATGCTGGCGTCGAAGATCTGGAGGAGCGCGGTCTGGGTGTCGGCATCCTCACTGGTGATGATGAACGACCAGAGCCGGTCGCCGTCGGTGACGAAGATCTGGCTTCCCAGGGCATCGATCGGGGCACCGCCGTCGGCGGCGGGTAGCGCCAACCGGTAGTCGACGCGGATCCGGTCGTCGTTCGGGTCGTCGTCGACCACCACCCCATCGGTGACCTGCCCGCTCTTGACCACCGAACCGGCCAGCTCCTGGACCGCGGCTGGATCGGTGTCGGCGTTGTCCTGGACGTCGACCTTCAGCTCGGCGACCCGGTCCTGGTCGTCGACACCGGCGGCGTAGAAGACGGCGCCCGCGGAAGCGACCTGGCGGGCCGAATCGAGGAAGGCAGGCCGGGCGAGGGTGGCGTCGGCCAGCTTCGTGAGCGCATCTTCGGTGAGGACGGTGGCTTCCCAGCCCTCGGGGATGGCGATGCCGAAGCCGAGCGACGGGACCGGCGCCTTGAACGTCCCGGGGATGTCGGGGACGTCGATCCCGCCGGTCTCCATGGCCCGGGTCGTGGTGGTGACGGGCTCCGGCGGGGCGGTGGTCGAGGCCGCGTCGGACCCCCCGTCGTCGCCCGAACACGCCGCGACCAGCACGACGGTGGCCAGCGCCACCGCCACCAAACGGCGCCTCAATTGATCCACGCCCGGAGCAACTCGTCTCGCCGGGCGTCCCACTCCTCGGAGGTGAAGCCGTACCGCACGTGGTCCTCCCAGACCCCGTTGATCTCGAGGTACCGCAGCGCGACTCCCTCCTCGCGCAGGCGCAGCTTCTCGACCACCCGCCGGCTGGCGCCGTTGCGCGGGATGATCGCCACCTGCAACCGATGCAGACCGAGGTCCTCGAAGGCGTACCGGGCCGCGACCACCAGTGCCTCGGGGGTGAGGCCCTGGCCGGCGTGGTTGCGGTCGATCCAGTAGCCGACGTAGGCGTTCTGGAATGGCCCGCGCTGCACCGAGGACAGGTTGAGCTCACCGACGAACTCGTCGCTGTCGATCGTGAAGACACCGAAGCCGTAGCCGGTGCCGAGCTGCCACTCACGGGCCCGGGCCGAGCACCTCGATGCGAAGGCGTCGCGGCTCTCGACCACGTCGGCCTGGCCGGGGATCCGCTTCGGTTCCCAGCGGGTCAACCAGTCGACGTTGTCGCGCCGGACGCCCCGCCACTGCGCGAAGTCGCGAACGTCGAGGGGTCGGAGGAAGAGGCGTCGACCGAGCAGGCGGGTCTGCGCCGCGGTCCAGTTCATCGCGGGGTACCGGTCATCGACCGAGCACCTCGGCGAGGGCGCCGAGCAGGAGGGTCACGTTCCGGTGCCGGGCGGTGTGGCCCATGCAGCCGATCCGCCACACCCGGCCGGCGAAGTCGCCGAGGCCCCCGCCGATCTCGATGTCGTAGCGGTCGAGCAGCGTGGCGCGGACCGCGGCATCGTCGACCCCGTCGGGAACCCACACCGTGGTGAGCTCGGGAAGGCGGTGGCCCTCGGCGGCGAACAGCTCGAAGCCGAGATCGACGAGACCGTCCTGCAGGAGCGCTCCACATTCGGCGTGCCGGGCGATCACCGCGTCGAGGCCCTCGTCGATGATGGCCTCGAGCCCGCCCCAGAGGCTGTAGATCATCGAGATCGGCGCGGTGTGGTGGTAGGCGCGCGTGGCTCCCGCGGTGCCCACGTAGTTCCCGATCAGCCGGAGATCGAGGTACCAGGACTGGCTCCGCTCGACGAAGCGGTCGCGGGCCCGGTCCGAGACGGTGATCGGCGACAGACCGGGCGGCACGCCGAGGCACTTCTGCGTGCCCGAATAGGCGAGGTCGACACCCCAGTCGTCGGCATGGAAGGGCAGGCCGCCGATGGAGGTCACGCAGTCGACCAGCAACAGGGCGTCGCCCTTGCCCTCGGCGATCGGTTCGACATCGGATCGCACTCCGGTGGAGGTCTCGGCGTGGACCATGCCGATGAGGGTGGGGCCGTCGTGCGCCGCCAGCAGCCGCTCGGCGGTGACCGGCGTGCCCCAGTCGAAATCGACGCGGACGACGTCGGCGCCGGTGCGGGAGGCGACCTCGCACATGCGGGCGCCGAAGACGCCGTTGACGCCGATCACCGCGGTGTCGCCGGGTCCGAGCACGTTGACCAGGCACGTCTCCATGCCGGCCGATCCCGTGCCGCTGATCGGGATCGTCAGCGCGTTGTCCGTCCCGAACACCATCCGGAGCCGGTCGCAGACCTGATCGAGCAGGGCGAGGAAGTCGGGATCGAGGTGCCCCAGCATCGGCCGGGTGAAGGCCTCGATCGCCTCGGGATACGGATTGCAGGGGCCGGGGCCCATGAGAACACGGTCGGGACGGGGCACGAGGTCAGAGACTACGACCGAGCGAGGCGACGAGCCCGTCGAGGATGTCGGCCTCGGAGACCACGCATTCGTCCGCGCCGAGCCAGCGCATGATGGCCACGAAGATGCAGCTGCCGGCGACGATCACGTCGGCCCTGGCCTCCTCCAGCCCCGGGTTGAACTTGCGGTCGGCCAGCGATTCGGTGGCCAGGGTCCGGAAGACGTCCTCGGCCGCCTCGCGCCGGAGGTGGAAGTGGTGGATGGCGTCGCGGTCCCACTCCTGCAGGCCGAGCTCGACCGCGGCGATCGTCGTGATGGTGCCGGCAAGACCGACGAAGGTCTTCGCCTCGGTGAGGGGCACCTGCCGGGCGATGTCCTCGAGCCAGGCCTCGGTCACCGAGATGCACGCATGCAGCTCCTCGGGCGCCGGCGGGTCGGACTCGATGTACTGCTCGGTGAGGCGGACGCAGCCGATGTCGACCGACACCGACGACTCGACCTCGGTGGTACCGACGATGAACTCGGTCGATCCGCCACCGATGTCGACGACCAGGAACGGACCGTCGGCCGGGTCGAGCTCGGCGGTGGCACCCCGGAACGACAGCTCGGCCTCCTCCTCGCCGGTGAGCAGCTCGGGACGGGTCCCGATCACCGCCTCGGCCGCGTCGAAGAACTCGTCGCGGTTGGCCGCGTCACGGGCGGCGGAGGTGGCGGTCATGCGCACCCGGGTCACGCCGTGCTCGTCGAGGATGGCGCGATAGCGACGGAGGACGTCGACGGTGCGCTCGATGGCGTCGGGGTCCAGCTTCCCGCTGGCTCCGACCCCCTGGCCGAGCCGGGTGATCGTGTTGACCCTGGCCAGGGCCTCCTTGCCGGGACCCGACCCCCGTGTCACCAGCAGGCGGGTCGAGTTGGTTCCGCAGTCGATGGCGGCGAGAACGGCTTCGCTCACCCACCCACCCTGCCAAGCGGACGGCCCCCGGGCGCAAACGGCCTAGGTACCGAGGGTGCTCGCGTCGCGCAGGCGTCGTTCGATCCAGCGGCCGACGGGATCGTCGCCACCGGCCAGGTGCCAGGCCCAGTGGGCGTGAAAGCACTTGATGCCCCGGCGGGTACCGCCCACGCCGCCGGTGGGCACGGGACCGTGGTGCTCGGCCGGGATGGCGGCGTCCCGCTCGGCGGCGTAGGCGGCGTGCGCCCGGGCGAGTTCGTCCGGGTCGATCTCGGCTTCGGCCTGATCGATGGCCCCGGTCGACTCGAGCCGACCGATCATCGATCGGGCCTCGGCCCCGACCAGCCAGTACCGCGTGGGCATGGGGGTTCCGTCGGCGAGCAACGGTTCGTTCCTGATGACCACCGGTGCACCGGTGGAGTCGCGCACCACGACCTCGAACTCGCCCATCGGCGGCCGGCCGATGAGCTGGGCGACGGCTTCGATGTCAGCCGGGTCGGCCATGACCTCGGAGTCCGGGTCAGGCCTTGCGCTTGTGCGACCGGCGACGGCCGAGGAGGATGAGCAGGAAGAGGATGGCGGCCAGTGGCGCCAACCGCTTGGCCACCGGAGCGCCGGCGCTCTCGATGAGATCCACCGGCGTGGGCTCGGCGTGGTCGACGGTGCGGACGGCAGGCCGATCCGGCTCGGTGCCCGTTGCCTGCGCCTTGGCGGCTTCGGCGGCGGGGTCTCCGGTGGTCGTGGTGGGGACGTCGCCCCCACCGGGTGCGCTGGCCGCGCCAGGCACCGCAGCTTCGGTGGCCTGGGCCTTGGCTTCCTCCGTGGCCGCGTCTCCGGGGGTCTCCCCGCTGGGTGCGGCCTCCAGCTTGCCTTCGAGGCACTCCACGAACTGGGTGAGGAGCTTGGCGCTGACCTCGGCGATCATGCCCCGGCCGAACTGGGCCACCTTGCCCTTGATGGTGACGTCGCTGTCGACGGTGACGTGGGTGGAGACGGTGTCGCCCGAGCCGGACTCGGTCATCGTCGCCGTGATGATGGCGCTGGCGCTGCCCTGGCCACGGGTGTCGCGACCCTCGGCCTTGAGCACGATCTTCCGGTTGGCGAAGTCCTGTTCCTGGAACACGGCGGCGCCCTTGTACTGGGCAGTGATCGGTCCCACCTTGACCTTCACGATCCCGCGGTACTCGTCACCCTCGATCTCCTGGAGCTGGGCGCCAGGAAGACAGGGAGCGATCAGCTCGACGTCGTTCAGCACCTCCCAGGCCCGTTCGACGGGAACCGGGACGGTGAACTCGTTGTTCAGCTCCATCGGTGGAGATCCTCCAGGGTGTCGATGTCAGTGGCGTCGCCGTCGCACCGTATCTCCGTGACGAGGTCGGGACGATTCCGCATCAGCGCTCGGCCGACCTCGTCCCCCGACGGCGGGAGCATCGACCAGACCTCTGCACCGAGCCGCACCGGGTTGCCCCGCACACCGTCGTAGGTGGCCACGGCGATCGGCGACGCGGCGTCGGCCACGGTGCGCCACGCCGCAGCAGTGACGAAGGGCTGATCGCCGAGGCCGACGACCACCGCATCGTGTCCGTCGGCGCTGGCCGCGGCGATCCCGGCCCGCACCGACACGGCCTGGCCGTCCTCCCAGTGCGGGTTGTGCACGACCGTGACCGTGGCCGGCAGGAGCTCGTCGACGTCGACCGCACCCGTGACGACGTAGACCTCGAGGCCGGAGGCGAGCACGGCATCGAGGGCGTGGCTGAGCAGGGGGCGGCCGCGAAGGTCGCTCGTCAGCTTGTGTTCCGGGCCCTCGAACCGGGTGCCGCCGCCGGCGGCGAGCAGGACTGCGGCGACCATGGCCGCAGTCTGCCCGCTGCGACACCGGTCGCGGCGTGGCACGATCGGCGCCATGGATCCGTTCTCCGCCCGCAGGACTCTCGCCGGCATCCGAGCCGGCCTCGGCATCGGTGCGCTCGTCGCGCCTCGCCTCACCGGGAGGCTGTTCGGCATCGATGTCGACGCCAATCCCGCCGCGCCCTACCTGGCTCGTCTGTTCGGCGCCCGCGAGCTGTACATGGCCTCGCCGTTCCTCATGCCGGCGCCCGGGCTGGACGAGCAGGAGCTGGCAGCCCGGGCCGTGCCCGTCGACGCCGCCGACACCGTCGCCGCCCTGGCCGCCGGCCTGAAGGGCTACCTCCCGTGGCGGGCCGCGCTCATGGCAGGCGGCACTGCCGCCGCCGCCACCTACCTGGGTTCGGTCGCTTCACGACCCGCTTGATCGACGCTCAGAGGATCTCGCGCTCGCGGACCACCGTCGTACCGTTTCCGACCACCGTTGTCCGGCGCCGGAAGCCGCCCCAGCTCGCCCAGAAGGCGATCGAGAGGACGGCGCCGATGATCCCGACGACCAACAGCACCATGCCTACCGTGCCGACGTTGAACCCGTTGCCTTCTGCCGTCACGGCGTAGCGCATGGTCGGATGCGACTCGGGTTCTAGTGGATGTCGCCGGCGGCGTCGCGAAGGGAGGGAGCGGTTCGGCCCGTACGGCTGGCGATGATCTCGGCCAGGATCGAGACCGCGGTCTCCTCGGGGGTGCGAGCACCGAGGTCGAGGCCGATCGGGGCCATGACGCGAGCCAGTTCGTCGTCGCCGATGCCCTCGTCCCGGAGGCGGCGGTTGCGATCCTCGGTGGTGCGACGAGACCCCATGGCGCCGAGGTAGCCCACGTCGGTGGCCAGGGCCGCCTTCACGGCGGGGACGTCGAACTTCGGATCGTGAGTGAGCACGCAGACCGCGTCGCGGGGGCCGAGCGTGTCGCCCACCCGCTCGAGCAGGCGGTGGGGCCAGTCGACCACGACCTCGTCGGCGAACGGGAAGCGGGCCTTGGTGGCGAACACCTCGCGCGCGTCGCAGACGGTGACCCGGTACCCGAGCACCTTGCCCACCCGGGCCAGCGCTCCGGTGAAGTCGACCGCACCGAACACGAGGAGCTGTGGCGGCGGGGCGAACGACTCCACGAAGACCGCCACCGCGTGCTCGTTGGCCTCGCCGTGCGGGCCGTAGTGGCGGACGCCGGTCATCCCCGCCGCCAGCTCGCCGAGCGTGTCGCGCCCCACCACCCGGTCGAGGTCGGGGTCGCCGAGGGAGCCCATCGGCTCGTGGTCGGGGCGGATCAGCAGCTTGGCCCCCACCCCGGGACCTTCGATGACGGTCGCCAGCGCGACCGGGTCCTCGGCCCTGATGGCGGCACGCAACGACTCGAACATGGTCGGATCGCTCACCGGGGCGTCACCAGTCGAGCGGTTCGATGAACAGATGGATCGTGCCCCCGCAGGTGAGGCCCACGGCGAAGGCCTCGTCGTCTGAGTACCCGAAGGTCACGATGCGCCGGTCGCCGGAGTCGATGATCTCGAGCGCCTCCGTGACCACCGCTCCCTCGACGCATCCTCCGGACACCGATCCCGCCACCTCGCCGTCCTCGTTCACCGCCATCGCCGCCCCCGGCAGGCGGGGTCCGGAGCCCTCGACGTCGACGACCCGGGCCAGCGCGACGCGCTTGTCCTGCCGCCGCCAACGCTCGAGGTCGTTCAGGATCTCTCGCACGACGCCAGCCTACGGAGCCGGCGCGCGGCCTGCGACGACCGCGCTGAGCCGTTCCAGAGACTCGAGGCTGTGCCCTTCGACGAACGCGTCGATGAACGGCAGCGCCGCCGCCATCCCGCGCGCGATCGGCGCGTACCCCGGTGACGCCTTGAGCGGGTTCACCCACACCACCCGGTGGGCGACCCGCGACAACCGGGCCATCTGTTCCGCCAGCTCCTCGGGGTCGCCGCGGTCCCAGCCGTCGGAGAGGATCACCACCACCGCACCGCGTGCCATGCCGCGTTGGCCCCACTCGTCGTTGAACGCCCGCAGGCCCTCGCCCAACCGGGTGCCTCCGGAGAAGTCCTCGATGGCCGCCGCCGCGGCGGCGAGGGCGGCATCGGGATCCCGGCGCGAGAGCTGGCGGGTCATGCGGGTCAACCGGGTGCCCACCGCGAAGGCCTCGATGCGACCTCGAGCGGCGACGGCGGCGTGGGTGAACCGCAGCAGGGCCCGGGCGTAGGGCTCCATCGACCCCGACACGTCGACGAGCAGGACCACCCGGCGGTACCGCTCGCCGGGCGTGGTGTGGGCCCGGCGGATCGGCTCGCCTCCGGCACGGAGGGCGTGGCGGACGGTCCGCCGCAGGTCGGGTCGCCCACGCTCGCGCCGGGACGGCGTCGGCCGGCGGGACGGGCGGGCGGCACCGACGAGGCGGAGCCGGTCGATGAGGGCCCACGCCTCGGCGAGCTCGGCCGCGTCCATGGCGGCGAAGTCGGCCCGCCGCAACGTCTCGAGCCGCGAGAACCGGACCTGGACGGCCGGACCGGCGTCGCCGGCGTCGTCACTGCTGTCGGGGTCGGTGTCGGGGTCGTCGACCGCGATGGTCACCGTGTCCGGGGGCGGGGGCCGCCGCACCTCGACAGGGCGGCCGCCGAAGTACCCGGCGAAGACGACGTCGTAGGTCCACAGATCGTCGGCCCGGCGGACGAGGGTCGCCCGACCGGCCCAGTAGACGTCGTCGGGCTCGGCGAGGTCGACCACGTCGAGGGCCTCCACGAAGCGGGCCGATGCATCGACGGGAACGACGAGGCCGGCCTGACGCAGCGTCCGGACGAACGCCACCGCCACCGTGGCCGGGTCACGAGCGACCGAGGCGCTCATGCGCTCCGAGCGACGGCGGCGCGGACCAGTTCGTCGAGTCCACCGGCCCGGACGCGTTCTTGGTCCTCGCGGTACTTCAACACGGTGCCCAGTGAGGCGTCGACCGTGTCGACGTCGAGCTCGTCAGCTCCCAGGACGCGGAGGGCGGCGGCCCAGTCGATCGTCTCGGCCACGCCGGGTGGCTTGTAGAGCCCGGCGCCGCGGAGCGCCTCGGTGGCGGCGGCGACCTGCCGGGCGAGGCGCGGGCCCACACCGGGTACCCGGATGCCGACGATGGCGACCTCGCGTTCGAACTCGGGATGCTCGACCCAGTGGTAGAGGCAGCGGCGCTTGAGGGCGTCGTGGACGTCGCGGGTCCGGTTCGAGGTGATCACCACGATCGGCGGGGTGGCGGCACGGAAGGTGCCGAGCTCGGGGACGGTGACGGTGTAGTCGGAGAGGACCTCGAGGAGGAAGGCCTCGAACTCGTCGTCGGCGCGGTCGACCTCGTCGATGAGCAGCACCGGTGGCGGGCCCTCACGGTGGCTCACCGCCTGGAGCAGCGGACGGCGGACGAGGAAGCGCTCGTCGTAGAGCTCGTCTTCGAGCTGGCTCACCGCCGCTCCCTCGGTGGCGCCGGCCGCCTCCGCGGCCCGCAGGTGGAGGAGCTGGCGCGAGTAGTCCCACTCGTAGACGGCCTGGCTCACGTCGAGGCCCTCGTAGCACTGCAACCGCAGCAGCTCGCCGCCCGTCCAGCGGGACAGGACCTTGGCCACCTCGGTCTTGCCGACGCCGGCGTCGCCTTCGAGCAGCAGCGGCCGCTGGAGCCGGAGCGCCAGGTAGATGGCCGTGGCCAGGCCCTGGTCGGGGAGGTAGTCGTGGGCCTCGAGGGCGGCCGCCAGCGCTCGGGGATCGGTGACGTCGTCGGGTGCGGGCGCAGCCATGGCATGGAGGCTATGGGAGGTGGTGCCGGTTGGTACGGTCCGCTCATGTCTGGAATCCGTCACGTGGTGACGCTCAGGTTCGAGGACCGCACCACTCCGGAGCAGCTGGCCGGCATCCTCGACGGTCTGCGCTCGCTTCCCGAGGCGATCCCGGAGATCGCGTGCTACGAGCTGGGTACCGATCTCGGTCGGTCGGAGGGCAACGCGTCGCTCGCCATCGTGGCCGACTTCGCGTCGTGGACCGACTACGAGACCTACCGCGATCACCCCGTGCACAACGCCCTGCTCCGCGACCAGATCCGACCGGTGCTCGCCAGCCGCAGCGCCGTCCAGCACGAGCGGTCCGGGTGAGCACCATCGACCTGGTCACCCACCCCGAGCAGGTGACCCCCCAGTGGCTGACCACGGTGCTGCGAGCTGCGGGCGAGCTCGATGCCGGCCGGGTCAGCGCCGTCGAGCGCACGCCTGTGGGCACGGGCCAGGTCGGTGACAGCGTCCGCTTCACCCTCACCTACGACGGCGGCGACGGTCCCCCGACCCTGGTGGGCAAGTTCCCGGCTGCCGACGAGACCAGTCGGGCCGCGGCCGCCGCCACCCGCACCTACGAGGTCGAGACCCGCTTCTACCAGCAACTCCGTGACCGGGTTGCCATCACCACCCCCCACGCCTACGTGGCGCTGCTCGACGTCGAGGCCAACGACTTCGTCCTGCTCATGAACGACCTGGCCCCGGCCGAACAGGGCGACCAGCTGATCGGCTGCGAGGCCGACGCCGCCGCGCTGGCGATGGAGGAGGCGGCCAAGCTGCACGCACCGGTCTGGGGTGACGCCACGCTCGCCGATCTGGCGTGGCTCGAACGGTCGAGCGACGAGGGCCAGGCGTTCTACGTCCAGCTGATGGCGACGTTCTACCCCGGGTTCCTGGAGCGCTACGGCGACCGCGTCGACCCCGAGGTGGTCGAGGCCGGCAACCGTCTCGTCCCTCACCTGGGCACCTACCTCTCCCAACGGCCCGAGCCGCTCACCGCCGCCCATGGCGACTACCGGCTCGACAACATGCTCTTCTCGCCCGACGGCACCACGCTCACCACCGTCGACTGGCAGACCGTCGCCCGCGCCCCTGGCGTGACCGACGTGTCGTACTTCCTCGGTACCAGCCTGCGGCCCGAGCTGCGGGCCGAGATCGAGCGTGACCTCGTCCGCCAGTACCACGACGCCCTGCGCGCCGGCGGGGTGACCGACTACGGATTCGAGCGCTGCTGGGAGGACTACCGGCGCTATGCCTTCGCCGGGTTCCTCATGGCCGTGCTCGCGTCGATGCTGGTGGGACAGACCGATCGGGGCGACGAGATGTTCATGGCGATGGCCAACCGGTCGGGTCGCATGGCCATCGAGCTGGAATCCCTGTCGTTCCTCGAATCCTGAGATCCGGGACCTTCGGCCCCTGACGTCCGGGTCGGCGCCGGCGTAGGTTCGCACCGTGGCCACCGACGCCGCGCCCCTCCCCCCGGGCGACGAGGCGCCTGACCGCGACCAAGCGACCGCGCCGTCGCGCTACTTCACCCCGACCGGGGAGCCGTGCCCTCGCAGCGTCCGCCTCGACGGCACCGTCGAGGGGACGGCGCACTGCCACGGGTGCGGGTTCTGCCTCCTGGGCTCCGGACTCGTCTGAGCCGCTGCGCCGGCGGACTTCGTCCGCCGGCTCCGCTTCTGGAGTTGCTCGCCCGCCGTCCTCCGGACGGCCGGCTCGTCAACTCCGGCGCAGGGCTCGAGTCGAGACGTCACGCGGGGTCGAGGGGAAGACGGCGGTCCGACGCCAGGACGTCGAGCAGCAGGGTGTCGACCTCGGCGCCGGCGGGAACGGTGGCGCCGTCGGGCAGCACCGCCAGGGCGTTCGCGGTGGCCATGGCCCCGAGCTGGTGGCTCCCCTGGCCGCCGGACGAGGCGATGTGGACCCGACCGTCGTCACCGTGGCGGGCGACGACCCGGGCGAAGTGCGTCTTGCCGTCGGGTCGCCGCTCGAGATCCTCGTCGGTCACGGCGAGCACCACCGGCCGATCGATGTCGCGGTGACCCATGGCCTGCAGGAGCGCGGGACGGCCCAGCAGCTCGAAGCTGACCATCGACGACACCGGGTTGCCGGGGAACCCGAACACCGGGGTGCCGTCGACGAGGCCGAAGGCGAATGGCTTGGCCGGCCGGATGGCGATCTGCATCCAGCGCATGTCACCGATCCGATCGAGGATCACCTTCACCAGGTCGATGTCGCCCATCGACACCCCGCCGGAGGTGAGCACCGCATCACACCCGTCGACGCCGCGCCGGATGGCCGCGGTGATGGCCGCTTCGTCGTCCGGCGCGATGCCGAGGTCAACGACGTCGCACCCGGACTCGGCCGCGAGGGCCAGGAGCGTGCGGCGGTTGGAGTCGCGGATCTGGCCCGGGAGCAGGGGGACCGCACCCTCCACCAACTCATCGCCGGTGGACACGACCCCGACCCGGAGCCGCCGGTGGGCCTGGACCTGCTCGATCCCGAGGCTGCACAGCACGCCGAGGTGGCCGGGCGTGAGCACGGTGCCGGCCGGGAACACGGTGCGACCGACCTCCAGGTCGTCGCCCACGGGTCGCACATGGTTGCCCACCGGGACCTCGATCTCGACGTGGACCCGGTCACCGGGCAGCGGGGCGGTCCGCTCCACCATGACGACGGCGTCGGCGCCGGGCGGCATCGGCGCGCCGGTGAAGATCCGGCTGGCCTGGCCGGGACCCACCTCGACGGTGGGGGCGTGGCCGGCGGCGATCGTCTCCACGACGTCGAGGTCGACCGGCGGGTTGGCCGTGTCGGACGGCCCGCAGCGCGAAGCCGTCCATGGCGGTGTTGGCGAACGGGGGCACCGCCTCGCCGGCGACCACGGGCTCGGACAGCACCAGACCGCAGCGCGTCGGCGGTCGGCACCGACACCGGCGCCAAGCGCGGGACACGATCGAGGACGTGACGGCGGGCTTCTCCGAGCGGGATCACCGGGCCGACGCTAGCGAGATCCGTTCTGGTGGCCGATCGGGCTGTGGAGAGGGACCGTCGTCCCACCAGAACGGGGAATCGGGAAGTCACTGGAGGGTGGCGACGTAGGCCCGGAGGTACTCACGGAAGGCGGGGCCGAGATCGTCGCGTCCGCAGCCGATCTCCACCGTGGCTTTGAGGTAGTCGAGCGGCTTCCCGCAGTCGTAGCGGCCCTCGGTGAACGCGTAGGCGGTCACGGGCTGGGTCTGGTTGAGCAGGCCGATGGCGTCGGTGATCTGGATCTCGTTGCCGACACCGGGTGGTGTGGCGTCGATGGCGGCGAAGATCTCCGGCGTGAACACGTACCGACCGATGACGGCGAGGTTCGAGGGGGCGTCCTCGGGCGCCGGCTTCTCGATGATGCGCTCGAAGCCGTAGAGATTGTCGTGGAGGGGGATCGGGTCGATGCAGCCGTAGCTGGAGATCTCCTCCGGCGTGACCTCGAGCGTGGCGATGACCGATCCGTGCCGTTCCTCGTGGGCGGCGATCATGCCCGTGAGCAATGCCCCACCGTCGACTTGGATGTCGTCGCCGAGCATCACGGCGAACGGCCGGTCGCCCACGTGCTTGCGAGCGATGCCGATGGCGTGGCCCAGGCCCTTGGCCACGCCCTGGCGGATGAAGTGGATGTCGGCCAGCTCGGCCAACTGGCGCACCATGTCGAGCTCCGCCGTCTTCCCCTTGGCCTCGAGCGCCGCCTCCAGGCCGGCCAGCCGGTCGAAGTGGTCGCCGATGGAGGCCTTGCCGTCGCTGACGATGATGAGGATGTCGTCGATGCCCGAGGCCACGGCCTCTTCGACGATGTACTGGATGGCGGGCCGGTCGACGACCGGGATCATCTCCTTGGGGATCGCCTTCGATGCCGGGAGGAAGCGGGTTCCGAGCCCGGCGGCGGGGATGACGGCGGTGCGAACGGGAGCCATGCCCGGAGTTCTAGCGCGTTCCCCCACCGGTGGAACCAGGCCGGTTCAGGAGCGCACCCCCGATTCGGTGCCCGCCAGCAGCCGCTGGATGTTGGTGCGATGCCGGACGATGATCACCAGGCCCAGGGCGGCGCCGATGACGACGTCGACCGGGTCCTGGCCGAGGATCAGCAGGGTCAGCGGGATCAGGGCGGCGACCACGATCGACCCGACAGCGGCCTTGCCGACCACCTTCACGATCGCACCGAAGACGACGGCGAGCGCCAGGAAACCGAGCGGGGCACAGACCACCCCCACGCCGGCAGCTGTGGCCACCCCCTTGCCCCCACGCAGGCGCCTGGTCACCGGCCACAGGTGCCCGGCCACCGCCGCGCACCCCGCCAACCAGGCCAGGGTCCGGCCCTCGACGGCGAAGCCGATGCCGGCGGCCAGCATGCCCTTCCCGGCATCGCCGGCCAGGACCAGCGCGCCGGCCCGGACCCCGCCGACCCGGGTCGTGTTCGACGCACCGGGGTTGCCCGAGCCCTCCGCGGTGGGGTCGAACCCCATGCGGCGGCCCACCAGCACGGCCGTGGGGAAGGTGCCCACCGCGTACGCGACGATCACCGCCGCGACCACGACAGCGGCGGTGGCCAGGTCGGACATGCCGCGATGGTACGGGGGGCGCGGTCGCCGATGGGAGCGCCGAGGTCGGTTGGGTGCGGCTCCCACTCACCCCGGTATCCTCTGGCACTCGACGAGTGCGAGTGCCAATCTCCGCGTTGGCACCCCGACCATGCCGCCGACCCAGCCTGGAGACCGGGACATGCCCACCTACCAGTACCGCTGCAAGGAATGTGACCACGAGCTCGAGGTCGTGCAGTCGTTCACCGACGATCCCCTCGACACCTGCCCCGAGTGCGGCGGGCCGCTGAAGAAGGTGTACGGGGCCGTGGGCATCAGCTTCAAGGGCTCCGGGTTCTACAAGACCGATTCCCGCGGTTCGAAGGCGGCGTCGAGCTCGTCGGGCAGCTCGTCGGGCACCGACGCGTCGTCGACGCCATCCTCGTCCGAGTCGCCCAAGAAGAAGAGCGACTCCTCCTCGAGCGGTGACAAGACGGCATCGACCAGCTCGTCGTCGACCAAGGACTGAACGAGGTGCCATCCAGCACGTCCGCACCGGACGGGTCCATCGCCGACATCGGCGTGTTCGGCGGGAGCGGGTTCTACGAGTTCCTCGCCGACACCGAGACCGTGCCGCTCGACACCCCGTACGGACCGCCGTCGAGCCCGCTCGTGGTCGGCCGCGTCGGCGAGCGTCGGGTCGCCTTCCTGCCTCGGCACGGGACCGGCCACAGCCATCCACCGCACCGCATCAACTACCGGGCGAACCTCGACGTCATGCGCCAGGCCGGCGTCCGGGCCCTGCTCGGGCCGTGCGCGTCGGGATCGCTGCACAAGGACGTCGCCCCCGGCCACTTCGTCGTGGTCGACCAGTTCGTGGACCGCACCTGCGGCCGGGCCGACACGTTCTGGGACACCGGCGAACCCGACCACGTGCCCATGGCCGACCCCTACGACGAGGACCTCCGCCGCATCGCCATCGAGGCGTGCCGCGCCGAGGGCGTGACCGTGCACGAGACCGGGACCGTCGTGGTCGTGCAGGGGCCGCGGTTCTCCACGCGCGCCGAGTCGCGCTGGTTCAGCAACCAGGGCTGGCAGGTCATCAACATGACCCAGTACCCGGAGGTCGCGCTGGCCAACGAGGCCCGCATCCCGTATGCCTCGATCGCTCTCATCACCGACTACGACGCCGGCCTCGAAGACGACCCCGACGTCCCGTCCGTCACGCAGGACGAGGTGTTCGCCTTCTTCGAACAGAACCTCGAGCTGGTCCGCCGGGTCTTGTTCCGAGCCATCGCCGCCATCCCCGACGCGCTGCTGTCCCGCTAACCTCTCCCGGGCCCGGTCCGCCGGGCGCACTTCCCCCTCAGATCCGGGCCATCGTGTCCGCACCTCGAGGAGGCCAATGTGCGTCCCGTCCCACCCCGGTTCCCCGTGCTCCGTCCCCCGCCCCTGCGGCTGGTCGTCGCCGTCGTGCTCGCCGTCGTCGTCGCCCTCGCGGTGCACCGCACCACGGCGCAGGCCGCGGCGGTGACCTCCCAGCTGGGCCGGACCACGCTCGTGGCCGTCGTCCAGCGACCGCTCGCGGCCGGCGACCAGATCGCGGCGGGCGACGTCGCGCTGGTGGCTCGGCCGCTCGCCCTGATCCCGTCCGGAGCCGTGGTCGAGGACCCGGAGGGTCGGACGATCCGGGCCGATGTCGTGCCCGGCGAGGTGCTGGTCTCCACCCGGCTCGCAGGCCGGGGCCGGGGCGGGCCTGCGGCCCTGATCCCGTCCGGCTGGCGGGCCATGGCGATCCCGGTGCTCGATGCCCCCATCCCCGTGCAACCCGGCGCAACCGTTGACGTGGTGGCGTCGTTCGACCCGACGCTGGTCGAACGGGATCCGAGCGTCGTCGTGGCGGCGGGCGCGGTGGTGGTCGACGTCGCCGAGGAAGCCGTCACGGTGGCGGTCCCCCGCGACGAGCTGACCGACGTGGCGTTCGCGCTCACCAACGGCGTCGTGACCCTGGCGCTCGTCGGATAGTCGCTCGTCAGCGACCCGAGAGGGTGACGCCCGGGATGAGCAGCGTCACGCCGCCGGTACCACTCGGTTGCCACTCCACGTCGGCGCCCACGTGGCTCACGTCGAGCAGCAGCCGCTGGAGGGTGCTGGCCAGGGTGGCCTCCTTGATGGGTTCGGCCCGTGCACCGTCGCGGACCCGGAGACCCTCGACCGACACGGAGAAGTCGCCCGACACCGGGTTCACCCCCGAGTGCAACCCGCCGAGGCTCGAGGCCAGCACGCCGTCTTCCACGGAGGCGAGGAGCGACTCGAGGTCACCGGACCCGGGATCGACGGTGAGGGCCCGGGCTGCGATGCCGGGGCGGCTGCTGAACCCACGGGCGGCCGAGGCCGTCGACACCGTCCCCGCCCGGCGGGCCGAGTAGCAGTTGTGGAGGAACCCCTCGAGGACGCCGGCCCGCAGCAGCGGGACCCGGCGGGTGGCCAGGCCCTCGTCGTCGTAGGACTCGGCCCCCAGCGACGCCGGGTTGGTGGGGTCGTCGACGATGGTGAGCAACGGTGACCCGATCTGCTCGCCCACCCGGCCGGCAAACGGGCTCCGGCCCTTGGCCACCGTCTCGCCGCCCAGCATCCCCGAGATGATGCCGAGGACCGTGGCCGTGAGGCGGGGCTCGAGGATCAAGGTGACCTCGGCGGACTCGGGTTTGGTGGACCCGATCTTGGCCAGCAGGCGCTCCAGGGCGTCGTCGGCCGCCTCCTGGAGGGAGATGTCACCAGGGGCGCGGCCGATCGAGTACCCGCCCGCGATCACCGAGGCATCGCCGTCCTCGGCCAGCGCACTGACCGACACGTACGCCGTGGTGGCCCGGCCGCCGGCGCGGATGCCGGTGGAGGTGGCGAGGGCGAAGGCGCCCTCGCCGTCGCTGTAGGTGGCGGCCCGGACCCCGCTGACCCGCGCATCGGCGGCCCGCACCATCCGTTCGAGCTCGATGGCCATCGCCACCTTGTCGTCGACCGGCGTCGACAGCACCTGATCCCGGTACAGGTCCAGGGCCGCAGCCTCGACGCCGTCGGGCTCGGCCAGGCCAGCGAACTCGTCCGGCTCGCCGAAGGGCCGGTTGTCGCGGGCCTCGGCCAGGGTCTCGGCCACGATGTCGTCGTCGAGGCTGGTGGCCCACGCGAAGCCGGTGCGCCCGTCCTTGATCACCCGGATGCCGATGCCGGACGCCCCCGCCTGGGTCAGGGACTCGATCTCCCCCTGGTAGGCATCGACCGAGGTGTTGGTCCCGGCGCTGACGTAGGCCTCGACCTGTTCGCCGGACCCGGCCTGCTCGGCGACCCGTGTCGCGATGGCCTGGAGGGCGTCGACGGACGCGCCGGCGGTCGGGGTCGAGGTGCTCACGACGCCGTCCCGCCGATGGTGAGCTGGCTCACCCGCAACGTCGGACAGCCATCGCCCACCGGAACCCCCTGGCCGTCCTTGCCGCACGTGCCAGGGCCCCCGAAGGCGAAGTCGTTGCCGATGACCTCGATGTCGCGCAGGCACTGCGGACCGTTGCCGATGAGGTTGCCCTCGCGCAGGGGTTCGGTGATCTCACCGTCCTCGATCAGGTACGCCTCGACCATGCCGAACACGAAGTCACCCGAGGCCGTGTTGACCTGCCCGCCGCCGAGCTTGGCGACGTACACGCCACGTTCGGTCCCGGCGATGATGTCGTCGGGGTCGGTGTCGCCCTGGGCCAGGAAGGTGTTGGTCATGCGGACCATGGGGAGGTGCTTGTAGCTCTGGCGGCGACCGTTGCCCGAGTTGGCCCGGCCCTCCTTGCGGTTGCGGAGGAAGTCCCACATGTAGTCGGTGAGCACACCATCCTCGATGAGCACGTTGCGGCGCGCCGGCGCACCCTCGTCGTCGACCGCGAACGCGCCCCACTCCTCGGCGATGGTGCCGTCGTCGACGAGGGTCACCAGCGGGCTGGCGACCAGCTGGCCCATCTTCCCGGCGTACACGGACGCTCCCTTGTCGACGAGGTCCTTCTCGAGGCCGTGCCCGCAGGCCTCGTGGAACAGCACGCCACCCGAGCCGGCGCCGATCACCACCGGGAGCTGTCCCGAGGGGGCGGGGCGGGCGCGAAGCTTGGTGATGGCCTGCTGGGCGGCCTCGGCGGCGAAGTCCTCGACGTCGATGCGATCGAACAGCTCCCAACCGACCGTGTGGCCGATGGTCTTGCGACCCGTCTGCATCCCGGTGTCGCCGGTGGCCACCGTGTTCACGGAGAACACGGTCCGGACCTGGTCATCGGAGGTCAGCAGGCCGTCGCTGTTGGCGATGAGGATGCGCCGGCGGCTGCCGCCGACCGATGCCGTGACCTGGCTGATCGCGCCACCGGCGGCCCGAGCGGCCGCATCGGCTCGCCGGAGCACGTCGACCTGGTCGGCCTTCGCCACGTCCTCCGGGAAGACCCGCACCTCGTTGGGCGCCGGCGCGACCGCCTCGGTGAGGGCGACCGAGCGGACGCCGCCTCCACCCTGCCGAGCTGCCGCGGAGGCGGCCTCAGCGGCGGCGATCAGCCCCGTCTCGGTGAGGTCGGCGGTGTGGGCGAAGCCGGTGGTGTCGCCGACCACCACCCGGATTCCGGCGCCCCGATCGCGCCCCGAGGTGAGCTGCTCGACGCGACCGTCGTCGAGGAGGCCGTTGCCGCTCCGCTTGTCCTCGGCGAACACCTCGGCGAACTCGCCGCCGGTGCGCAGCGCGGTGTGCAGGACTCGCTCGAGCACGGGTTGGTCGATCATGGCGTCCCTTCGAAGGAGGCGGTCGATGCGCGCGGTGCGAGATGTCCTCGCCCGGCGCGGACCGCGTAGCGTACCGATGTGCCTCTCCAGACCGGACTGACCGCCAGCGTCGAACTGATGGTGTCCGACGCCGACACTGCTGCCGCGTTCCGCTCCGGGTCCGTCGCCGTGCTCGCTACCCCTCGCCTCGTCGCCCTCTGCGAGCAGGCCGCGGTGCAGGCCATCGAAGGTGAGCTCGAGGACACCGAGACGTCGGTCGGGATGCGGGTCCAGTTCGACCACCTCGCCCCCACCATGGTCGGCGTGCCGGTGACGGCCGAGGCGACCCTGGAGAAGATCTCCGGTCGTCGGCTCATCTTCACCGTGTCGGCCTCCGACCCCCGGGGCCTGATCGCCGCCGGCAAGGTCACCCGCGTCGTGGTCGACGTGGAGCGCTTCCTCGACAAGGCCCGCTGATCGGCCGGCGAGGCTGTCCGGCCGCGACGTGGCCCGCCCGGCACGCAGCTCTCGGCGTGAGCGACGCGACCGGTTCAGGCAACCTCGTCGAGGAACTCGACGAGGGCCTCGAACCAGACCGTTGGGTTCTCGAACTGCGGTGAGTGCCCCGCGTCGGGGATGATGGCGAGACGCGGCATCGGGCAAGGCGTCGGCCATCCGCTTCGATGGCCCGACGAAGGACTCGTCCTGCTCGCCGACCACGACCAGGCTCGGAACCGAGAGACCGGCCAACGCGGCGAGGCGGTCGGTCTGGCCGGTCATCTGCCCGAGCATGGCGGCATACATGGCGGCTGACGATCCGAGGAGCTTGCGATCGCCGAACTCGCGGTAGCCGGGGCGCTCGCGGAGCACACGCTCGTAGGCGTCGGAGCCGAGCGGCGCGTCGTCGCCGAGCGAGTCGAGCACCTCCTTCACCGCGGGCATGCCGCCGGTCCGGGCCAGCGCGGCACCCGCCGCGGCGAGATCGGGATCGATGCCCTCGACCGAGCCGTGGGTCGTGTCCATGAGGACCAGGCCCCGGAGCCGGTGTGGAGCCGACAACGCCGCCACCTGCGAGGCCATGCCCCCCATCGAGTGACCGAGCAGGACCAGCTCCGACCAGCCGAGGGCGTCGGCGAGGATCCACAGGTCGGCGGCGAAGTGGTCGAGCGAGTACTCGGCCTCGACGGCGGGCTGGTCGGAGGCACCGTGGCCCCGGAGATCGGGGGCGACGACCCACCATCCACGCTCGGCCAGCGCGGCCACGTGGTCGGCGAAGTCCTCCTTGGCCCCGGTGAAGCCGTGGACCAGCAGGAGCGGGCGGCCCCCGATTCCGGCCTCGAGGACGGCAACCGACCTCAGGGCGCCCCGGCCGTCGAGAGCGATCACGCGTTCCTGCATCCGGACATGGTGCCCGATCCGGAGGTCCGCGGCGGGCGCGACATCACCGAACGGCGACGAGGGCCGGCAGGTCGCCGAGTGCCACGACGGTCGCCGGGTCGGGTCTGCGGATCACCGTCACGTCGGTCGCCGGTTCCGTGCGCACGCGGAGCCGCCGATCGTGTCCCAGGTCGACCACGGTCACCCCGGCCTCGGGGTGACCCACCGCCACCACCGCGAACGGGCCGAACCGGTCTCCCACCCTGAGGTCGGCGACGTCGGCGAACTCGGTGATGCCGGTCGGGTGCTGGTCGTGGTAGCGACGCTCGTCCGGGCGCGAGAGGTCGGTGTGGATCCAGCGATCCGCCCCGATGACGAGATCGGCGTGGGCCAGGCGGACGTAGTCGTCGTGGCCGACCCTGATCTCCTCGCCGACGATGCCGGCGAGCGACCGGGTGATGCCGTGCACGTCGTCGCCCACCCGGACCAACTCGGTGGTCATCGGGACGTCGGCGCCGAGCTGGAGCTCGACGACGGTGCGGGTGGCGCGGACCGGCGACGGGCCGGGGAGACGGCACCGGCCCGTCATCGGCTGGTGCGGTGCAGGCGGCGAGGGCGGCGGAGACGAGCACGGCGCACCACAGCGGGCGCCAGAGGTTGGATGTGGGCACGGGTTCCTCCCGACGTCGGCCGGTCGGTGACCGGGCGATGAAGGGCGGACGCTGGCCGTCCACCGAGCCGCGCGGAACCGTAGCCCCCGGCGTAGGCTGTTCGCACCGTTCGTGAGGGGGTTCGAGCAGGAAGTGGGTGAGCCAGCAAGGTGAAGATCCACCCCGCCGCATCGCTCCTGGCGCGCCTCGCGGTCAGCGCCGGGATGATCGCCGTCCTGCTGTGGCGCGCCCCCGACATCGATCTCGCCGAGCTGGTCCCGGAACGGACATCGTCCACGCTGGCGTGGTTGGCCCTGGCCGCGGTCCTGACGCTCGTCGGCATGGTGCTCGCCACGCTGCGGTGGAAGCAGGTGCTCGATGCCCTGGGACTGCGGACCGGGATGCGACGGTTGTTCTCGCACACCATGGCCGGCCAGTTCGTGTCCAACGTGCTCCCCACCACGATCGGCGGCGACGTGCTGCGGGTCTCCCGGCTGTCCCGCGACACCGGTGTGTCCCCCGACACGTTCGCGTCCGTGGTGCTCGAGCGGGTCACCGGTTGGCTCGTGCTGCCGGTGATCACCCTGGTGGGGCTGGGGTTGAACCCCGGCCTGCGGAGGCTGGGTACGGCCACCCAGGTCGCGGTCGGCGTCGCCGTGGTGACCCTGGCCCTGCTCGCCACCACGCTCACGGCGGTGTCGAGCCCGCGCTTCGGGGCCCGGTTCGCCATGCGCGACGGATGGCGACGCTTCGCCGGTGCCATCCACCTCGGGCTCACCAAGCTGCGGGCCCATCCCCGGTCGGCGCTGTGGGTGCTCGCCGCCGGATTCGCGTACCAGCTCGTCCTGGTGCTCGCCGCCGTCGCTGCCGCGCACGTCCTCGGGTTGCGTCCCGCTGGTCTCACCGCACTGCTCGCGTTCTTCCCGGCCGTGCTCATCGTGCAGGTGCTGCCCATCGGGATCAGCGGGCTCGGTCTGCGCGAGGGCGCCTTCGTCCTGTTCCTCGGTCCGCTCGGAGTCGAGACCCAGCAGGCCATCGCGCTCGGTCTGCTGTTGTACCTGCTCAACCTCGGCGTCAGCCTGCTCGGCGCCCCGGCGTTCGCAATCGGTGGGCGCCGCGCGGCACCATCGCCGGTCTGATCCACGACGGGATCGAGCCCAGCCTCCACCGGATGAACGCCGAGCACCGATGACCACGACGACGGTCGAACACGAAGACCCTCCCGAGGCTGGCACGGCCCGCCTTCGGTGGTGGCGGGAGATCCTGCTCATCCTCGCCTTCTATGCCGTGTACTCGTTCGTCCGGAACCTGTTCGGTTCGCAGGGCACCGACCACGTCGACGCCTCGGTCGCCTACGAGCACGCCCGCTCGGTCATCGACCTCGAGCGGTCGGTCGGGCTCTACTTCGAGGCCCACCTCCAGCACTGGTACCTCGGCCTACCCGCCATGGGACTCATCCGCATCTGGAACATCCTCTACGGCACCGCCCACTTCATCATCACCGCCGGCGCGCTGTTCTGGCTGTACCGGACCGACAAGGACCGCTACCCCCTGTGGCGGACCACCCTCGGATTCACGACCCTCATCGCCCTCGTCGGCTTCGCCAGCTACTCGCTGATGCCGCCGCGACTGCTCGACGATCCCGGGACCTTCGGCGCCTGCCAGATCTACGCGCCCGAGGCCGCCGCGGCGGCGCCGGCGGGCGCCCACGAGTCCGCGGCGTGCGACCGCTACGGCTACGTCGACACCCTCGCCGTGCACGGCGGCTGGATCTCCTTCGACGACGAGAAGGCCGCCGAGGTCACCAACCAGTACGCCGCCATGCCCTCGATGCACATGGGTTGGTCGACGTGGTCGATGCTCGTGCTGTTGCCGATGACCCGCCGCAAGTGGCTTCGCGCCCTGATCATCGCCTATCCCGGGATCACGCTGTTCACCATCATCGTCACGGCCAACCACTACTGGATCGACGCGGTCGGCGGGCTCGCCGCGCTGGCCATCGGGGCCGGCCTGGCCCGGCTGGTGACGGGCTGGTCGCAGCGACGACAGCCCGCCGCGACCTGATCCGCCGTCACTTCGGCTTCAGCCAGGTCACCGGCGGACCGTGGTAGCCGGTGGTGGCCAGGAGCTGGTCGGAACCGTCGGGCCAGCACCGCACCCGGACATCGGCGACGTCGCCCGCCGGCTCCATGCGGAGCCAGCACACGGGTGCGTCCGCAGTCGCACGCGCCCCGGCATCCTCGATGGCGCTCCGCAGCCGCTCGAAGCTCTGGCGGGGCAGGTACTGCAGCACGATCGAGTGGAACACGACCGTGGCCACCCCCGAGACCGGCTCGGCCAGCTGAGCCTCCACCCAGGCTCCGGCGTCGGCCACGTCGATCCGGGCCGGAAACCGCCGAGCGATGGCGATGGCCTCGTCGAGGCGGGTCCGCCGCTCGACCTGGTCAGGCCACAGGAAACCGCGCAACATCGTCACGTCCTCGTCCGAGCGCACGTCGATCGGATGCACATCGCACCCCGCTCGACTGGCGACGACCAGCGAGTCGTCGAACCGGGGCGGGGCGCCCGTCCACGGCTCCTCGAAGCGGAGGCCCTGGTCCGGTCCCCAACCGACGCCGTCGGCGGCATAGCGGTACTGGTCCCAACGCAGCAACAGGCCGGCGCTGCTCCCCACCTCGAGCAGCCGGAGGGGGAGGCCGAACTCGAGCGACACCTGATGGAACCCTCCCACCAGCGCGGCCGCTCGGCCGACCTCGTTGGTCTGCACACCACGGTGCATGTCGGCCTCGATCTGGAGGCGGTGCCGTCGCACGACCGTGAAGAACGCATCGACCGGATCACCGTCGTCGTCTCCGCCCACGCTGGGGAAGTACGGCGCCAACGCCGGGGCCCGGCCATCGAGCACCATGCGATGGACCGACGCGAGGAAGCGCAACGGGATGGCATCGGCCATGGCGTTCGCCGTCCAGGGCGCGAGGATCTCGGCACACGGACCGCCCCGCTCGACATCGTCGGCCATGGCGGCGAGGATGCGGCCGTAGAGAGCCGAGCCCGCCTGCTCGCACCCCTGCTGCTGGAGGCGCACGACGTCGACCATCGGGAGGTCACGCCGGCGCTCGATCGGCTCACCCATCCGGCGACTCCCCCACCACGGCGATCGGCACCTACGGCCGCCGCGACACGGGACAGACCGAGATCGACTCGGCGACGCCCTTGAAGCTGCGACGCCGGGCTCGGCCGAAGGCCACGCCGGGCAGCGAGCCGATGGCACCGCGGACCTGGGTGGTGGCCAGGATCTCGCCGCCCTTGGCCGAGTCGGTCACGCGGGCCGCGACGTTGATGGCGTGGCCGATGAGATCGCCGCCGACCATGACCGCCTCGCCGTGGTGCATCCCGGCCCGGAGGCGGAGCTCGCCGGAGTCGGCTTCACCGATCTCGAGCGCGGCCAGGACGGCGGCCTCGGGCGCGTCGAAGCTGATGAACAGGCCGTCGCCGAGCTTCTTCACGATCCGGCCGCCGCGGCTGCGGATCACCGGACCCACCGCCCGGTGATGGCGCTCGAGCAACCGACGCGCCGCCTCGTCGCCGTTGCGGCTGGTGTAGCGGGTGAAGCCCTCGAGGTCGGTGAACACGATGGTGACCTCCCGGGCCTGGCCGGCGGTGTCGTGATCGGCGGATTCCAGCGCCAGCAGCTGGATGGCGTTGAGCCCCAGGCTGGCGATCAGCGACGGCTCCTGCTCGATGGACCGCTCGAGGTAGCGCTGCACCACGTCGAGTGAGGTCGCGGTGCGGATCGGGTTGCCGGTGGGATCGTCGAGCCAGGACTTGTCGACGAGGCCGATCTCGGCGGCGCCGTCGGCGAACTCCGGGTGCTGCTTCATCAACGACGCCGCCCGCTCGGTGAGCCGGCGACGGATCGCGGCCACCGCCCCCTCGCCCTCGTCGCGAGCCCGTTCCATCGATGGCATGGGCGCGAATCTAGACGTAAGGGACAGTTGCGGCCCCGTGGCCGGTCCACGGCCCGGGCCGGTACCGTAGACCGCTGTGGGCGGATGACCGCCCGACCTCCCTGCCTGCCTCCCGGAGCGTGCCACCCATGCTGCTCGACCGCATCAACAGCCCCGCTGACCTGCGAGGTCTGACGTTCGAGCAGTTGGACGAGCTGGCGGGCGAGCTCCGCGAGCTCATCGTCCAATCGGTCGATGCCAGCCCCGCCGGCGGCCACCTGGGGTCCAATCTCGGCGCGGTCGAGCTGACGCTGGCGCTGCACCGCGTGTTCGAATCCCCTCGCGACATCCTGCTGTGGGACACCGGTCACCAGGCCTACGTCCACAAGATGCTCACCGGGCGGCGGGACCGCTTCGACGGGCTCCGGCAGGAGCACGGGCTCTCGGGCTACCCGAGCCGCCGGGAGTCGCCCCACGACTGGATCGAGAACAGCCACGCCTCCACCATCGCCAGCTACGCCTACGGCTTCGCCATGGCGATGCGGCGCAACGAGATCACCGACCGGCGCATCGTGGCCGTGATCGGCGACGGCTCGCTCACCGGCGGCATGGCGTACGAGGGACTGAACAACCTCGGCCACTCCAATGCCAACGCCATCATCATCCTCAACGACAACGGCCGCTCCTACGCCCCCACCGTCAGCCGCCTGGGCGAGAGCCTGGCGCGCATCCGCCTCGATCCCCGCTACCTCCGGAACCGGGCCCGGATCGAGAAGCTCCTGCGCGAGGTACCCCTGCTCGGCGAGCGGCTCGAACGCGGCTTCGAGGCCACCCTTGCCGGCGTGCGCGACTACTTCGAGCCGCCGGCGTTCTTCGAGGACCTCGGCATCCGCTACACGGGGCCCTTCGACGGCCACGACATCGAGGGGCTCGAGCGGGCGCTACGCGACGCCGACCAGTACGACGGTCCCATCGTCGTCCACGTGCTCACACAGAAGGGCCGGGGCTACCCGCCGGCCGAGAACGATCCGATCAAGCACATGCACGACATGGGTTCGGTCAAGCCCGGGTACTGCGCGGCCGCCTTCTACGAGGCGCTGATCAAAGAGGCCGAGGTACGGCCGGAGATCGTCGCCATCACCGCCGCGATGCCCGACTCGACCGGGCTGTTGCCGTTCGCCGAACGGTTCCCCGACCGCCTCTTCGACGTCGGCATCGCCGAGCAGCACGCCGTGACGTCGGCTGCCGGGATGGCCATGGGCGGCCTTCGTCCGGTGGTCGCGGTGTACTCGACGTTCATGTCGCGCGCGTTCGACCAGGTCAACCTCGACGTCGGCCTCCACGAACAACCGGTCGTGTTCTGTCTCGACCGGGCCGGGATCACCGGCAACGACGGCGCCTCGCACCACGGCGTGCTCGACATGGTGCTGTTCACCAAGATCCCGAACATGACCGTCCTCGCCCCCTCGTCGTACGAGGAGATCGGCGTCATGCTCCACGACGCCCTCGACATCGTCGACGGGCCGGTCATGATCCGCTGGCCCAAGACCCTGCCGTCATCGCCCTCCGAGGACCAGATCGGCTCCGGGCTGCGTGGGCGCAAGGCGCGCGCCGGGTCCGATGTTTGCATCCTCGCCGTCGGCAAGATGCTCGAGGCGTCGCTGGCCGCCGCTGACGCCCTGGCCGCCGACGGCATCGAGGCCACGGTGTGGGACGTGCGCAGCGTCAAGCCGCTCGACGAGCTCATGATCGCCGATGCCATCGAGCACCCGGCCGTGGTCACGATCGAGGACGGCTACCGGGCCGGTGGCGCCGGCTCGATGATGGCGTCGGCCATCCGGCAGGCCTGTGACGACCGGTCGGTGCCCCGCATCGAGATCCTCGGCATCCCCACCGAGTACATCCACCACGCCGAGGTCGACGCCATCCTGGCCCGCTACGGCCTCGACGCCGCCGGCATCTGCGCCGCCGCCCACCGGGTGTCGGCCACCGCCGGCCACACCGCCTGACCCGCCCCCGGTTCGCACCCGCGTCCAGTTCCCTCGGGGTGGGGCCCGGGTCCCGCGGAAACTGGACGCGCCCCCGTACCGAAATTTCCTCCCCGCACCGCAAGGTCGGGCCGGGAGCACCGTTCTCCGGCCAGCAGCGTCCAATGGTTCCCTCCAAGACGTTGTGACGCCCGGGACGCTCTCGCTCTCCGACCCCAGTGGGAGCGTCTCGGGCTCTTTCGCGCCGCTGCCGGGCGCGACGAGGCCCGGACCGTGGTCCGGGCCTCTCCCCCTGGTCGCCCCCACCTGGAAGGTGACAACCAGCACATGGTTCCGCATCGGCACGCGAAGTGCAAGCTGGAACGCCGGTCTACGGCGCCATGACCGGGCAGTTCGCCCAGTCGGCGGCGGAGCAACTCCAGAAGCGGAGCCGGCGGACGAAGTCTGCCGGCGTAGCGGCTAGGCGTAGTAGGGGTTCTCGCCTGCGGTGTGGTCGGTGACGTCGATCACCTCGGTGATCTCCGGGATCGCACCCGTGATCGCCGCCGCGATGCCCTCTCGCAGGGTCATGGCGGACACGGCACAACCCTGGCAGCCGCCGCCCATGATCACGTACACCTTGTCGTCCTCGACGCCCTTGAGCTCGGCGAAGCCACCGTGCGCGGCCAGGCCCGGGTTGACCTGCTGATCGAGGAGCTGCTGCACCTTCTCGGCCGTGGTTCCGGTGAGGTCGAGATCGACACCGGCGAGCGGATCGGGCCGGTTCGGGTTGCGCAGCACGAGGCCGCCCTGGCCGTCGGTGCTCGGCATGTCGAGCGTGGCGCCCTGGAGCTGGTCCATCGAATCGGCCGGGACGATGACCGCGAGCTCGCCCTGGCGGTACACGTTGTCGGTGTCTTCGGCCTCGGCCACCGGCTCGAACGTGAGGTCGTAGGTGTACTCGGGTCCGCGGATGCCGGTGACGGCAACCCGCAGCGCCAGCCCCTCGGGTTCGTCCTCGGCTTCGCGGAGCTCGAGGATCTTCGTCACGGCGACCTCGGTGACGGTGAGGATCACCTGGTCTCCCTCGGGGTCGCGCTCGTTCTCCGTTGTCTCGGTCTCGGTGACGGACATGCCCCTACGCTACCGACATGGCCACCGACACCGACACCGCAGCTCCCGCCGATCCCGATGCACACCCGGTGCTCTACGAGGTGGCCGACCACGTCGCCACCATCACCTTGAACCGGCCCCACCGGCGCAACGCCATCTCGGTACCGATGCTGACGCAGCTGGCCGAGGCGTTCACGCGGGCCGACGACGCCGTCGACGTGCGGGCCATCGTCCTCACCGGTGCGGGCAAGGGCTTCTGCGCCGGGCTCGACATCAAAGACGCCATGGCCGGTACCGGCATCGGCTCCGGAGGTGGTGGTGGCGGTGGCGCCACCGTGCTCCAGAACACCCGCAGCCTGCCGACGTCGATCCTGTTCGAGATCGACACCCCGATCATCGCCGCGGTCAACGGCGCCGCCGCCGGCTACGGCCTCGACCTCGCCCTCGGGTGCGACATGCGCATCCTCGGCGAGTCGTCCCGCCTCCTGCCCGGGTTCGCCAAGCGCGGCGTGGTGCCCGAGTCGGGTGGCACCTGGTACCTCCCCCGGCTCCTCGGCTGGGCCAAGGCGGCGGAGATCGGGTTCCTGGGTCGTGACATCGATGCCCCCGCCGCCGCCGACCTCGGACTCGCCAACACCGTGGTGCCCGACGACGAACTGCTGGCGACCGCCACCGCCTGGGCCCAGGAGATCGCGGCCAACGCACCGCTGGCGATCCGAGCGATGAAGCGTCTCTACCGCCACGGCCTCACCGAGGACTTCCCCTCCCACACCCACCACGTGCTGCTCCAGACCATGCAGCTGTTCGGGACCAAGGACTTCTTCGAGGGGATCTCGAGCTTCGCCGAGAGTCGGGAACCGGAGTTCCGCGGCCGCTGAGGCGCCGGTGCACCGGCCGCCCGCCCCTCACGAGTCCGGCGTACCGGTGTCCGCTTCGGGTCGGACCACGACGGTGGTCGACCACGGCGGCGGCGTCGGAACCCCGACGACGGCCGTCGTGGGCTGGTCGGGACCGAGCGCCACGTCGAGGTGCAGGCGTCCCTGGTCGTCGGCGGTGGCGGTCGTCTCTGTGGTCCCGAGCGTGCCCGACGAGGTGATGTGCACGACCGCGCCGGGCTCGTAGAACGGCGGCGACGTCACCGACGCGGCGCCCGCACCCCGCAAGGTGAACCCTCGTGGCCCGGCATCGGAGAGGGCGCTGAACTGCTGCTCGGCGGCCCGTCGCATGGTCACCGACCAGCCCCATTGCGACCATTCTCTGTCGATCGTCTGGTACGAGATCGACTGCGGAGCAGCCGGTGGTGAGGCGAACGTGGCCATCAACGGCACCAGGTACTCCCGGAGATCCCGCGCCCAGTAGGGCCACGAGTGCGTGCCGAGGACGTAGTCGTCGAGGTGGACGGGCACCCCTTGGTCCCGGGCCCGCTGCACGAAGCTGATCGTCGAGCCGTGGGTCGCCAGCTCGATGCCACCGGCCCCCGGATTCGGCACTGCAGGGTCGAGCGGTCCCGGTGCGCCGGTTGCCGTGTACAACCACACATCGACGTCGCGCAGGTTGGTGACGAGGTCGGCGGGGTCGTGGCCCTGCCAGTTGATCTCGTCGGTGACGCGCGACCCGAACATGGCTTCGGGCTGGACGCCGTCGAGACCGACCGCGGTGCCCTCGATGATCACGGTGGCCCCTGCCGCCACCACGGGGTCCCAATCGATGTCGGGCGCCCCCGAGAACGACGCCGCCGACACGAACAGGTCGGGATGACGGGCGGCGTAGGTCGTCGACCCGAACCCTCCCTGCGACAGGCCGGCAACCGCTCGCCCCGACCGGGTCGCCACCGTGCGCAGGTTGGCGTCGATCCACGGGACGAGCTGGTCGATGTGGAACGTCTCCCACTGCGACGGCCCCAGTGCCGTGGTCGTGTCGACCCAGTCGGTGAACCAGCCGCCGCCGTTGCCGTCGAACCCGGCGTCGGGCATCACGACGATCAGCGGCAGCGATGCGGTGGCCTGCTCCGCCTCACCTGTCTCCACCCAGTCGGAGGCGCGACCGCTGGTCCCGTGGAACAGGTAGAGCACCGGCAACGGTGATGAATCCGATTCGTAGCCGTCGGGGACGAGGACCCGGACGTCGACGGCCCGACCGAGCGCCGCGGTCGAGACCGACACGTCGTACTGGCGTGGGCTCACCCGGGTGACCGACTCCACATGGATGCCGGCCGCGTCACCGAACTCCACTGCCGGCATCGCTGCCTGTGCCGCCGGCAACAGCCCACCGACCAGCACCAACACCACGAGGCCGATCGTCACTCCCCAGCGTGATCGCACCATTCACACCATAGGCCCGGATTTTGCCAACCCCCAAAGCGGTCGACGCTCCGCCGGTTCGTCCGTGTTCATCCGCTTCGCGCCCGCCAGAGGTGACGATCCGGTTGCGAACTCGGCGCGCCCTGCCGGTTTGGCCGAAGATGGCCGGCGGGGAGAGCAGATCTGGGAGGGCAGATGTCGGTCACCGAACTGGCAGGGCGCCGCCGGCCGCGGACCGCGTGGGTGCTCGGGGGTGGAGGCAACCTCGGGAGCGTCCAGGTGGGCATGCTCCTCGCGCTCGCCGATCGCGGTGAGGTACCCGACGCCGTCTTCGGTTGCTCCGTCGGCTCGCTCAACGGCCTCGCCATGGCCACCGACCCGAGCCCGGCGGGTGTCGAGCAGCTGCGCCGGATCTGGCTCGGCCTCGACGGCGACGACCTGTTCCCCACCGGCCGGGTCAATGGCCCGTGGCTGCTGCTCAAGCGCGGGCTGAGCCTCTATCCCGACCGGGGTCTGCGCAAGCTGGTCCGCAGCTGCGCGCCCTACGAACGCATCGAGGACTACCCGATCCCGTTCGAGTGCGTCGCCACCGACATGACCACCGGCCGCGCCCGCTGGTTCGACGCCGGCCCCGTCGAGCGGGCCGTGCTCGCCTCGTGCGCGCTGCCTGCCGCCTTCCCACCGGTGGAGATCGATGGCGCGACCTACATCGACGGGGCGGTGGTCGACAACGTCCCCGTGTCCCGGGCCCTGCGGCGCGGCTTCGAGCGCATCGTGGTGCTCCACGTCGGCAACTTCGCCCGGCCGCGCCCGTCCCCGAAGCGGCCCGTCGACGTGCTCCTGCAGTCGTTCTCGATCGCCCGCAACCACCGCTTCGCCGACGAGCTGGCCCGGATGCCCGATCACGTCGAGGTCATCGTGCTCCCTGGCGTCGACCCGGGCTCGGTGAAGCGCAACGACTTCAGTCGTACCGCCGAGCTCATCCAGCGAGCCCACGCCTCCAGTGCCGCGTTCCTCGACCTGCGAGCCCGGAACCAGGACACGGGCTGACGCGGACCCGCATCTCCTAGGTTCTCCCCATGCCCGAGTCCTCTCACCCTCCGATCGATCGATGCCCGGTGCAGGGAAGCCGACCGTGACCGTGGCGACCAACGGCGAGGTCGAGCTGCACTACGAGAGCTTCGGCCGGTCCGACGATCCCGCGCTGGTGCTGGTCAACGGTCTGGGGTCGCAGTGCATCAACTACGCCGCGGCGTGGTGCGAGCGCTTCGTCGCCCGCGGCTACCGCGTCATCCGCTTCGACAACCGCGACGTCGGACTGTCGTCGAAGCTCGACCACGCCTACTCCCTCGCCGACATGGCCGACGACGTGGTGGCGATCCTCGATGCACTGGGCATCGCACGGGCTCACGTCATGGGTCTGTCGATGGGCGGGATGATCGTGCAACGGCTGGCGATCGACCACCCGGACCGGCTCCTCACCATGACATCGGTGATGTCCCGCACCGGTGAGCCGGGCTACGGCGACAGCACGCCCGAGGCCCTGGCCGTCCTCACCGCACCACCGGCGAGCTCCCGCCAGGAGTACGTGGAGAACCACGTCGCGGCCATCGGCGTGTACGGCTCGACACCGGAGTGGATCGACGACGACGAGACCCGGGCCCGGGCGGCCGCGGCATTACGACCGCTGCTTCCACCCCGCGGGCGTCGCCCGCCAGATGGAGGCGGTCATGACCGACGGATCCCGGGACGAGGCGCTCCGATCCGTCTCCGTGCCGACGCTGGTGATGCACGGAAGTCGGGACACGCTGATCCAGCCCAGCGGCGGCCGCCACACGGCCGAGGTCATCCCCGGGGCCCGCTACGTCGAGATCGAGGGCATGGGCCACGACTACCCGCCCGCGGTGTGGGACCAGTGGGTGGCCACGTGGGCGGACTTCGCCGCCGAGGTCTCCGGGGCGTAGCGGCGCTCCACTCACAGGAGGTTGGGGTTGACCTCCTCGGCCTCCTCGGCCAACGCCAGCCAACGCTCCTCCGCCGCGGCCACCGCGGCATCGGCCGCGGCCAGGTCCCGGCCGAGATCGCCCAGCTTGCGGTGGTCGCCGATGGCCTGCTCGAGCGCGGCCTTGATCCGTTCACGCGCCTCGGTGGCCTTCGCCAGGTCTCGCTCGGCGGTGTTGAGCTCCCGGCGCACCGTGGAGGGCGAACGGCGTGCCGCCCTCGGTTCGGAGGGCGATGGCGACGATTCGGGCCGGCGTTCGTTCCCTGCGACAGCCGTGGTCACCGATGCCTTGCCCCGAGATCGCTTGCCCTGCATCTCGGCCAGGTAGCCGCTGAGACCGCCGGGCCGCCGCTCGGCATGGCCCTCACCGTCGATCACCAACACGTCGACGACGGTCCGCTCGAGGAGAGCTCGATCGTGCGACACCACCACGAGCGCGCCCGGCCACTCCTCGAGGAAGTCCTCGAGCATGCGGAGGGTGTCGAGATCGAGGTCGTTGGTGGGTTCGTCGAGCAGCAAGACGTTGGGTTGGGCGGCCAACGCGAGCAGGAGCTGGAGCCGGCGCCGCTCTCCGCCGGACAGCGTGCCGACCGGCGCCCACTGCGAGTCGCTGTCGAACCAGAACCGCTCCATCAGCGCGGTGTCCTGCCAGGACACCTCCTTCTTCCCGCCGGTGACCAGATCGCGCACCCGCACCGCCGGATCGAGCTCGGTCGCGATCTGGCTGAACATGGCGAGGCGGACGGTGGGGCCCACATCGACCCTGCCGTGGTCGGGCGGCCGCTCGCCGGCCAGGATCTGGAGCAGCGTGGTCTTCCCGGCGCCGTTGGGGCCCACGATGCCCAGCCGTTCCCGGGGATCGAGGAGCAGGTCGAGTCCGTCGAAGAGGGTCCGGCCGTCCACGACGGCCCCCAGTCCCGTGGCCTCGATGACCTTGTCGCCCAACCGGGGCGTCCCCAGGTGGAGTCCGAGATCCTGGTCGCGGACATCGGACCCACGCGGCCCACCCTCGACCACCGCCGTGGCCGCCTCGATGCGCGCCTTGGGCTTCGATGTCCGGGCCGGGGCGCCTCGGCGGAGCCAGGCCAGCTCGGTCTTGGCCAGGTTGCGGCGCTTGGACTCGGCGGTCGCCGACCGCTCGGCGCGCTCGGCCTTCGCCTCCAGGTAGCCGGCGTAGCCGCCGTCGTGGAGGTAGGCGCTGCCGCGGTCGAGCTCGAGGATGCGGGTGGTCACCCGGTCGAGCACGTGGCGGTCGTGGGTGACGAGGACCAGCCCACCCCGGAACGACGCCAGCCACTCCTCCAGCCAGGCGATCGCCGCCACGTCGAGATGGTTGGTCGGTTCGTCGAGGATGAGCAGGTCGGCGTCGTCGGGCGGGCCGCCGCCGTCGGGGCCGCACCCGAGCAGGGCGCGGACGAGCGCGACGCGCTTGACCTGCCCACCCGACAGCTCGTCCGTGGGGCGGTCGTCGAGACCGGCGAGACCGAGGCGATCCCGGACGGCCGCCGCTTCCCACCGTTCGCCGGTCACGCCGGCGACGGTCCCCGCGGGCAGCGGTGCATCCTGGTCGAGGTGGCTGACCCGGGCTCCGCGACCCCGGCGGATCGTGCCGGCATCGGGGGTCCGGGAGCCGGCGAGGGCCCCGAGCAGGGTGGACTTGCCCGTGCCGTTGACCCCGACGACCGCCAGGCGATCGCCCGAGCTGATGGTGAGCGACAGGTCCTCGAACAGGGCGCGGTCCGGGCGACGCATGGTCAATCCGGTGGCATCGACGAGGATCACGACCGATGAGCCTGGCAGGCCGACATCGACCGACCCAACGCCCCCTCGGGGAAGGCGCCGCCGCCGTTTTCGTGGACTGGGGTTCGACATCGGCAGACTTGTCGGATCGAGATGTCCTTTGCTCCCCTCCGGATCGGTCCGCTCCAGGCCGACCCGCCCGTCGTCCTCGCCCCGATGGCCGGGGTCACCAACGGCGCGTTCCGCGCCCTGTGCCGTCGGTTCGGCGCCGCGCTCTACGTGAGCGAGATGGTGGGCGCACGAGCCGTGGTGGAGGGCAACGAGCGCACCTTCGACATCGCCCGCTTCGCTCCCGACGAACCCGTCCGATCGATCCAGCTCTACGGCACCGATCCCGCCGTGATGGGTGAGGCCGTGCGCCGGGTGCGCGACGAGGTCGGCGTCGACCACATCGATCTCAACTTCGGCTGCCCCGCCCGCAAGATCACCCGGCACGGTGGCGGGTCCGCCCTCCCGGTCCACCCCCGTCTGTTCGGCGCGGTGGTCGCCGCCGCCGTCGACGGGGCGGGCGAGATCCCGGTCACGGTGAAGATGCGGGTCGGGCTCGATGCCGAGCACCTCACCTGGCTGGTCTCCGGGCGGATCGCAGAGGACGTCGGCGCGGCAGCCGTCGCGGTGCACGCCCGCACGGCCGAGCAGCTGTACTCGGGTGAGGCCGATTGGACGGCCATCGCCGAGCTGAAGGATGCGGTCACCACCATCCCCGTGCTCGGGAACGGCGACATCTGGGAAGCCGCCGACGCGGTGGCGATGATGCGGCGGACCGGTTGCGACGGCGTGGTGATCGGCCGGGGCTGCCTCGGCCGGCCCTGGCTCTTCCGCGACCTGGCGGCCGCCTTCGCCGGAGCGCCGGTGCCCCCGCCGCCCACCTCGGGCGAGATCGTGGCCATGATCCGTGAGCACGGCGAGCTCCTCGCCGCCTGGTTCGGCGAGCGCTCCGGTATGAAAGAGCTCCGCAAGCACACCGGTTGGTACCTCCAGGGCTTCTCGGTGGGACGACCGGTGCGCAACGCCTTGCGCCAGGTGTCGACCCTCGCCGAACTCGATCGGCTCCTCGATCTCGTCGACCCCCACCAGCCGTTCCCGCGCGAGGTCCTGCGAGCGCCACGAGGTCACACCAGCGGCCCCCGGCCCGTGGCGATGCCCGCGGGATGGCTCGACGACGCCGATGCCCTGACCCCGCCGGATCGGCTCGCCGATCTCGCCGTCTCCGGTGGATGAGCCGTTGTCCGAGCCGGCCGTTGCCGTCCGGGTGGTGCTCGCCTCCGGGTCGCCCCGGCGGCTCGAGCTGCTCCGGCGGCTGGGCATCGAACCCGACGTCCGGCCCGCCGATGTGGACGAGACCGCCGCGCCCGGCGAGGCCCCGGTGGCGCTCGTGACCCGCTTGGCCCGAGCCAAGGCGGGAGCCGTCGCGGTCGGTGACGATGCGCTGGTGGTGGCGGCCGACACGGTCGTCGTCCTCGGCGAGGAGGTGTTGGGCAAGCCGACTGACCACTCCGATGCCGTCGCCATGCTCCGTCGGCTCTCCGGAGCCACCCACCACGTGCTCACCGGCGTCCACGTCGCCCATGCCGGCCGCGAGGCATCGGCGGTCGAGACCACGATGGTCCGCTTCCGCGGCCTGTCCCCTCACGAGATCGCCGCCTACGTCGCCACCGGGGAGCCACTCGACAAGGCCGGGGCCTACGCCATCCAGGGCGGGGCGGGCATGTTCGTCACCGGGATCGAGGGCAGCGACACCAACGTCGTCGGATTGCCGCTGGCGACCGTCGTGCGGTTGGCGAACGAGGTCGGCGTCGCGCTGCTGCCTCGCTGACCGCGGTGCCGAGCTACGAGGGGTCGAGCGGCGCCGAACGGTCGTCGAGGTTGAGTTGGAGCAGGACGAGGTCGAGCCAGCGACCGAACTTGGCGCCGATCTCGGGCATCCGGCCCACCTCGACGAAGCCGAGGCGCTCGTGGAAGCGGATCGAGGCTTCGTTCTCCCCGTCGATGGCCGCGACCATGACGTGCTTGCCGCTCGCCCGTGCCGCCTCCGCCAGGGCGACCATGAGGGCCCGACCCGTCCCCGTCCCCCATCGGTCCGCCCGGACGTGGACCGAGTTCTCGACCGTGAACCGATAGCCGGGACGCTTCACGATGTCGCGGAACGGGCCGAACGCCGCCACGCCCACGACCGCACCTCCATCGTCGGCGACGAGGACCGTGTCGTGCTCGTCGAGCCACGCCAGTACGCCGGCGACGGAGTGCGGCGTGTCGGTCCACTCGATGGTGGTCGTGGGGAGGAGCGCGTTGAGGATCGACGCGATGGCTACGGCATCTGCCGCAGCGGCGGGCCTGATCTCCACTCCGCAACTCTCGCACGGATCCCGGCCGCCGGGTGCACCCGTTGGCGAACCGGATCGCGTCAGACGGGCTCGGGCACGGGTTCCTCGTGCCGTGGCTCCTCGCTGGCGATCGCCGCCGCCAGCTGCTCCTCGTGGTCCGGTGAGCCTTCGACGTTGAGGCTGGGGAGGATGCGGTCGAGCCACTTGGGGATCCACCAGTTCCTCTCGCCCAGCAACTCCATCGTGGCGGGCACCAGGAGCATGCGCACGAGGGTGGCGTCGAGGAACACGGCCACACCGAGTCCGACGCCGAACACCTTCACGACCCGGCCGTCCTCGAGGAGGAAGCTGCCGAAGACGACGACCATGATGGCCGCCGCCGCGCTGATGACCCGGGCGGTGGAGGCGAGGCCGTCGGCGACAGAGTTCTTGGCATCTCCCGTGCGCTCGTACTCCTCCTTGATGCGCGACAGCAGGAAGACCTCGTAGTCCATCGACAGACCGAACACGATGGCGAACATCATCATCGGGATGAACGGTTCGACGGGGGCCGGCTCGATACCGGTGAGCGAGCCGAAGTGGCCCCACTGGAAGATGCGCCACGACCACGCCGTAGGCCCCGGCGATCGAAAGCATGTTCAAGATCACGGCCTTGAGCGGCACCAGCAGCGAGCGGAAGACGGCCATCAGCAAGATGAACGACAGGGCGAGGACCACCCCGAAGAAGAGCAGGCTGCGCCCAGCCAGGTAGGAGCTGAAGTCGACGGCGACCGCCACGAAGCCGGTGACCGACACGTCGAGGCCCGAGTCGCCGACGGCCGACGGGATGACGTCCTCGCGCAGTCTGCGGATCAACTGCTCGGTCTCGACCGATTGCGGTGAGGTGGTGGGGATGATCCGCACCAGGGCCGCGGTGGGATCACCGGGATCGTTGGGGACCGCGGGCGACACCGACGCCACGCCGGGGTCGTTGCCGATGGCGGTCACCACGTCCCGGAACGTCGCCAGCTGATCGGGCGAGTCGAGCGGTGCCACGGCGAAGAACGGGCCGTTGAAGCCGGGCCCGAAGCCCTCGCTCAACAGGTCGTACGCCTGGCGGGTCGTGGTGTCCTTCGGGAAGTTGCCCTCGTCGGAGAAGCCGAGCCGGAGGCCGAGCACCGGGACAGCGAGGAAGAGGAGGACGAGCGTGCCGCCGATCAGGAACGGCCACGGGCGGGACTGGATGAGGTGGCTCCACTTGTACCAGCCGGTCTGGTGCGTCGGCTTCGGCCGGCTCCGGGGGACCTCGCGCTTGAGGACGGGGACGAAGAAGCCGGCCACGATGATCACGACGGCGAGTGGCAGGCCGAGCAGGAGCGGCCTCAGCCGCAACCCGACACCGAGGAGGGCGATCGCCACGAACGCGGCGGCGACCAGCCCGCGCCAGCGGGTGATCTCCACCTTGAACTGGGCGAAGCCGAGCAACGCGGGGAGCAGCGTGGTGGACGCGGCCATCGTCATCGCCACGGTGATGGCCGCGCTGATGCCGAGGCCGGCGACGAACTGCAGTCCGATGAGGAGCAGGCCGAGCAGCGAGACGACCACGGTCACGCCGGCGAAGGTCACCGCCCGTCCGGCAGTGTCCATCGCCGCCATCGTCGCCGTCGCCGGTGTCCACCCGCGGTGCAGGCCCTCTCGATAGCGGGTGACCACGAACAGGGCGTAGTCGATGCCGACGCCGAGGCCGATCATCGCACCGATGGTGGTGGCGAAGTCGGGCATCGTGGTGACGTTCGAGATCAGGTTGGTGACGCCGAGGCCGAGGCCGACACCGCCGAGGGCCACCGCGATCGGCAGGCCCATGGCCAGCACGGAGCCGAAGGAGATGATCAGCACGACGACGGCGAACGCCAGGCCGATGAGCTCCGACTCCGGCGGCTGGAAGCCGGCGAGGGAGTCGCCGCCGATCTCGATCTGGAGGCCGGGGATGCGGGACTCGATGGCCTGCGCCCGGTCGAGCAGCGTGGCGCCGAGGTCACCGGACTCGGAGAAGGTGATGGCGTCGCTCAGCTCGATCTGGGCGTAGGCCACCTTGCCCGCCTCGGGCCCCTCGGTCGCGATCTGGCCCTGGAGCTTGCCCTGTTGGCTGTACGGGCTGACCACGTCGACGCCCTGGGTCTCGTCGGCGAAGCGGACCAGCTCCTCGACGGCCTGCTGGACGGCGGGATCGTCGACGCCCTGCTGGGCCTTGAACACGATGGTCCCGCCCCGGCCGGTGCCGAACCCGCCGAAGCGGGCGTCGAGCACGTCGAGGCCGGTGCGGCTCTCGGACGCAGGCGCCTGCGGATCGCCGCCGAAGTCGGAACCGACGATGTTCACGAGCACCGTGACGACGATGATCACGAGCAGCCACGCCGCGACGACCATCCGCCGGTGGCCGAAGCACCATCGACCGATCCTCATGTACACAGCGCGTCCTCCCGCATCGGGCGTGCGGAGAGCTTACGGTCGACGCTCCCGGATCCACCCAATTCCGACATGTGACATGCGCCCGCGCCAGCGAGTGGTTCACCCGTGCAGCAGCACGCCCTCGTGGCCGAGCAGCCACACCTTGCGATCGAGACCACCGCCGTAGCCCCCGAGCGTGCCGTCGGCCCGGATCACGCGGTGACACGGGACCACCACCGACACGGGGTTGGCGCCGTTGGCGGAACCCACGGCGCGGGTCGCGGTGGCGGAGCCGGTCGCGGTGGCGAGATCGGTGTAGCTCCACGTCGTGCCGGTGGGGATCGTGCGCAGCGCCCCCCACACCCGCTGCTGGAACGGAGTGCCGCCGGTGTCCACGGCGAGGTGATCGATGGCGGCCGTGTCCCCCGCGACGTACGCGCGCAGCGCCGCGGCCGCACTGCTGTCGCCCTCCACCCAGCGGGCCCCGGGGTTGCGCCGGTCCACCTGCTCGACGAGGCCGTCGAAGCGATCGACGAAGCCGCAGGCGACGACGGTCTCGTCCCGGACCGCGATGCGCAGCGGCCCGACCGGTGTGTCGACATCGGTGGTCGTGATGGTCACGGTCATGGTTCGGCTCCTTCGAAGGGGGTCTGCCAGAGGTGCATCGCGGCGTACGCCCGCCACGGCCGCCAGCGGTCGGCGCGGGCGAGGGCTTCGCGTTCGGATGCGGCGCCGAGCATGCGGCGCAGGTGGAGGTCGCCCACCGGGAACGCGTCGGGTTCGCCGCTGCGCAGGGCCACGTAGGAGGCGGACCAGGGACCGATGCCCGGTAGCGCGACCAGTCGGGTCACCAGGTCGTCGTGGGGCAACGAGCCGTCGAGCACGAGGTCACCGTCGAGCACGGTCCGGGCGAGGATCCGGATGGTCTCGGCCCGCCGTCCGATGATGCCGAGCCGTTCGAGGGGCGCATCGACCAGCGCATCCGGGTCAGGGAAGGCGCCGTCGGTCCCGTGCGATGCGACGATGCGTCCGACGACGGTGGTGGCCGCGGCCACCGAGATCTGCTGACCGACCACCGCTCGCACGGCGGCCTCGAAGCCAGACCAGCACCCCGGGACGCGGATCCCGGGCCGCCGGGCGACCAGCGGGCGCAGCATCGGGTCGGCAGCCAGGTGCTGGTCGACGGCGGCGGGATCGGCCGAGAGGTCGAAGAGGCGCCGAACGCCGGCCACGACCGTCCCGAGGCCGGTTCCCGGAGGGAGATCGACCGCGAGCTCCACCCCGTCGGTCCCGGGCCGCACCTCGATGGTTCCGGCCGCGTCGCCCACCCGGATGCGGCGCCGGTAGCTGGTGTCGTCGACCTGCTCGAGACCGTCGACCGCCCGCGACCTGAACCAGTCCAGCAGCGCATCGCCGTCGAAGGGGCGGCGCACCGCCAGGTGGAGGCGGAGCGGACCGGCCGGTGGTCGGCCGCGCCGGTCGCGGCGGATCTCGGTCGGCGTGAGCTGGAAGGTGTGGCGGACGACGTCGTTGCACTGGCGCACACTCCCGAACCCGGCGGCGAACGCGATGTCCGCCACCCGCAGGTCGGTGTCCACGAGCAGTCGTTTCGCCAGGTGCGCCCGCCGGCTCCGGGCGACGGCGTCCGGTGAGGTGCCGAGGTGCTCGGCGAAGAGGCGGCGCAGGTGACGGCCACCGAGCAGGAGGCGGGAGGCGAGGTCGTCGACCGATCCGGTGTCGAGCGCGCCCTCCTCGATGAGCCGCACGGCTCGCTCGACGAGTCCCGCGTTGCCGGACCAGTCGCTGGAACCGGGCGCGGTCTCGGGACGGCACCGACGGCACGGCCGGAGGCCGGCGTCCTCGGCCGCGGCGGGATGGGCGTAGAAGTCCACGTTCCGGGCCAGGGGCGTCCGCGACGGGCACACCGGACGGCAGTAGATCCCGGTGGTGCGGACACCGACCCAGAAGCGTCCGTCGAAGCGATCGTCGCGGCTGCGCAGGGCGTCGTAGCACTGCTGGTGGTCGAGGAGCACGCCATGATCCTGCCCCATCCCGATGCCTTCGTCTGGCGGGATCCGGACATGGGAGTGGGGCTCCCGGGTCGGGCCGTCCGGGGGCCGGCGTGCCACGATGCCGGCGTGACGGAACCAGTGAACGTGACGATCGAGGACGGCGTCGCCGTCGTCCGACTCGACGACGGCAAGGCCAACGCGGTGTCACACGCCGTGATCGATGCCCTGCACGGCGCCCTGGACCAGGCGAGGGCCGATGCCTCCGCCGTGGCCATCATCGGCCGGGAGGGGAAGTTCTCCGCCGGCTTCGACCTCTCGGTCATGACCCAGGGCGCCGACGCCACCCGTGGCCTCGTCGGCGAAGGCGGGAAGCTGATGATGCGCGTCTTCACCCACCCCCAACCGGTGGTCGCCGCCGTCACCGGGCACGCACTCGCCGCCGGAGCACTGCTGTGCCTGGCGTGCGACACCCGGATCGGCTCGGCGGACATCCCGGCCAAGATCGGCCTGAACGAGACCGCCATCGGCATGGGCCTGCCCTGGTACGCCATCCGGCTCGCCGAGGCCCGCTTGTCGATGCGCTACCGCCAGCGCGCCGTCCTGCAGGCGGAGATCTTCGACATGCACGGCGCGCTCGACGCCGGCTACCTCGACGAGTTGGTGCCGGCAGACTCCCTGGCGGACACGGCCATCGATCGGGCCCGTCGGCTCGGTGCCCTCCCTGCGACGGCACATGCGTTCACCAAGGCGCGCCTGCGCCAGTCGATCGCCGACGAGATCCTCGCCGGACTCGACGACGACATGCGTCAGATGGTGCCGCCGACGCCGGCGAGCTGAGGGTTCACTCCGCGATCTGGCAGGCGACGATCACACCGGTCTCGACGTCGCACTCCGCGATGCGCGACGGGGAGAGCACGATCGAGAAGCTCTGCCCGCCGACCTCGCCCAGGGCGGGGGTGCCGGCCTCGGGATCGGGCGGAATGGGCTCCCAGGGTTCGAACACCGCGATCGCGTTGGCCGATGCGACGTTGCGGGCCCCGTCCCGGTCGCCGGCGACCAGGGCGTCGAGAAGCGCCTGGGCCGCGGCCCCGGTGTTGCCCGCCCCCTGCGCGCCAGCGGTCCACTCCGTCTGGCACCGACTGCGGGCGAGGTCGTCGAGGTCCAAGGTGGCGGCCAGCAGCTCGTCGACCGATGGGCCCGATTCGATCACCGTTGCGTACTGGTGGACCTGCGGATCGTCGGCCGCCTCGTCCACCGACCGGAGGTTCTCCGGCGACGAGTCGGCGAGGTAGTCGAGGTACACGTCGCAGAACCGGGGACCCGACGAGGCGTCCGCGCTGGTGGAGCTGCTGGTGGCGGCGGAGGACCCGTCGTCACCGGAGCAGCCGACCACTGTTCCCAGCGCGAGGCACGCAACGGCGATCACGACTCGGTTCCGGCGCACCCGGTCAACCCTAGGGTCGAGGGCCGTCCAGGCCGCGCTCCACGGCGGCGATCAGCTCGGGGCGCAGTCGGTCGGCGGCGATGATCTCGTGCACCGATCCGACGTCCTTGGCCCGCTGGACGGAATGGATGGCGTCGAACTCGGCCGCCACGACGCCGAGCATCTCGTTGCGCACCGCCGAGCGGACCGAGGCCAGCTCGGAGCGGAGGTGGGCACGCTCGCTGGCCGGTGCGGTCACGATCTCGGCTTCGAGCTTGCGGATCCGGTCGTCGGCCTGGGTTCGCGCGTTCACCTCCCGGGTGAACACCACGGCGGCGGCGGGGGCGCCACCGATCACGGAGGCGTGGGCGCCTTCGACGGCGAGGACCTGCATGCGGTCGTTGAGCCGGCCGGAGAACACGACGAAGGCGCCGCCGTGGTAGCGGGACACGACGCACAGCACGATCGGGCCGTCGAAGTTCACGATGGCCCGACCGATCTCGGCGCCGTACTCGAGCTGCAGTCGGCGCAGCGACTCCGGTGAGCCGTCGAATCCGGAGAGGTTGGCGAGCACCACGACCGGCCGGTTGCCGGACGCGGCGTTGACGGCGCGGGCGACCTTCTTGGACGAGAGCGGGAAGAGCGTCCCGGCCGACCACTGGGCGGGCCCGTCGGCCGGGATCTGTCCGGTGCGGAGCAGGGGGCGGGATTCGATGCCGACCAGGCACACCGGGATGCCGCCGAGGTGGGCGTCGAGGACCACGGCGCCTTCCGCTTCGGCCATCTCGGCCCATCGCTCGAGCGGTTCGAGATCGTGATCGATCACCGCCCGCATCACCGACCGGATGTCGAAGGGCTTCTTGCGTCCGGGGTTGGTCTCGTCGGAGAAGATCTCCCCGACCGTCGTGAAGGTGGTGCCGTCACCGCGGTGCGCCTCGGTGGTGACGTCGCGGTCGAGTGGATCGGTGGTCATGGCCCGGCGCGGCCGGTCCTCGCCGGGCTGGACGTAGCTGTGGTCGTAGTGGGCGAAGAGGATGTCGACCGCACCGATCATGTCCGGCGCCCAGTACTGGGCCTGGCCGTTGGGTCCCATGATCCGCTCGTGGCCGCCGATGCCGATGTTGTCGTCGGCTGACACGCCGCCGCTGAAGTCGATGGCCTGCTTGCCGGTGAGCACCATGGTGCTGTCGGGCGTCATGACCAGGATGCCGCTGGTGTGCATCAACATGGTGGCTTCGGCGTTCCAGTACGGCTGGGCGCCGACGTTGACGCCGGTGACCACGACGTTGATCTCACGGTTCCGTCGGTTCGCGCCGCCCTGCGTGAACTCGACGATCCGACGGAGCACCGACGCGACCCAGTCCAGGTTCTCGCTCCCGCTGTCCATGGCGATGCGGGCGCCGGCCGACAGGGCGAACCACTCGATGGGCAGCGAACGCTCCTCGGCCAGGTCGATGGCGGCCAGGAGCCGGAGGCACTCGGCCTCGGCGATGGAGCCCATCGACTTGGTGGGATCCCCGAACACCGCGACCCGGGCCATGCCCTCCGGGTGCACCTCGGTGGCCGTGGTGACCAGACCGACCACGATGCCCGCGGTGTTGTGGCCGGGCGGGCGGTCGACGGGGACGAGGCGTCCCGCCTCGTCCAGGTCGTATTCCTCGAAGTGTCCTTCGCCGTCCTCGGCCTCGGTGGTCAGGAGCGGGACGAGCTCGTAGGGATAGACCGTGCCCCGGCGCCGGCACTGCAGGACCTTCTGCGTGTAGTCGTCGAGCGGCTGCATGGGCGCGCTCGGTGGCTCGGTGATGCTGAGGGTGAGACCGCTGCCGGATTGATATCCCAGACGCACGACCACGTCGTCGGAGTCGCCGGTCGCGGGATCGACGATGCGACCCTGCACCATGACCTGCTCGATGCCGAGCCCGGTGGTCAGGGGAACCAGCCGCTTGGCGACCTCGGTCATCTCGTCCAGCCCGATGTCGACCGGGGGCCACACGAAGAGCATGACCCGGTTCCACTCCAACCGCTGGCGGCCCGGGTCGGCGGCCTGGGCCTGACGGATGCCGTCGAGGCAGCCGGCCAGGACGCGTTCGAGCTCGGGGAGGGCGATGAGGGTTCCGTCCGCGTCCCGGAGCGGCGTGATGTCGCGGACCTCGGCCACGGCGATGAGCCGCTCGTCAGAGGGTTGGTCGATGGCGACGCAGTCGAAGACGTGGGTGTCGTCGGAGCCGGGGAGCCGGGTCACCTCGAAGTTCTCCAGCCGCCACAGGTTGAGGCGGCGCCCGATCATGGGATGCAGGCCGCGGAACACGACGCGCTCGACCAGCTCGCCGGTGATGTCGCGCTCCCACGTGAGGACGTGCACCGCCTCCCCGGCCTCGGCAGACGCTCCGGCCGCCACCGCCATCACGGCCACCCGTGCGACCGACGGCGGGAGCTCGGTCGACCGGAGCACGCGATCGACCTCGGTGGCGATGCCGTCCGCCGTCACCGCGGGGTCGATCCGCAAGTAGAGGTCGAGCACGGTGGAGCGCGTGTCGGCGTCGATCAGCGGCAGCAGATCGCCGACGACGGCGGCCAGCTCGGTCAACTCGCCGGCCGCCGCCACCACGCCGACGTCGCGACCCCGGTGGTGGTACCAGGTGGTGACGATGGGACGCGGCTCGGTCCGGCGCTCGATGTCACGCAGGGCCCGGATCTTGTAGTACCGACGGGTCAGCACCTCGGCCAGCGCCGCGCTGGTGTCCACCGACAACGCGAAGGCGTCGGCGCGGGAGATGAGAGGCGAGATCGGCATCGGTGACGCCACCAGGCGGGCGACGAGGGCCGGGTCGTGCGGCGCGGCCAGCAGCTCGTCGAGGGTGTCGTGGACGTCGTCCTCGGCTGCCTGCCGGGCGACATCGAGGATCGGCCGGTCGACGCAACGGTGGCGGACGCTGCGGGCGAGGTTGCCGATCGAGGGGTACCGGGACTGACTGGACGCGATCAGCCGATCGAGGGTGTCGCGCACCTGGTCACGCTCGACGGGATCGCCGCAGTGGTCGAGCCGGCGCTCCAGCAGCGCGGTGATCACCGGGATCTGCTCCTGGCGGCGCTGGGCGGCGAGATGGATCCGGAACGTGGCGGCCTCGAGGTGCGGCGACCGTTCGAGGGAGCTGATGCCGTAGTGGGCGAGGGCGTCGAGCAGTCGTTCGCGGAACCGGTCGGGCAGTCCCTCGGCGTCGGCGTCGAACGATCGGAGGTAGGCGTTGAAGTGCTCTCGCGGGCTGCGCTCCTCGAGGCCGTGGTCACGGTCGGCCGTCCGTCGGTCCCGGGTCAACCCGCACAGGTCGGCGAAGACGCCGAGCAGGTCGAGCTCGCGGCGCCGAACCTCGGGGTCCTCGGCGGAGAGGTCGTCGAGGCGGTGGAGATCGACCACCGACCCCGCACCGTCGGGGTGGTGGAGGTCGGTGACGTCGAAGCCGAGCAGCATCGCCCGGAGCACGTCGAGGCGGGCCATCGTCTCCGCGCGCGGCGACGCGGGCGACAGCTCGTGTTCGAAGCTGAGGCGGCGACCGCTCGGTGGCGTCGCGTCCGACCCGTCGCCGGTGACGACCGGAGCACCGATGCGCAGCAACGGCGCTCCCGCATCGACCTGCGTGTTGGCGGTGACGAGCACCGCCTCGACCACGCCGTCGGCCGGCGCCACCACCGCCGTCTCCATCTTCATGGCTTCGACGACGGCAACCCGTTGACCGGCCGCCACCGCATCACCGACCTTCACCTCGACCGAGACGACGAGCGAGACCGCGGGCGCCCGGAGCAGGCCGCCGTCGTCCCGGGAGAGTCGGTGGGAGACGCCGTCGATCTCCACCAGGTGCTCGGCCCGGAACGACTGCGACACGAAGCGGTGGCTCCTGGTCCCCATCGTGATGCGGCCGTGGCTCCCCCCGACCCGCTCGACCACCACATCGGCCACGACATCGTCGAGGGTCAGGCGGTACCAGCCGTCGAGGTCTCCGGTGGCCACGTGGATCCGGTACTCCTGGCCGCCCCAGCGCAACTCGACCTCGTGGCCGATCTCGGCATCGGCCTCGGGTCGGCCGCGCGCCGCCGAGCTGAGGAAGCGAACGCGGTCGAGGTCGGACTCGACCTCGTGCACGTCGATCGCCGCCACCGCCAGCGCGACCTCGGCGTGGCGGTCGGACCGGTGCTCGTCCGCCGCGGTGAGGCGGTCGAGCCAAGCGGTGTCGAGGGTGCCGTCGACGACCTCGGGCCGGTCGATGATGTCGAGCAGGAAGGACTTGTTGGTCGTGCCCCCGTCGACGAGGACCGTCGTCTGGCCCAGCGCGCGGTGGAGGCGTCGACGCGCCGCGTCGCGGGTCTCGCCCCAGGCGATGATCTTGGCGATCATCGAGTCGTACTCCGGTGCGATCACGTCGCCCTCGGCCACACCGGTGTCGACCCGGATCCCGGGTCCGGCGGGCAGCATCAGCGTCGAGATCCGCCCCGGTGCCGGCGCGAACCCGGCATCGGGATCCTCGGCGTTGAGCCGGGCCTCGAAGGCGTGGCCGCGGGCTGCCGGGCACTCGCCGTCGAGCCGACCACCCATGGCGACGTGGAGCTGGAGTTGGACGAGATCGATGCCGGCCGTGACCTCGGTGACCGGGTGCTCGACCTGGAGCCGGGTGTTCACCTCGAGGAAGGCGAGGAGGTCGTCGGCCGGTTCGAACAGGAACTCGACCGTGCCGGCGTTCCGGTACCCGGCGGCACTCGCCAACCGGATGGCGGCATCGCGGAGCCGTTGCTCCTGTTGTGGGGACAGCGCCGTGGAGCTCGACTCCTCGATCACCTTCTGGTTGCGCCGCTGGATCGAGCAGTCGCGCACGCCCGGCGCCCACACGGTGCCGTGGTCGTCGGCGATGATCTGGACCTCGACGTGGCGGGCCGCGGTCACGACCCGTTCGAGGAACACGGTGGGATCGCCGAACGACGACGCCCCCTCCGATCGTGCCCGCTCGAACGCGGCGGCCAGCTCTGCCTCGTGCTCGACCCGCCGGATGCCCCGGCCGCCACCGCCTGCGGATGCCTTGACCATCAACGGGTAGCCGATCTCGGCCGCCGCGGCCCGCGCCTGCTGCTCGGTCTCCACCGCGCCGCCGCTCCACGGTGCCATCGGGACCTCGACCGACTCGGCCAACCGCTTCGCCGCGATCTTGTCGCCCAGCAGGCGCATGACGTCGCCCGACGGTCCGATGAACGTGATCCCCAGTTCGTCGCACAGGTCGGCGAACTCGGCTCGTTCGGCCACGAACCCCCAGCCGACCCACACCGCCTCGGCCCGCGCGGCGCGCAGGGCCACGCGCAGCACGTCGAGGTCGAGGTAGGGCGACGCCGACCGGTTCGTCGATCCCCGGACCACGAGATCGTCGAAGCAGACGGCCTCATCGGCTTCTCGCACGAACATCGCACCCCGCTCGGCCGCGGTGTGGAGGGCGATGGTGACGAGGTCGTCGGCGTATTCGCGGGCCGCGTGCACGAGCCGCATGGCGGCTTCGCCCCGGTTGACGATCGCGACGCGACGAAACCGCTCCATGGCTGTCAGACCGGGACCGGGCATCGTCGTTACAGGTCCGGACGATTCTGGCGCGCCGGACCGCCCGGCCCGGTCAGGAGGGCCAGTCATCGGGCGGTTCGTTCTCCCGTTCCGGCAGCGGGGGGTCCCACGCCCCGTCCACGAAGCGGCGCACGACGCGGCCCGGCACGCCGACCACGACGGATCGGTCGGGGATCTCGCCCCGCACCACCGAACCGGCCGCGACCGTGACGTGTTCACCGATGTCGGTCCCGGGGAGGATCACCACGCCGGCGCCGATCCAACTACCGGCACCGATCCGGACGGCTGCTTCATGGGGCCACTGAGCTGCGATCGGCCTGGTGACGTCGTCGTAGGCGTGGTTGTGATCGGTCACGTAGAGGTCGGGGGCGATGGTCACGTCATCGCCGATCTCGATGCCCACCCGCGCCACGAGGGAGCTGCCCCGCCCGATGTTGCACCGGTCACCGATCCGGAGCACGGCGGGCGCGGCCGGGTCGAGGTCCTCGCCGTAGAGGCCCACCGACATCGACACGTGCGGGCCGATCAGTGTGTGGGCGCCGATCTCGATCCAGTGCTCGCCGAAGGTGGCACCGGGCGGGAACGCGATCATCGACTGGAAGCCCATCGAGCGGAACCGCCGACCGTGGGCGTCGTCGGGCGATGTCGCGCCCACGGCGCAGATCCACTCCCACGACCGCTGGATGAGTCCGGCGGCGAGGTTGCGGGTGCGAGGCGACAGCTCGCCCGGTCGGAACATCGGCGCCGAACGTAGCGGCTGGTGCGAGCCGCGGAGGCTCCCGGCCGGCACCGCCCTCTGACCGTTTCATCCCTAAGATGCGCTTCGTGCGGTACGGGCGATGAGGACGATCGAGCGGCTTGCGGGGGTCGCGATCGTGGCGGCGCTCGGCCTGTCCGCGTGCGGCGAACAGAGCCACGTCGACCCGGCCGCCACGGTGTCGGTGCAGGGCAGCTTCCGTGACATCGACGGTTCTCCCCTCGCTGCTCGACCGGTCCGCCTCGGCTCCGGTGTGAGCGTTGCTGAGGGCGGACTGGGGTTCCTGACGGTGGGGCTGTCGTGCATCGGCGGTGGTTGCTCCGGGAAGTCGTTCGACACCACCACCGATGGCAGTGGCTCGTACCACTTCTCCCTCTCCGGTCGTGACACCCGGTCCAGCTTCGGGGAGGCCGAGTCGTTCCTGATCTCCTCCTCGGCTCCTCCGCCCGAGTCGCGCCCGTCGGGGCCGGCGATCTCGGCCCGGTTCCGCGTGCAGACGACGCACGTCGAGCTCCCCGCACTCGCCCTCGCGGACGTTCGACCGGAGCTCCACGCCAGCGACGATGGCACGATCAGCGCCAGTTGGGACGGAGCCGTCGCGCCGGCGCCCTACACCGTGACCTATCGCACCACCGACGGTACGCCGGTGTGGGAGACCGCGGTGAACGAACCGACCGCGGCCGTCGACGGTCGGGTCCTCGAGGACCTCACCGGGCTGGCGACGGTGCGAACGTCGCGCTCGGACGCCATCGAGGGGAGCGACCTGGCCATCGTCACCCAGTCGTCGGGGGTGGCGTTCCGGGGCGGCTTCGGGCCACCACCGTCACGCGGCGCCCGCTGTGAAGCGAGGAGCGAGCAGGGCCCGACTCAGGCGATGGACCGTTGTCCACTCACCGACGCCGACTTCGGCGCCGCGGCCGTGCCCACCGCCGTGTGCCCGGGGCCAGGCGCGTCGTCGGCCACCACCGTCTGCGACACCACGACGGGCGTGCGGGTCCTCCTCGACGAACCCTTGCCGGCGCAGCTCGTCGTCGTGCGGGGATGTCGCGACCCGTGCCGCGTCGCGCCCGTGGGCGTCGACGGCTCGGTGGGCGATGCCGTCGGTGTCAGCGCGCCCTTCGGCGTGGTGCAGCTCGGCGAGGATCCGCTCCGCGCGGTCGACGTCCTCACCACGGACGTGTCCGCACTCACCGAGGTGTCGATCTGGCCGGCGACCGCCGTCGACGACGTGCTCCTGCCCGTGGACGACCCCACCGGCCTCCTCGGCGGCGGAGCCGGCGAGCACGGCCGGAGCAACCGCCTCCCGGCCGCCTCGGCGGCGGCGCTGCTCGCGCTCGTCATCCTCGTGCTCGGGGTCGTGGTCGGCCGCCGCACCCGCCCGCAGTCGCGCGACACCGCCCGCTGAGGGCCAGCGCAGGCACACTGGGACGGTGCCCTCCCGCCTCGTCGACTTCCTGCCCGAGCGCACCGACGGGGAACCCGACGGCGACGAGATCCTCCTGGCGATGACCGAGTGGGCCGCCGATGCCGGCCTCGAGCTCTATCCCCACCAGGAGGAGGCGATCCTCGAGCTGCTCTCCGGGAACAACGTCATCCTGGCCACCCCCACCGGGTCGGGGAAGTCGCTGGTGGCGCTGGCCGCGCACGCCCGGGCGGTGGCCGCCCGTCTCGCCGGAGGACGTGGACGATCGTGGTACACCGCGCCGGTCAAGGCCCTGGTGTCGGAGAAGTTCTTCGACCTGTGCCAGCAGCTGGGACCCGAGAACGTGGGCCTGCTCACCGGCGACTCGTCGGTGAACGCCGACGCTCCCGTCATCTGCTGCACCACCGAGATCCTCGCCCACGTCGCCCTGCGGGACGGCGTCGAGGCCGACGCCGCCACCGTGGTGCTCGACGAGTTCCACTACTACGGCGACCCCGACCGGGGGTGGGCGTGGCAGGTGCCGCTGCTCGAGCTGCCGCAGTCATCGTTCCTCCTGCTGTCCGCCACGCTCGGCGACGTCCGGTTCTTCCGCGAGGACCTCACCCGCCGGACCGGCCGCCCCACGGCCCTCATCGACGATGCCGTCCGGCCCGTGCCCCTCCGGTTCGAGTACCGGCGGACGCTGCTGCACCACACCATCGAGCAGCTGCTCGCCACCGACGCCGCGCCCCTCTACCTGGTCAACTTCTCGCAGAAGGACGCGGTCGCCATGGCCTCGGCCATGGCCAGCGTCACCAAGCTCGACGACGAGGCCAAGGCCGTGGTGAGCGAGGCGCTCGCCGAGGCCAAGCTCCCCGCCGGCTTCGGTCGCGACCTCGCCCGCCTCCTCCGCAACGGCGTCGGCGTGCATCACGCCGGGATGCTGCCCCGCTACCGGCGGCTGGTCGAGAAGCTCACCCAGCAGGGCGTGCTCAAGGTGATCTCCGGCACCGACACCCTCGGCGTGGGCGTGAACCTGCCCATCCGCACCGTGGTGCTGACCCGCCTCTACAAGTACGACGGCACCGAGAACCGCCTCCTCTCCGCCCGCGAGTTCCACCAGATCGCGGGCCGGGCCGGCCGGGCCGGGTACGACACCGAGGGTCTCGTCATCGCCCTCGCCCCCGACCACGTCGCCGAGAACGAGGCTGCCGAAGCCAAGGCGTCGGGGGATCCGAAGAAGAAGCGCAAGCTGAAGAAGTCGTCGCCACCGCGCGGCTTCGTCCCCTACGACGAGGACACCTTCGACAAGCTCCAGGCCGCGACGCCCGAGCCCCTCGAGTCGTCGTTCAAGATGACGCCGGGGATGCTGATGCAGCTGCTCGACCGTCCCGGGGACGCCTGGGCCCACAGCCGATCGCTGCTGCTCGGATCCCACGAGCCGCGGTCCCGCCAACGGCGACACGTGCGCCAGACCATCGGGCTGTACAAGGCCCTGCGCACGGCTGGCGTCGTCCGCCTCCTCGACGAGCCCGACAAGTACGGCCGCTACGTCGAGGTCGACCAGGAGCTGCAGGACGAGTTCGCGCTCGACCAGCTGCTGGCGCCGTTCCTGCTCCATGCCATCCCGCAGCTCGAGACCGAGCACGAGGACTACGCCCTGGCCATGCTGGCGCTGGTGGAGGCGGTGGTCGACAATCCGTTCCCGATCCTGATGGCCCAGAAGGACAAGGCCAAGGACGAGGCCATGGCCGAGATGAAGGCGGCAGGCGTCGAGTACGAACAGCGGATCGAGGAGCTGGAGAAGATCAACTACCCCCAGCCCATGCGGGACCAGATCTACGACGTGTTCGACCGGTGGCGGGACGCCAACCCCTGGATCGGCGATCGCAACATCGCCCCCAAGGGGGTGGTCCGCGACTTGTGGGACCGGGCCATGGACTTCCCGTCCTTCGTCCGCCACTACGGGATCAAGCGGTCCGAGGGGCTGCTCCTGCGCTACCTGTCCGACGTGTACAAGACGTTGGTGCGCAGCGTCCCCGACGACGCCAAGACCGACGAGGTCCACGAGCTCACCGACTGGCTCGGTGCCGTGATCCGAGCCACCGACTCGTCGCTGCTCGACGAGTGGACGGCCATGTTCTCGGCCGATGCCGCCGTGGACGACGTCGATGCCCTGCGGGCGGTCGAGGACCGGGCCCCGGACGTCACCACCGATCGCCGGGCCTTCAGAGCCCTGGTCCGCACGCGGGTCTTCCGCTGGGTGCAGTACGCCGCCACCGGCCAGTGGACGGCGTGGTCGGAGGACCTGACCGAGATCGGCGACTTCGGCTGGAACGAGCGCAAGCTGATCGAGCTGTTCGAGCCCTACGTCGCCGTGTACGCCAGTGGTGGGTACGCCGGTGGTGGGCCCGCCGGTGGTGGGTCCGGCGAGCGCCCGCCGATCGGCATCGACGGCGATGCCCGCGGCCCGGCGCGGTTCCTGGTGGCCGACGACGGCAGCGACACCTGGTCGGTCGAGCAGGTGCTCGTCGATCCCGAGGGCCACGACGAGTGGTACCTGGCCATCACCGTCGACCTGGCGGCGAGCGCCGACGCCGGCGAGGTCGTGGCCACGCTCGACGGACTCCGGCGCCGCTGAGCATCCTGCGCGAGGCTCGGTCCGTGCCCCGCCTGCTGGTCGTCCACCACACGCCGTCGCCCTCGCTGCACGACATGGTGGGTGCCGTCCTCGACGGCACGGGCGCCGAGGGGATCGAAGGCGTCGAGGTGGTGACCGGACCGGCCCTGTCGACCACTGCATCGGATGTCCTCGCCGCGGACGGATTCGTCCTCGTCGCCCCCGCCAACCTCGGGACGATGGCCGGGGCGCTCAAGCACTTCTTCGACTCGGTGTACTACCCCTGTCTCGACGAGACCCGTGGCCGGCCGTTCGGGTGCGCGGTCCACGGCAACAACGACGTCGACGGCGCGCTGCGCGACATCGACAAGATCGTCACCGGTCTCGGCTGGCGGCAGGTGGTCGAGCACGTCCGCGTGCTCGACCGGCCCGACCAGGCGGCGAAGGACGCGTGCTGGAACCTCGGCGCCACGGTGGCCGCGACGCTCGTTGCGTGACGGGCTATCCTTCGCCGGCGAGGGCTGAGCGGGGAACGGAACGGGGATGGAGGCGCTGTGGTCGACCCCCCAACCACCACCATGCCCTGGATCGCCCAGCTCACCACCGTCCTCGACACGTTCGAAGACCCTGCGGCGGTCATCGCCACCGACGGATCCGTGCTCGTCGGCAACCGGGCCTGGCACGTGCACGGGTTCACCGACCCGGCCTTCGCCGACGGTGACCCGCTCCCGGTGGCCTCCGTGGTCTCCGGCGAGCGCGCCTACCGCGCCGGGAGCGGCCGGCGGCCCTGCGGCGACGGGTGGCGCTGGTACCGCTCCCGGGTCCGGGCGCTCGACGGCTGGGACGGGGCCGCCGCGGTCCTCACCCACCGCGACATCACCGACGAGCGACGGCTGCAGATGCGGATGTACCACTCACCCGTCGCCCACCTCGAGCTGGATGCGTCGGGATCGCTCCTGAACGTGAACGAACGGTGGGAGGAGCTGCGGGGCCGGCCCGTCGGCGCCGAGCTGGGCGACCGGTGGCTGCGAGACACCCCGGAAGACCAGCGAGCGGAGCTCGCCCGTAGTTTGCAGGCGGGCCAGGCGTTCGAGATGGACGTCGCCACCGCCGGTCACGACGATCGGCGACTCATCGTCACCATGGACTTCCAGCCCCTGCTCGATGGCTGCGAGCTCATCGGCTGGCAGGTGTCCGCCACCGACCGGACCGAGGTACGAGCGCTCGAGTCGGCGGCCGAGCACGCCCTCGAGGACACCGTCACCGGCTTGGCGAACCGATCGCTGTTCGAGACCACGCTCGCCCGGAAGCTGGCCGGACGCCACGAACATGAGATCGTGATCCTCTTCGTCGATCTCGACGGCTTCAAAGGGGTGAACGACACCTACGGCCACCGGGCCGGCGACCTGGTCCTCCGGGAGGTGGCGCAACGCCTCGCCGGTGTCCTGCGACCCGACGACCTCATCGCTCGCTACGGCGGCGACGAGTTCGCCGTCATGCTCGAAGGGGTCGACGACACGCTGGCGGCCGAGATCGCCACGCGGCTCACCGCGGCGGGCGACCGGCCGATCGAGGTCGACGAACACCAGATCAGTGTGGGGGTGTCGGTGGGCGTGGCCGGCAGCCGGGCCGGAGAGGACCTCCACACGGTGGTGGCACGGGCCGACCGGGCCATGTACCGGGCCAAGCGGGCCGGGGGGCGCCAGGTCGCCACCGCCGAGTCCTGAGCTCATCGCGTTTCGGAACACCTGCCACGGCTCGCTACCATGGCAGGACTGCGGTTGGGCCAATGACGTCCCATGTTGCAGAGCCTGAACAACGCCCCAGCGGCGTTTCGACTCTCCACGGGATCTCATCGATGAACCATCTTCCGGCACCACAGGGCCTCTACGACCCCGCGTTCGAACACGATGCGTGCGGGGTGGCGTTCGTCGTGGACATGCACGGCCGCAAGAGCCACGAGATGGTGCAACGCGGCCTCCGCTCCCTGTGCAACCTCGACCACCGCGGCGCCACCAACGCCGAGGACAACGTGGGTGACGGCGCCGGAATCCTCACCCAGATCCCCGACCGGCTCCTCCGCGACGAGTGCGACTTCGATCTCCCCGCCGACGGCAGCTACGCCGTGGGCATCGCGTTCTTGCCGACCGACCCGGGGGCGGCCGCCGACGCCACCACCGAGATCGAGAAGCTGGCCACCGCCGAGGGGCTCACCGTGTTGGGGTGGCGTGACGTCCCGGTCGACAACTCCATGATCGGCTCACAGGCGCTCGAGATCGAACCCCTCTTCCGCCAGCTGTTCGTGGCTTCCGATCCGGCCGTGTCCGAACCGCTCTCGGGCATCGACCTCGATCGCAAGGCGTTCGTGCTGCGCAAGCGCATCGAGCACGAGGTCAGCGCCCCCGGCCTCGACGGGCCCATCTACTTCCCGTCGCTGTCGTCACGCACGATCGTCTACAAGGGCATGCTGACGTCCTCGCAGCTGCAGGAGTTCTTCCCGGATCTGCTCGACGAGCGGTACGAGACGGCGCTGGCGCTCGTGCACTCGCGCTTCTCCACCAACACGTTCCCCTCGTGGCCGCTGGCCCATCCGTACCGGATGGTGGCCCACAACGGCGAGATCAACACCGTGCAGGGCAACGAGAACTGGATGCGAGCCCGGGAGGGCAACTTCGAATCGCCGTTGTTCGGCGAGTCGCTCGAGCGGGCGTTCCCGATCATGACCGCGGGCGCGTCCGACACCGCCCGCTTCGACGAGTGCCTCGAACTGCTCCACCTCGGGGGCCGCTCGCTCCCCCACGCCGTGCTCATGATGATCCCCGAGGCGTGGGAGAACCACGAGACGATGCCCGACTGGAAGCGGGCCTTCTACCAGTACCACGCCTCGCTCATGGAGCCGTGGGACGGTCCCGCCTCGATCGCGTTCACCGACGGCACCCTCATCGGTGCCGTGCTGGATCGCAACGGACTCCGCCCCAGCCGGTACTGGGTCACCGACGACGGGCTCGTGGTCATGGCGTCCGAGGTCGGCGTGCTGGACATCGACCAGTCGAAGGTGGTCCGGAAGGGTCGGCTGCAACCCGGTCGGATGTTCCTCGTCGACACCGCGCAGGGACGCATCGTCGAGGACGAGGAGATCAAGAGCGAGCTGGCCCACCAGCACGCCTACGAGGACTGGCTCCATGCCGGGCTGGTCCGCCTCGAGGACCTCCCGCCCCGCTTCCTGCTCACCCCGCAGCACGCCTCGGTGGTCAAGCACCAGCGGGTGTTCGGGTACACGGCCGAGGAGCTCAAGATCCTCCTCGGGCCCATGGCCCAGAACGGCTACGAACCGATCGGTTCGATGGGTACCGACACCCCCGTCGCCGTGCTCTCCAACCGCTCCCGGCTGCTCTTCGACTACTTCCAGCAGCTGTTCGCCCAGGTCACCAACCCCCCGCTCGACGCCATCCGTGAGGAGATGGTCACGTCGATGGCCTCGACCATCGGCGCCGAGGGCAACCTGCTCGATCCCCAGCCGGCATCGTGCCGCCAGGTCGAGCTGCCCACGCCGATCATCACCAACGAGGATCTGGCCAAGCTGCTCTACATCAACGAAGACGGCAACATGGCCCAGTTCCAGTCGTTCGCCATCGACGGTCTCTACCCGGTGGCGGAGGGCGGCGAGGGCATGCGCCAGGCCATCGCCGACGTGTGCGACAAGGTGTCGGCAGCCATCGCCGACGGCACCAAGATCGTCGTCCTCTCCGACCGTCACTCCAACGCGGAACTGGCCCCGATCCCGTCTCTGCTGCTGACCGCAGCCGTCCACCACCACCTGATCCGGGAGAAGAGCCGCACGAAGGTCGGCTTGGTCGTCGAGTGCGGTGACGCCCGCGAGGTCCACCACATGGCCCTGCTGTGTGGTTTCGGTGCCGGGGCCATCAACCCGTACCTGGCGTTCGAGACCATCGACGACCTGCTCGAGACCGGGTTCATCAAGAACATCTCCGCCCGCAAGGCGCACCGCAACTACGTCAAGGCATGCACCAAGGGTGTGCTCAAGATCATGTCCAAGATGGGCATCTCGACCATCGCGTCCTACACCGGAGCCCAGATCTTCGAGGCCGTGGGGCTGAGCCAGGACCTCGTCGACGAGTACTTCACCGGCACCACCACCAAGCTGGGCGGCATCGGTCTCGACGTCGTGGCCGAGGAGGTGCGCAGGCGCCACGAGTTCGCCTACCTGGACCGCCCCTCCGAGGTCGCCCACCGCGACCTGTGGATGGGAGGCGAGTACCAGTGGCGCCGCGAGGGCGAGTACCACCTGTTCAACCCGGAGACCGTCTACAAGCTCCAGCACGCGACGCGCTCGGGTGCCTACGACATCTTCAAGGAGTACACGTCACGGGTGAACGAGCAGTCCGAACGGCTCGCCACCCTGCGGGGCCTGTTCGAGTTCAAGGACGGCGAGCGGGAGCCGATCGCCATCGACGAGGTCGAGCCCGTCAGCGAGATCGTCAAGCGCTTCTCCACCGGGGCCATGTCGTACGGCTCGATCTCGGAGGAGGCCCACACCACGCTGGCCATCGCCATGAACCGGATCGGCGCCAAGTCGAACACCGGCGAGGGCGGCGAGGACACGGAAAGGTTCCTGCCCCTGCCCAACGGCGACTCGAAGCGCTCGTCGATCAAGCAGGTCGCCTCGGGTCGCTTCGGGGTCACGGCCAACTACCTGACCAACTCCGACGACATCCAGATCAAGATGGCGCAGGGCGCCAAGCCGGGCGAAGGGGGCCAGCTCCCGGGGCAGAAGGTGTGGCCGTGGATCGCCAAGACGCGGCACTCCACGCCGGGTGTCGGCCTGATCTCGCCGCCGCCCCACCACGACATCTACTCCATCGAGGACCTCAAGCAGCTCATCCACGATCTCAAGAACGCCAACCCTGAGGCCCGGGTCCACGTCAAGCTGGTATCCGAGGTCGGGGTCGGCACCGTGGCTGCCGGTGTCTCGAAGGCCAAGGCCGACGTCGTGCTCATCTCCGGTCACGACGGCGGCACGGGCGCCTCGCCCCTCAACTCGCTCAAGCATGCCGGTACACCGTGGGAGCTCGGCCTCGCCGAGACCCAGCAGACGCTGATGATCAACGGCCTGCGAGACCGCATCGTCGTGCAGACCGACGGTCAGCTCAAGACCGGCCGCGACGTCATGGTCGCCACGCTGCTGGGCGCCGAGGAGTTCGGTTTCGCCACCGCCCCGCTGGTGGTCATGGGCTGCATCATGATGCGGGTCTGCCATCTCGACACGTGCCCGGTGGGCGTCGCGACCCAGAACCCGAACCTGCGGGCCCGCTTCGCCGGTCAGGCCGACCACGTCGTCAACTTCATGCACTTCATCGCCGAGGAGGTGCGCGAGTTGCTGGCCCAGCTCGGCTTCCGCACCCTCGAGGAGGCCATCGGGCGCGTCGACCTGCTCGACACCCGCAAGGCCGTCGAGCACTGGAAGGCGGACGGCCTCGACCTGTCGAAGATCCTGCACGTCGCCGAGACACCGTGGGAACAGGATCGGTTCTGCTCCAAGGCCCAGGACCACGGGCTCGACGACGCCCTCGACAACGAGCTCATCCGGCTGTCCCAGGACGCGATCCAGCGACGCGAGCCGGTGGCCATCGAGCTCCCGATCCGCAACCTGAACCGGACCACCGGCACGATGCTCGGCCACCACATCGCCAAGCGCTACGGCGAGGACGGCCTCCCCGACGACACGATCCAGATCCGGTTCACCGGCTCGGCGGGGCAGAGCTTCGGGGCGTTCCTGCCCCGCGGCGTCACGATGCGGCTCTACGGCGACACCAACGACTACATGGGCAAGGGGCTCTCCGGCGGCCGCCTCGTGGTGCGGCCGCCCGAGGACAGCCATCCTGCACTGGTCGCCGAGGAGAACATCATCGCCGGCAACGTGATCCTCTACGGCGCCACCGCCGGCGAGGTCTTCATCCGGGGCGTGGTGGGCGAGCGGTTCTGCGTCCGCAACTCCGGGGCCACCGCGGTGGTCGAGGGCGTGGGCGACCACGGCTGCGAGTACATGACGGGCGGGCACGCCGTGATCCTCGGCGCCACCGGCCGCAACTTCGGGGCCGGCATGTCGGGTGGCACTGCGTACGTGTACGACCCCGACGACGTCTTCCACCGCAACCTCAACACCGAGATGGTCGACATCGACCCTCTGAGCGAGGACGACCAGGAGTGGCTGCGCGACATCATCCGCCGCCATCACGCCGAGACGGGCTCGGTCGTGGCCCAGCGGATCCTCGACCGCTGGCACACCAACGTCCGGCACTTCACCAAGGTCATGCCCAAGGACTACAAGCGGATCCTCGAGGCCAAGGCGCGCGCCGAGGCCGAGGGCACCGACCCGGACGAAGCGATCATGGCCGCGGCCGCGGGCTGAGCCGGCCTCGAGACGGAGACGACGACCCATGGCAGACATCAAGGGCTTCCTCAAGCACGGACGCGAGCTCCCCGGCCGCCGACCGGTGCCGGTGCGGATCAAGGACTGGAAGGAGGTCTACGAGGACTTCCCGGAGGACCACCTCCAGATCCAGGCCAGCCGCTGCATGGACTGCGGCATCCCGTTCTGCAACAACGGGTGCCCGCTCGGCAACCTCATCCCCGACTGGAACGACCTGGTGTGGCGGGATCACTGGCGCGACGCCATCGACCGCCTGCATGCCACCAACAACTTCCCCGAGTTCACCGGTCGTCTCTGCCCGGCGCCGTGTGAGGGGGCATGCGTCCTCGGGATCAACCAGGATCCGGTGACGATCAAGCAGGTCGAGGTCGAGATCATCGATCGCGCCTTCGCCGAGGGGTGGGTCACGCCGGTCCTCCCGTCGACCAAGACCGGAAAGCGGGTCGCGGTGGTCGGCTCCGGTCCCTCCGGGCTCGCCGCCGCGCAGCAGCTCACCCGCGCCGGCCACGACGTGGTCGTGTTCGAGCGGGCCGACCGCATCGGGGGACTGCTCCGCTACGGCATCCCCGAGTTCAAGATGGAGAAGCGCCACATCGAGCGCCGGCTCGAGCAGATGCGAGCCGAGGGCACCGAGTTCCGCACCAGTTCCGAAGTCGGAGGCAACGTCCCGGTCGAGGACCTCCGTCGTGACTTCGACGCCATCGTTCTCGCCGGGGGCGCCACCCTGGCCCGGGACCTCCCGATCCCCGGCCGCGAGCTCCGCGGCATCCACCAGGCGATGGAGTACCTGCCCTGGTCCAACCGGGCCCAGGAGGGCGATCTCGCCCTCGACGATGTGCCGATCACGGCGCGGGGCAGGTCGGTCGTGATCATCGGCGGGGGTGACACCGGCGCCGACTGCCTCGGAACCGCGCACCGGCAGGGAGCCGCCGAGGTCCACCAGTTCGAGATCATGCCCCGCCCGCCCGAGGAGCGGACGCAGTCGAACCCCTGGCCCACGTACCCCATGACCTACAAGGTGTCCTCGGCGCATGAGGAGGGGGGCGATCGCGTCTACAGCGTCAACACCGAGGAGTTCCTGGGCGACGCCGACGGAAACGTCCGGGCGCTGCGAGCCCACGAGGTCGAACTGGTCGACGGGCGCTTCACCAAGGTCGAGGGCACCGACTTCGAGCTCGACTGCGAGCTCGTGCTGCTGGCGATGGGCTTCACCGGACCCGAGAGCTCGCTGCCCGACCAGCTCGGCGTCGAGCGCGACGCCCGGTCGAACGTGGCCCGCGACGACACCTACGCCACCAACATCGACCACGTCTTCGTGTGTGGCGACATGGGGCGGGGCCAGAGCCTCATCGTGTGGGCCATCGCCGAAGGCCGGTCGTGCGCCGCGGCCGTCGACCAGCACCTCATGGGCACGACGGCGCTGCCGTCTCCCATCGCTCCCACGGTCCGGCCGCTCGTCTGACTCGTCACTCTCAGCGGTGCGGCGGGTCGGTTGCAGATCGTTGCCTTCACGCCATCGCGCCGATATCGTCCAGGATCACCGCCCTGAACCCTGCGGTACGCATCCAGTGAGTCGAGGAGCTACCCATGGGTTCAGAGGTCGAGATGGCGGCGGTGATCGGAGCCGTGGCCCGATGACGTCGTGGATCTTCCCCGCCACCACCGGCACCGAGGCCGAACAGGTCTCACCGGTGGACGTGCTGACGGTCGACCTCGAGATGCACGACCGCACCACGGTCGTCACCCTCAGCGGTCCGGTGTGTGCCTACACGGCCCCGCACCTCGATGCCGAGCTACAACGGATCGAGGACGTCGACCGCCACTGCATCGTGATCGATGCCCGTGCCGTTCACACCATGTCGACCGACGGGCTGGAGGTGCTGGTCGACCATGCCGAGCGGTGCCGCCGCTCGGGAGGGAGCCTGGTGATCCGCGCGGCCAGCCCGGTCACCCGCCGCGTGCTGGCCATCTGCCATCTCCAGGACCTGCTGGAACCAACCCCGACGACCGTCGAGGGTTGACCACCGAAATCGCGTCGACCGCCCCGGGTACGCTCGGGATCCGGTCGGAACATCGAGGAGCCGCAGGTGCACATCAAACAGGACGTGCTCGACCGCGCGATCGAACAGCTCCGGAGCTCGCAGGCCGAGTCCGGGATGCCGCTCTCGGCGCTCATGGAGCAACTGACCGACTCGGTCACATCGCTGTTCGGGCTGACCGGTGCGGGACTGATGATGATCGACGACGACCAACTCCTGCGCACGGTGCTCGCCACCGACGAGCTCGGCACCGCGCTCGAGAACGGCCAGGAGGAGACTCGCGAGGGGCCCTGTATCGACACCATCGTCTACGGCGAGCTGGTCTCGACCGCGGACGTGACCGCCGACGCGCGCTGGCCCCGCCTGGGCGAGGTGCTCGCCGGCACCGGCCTGGGTCCCGTGCTGGGCGTTCCCATCCGGCTGGCCGGTGCCACCGTGGGCGCGCTCAACGTCTACGTGGACCGAGCCCACGACTGGGACGACAGTGACCGCCATGCCCTCACCACCTTCGGAGACCTCCTCGAGGCGCTGCTGACCACCGCGCTCTTCGCCGAGCAGCGCGACGCGGTCGTGAGCCAGCTCCAGGAAGCGCTCGAGTCGCGGGTCATGATCGAGCGATGCGTCGGGTTGCTCATGGGGCGGGACGGCATCGACGCGGTGTGCGGCTTCAACGCCCTCCGTGACCAGGCCCGGCCCCGGCAGCGCCGGGTGTACGACGTCGCGTGCGAGATCCTCGCCGAGCACGAGTCATCCCGCTAGCCGGCGCGGTCACACCGCGTCGAGACGGACCCGCTCACCCAGCCGGGGCACCACGACGTTCCAGTCGAGACGGTCGACGAGGTGGTCGCGCAACGCGGCGCTGGCCTCGGGCTCGCCGTGCACCAGGAACGCGACGTCGGGTGGCTTCGGCGCCCGGCTCAGCCAAGCGGTCAGCTCCTCGGCATCGGCGTGGACGCTGAAGCCGTTGACCTGGGCGATCTCGGCTCGCACCGGCACGTACTTCCCGAACAGCTTCACCGAGCGCGCCCCGTCCGCCAGCTGGCGACCCCGCGTACCCGCCGCCTGGAACCCGGTGAGGACCACCGTGTTCCGGTGGTCCGGCAACCGCTGGGCGAGGTGGTGCAGCACCCGACCGCCCGTCGCCATGCCCGAGGCCGAGATGAGGATGGCGGGATAGTGGAGATCGTTCAGCGCGTGACTCCGCGGTGGTGAACGCCTCGTGCACCGTGCCGGCCCCGGCGAAGGGGTCGTCGCCCAGTGGAGCCCGCAGGTCGCCAGCGCGCTCGGCGATGGCGCTGCGGTAGACGTCCAGGACGCGCAATGCCATGGGACTGTCGGCGTGGATGGGGAGCGATGGGATGCGACCCTCCGCCGCCAAGCGCCCCAGTGCCATCAACACCACCTCGGTGCGATCGACGGCGAATGCGGGAACGACCACCATGCCGCCCCGTTCCGCGGTCCGGGTGACGGCATCGGCGAGGACGTCGAGCGAGACGTTCTCGTCCTCGTGGAGCCGGTCCCCGTAGGTCGACTCGCTCACGATCACGTCGGCGGCCACGGGGTCGTCCGGGGGTCGGAGCAGCGGGTGGGTTCCCCGACCGAGGTCACCGGTGAACAACAGGGTGCGGTCAGGGCCGGCGAGGTGCACGGTCACCGTTGCCGAGCCGAGGATGTGTCCGGCGTTCCGGAGCGTGACGTGCATGCCCGGGACCAGCTCGTGGTCATGGCCGAGCTCGTCGGGCCGGAGGAGCGAGAGGGCCAGGTGGGCGTCGGCGCTGGTGTAGAGCGGGAGGGCGGGATGGTGCTTGGAGTACCCCTTGCGGTTGGCGTAGCCCGCCTCCTCCTCCTGCAGACGGGCGGAGTCCTCGAGGACGATCTCGGCGAGTTCGGCCGTCGACGGCGTGCAGAGAACGGGTCCGGCGAAGCCCTCGCGCGCCAGCGCCGGCAGGTACCCCACGTGGTCGAGGTGGGCGTGGGTGATCACGACGGCGTCGATGCTGGCCGGATCGAGCGGGAACGGAGCCGCCCCGACGATCTGTCGCGGTCACGACGAACGGCGCCGCGACATGGGACGTACGGCCCTTCCGACACCACCGCCTCCGGGGCGAGCCTGTGGCCATGGAGCGGTGGGACGTGATCCGATCCACCGATCGGCCGGCACGCGAGGTCGGTGACACGAGCACAGGAGGGCATCCCGATGCCTGACGGAGTGGTCCAGTGGTTCGACCCGACCAGCGGGGAGGGCATCATCCGCCGTGGTGGACGCCGGTACGCGGTACGTGCCTCGGCGATCGAGCCGGTCGCCCGCGTCGGCGGGGCCCGGGTGCACTTCGACGTCGTGCGCGACGAAGGCACGAAGCGGGCGGAACGGGTGACCCTGCGTACCGGAATGCGCGTAGCCCGGTCCCAGAGTCGGTTCGGCGACCTGACCGGCGCCCGCTCGCCGGACGCCGCTGGTGGGGCACCGTCCTCGAGCGATGCGCCCGAGCTGGGTCGGGACCGTGAGGTCCATCCGGCACGAGCCGTCGAGCAGTGGGCGTCGCTCATGGCCGCGGGGAGGCTGGACGAGGCGGTCCTGCTGTACGCACCCGATGCCGTGCTCCACGAACCGGCGGGTGATCGCAACGGAGCCGACCACATCCGACGGACCTGGGAATCGAGCGCGCTGCTCGGCGCGGATCGACCGGTCGCGATCCGCGGGATCGGGGCCGACAGCTTCGAAGCCATCTGGGAGGCGCCGGACGTCGAGCCCGTGGTCAGCCGCTTCCGCGTCGTCCACGGTCTCATCGCCGAGCAGTGGCACGAGATCGAGATGGCCGACGAGCCAGAGCCCCAGCCCGCCTCGGAGCCGATCGTCGAGCTGTCGACTTCCGGCCGGGTCCCGGCCCGGGCCCGGTCGTACGCGACGGAGCGGATCGAGAAGGTACTGACCGAGATCGGCCGGCCCGTGCTGCACACCAGCATCCGTCTCGAGCAGGCCGAGGATCCCGCTCGGGAGCGGCCCTCCTCGGTGCGGGTGATGATCGACCTCGACGGCGAGCCGGTGAGGGCCCAGGTCCGGGCGCCGACGATGGGCGAGGCGGTCGACCTGCTCGAGTCCCGCCTGCGCCGCCGCCTCGAGGAACTGGCCGACCATCGTCAGGCGCTCCGGCGCCGCGGTCCGACCAGCCCTGCTGGCCAGTGGCGCCACGGCGACGCCCCCACCGAACGACCGCGCTACCACCCGCGCCCGTTCGAGGACCGGGAGATCGTCCGCCACAAGAGCTTCACCACCGCGGAGGCCACCGTGGACGAAGCCATCTTCGACCTCGAGGCACTGGACTACGACTTCTTCCTGTTCAGCGATCTGGCGAGCGGCCAGGACGCGGTGGTCCACCGGCTTCCCGGCGGCGTCTACGGGCTCCAGTTCCGCGCCGGCCCGGACGACGGATCGGTCGACGACACCGCCGCCGCCGTCGAGGTGAACCCTGAGCCGGCGCCCTGGCTGACGCTGTCCGAAGCTCGGGACCGCCTCGACGTGACCAGTGCCCCCTGGATCTTCTTCGTGGACAGCGATCGGGATCGTGGTCACGTCCTCTACCGACGCTACGACGGCCACTACGGCCTGATCACGCCGGCCGGCTGACGGCCACCGGAGGCGCCTGGACTCGCGTCCCCGCCACCGACGAGAATCACGGTCGTGTCTCGCACCGACTCCATGCCTCCTGTCGCGATCGATCCGCCCGCAGCTGCCCCTCCGGTGTCGACCGACGCCGCCAACCGGGCCTTCAGCACCTCGATCCTGATCTCGGCCACCCGGTGCACGCTGACCTACGTCGTGTTCCCCTGGTTCCTCCCGGCCATCGGCATCGCCGGAGGTGTCGGACCTGGCCTCGGCATCGTCATCGGCGTGATCGCCATCGGGTTCAACATCGCCAGCATCCGACGGTTCTTCGCCGCCGATCACCAGTGGAAGGTCCCGATCAGCTCCCTCAACTGCATCGTGATCGCCATGCTCAGCTACATGATCGTCTCGGACATCGGTCAGCTGCTCCGCTAGCTCACGACGAGCGGGATCGGCGCCGGGTCACGGCGGCACGGGCTTCCGTCATCGCCAGCACGCCGAAGAACGCAGCCACCGCCACCCCGGCGATCGTCGCCCCGCCCGCGGTGTCGGCATGGAAGCTGATGGCGAGCCCCACCACGACGCTGGCGGCACCGATGAGCACCGCGGTCACCATGACCAACGGCACCCGCCGCACCAGCAGGGAAGCGGTCGCCGGAGGCCCGATGAGCAGGCCGAAGACCAGCAGCGTGCCGATGGCCTGGAAGCTGGCGACGATGCTCACCGCCAGCACGGCCAGCAGCACCGCCTGCGTGAGCACGGGCCGCATGCCCAGGGTCGCGGCCTTGTCTCGGTTGAAGGTGAGGGCGAGGAACGGGCGGTAGGCACCGACGGTGACCACGACGACCAGACCGGCGGCGACCAGCTGGCCCCGGATGTCGGCCGTGGTGACGCCCAGGACGTCGCCGAACAGCAACGCGGTGACGTCGGTGGCGAACGAACGGGATCGGGAGATGATGATGATCCCGAGCGACAGCATGCCGACGAACAGCAGCCCGATCCCCGTGTCCTCGCGGATCGTGGTGCGGTTCGACAGCAGGGTGACCATCCCGCTCATGACGAGAGCGGCCACGAGCGCCCCCACGATGGGGCTGAAACCCCACAGGACCGCCAGGGCGATGCCAGGGATGACGCCGTGGGCCAGGGCATCGCCGAGGAAGGCCAGGCCGCGCAGCACCACCCAGGTGCCGACGAGCGAGGTGGCCACCACCGCAGCGAGGCCGGCCACCAGGGCCCGTTGCATGAACAGCGGAGCGAACGCTTCGGCGAACCAGCCGATCATGGAGCCAGCGCCTCGGCGATGCGACGGGCGTCGGTGCGGATCATGTCCAGGTAGGTGGCGCCGTCCGAACCCGGGGCGCCCAGCGACTCGGAGTACAGCTCGACGACCTGCACGCCTTCCACCTCACCGGCCAGCGCGCGGGCGGCGCGGCTGGGTGACGAGGCATCGGCGAAGACGGCCGGGACACCGCTCGAACGGAGCACGTCGGCCAGCGCGGCGAGGTCGGCCGCGGAGACCGCGTCGCTGGTTGCACCACCGGGCACGATGACGCCTGCGATCCGGAAGTCGTATCGATCGGCGAAGTAGCCGAACACCTCGTGGTTGGTCACCAGGATGCGCCGGTCAGCGGGGACGACCTCGAGCATGCGGTCGACCTCGGCGTCGAGGGCCCGGAGCGAGGCGATGTAGGCATCGACGCCAGCACGCACCGCGGGGGTGTCGAGCACGGGTACCGCCCCGAACACGTGGTCGGCGATGGCCCGCGCCGCGACCGCCATGCGGGCGGGGTCGGTGAAGAAGTGAGGATCGGTGGCGCCGCCCGCAGGCAGCGAGATGGTGGCCACGGCGTCGATGGCGGCATAGACGTCGACGCCGTCGTGCCGGGCACTCTGGACGACTCCGTCCAGACCCTCCTCGAAGCCGGCCCCGTTGGTGACGAGCACCGGCGCGGATCGCATGGCCAGCGCCTGTCGAGCCGAGGGCTGGAAGTCGTGGGGGTTGGCGCCCACGGGCATCACCGTCACGACGTGGGCCGCGCCGTCGAACATCGCCCCCACCACGTCGCCGAGCACGTTGGTGGTGACCACGATCTCCGGAACGTCGCCGGACGACCCGTCGCCGGCACCCGAGCCACAGGCCGGGGCCACGAGCGCGAGGAGGCCGAGCACCGTGACCAGCAGCCGTCCTCGTGTCACCATCCGCCCTCCGAAGTGAGAATCGCTCTCGATTCACGATACGGGGCAACCGTCGGAGATACAAATGAGAACCGGACTCGTTTTCGGATACGCTCACCGGGGTGCCCCTCGCGGTGACGATCGACGACCTCTCCGTCCGCTACGGCGACCATCTCGCATTGGACCACGTGAGCTTGCAGGTCGAGGGCGGTTCGACCATCGCGATCATCGGCCCCAACGGTTCCGGAAAGTCCACGCTGCTGCGCGCCATCGCCGACCTCGCACCCCGATCCACCGGAGTGATCACCCGGCACGGCGTGTCCGTCGCGCTCGTGCTCCAGGCCACCGATGTGGATCGGACGCTCCCGATCACCGTGCGCGAGACGGTGCGGATGGCGCGCTACGCCCAGCGCGGCCTGTTCCACCGCCTCCACCCCGAGGATCACGCCGTGGTGCAGGCCGCCCTGGATCGACTCGACATCGCCGATCTGGCCGACCGCCAGCTGCACGACCTCTCCGGGGGGCAGCGCCAGCGGGTCCTCGTGGCCCAGGGCCTGGCGCAGGAAGCTGACGTCCTGCTCCTCGACGAGCCGGTGACCGGCCTGGATGTCGTCTCCCGCCAGACGATCCTCGAGGTGATCGAGGAGGAACGCGGGGCGGGCCACGCCGTCCTGATGACGACGCACGACCTCGACGACGCCTCCCGCTGTGACCGCGTCCTCCTGCTCGACACTCGGGCGGTGGCCGAAGGGACCCCCAGCGAGGTGCTGGTCGAGTCCCACCTGCGCGAGGCCTTCGGGGGACGCGTGCTGCTTCTCGCCGGGCGGCGACGTGTTCGTGGACGATCCCCACCACGCCCACTGATCGTTCTCACTGATTCTCATTCACTGGCTACAGTGAGGCGGTGCCCACCGCCGACCTCCACGACATCGCCACGGCCCGCCTGCGCAAGTCGGGTCAGCGCTACACCAAGCGCCGGCGAGCGCTGGTCGAGGTCCTGGTGGCCGCCGAGGGGCCTCTGACCATCCCCCAGGTCCTCGACCTCGATCCGGGCCTGGCCCAGTCGAGCGCGTACCGGAACCTCGCCGTGCTCGAGCAGGCCCAGATCGTCCACCGCATCATCACCAGCGACGACTTCGCCCGCTACGAGCTGGCCGAGGACCTCACCGAACACCACCACCACCTGATCTGTGCCACCTGCGGCGATGTCGTCGACTTCACGCTCGATGCCCAGGTCGAACGCGATCTCGAACGGGTCCTCGGCTCGGTCGCCGAGCGGATCGAGTTCTCCGTCGACCACCACCGCCTCGACCTGGTGGGCACCTGCGCCACCTGCGAGTGACCGGACGCCGGAATACCCCCTAGGGTATTTTCGTTGTTCCAGGGGCAACCGTCGAACCGCCAAGGAGTCCCCCTGATGGCAACCGTCCAGCTCACCGAGAACAACTTCGAACAGACCATCGCCGACAACGACATCGTCCTCGTCGACTGGTGGGCGTCGTGGTGTGGGCCGTGCCGGATGTTCGCCCCCATCTTCGAACAGTCCAGCGAGCAGCACGCCGACATCGTGTTCGCCAAGGTCGACACCGAGGCCCAGCGCGGGCTGGCCGCCGCCGCCAACATCATGTCGATCCCCACCCTCATGGTGTTCCGCGACCAGATCCTGGTCTTCTCCCAGCCCGGCGCCATCCCGGCACCCGCGCTCGAGGATCTCATCGCCCAGGTCCGCGACCTGGACATGGACGAGGTGCGGGCGTCGATGGCGGAGCACGCCACCGCCAACGGCTGACCCGTCCATCTACGTCCCGTCCTCGATCCCCTCGGCAGGCCCGTCGGCCGGCGCCGGCGTCGGCTCCTCGCCACCCTGATCGAGCCGGAACGGCGGGTACTCGTCGGTCATGAGCGCGGCGTAGGCGACCACCCGCCAGATCCACCGGTTGAGCCCGATGATCAGGTCGAACAGCGCACGGGGATAGCGGCCCCGGAAGAGCAGGATCACGCCGGTCACGACGACCAGCACACCCAGCAGGCCGCCCCCGCCCGTGGGGTCGAACCGGGTGCCGTGGTCGCCGCCGAAGCGCCAACCGAACGACGCGCCGACCAGCATTGCCACGATCAGGTAGTGCGGGATGGCCAGCAGCCACCACTTCACCAGCACCAGACCGCGGGAGAGTTGGCCCGGATAGGCGATCTCGATGGATGCGGGGTAACTCGGATCGTCGGCCAGGCTGAACGGCGGGTACCGATCGGTCCCGATGCCGCCGGTGGAGGCGTAGTAGCTCACCCGCCACGTCCAGCGGATCACGCCCACGTTGAAGTCGAAGATGCCACGCGGGTAGGTACCCGTGAACAGGATCGAGACGCCGGCCACGACGGTCAGGACGAAGAACGCCATCCAGAGGAACGCCAACACGATGAAGTGCGGGATGGCGAGGAACCACTTCACCAGCCACTGCCATCGTGACAGGTCGGGATCCAGGCGGGCGTGGAGCGAGACGGGACTGCCCGCCGGAGCCGTCGACGCCGGACCAACCACTCCTGCCGGGACCACTCCTGGCGGCGGCGGGAGCTCGTGGTTCCTGGCGCCCAGCACGATGAGGACGACCGAGCCCGCCGTGATGATCACGCCGGCACCGAGCAGCACCAGGGCCAGCGGCAGCAGGAAGCCCGCCCTGGCCCCGACGTCGATGTCCACCGCCACGCCGGGCGAGGCATCGGCGTTCATCACCACGACCGCCCATCGACCGCTGGTTGCATTCCAGATCACCTGCTGGGTTCCCAGACCGGTGGCGCGTTCGATCCAGAAGTCCTGGTCGGATGGCGGCGCCACGGCGATGTCGCCGGCCCGGTGCCGGTACACGGGTGAGCGATCGTGCTCGAGCGAGCGGACCTCGTCGTGCGCGACACCGGCGAGGTAGCGATCGACATCGGATTGGGCGGCGATCCCCACGAAGACCTCTCGACCGCTGTCGGCGTTGGCGACGCGCAAGCGGATGTCGGTGTCGAGCGCATCGACGATCCAATCAGGGGAGCCCGGTTCGGCGCCGAAGTCCAGCCGTTCGGCGGTGACCGCCACCGTTGCGGTCTCGACCCGGTCGAGGCTCGTCGAGAAGAAGCCGTCGTCGTCTCGGCCCAGCGCGTACGCAGCGGCCAAGCCCCCGCCCCCGAGCACCGCCCCGATCCCAGGCAGGATGAACAGGGAACCCACCACGAGCATCGCCACGCGACCCGGCTTCACGGCCTCTCCTCCCGATCGAGCGCTCGCCGCCAGCGTGGGCCGGTTGGGGTGTCCGGTCCAGGGTCCTAGGTCCCGACGGGCACGGCCAGCCTGGGTCAGGTCGGCTGCGGTGCCGGCCGCCCCCATGCCGCCCGGTCCCCACCCGCTCGCTTGGCCTCGTAGAGCGCAGTGTCGGCGGCGTGGACCAGCGAGCCGACGGAGTCGACCTCAGGACCAGAGACCGCGATGCCGATGCTGCAGTGCAGCGGGATCGACCCGTCCGGAAGGAGGACGTCCTTGGCTCTCACCGCGGCGAGGATCCGATCGGTGATCGCCTCCACGCCGACCGTCCCGTCGTCGGGCACCGGTCCGACCACCACGAACTCGTCGCCACCGAGGCGGGCGACGATGTCCGCTTCCCGCGTGGTGGAGACGAGCGCGTCCGCGACCTGACGCAGGGCTTGGTCGCCCACCCTGTGCCCATGGGCGTCGTTGAGCTGCTTGAGCCCGTCGAGGTCGATGAACAGGGCGAGCAACGCCTGCTCCTCGCGACGGGCCCGGGCCAACTCCCGTCCCACGGCATCGAGCGCGGCAGCGCGGTTCAACAGACCGGTGAGACCGTCCCGGGTGGCCAGCTCGGTCAGATCCTGGCGCTGCTGCTCGGCCAATTGGATCGATGCTCGCAAACGGTCCATCGCCAGCTGCAGGGCCTCGCCCGTGCGGCCCGGGAGCGAATCGGTGAGCACGGGGGACTCCAGATCGTCGGCCAGGGCGACCGCGCGCTCCTCGACGGCTGCGAGCGTCGCTGCCATGTCGTTGAACGCCCCGACGGTTGCGGTGAGCTCCCGGGGACCGCGTTGCGCGATCGACGGCAGATCGAAGTCTCCGCTCGCCACGCGGCGGGCCGCCTCCTCGAGGTCGCGCGCCGGGCGGACCAGCTCCCGGGCGATCAGCAGTGCGATGCCGAGGGAGACCGCTGCGAGCAGCGAGGCCACCGCCGCGGCCACCACCACGTTGCGGGTGTCGTCGTGAGCCTGGTCACGGGCGGCGGCCTCCAGATCGCTCGACGAGGCGCTGACCACGTCGTTGAGGAGGACCGCCCAGCGCGCCCCGTCGCCGATCATGTCCACCAGCGCGGGGGCGCCAACGTCGGTCGGCGTCGCGGCCGGGACGCCGAGCCCGATGCGGGCGGCGGACCCGATCGTCTGCTCGGTGCTGACGGCCGCCGGGTCGTTCCGGAAGACGTCCCACGCCACCTCGGCTCTCGGTCCGAGGAACGGACCAGCCCGTTCGGCGGCGGCCTCGAACCGGGTGGTGGCGTCGAGGAGCCCGGTCGCCACGGTGCGATCTCGGGAACCGAGCGTGATGTCGAGCGCGGCCCGGATCCGATCGCCGCTGGACGAGAACAACGAGACCGTCTCCCGCACGGCGCGCAACCGAGCCCGCAGCTCGGCCGAGAGCGGACGGCGGTTTGCGGTGCGCTCGATGTGGTCGAGCTGGTCGAGCACCTGGGCTTCGGCCTGGCCGTCCAGCCCGAGGAACACCGCGTTGACGTCGTCGTAGGTCGCCGTGCCGTCGTCGATGGAGCGTCGCACGGCGGCCAATCCGGCGACCGATGGCCGCAACGGTGCCCCGGCCGGCGACGCGAGCGCCTGATCGACCCGGACGCGCGCCGCCCGCAGCGCGTCGTGCTCGGCCGAAGCGTCCATTCCCTCCGGATCGTCCAACGAGCTCCCGAGGTCGACGGCCAGCGCGGCGAGCGTCGAATGGATCTCCTCGTCGGCGATGGCGTCCCGCACGTCCACCACCCGGTCCAGGCGTCCGGCGTCGGCGGCCAGCGCGGTCGATGCCTGCCGATTGGCCCATCGTCCCGCCACCACCACACCGGCGAGACCTCCCAGGCCCAAGGTGGGCACGAGGACGGCCACGATCAGCAGCGTGCGCATCCGGATCCGCCGGTCGCGGTCCTCCGACGGAAGGGGGGCCGAGCGCTCGCGGCCGATCGACATGCACCCAGTATCGATCGCGCCGGCACGATTCGCGCGGTCGAGGCCAATCGTCACATCGGCACTCTCCGGTCCGGAAGCGACGACACGTGGGTAGGTTCGACACCGACCGCCCTCGCCGACTCCGGGCGTCGGACCATGCATGGATGGCTCCCCGACATCGCAGACGCCAACGCTCGCCTCCTCCTCCAGCGCGGCCTGGCCCTCGTCTACCTCGTCGCCTTCATCGCCGCCCGCAACCAGTTCCGCGGGCTGCTCGGCTCCCGGGGCCTGACGCCGTTCGCCCGCTATGTCGAACGGATGCCGTTCCGCAGGGCACCGAGCGTGTTCCACTGGCGCAGCTCCGATCGGGCCTTCCTGACCGCGGCCTGGACCGGCATCACTCTCTCGTCGGTCGCGCTCCTCGGCCTGCTCGATCACCTCCCGATCCCGGCGACCATGGCGGCGTGGCTGGTGCTCTGGGCCCTGTACCTCTCGATCGTGAACGTGGGCCAGCGCTGGTACTCCTTCGGCTGGGAATCCCTGCTGTGTGAGGCCGGCTTCCTGGCCATCTTCCTCGGGCCGGCCGATGTCGAGGTACCCGCCGCCATCCTCGTGCTGTTCTGGTGGCTGCTCTTCCGCGTCGAGTTCGGCGCCGGCCTGATCAAGATGCGCGGCGACCGCTGCTGGCGTGAGCTCACCTGTCTCGAATACCACCACGAGACCCAGCCGATGCCGAACCCGCTGAGCCGCTGGTTCCACCTGCTCCCCCGCCCGCTGCACCGCATCGAGGTCGGCGCCAACCACGTGGCCCAACTGGTGGCCCCGTTCGTGCTCTTCGCACCCCAGCCCTACCGGACCGCCGCCGCCATCCTCATGATCGTGACCCAGGGCTACCTCATGCTCAGCGGCAACTTCGCCTGGCTCAACCTGCTCACCATCGTCATCGGCCTCTCGGCCCTCGACGGCGACTTCATCGACGCCGTGGTCGGCCTGTCGCCACCCCACTCGCTGGCCGCCTCGCCGGTCTGGTTCGACATCGTCGTCGCGGGGGCAGCGGCCGCCATCGTCGTGATGTCGTGGTGGCCCACGAAGAACCTGCTCAGTCCCCACCAGCGCATGAACGCCAGCTTCAACGAGTGGCGCCTGGTCAACACCTACGGGGCCTTCGGCTCGGTCACCCGCCACCGCGACGAGCTCGTGATCGAGGGGACCAGCGATCCCGACCCAGGACCGGAAAGCGAGTGGCGGGAGTACGGCTTCAAGGGCAAGCCGACCGACCCCGCCCAGCGCCCGCGACAGGTGGCGCCGTACCACCTGCGTCTCGACTGGCTGCTGTGGTTCGTGCCGTTGTCCTCCTCGTACGCCGATCCCTGGTTCGTCCCGCTCCTGCGCGGCCTGCTCACCAACGACCCCGACATCGTGTCCCTGATCGGACACAACCCGTTCCCCGACGCGCCGCCGGCGGCGACACGGGTCCGCCGGTTCCGTTACCGGTACACCGACCGGGCGGAGCGCAAGCAGACCGGGAACTTCTGGTCGCGGACCTATCTCGACGACTTCGTGCCACCGGTGACCTCGGCGTCACTGCGCTGATGGTCGTTTGCCCCTAGCCGTTGACTGTCGTGCCCCGATGGGGCCATTTCCGAGCGACCTTCGGCCCCCACTTGCATTTTGGCGGCCAAGGCCGTTCAATCTGTGTTGTCGATACCACTCACAGTGGTATTCGCGAGCGCTGGCGGGCGGGACGAGGGCGGTGCGGTGGTGGTGGACTCGACGACGAGGCGAGCATGGCGGCACCTGCGCCGCGGACGACATGCTCCAGTGTGGTTGCTCCTTCCCGGTCTCGTCGCCGTGCTCACCGGGGCGGCCGCGGCCGATCCTGCCCACCGCACCCCGCTGCTGGTGGCGGCCGTCGTCGCCCCGGTGCTGGCCGCGATCATCGCCGGCCAGCGGTGGGCGCGGGCCAAGGGCCTGGCGCCGGCCCACGTCCGGGCCGGTTGGTGCCTCCTGGCCGTTGCCGCGGTGACGTCCGGTGGCGCGTCGATCGCCGGCCTCGTGGTCGCGCCCGAGCCCTCGCGCGTGTCGGCGTTCGATCTGCCCGTCGCCGCGAGTTGGGTGTTCGCCGTCGTGGGACTGCTGTCGTTGATCGGTGGGCGGGTACGAGGCCGACGCATCGACAGCGTGGTGGAAGCGCTGTTGGTGACGGCCCCGATCGCCTACCTCGCCGTGGCGCTCACCATCGACGGCCGGCCCACCGCAGTGTCGATGACCCAGAGCATGGTGATGATCGGGGCGGTGGCCGGCGACGTGATCCTCGTGGTGCTGGCGGCCGAGCTGGTCCGGTTGCAGCACCAGGATCGCCGCTCCCTGCCCGCGGTGATGGTGTTCCTCGGGACGTGCTTCGTGCTCGCCGGCCATGCCGCCCGCACCGGACTGCTGTTCTCGCCGACATCGGCGTCGGCGGCGCCCGGGCTCTGGCTCGCCGCCCTCAGCGCGGCTCCCGCCGTGCTGTGGTCGGCGGCCTCCCTGCATCCCAGCACGGTGCACCACGTCGAAGGACCCGAGACCTTCCCCGCGGCCGTCACCAAGACGCGCGTCGCCATCGTGCTCGTCGCCATCGTCGTCGGCCCCGCGGTCCTCGCCGTGCGCATGCGGGCCGGGCATTCGGGCGATGTCGCCGGCCTGGCACTGGGCGCGGTGGCGGTCGCTGCGGTGGCGGTCGCCTACCTCCTCCGTCTCGTGGAGCAGCGGGCCCGCATCGAGCACCTCGCCCTTCACGACGATCTCTGTGGCATCCCGAACCGGGTGTTGTTGGGCGACCGCATCGCCACCGCGCTGGCGCAAGCGCCGCGCCACGAGCAGGGCGTCGCCCTGCTCTTCCTCGACCTCGACCGGTTCAAGACCATCAACGACAGCCTCGGACACGCCGTCGGCAACGACCTGCTGCGGGCGGCGGCCATCCGTCTCCAGGAGAGCGTCCGCAGCGGCGACACCGTCGCCCGGCTGGGCGGTGACGAGTTCGCCGTGCTGCTGCCCGACGTGGGTGATCCGGACTCGCCGGCCATGGTCGCCGAGAAGGTCCTGGAGGCGTTCAGCGCGCCCTTCGAGCTCGATGGTCGCCAGCTGTTCGTCAGCCCGAGCATCGGCGTCTCGCTGTATCCCGACGACGCCAGCAACGCCGAGGAGCTGCTCAAGAACGCCGACGCCGCCATGTATCGGGCCAAGGAGAACGGGCGCAACACCTTCGAGATCTACACCCGGGAGATCAATGCCCGGGCCCACCAGCGGCTCACGCTCGAGAACAGCCTCCACAAGGCCGCCGACCGCGGTGAGCTGGTCATGTACTACCAGCCCAAGGTGGACCTGCGCAGCGGACACATCGTCGGCATGGAGGCCCTCATGCGCTGGGAGCATCCCGAGCTGGGGCTGCTCCTTCCTCGCGAGTTCATCGCCCTCGCCGAGGAGACGGGGCTCATCGTCCCGGTCGGCGAATGGGCACTCGAGCAGGCATGCGCGCAGACGAAGGCATGGGCCGACGCCGGTTACCAGCCCCTGACGGTCGCCGTGAACCTGTCGGCCCGCCAGTTCCAGCACCAGCAGGTGGGCGACATGGTGGCTCGCGTCCTGCGGTCGACCGCCCTCGATCCCCGCTCGCTCGAGCTCGAGCTCACCGAGAGCCTCGCCCTCCAGGACCCCGAAGCTGTGATCGCCGTCCTCGAGGACCTCAAGCGCATGGGTGTCCAGTGCTCCATCGACGATTTCGGCACCGGCTACAGCGGCCTCATGTACCTCACGCGCTTTCCCATCGACCGGCTCAAGATCGACAAGTTCTTCATCAGCGAGATCTCCAGCGGCGGCGACAACGCCCGCATCGTGGCCGCGGTGATCGCATTGGCTCACGGACTGCGTCTCGATGTCACGGCCGAAGGGGTCGAGAGCGACGAGCAACGCCAGTTCCTGCACGAGCACGGGTGCGACGAGATGCAGGGGTTCCTGTTCAGCGAGGCGATCCCGGCCACGGAGTTCGAGAAGCTCCTGTTGCCGGCGGACGCCATCGTCGATCAGGTGCCTCGACGCCCGGTGCTGCGAGTGGTCGGTGAGCCGACGCCGGGATCGCACCGACCCTCGGTCGCCGTCCGGGTGCACGGCGAATCCCTCCGGGAATCCGACCTGTTGCCGCTGCTGTCGGATCCGTCGGTCGCCGACGTGCGGCAGCCGTAGGGCGCCGGATCAGGCCGCTCGATCCTCGAGGAGGCGCCCACCCCACTCGCGACCCTGCTCGACGGCGAGGGGGTACACGGCCCGGGCTCGATCGGCGTCGAAGAGCCCGAGCGGGTTGCGCCCGGCGAGGCGACCGATCTCACGGGTGGGCCGGATCATCGTCACCGTGTGCGCCGGATGGCGGTCCCGCCAGGTCTGGAGCTCACGGGCCAGCAGGAAGCCCGCCGTCCGTCCCAGCGGGCCCATCACCGGCCCGGCGAGCGGCGCCACGACGATGACCTGGTCTGCCATCGCGGCCGCATCGATCGACGTCGCCGACCACATGCCGCCGTCGACGTACAAGCGCCCGTCCACCCGGTGCGGTGGGAACAGCCCCGGCACCGCCGACGAGGCAGCCACCAGGTCGGCGAGGTGGTAGCGACCGCCGTCGAGGATGTGGCGACGACCGCTGCGCAGGTACACCGCCGACACCGACACCAGGCGGTGGCGGGCATCACCGAAGAGCTCCCGGGCGGCCTCGGCCAGGCCGTCCTGGCGGGTCGGCACCGACGGTGAACGGAGCTCCGCCACCCGTTCGTGGGACAGACCGAGCGCGACGATCGACGCCACCCAGGAGCCGGCCGAGGTACCGAGGGCCGGGGCCCCCGCCACATCGATCCCGGCCTCGGCGAGGCCATGAGCCACGCCCGCGCCGTACCCGATCCCGAAGACTCCTCCGCCGCCGTAGACCATCGACAACCGACAGTGCGTCTCGAGAGGCGCCGGGGTCCCGAAGACGTCGACGCTCCCCCGCTCGCTGTGCTCACGTCGCGCCATGCATCGCTCCTGACGGTCGACGGCCGGTGTGACCACTGTCCGACTCGGAGCACATCCGAGCCAGGGTCGAACGTCACCGTTGTGCAACTACCCGAGGCAGGTTGTCGCCACGGACGGCAGCTGTCACGCTCACGCCGTGCTCGTGAACGGCCGCCACCACCGCACGATCTGGCGTGACCCCGATCGGCCGGACGTCGTGCGGGTGATCGACCAGCGCAAGCTGCCGTTCGAGTTCGCCATCTTCGACATCACCTCGGCCGCGGCGATGGCGACCGCCATCGCCGACATGACCGTGCGCGGAGCGGGACTCATCGGCGCGGCCGCGGGCTACGGCATGGCGTTGGCGGCGGTCGAGGCCCGGGGGCATCCGGCGGGCGACCGGGCCGGGTACCTGGCCGAAGCCGCTGTCGAACTCGGCGCCAGCCGACCCACGGCGGTGAACCTGTCCTGGGCCGTCAGGCGACAACTGGAAGTGCTCGAGGACGTGGCCACATCCGACGAGCTCGTCGACCGGGCGTGGCGAGAAGCCGAGGTGATCGCCGACGAGGACGCCGAGTGGTGTCGGCGCATCGGGGAGCACGGTCTCCCGCTGATCGAGGAGATCCACGCGCGCACCGGCACCACGGTCAACGTGCTGACCCACTGCAACGCGGGCTGGCTGGCCTTCGTCGACCACGGCACGGCGACCGCCCCCATCTACGCCGCCCACGATGCCGGCATCCCCGTGCACGTCTGGGTCGACGAGACCCGACCCCGGAACCAGGGCGCCCGCCTGACCGCGTGGGAGCTGGGGCAGCACGGCGTGCCCCACACCGTGATCGTCGACAACGCCGGCGGTCACCTCATGCAGCACGGCCTCGTCGACGTCGTCATGACCGGCAGTGACCGGACCACCTTCACCGGCGACGTGGCCAACAAGATCGGTACCTACCTGAAGGCGCTCGCCGCCTTCGACAACGGCATCCCGTTCCACGTCGCCCTCCCCTCGTCGACGATCGACTGGGACACGGCCGATGGGGTGCACGGCACGCCGATCGAGGAACGCGACCCGCGGGAGGTCACCCACGTGCAGGGATTGGGCGACGCCGGTGTCTGCGAGGTGCAGCTGACCCCTGCGGGCACGGTGGCGGCCAACCACTCGTTCGACGTGACCCCCGCCCGACTGGTGTCCGGGCTGATCACCGAGCGGGGGCGGTGCGCGGCGACCGAGGCGGGGATCTCGTCGCTGTTCGGCCCGCGGGGTTGATCAGCGGCCCAACGGACCGGCGTGGTCTGGTGCAGCACGATCCGCTCCGGCCGCGCGACATACTGAACCGATGGAGGAACCAGGAGGGGGCGGCCTCACACGACGGGGATTCCTGGCCGCGGCCGTGGCCACCGCGCTGGCCGCGTGCAGCGACGACGGATCGAACGCCGCACCGGACGAGACGACCACGACCACGGTGGCCCCGGCCACCAAGAGCGCGCCGCCGGTCCAATTGTCGTCGGACCCGTTCACCCTCGGGGTGGCGTCGGGAGACCCGCTGTCCGACCGCGTGGTGCTGTGGACCATGCTGGCCCCGAGCGACTCGTTGCCCGACACCGACATCGACGTCGAGTGGGAGATCGGTCGCGACGCGGACCTGACCGATGTCGTTGCCCACGGCACGGCGCCGGCGGTGGCCGCGCTCGGGTACTCGGTACATGTCGATGCCACCGGCCTCGACCCCGACACCGAGTACCACTACCGGTTCCGCATCGGCGACTACTCGACCGATCCCGCCCGGACCCGGACCTTCGCCGCGGCAGGAACGACGCCGGAACGCTTCCGGTTCGCCTTCTCGTCCTGCCAGAACTGGGAGCAGGGGTACTACGCCGCCTACCGGGATGCCGTCGACCAGGACGACATCGACGCCTTCGTGTTCCTCGGCGACTACATCTACGAGTACGCCACCGGCGGTTACGCCGACGAGCGGGGTCGCACCACCGGGCAGGACTTCGAGTGCGAGACGGTCGAGCAGTACCGGGCCCGGTACGCGCTCTACAAGTCCGACCCGTTGCTCCGCGCCGCCCATGCCCTCGTCCCCTGGATCATCACCTGGGACGACCACGAGGTCGACAACGACTACGCCGGCGCGGTCAGCGAGAACAACGACCCCACCGATGTGTTCCTCGCCCGCCGAGCGGCCGCCTACCAGGTCTGGTATGAGTTCATGCCGGTCCGGCTCGATCCGCCGACCGGCCCCGATTACCAGATCTACCGGAGCTTCGCCCACGGCGACCTGGTGCGATTCCACGTCCTCGACACCCGCCAGTACCGCTCCGATCAGCAGCACAACGACCCGTTCGTGGCCCAACTCGGCGACGCCGTCCAGGTGCGCGACGAGACGCTGGCGTTCTCGCCCGACCACACCATGGTCGGAGCCGCCCAGCGCCAGTGGCTCTCCGATGGAGCGGAAGCATCGGAGGCGGTGTGGGACGTGCTGGCCCAGCAGGTGTTCATGTTCGGCGGGAATGCGGTCGTGGGAGCCGACCCGCCGGTCGTCGTGGTCGACACGTGGGACGGCTACGCCGGCGATCGCCAAGCGGTGCTCGAGGCGATGACCGCCGCGGTCGACAACCTCGTCGTGCTCACCGGCGACTTCCACTCCGCGGCCGTGGCCGACCTGCGCACCGACCCCTTCGACCAGTCCCTCCCGGTGATCGGGACCGAGTTCATGGCGTCGAGCATCTCGTCGTCGTTCTTCGACGACGACCAAGCCGTCGAAGGACTCGTGTCGGCCGCCCTCACCGCCAACCCCCAGATCAAGTGGTTCAGCGCCAAGCGGGGCTACACGGTCTGCGAGGTGACACCGGACCGCTGGCTCGCCACCTACCGGGCCGTGAAGGACCAGTTCGACGAGTCCTCGCCCGTCGACACGGTCAGTTCCTGGGAGGTGCTGGCCGGCCGCCCCGGCGTGCAGCAGGTCTCCTGAGCACGCCGAGCGTGGCGCGCCGGTCGAGCCGACGCCCCGATGCAGAGCACGGCCGGCCGCCGTTGAACCAAAGACCGTGTTTCGTCGTCTGTGTAGGTGAGCAACCTTCAGGGAGGGCGTCATGACGCAGG
>CAVVGJ010000025.1:0-207273 GCA_963747745.1 uncultured Acidimicrobiaceae bacterium
GGTGGCCCACGGCAGGGGCCGGACCGGTGGACCCATCATGGCCCAGATCCCGCGCCCACAGGTGGATTTCCCGCTCACGGCACGGTGAGGATCTCCGGACCGTCGTCGGTGATGGCGATGGAGTGCTCCCAGTGCACCGATCGGCCGCCGTCGACGGTGACCACGGTCCACCCGTCGTCGAGCTCGGTCACCTCGGCCGAGCCGGCGACCACCATGGGCTCCACGGCCAGGACCATGCCGGCGCGGAGCCGCTTGCCCCGGCCCGGTACGCCGTGATTGGGCACATCGGGTGCTTCGTGCATCGCCCGGCCGATTCCGTGACCGGTGTAGTCGCGGAGCACCGCGTAGCCCTCGGGAGCCACGGTGGACTCGACGGCATGGCCGATGTCGCCGATGGTGTTGCCGGCCACCATGGTGCCGATGGCGGCGTCGAGTGAGCGGCGGCCGGCCTCGATGAGGGCCTCGTCGGCGGGGTCGATCGTTCCCACACCCATCGTGAAGGCGGCGTCACCGTGCCACCCGTCGACGATGGCGCCGCAGTCGATGGAGACGATGTCGCCCTCCTCGAGCACCCGGGACCCGGGGATGCCGTGCACGACCTCGTCGTTGACGCTGGTGCAGATGACGGCGGGGAACCCGTGGTAGCCGAGGAAGTTGGAGGTGGCACCACGGCGTTCGAGCACGGCTCGGGCGGTTCGGTCGAGCGCGGCCGTGGTGACGCCCGGCCGGGTGGCCGAACGGCAGGCGGCGTGCATCTCGGCCACGACTCGGCCGGCCCGGCGCATGACCGCGATCTCGTCGGGAGTCCGGCGAGTCACCATCGTGCGATCAGGAACGGGCCTGCTCGATGGCGCGGACGAGCCGGGCCGTCACCTCGTCGGCATCGCCGCCGCCGTCGACCACCATCAACAGCCCACGGCGGCGGTACCAGTCGACCAACGGCGCCGTCTCCTCCTCGTAGAGGTCGAGGCGGCGCTTGATGGCGTCTTCGGTGTCGTCCTCGCGCTGGACGACGTCGCCACCGCAGTGATCGCAGGTCCAGTTGTGCTTGGGCGGCGTGTGGGTGGAGTAGTTGGCGCCGCAGTCGGCGCACACCCGACGGCTGGCGAGACGCTCGAGCACCACGTCGGTGGCCACGTCGAGATCGATCACCCGATCGAGGGGCTGTTCACTCGTGATCTCGGCCAGCGACTCGGCCTGTTCCTCGGTGCGGGGGAAGCCATCGAGGATGTAGCCGCGGTTGCGGGTGTCGTCCTTGAGCAACCGCTCCTCGACGATGCCGATGATCACGTCGTCGGGCAGCAGTTCTCCGGCCGACATGTACTCCTGGGCCTTCTTGCCGAACGCCGTCCCCTCCTTCACGGCCGCCCGCAGCATGTCGCCGGTGGAGATGTGGGGTACGACGAAGTGGCGCGACAGGCGCGTGCACTGGGTGCCCTTACCGGCCCCCTGCCGGCCGAGCATCACGAGTCGTGCGCCAGGGATCATGGTCCGGGAACACTATCGGTCAGCTTTCACCGGGGTCGAAACACCGTGCTCGGCGGAGCGATGTTCACGCAGCAGCCGAAGCGCGGCAGCACGGCTGGCGCTCGGGAGCGCCAGCCGAGCAGCTGGCAGCGAAACTGCGGCTCCGCAACAGCCGCGCCGGTGCCGCTGAGGCCGATCGTCGACTCGAGGAAGCCCTCGTAGTTGCGCATCATCAGCTGGCTGTCGATCTGCTTCATCATCTCGAGCATGACGCCGACCGCGATCAGCACCGAGATGCCACCGAAGGGGAAGTTGTGGATGTTGGCGGTGGCCAACAGGATCGACGGGAGCAGGGCCACGATGGCGACGAACAACGCTCCCGGCAAGGTGATGCGGGCCAGGATGCGGCCGAGGTAGCGCTCGGTCTGGGGCCCGGGCCGGATGCCGGGGATGTAGCCGCCCTGCTTGCGGATGGTGTCGGCCTGCTGGGCGGGGTCGAACTGGATGGCGGTGTAGAAGTAGGCGAAGCCGATGATCAACAGGCCGTACACCAGGATGTAGACGAACGAGTCGGGCTGCACCAGGTTGTTGTTGACCCACGACTGCACACTCACCGACCAGCTCTGGTCGGCGGGCAGGATCTGGGTGACGAGCAGCGGCAGGTACAGCACCGACGAGGCGAAGATGACCGGGATCACGCCGGACTGGTTGACCTTGAGCGGGATGTAGGTGGACTGTCCGCCGGTCATGCGGTTGCCGACGACCCGCTTGGAGAACTGCACCGGGATCCGGCGTTGGCCGAGCTCGACGAAGACGATGGCGACCATGATGCCGACGGCGAGGAACAGCAGCGGCACGAGCAGACCGAGGCCGCGCTCGGCGTTGATCTGGGCGCCGGCCACCGGGAACCTCGACACGACCGACGCGAAGATCAGCAGCGACATGCCGTTGCCGATGCCGCGCTGGGTGATGAGCTCGCCCATCCACATGAGCAGGGCGGTGCCGGCGGTGAGGGTGAGGACGACGATGAGGATGCGGCCGGTGTTGAAGTTGGCGTCGCCACCGAAGAGGTCGACGCCGAGATCGGGACCTCGCCCACCGAGCAGGCCACCGCCGCCGTTGTGGAACAGGAACGCCAGGCCAGTGGACTGGAGCAGGGCGATCGCCACGGTGAGGTAGCGAGTCCACTGGGTGATCTTGCGCTGGCCCACCGCACCTTGCTGCTGCCACTGCTCGAGACGGGGGATCACCACGGTCAGGATCTGCATGATGATCGAGCTGGTGATGTAGGGCATGATCCCCAGCGCGAACAGGGCGAACTGGGTCAGGGCACCGCCGGAGAACAGGGTGAGGAAGCCGAGGACCCCCGCGCCCTGCTGGGCCTGGTCCTTGAGGTTCTGGACGGCGTCGAGGTCGATGCCGGGTGCAGGGATCGCCGAGCCAGCCCGGTAGAGGGCGAGGATGAAGATGACGAAGAGCACCTTGTTGCGCAGATCGGGGATCGACGCGACCCTGCTCAATGACTTCAGACTCTGGAACACCGTGTCCTCCTCGTCACACGTCGCCGCCGGGCGGCGATGTGGTGACGATCAGCGGTTCGTGAACTGGTTGCCGTTCGCCGGCGGGCGCCGGTCACCCCACGGGAGGGGGAGCGTCTCGACAGTACCGCCCGCGGCGGTGATGGCCGCTTCGGCCGACTTGGAGAACTTGTGGGCCTTGACCGTCATGGCCGCCGACAGTTCGCCCCGTCCGAGGATCTTCACCAGGGCGTTCTTGCGGATCAGGCCCTTGGCGTGGAGCGCCTCCGGCGTGACCTCCTCGAGCCCGGCCTCGGCCAGGGTGTCGAGGTTGATGGCCTGGTACTCGACCCGGAACGGGTTGTTGAAGCCGCGGCGCTTCGGCACGCGCATGTAGAGGGGCATCTGCCCGCCCTCGAACCCGATGCGCACCGTGTTGCGGGCCTTCTGGCCCTTGGTGCCCCGGCCGGCGGTCTTGCCGCCCTTGCCGCCGGTGCCGCGGCCGACGCGCTTGCGATCACGGTTGGAGCCGTCAGCGGGCTTGAGATCGTGGAGCTTGTACATCAGGACTCTCCGGCCGCGTTGGAATCGGATTCCTCGACCGTGATGAGGTGCGGGACCCGGGCGATCATGCCGCGGATCTCGGGACGGTCGGGAAGGGTGTTCGACTTGCCGATCCGGCCCAGCCCCAGCGCCCGCAGCGTGCCGCGGTGCTTGGGCTTGGAGCCGATCGATGACTTGACCTGGGTGACGGTCAGCTGGGCTTCACTCATGATCCTGCTCCCGACGACGCGGTTCCAGCGCGGCCCCGGGCCTTCTCGGACTCGTTGTAGGCATCGAGCAGACCCTTGGGTACGAAGGTGTCGGCGGGGATGCCCCGCAGGCGGGCGATCTCGTCGGGGCGGCGCTGGGACCGCAGCCCGTCGATGGTGGCCCGGGCCACGTTGATGTGGTTGGCCGATCCGAGCGACTTGCACAGCACGTCGTGCACGCCGGCTTCTTCGAGGATGATGCGGGCGGCCCCGCCGGCGATGACGCCGGTACCGGGTGCGGCCGGCTTGAGCATGACGCGGCCGGCGCCGAGCTGGCCCACCACGGGGTGGACGATGGTGTCACCCGCGAGCGGGACCTCGAAGAGGTTGCGGCGGGCCTCCTCGGTGCCCTTCTGGATGGCGAGGGGCACCTCCTTGGCCTTGCCGTAGCCCAGTCCGACCCGACCGTTGCCGTCGCCGATCACGACGAGCGCGGTGAAGCTGAACCGGCGGCCACCCTTGACCACCTTGGCGACGCGGTTGATGTTGATGACGCGCGACTCGCGCAGCGTGGTGTCGCCCGACTGGCGGGGGTTGCTCTGCGGCTCGTCACGACGTCCGCGGTTGGATCCGTTTGCCATGTGCGTATCAGTCCCTTTGGTTCCGGGCGACTAGAAGTCGAGTCCGGCTTCGCGTGCAGCGTCGGCGAGGGCCTTGACCCGGCCGTGGTAGCGGTTGCCACCTCGGTCGAATACGACCTTGGAGATGCCGGCGGCCTTGGCCCGCTCGGCGGCGAGGGCGCCGACCTTCTTGGCAGCGTCGATGTTGCCGCCGTAGTCGGCGAAGTCCTTCTCGTGCGTCGACGCGGCCGCCAGCGTGACGCCGGAGATGTCGTCGATGACCTGCGCCACGATGTGCTTGCTGGAGCGGAACACCGCCAGGCGGGGCCGCTGCGGGCTGCCCTGGACCTTCTTGCGGACGCGGCGGTGGCGCCGATCGCGGGCGACGTGCTTCTTCTTGGTCATGGAACTCATCACTTGCCTGCTCTCTGTTGCGCAGCAGGCATGGTGTCGGCGCGACGACGCATCACTTGCCTGCCTTGCCAGCTTTTCTGACCACGTGCTCGCCGACGTACCGGACGCCCTTGCCCTTGTAGGGCTCGGGCTTGCGGAACTGGCGGATCTCGGCCGCGACCTGGCCCACCTGCTGCTTGTCGATGCCGCGCACGGTGATCGACGTGGGCGAGGGAACCTCGAAGCGGATCCCGGCCGGGGCGGCGTAGGAGATGGGGTGGCTGTAGCCGAGGGCGAGCTCGAGGCGGTCGTCACCGTTGGCGGTGGCGCGATAGCCGACGCCGATGATCTCGAGCGACTTGGAGAACTCGTTGGTGACGCCTTCGACCATGTTGGCGACCAGGGCCCGCACGAGGCCGTGCAGGGCACGGTTGGTGCGGGTGTCGTCGGGGCGCTCGACGAAGAGGGTGTCGCCGTCCTGGCGAACGGTGATGTCGCCGGGGACGGTCTGGGTGAGGGTCCCCTTGGGGCCCTTGACCGTGATCTCGTCGGTCGAGGTGGTGACCTCGACGCCCGAGGGGATGGTGATCGGTGCTTTGCCGACGCGGGACATCGTCGCCTCCTACCAGACGTAGCAGAGGATCTCGCCACCGACGTGGCGACGGCGAGCCTCTCGGTCGGTCATGAGACCCTGCGACGTGGACAGCACGGCGACACCGAGGCCGCCGAGCACGCGCGGGATCTCCCCGGACTTCTTGTACACGCGTAGGCCGGGCTTGGAGACGCGCTTGATCCCCGAGATGGTGCGCTCGCGCTCGGGCGAGTACTTCATGTCGATCGCCAGCATCTTGCCGGGCTTGCCGGGGCGATCGAGCGTCTTGAAGTCGTCGATGTACCCCTCGGCCTTGAGCAGGCCGGCGAGGGCCTCCTTCAGCTTCGAGGACGGCATGACCACGTCGTCGTGCTTGGCGATGTTGGCGTTGCGGACACGGGTCAGCATGTCTGCGATGGGGTCGGTCATCGTCATGGGGTCACCTCACCAGCTCGCCTTGGTCACGCCGGGGAGCTCCCCGTTGTGGGCCATGTCCCGGAAGCAGATCCGGCACAGGCCGAACTTGCGGAAGACCGCGCGCGGTCGCCCGCACCGCCGGCACCGGGTGTAGCCGCGCACCTTGTACTTGGGCTTGGCGTTCGATTTGTTGATCAGCGCTTTCTTGGCCACTGGCTCAACGATCCTTTCGGAAGGGGAAGCCGAAGGCATCGAGCAGTGCCTTGCCCTCGGCGTCGGTCCGGGCAGTGGTGACGATCGTGATGTCCATCCCTCGGATGGAGTCGACTGCGTCGTAGTCGACCTCGGGGAAGATGAGCTGTTCGGTGACCCCGAAGGTGTAGTTGCCGTTTCCGTCGAAGCTGCGGGGGTTGAGGCCGCGGAAGTCACGGATGCGGGGGATGGCGACGGAGATCAGCCGGTCGAAGAACTCGTACATGCGGTCGCCGCGGAGGGTGACCTTGGCGCCGATGGCGTTGCCCTCGCGCAGCTTGAAGTTGGCGATGGACTTCTTGGCCCGGGTGACGATGGCCTTCTGGCCGGTGATCTGGGCCAGGTCCTTCTGGGCACCCTCGAGCAACGAGGCCTGGTTGAGGGCCTCGCCGACGCCCATGTTGACGACGATCTTGTCCAGCTTGGGGACCATCATCACGTTGGGCAACCCGAGGGAGTCCTTGAGTTGATCGCGGAGGGTCTCGCCGTAGCGGGCCTTGAGGCGGGGTGCGGTCGCGGTGGCCATCAGTCGAGGTCCTTCCGGCACTTCTTGCAGACCCGCACCTTGGTGCCGTCGCTGTCGAACCGATAGCCGACGCGGGTGGGGCCGCACTCGCTGCAGAGCAGGGCCACGTTGGCCACCGGGAGCGGCATGTCCTTGTCGATGATGCCGCCCTGCATGGTGGCCGACCGTGGCTTCTGGTGCTTCTTGGCGACGTTGACGCCCTCGACGATGACCTTGCGGACCTGGGGCAGCGCGGTGAGGACCTCGCCTTGCTTGCCTCGGTCCTTGCCGGTCAGCACCTCGACTCGATCACCCTTGCGGATCTTCATCTGGTTGGTCGTGTTGTTGGCTGTGGCCATGTCAGAGCACCTCGGGGGCCAGCGACACGATCCGCATGAACTTGGCGTCGCGCAGCTCACGGCCCACCGGGCCGAAGATGCGCGTGCCACGCGGCTGACGCTGGTCGTTGATGAGTACGGCGGCGTTCTCGTCGAAGCGGATGTAGCTGCCGTCGGGACGGCGCCGTTCCTTCTTGGTCCGGACGACGACGCACTTGACGACGTCGCCCTTCTTCACGGCGGCGCCGGGGAGCGCGTCCTTGACGGTGGCGATGAAGACGTCACCGATGCCCGCGTAGCGGCGCTTGGAGCCGCCGAGCACCTTGATGCACAGCACCTCCTTGGCGCCGCTGTTGTCGGCGACGCGGAGACGTGATTCCTGTTGGATCATCGCTGGTCTCCTACTTCGCTCGCTCGAGGATCTCGACCAGCCGCCACCGCTTCGACTTCGACAGCGGCCGGGTCTCCATGATGCGGACGCGGTCGCCCTCGCGGGCGTCGTTGGACTCGTCGTGGGCGTAGTACTTGGTGCTGCGCGCCATCGTCTTGCCGTAGCGGGGATGCGGCTTGCGGGACTCGACGGCGACCACGACGGTCTTGTCCATCGCGGTCGACGTGACCACGCCGTCACGCTGCTTGCGGCTGGCGCGCGCCGGGGTCTGGGCTTCGGATGCGGACATCAGTTCTCCCCTTCGGGGCTGGCGCCGGCCAGGGCGTCGGCGGCGGCGATCTCGCGAGTCCGGGTCTCGGTCAGGCAGCGGGCGATCTCCCGCTTGACCTGGGCGATCCGGGCGGTGTTGGTGAGCTGACCGGTGGCGTTCTGGAACCGCAGGTTGAACAGCTCCTCCCGCGCGTCGGCCAGGCGGGCCACGAGGCTTTGGTCGTCGAGGTCACGGACCAGGTTCTCGGCCATGGCTACAGCGCCTCCTCACGGGTCACGAAGCGCGCCCGGATGGGGAGCTTCTGGATGGCCCGGTCGATGGCCTCGTGGGCGAGGGCCTCATCGGGGTACGACAGCTCGAACAGGATGCGGCCCGGGCGCACGACCGCGACCCAGGACTCGACGTTGCCCTTGCCGGAACCCATGCGGGTCTCTGCCGGCTTCTGCGTCACGGGCTTGTCCGGGAAGATGTTGATCCAGACCTTGCCGCCGCGGCGGGTCTTGCGGGTCATGGCGATACGGGCCGCTTCGATCTGGCGGGCCGTGATCCACCCGGGCTCGAGCGCCTGGATGCCGTACTCGCCGAACGACACCGTGGTGCCACCCTTGGACTGGCCGCGCGTGCGACCCCGGTGCGTCTTGCGGTGCTTGACCTTCTTGGGCATCAGCATGGTGGTGCTCCTCAGTCCTGATCCCGGAAGTGCGGCGTCTCGTGCCGTTCCTTGGTCTGGCGCTCGATCTCTTCCTCCTCGGCGAGGAGACGCTCGAGCTCAGGATCCGCTTCCTTGATCAACGGCTCGGTCTCCCGGGCCTCGGCGCCTTCCTCGGTGACGGCGGTGTCGGCCGCCGGCGTCTCGCTGGCCTCGGCCGCGGCGCGACGGGCCGCGGAGGACACGACCGGCTTGGCCGGCCCACCCGAGGTCTCGCCGACCGCCATGGCGGCCTCGCGGTTGATCTTGTCGTCGAAGGCGGCCTTGTAGGGCAGGATCTCGCCCTTGTAGATCCACACCTTGACGCCGATGCGCCCGGCGGTGGTCTTGGCCTCGCGGAAGCCGTAGTCGATGTCGGCTCGGAGCGTGTGCAGCGGCACCCGACCTTCGCGGTACCACTCGGTGCGAGCCATCTCGGCGCCACCGAGGCGACCGGAGCACTGGACCCGGATGCCGAGGGCACCGGCCTTCTGGGCCGACTGCACGGCGCGCTTCATCGCCCGGCGGAACGCGACGCGGCCCGCGAGCTGGTCGGCGACACCCTGTGCGATGAGGGCGGCGTCGAGCTCGGGCTGCTTGATCTCGATGACGTTGAGCTGGACCTTGGGGTTGCCGCTGATCTTGGTCAGCCCGGCCCGCAGGCGGTCGGCCTCGGAGCCCTTGCGGCCGATGACGATGCCGGGCCGCGCGGTGTGCACGTCGACGCGGAGCTTCTCCCGGGTGCGCTCGATCTCGACGCGGCTGATCGCGGCGTGCGGCAGCTCGGTCATGAGGTAGTCGCGGATCTTCCAGTCCTCGATGACGAAGTCCTTGTACTCCTCGCGATCGGCGAACCAGCGGCTCTTCCACTCGGTGGTGATACCGAGGCGGAAGCCGTAGGGGTGGATCTTCTGGCCCATCAGCTTGCACCGCCTTCGTCGCTGCGCTCCTCGTCGGTGCCCGTTGGCACGGAGCCTTCCTCCGCGTCTTCGCTGACCGCCTCGCTGGCGCTCGGCTCGGGGCTGCTCGCAGCATCCTTCTTCACGGCTTCTTCGTCCTCTTCGGTGGTCGTGTCGGCTTCCGTGGTCGTGTCCACCCCGGCAGAGACGTCTTCGTGCTCGTCGGTGGTCGTCTCGGATTCCTCGACGTCGGCCTCGATCTCCTCGACCTCGGCGACGGCCTCGGCGGTGGTGTCGACGATGCCCTCGTCCTCGGCGGTCTCGGCGACCTCCTCGGCGGAGGTGGCATCGAGATCGTCGGCGGTGTCGGCATCGGCGCCCTGGCTCTTGGCGACCCGCTCGGCGCGGGATGCGGCATCCTGGCCCCGGCGGCGGGCGGCCCGGCTGCCCGGGATCGCCTCGCGCTTGGCCTGCTCGGCGGCGAGCATCGACGCCGGCATCGGGCTCACGATGACCGTGATGTGGCAGGTGCGCTTGCGGATGCGGGTGGCGCGACCGCGGGCCCGGGGGCGCCAGCGGTACATCGTGCGGCCCTCGTCGGCGTAGCACGCCGAGACGAAGAGCGTCTCGGGGTCGATCTGATCGTTGTGCTCGGCGTTGGCCACCGCGGAGTCGAGGCACTTGCCGATGACCTCGGCGGCGCGCCGCTCGGTGTAGGCCAGCACGGCGCCGGCCTCGTCGATGGACTTGTTGCGCACGAGGTCGAGCACGACCCGGGCCTTGGTGGCCGACATGCGGACGTTCTTGACCTGGGCGCGGGTGCCCGGGCGCTCGTTCGTCTTGGTCGCGGTCATCGCCGGCCCCTCGCGGACTTCTCCATGCCGGCGTGGTACTTGAAGATCTTGGTGGGCGCGAACTCGCCCAGCTTGTGGCCGACCATGGCCTCGGTCACGTAGACCGGGACGTGCTTGCGCCCGTCGTGGACGGCGATGGTGTGGCCGACCATGTCGGGGATGATGGTCGAACGGCGAGACCAGGACTTGATGACCTTCTTCTCGCCCTTCTCGTTGAGCTCGTCGACCTTCTTGAGAAGGTGGTCGTCGACGAACGGGCCCTTCTTGAGTGAACGGGGCATGCGTGCAGACTCCTGGGCTACCTATCGGCGCGAGCCGCGGGTGCGGCGGCGTCGGACGATCATGTCGCTGGACTTCTTCTTCTTGTCGCGGGTGCGGCCCTCGGGCTTGCCCCACGGCGAGACCGGGTGCCGACCGCCGGAGGTCTTGCCCTCGCCGCCACCGTGGGGGTGGTCGACGGGGTTCATCACGACACCGCGGGACTGCGGGCGCACGCCCTTCCATCGGTTGCGGCCGGCCTTGCCGATCTTGACCAGGTCGGCCTCGGCGAAGCCGACCTCGCCGACGGTGGCCCGGCAATCGATGGGGACACGACGCATCTCGGTGGAGGGGAGGCGCAACGTGGCGTAGCTGCCCTCCTTGGCGACGAGCTGGATGGACGTTCCCGCCGCTCGGCCCATCTGCCCACCGCCGCCGGGCTTGAGCTCGACGTTGTGAACGACGGTGCCGACGGGGATGTAGCGCAGCTCCATGGCGTTGCCGGGCCGGATCTCCGCGCCCTGGCCGCTCATGAGACGGTCGCCCACCGCCACGCCCTTGGGGGCGATGATGTAGGACTTCGTGCCGTCGACGTAGTGGAGCAGCACGATGCGACAGTTGCGGTTGGGGTCGTACTCGATGGCGACGGCCTTGGCCTCGACACCGTCCTTGTTCCGCCGGAAGTCGACGATGCGGTAGCGCTGCTTGTGGCCACCGCCGCGGTGACGAGACGTGATCCGGCCGTCGCTGCGACCACCGGTGCTCGTCTTCTTGGCCAGCAGCGACTTCTCCGGCGTGGACTTGGTGACCTCGGAGAAGTCGGAGACCGTCTGGAAGCGACGGGCGGGACTGGATGGCTTGCGCTTGCGGACCGGCATGGATCAGACCCCTTCGAACAGGTCGATCGAGTCATCGCCGTGGACGGTGACGATGGCTCGCTTCGTGGTCGGGCGGGCGGCATAGGCGCCGGTGCGCCGGTTGCGCATCCGCTTGCCCTTGCGGTTCAAGGTGTTCACCTTGACGACCCGGACGTGGAAGATCTCCTCGACGGCCTTGCGGATCTCGGTCCGGTTGGCGTCGGGGTGCACCCGGAAGGTGTAGACGTTCTTCTCGATGAGGTCGTAGCTCTTCTCGGAGACGACGGGCTCGATGAGCACGGATCGGACGTCCATTTAGCTTGCGCCTCCTTCGTCGCTGCGCTCCTCGGAGACGCCCGTTGGCACGGAGCCTCCGCGAGCCGACGCGCTGACCGCCTCGCTGGCGCTCGGCTCGGACGACGCCGACCCATCCCCGTTCGCCGGGGAGGCGCCGGGCACGGTGGCTTCGGTGAAGACGAGCCAGTCGCTGACCAGCACGTCGTAGGTGTTGAGCTCGCCCGGCTGGCACACGTGCACGTGGGGCAGGTTGGCCAGGCTCTTGGCGGTGACCACGTCGTCGCGGGCCACCACGGCCAGGACACGACCCTCGGTGCCGAGCGTCTGGAGTGCGACCCGAGCGGCCTTGGTGCTCGGGGCGTCGAGCGCCCACGAGTCGAGGACGATGATCCGCTCGGAGCTGTACCGGTCGGAAAGGGCCGAGCGCAGCGCGAGCTTGACCATCTTCTTCGGTGTGCGCTGGCTGTAGGAACGCGGCTTGGGACCGAGCGCCACGCCGCCGCCACGCCAGTGCGGGGCGCGGATCGAACCCTGGCGGGCGCGACCGGTGCCCTTCTGCTTCCACGGCTTGGCGCCACCGCCCCGCACCTCGGCGCGCGTCTTGGTCGACTGCGTGCCGGCCCGCTTGGCGGCGAGCTGGGCGGTGACGACCTGGTGCATCACGGCGATGTTGGGTGTGATGCCGAAGACGTCCTCGGCGAGGTCGGCGGTGCCGACCTTCGTGCCCGAGACGTCCAACACGTCGACCTGGGGCATCAGCTCGCACCCTTCTGTGCGTCGGCGGTGACCGCGGCCTTGGCCGCGTTGCGGATCAGCACGGTGGACCTCTTGGGGCCGGGCACCGAGCCGCGGACGAGCACGATCTCGCGCTCGGGATCGGCCTCCACCACGGTCAGGTTCAGGGTCGTGACCTTCTCGCCGCCGAGGCGGCCGGACATCTTCTGACCCCGGAACACGCGGGCGGGCGTGGCGCAGGCACCGATGGCACCGGGCTTGCGATGGATGCGGTGGGCGCCGTGGCTGGCGGGACCGCCGCTGAACCCGTGGCGCTTCATGGTGCCGGCGAAGCCCTTGCCCTTGGAGACGCCGGTGATGTCGACGAGGTCGCCGGCGGCGAAGACGTCGGCGGCGATGGACTGGCCGACTTCGTAGCCGGACACGTCGTCGAGGCGCAGCTCGACGAGCCGCTCCCCGGCATCGACGCCTGCCGCGTTGAAGTGGCCCGCCTCGGGCATGGTGAGCTTGCGCGCGTCTCGCTGGCCGAAGGTGACCTGCAGGGCGCTGTACCCATCTCGCTCGGGCGTCTTGATCTGGACGACGCGACAAGGCTGGACGCGCAGCACCGTGACGGGGACGATGGTGCCGTCCTCGTCCCAGACCTGTGTCATGCCCACCTTGGTGGCGACGATCGATTTCGTGGCCATAGCGGCGTGTCCTCTTCACGCGAACGCTCCGCCAGGGCACGGGGCCCAGCGGAGCGCTGGTTCGGTTGTGCCGCACGGTTCCCGATCGAGTGGGGCCGGGCCTGTGCGGGCCTCGATTGAAAGCATTGGCACCCCGACCGGACGGGCCGGGGGCACGAAGGAGAAACGATAGCGGGATCCGACCGAAAGATCCAATGGGCGGACCACCGGTCGCTCCGGGGTCCCCGCGACGTCACGATACGGCCCATCTGCGCCGATCGTCACCGCTTCGACACGATTCGTCACCTATCCGACATCCGTCCTCCATCTGGGCCCGCTGTGATGGGGGTCGTGCTTCCGTCCCACCCCGATGCTCGACACCTCTACCTCGACGGCGCCGCCGTCGATCACGTGGCATGGGCGGCGGATCCGGATCAGGACGACTTCGATGCCACGGCCATGGAGACCGCCATCATCGAAGCTCGCTATCGCGCCTTCCGGGCCCTCGCCGAGCTCGACGCCGCCTGAACGAATCCGCCGGCTTCCTGCCCGGGGGGACGACCGGCGTCGGCTGCAGCCCCGCCGCAGCCGACGCCGGTGCGGGCAGGATGGGTCAATGCGCCTCGTCGCCATCGACCTGACCGGCCGAGACGCGGAGCTGGTCGGCGATCGCTGCTGGCAGGCCGGCGCCTCCGGGCTGTGGGAGGTCGATGCCAGCACGCTGCGGGTCGGGGTCGAGGACGAACGTGTCACGGATTTCCTCGAGCTGCTCGCCGACCTCGGTCCCCGGGACGTCACCGACGTCGAGGCGGTGGAGCTGGCCGGCCGGGCGGCGTCGATCCCGTTCGCCGGCACCTCGATCGAACTGTGGGTGCCCGCCACGGTGTTCGGTGACGGCGCCCACCCCACCACGGCGAGCTGTCTGGCCGCGCTGACCGGCCGGGTCGATGCTGGTCACCGGGTCCTCGACGTGGGGTGTGGGGCCGGCGCCCTGACGATCGCCGCCGCCCTCCTCGGCGGCCGGGTGACCGCCATCGACCTCGATCCGGGGGCCAGGACGGCCACGGCCGACAACGCGGCACGCAACGGCGTCGCGGTCGAGGTCTCGGCCCGGCTGCTGTCCGAGATCGCCGGCCCCTTCGACATCGTCGTGGCCAACATGACATCCGGTGCCCTGGGCCCGTTGATCGACGACCTGGTGCGCTGCACCATCCCGGGCGGCACCCTCGTCGTCTCGGGGATGCTCGAGGAGCAGTGGCCGGCGGTGCGCGACGCGGCCGGCGGCACGGTACGGGAGGTCCGCACCGTGGATGGCTGGCTCACCGCCGTCGTCAGCCCCTGAGCGCGGTACGCACGCGCGTCCAGGATCCCGTTGGGGCGGGTACCCGCTCCCGTGGAACTGGACGCGCCTCCGTACCGGAGTGCACGGGTTCGCGCGTGCGAGTTGCGAGGCGCAGCCGAGCAACTCGGGAATCGAGCTCGCCCTGCGAGCGAGATTCACGCAGTCTGGATCTTGATCTCGATGTCGACGCCGGCCGGGAGCTCGATGCGCTGGAGCGAATCGACGGTCTTCGGGGTGGGCTCGAGGATGTCGATGAGGCGCTTGTGGATCCGCATCTCGAAGTGCTCGCGGCTGTCCTTGTCCTTGTGCGGCGAGCGGATGACGGTGAAGCGGTGCTTCTCGGTGGGCAACGGAATCGGGCCCCGGACGACGGCCTGCGTGCGCAGGACGGTCTCGACGATCTTCTTCGTCGAGGTGTCGATGACCTCGTGGTCGTATGCCTTCAGGCGAATGCGGATCTTCTGCTTGTCAGCCATGACGGTCTACCAGGGGCCTTCTCGTTCGGGGCTCGATTGTCAACGTGCCGTGCACCGATGCCCGAAGGTGGGCACCGAGTGCGCCACGTTACCGCCGGCGGCGCCGACTGCCCAACCGAAACGCGGGTCACCCTCGCTCGGCGGTCGCGCGATGCTGCGGCGATGACACCCGCCGACCAGCGCCGCCGATTCGCCGAACTGCACGCCCGGGACGGGTTCTTCGTGCTCCCGAACCCGTGGGACGTCGGATCGGCGAAGCTGCTGGCCCACGCCGGCTTCGAGGCGCTGGCCACCACCAGCGCCGGGTTCGCGTGGACGCTGGGCCGGGACGACTACGGCGTGACCCGCGAGCTGCTGGTCGACCACGTCGCCCGACTGGCCTCGGCCGTGGACGTGCCGCTCAACGTGGACGCCGAGCGCTGCTTCGCCGAGGATCTTCCCGGGGTGGCCGAGACGGTGCGCATGCTGCACGCCGCCGGGGCAGCCGGCTGTTCGATCGAGGACTGGAACGGTGGCACCGGCGCGATCGACCCCCTCGACGTGGCCGTGTCACGGGTCGCCGCCGCGGCCGAGGCCGCCCACGCGGACCCCGACGACCGGTTGGTGCTCACCGCCCGGTGCGAGGACCTCCTGCACGGCGGCACCGACCTCGATGCGGTCATCGCCCGCCTGGTGGCGTACCGGGACGCCGGCGCCGACTGCCTCTACGCCCCGGGTCTCGCCACGCTCGAGCAGGTGCGGGCCGTGGCCGATGCGGTGGACGCACCCATCAACGTGCTCGGCGTGCTGGTGCCGGCCACCGTGGCGGAGATCGGCGCGGCCGGCGCGACCCGGATCTCCACCGGCGGCGCGCTGGCGTCGGTCGCCTACGGCGCCGCCATGCGGGCGGCCCGGGAGCTGCTCGACGAGGGCACCACCGGCTTCCTCGCCGGGCTGCTGTCCCCGGACGACAAGGCCGCCTTCCGCTGACCGAGCGCGGCGAGGCCGCCCGCGAGGGGCGGCCCCAACCGTTGTTCACGAAGACGAATGCGCAGCATTCGTCAACGAACCCGAGGCCCGCCAGGGCCGACGGGTTCGCAGCTACTTGAGGATCTTGGTGACCCGGCCCGCACCCACGGTCCGGCCACCCTCACGAATCGCGAACCGCAACCCCTCATCCATGGCGATCGGATGGATCAACTCCACCGTCATGTCCGTGTTGTCACCCGGCATACACATCTCCGTGCCCTCCGGCAACTCGATCGTGCCCGTGATGTCCGTCGTCCGGAAAAAGAACTGCGGCCGATAATTACTGAAGAACGGCTTGTGCCGACCACCCTCATCCTTGGTCAACACATACACCGTCGCCTCGAAACTCGTATGCGGCGTGATCGAACCGGGCTTGCACAACACCTGCCCCCGCTCCACACCATCTTTGTCGATCCCCCGGATCAACGCCCCGATGTTGTCACCAGCCTGACCCTCATCCAACAACTTCCGGAACATCTCCACACCCGTACACGTCGTCTTCTGCGTATCCCGGATCCCCACGATCTCGATGTCATCACCGACATGGATCACACCCTGCTCCACCTTGCCCGTCACCACCGTGCCCCGACCCGTGATCGAGAACACATCCTCGATCGGCATCAAGAACGGCTTGTCCAACTCACGCTCCGGCTCCGGCACATACGAATCCACCGCATCCATCAACGCCATCACCTGATCACCCGCCGCCTCATCACCCTCCAACGCCTTCAACGCCGACACCGCCACCACCGGCGCGTTGTCACCATCGAACTCCTGGTCCGACAACAACTCCCGCACCTCCATCTCCACCAACTCCAACAACTCCTCGTCATCAACCATGTCGACCTTGTTCAGCGCCACCACAATCGCCGGCACCCCCACCTGACGAGCCAACAACACATGCTCACGCGTCTGCGGCATCGGCCCATCCGTCGCCGCCACCACCAAAATCGCCCCATCCACCTGGGCCGCACCCGTGATCATGTTCTTGATGTAATCGGCATGCCCCGGCATATCAACATGCGCATAATGCCGATTCGCCGTCTCGTACTCGATATGGGCCACATTGATCGTGATCCCCCGCTCCCGCTCCTCAGGCGCCTTGTCGATCATGTCGAACGTCGTCGCATTGTTCCCCTCCACCCGCTCCGACAACACCCGCGAAATCGCCGCCGTCAACGTCGTCTTCCCATGATCGATATGACCCATCGTCCCAATATTCACATGGGGCTTGGACCGATCGAACTTCTCCTTGGCCATGGTGGCGCCTCTTTCTTGATGCTTCTTGATTCAGAATGGGATTGGACTGTTTTGACGAGCTGTTCTGGCGGACCAATGCGAAGCATTGGTCAGAGAACCGACAGGCCCCAAGGGGCCTGGCGGTTCTACTCGCCCCGGATGCGCTTGATGATCTCTTCCTGCACGTTGGCGGGGCACTGCTGGTAGGAGTCGAACTGCATGGTGTACTGGGCCCGGCCCTGGGTCTTGGATCGGAGATCGCCGACGTAGCCGAACATCTCCGACAGCGGCACGGTGGCGTCGATGACCTGCGCCCCTCCCCGCTGGTTCATACCACCGACCTGGCCGCGGCGGGAGTTCAGGTCACCGATGACATCGCCCATGTAGTCCTCGGGCGTGACGACCTCGACCTTCATGATCGGCTCGAGGATGACCGGCTTGGCCTTGCGGGCGGCTTCCTTGAACGCCATGGTGCCGGCGATCTTGAACGCCATCTCCGACGAGTCGACGTCGTGGTACTTGCCGTCGGTGAGGGTGGCACGGACGTCGACGGTGGGATAGCCGGCCAGGACGCCGGCATCGAGGCTGGCCTGGATGCCGGCATCGACCGACGGGATGTACTCCTTGGGGATGCGACCGCCGGTGATCTTGTCGACGAACTCGTAGCCACCACCAGGGTTGGGTTCGAGGGTGATCTGCACCTCGGCGTACTGGCCCGAGCCGCCGGTCTGCTTCTTGTGGGTGTAGGTCGACTTCTCGACCGTCTGGGTGATGGTCTCGCGGTAGGCGACCTGGGGCTTGCCGACGCTGGCGTCGACCTTGAACTCGCGGAGCATGCGGTCGACGAGCACCTCGAGGTGCAGCTCGCCCATGCCGGCGATGATGACCTGGCCCGTCTCCTCGTCGGTGCGGACCTGGAATGTGGGGTCCTCCTCGGCCAGGGCCTGGAGTGCCTTGCCCATCTTCTCCTGGTCGACCTTGGTCTTGGGCTCGACGGCCACGTGGATGACCGGCTCGGGGAACTCGAGCGACTCGAGCACGATGGGGTGGTTGGGGTCGCAGAGCGTGTCGCCGGTCTTGGTGTTCTTCATGCCGATGCCGGCCACGATCTCGCCCGAGAAGATCCGCTCGCGGTCCTCGCGGGTGTTGGCGTGCATCTGCAGGAGCCGGCCCAGCCGCTCCTTGTTGCCGGAGCGCACGTTGAGGACCTGATCGCCCTTCTCGAGGGTGCCCGAGTAGACCCGCAGGAAGGTGAGCTTGCCGACGTGGGGGTCGGTCATGATCTTGAACGCGAGCGCCGAGAAGGGGGCCTCGTCGGTGAGCTCACGGGTGAGCTTCTCGTCCTCCTTGACGGTCATGCCCCGCACCGGCGGGAGGTCGGCCGGGCTGGGGAGGTACTTCACCACCGCGTCGAGGAGGGGCTGGACGCCCTTGTTCTTGAACGCCGACCCGAGCAGCACCGGCACGATCTCGTTGGCGATGGTGGCCTTGCGGATGCCGGCCTCGAGCTCCTCGACGGTGATCTCCTCGTCGTCGAGGAACTTCATCATCAGGTCCTCGTCGGCGGAGGCGACGGTCTCGACGAGATCGGCCCGCCACTCGGCGGCCTTGTCCTTGAGATCGTCGGGGATCTCCTCCTCGTCCCAGCTGGCGCCGAGGTCCTCGCCCCGCCAGATGAGGGCCTTCATGTTGATGAGGTCGACGACACCGGCGAAGTCACCTTCGTAGCCGATGGGCAGCTGCAGCACGGCGGTGTTGGCCCGGAGCCGCTCCTTGATGGAGTCGAGAGCGTCGTAGAAGTTGGCGCCCAGGCGGTCCATCTTGTTGACGAAGCACATGCGGGGAACGCCGTACTTGTTGGCCTGACCCCACACCGTCTCGGTCTGGGGCTCGACACCGGCGACCCCGTCGAACACCGCGACGGCACCGTCGAGCACGCGCAGCGAACGCTCGACCTCGACCGTGAAGTCGACGTGGCCGGGCGTGTCGATGATGTTGATGGTGTGGTCCTTCCACATGGCCGTGGTGGCCGCGGAGGTGATGGTGATCCCCCGCTCCTGCTCCTGCTCCATCCAGTCCATGGTGGCGCCGCCCTCGTGGACCTCGCCGATCTTGTAGTTGCGGCCGGTGTAGTAGAGGATGCGCTCGGTCGTGGTGGTCTTGCCGGCGTCGATGTGGGCCATGATCCCGATGTTCCGGAACTTGGCGATGGGGTTGCTGCGCTTCTCAGACATTGGAGTGGGCTCTCAGATGAAGACGACCGGGCCGTGTCCTCGGTGGTGAGGGCGACCCGGTCGTTCCGGGCCACGGCCCGTTGGGATGAGTACGGGCGGGGCTACCAGCGGTAGTGAGCGAAGGCCTTGTTGGACTCGGCCATCTTGTGCATGTCCTCACGCCGCTTGACGGAGGCACCGAGCCCATTGGAGGCATCGAGGATCTCGTTGGCCAGGCGTTCTGCCATCGACCGTTCGCGGCGGGCGCGGGCGAAGGTCACGATCCAACGGATGGCGAGGGTGTTGGCGCGCCGAGGGCGGACCTCGACCGGCACCTGGTAGGTGGCGCCACCGACGCGACGGCTCTTGACCTCGAGCTGGGGCTTGACGTTCTCGATGGCGCGCTTGAGCGTCGACAGCGGTTCGGCACCGGTCTTGGTCTCGACGGTGGCCATGGCGTCGTTCATGATGCGCTCGGCGGTGGAGCGCTTGCCGGACTGCAGGATCTTGTTGGTCAGCTGGGTGACGAGCGTCGACTCGTAGACGGCGTCCGGCTTGATCTCGCGCCGAGGCGCGGGTCCCTTACGAGGCATCTCAGGCGTCCTTCTTGGCGCCGTAGCGGCTACGGGCCTGCTTGCGGTCACGGACGCCCGAGGTGTCGAGCGTGCCACGGATGATCTTGTAGCGGACGCCGGGGACGTCCTTCACACGGCCACCACGCACGAGCACGATGGAGTGCTCCTGCAGGTTGTGACCCTCGCCCGGGATGTAGGCGGTGACCTCGATGCCCGAGGTGAGCCGGACACGGGCGACCTTGCGCAGCGCAGAGTTGGGCTTCTTGGGCGTGACGGTGAACACACGCGTGCAGACGCCGCGGCGCTGGGGGGCACCCCGCAGGGCCGGCGTCTTCGCCTTGGTCATCTTGGACTGCCGGCCCTTGCGGACCAGCTGCTGAATGGTGGGCACGTGTGTCCTCTTGCAGATGCGAATGTTTCGGTACGATCGGCGTCACGGGCAGCCCATGGGGCGCGCATGACCGACGGGCCATGCTATGGCTGCTGCCTGGGGGGACACAACCTGGACGCCTCGCGTGCCACCATGCGCTCATGTCCGAGTCCGCCGCCACCACGCTCGACGTCGACCGCGGCGTCGCCACCATCACTTGAACCGTCCCGAGCAACCGCAACGCCCTGTCCGCGAGCTGGTCGACAGCCTGGGCGACCATCTCGGCGGCCGGCGCCGGCCGACGACACCGTCCGCGTCGTCGTGCTCACCAACGACGGGCCCGTGTTCTGCGCCGGAGCCGACCTGAAGTCGTCCGGTGCGCCCGAACCGCGGTTCAGCCTGGTCGACATCTTCGGCCTCATCACCGGCTCGCCGAAGCCGGTCATCGGTCGCATCGCCGGTCACTGCATGGGCGGTGGGGTCGGGCTGGCCGCCGCGTGCGACATCTCGGTGATCGCCGACGACGCCCTGGTCGGCTTCACCGAGGTCCGCATCGGTGTCGCGCCCGCCATCATCTCGGTGGTGTGCCTGCCCAAGATGGGCCGGGCCGACGCGTCCGAGCTCTTCTTGTCCGGCGAGCGCATCACGGCAGCCCGCGCCGTCGAGGTCGGCCTGTTGAACCGTGACCGCGGCAGCCGATGACGCTCGACGCCGCCGTCGACGAGGTCGTCGCCAAGGTGGTGGCCGGCGGACCGCGGGCGCTGGCGGCGGCGAAGCGGCTGGTGCGCGAGGTGCCGGGCCAGGACCCGGACGAGGCGTTCGCCTGGACGGCCGAGCTGTCGGCCGAGCTGTTCGCCTCCGACGAGGCGGCGGCCGGCATCGCGGCATGGCGCGAGAAGCGCGACGCCCCCTGGATCCCCTGAGGTCGACCGCGCGGGAGTCAGCGCCGGAGAACGGCACGTCGGTCGCGCTCTTTGCAACCTCGTCCCTACACGTTCACATGCGGTCCTCCAGGGACAATGTTCCGAAGGAGCGGTCGCACGGGCGCCGAGGATTGCCGGTTGGCGTGTGGCCGTGACCAGCGAGTCTCGACCGAACGGCGGCGACCGGCGATCTCCTGGGTCACGTCCGCAACTACCGAGCGCAACTGCAGGCGAACTCTGGTCGCTGAGTTGCACATTCGCGACTCAGTGACCGAAGTTCGTCGACGAGCGCCGCGGCGACGCCTTCGCTCCGAACCAGCGGGCCCCGAACGCGTCGGAACCCCGCCGGTCGACGGGGTTCCGTGACGCATCGTGCATGAGATGACCTACCCAGCGGGCAGATCGACGACCTCGGCGCCGGTCTGCGAGTCGAACTCGCTGGCCAGCATGGCGGCAGGATCGCCCTCCTCGGCGTCGGAGGACCAGCCCTCCATCTGGCGGTACTCGGGGGCGTTGGTGTCGACCTCGCGGTAGTCGCCGTGGCCGGTGCCGGCCGGGATGAGCTTGCCGATGATGATGTTCTCCTTGAGGCCGACGAGACCGTCGGACTTGGACTCGATCGCCGCTTCGGTGAGCACCCGGGTCGTCTCCTGGAAGGAGGCGGCCGACAGCCACGAGTCGGTCGACAGCGACGCCTTGGTGATGCCCATGATCTCGTCACGGGCCTCGGCGGGGGTCTTGTCCTCGAGGATGAGCTGCTTGTTGACCTCGGTGTACTTGCGGCGGTCGATCCGCTCGCCGGGCAGGAACGGCGAATCGCCCGATTCGTTGATGTGGACCCGGCGCGTCATCTGGCGGACGATGAGCTCGATGTGCTTGTCGTGGATCGACACGCCCTGATCGCGGTACACCTTCTGGATCTCGTCGACCAGGTAGGTCTGCGTGTGGCGCAGGCCCTTGATCTCGAGCAGCTCCTTGGGGTCGCGGGGACCCTCGACGATGGCATCGCCGGCGCGGATCTCCTGGCCCTCGGTGACCTCGATGCGGGCCCCGACGGGGATGGGGAAGCTGGCTTCCTCGCCGTCGTCGGTGACGACGAGGACCGTCTTGCCCCGGCCCTCGTCCTCGAGGATGCGGACCACGCCGGACACGGTGGCCATGGTGGCCTTGCCCTTCGGGGACCGGGCCTCGAACAGCTCGACCACGCGGGGCAGACCGCCGGCGATGTCGCCACCGCTGCCGGCCACACCACCGGTGTGGAAGGTTCGCATGGTCAGCTGCGTGCCGGGCTCGCCGATGGACTGGGCCGCGATCACGCCGACCGCTTCGCCGCGCTCGATGGCCTTGCCGGTGGCCAGCGACATGCCGTATGCGAGGCCGGAGATGCCCTGCTCGGAGTCGTCGGTCAGCGGCGAGAGGACCCGCACCCGGTCGACCTGTTCGTCGGCGATGATCTGGTTCATCATCTCCATGGTGACCATGACGCCGCGTTCGAAGGTGGTGCCGCCTTCCTCCGACGACCCGGCCAGGGTGACGTCCTCGGCCAGGACCCGGCCGAGGAGCTTGGTCTCCATGTAGAAGCGCCGGTTGGGCAGGTCGGGTCGGACGTTGTCGATCCAGATGGACCGCACGGGAGAACCGGTGCGCTCGGCCCGATCGAAGGGGTCGTCGTCGTTGACGATGAGCTCCTGGGCGACGTCGACGAGACGCCGGGTGAGGTAGCCGGAGTCGGCCGTACGCAGGGCGGTGTCGACCAGGCCCTTCCGGGCTCCCGGCGTGGCGATGTAGTACTCGAGCATGTCGAGGCCCTCGCGGAAGTTCGACTTGATCGGGCGGGGGATCATGTCGCCGCGGGGGTTGGCCACCAGGCCGCGCATACCGGCGATCTGGCGGACCTGCATCATGTTCCCTCGGGCGCCCGAGCCGACCATCATGTCGATGGGGTTGAAGCGCTCGGCCTTGAGGCCGACCTCCATCTCGGCCCGGACCTCCTCGGTGGCGTTGGTCCAGATCTCGACCTCCTTCTGCCGGCGCTCACCATCGGTGATGATGCCCCGGCGGAACTGGGTCTCGACCTTGTCGGCCTCGGCCTCGTAGCGGTCGAGGATGTCGCGCTTGCCCTCGGGCGTCTTGACGTCGTCGATGGAGATGGTCACGCCGGAGCGCATGGCGTAGTGGAAGCAGAGGTCCTTGATGGAGTCGAGGGCCTCGGCGACCTCGGCCTTGGAGTAGTTCTTGGCCAGCTCGTCGACGATGGCCGACAGCTCCTTCTTGGACACGCGCTCGTTGAGGAAGCCGTACCGCCTGGGCAGGGCCTCGTTGAACAGCACCCGGCCCGGCGTGGTGGTGACCCAGTGGGCCGAACCGTCCTCGTTCCGGCCCAGCCGGTACTGGATCTTGGCGTGGAGCGCCACGGCGCCGGCCTCGTAGGCCCGCTGCACGGTGTCGACGTCGCCGAAGGCGCGGCCCTCGCCGAGCTCGCCGTCCATGAGGGACGTGAGGTAGTAGGCGCCGATCACCATGTCCTGGGTCGGGGTCACGAGCGGGCGCCCGTTGGCCGGCGACAGGATGTTGTTGGCCGACAGCATCAGCACCCGGGCCTCGGCCTGGGCCTCGGCGGACAGGGGCAGGTGCACGGCCATCTGGTCGCCGTCGAAGTCGGCGTTGAACGCGGTGCACACCAGCGGGTGGATCTGGATGGCCTTGCCCTCGACCAGCACCGGCTCGAAGGCCTGGATGCCCAGGCGGTGGAGCGTGGGGGCACGGTTGAGCAGCACCGGGTGCTCCTTGATGACCTCCTCCAGCACGTCCCACACCTGCGGGCGTCGGCGTTCGACCATGCGCTTGGCCGACTTGATGTTCTGGGCCAGCTCGCGGTCGACGAGCGCCTTCATGACGAAGGGCTTGAACAGCTCGAGCGCCATCAGCTTGGGCAGGCCGCACTGGTGCAGGCGCAGCGTGGGGCCGACCACGATGACCGAACGGCCGGAGTAGTCGACGCGCTTGCCGAGCAGGTTCTGGCGGAACCGGCCCTGCTTGCCCTTGAGCATGTCGGAGAGCGACTTCAGGGCGCGGTTGCCCGGCCCGGTGACGGGACGGCCGCGGCGGCCGTTGTCGAACAGGGCGTCGACGGCCTCCTGGAGCATGCGCTTTTCGTTGTTGACGATGATCTCGGGGGCACCGAGGTCGAGGAGCCGCTTGAGCCGGTTGTTCCGGTTGATGACCCGGCGGTACAGGTCGTTGAGGTCTGAAGTGGCGAAGCGACCGCCGTCGAGCTGGACCATGGGGCGCAGCTCGGGCGGGATCACCGGGACGACCTCGAGGATCATGGCCCGGGGATCGTTGACCCGCTTGCCGTGCTCGTCACGCCGGTTGAAGGCGGCAACGATCTTGAGCCGCTTGATCGCCTTCTGCTTGCGCTGCTGGCTGAGCGGCTTCTGACCCTCTTCGGGGTTGATGTTGGCCTGGAGCTGGATCTCCTCCTCGTCGAAGTCGATCCGGTCGATCAGGCGGGCCAGGGCGTCGGCGCCCATGCCGCCCTCGAAGTAGTCGGAGTAGCGGTCGGTCAGCTCGCGCCAGAGCATCTCGTCCTCGATGATCTTGCGCGAGTGCAGCTCCTTGAGCTCGTCGAAGGAGCGCTGGAGCAGGTCGAGCTCGCCCTCGTACTGCTCGCGGATGATGGCGACGTCCTTCTCGGCCTGCTTGGTGCGGCTCTTGATCTCGGAGTCCTTGGCGCCCTCGTCCTCGAGCGCCTTGATCTCGCCCTCGAGCTCCTCGTAGCGCTCGGCGATCTCGAGCTCGCGCTCCTTCTCGATGGCCTCCCGCTCGGCGGCGAGCTCGGTCTCGATGTTGGGCAGGTCCTCGTGCAGCTTGTCGTGGTCGACCCAGGTGACGAGGTTGGCGGCGAAGTAGATGACCTTCTCGAGCTGCTTGGCCTTGAGCTCCTCGCGGGCCTCGGTGCCCGAGAGGAGGTAGGCGAGCCACGAGCGGGTGCCGCGCAGGTACCAGATGTGGACGACGGGGGCGGCGAGCTCGATGTGGCCCATCCGCTCGCGGCGGACCTTGGACCGGGTCACCTCGACGCCGCAGCGCTCGCAGATGATGCCCTTGAAGCGCACCCGCTTGTACTTGCCGCAGGCACACTCGAAGTCCTTGGTGGGACCGAAGATCTTCTCGCAGAACAGGCCGTCCTTCTCCGGCTTGAGCGTGCGGTAGTTGATGGTCTCGGGCTTCTTGACCTCGCCGTTGGACCACATGCGGATGGACTCCGCCGTTGCGAGGCCGATTCGCAGCTGATCGAAGTTGTTGACGTCCAACATGTAATTCACGATCTCCCGGGGTTACGGGGGGAGCCCGAGGGGGGCAAGCGAAGCGCCCCCTCGGTGTCAGGCGACTCGACGAAGTCGTGAGCCTGACCAATGGTCAGCGTCGGCGTAGCCGACTCGAGCAGAAACTCGGTGGAACGGAGCGAAGCGAGTGACACCGACTAGATCCTTTGTCTCCGGCGTTCGTCTTCTTCGTCGGTGCCCTTCTCGGGGCGGGACAGATCGATGCCCAGCTCCTCGGTGGTGCGGTACAGGTCCTCGTCGAGCTCACGCATCTCGATCTCCTCGCCGGTCTTGGCCAGGACCTCGACGTTGAGGCACAGCGCCTGCATCTCCTTGATGAGCACCTTGAAGGACTCGGGGATGCCGGGCTCGGGGATGTTCTCGCCCTTGACGATGGCCTCGTACACCTTGACCCGGCCGAGCACGTCGTCGGACTTGATGGTGAGCAGCTCCTGCAGGCAGTAGGCGGAGCCGTAGGCCTCGAGGGCCCACACCTCCATCTCGCCGAAGCGCTGGCCACCGAACTGGGCCTTACCGCCCAGGGGCTGCTGGGTGATCATCGAGTAGGGACCGGTGGACCGGGCGTGGATCTTGTCGTCCACCAGGTGGTGGAGCTTCAGGATGTACACGTACCCGGTGGTGATCGGGTTGTCGAAGGCCTCGCCGGTGCGACCGTTGTAGAGGGTCTGCTTGCCGTCGCGGCCGATGAGCCGGACGCCGTCGGGCGTCTCCGGATGGAGGTTCTCGAGGATCTTCTGGATCGTCGGGTGCTTGCCGGCGTCTTCGACCTCGTCCCACTTGGCGCCGTCGAACACCGGCGTGGCCACGTGGATCGACGGGGGCGTGTTGGTCCGAGTGGTGGTCTCGTAGTTGTAGGTCGGGGTCGTGCCGACGTTGCTGCCGTCGACGTCCCAACCCCACCGGGCGGCGTAGCCGAGGTGGGCCTCGAGGACCTGGCCCACGTTCATGCGGGACGGGACGCCGAGGGGGTTGAGGATGATGTCGACCGGAGTGCCGTCGGCCATGAAGGGCATGTCCTCGACCGGCAGGATCCGGCTGATGACGCCCTTGTTGCCGTGGCGGCCGGCGAGCTTGTCGCCCACGCTGATCTTGCGCTTCTGGCCGACGTAGACCCGCACGATCTGGTTGACCCCGGGCGGGAGCTCGTGGCCGTCGTCGCGAGAGACGACCTTGATGTCGATGACCTTGCCCTCTTCGCCGTGCGGGACCTTGAGCGAGGTGTCGCGCACCTCGCGCGCCTTCTCGCCGAAGATGGCACGCAGCAGGCGCTCCTCCGGTGTGAGCTCGGTCTCGCCCTTGGGCGTGACCTTGCCGACCAGCACGTCGCCGGGACCGACCTCGGCCCCGATGCGGATGATGCCGCGCTCGTCGAGGTCGCGGAGGATGTCCTCGGACAGGTTGGGGATGTCGCGGGTGATCTCCTCCGGACCGAGCTTGGTGTCGCGGGCGTCGATCTCGTGCTCGTGGATGTGGATCGAGGTGAGCACGTCGTCGCGCACGAGCCGCTCGGACAGGATGATGGCGTCCTCGAAGTTGTAGCCCTCCCACGGCATGAAGGCGACGAGCAGGTTCTTGCCCAGCGCCAGCTCACCCAGGTCGGTGGAGGGGCCGTCGGCGATGAGGTCGCCGGCGGAGAACTTCTGGCCCGGCACGACCCGAGGCACCTGGTTGATGCAGGTGTCCTGGTTCGAGCGCTCGAACTTCAACAGCTTGAAGACCTTCCGGCCCTCGGTGTCGTACTTGACCGTGATGTGGTCGCCGTCGGCCTCCTCGCACACACCGTCGTCGGTGGCGATGATCGTGTCGGCGGCGTCGGCGGCGCAGCGCGTCTCGATGCCGGTGCCGATGTAGGGCGCCTCGGCCCGGATCAGGGGCACGGCCTGCTTCTGCATGTTGGCGCCCATGAGGGCACGGTTGGCGTCGTCGTGCTCGAGGAAGGGGATCAGCGCGGTGCCGACCGAGATGATCTGCTTGGGCGAGACGTCCATCATCTGGACCTCCTCGCCGGGCACGTTGGCGATCTCGGTGGTGGCACCGAAGAACACGTCGCGCTCGAGCATGAGCTTGAGCTCGCCCAGCGTGGCCGCCTGCGGCGACTTGCGGACCAGGACGCGCGGGTTGGTGAAGGTGCCGTCGGGGTTCAGCGTGGCGTTGGCCTGGGCGACGACGTAGTCCTCCTCCTCGTCGGCGGTGAGGAAGACGATCTCCTCGGTGACCTTGCCGCCGGTGACCTTGCGGTACGGGCTCTGGATGAAGCCGAACTCGTTGACCTTGGCGAAGGTGGCCAGGCCACCGATCAGGCCGATGTTCGGGCCCTCCGGTGTCTCGATCGGACACATGCGGCCGTAGTGGGAGAAGTGGACGTCGCGGACCTCGAAGCCGGCCCGCTCACGGGACAGGCCACCGGGGCCGAGCGCCGAGAGGCGACGGCGGTGGGTGAGGCCCGACAGCGGGTTGACCTGGTCCATGAACTGCGACAGCTGGGAGGTCCCGAAGAACTCCTTGATCGCCGCCACCACGGGCCGGATGTTGATCAGCGTCTGCGGCGTGATGGCCTCGACGTCCTGGGTGGTCATGCGCTCGCGCACCACCCGCTCCATGCGGGACAGACCGATGCGGACCTGGTTCTGGATCAGCTCGCCCACGCTGCGGATGCGGCGGTTGGCGAAGTGGTCCTGGTCGTCGAGCCGGTAGCCCGGCTCGGCCTGGACCAGGTTCAACAGGTACGTCATCGAGGCCAGGACCTCGCAGCGCGACAGGACCGGCTGGTCGGACTCGGGCAGGTCGAGGTCGAGCATCGGGAACTTCTCGGCGATCTTGCCGAGCTCCGGGCCGAGCTTGCGGTTCAGCTTGTAGCGACCGACCCGCGACAGGTCGTAGCGGCGGTTCTCGAAGAACGCGGTGCGGAAGTAGTTGCGGGCCGAGTCCACCGAAGGCGGCTCACCGGGGCGAGCACGCTTGTAGATCTCGACCAGGGCATCGTCCTGGGTCGGGGCGATGTCGCGGTCCTTCTCCCACTGGTCCTCGAGGAAGTCGAACTCGCGCACGAAGGCCTCGAGGAAGCCGGGTGCGTTCTCCTCGTCGTAGCCCAGGGCACGCAGCAGCACGAAGATCGACAGGCGACGCTTGCGCGCCACGCGGCAACCGGCGGTGACCGGCTTGCCCGGCTTCTGCTCGACGTCGAACTCGATCCACTCGCCCCGGTAGGGGTGGATGGTGCCGGTGACCAGCTGGTGCTTGGAGAGGTTGCGCAGGCGGAACCGCTCGCCCGGCTGGAAGATGACGCCCGGCGATCGCACGAGCTGGCTGACCACCACGCGCTCGGTGCCGTTGATGATGAAGGTGCCCCGGTCGGTCATCATCGGGAAGTCCCCCATGAAGACCGTCTGCTCCTTGATCTCGCCCGTGCCCGCGTTCATGAACCGAGCCCGCACGAAGATCGGTGCGGCGTAGGTCATGTCCTTTTCCTTGCACTCCTCGACGGAGAACTTCGGATAGGGCTTCAGGTCCTCGTCGAAGGGATCGAACTCCAGCTCGAGCTGGAGTTGCTCGCTGTAGTCCTTGATCGGCGACATGTCCCGGAAGGTGTTGGCGAGGCCTTCCTCCAGGAACCAGCGGAACGACTCACGCTGGATGGCGATGAGGTCCGGGATGGGCAGGATTTCGTCAAGGTTCGCGAACGAGTAGCGCTCGCGTGAGCCAGCGGACGACAAGGGGGCCTCCTCAGAGGGCGACGAGGGTGGCGAGGTCAGACTTCTTCTCGAGGGGCGCGCCGAAGACTCGGGGAGAATCGAGATTCAGTTCACGAGGACCCGGGACGCACACGACTCACCCATGGTAGGGGTCCGCGCAATTGAGAGCAACCCGACATCGCCAATCGAAAACCGACCTGCGGGGATTGCTCTCGATTTCCCCTCCCACGTCGATGCTGGCCCCGCGTTGTTGGGTCCGGTGCCAGCCGTGAGAGATCGGTGAGAGGGTAAGGGAATCGGCCAGATCCGTCAAGGATTGGGAGGCGTGCTCAGGGTCTGCGGCTCCGCCGCAGCCGTGTCGGCTGCTCGCTGGCGCTCCCGACGCCGACCGTGCTCAGGTCATCTGCGGCCCCGGGGCGTGAAGGATTGGCGGAGCGCGACCTGGTCGAACTCGTCGGGGATGCTGCGACCGGTGGCCTGGCGGTACAGCGCGGTCTGGAAGATGCCGGTGAGCGTGGCCACCACCGCGGAGACGGCCACGAACCAGGCCACGGCGACGGCGATGCCCACGACGGCGACCACGCCGCCGACCGGGCCGGCGAGGAAGGCGAGCGCCACCGCAGGGAGCACCAGGGCCACGTTCAGCAGACCGAAGCCGACGTTGGCCGTGACCTGCTCCCCCCAGGTGCGCTTCACCAGTGCGCTCGAGCCCTTGATGGCCTCGACGGTGCCGGCGCCCTCGATGACGATGACGGGCAGGGCGAGGTAGGTCAGCACGTTCCAGGCCACGTCGCCGATCCAGGAGACGACGGCGCCCACGATGCCGCCCCGCTCACGCATGGCCTGCAGGATGAGCCCGACCGTGACCGCCACGGCCGCGAAGCCGGTGATGGCCGGCCAATGGCCCGAGGCGCCGTGGAGCGCGGAGCCGACGGTGGGATCGCCACCGTCCATGCGCAGGTTGGCGCCGTGGATGACGGCCGCCCGGGCCAGGAACATGACGGTGGACACGGCCACGTAGCCGGCGAAGGCGAGCAGGTAACCGGTGGCGGGGATGGCGTTGTCGGCGCTGCCACCGAGCAGGGCGATGACCGGGCCGAAGAAGATCCCCGCCACGACGAGGGCGACGACCCCTCCGATGACGGGGAGCCACGCCAGCTCTCGGTCCCGTTGGAGGACGGCCCAGGACGACTTGGCCAACGACCACGCGTTGGAAATCCGTGCGAACATGGTTCCCAGGCTACGTCGTGGCGGTTCCCGGGGGGTTGTGAGCCGACTCCCAGGTCGGTGGTGGATGGTGACGACCGACCGCAGGAGACGCACGTGGAGCCGGCAGTGGAACGGGGCACGACACAGACCGGGCCCGCGGCGGCCACCCCCCGCCGCGGCACGGCCCCCACCCGCCGACAGGTGCTGCTGGGGGCGGCCGCACTGGCCGGCTCCGGCTGCGTGTCAAAGGCCCAACCCGACCTCGCCCGCGCCTTCGCCGACACCGCGACGACCTCATCCACGGTTCCGGCGACGGCCGGGTCGGCCGCCACCCCGGACCCACTCCGGACGCGGCTCGCCCGATCCACGTTCGGCGTCACCGAATCGCTGCTCGACGAGGTCGGCGCGGAGGGATGGGAGACCTGGCTCGAGCGGCAGCTGCATCCGGACGAGATCGGCGACGACGAGGTCGAGGCCTCGCTGGCGTCATACGACGTGCTGGCGATGACCGTGCCGGAGCGGCGCGCGCTCGCCGAGCAGCCCGACCAGGGGCTCCGTGCGGTCATCGCGCCGCTGGTCCACGCCACCCTGGTCCGAGCGGTCCACAGCCAGCGCCAGCTCCGGGAGGTGCTCGTCGATCACTGGAACAACCACTTCAACACCGATGTGTCGGCCCCGGTCGTGGCGCTCACCAAGCACGACGTGGACGCCGCGTTCCGTGCCGGCGCCCTCGGGCCGTTCGGCGAGCTGTTGCTGGCGTCGGCGAAGAGCCCTGCGATGCTCGCCTACCTCGACAACGCCGCCAGCCGGCAACCGCATCCCAACGAGAACTTCGGACGCGAGCTGCTCGAGCTCCACACCGTCGGCGTCGACGGCGGGTACGGCGAGCCCGACGTGGTGTCGGCGGCGCGGGTCTTCACGGGATGGACGATCGACCGGACGTCGGGCACGTTCGTGTTCCGGTCGCCGTGGCACGATCCGGACGCGAAGTCACTGCTCGGATGGAGCTCGCCGGGAGGAACCGGTGACCGGGCGGTGCACGAGGGAGAGGACCTGCTCGCCCACCTCGCCTCGTTGCCGGCCACCGCCCGCCACGTCAGCTGGCGATTGGCGCGCCGGCTGGTGGCCGACGATCCCGCCGATGCCGTCGTCGAGGCCGCCGCCTCCTCCTACGCCCGCTCGGGCGGGCGCATCGACGCCGTGGTGCGAACGCTGCTCGATCCGGCCTTCTTCGATGCCCACGTCGCCCCGAAGGCGCCCCGCCCCTTCGAGTCACTGACGACCCTGCTGCGACGGACCGGAGCGCGGGTGCCGACCGATCTCACCGACCGAGCGCCACTCGGCATCGTGACCGCTCTGCACGGCCAGCTCCGCGACCTCGGGCAACCCCTCTTCCGCGCCCCGGCCCCCACGGGCTACGCCGACGTGGCCGAGGCCTGGGTGTCGACCTACTCCGTCCTGTCCCGTTGGGTGCTGGCCGCAACGGTGGTCGACCGAGCTGGTGCACTGGAGATCTCGCTGGCGGACCTGGCGGGGGAGGCGACCACGGCCCTGGACGCGGCGCAGACGATCGCCCGCCGACTCTGGCTCAGGGACCCGACCGACGCCGAGGTCGATCTGCTGCTGGCGGCCGCCGGCGCCTCGCCCGCCGACGCCACCGGACCCGGCCTCACCGGCGGCCTGGCCGGCCTGGCGCTCGCCGCTGGCGTGGTCCACGAGCGTTGAGGCGAGGAGCCGCGTTGAGCACCATCCCCACCTTCACCCGCCGCCACCTCCTGGGAGGCTCGTTGGTCACGGCGTTCGGGGCCGAGTCCAGCCCCCGCTGGGCGGTGCGAGCGAGGACCTCCGCGGCCGAGCACACGGTCGTCTTCGTGTTCCTCCGGGGTGGTCCCGACGGATGCAGCATCGTCGTGCCCGCGTCCGATGCGGCCTACTTCGACAGCCGGCCGACCATCGCCGTGGACGACGCCGCCGTCATCGCGCTCGACGACACCTTCGGGCTCCACCCGGCCATGGCCCCGCTGCGCGAGCTGTGGCAGGACGGTCAGCTCGCGGTCGTGCCGGCGTGCGGGTCGACCCTCGACAGTCGGAGTCACTTCAGCCAGCAGGCCCACATCGAGCGCGGCGGCGTCGAGGGCGCCACGGACGGCTGGATGACCCGCCTGCTGGCGTTGACCGGCACCGGTTCCGGCCCCTTCGATGCCGTCGCCATGGGCGCAGGCGTCCCCGCCAGCCTGGCTGGCGCGACGAGCGTCGTCGCCGTCGACGGACTCGACGCCGTGGCGCTCCCCCGGTTCGGGGCGACCGACACGGCCGGCGTCGCCACGCTCCTCCGCTCGGGTGCGGCCGGATTCCACCCCTTGCTGGCGACCGCGACCGATGGTGCCCTGGCCGCGATCCCGGTCCTGCAGCAGGTGGCCACCACCCAGCCCGCCGACGCCGACTCCACGGGCATGGCCACGACGTTCGGCGACCTGGCCCGGATCCTGCGAGCCGATGTCGGCATCGATGTGGCCACGGTCGACATCGGTGGCTGGGACACCCACGACGCCATGGGGGACGCCAGCGGGGGCCGGATGACCGACCTGGTGACGACGCTCGCCACCGCGCTCGCGGCCTTCGCCGATGCGTTGGGACCCGCCTGGTCCCGCACGACCGTCGTGGCCGTCGGCGAGTTCGGCCGGCGGGTGGCCGAGAACGGCAGCGGGGGCACTGACCACGGTCGGGGCGGCGTGTTGCTGGCCATGGGCGGCGCCGTGCGAGGCGGCCGCTACGGCGACTGGCCGGGTCTCTCCTCCGATGCCCTCGTCGCCGGCGACGTCCCGGTGACCACCGACTGGCGGACCGCCGTGGCCGAGGTCCTCGAACGCCGTCTCGGCGTCGACGACATCGGCACCGTGTTTCCCGACCTCGGTTCCGCCCGGCTCGGCATCGTCACCTGACGCCGGGCGCGGCACGGCGCCGCCCCGAGGAGCGGCGCCGTGACCGGTCGTCCGGAGGACGGGTCGCGATTACTTGAGCTCGACGCTGCCGCCGGCGGCCTCGATGGCCTCCTTGGCCTTGTTGGCGTCGTCCTTCGACGCCTTCTCGAGCACGGTGGAGGGGGCGCCGTCGACGAGCTCCTTGGCCTCCTTGAGACCGAGGCTGGTCAGGGCGCGCACCTCCTTGATGACACCGATCTTCTTGTCGCCGGCGCTGGTGAGCACGACGTCGAACTCGTTCTGCTCTTCCTCCTCGGCGGCCGCGGCACCGCCACCGGCCGCCCCGGGGGCGGCCACGGCCACGGGGGCCGCGGCGGTGACGCCGAACTTCTCCTCGAAGTCCGACAGGAGCTCGCTGAGCTCGAGGACGGTCATGTTGGCGATGGCGTCGAGGATCTCTTCCTTGGTGGCCATGGTTCAGCTCTCCGTTTCGTTTGGTTCGTCTTCGTTGCCCGGCGTGCCGGCGTGCTCCTTGTCAGTGCCCGTTGGCACGGAGCCTGCTTCCACGTCGTCGCTGACCGCCTCGCTGGCGCTCGGCTCGGACGTTTCTGCAGCAGCTTCAGAATCGGTTGGTTGGTCAGGGGTCTCGGTGTCGGTGGTGTCGCCGTCGGTCGCGGGTTCGTCGGTCGGGGCGTCGTCGGTCGGCGCGGGGGCCGCGTCGGCCGGTTCGTCGACGGGGGCGCCGGGAGCGCCGCCCTGGTCGATGAGCGCCTTGAGGCCGTAGGCCATGTTGCGGGGCAGCGCCTGGAGCAGTCCGGCGAACTTCTGCATCGGGGCCGCCAGGCCGGCAGCGAACCGGGACAGCAGGACCTCTCGGGGCTCGACGTCGGCCAGGGCCCTGGTGTCGTCGGCCGAGAGCAGCTTGTCGCCCAGCACGCCGCCCTTGAGGACGAGTGCCGGGTTGTCCTTGCCGAAGTCCTTGAGGACCTTGGCCACGTCCACGGCGTCACCGGGGGTCCCGTCGGGTTTGTCGGTGACGAAGGCCAGCGCGGTCGGGCCGGTGAGCAGGTCCTCGATCTCGAGGCCCAGGTCACGGGCGGCGAAGCGCACCAGCGTGTTCTTGTACACCTTGAAGTCGCCGCCGGCGTTGCGCAGCGACGTGCGCAACTCGGCCAACTTGGAGACGTTGAGCCCGCGGTATTCGGCGAGGATCGTCGCGCTCGTCCCGTCGAGACGCTCGCGCACCTCGTCGACCACCGCGACCTTCTCCGGTCTGGGATTCTCCATGGACACCTCCTTCGTGCTCTTGATGGCTCGTCTCGGGCTCGCACGCATGCAGAGCCGGCATCGAGCCGGACACGGAAGGTGTCACCTCGTCAGGCGGACTGGACCCAGTCCCTTGGGCGATCCTTCGATCGCACCGGATGTCTACGGCGAGCGTTCAGTTGTGAATGGGAAACAGTAGCGGGAACTCCGCGGACAACTGCAATCGGGAAGGTGCGCAGCGGAGCCGCAGGCCCTGAGCCCGGCCGGCGTCGGGCCGGCTGCAAGGAGTTGTGAGGCGAAGCCGAACAACTCCAGGAAACCGGAGGTCGCGAAGCGACCGACGGTTTCAGTCTTCTTCGCGCTTGAGGCGGTTGGGATCGATGTTGATGCCGGGGCCCATGGTGGAGCTGACCCCGACCCGGCGGAAGTAGCGGCCCTTGGCCGAGGCCGGCCGGGCCCGCTGCAGTTCCTCCACGACGGCCCAGAAGTTGGCCGCGATGGCCGTCTCGTCGAAGCTGGCCTTGCCGATCGGGACGTGGACGTTGCCGTAGCGGTCGGTGCGGTACTCGACCTTGCCGCCCTTGAACTCCTCGACGGCCTTGGCGACATCAGTGGTGACCGTGCCGGTCTTGGGGTTCGGCATCAGGCCGCGCGGGCCGAGCACGCGGCCGAGCTTTCCGACCGTGGGCATCATGTCGGGTGTGGCGATGGCGACGTCGAAGTCGAGCATGCCGCCGTCGACCTGCTCGGCGAGATCGTCGGCTCCGACGTGGTCGGCGCCGGCCTCGCGGGCGGCAGTGGCCGCTTCACCCTGGGCGAAGACCGCGACGCGTACGTCCTTGCCGGTGCCGGAGGGGAGGGCGACGGTGCCGCGGACGATCTGGTCGGCCTTGCGGGGGTCGACGCCGAGCCGGGCGATGAAATCGATCGTCTCGTCGAACTTCGCCGCCGCCAGGGACTGGCAGAGACCGAGCGCCTCGGCCGGCGTGTGCTGGCTCTCGTGGTCGTACTTCTTCAATGCGTCGGCGTAGCGCTTGCCTTGTGCCATCTGCGTGTCCTTTCGGGACTCCCTCGGATGTCGGATGGCGTCACTCCCGGCGAGGTCTTCCGGGAGGAGTGGCACGATGGCGAGTTGCGAGGCGCAGCCGAGCAACTCGGGGAACCGGAGGCCCGTCAGGGCCGACGGTTCACACGATCTTGATGCCCATGGAGCGGGCGGTGCCCGCCACCTGGAGCTTGGCCGCCTCGATGTCGTAGGCGTTCAGGTCGGGCATCTTGGTCTGGGCGATCTCGGTGAGCTGGGCGTCGTTGATGGTGCCCACCTCTTGGGTGCCGGTGGTGTTGGCGCCCTTGTCGACACCGGCGGCCTGGCGCAGCAGCACCGGCGTGGGCGGGGTCTTGGTGATGAACGAGAACGTGCGGTCCTCGAAGATCGTGATCTCGACCGGGATGATGGTCCCGCGCTGGCTCTCGGTCTGGGCGTTGTACGCCTTGCAGAAATCCATGATCGCCACGCCGTGGGGACCGAGCGCGGTACCGACGGGCGGAGCAGGCGTGGCCTGCCCGGCCGGGATCTGGATCTTGACGATTGCCGCGACCTTCTTCTTGGCCATGGGACTACTACTCCTGATGCGTACTGGGCGACCGACCAGTGTGCCCGGTCAGCCATGGGATTCGCCAATGCGGTTCGAGATGGACCGCCGCAACCGGGGCGAGGGTGCGGCAAGGATGCAATGGTGCGGAGCCGCCAGGCGAAGCACCGAGGCGGAGTCCGGTCGGCTCCGTGCAACGTGGCAGCGCCCGCAGTCGAGCGCAGCGAGCGAGGAGCTGCAGTTACAGCTTCGCGACCTGGCTGAACTCGAGCTCGACCGGGGTCTCGCGGCCGAAGATGTTGACCAGCACCTTGACCTTGAGCTGTTCGGCGTTGAGCTCGATGACCTCGCCGGAGAAGTCGGCGAAGGGGCCGTCCTTGACCCGGACCGTCTCGCCCACCTCGTATTGCATGCGGGGCTTGATCTTGGCCGCCGCCACCTCGTGGTCGTCGTCCTTGGTGCCGAGGAAGTTCTCGACGTCCTTGCGGCGCAGCGGCGACGGCTTGGCACCGGCACCGACGAAGCCGGTGACACCGGGGGTGTTGCGGATCACGTACCAGGAGTCGTCGTCGAGGCGGCACCGCACGAGCAGGTACCCGGGGAACATCTTCTTCTGGACGACGACGCGCTTGCCGTTCTTGAACTCGGCGACGTCCTCGAGCGGGATGGCCACCTCGTAGATGCGCTCCTCCATGTTCATGGAGGCGGTGCGGGCCTCGAGGTTGGACTTCACCTTCTTCTCGTATCCCGACTGGGTGTGGACGACGTACCACTTGCCGGGACGGTCGTAGGGGCTGACCACGGGCTCGGCCTCGGGCTCGACGAGGTCCTCGGCGTCGACCACCTCGGGGGCCGGCTTCTCGTACGAGAGCCGGGGCTCGGCCGGGCGGGGCTCCTCGGCCACGGGCGCTTCGGTGTCGACACCGGCGGCGGGGTCGGCGTCGTTCACGCTCACCGGGGCGTCGGCGTCCGTCTCCGGGCTGGTCTGGGGGGTGGTGTCGTCGGAGGTGTCGAGGCTGGACACGTCGGGCTCCTCTGCATCGGGGGTGGGGTTGCTCATCGCTCGAACAGCTTGAGCACCGCTTGGCCGAGCACGTAGTCGAGGCCGGCGATCATGGCGGTGAGCACGACGATGGCGACGAGCACGACGACCGAGTAGTTGGCGACCTCGTCGCGGGAGGGCCACGCCACCTTCCGGAGCTCGCCACGGACCTCGCGCAGGAACTGGGTGGGACCGGTGCGCTCGTTCCGGGCGGGCGCGGGTGCGGTGCGCTGGCCGCGGATGGGTTCACCCTCTTCGTTGAGCTGGCCCTGCTTCTTGAGCAGGCGCTTCTGTTCTCGGTTCATGGCCATGAGGAAGGACCCCGGTGTATGTACGTCGTTCGGGAGCAGGGCAGGAGGGAATCGAACCCCCAACCGCCGGTTTTGGAGACCGGTGCTCTGCCAGTTGAGCTACTGCCCTCGGCGGTGGTGAAACGTAGACGCTAGCACTGGCTCCCCCGGATCCCGTATTGCCGGGGGCCGTGTGGCCAGCGGACGAATGCGAAGCATTCGTCAACGAGCCCGAGGCCGCCCCGCAGCAGTCGTGGCGAACAGACGAATGCGAAGCATTCGTCACGAACCCGAGGCCGCCCTGGCGGCCGAGGGTTCGCGTCAGCCGACGAGCTTGAACCGGCGGTTCCGGCTGGCGAGCACGATGGCTCCGGCCGCGCCGGCGGCGGTGGCGGCCGCGATGCCACCGATGTAGGCCACCCGACGCCCGTTGAGGGCGGCGCGGATGGCGTGGCGCTCGCCGGCTTGCTCGAGGTGGGCCAGGATCTCGGGCAGCAGACCGGGTGCCGGTTCGAGCACCTCGGTCCGCAGGCTGCGCAGGCTCCGCAGCAACCGGCGGTACTGGACGAGGTCGGCTTGGCAACGGAGGCAGGTGTCGACGTGGCGCCGGGTCGCCGACGCCAGCGCGCCACCGTCGACGGTGGCGCTGAGCTGGTCGGCCAAGTCGTCGCACTCGAGCAGGTCAGCTCGCACGATCCACCTCACCGACGCGGCGGCCGAAGAGCCGTTCCTTGAGCTGGAGCCGAGCCCGGTGCAGGCGCACCTTGGCTGCGGTCTCGCTGATGCCGAGCTCGGCCGCGATGTCCTCGTGGGGAAGTTCGTAGACGTCGCGCAACAAGACGACGGCCCGCAGCTTGGGCGAGAGCTCCTGGAGCGCCTCGGTCAGATCGGCGCGCAGCGCCATGGCGTCGGCCCGGGCGGCGGGGTCGCGCTCGTGGTCGACGTCCTCGAGCGTGTCGGGCAGTTCGTCGTGGCGGTGCTTCGTGCGCTTGCTCATCAGCGTGTTCGCGCAATTGGCGGTGATGCGGTACATCCAGGTGGTGAACTGGGCGTCACCCCGGAACCGCCTCAGGCCCTTGTAGGCCCGCAGGTAGGCATCCTGCACCACGTCTCGCGCGTCCTCCTCGTTGCCGCAGAGGCGATGGGCCAGGGTGTACGTGTCGGCATGGGTCCGGCGGACCAGCTCGTCGAAGGCCGACTTGTCGCCTCCTTGAGCCCGAGCCACCAACTCGTCCATCTCGGTCATCGCAGGCATTCCGACCCCCTGGCGCGCCGACCCGTTACGTGACGGGTCCGTGACAAAGGGTACCCGGGCGCGGCGAAGCCGCCCCGACAAACTCGTGCGAGCGCAGCGAGAACGAAACTACTTGAGGATCTTGGTGACCCGGCCCGCACCCACGGTCCGGCCACCCTCACGAATCGCGAACCGCAACCCCTCATCCATGGCGATCGGATGGATCAACTCCACCGTCATGTCCGTGTTGTCACCCGGCATACACATCTCCGTGCCCTCCGGCAACTCGATCGTGCCCGTGATGTCCGTCGTCCGGAAAAAGAACTGCGGCCGATAATTACTGAAGAACGGCTTGTGCCGACCACCCTCATCCTTGGTCAACACATACACCGTCGCCTCGAAACTCGTATGCGGCGTGATCGAACCGGGCTTGCACAACACCTGCCCCCGCTCCACACCATCTTTGTCGATCCCCCGGATCAACGCCCCGATGTTGTCACCAGCCTGACCCTCATCCAACAACTTCCGGAACATCTCCACACCCGTACACGTCGTCTTCTGCGTATCCCGGATCCCCACGATCTCGATGTCATCACCGACATGGATCACACCCTGCTCCACCTTGCCCGTCACCACCGTGCCCCGACCCGTGATCGAGAACACATCCTCGATCGGCATCAAGAACGGCTTGTCCAACTCACGCTCCGGCTCCGGCACATACGAATCCACCGCATCCATCAACGCCATCACCTGATCACCCGCCGCCTCATCACCCTCCAACGCCTTCAACGCCGACACCGCCACCACCGGCGCATTGTCACCATCGAACTCCTGGTCCGACAACAACTCCCGCACCTCCATCTCCACCAACTCCAACAACTCCTCGTCATCAACCATGTCGACCTTGTTCAGCGCCACCACAATCGCCGGCACCCCCACCTGACGAGCCAACAACACATGCTCACGCGTCTGCGGCATCGGCCCATCCGTCGCCGCCACCACCAAAATCGCCCCATCCACCTGGGCCGCACCCGTGATCATGTTCTTGATGTAATCGGCATGCCCCGGCATATCAACATGCGCATAATGCCGATTCGCCGTCTCGTACTCGATATGGGCCACATTGATCGTGATCCCCCGCTCCCGCTCCTCAGGCGCCTTGTCGATCATGTCGAACGTCGTCGCATTGTTCCCCTCCACCCGCTCCGACAACACCCGCGAAATCGCCGCCGTCAACGTCGTCTTCCCATGATCGATATGACCCATCGTCCCAATATTCACATGGGGCTTGGACCGATCGAACTTCTCCTTGGCCATTGCGATCAACCTCTTGCTTGGGTTCGTGAGGAACGGAGCGGTGCACGGAATGCGCTGACACCGTGGCGACGGTCGGAATCGAACCGACGACAACTCGATTATGAGCCGAGTGCTCTAACCAACTGAGCTACGTCGCCCTCTGGGATGGCATCGACGCCGAAACGACGATGTCGAGCCCCGTGTCGGAATCGAACCGACGACACCAGCCTTACCATGGCTGTGCTCTACCGACTGAGCTAACGGGGCAGCTACCACGCACGCGGTGGATCCATGCGCTGGCTCCGGTGCGGCGGGTGAGTCTACGCAGCGGCATCTCCATCGCAAAGAAGGCTTCGGGGCGGGAACCATGCGGTCGAGAGCCCTGCGGGCGAGCCAGCATGGTGCCGTGGACATCAGAGCAGCGACCCCGGCGGACGCGGCCGCGACCGCGGCCATCTACAACGGCGAGGTGACCGGATCGACCGTGACCTTCGATCTGGTGACCCGGACGGTCGAGGAGCAGGCGGCGTGGCTCGACGCCCGGTCGGGAGCGCTGGAGGTGATCGTGGCCGAGATCGACGGTGAGGTCGTCGGCTTCGCATCCCTGTCGCCCTACCGGGACCGACCGGCCTACCGGACGACGGTCGAGGACTCGATCTACGTCCACCGCGACCACCGCGGGACCGGGGTCGGCCGAGCGCTGCTCTCCCAGATCGTCGACGTGGCGGTGGGACGGGGGTTCCACTCGGTCATGGCCCGCATCGTGGGGGGCCACGACGCGTCGATCCGGCTCCACCGGTCGGTGGGGTTCGACCTCGTCGGGGTCGAGCGCGAGGTGGGCCGTAAGTTCGGCACCTGGCTCGACGTCGTCGTCATGCAGAAGCTGCTCTGAGCCGTGCTCAGGGTCTGCGGCTCCGCCGCAGCCGTGCGGGCTGCTCGCTGGCGCTCCCGACGCCCGCGGTACGGAGGCGCGTCCAGTTTCAGAATCCGGGGCCCGGGCCAGAAAACGTGGGCGCGGACCAATGCGCGGGCGCGGACCAATGCGGAGCATTGGTCAGTTTCTGGCCCGCAAGGGCCAGAAAACGTGGGCCGGGTTGGATTTGAACCAACGTAGGTAGAAACCGACAGGTTTACAGCCTGTTCCCTTTGGCCACTCGGGCACCGACCCAGGAGGCTGCGAATGTAGCAGCGGTCTCGTGGCCCACCACACTCCGCCTCGGAGCCCGGGCGGAACGACGCTCGGTAGGGTCTCGGCCATGCCGAGCTTCGACGTCGTCTCCCAGTTCGACCTCCAAGAAGTCCGCAACGCCGTGGACCAGGCCGCCCGCGAGGCGGCGACGCGGTACGACTTCAAGGACACCAACAGCCGGGTCGAGCTGGCGGGAGACTCCGCCATCACCATCGAGTCGGCGAGCGAGGACCGGCTCAACGCCCTGCGGCAGGTGCTCGAGGAGAAGCTGGTGAAGCGCAACGTCAGCCTCAAGGTGCTCGACGCCGGCAAGATCGAGGAGGCAGCCGGCGCCCGGGCCCGCCAGCACATCGGCCTGACGGCCGGGATCTCCTCCGACAAGGCTCGTGAGCTGAACAAGTTCATCAAGGGCCTCGGCGTGAAGGGCATCCAGTCCCAGACCCAGGGCGACCAGCTGCGGGTGATCGGAAAGAAGCGCGATGCGCTCCAGGAGGTCATCGCCGCCCTTCGCGAGCAGGACTTCGACATCCCGCTGCAGTTCGAGAACTTCCGGGACTGAGCGAACCTCGGCCGCAGGGCGGCCTCGGTTCGTCGACGAATGCTTCGCATTCGTCCCGCGCACGCCGCTCACTGGCCCAGGGGCTGGGGGGCCGATCAGTCGCCGGTGCGGACGCCGACGACGAGGTGGAGGACGTCCTGGGTGCGCAGGAGGAGGTCGCGTGCCACGTCGTTGCGCAGCTGTTGGGCTCCCCAGTCGATGCTGGCCGCCAGCTGGGCCGCTTCGGTCTCGGCCATCGACGTGCCCCCGGCGCTCGGGTTGACCGTGGCCTGGTAGAGCACCTCGGTGGGGACGTCCGTTCCGAGATCGGGGCGCAGGTCGAGCGACGTGTCGTCGAAGAGGCGGCGGTGCATCGAGGGGACCGGGACCGTCGAGGTGGTGGCCTGACGCGCCCGGACCTGCTCGACGATCCCGGGCAACTGGCCCATGGCGTCGGCGAGGAACTGGTCGAGCACCGGCTTGGGATTGATGGGGTCGCCGCCGTGGGGGTAGATGGCGAAGTGGACGTGCGGTGCACCCCCCTTGGCGTTGCCCGAGTCGCCCACATAGCCGACGATGTCGCCGGTCTTGACCGCCATGCCGTTGACGAAGCCGTCGACGAGCGCCGACAGGTGGGCGTAGTAGTAGTAGGTGCCGTCGGCGTCGTGGACCTTCACCGTGAGTCCGCCGAGGCCGTTGTGCGACGCCGTCACCGTTCCGTCGACCACGGCGCGCAACGGGGTTCCGTAGGCCGCGAACACGTCGGTGCCGTGGTGGAAGCGGAACTGCCCCGGGGCCGGCCCGTACCGGGGGTAGAGCCAGTCGTCGCCGAAGTGGGCGACGCCGGCCACGGGGAAGCGACCGAAGCCGACACGGATGGCGTCGGCGGGGGTGAGGCCGAGGTCGACCAGCGCGCCGACGGCGTCGAGGAGGGCCTGCGAGTTGTTCGGTGGTGTGCGCACGACGGCGTCGATGACCCGCTGGGCATCGGGCGGCACGGTCCCGCGGGGCACCCCGGCCGACGCCGTGGTCCCGTCCCCGTCACCGGCGTCGGGAGCGGCCGGGTCGCCATCGGGAGGGGCCGAGGTGGCGGTGGTGCCATCGGCCGGAGGTGCCGTGGTGGCGGTCGAGGTGGTGCTGCTCGACGGGGTCGAGGTGGTGGTGGTCGTCGTGGCCGCCGTCGTGGAGGTGGTGTCGTCCGGCAGGAGCGTGGTGGCGGGCCCGGGCGGGAGGACCTGGGCGTCGATGGGACCGGCCACGACGACCGAGGCGAGGATGACGGTGACCAACGCGAAGAGCACCACTGCGGCGCTGCGACGTCTCCGACCCTCTGCTTCCATCCGTGGGGGCTTCGACACAGATGGTGCGCTTCCCTGCCCTCATCGGGCAGAGCGGGGCCGCCCCGGCACCATGCCGGGGCGGGATTCGGTCGGGTCAGCGCCAGTCGCCCGAGCGCAGCCGCGCCACCCGGTCCTCGGTGGGGGGATGGGTGCGGAACAGGTTGGCGAACTGCGCCTTGCGCCCGGTGAGGGGGTTGACGATGTAGGCGGTGGCCTGGGCCGGGTCCACGTCCATCGGGACCTGGTGCGACGCCACCTCGAGCTTCTCGAGGGCACGGGCCAGCGGCTCCCCGGTGCCGATCAGGTGGGCGCCGCTGCGGTCGGCCTCGTACTCCCGGCTCCGGCTCAGGGCCATCTGCAACAAGGCGGCGGCGACCGGCGCCAGCAGCGCGGTGGCGAGCAGGCCGATCGGGTTGTTGCCCTCCCGGTCGCCGCGGCCGCCTCCGAACATGGCGCCCCACATCGCCATCCGGGCGATGAAGGTGATGCCCATGGCGATGGCGGCCGCCACGGAGCCGATGAGGATGTCGCGGTTGCCGACGTGGGAGATCTCGTGGGCGAGGACGCCCCGGATCTCGTCCCAGGTCAGGTTGTCGATCAATCCCTGCGTCACGGCGACGGCAGCGTGGTCGGGGCTGCGGCCGGTGGCGAAGGCGTTGGGTTGGGCCGCCGGTGCGACGTAGAGCGCCGGCATCGGCATCCCGGCCAGCTGGGTCAGCTCGCGGACGATGGCGTGGTATTGCGGGTATTGGCTCTCGGGCGCCGGGACGGCCCGGGCCGCCTTGATGGCGACCTTGTCGGAGAACCAGTAGGAGCCGCCGACGAAGACGAGGCCGATGACGAGGCCGATGAGGGCCCCGCTCCCGCCTCCGATGCCACCTCCGATGAGCACGAGGAGCCCGCCGAGCCCGGCGAGCAGGACAGCGGTCTTGGCTGTGTTGCGCATGTTCCTTCGATTCACGTACCCCGGCGCACGGCCGGGACCGAGGGGACCTCCGGCTGGAAGGTCCTGCATCCAGAAAACGTATCCGCGTCGGCGCCGGTTCCCGCTCGAACGGTGCGCGCCGTCCCGTACCCCGCGATTCCGGCATGCTTGGGTCGGTGCCCCCTCCCCCCGACGAGACCCCACCCACCGTGCTCTACGTCGAGGACGAGCGGCCGTTGCACGGGCTGGTCGAGTTCTGGCTCACCGACGCCGGCTACCGGGTGCTGCTGGCCGAAGACGGGGTCGAGGCCCTCGCCATCGTGCGGTCCCATCACCCGGACCTGGTCATCACCGACGCCATGATGCCCAACATGAGTGGCGACGAGTTGGTCGAGGTCATGAAGGGGGATCCGGAGCTCGCCCCCATCCCGATCGTGATGGCCACGGCGGCGGCGAGTCCCCTGCGGGTGCGCCGCATGCTCGAACGCGGCTGTGTGGCGGTCCTGGGGAAGCCGCTCGAGGAGGAGTCGTTCGTCGCCGCGGCACGCGCCGCGCTGGCCTCGGCCGAGCCCGACCGGTGACGTATCTCACCGCAGGAAACCTCCGTCTCCTCCTGATCGGCGCCGGCGCGGGCGCGCTGGCGGTGGTGGCGGTGGCGCAGTTCCGGGCGCGGCCCCGCTGGCTCGCCGGATGGCTGGGCCCGGCCATCGGCCTGTTCGCCATCGACTGGCTCCGGTGGCCGCATCCCGCTCCCGGCCCGGCCCGGGTGGTCATCGCCGTCGTCGTCGGTGTCCTGGTGGGCGCGGGCTACGAGCGACTCGGGAACCGGCCGTTCGTGGCCGTGCTGACGCTGCTGGCCGGGGCCGGCGGCGTGTGGCTGGCGGTACCGGAGAACTCGCCCGTTGCGGTGGTGATCGGCGGGGTGCTGGGGCTGGCGGTGGCCGGCGCGGTGACCGCTCCCGGGGTCGGCTACGGACTCGGGGTGGCCGTGTCGTGGACGGTGCTGGTGGGCGCCCGCCTCCGCGGCTATTCCTTCGAGGGGGGCATGTTGTGCCTGGCCCCGATGGCGGCCCTGCCCGTGGTCGACGCCGTCCGGCGAGGCCACCGCGGCCTGCTCCCCTCGTGGCCGTGGATGGTGGCCGGCACGGCTGGCCTGGCGTTCGCGGCCGCCCGCTGGGTGGGAGTGGCGCCCGACGCCACCTGGTTGCGCATCGGCATGATCGGGGTGGGGGCGGCGGCGCTGGCCGGCGCGGTGCGCCGCTGAGGACAGCCGGCGTCGCGGCACCGAGCACCGGTCACGAGTGGTAGCCGGAGTGGATGTAGACGCAGGGGACACCCTCGCTGTGGAACATGTCGACGTTGCGCTGGTCGTCCTCGAAGGCGAGACGGAGGTCGAACCCGTAGCGACGGAGCTCCTCGACGGTGAGCCGCTTGAAGTGGGGAGCGGCCATGTAGTCACCCCAGTCCCGCATGATGAGCAGGTCCCAACGCAGGTGGTAGCGATGCAGCCACCCCAGGGTCTGGGGCTGGACCCGGATGGGCCGAGCCGTGAGCAGCACGATCCGCATCGCGGGATCGAGGCACTCGAGCAGCCGGGCCACCTCGTCGATGAGGGCGTCGTCACCGCACTCCTCGAAGAAGGACTCCCAGTCTCGCCGGGGCCACTCGAGGTAGTGCTGGCGACGGGTGGCATCGGAGAGCACGCCGTCCATGTCGAAGACGACCGCCTCTGCGGGATCGACCGGGCCGTCCCGCCACCGCCAGTTGTCAGGGTCGCGCCATGTCGCCTTGGCGGTGGCGCTCATCGCGAGAGCTGCAGGTCGAAGATGGTGGCCGGCCGGAGCTGGCCGACCAGCGCCTCGCCACCGCCGGACACGTCGACGGTGAACCGGCCGGGGTCGGTGGCCAGCGCGTCGAAGACCGCCGGATCGACGTCGACGCAGACGTCGTGCCAGGTGGCCGGATCGTCGGTGGTCGCGGCAGGCGGATCGACGGCGACCACCGGACCATCGCCGCGGCCCGGCTGGAGGTGCACGGCCTCGATGGCGCGGCCGAGGCCGTCGGCTGCGACGTCGAAGCACAAGGTGCGCGCGCCCTCGGGGCGGATCTCGACCCGTCCCGCTGGCTCGGCGGCCCGCCCGGAGTCGTCGGGCCGGGCGAGGTCGGCCACATAGACCAACGTGTCGCCCAGCCCCTCGTCCTCGCCCGACTGCCCCGTCGGGGGTTCCTCGGCGGTGGCGTCGGGGATGCTCGACGACGTGGTGGTCGACGTCGCGGTCGTGGTGCTCGAACCGGCCGGTTCGCCCGACGGCTGGTCGTCCGAGCACGCGCTCAGCACGCCGAGCGCACATGGCGCCAGGGCGAGGAGGCCCAACAGGCGGCGGGAGCCGGACATGGGGCGAGGCTAGGGCACCACCCTGGGTCGGCCGGGACCGCGTCGACCCACTGTTACGTCGACCCGAACACCACCTGGGTCTCCATGGCCACGATCTGGGCACTCGACAGGCGACGGATCGGGTCGAGCTTCGGCCGGGGTGGGACCCGGCGGGGATGCAAATCGGTTCGGCGTGACGCGGTGGCGGTCCTCGACGGCGGATGTGGGGGTCGGGCCTCGCCGATGGATGCGGCACTCGGCGGGGCCGGGCGGCCGTAGAGGAACCCCTGACCGATGGTGCATCCCATCTTCTGCAGCGCCTTCTGCTGGGCGACCGTCTCGATTCCCTCGGCGACGACGAAGAGGCCGAGGTCGGCACCGAGGGCCAGGATCGACCGGACGATGGCGGTGTCGTTGACGTTGTGGCCGACGCCGGCGACGAAGCTCCGGTCGATCTTGAGGGCGTGCACCGGGAAGCTCCGCAGATACGTGAGGCTGGCCCAGCCGGTTCCGAAATCGTCGATCGATATTCCCACGCCGATCTCGGCCAGGTGGTAGAGCACGTCGCCGGCGTGATCGACCTCCTCGATGAGGGAGGTCTCGGTCACCTCGAGCCACAGGTTCTCGGCTTCGAGGCCCGAGGAGGCAAGCGCGGCGGTGAGGTGCTCGACCAGCCCTGGATCGGAAAGTTGGCGGCCGGACAGGTTGACCGCTACGTCGATCTCGTGACCGGCTCGTCGCCACTCGGCCGTCTGGGTGCACGCCTTGTCGAGGACGAAGCGGCCCAGCTCGACGATGGCTCCGCTGCGCTCGGCTGCCGCGAGGAAGGTGTCAGGTGACAGCAGACCCCGCGTCGGGTGGTTCCAGCGGACCAGCGCCTCCATGGTCACCACGACGCCGTCGGCGAGATTGACCACGGGCTGGTAGTAGACCTCGAACTGGTCGTTCGCCAGTCCGAGTCGGATCTCCTCATCATCGACGGTGTCCTGATCCTGGCGGGACGGTCGCAGGGGAGCGGGTCGATTGACCGACACGATGAGCAACGGGCCTCCGTCGTCGTCTCGGATCAACGTCGTGGAGGTCAGGACCTCGATCATGGAACCGTCTCTGGTGATGTGTCGGCTCTCACCTCGCCAACGACCGTTGGCCTCGAGGTTCTCCCACGTTGCGGCGAGCGCACCACCCTCGTCGCCGGACCGCACGACGTCGAGCATGTGGCGTCCCAGGACCTCGTCCTCCCGCCAGCCGTAGAGCCGTTCGGCGGCCGCGTTCCAGCTCCGCAGATGGAAGTGGAGGTCAGTGATGATCACGGCATCGGCGACCTCGCTGAGCACACCGGTGACGAGACGTCGCAGCCGGGCCGACACGTCGGGCATGTAGGTGAACCGGAGGCGCTCCGCGCTGGTGCCTCTCCAGACCGAAGGCTCCGACGCGACCTCGACCGAAGCCACCGTGCCATCGGTGCGTTCCAGATCGATCAGCTGCGTACGCGGTCGTGGTGTCGGAGCGCTGGACGCCATGCGCCGCCGCGCCGGTTCCATCTCGCCCGACGAGGCGAACTCGAAGATCTGGTGGCCCACGAGGTCGACCGTGGTGTCGAATCCGAGCAGGGTGGCCGTGGCCTCGTCGGCCTGCACGATGCAGCCCTGGACGTGGACGAGCGAACCCGCTGCCGGTCCCCGGCCGGGGACATCTCCAGGTGGCCCCTGGTCGGGTCGCTCCAATCGGTACCCCGTGCCGCGAACGGTGCGCAGGATACGGGGCTGGGAGGCATCGTCCTCGATCTTGGTCCGTAGCTGGCGAACGTGGTCCGTCACCGTCATCGGTCGCGACCTCGGATCCGTTCGCCACACGGTTCGGAGCAGGTCAGCCTTGCTGAAGGTGTAGCCCGGTCGGGCCGCCAAGTAGGCGAGCAGGTCGAACTCCTTGGCCGTGAGGTCGAGGAGTCGCTCGTCGACACGGGCCTCACCCGCCTGCAGGTCGACCACCACGGCGCCGATGCGCAGGCGCGCATCGGCAGCGGGATCGGTCAGCCTCCTGATGGCGAGGACACGCGCCGCGAGCTCTCGCACCAGGAACGGCTTCACCACGTAGTCGTCGGCACCATGGTCGAACGCAGCAGCGCGATCGGCGTCCGCGGTGGAATCGCTCATGACGATCATCTGTGCCCTCGAGCCGGACTCCCGGAGCGTGTCGAGCACGTCGAGTCCGGACCCGTCGGGTAGTGCCAGATCGACGATCACCGAGGAGAACGGCCAACGACCCACCTGCTCCCTGGCCGCGGCCACCGAGCCCGCCGTCGTGACCTCGACCCCTTGGTCGCGTAGGTGGGCTCGAAGAACACGCCGCAGGCCAGGAACGCTCTCGACGATGAGCACACTCATGATCGAGGTTCCCCGGTGGTCGCGACGCCTGCGGCCACCGTGCCGCGGTGGCCCGTGGCTTCTCCGAGGCCGTCCCCACCGGCTGCTGGAGGATTCGTGGCGACGATGACGCGGTTGCGGCCGGCGCTCTTGGCGGCGAGCAGGGCGTGGTCGGCCTGGATCACAGTCTGGTCGAAGGTGTCGGCGTCGGCGGAGGAAGCGAGGCCGAAGCTGACCGTGAAGGCGGGAGCTCGTCCGGTGGTGAGGGCAAGGGCGAGGTGTTCCCGGACCCGTTCGAGCACGATGGTGGCGGCATTGGTGTCGCAGTCGGGCAGGACGATGACGAACTCCTCGCCGCCGTAGCGGCCCGCGATGTCGTTGGGTCGAATGGAATCTCGCACGACCCGGGAGAACAGGCGCAGGGCTTGGTCACCGGCTTCGTGGCCGTGGGTGTCGTTGAGCGCTTTGAAGTGGTCGAGGTCGCCGTAGGCCACGGCATAGGCGACATCGTCGCGTTGGAGATCACGCACCTGGTTCTCGAGGCTACGCCGGTTCAACAGGCCGGTGAGCGGGTCGGTGCGGGCCTGGGTCTCGGACCTCTCGAACGCACGCAGCAGGGTGATCCGCTCGGCCGCCCGGCGCGTGGTGGTTTCCAGATAGTCGATCTCCGTCTGGTCCGGAGGAACGTGGTCAGGGGCGGTGGCGTGGAGCACGCCGACGGCCTTGCCGGCGATGCTGACCGGGACGCACGCGGCCGAACACGGCCCGGACGGGCGGTCCTGGAGGTAGGGGCAGGCGTCGATCGCGGTGCTGGTGGCGAACACGAGCGTGTTGCTCCGCACTGCTGCCGGGCACTCGGTGGGTGAGACCACGCCACAGCCGCTGCGTTCGTCGTGCTCGCCGGCACCGGTGTGGAGCACCTGGTGGAAATGGGCCCGGCTGGAATCGGCCACGAGCATCTCGACCTGCACCGCAGGGACCGCATCGTGCAAGGCCCGGTTGACGATGCCGTAGACGGCCGTCTCGGTCCTGGCCATCTCCAGTCCGTCCTGCAACGAGGTCTCGAACCGTTGCCGGCGCCCGGCGGCGCCTTCAGCCCGCGCCTGTCGCCGGGCCCGATCCCCGAACACGACCGCGACGACCACGACCACGACGGCGGTCAGGGACACGACGACCAGCAGCCTCGTACGGACGGCTTCGAGGTGGTTGGCCGTCTGCTCCTGATAGCGGTCACGGCTGTCGCGCAGCTGCGTGGCGGCTGCCCCGCTCACGTCCCACAGGTGCGCGTACGCGGCGCGTTCGGTCGCGACGAGAACGACGGCCTCGGGTCCGAGTGGCTCGTTCGCCACCGTGCTCAGCGCGCTGAGGGCATCGGCGAAGGACGCGGTGGCGGTCGCGATCTCGCGTGAACCGGCGGTGAGGCCCACCGTCGTCAACGCATCCGTGGTGGCCGCGCCATGGTCGAGCACCTTCTGGGCGAGCAGCGCACCGTCGGTCAACGAGGCCGTGTCCACCTGACCCGCCTGGGCGAGGAGCGGTTCGAAGTAGGTCTGCCAATTGGTCGCCGCAGTGCGCAGGTCAGCGACCCGTCCCAACGCCGCATCGGCGAGCCGGGCCTGCGCCGCGTCGTTCTCCGCCGAGGCCAATTCGGGCACGACCGCCCACACCGAGCCCCCGATCAGCAGCAAGCCGACCGCAGCCAGACCTGCGATGAGACCGCGTCGAGCCGATCGACCAGCAGCCCTGCGACGCAGAGGAGTTCGATTCATGGCAGCCACACGGCTTTCTGCAGCCCCCGAGCGCCTGGCGCAACGATGACTGCCGGGCCATCGTAGTCCTCGCCTGGTCAAACACCTCAGAGCACAACGTCACAACTTCAGCGCGACGCTCGGCCGAGACACTCACCGGCTGGCGAGACTCTGGATACCGGTCAGTCGTCGTCGCCTGCCGCGGCGCGGCGGCTGATCTCGTCGACGACGCCGGCGTCGGCGAGGGTGGTGGTGTCGCCGAGGTGGCGCCCTTCGGCCACGTCGCGGAGCAGGCGACGCATGATCTTGCCCGAACGGGTCTTGGGCAGCTCGGGCACCAGGATCACCGTGCGGGGCTTGGCGATGGGCCCGATCTCGACCGCGACGTGCTGGCGGAGGATCTCGCCCAGGTCCTCGGACTCGTCGACATCGCCGCGCAGGATGACGTAGGCGATGGGGATCTGGCCGGTGGTGGGGTCGCTGGCCCCCACCACGGCCGCTTCGGCCACCGATGGATGGCTCACCAGCGCGGATTCGATCTCGGTGGTGGAGAGCCGGTGGCCGGACACGTTCATGACGTCGTCGACCCGGCCCAGGACCCAGAGGTAGCCGTCGGGATCGATCTTGGCACCGTCGCCGGCGAAGTACCGGCCCTCGAAGCGCGACCAGTACGTGTCCCGGTAGCGCTCGTCGTCGCCCCAGATTCCTCGCAGCATCGACGGCCACGGTTCGGTGATGGTCAGGTACCCGCCGCCCTCGGCCACCGGGTTGCCGTCGTCGTCGACCAATTCGGCCGAGATGCCGGGCAGTGGGTGGGTGGCGGTGCCGGGCCGGGTGGTGGTGACGCCCGGCAACGGGCTGATCATGATGCCGCCGGTCTCGGTCTGCCACCAGGTGTCGACGATGGGGCAGCGCTCGTGACCGATGACCTCGTGGTACCACATCCAGGCCTCCGGGTTGATCGGCTCGCCGACGGTGCCGAGCTCCTTCAGGCTGGAGAGGTCGTGGCCGTCGGGTTCCTGGCGACCCCACTTCATGAAGGTCCGGATGGCCGTCGGTGCCGTGTAGAACTTCGTCACCCCGTACCGCTCGATGATGTCCCACAGCCGGTCGTTGCCGGGATGGTTGGGCACACCCTCGTACATGACGCTGGTGACTCCGTTGGTGAGCGGGCCGTAGACGATGTAGCTGTGGCCGGTGACCCAGCCGATGTCGGCCGCGCACCAGTACACGTCGGTGTCGGCATGGATGTCGAAGACGTACTTGTGGGTGAAGGCCACCTGGGTGAGGTAGCCACCCGTGGTGTGCATGATCCCCTTGGGCTTGCCGGTGGTGCCCGACGTGTACAGCAGGTACAGCAGGTCCTCGGAGTCCATCGCCTCGGCCGGGCAGTCGGCGCTGGCGTCGGCCATCACGTCGTGCCACCACACGTCACGGCCCTCGACCATGGCGGGGTCGGTGTCACAGCGGTTGACGACGATCACCTTCTCGATGGTGGAGGTGTCGGCGACCGCGACGTCGGCAGCCGGCTTCAGGGTGGCCGGCTCACCGCGCCGGTACCCACCGTCGGCGGTGATGAGGATCTTGGCCTCGGCGTCGATGATGCGGTCGGCGAGGGCGTTGGACGAGAACCCGCCGAAGACCACGGAGTGGGGCGCGCCGATGCGGGCGCACGCCAGCATGGCGATCGGCAGCTCGGGGATCATCGGCATGTAGAGGCAGACCCGGTCGCCCTTGGCCACCCCCATCCCCTTCAAGACGTTGGCGAACTTGCCCACCTCGGCGAGCAGCTCGGCATAGGTGTAGGTGCGGGTGTCTCCGGGCTCGCCCTCCCAGTGGTACGCCACCTTGTCCCCGTTGCCGGCCTCGACGTGACGGTCGAGGCAGTTCTCCGAGATGTTGAGCGTGCCGCCCACGAACCACTTGGCGTACGGCAGCTGCCAGTCGAGCACGGTGTCCCACTCCGACCGCCAACTCACCAACTCACGGGCCTGGCGGGCCCAGAACGCCAACGGGTCGGCGGCCGCCTCCTCGTACAGGGATCGATCGCTGGTCAGGGCCTGGGCCGCGAAGTCGGCCGGCGGCGGGAAGGTCCGGGTCTCGGCCCCGAGGGCCTCGATGGCAGCACCGGAATCGTTCGTGGACATGGGTCGTGTCCCCCTACGGAAGCGTCGTCGTGTCGGTTCGCCGGCGGATCGGCGGACCCGTTTCGGACACTAGGCGAGCCATGCCAGGGCCCGCGGCCGCTGTGGTCGTGTAGACACCAGGCCCATGACGGAGTTCGACCTCGAGATGACCGACCGGCTGCTGACCACCACCAAGCAGGTCCGCAAACGCCTCGACCTGACCCGACCGGTGCCGCGCGAGCTGCTCCTCGACTGCATCGACATCGCCAGCCACGCCCCGATGGGCGGGAACCTCGAACGCAACCGCTGGCTGGTCGTCGACGACCCCGACCTGAAGGCCGCCATCGCGCCGTACTACCAGCAGGTCGGCCGGCCGTACCTCGCCGCCAACCGGGAGGTCACCGCCGGCATCGCCGACACCGACCGCCAGTCCAAGGTCCTCGATTCCGCCGAGTTCCTGGTCGAGCACATCGCCGACGTGCCGGCCATGGTCATCGCCATGCGCCTCGACCGGCTGCCCGACGGTGCCGCCAACATCGATGCCGCCGGCTATCACGGCTCGGTCGCCCCGGGCGTGTGGAGCTTCCAGCTGGCGGCGCGGTCGCGGGGCCTGGGGTCGGCGTGGACCACCTTCCACCTCGCCCACGAGCGCGAGGTGGGCGAGCTGCTGGGCATCCCGGACTCGGTGACGCAGATCGCCCTGTTGCCGGTGGGCTACTACACGGGCGAGGGCTTCACGCCCGCGCCCCGCCGCCCGGCCCGGGAGATCACCTACTTCAACCGGTGGAAGCAGACGATCTGAGCACCGACCGCCCGGCGCCGGGCGGCAACTACCTGCGGGCCGCGCTGGCGATCGTGTACGCCGATGGTCTCGAGGCGCTCACCATGCACTGGCCGAGAGCCGCATCGACGCCGCCACGGAAGCCGGTGCCCTCCAACCGGGTGACGCCGCCTCCCGCACCATCGCGCTCGCTGCCTCGCTCACCGGTTGCGTGCAGCTCGGCCACGTCAGCCAGTGGGATCCCGAGCTGCTCGACCCGGTCCGCACCGGCCGCCTCGTCCTCGATGGGCTGTTGTCGGGCTGGCACCCACCACTTCCACGCACCCATGCAGAACCACGGCGTCACCTCGCCGTTCTGGGATCACGTGTTCGGCACCTTCGTCGCCGTCGACGTGGTCCGGGTGCCCCGACGGTTGGCCATGCGCTGGCTCATCGACGACGACGGTGCGGTCCTGCCCGAGTACGCCGACCGCTACGAGATCATCGGCCGCACGCCGCTCGACGACACGCAGGCGCGCACGGACATGGATCGTGCGTTCGCCAACGAGGCGCCGCTGGTGTGACGCCGGGGCGCCGCGAGGCCGCGGCTGCCAGACTCAGGAACCATGAGCCTGCGCGTCGTCGGCAGCGGCCTCGGCCGCACCGGAACCATGTCCCTGAAGTCGGCCCTCGAGATCCTGCTCGGGGGGCCCTGCTACCACATGATCGAATGCTTCGCGCATCCCGAGCATCCGGCCCAGTGGCACGCCGGCATCATCGGTGAGCCGGTCGACTGGGAGTCGTTGCTCGATGGCTACGTGGCCAGCGTCGACTGGCCGGCGGCCGCGTGTTGGAAAGAGCTCGCCGCCCACAACCCTGATGCGTTGATCCTGCATTCGGAGCGCCCGGCGGACGAGTGGTTCCGATCGGCGAACGACACCATCTTCGAGGGGTTCAAGCACCCCGTCCCTGCCGATGATCCGCGGTCGGGCGCCTGGATCGACATGGCGCAGGCGATGCTCACCGAACGGTTCACGCCCGACTTCCTCGACCGTGACGCCGCCGTGGCGGCCTGCGAGGCGTGGAACGCCGACGTGCGGGCCACCGCCCCAGCGGACCGTCTCCTCATCTGGCGCACCGGCGACGGGTGGGCGCCGATCTGCGAAGCATTGGGGATGCCCGTGCCCGACCAGCCGTTCCCACACACCAACACCACCGCCGAGTTCCGGGAGCGATCCGGTCTCGACAGCTGAGCGTGCCACGCCCGGCGTTCAGCTGGTCCCTCTGGGTCGTCCCTACGGATCGGAGCGACGAACGTCACGCACCGCAGTGCTCGCTTCAGACCGACCCGAGCGTTACGTCCGGATGACACCACCTGAGCGGTGAGGGATGTTGGGGGCCGAGCAGGGATCGACCCGGCTCAGAAGGGGGACAGCAATGATCATCTTCCAGAGGTTGGTCACCTTCCAGGGACCACCGCAGGACGTGGCACCGTGGGCGATGGAGATCACCGAGGCCGTGAACACGCGCACCAGCCTGAACGCGTCGCTGTGGCAAGGGCTCTTCGGCGGCCCGCTCGGGACCTTCGCATGGAGCGCGCTGGTCGAGAACCTCACCACCCTGGAGGCGTCGATGGACACGCTGGCCGGGGACGCCGCGTTCCTCAGCCTGCAGGCCAAGGCCCAGGAGTGGGTCAACACTCCGGGTGAGGATTCCCTGCTGCGCATGGTCCACACCGCGGGCGGTGACTACGTCCGACCCGACGTGGGCGCCTACGCCGAGGGAACCATGGCGGTACCGGCAGAGGGCAAGCTGGCCAAGGCGGCCGAGTTCGGGGTCAAGATCTCCGACCTGCACTCGAATCTGACCCACTCGTCGGTGCTGTTCTGCACCTCGGAGTACAACGCGTTCGGCGAGATGCGGTGGCTGGCGCTCTACGACAGCGCGGCCGACGTCGATCGGGCCGCCGAGGCGATCGCCAAGGACCCGGAGTACACGGCGATGCTCGACGATGCCGGCGCTCTGTTCGCCGAGGGCTCGTCCCGGCGCACGCTGGCCCGCCGCATCGCCTGAGTTCCTCTCGTCGGTGCCGGTGCGGGCCGGCGCCGACCTGAGCCGGGGGCGGGCCCCCGGAAGCCGGCCTCCGTCATGGAGGCCGGCTTCCATCCCGGCGCCCGAGCATCGATCTCGATCACGCGCGCCACTCACCGACCCAGAACGCACCCAACCCGTCGGGGTCGAGGAGGGCGTCGGCTTCGCTGATCCGACTGCGCATCCGCATGGCGACCAGGTCGGGCCGGGCGGCGTTGGCCTCCCAGTGCCGCCTGCCCTCGGCGACGAGCTCGGCGATCCCGTGCGCGGTGAGCCAGGCCGCCTGGGTCGACGCCTCGGCCCGGCGGGGCAACTGATCGTGCGGGACGACGACGGTGACGTCGCGGGTGCCGGGCGCGGCGAACGGATCCTCGACGGGTTCGTGGCCAGCGAAGGCGCGCACCCAGTCGGTCCACGGTCGAGCGGCCAGCGCCGACGTCGTGTCGGCGTAGTCGAAGCAGACGAGTCGTCCATCGGGCCGGAGGCGTCGGCGGGCATCGGCGACCCAGGCGGCTGCCGCGGTGGCCACGGGGATGCGGGGCCCACCGGAACCGGGGTGGGTGGTGCCGTCGTCGGCGACCCGGACCTCGACCCAACCCGACGGGGTGCGTTCGAGCAGCCCGAAGGGAAGGTTGTCGAGCAGCTCGTTGGCGATGATCACGTCGGCGATCGCCGGCAGGGAGGAGGCCGATTCGATGTGTGGGCGACGATTCGTCGACGATTCGTCGGGTCGCGGACGATTCGTTGGCGATTCGTTCCCCAGCGCTTCATCGCCGATGGCACCGGTGGGGTGCAGGGCACGCTGGGCCTCGGACCGCTCGACCGAGACCAGGTGCAGGACGTCGCGACAGGCCGGCTCCGCCGCGAGGACGGCGCGGGCGAGCGTGCCCGGACCGGCACCGGCATCGATGACGATCCACTCCCCCGGCCGGCCGGCCTCCTCCCACCACTCGTCGAGGGCGTTGGCCACCACCGCACCGAACAGCGGGCCCACCTCGGGGCTGGTCACGAAGGATCCGCCTCGGCGCCCGGCGCGACCGCCGGTCTCGTAGAAGCCCCGAGCCGGGTCGTAGAGGGCCCGCTCGATGTACTCGTCGACCCGGAGCAACGTGCGATCGGGCCCGGGTGCGGGGCTTACCGGGGGAAGGCGGCGAGGAGGAAGGTGGCCTGGTCGCCGAGGCGGGTGGCGAGGTCGGACACGCCGAAGGCCACGGTGGCGATGACGGCGAGACCGATGGCGGACTGGATGGCGAAGGGCACCACGATGGGGGTGCGGTCCTCGTCGGGCACCGGCTTCATCCACATCTCGCGGGCGATGTTGGCGTAGTAGTAGAGCGCGATCACCGAGTTCACCGCGACGAATGCGCCGAGCACGTAGCCCGACGCGGTGTTGGCGTCGGCCAGGGTGCGGAACACGACGAACTTCGCCAACCAGCCGCCCATGGGCGGGATGCCGGCCAGGCTGAACAGGAACAGCGACATCACGACCGTGAGGCCGGGCGCGTACTCGAAGAGGCCGCCGAAGCTGGAGATCTCCGCCGAGCGGGTCTTGCGGGCGATGGCGATGACGACGGCGAAGGCCCCGAGGTTCATGGCGGCGTAGATCACCAGGTAGGTGACCACGGCCCGGGCGGAGAGGTCGGAGCGCACGGCGAGGGGCGCCAGCATGAAGCCGGCCTGCGCGACGCCGGAGTAGGCCAGCATGCGGATGACGTTGGTCTGGCGCAGGGCGATCATGTTGCCGATCGTCATCGTGAGCGCGGCCAGCACCCACATGAGGGGCTCGACCACGTCGGTGCGGCCGGGGAAGGCGATGAAGATCACCTGCAGCAGGGCGACGAAGCCCGCGGCCTTCGATGCCACGGCGAGGAACGCGGTGATCGGGGTGGGCGCGCCCTCGTAGGTGTCGGGGGCCCAGGTGTGGAACGGTACGGCCGAGATCTTGAACGCGAAGCCGACCACGGTGAAGACGATGGCCAAGGTGACGAGGGCGACGTTCCCGCCGGCGCCGGTGATCTTCTCGCCGATGACCGCGAGGCGGGTGTCGCCGGCGATGCCGAAGAGGAGCGACATGCCGTAGAGCAAGATGGCGGAGGCGAACACGCCCATGAGGTAGTACTTCACCCCGGCCTCGTTGCCCATCAGGTCGCGCTTGCGCCAGCCGGCGAGCATGTAGGCGGGGATGGAGAGCAGCTCGAGCGCCACGAACACCGTGATGAGGTCCCGAGCGCTGGCCATCAGCAGCATGCCGAGCACGGAGCTGAGGAGCAGGAAGTAGTACTCCCCCTCGGCGTAGTCGCCCTCCGCGATGTAGTTCGTCGACATCAGGACCACGAGGTACGCCGACAGCAGGAAGAGGGCCTTGAGGACCAGGGAGAAGTTGTCGACCACGTAGGCGCCACCGAAGAGGCTGCGATCAGCACCGTCGGTGGCCAGCGTCAGGATCGGGATCATCGCACCGAGCAGCCCGAGGCCGGCCACGGTGGAGAGGAACGGGTTGTCGCCCTCCGGCTTGAGGAGATCGACCAGCAGCACCAACAGGATGGCCCCGGTGAGGACGATCTCGGGCGCGACCGCGTGGTAGTCGATGTCGGGGCGCGTGAAGGTGGTCTGGGCCAGCAGGGCCACCGGAGCGAGCAGGGCGAGCATCAGCTCAGTTCCCCGTCGCCGCAGCGATCGACTGGGCGACGTGGACGATGCTCCCGTCGGTGACCCGGAAGATCAAGTTGGGGTAGACACCGAGCACGACGATGAGGATCAGCAACGGCGACCACGCGATCCACTCCGGCCACGACACGTCGTGGATGTGCTCGTCGTGTTCGAACTCGGGCTTCGGGACGCCGAAGGCGGTGCGCTGGTAGAGCCAGAGCAGGTACCCGGCCGCCAGGACGGTGCCGATGGCGGCCACCACCATGAAGCCGCGGAAGAGCGCCACGTTGAGGCCCTCGGCCGGCTGGTAGGACGACAAGATGGCGGGGAACTCACCCCAGAACCCGGCCAGGCCGGGCAACCCGAGCGACGCCATCGTGCACAACCCGAGGATCCATCCCATGCGGGGGGCGGACACCAGCAAGCCACCGAGGCGCTTGATCTCGAGGGTGTGGTAGCGCTCCTTCACCGAGCCGGCCACGAAGAACAACATGCCGGTGATGAGGCCGTGGGCGACCATGCCGAACACGGCCGCGTTGAGGCCGAAGTCGGTGAGGGTCGAGATGCCGAGCATCACGAAGCCCATGTGGGCCACCGACGAGAAGGCGATCAGCCGCTTCATGTCGGTCTGGGCCAGGCACCCCAGGGCGCCGTAGATGATGCCGACGACGGCGAGCAACCCGATCCAGGGCGCCCAGGCGTGCGCACCTTCGGGGAGGATGGGCAGCGCGACCCGGATGAAGCCGTACGTGCCCAGCTTCAGGAGCACCGCGGCCAGGATCACCGAACCCTGCGTGGGGGCCTGGGTGTGGGCATCGGGCAGCCAGGTGTGGAACGGGAACATCGGCACCTTGATGCCGAAGCCCATGAACATCCCGCCGAACACCAGGATCTGCGTGTTGCGGGAGAGGTCGAGCTCCTGGACCTTGTGGGCCAGCTCGACCATGTTGAACGTCTCGGCCCCGGTGAGGAAGAACAGGGCGAGGAAGCTCAGGATCATCAACGCCGAGCCGAACAGCGTGTAGAGGAAGAACTTGATCGAGGCGTACTGCCGCTCTGGCCCACCCCAGACGCCGATCATGAAGTACATCGGCAGCAGGACGAGCTCGAAGAAGACGAAGAACAAGATCAGGTCCTGGGCCACGAAGCTGCCGAGCATGCCCGTGTGCAGCACGAGGATGAGGGCCAGGAACGCCTTCGGGTTGTGCGGTTCGGGGAAGTGGTTCCACGAGTAGATGATCACCAGCGGCACGACCAGCAGCGTCAGCGCCACGAGGGGAATCGACAGCCCGTCGATGCCGACCGTGTAGCGGGAGTGGATCACGTCGATCCACTTGGCGTCCTGCGTGAACTGCAGGACGCTCGTGTGGTCGAAGTCGAAGTCGGCGAAGACGGCGATGCCGACGGCGGCTGACACGAGCGAGGCGCCCAGCGCGATCACCTTGTGGCTGTCTTCGGCGTCCTTGGGGAACAGCATCATGAGCGCCACGCCTGCCAGCGGCGCGAAGACCATGACGGTGATTCCCCAGTCCCGGATGAAGTCCATGTCGGTACGTGTCCCTGTCGTGATTCTGGTGGAGCGAGATGGCGGTGGTCGCCGTCAGATGACGATGATGAAGACGCCGGCGAGTACGACTGCTGCGGTGAACAGGAGGGCGGCATATTGCTGGACCTTGCCGGTCTGCATCTGCCGGAACACCTGGCCACCGCCCTCGGCGGTGAAGCCCGAGCCGTTGACGATGCCGTCCACGAAGCGTTGGTCGATCTTGTCGTAGACGAACCTGCCCCCGGCGACGGCACCGGTGCCGATGCCGTCGACCACGCCGTCGAGGCCCTTGGCGTTGAACCAGTTGGCGGCCCGCGCGATGGGGCCCTTCACCCCACCGGCGATGATCCCGGTGTAGAGGTGATCGAAGTAGAACTTGTTGACGAGCAGCGTGTGGCCGGCGCGGGCCATCCGGTTCCGCTCGGTGATGCCGTGGGGGCCGAGGCCCTTGAAGTACCAGGCGTAGGCGACGAGGCCGCCGAGCACCACCACGACGGTGGAGATCAGCGCCGTGGTGAGCGAGAACTCGGGATGGGTCAGCACGCCGCCGACCGCGCCGAAGCTCGGGAAGTACGCGCCCTTGGGCTCGAAGAGGTGCTCGAAGCGCAGCGTGGCGCCCGACGGCAGCCAGCTGAACGCGGGCAGGTTGACGAGGCCGGCCACGATGGCCATGAACGACAGCACGTAGAGCGGGACCAGGATGCGCGGCCCGGACTCGTGGGGGTCGCCGTGATGTTCGGCGTCGGCGTGGCCCGAGTCGTCAGCGATGTGGTCCTCGACGACGGGATGGTCCTCGACGCCGTGGCTGACTGCGGCGTGGGGCTCGTGGGCGCCACCGCGGAACTCGCCGAAGAAGGTGAGGTAGATGCAGCGGGTCATGTACGCCGCGGTCATCGCCGCGCCGACGGTGCCGACGATGCCGAACCAGAAGTAGTTGCCACTGCCGCCGAGCTGGGCGGCTCCGGCGAGGATCTCGTCTTTGGACCAGAACCCAGCGAACGGGAACAGACCGGCCAGCGCCAGGCTGCAGATCAGGAAGGTCCAGAACGTCTTGGGCATGAACTGCTTCATGCCGCCCATGTCCTTCTTCATGTCGAAGCTGTGCACGGCATGGGAGACGGAACCGGCGCCGAGGAAGAGGCCGGCCTTGAAGAAGGCGTGGCTGAAGAGGTGGAACAGAGAGGCGGTCCAGGCCCCGACGCCGAGCGCCATGACCATGTAGCCGAGCTGGGAGACGGTGGAGTACGCCAGCACCTTCTTGATGTCGGACTGGACGAAGGCCAGCGCGGCGCCGCCGATGACCGTGACGCCGCCGACGACGGCGAGGAAGTTGATGCTCGAGCCGCCGATGACGAGGCCGTTCCAGAACACCCCGTACATCCGGGCGACCATGAAGATGCCGGCGCAGACCATGGTGGCGGCGTGGATGAGGGCGGACACGGGGGTGGGGCCGGCCATGGCGTCGGGCAGCCAGGTGTGGAGGATGAACTGACCCGACTTCGACATCACCGCGGCGACGAGGCAGCAACTGGCGACGGTGAGTGCGAGGTGGGTGATGGCGCCCTGGTTGGCGAGCGTGTTGATCTTGATGATGTCGAAGGTCTGTCCGGCGGCGAAGTACAGCGTGATCACCCCGACCAGCAGCCCGACATCGCCCACCCGGTTGGTGAGGAAGGCCTTCATGGCGGCGTCGGAGTTGGGCTTCTCCTCCCACCAGTGGCCGATGAGCACGAACGAGCAGACGCCGACGAGCTCCCACATCGTGATGAGCTGCACGGTGTTCTGCGCCATCACGAAGCCGAGCATGGCCGCGGAGAACAGGCTGAGGAAGGCGAAGTAGTGGACGTAGCGCCGGTCGCCGGCCACGTAGTCGGTGGAGAAGACGTGCACCAGCAGCGAGATCAGGGTGACGACGAAGAGCATCATCACCGACATCCCGTCGAGCAGCATCCCGGCCTCGAACTTCACCGTGCCGCTGGACCACCAGGTGACGGTCTGGGTGACGGGGACGACCTCGAACTCGGTCTCCGTGCTCAGGGCGGCACCGGACTCGGCGGCCGTGCCGTTGTCGGCGCCGGTCCCCTCCCCGGATTCGGTGGCCACGGTGGCTTCGCCGCCGCCGCTGTCGGCGGACTCGACGCTGTGGACGGCGGTGTGCTCGGAGTCGTGGACGTAGCCGTTCCACTCCACGTTGACGGCGAGCGCGAACACGAAGCAGACGCCGATGGCCACGATGCCGATCCACGACGAGTGCTTGCCGAGGCGCTTGCCGAAGAACAGGGTCAGCAGGAACGACGCCGCCATGATCACCGGGATCACGTAGGCGTGTTCGAGGATGAACCCCGGGTCGACCGCGGCTGCGGTTTCCGCTGCGAGCACGATCAGCCCTTCATCTGCGCGACCTCGTCGAGGTCCACGCTCTTTCGGTTCCGGTAGATGAGCAACACGATGGCGAGACCGACGCCGACCTCAGCGGCGGCGATGGCGATCACGAACAGGGCGAACACCGCCCCGGCGACCGTGCCGTTGTGGGCGCCGAAGGCCACCAGGTTGATGTTGACCGCGTTGAGGATCAACTCGATCGACATCAGCACGAGGATGGCGTTCCGCTTGGCCAGCGCGCCGTAGACGCCGGTGGCGAACAGGATCGCTCCGAGCAGGAGGAACTGGTTGAGCATGAGATCGTCCACGACGCGTCCTCCTTCAGTCCTTGCGAGCCAGCACGATGGCGCCGACGAGGGCGGCGAGCAGGAGCACCGAGATGGCCTCGAAGGGGACCACGTAGGTGCTGAAGATGGCGTCGGAGACCTGGCCGGTGTTGTCGACCAGCTGCGTGCTGGCCTTGGCCTGGTCGATGGCGCCGCTGCCGTAGTAGTCGATCAGGGCGTAGGCCATGACGGCGAAGACCATGATCGACGTGATGGCGCCGACCCACCAGTAGTCGTTGGTCAGGTTGACGTCCTGGCCCAGCTTCGCCCGGGTGAGCATGACGCCGAAGAGCACGAGGACGATGATGGCACCGACGTAGACGAGCACCTGGGTGGCGGCGATGAACTCGGAGGCCAGCAGGATGTACTGGGCCGCCACGCCGGAGAGCACGACGACGAGGTACATGGCCGCATGGACCACGTTCTTCACCGTGACCACCCTGATGGCCGACACCGCCATGGCGACGGCGATCACGTAGAAGAAGATGTTCTGAGCTACCACGAGCGCCCCCATCCATGGGATATGCCTGGGGCCGTCGCGAGCGGAGCGAGCCGGGGGGAGCCCGGGGGGGCAAGCGGAGCGCCCCCTCGGCGTGCGGCGACTCGACGAAGTCGTGAGCCGCACCCAAATCTGGGCGCGAGCGCAGCGAGCTCGACCAGGAACTCGCCGGAGCGGAGGGAGCGAAGCGACCGAGCGACGGCGACCTCATCGCGGAACCTTCTTGACCTTGACCTCGGACCCGGACTCGTAGGGCTCGAAGTCGGGGACGGTCTCCATCCATTCGCCGAGGCGGGTCTTGTCGTGGAGCAGGTCGGCGATGCGGGGCTCGGAGTACTCGAACTCCGGCGTCCAGAACAGCGCCTCGAAGGGGCACACCTCGACGCAGATGCCGCAGTACATGCACAGGGCGTAGTCGATGTCGAAGCGATCGAGGGCCGAGACGGTGCGGGGCTTGCCGCCCGGGCGACGGGGCGGGGCCTTCTCCTTGTGGCCCTCGATGTAGATGCACCAGTCGGGGCAGCTGCGGGCGCACAGCATGCAGACGGTGCAGTTCTCCTCCTTGAGGGCGATGACGCCGCGGGCCCGAGTGGGGGGCGGTTCCTTCTCGTGCGGGTACTGCACGGTCACGTTCTTGGAGAGCAACTCCTTGAACGTGATGCCGAGGCCCTTGATGACGCCCGGGAGCTTGGGAGTAGGGGGCATCAGAACACCACCTTCAGGATGCCGGTGGCCAAGATGTTGGCCAGCGCCAGCGGGATGAGCACCTTCCAGGCGAAGCGCTGGAGCTGGTCTTCCCGGAAGCGCGGGTAGGTGAAGCGGATGAAGAAGATGATCCCGCCGAAGAGCATCGTCTTGGCCAGCAGCACGAGCGGCCCGACCACGTTCATGTAGTTGGCCGTGAGATCGAGGCCAGGCAGGTACCAGCCGCCCAGCCACAGGGTGGCGGCGATGGCGGAGAAGGCGCCGGCGGAGGCGAACTCGCCGATGAAGAACAGCAGGAACCGCAGGCCGGTGTACTCGGTCATGTAACCGGCGACGAGCTCGGACTCGGCCACGGGCATGTCGAAGGGGGTCTGGCCCAGCTCGGCCTGCATGGCGATCATGAAGATGATCAGGGCCACGCCCTGGGTGAGGATGAACGGGTTGCCCAGGAAGCCGACACCGAACATCTCTCCGTTGGCCTGGGCCGCGACGATGCCCTGCAGGCTCAGCGTGCCGGCCTGGATGACGACGCCGACCACCGACAAGACGAGGGGCAACTCGTAGGCGATGAGCTGGCCGGCGGCACGCAGGCCCCCCAGCAGTGAGTACTTCGACGCGGAGGCCCAGCCGGCGAGGATGATGCCGATCACCGAGATCGACGACACCGCCATGACGAAGAAGATCCCGGTGCCGAAGACCGACGGGTCGACGAACACCATGTCGGGGCCGAAGGGCACCACGATGTAGGTGAGCAGCACGGCGCCGACCACGAGGTAGGGCGCCAACTTGAACAGGGACCGGTCGGCGCGATCGGGGATCACGTCTTCCTTCTGCAGCGACTTGCCCACCTCGGCGAGCAGCTGCATCGAGCCGTACGGACCGGCCTCCATGGGACCGAGCCGGTTCTGCATGAAGCTGACCATCTTGAACAGGAACACGTAGACGAAGGTCCCCGCGGGCAACAACACCGCGGCGAGCACCCCGACAGACCGCAGGATCGACTGGGCCCAGTAAGCATCGAACGCACCAGCAACGATCATCGGTCGATATCCCCGAGGATGAAGTAGAGGCTGCCGAGGATGGTGATGATGTCGGGGACGTAGACACCGCGCAGCAACCACGGGACGATCGACACGTTGGAGAAGCTGGCGGTGCGGATCTTGACCCGGAACGGACCAAGGTCGCCCTTGGAGACGACGTAGTAGCCCATCTCGCCCAGCGGGTTCTCGGTGGCCACGTAGGCCTCGCCCGCCGGCACCTTGATGATCCGTGGCACCTTGGCCATGATCGGGCCCGCCGGCAGTCCCTCGAGCAGCTGGATCACGATCTTGGTGGACTCGCGGACCTCCTGGAGGCGGACCCAGGTCCGGGCGAAGCTGTCGCCGTCGGTGTGGGTGAACACCTTGAAGTCGGCGTGCTTCCAAGCCATGGGAACGTCGCTGTCGCGTCGCAGGTCCCAGTCGACGCCCGAGGCGCGCAGGTTGGCGCCGGACAAGCCGTAGAGCAGCGCCAGCTCGGCCGGGATCACACCGACGCCCCGCGTCCGGGTGGTGAAGATCTCGTTGCCGAGGAGAAGGTCCTCCATCTCGTCGCAGAACCGCGCCATCTTCTTCATGATCCGGATGGACTCGGCGATCCAGCCCGCCGGCAGGTCGTCCTTGACGCCCCCGATCCGGTCGAAGTTGGGGTGGAACCGGCCACCGGTGACGCCCTCGATCTGGTTGAGCAGGTACTCGCGGTCGCGCAGGGCGTAGAACATCGGGGTCAGGGCGCCGATCTGCACCCCCATGTCGCCGAGGAACATGGTGAGGTGGGCGATGCGACCCATCTCGTGCAGGATCGTGCGGATGTACTGGGCCCGGGGCGGCGCTTCGACCTCCATGAGCTGCTCGCAGGCGAGGATGAACGGCACCTCGTTGGCGAAGCTGCCCAGCCAGTCGATGCGGTTCACCAGCGTGGTGATCTGCGGGTAGGTGCGCACCTCGGTGAGCTTCTCGTAGCCCCGGTGCATGTACCCCATGATCGGCTCGGCCCACAGGACCTGTTCGCCGTCGAGCTTGGCCACGATGCGCAGGGTGCCGTGGGTGGCCGGGTGCTGCGGGCCGATGTTGAGCGTCATGCCGTTGTCGGTCTCGAGCTCGACGTTGACGCGAGCGTCCGCGGCCTTGGCAGCGATGTACGCCAGCTGGTCCTGCTCGGACGGTTCGGTGATGGCGGTCACGAGTCGTCGCTCCCTTCGGCAGGCTCGTCGCCGGAGTCGTCCGCCTCGTCAGGCATCGGTTCGACGTCGACGATCCCGGGCCACGGTTTCACGTGCCGGGCGAGGAGCGGGAAGTCCTTGCGCAACGGGTTCCCCTCGAAGCCGGTGGGCAGGTACAGCTTCTCGAGGTAGGGGTGGCCGGCGAAGCCGATGCCGAACATCTCGTGCGTCTCCCGCTCGTGCCAGTTGGCCCCGGGGAACACGCCGATGATCGTCTCCAGCACCGGTTCGGCGACCTGGCGCGGATCGGGCACGTCGGTCTTGATGATGATGCCGAGGCTGTGGCGGGTGACGTCGACGAGACGGGAGAACACCTGGAACCGGGTGTCGCCGCCGGCGTAGCCGCGCTCGATCTCGCCCGGTTCGGCGACGGTGGTCACCGAGACGCCGGCATCCACGCTGGCGTCCTCGGACTTGCCGAAGGGCGACGGCAGCCAGTCGATGGCCGAGAGGAACTCGAAGAAGCGGAAGCCGACGTCGTCGCGCAGCGCCTTGTGGGTGCGCTTCCAGGACTCGGGCGTGACCCGGATCCACAGCTGGCGGCCGACTTCGATGTGCGATTCGACCAGGTCGTCGCCGAGCAGCGCGGAGACCCGCTCGAGGAGCGCCTCGCGTACGTCGTCGCGGGGCGGGGCCTCGGTCTGCTCGTCCGGCGCGGCGTCCGTGTCAGCTGACGACAATCGGATCACCTCGCCACTTGTCGGCCATGTCCTCGTTGGCGATGCGCTCCTGGAGCAGCACGACACCTTCGAGCAGCGCCTCGGGCCGGGGCGGGCAGCCCGGGACGTAGACGTCGACGGGGATCACCTGGTCGACGCCCTTGGTCACCGAGTAGCTGTCCCAGTACGGACCACCGCAGTTGGCGCAGCTGCCCATGGAGATGACGTACTTCGGGTCGGGCATCTGCTCCCACAGACGTCGCACCGAGGGGACCATCTTGTCGGTGACCGTGCCGGACACGCACAGCAGGTCGGCCTGGCGCGGCGACGCCGGCAGCGGGATCACGCCCAGGCGCATGATGTCGAACCGAGGGGCAGCCATGGCCGCCGCCATCTCGATGGCGCAGCAGGCCAGACCCCACTGGTACATCCAGAGCGAGTACTTCCGCGAGATGTTGAGCAGTTTCGTGAGCGGCTTGGGCAGCTTGCCGCTCTCCACGAGACCCATCGGACGACTCTCCTAACTCGGGCCTAGATCCAGCGGAGCACGCCCTTGCGCCACGCGTACACGAGGCCCAAGGCGAGGATGACGATGAAGATGACCATCTCGACGAGGCCGAAGACCTGGTAGGTCTCGAGTCGCGTGGCCCACGGGAAGATGAACACCGCTTCGACGTCGAACATGACGAACATCAGAGCGAAGATGTAGTAGCGCACCTGGCTCTGCGACCAGCCGTCGCCCACGGGGTCGACGCCGGATTCGTAGTTGAGGTGCTTGCCCGGTTGGCGCCGGCTCGGGCGCACGAGGGCACCGAGGCCGAGCACGCCGGCGAGCAGAGCGATGGCGACGCCGCCGAAGATGGCGACAGTGAGGTAATTGCGGAGGAACTCCGACACGGCTCGGAACCCTACTGATCGACGATGAAGGGGGCCAAAGGTGCCCCGGAACCGCCTCCGAACCGGGTCAGTACACCCAGACCGGCGTGCCGACCGGCGCCAGGCCGTCGGCCCAGATCATGTCGGTGGCGGCATTCGTGAGCCGGGCACAGCCGTGGGACGCGGCGTAGCCGGGGATCGAAGGGGAGCCGTGGAGGGCGATACCGCCGTTGAAGTACTTGGGTCGGTACATGTCGCCGAGGTCGGCGTGGCGGATGCCGTCGATCTGGCGCGTGATGGTGAACTGACCCGGCGGGGTGCGCCAACCCGCCCGCCCGGTGGACGTGTTGAGCACGATGGTGCGACCCGAGTGGACGATGATCATGATCTGGCGCTGCAGGTCGATCTCGATGTGGTCGGTGCCGTCCCGGGGCTCGACCGGCGTCGCCGTGGCCAGGGCGGCGAGCGTGGCCGGGCCGGCGACGCCGTCGCGGCCGATCCCGGCCGCCTTCTGGAACGCCATCACCGCCTGGCCGGTGACCGACCCGTAGTTCCCGTCGGCCGCGGGGAGCCAGAACCCGAGCGCCAGCAGGTGTTCCTGCAGGGCGGCGATCTCCGGGCCGGAGTCCCCGATCCGGTACGTCGGCGAGCTCGGCTCGGCGGGCACGGTGGTCGTGGTGGTGGGCGGAACCGTGGTGGGCGGGACCGTGGTGGTGGGTGCCACCGTCGTGGGCGGCATGGTCGTGGTGCTGTCGAGCGGTGTCGTGGAGGAAACCGTGGCGTCACTGCCGGCCGGCTGGCCGACGACGACCGTGGTGGAGGTCGCCGACCCCGTCGACGTGTCGAGCGGTCCGTCGATGTTGCGAAGCGTGAACACGGTGGTCACCGCGATGGCCACGCCCGCGGCGACGACCAAGACGATGCCCATGTGGCTGGAGCCCGCTTCCCGCGGCCGGTGCGCTCTGTACTTCATGGTGGTTGAGACGCTCACCGCCCCCTGATCCGTCGACCGATTTGCTGTGAACTCGGTCACAGGGCGGCCGGAGCCGGGCCCCTGGCCACCGCCTCGGTACGGTGCGCCCGTGTCATCACCGCCTCGTTCCTCACGCCCCGCCGGCATCCGGTGAGTATCGCGGATGCCGCGCTCATCGCGGTGGCGGGATTCCTGGCCGGAGGCGTGAACGCGGTCGCAGGGGGCGGCTCGCTCATCTCGTTCCCGGCGCTCGTGGCCGCCGGACTCCCGACCCTCGATGCCAACGTGACGAACACGACCGCCGTGTGGCCCGGGTACCTGGGGTCAGCGCTGGCCTACCGGGAGGAGCTCTCCGATCAACGACCGCGTCTTCGCCGCCTGGCCGTCACGGCCGCCCTCGGCGGAGCGCTCGGATCGGTGATCCTGCTCGCCGCGCCGGATGCGGTGTTCGACGCCGTGGTGCCGTTCCTCGTGCTGTTCGGGTCGCTGCTGCTCCTGGTCCAACCCCGGATCGCGGCCTACGTGCGGGATCGGGCCGGCTCGGGCCGCCGCGACAACGTCCAGCTCCACGTCGCCGTGTTCGTCGCCGCGGTCTACGGCGCCTACTTCGGCGGTGGCCTCGGCGTCATCCTCCTCGCCGTCCTCGGCATCTTCGTCGCCGATCACCTCCAACGCCTCAACGCCCTGAAGTCGGCGATCTCGCTCATCATCAACACCATCGCCCTGGTGGCCTTCGCCCTGTTCGGTCCGGTGGACTGGCTCTCGGTCGCCATCGTCGCGCCCGCCAGCCTCGCCGGGGGCTACGTCGGCGGCCGGATGGCTCGACGCCTGTCCCCCGACGGACTGCGGAACACGGTGGTGGTGTTCGGGGTGGTGGTTGCGGTCTGGTTGTTCGTCCGGTGATCGACGCCGGTTCAGCCCGACGCACCCAGCGTGACCTGGAGGTCCATGGCCTTACCGTCGCGCTGGATCCCGATGGTGACCGCCGTGCCGGGGGCCCGGCGGATGATCTCGGCGCGGAGCTTGCTGCCATCGGGTACCTCGGAGCCATCGACGCTCACGATGAGGTCGCCGACCTTGAACCCGGCGTCATCGGCCGCTGATCCCGAGACGACCTCGGCGACCTGTGCGCCCCTGGTCCCATCGGCTGGCGCGGTGGTCGACACGCCGAGCAGCGCGAGCTGAACCGGGTGCCCGGCCACGATCTGATCGGCGACGAGGTGGGCGAGATCGATCTCGATCGCGAAGCCGACGCCTTCGCTACCACCGGACTGGGTGAAGATGACGTCGGAGAGCCCGATGACTCGACCCTGGCCATCGACCAGCGGGCCACCGGAGTTGCCGGGGTTGATGGCGGCATCGGTCTGGACCATGGCCACGTCGTTCACCACGCGGTCGACGGCGCTCACGATGCCGGACGTCACGGTCTGGTCGAACCCGAAGGGGCTGCCCACGGCCACGGCGAGCTGACCCACGACGGGCGCGGTGTCGGTGGCGAGGATGCCGACCACGTCGACGTTGGAGGGATCGATGCGCACGACTGCGATGTCGGTGGTGGTGTCGGCGCCCACGACCTCGCCCTGGACCGTGGACCCGTCGGCGAGGCGCACGTCGACCGAGCGGCTGTTGCCGACGACGTGGGCCACCGTGAGGATCAGCCCGGACTTGTCGTAGATCACGCCGGAGCCGACGCCGGTCCGGGTCTGGATCTGGACCACGGCGGGGGCGATGGCTGCCGCCGCGCTCGCCGCCCGCTCGGTGCCGCTGGCCACCGGCGTGGCAGCCGGTGCCGTGGCGGGCGGACGGGAGGAGTCGGAGGCGGCCACGGTGGTCGCGTGATCGCTGTCGACGATGGTGGCGGTGACGCCGGAGGCGATCACCGCGCTGAGGATCGAAGCCGCGAGGATCGGCGCCGGCCGCCACGACCGGCCTCGACCGCCACCGGACGACGGCGCCCGAGGCGGGGGCGGGGGCGGGGCGACCTCGACCGTCGGAGATTCGGAAGTCGGAGGCTCGGAAGTGGGGGGCGATGCCGGAGGTGTGGTGGGCAGGGGCGGGAAGGTGTCGTGCTGCATGTCGGTCCAGTCAGGGACGGTGGTGGGGGGTCACGGGGGACCGCGGAGGGGCCGGTCCGGGGGGCGGGCATTCACCGGCCCCTCCGCGGGGCGATTACGAGTTCGTGGTGTCGGCGGGCGCGTCGGCCGCCGGACCGCCGAAGCCCAAGGGGCCGGGGCGGTGGCCGTCGAACCGGCCGCCGGGCGTGGCGTCACCGTTCACGAAGTCGGTGATGTGCTGGGTGGCCTCGGCGATCATGGTGTCGGCCTGGTCCTGGGTCAGCCGGCCGTTGGCGACCGCGGTGTCGAGACGGTCCTGCACCTTGGCGACGAGGGCGTCGATCACGTCCTGGACGGCGACGTCGTGGGCCTTGGCCACGTCCGCGATGCTCTGCCCGCTCTCGAGGGCGGCGCGGAGATCGGCGGCACTCACCCCGAGCACGTCGGTCAGGGTCCCGTCACCGAGGAACCGGGGACCGCGGTGGCCGGGGAAGCCGTCAGGACGAGCGTCGCGGATGGCGGCGATGACGGCGTCGGCCTGGCTCTGGTCGATCGTGTGGTTGGCGACCAGCGGAGCCAGGGCATCGTCGAGGAAGCTGCCGGGGCCGTCCGGCGCCTGGGTGTCGGTGGTCGTGGTCCCACTCTCCTGGGCGCCGGACAGCGCCGGGGTGAACAGGGCGACGCCAGCGGCGCCGCCGACGGTGAGTGAGGCAGCCATGGCAGCGGCCGCTACGGACTTGCGCATCGGGAAGGTCTCCTTCGTGGGGGTGCTGTGAAAGAAGCATCGGACCCGCGCGTGGGAACGACGTCGAAGCAACCTCGGAGTTTCCTCACAATCTCACCCGTTCTGGTACCACGACACCCGCGTGCTGACCGGAGGAAGTGGCGCCAGAACGGGGGGTGTCAGGGCGGGGGTGTCAGGGCGGGACGGGGATGTCAGTGCGGGAACTGGACCAGGACCGCGGTGGCGTCGGCGGCGGGACCGCTGAGCACGTGGGGGAACAGCCCGACACCCAGGGTGACGGTGAGGCAGACGATGAGAGCGATGGCGGCGCCGACCGGCACCTGGAGGCTCCGGCGGGAGGGGATGGCGTCGTCGTCGACGTCGGCCATCCACATCGAGACCGTGATGCGCAGGTACAGGAAGGCGGCGATGACGGCGGTGAGCATGGCGATGGCGGCCAGCGGATACGAGTGGGCGTCGACGGCGGCGGAGATGGCGTAGAACTTGGCGAAGAAGCCACTGGTGAACGGCACGCCGGCCTGGCTGAACAGCAGGATCGAGAAGACCAGGGCGAGCACGGGCCGGGACCGGGCCAGGCCGCGGTAGTCGTCGAGCGAGTGCTTGTCGTCGCCCTTGCGGCCCACCACGGTGATGATGCCGAAGCTGCCCCCGACCAGGAAGGTGTAGCTGGCCAGGTAGAACAGCGTCGCCTGGATCCCGCGCTCGTTGGCGGCCTGGACGGCCACGAGGATGAAGCCGGCATGGTTGATCGACGAGTACGCCAGCATGCGCTTCACATCGGTCTGGACCACCGCCATGATCGAACCGACGAGCAGGGTGAGGATGGCGATGGCGTAGACGATGGGCTGCCAGTCGACGCGGTAGGTGGCGAAGCCGAGGTAGAAGACCCGGATGAGCCCGGCGAACCCGGCCGCCTTGACGCCGGAGGCCATGTAGGCCACGACCGGTGTGGGCGCCCCCTGGTAGACGTCAGGGGTCCAGGAGTGGAACGGCGCGGCCGCCACCTTGAAGCCGAGCCCGACGAGCAGCAACGCCATCCCGGCCAGCAGCAGCCCGTTGTCGAACAGGATCGTGGTGGACAGGTAGTCGAGGATCTCGACCAGGTTGGTGGTCCCGGTGGCCCCGTAGGTGAGGGCGATGCCGTAGAGCAGGAACGCCGAGGCGAACGAACCCAGCACGAAGTACTTGATGCCGGCTTCCTGCGACGTGATCCGGCGCAGGTGCATGGCGGCCAGCACGTAGACGGCGAGCGAGAGCACCTCGAGGCCGAGGAACAAGATGATGAGGTCGTCGGCCGAGGCCATCAAGATGCCACCGGAGGCCGACAGGAGCATGAGCACGTAGAGGTCGGGGCCGTCCATCTCCTCGCGGCGCAGGTAGCCGTCGGCGAGGAGCGACGCGATGACCACCGACGAGCAGATGACGACGGTGAGGAACAGCGAGAACCCGTCGACACCGATGGCGCCGCCCATGGCGGTGAACGGGCCGCGGTCCGCATCCTGGACCCGCTCCCAGAGCGGCCACGTCGTGACGGCGGCCGCGATGGCCGCCACCGAGGTGACGAGGGGATAGAAGCCCTCGAAGACCTTCCTGCGGGTGAGTGCCGTCACCAGCATCAGCCCCATGGCGGTGAGCACGAGGATCAGCAGGGGCCGGACCGTGACCCACTCGACGTCGGGATGGACGATGGGATCGAACCGCTCGTCAGCGCTCTGCAACGGTGCGGCGAGGGTGGCGAGGAGCGGGATCATCCCTCCCCCTCCCCGTTCGAGGTGTGGGCATCGGCGGCGGTGCCGTTGAAGCCGGAAGTGGCGGCCGCGGGCTGGTGGTAGTCGGTGGTGTCCTCGATGTGGCTCACCAGCGCGCTGACCGACGGCTCGATCCGATCGAGCACCGGCTTGGGGTAGACGCCCATGAAGACGATCAGGCCCAGGAGCGGCAGCATCACCGCGAACTCGGTGAGGCCCATGTCCTTGGTCTGGAGGTCCTCCTCGGTGGGTTCGCCCTGGAACACCCGCTGGTAGGCCCAGAGCAGGTAGATGGCGGCGAGGATGACCCCGCCGGCGGCCACGACCGCCCACCACTTGGCGGTGAGGTACGAGCCGGAGAGGATGAGGAACTCACCGACGAAGCCGTTGAGGCCGGGCAGCCCGATCGAACTGAGCATCACCAGGGTGAACACACCGGCCAGGATCGGCGCTGCCTTCTGCATGCCGGAGAGGGCCGAGATCTCGTAGGTGTGCCGGCGCTCGTAGATGAAGCCGAGCAGGAGGAACAACGCACCGGTGGAGACACCGTGGTTGATCATCTGCAGGATCCCGCCCTCGAGGCCCTGGGTGGTGAGGGCGAAGGTGCCGAGGATGATGAAACCGAGGTGGGCGACCGAGGAGTAGGCCACGAGACGTTTCAGGCTCTTCTGCATGGCGGCCACGATGGCGCCGTAGGTGATCCCGACCACGCCCAGGGTGAGGAACACGGGCGCGAAGAACGTGGTGGCGTCGGGGAACAGGTAGAGACCGAAGCGGAGGAAGCCGTAGGTGCCGAGCTTGAGCATGACCCCGGCGAGGATGACCGACCCGGCGGTGGGTGCTTGCGTGTGGGCGTCCGGGAGCCAGGTGTGGAGGGGGAACAACGGCACCTTCACCGCGAACGCGAGAGCGAAGGCGAGGAAGATCCACTTGGCTGCGCCCCAGTGGAACGGGTTCCACGAGTTGGCGTCGGGGTCCGGCTTCGCCGTTCCGGCTTCGATCGCGGTCTGCTCTGCCTTGAGCCGCTCGCCCCGGGCCTGGGCGATGTCGACCACGTCGAAGGTGAGCTGGTCTGCACCTTCGAGCTGCGTGCTCAGCTCGTTGATCCGGTCGAGCTCGGCTTGGTCGGGTTGGGTGCCCGATTGGAGCTGGTTCTGGATGTCGGCCTGGAGACCGGCCAGCTCCTGGCGGGCGGGGTCGAGTTGGCTGCTGGCCTGGTCCCGCTCGACGAAGGCCAGCGACAGGATGCCGACCAGCATCAGCGCCGAGCCGAACATGGTGAACAGGAAGAACTTCAGCGCGGCGTAGACACGATCGCTGTAGCCCCATCCGCCGATGAGGAAGTACATCGGGACGAGGACGATCTCGAAGAAGACGAAGAACAGGAACAGGTCGAGGGAGGTGAACGCGCCGATGCAGCCGGCCTCGAGCAGGAGCAGCCAGGCGTAGTACGGCTTCGGGTCCTTCTTGGGCGTGACCGCGACGAAGGTGATGGGGAACAGCACGCCGGTGAGCACGACGAGGAACAGCGAGATGCCGTCGACCCCGAGGTGCCAGCTGATGCCGAACTCCTGGATCCACTGGTGCGTCGATTCGAACTGGAAGCCGGCCTGGTTGCGGTCGAACGCGGCCAACATCCAGATGATGAGCGCGCCGGCCGAACCGGAGAAGAGCAGGGCGACGAGGCGGAGCACCTCGGGCCGCCGCCGAGACACCAAGGGGACGGCAATGGCCCCGATCAGGGGCAGCAGGATCGCCGCGGTGAGCAGCGGGAAGGAGGCTTCGGCGGCGAGCACCATCAGAACGTCACCTGCGCGATGAAGTAGGCGAGCAACACGACGGCGCCGCCGGCGATGCCGAGGGCGTAGCCCCGCACGTAGCCGGACTGGGCGGGGCGGATGCCGCGGGCGGTGCGCTGGACCAGGCCCCCGACGCCGTTGACCGCGCCATCGACCACCGTCTTGTCGAAGGTGGCCAGGCCCTCGAACCCGGCCCGGCCCGGTCCGTCGACGAAGGCGGCGATGGAGCTGTCGTAGTACCAGGCGTCGGCGAGGATCTCGGGCTCGAACGGCCGCCGCGACTTGCGGATGTAGATGAGGTAGGCGATGCCGATGCCGATGGCGCCGGCCACCACCGCCACCGCCGCGAGGCCGATCTTGGTGCCGGTGGCGACCGAGATGTCGGCCTCGTTGGCGCCCACGACCGGGTGGAGCCAATCGGCCAGGAAGTGGAGGTGGGAGGTGAAGGGCAACTGGATCGCACCGCCGACGAGGGCGAGGCCGGCCAGGACGATCAGGGGCAGCGTCATCGTCGCGGGCGACTCGTGGGGGGCATCGTGCATGACGTAGGCCTGGGGGGCATCGGCGGTCTCGGGCCGGGACAGTGCCTCTGCTTCCTCGCCGGCGTCTTCGTCGCCGGTGGTGGCCGGGGCGTCGTGGACGTCGTCGTGGCCGGCCTCGATCTCGAAGCGTTCGTCGCCGAAGAAGACCATGAACACCTGGCGGCTCATGTAGAAGGCGGTGAGCAAGGCGGTGACCAGACCCACGAACCACAGGGCCTTGCCCCCGATGCCGCCCGAGCCGTAGGCGAACAGGAGGATCTCGTCCTTGGAGAAGAAGCCGGAGAAGGGGGGAACACCGGCAATGGCGAGCCAGCCCACGATGAAGGTGGCCGCGGTGATGGGCATGTACTTGCGCAGGTTGCCCATGCGGTTCATGTCCTGCTCCTCGTGCATGCCGTGGATGACCGAGCCGGAGCCGAGGAAGAGCAACGCCTTGAAGAAGGCGTGCGTGATCATGTGGAAGATGGCCGCCACGTAGGCGCCGGTGCCGACGGCGAGGAACATGTAGCCCAGTTGGCTGACGGTGGAGTAGGCGAGAACCCGTTTGATGTCGCGCTGGGAGAGGGCGATGGTGGCGGCGAAGAAGGCGGTGAACGCCCCGACCCAGGCGATGGTGGTCGGGACCCAGTGGGCCGACTGGGCCAGGATCGGGTTCACCCGGGTCAGCAGGTAGACGCCGGAGGTGACCATGGTGGCGGCGTGGATCAGGGCCGAGACCGGGGTGGGGCCGGCCATGGCGTCGGGCAGCCACACGAACAGGGGGAACTGGGCTGACTTGCCGACGGCCCCGATGAACAGGCAGGCGGCGATGAACGTGGCGGTGGACTGCGCCAGGCCGCCGGCGCCGGGGAGGATCTCGGTGTAGTTCACCGAACCGAGGGCGGCGAAGGTGGCGAACATCGCCACCATGAAGCCCCAGTCGCCGATGCGGTTGGTGACGAAGGCCTTCTTGCCGGCGGACGCCTTCACCGGATCGGTGAACCAGAAGCTGATGAGGAAGTACGAGCACGCTCCCACGCCTTCCCAGCCCAGGAACGTGATGAGCAGGTTGTTCCCCAGCACCAGCATGAGCATGGAGAACGCGAACAGGTTCAGGTAGACGAAGAACTTCGAGTAGTTCTCGTCGCCGTGCATGTAGCCCACCGAGTACAGGTGGATCAGCGCACCGACTCCGGTGATGAACAGGCACATGGCGATGGAGAGCGGATCGGCCAGGAAGCCGACGTCGACCTTCCAGCCGCCGGCGGGGATCCACTGGAACAGCGTCTGGACGAAGCTGCGTTCCTCGGCGCCCTTGTCGAGCAGGCCGAGGTACACGGCGACGGTGACGGCGAACGAGCCGCCGACCATGGCGGTGGCGAACCACCCGGCCCAGGGCTCGCCCAGCTTGCGGCCGGCGACGATGAGGGTGAGGAAGCCGAACAGTGGCAGGGCAGGGATGAGCCAGACGAGGTCGAGGGTCTGCATGGTCGGCTATCCCCTGAGCAGGTTCAGGTCGTCGGCGGTGGCGGCGGGGCGCTTGCGCAGGATGGCCACGATGATCCCGAGCCCGACCACCACCTCGGCGGCGGCGACGACGAGGACGAAGACCACCACGGCCTGGCCCCCGGCGTCGTCGAGCGTCCGGGCGAAGGTGACGAAGGTGAGGGTCACCGCGTTGAGCATGAGCTCGACGCACATGAACATCACGAGCGGGTTGCGACGCACCAGCAGCCCGACCGCGCCGATGGCGAACAGGGCGGCGGCGAGCACCAGGTACCAGGACGGTTCGACGGCGGCCAGGATCACGGCGAGACTTCTTCCTCGGCGGGGGCGTCTTCGGCCTCACCGGGGTCCCGGTAGACGGTGACGTCGATCTCGTCGCGCACCGGAGAGCGCTTCGACAGCATCACGGCGCCGACGACGGCGATCACCAGCAGGACCGAGGTGACCTCGAAGGCGAGCAGGTAGCGGGTGAAGACGATCTCTCCGATGGCCGCCACGTCGTAGCGGGAGCCGAGGCTGCCGAGGTTCGACGGCTTGCCGGTGCTGGTCCACTCGGTGCTGGCCAGGGCGAGGACGGGTAGGGCGAAGACGAAGATGCCGACGACGATCGCCGCGGCGCGCTGGCCGACCAGTGGTTCGATGTCGAGGTCCTCGGACCGATCGACGCCGAGCAGCATGATCACGAACAGGAACAGCACGACGATGGCGCCGGCGTAGACGATGACCTGCACCGCCGCCAGGAAGTTGGCGTCCTCGGCGACGAAGAGCACGGCGACGCCGAAGAGGGTGGCGACCAGCGACAGGGCGGCGTACACCGGGTGCTTCGAGAGCACCACGCCCAGGGCGCCGATCAGGCAGATGGCGCCGGCGACGAGGAAGACGAAGGTCTCCATCAGTGATCGCCCTCGCCATCGGTGTCGGTATTGGTGGCGGTGTCGGTACCGGCATCGGCCGCCGGCGTGCCGCCCTCGGGAGTTGCCGGTTCGAGCGTCATGTGCTCGGCGTAGTCGCCGTCGTCGTCGCGCTGGCCACGCTCCGCGGGCCGCTCGCCGTAACCCAGCTCGGCCGCCCACGCCACGATGCCTTCGAAGTCGGCATCGCCCGACGGCGCCGTGGCTCGCATCCACGCCGAGGTGTGGTTCTCGATCAGGTCGGCGTCGGTCCAGTCCTCCCAGGGGAGATGTTGCGGGCGTCCGTCCTCGTCGACCACCAGCTCGGCCTTGGTGTAGATGGCGTCCTGGCGGTTGGTGAAGCTGAACTCGAACAGCTTCGTCTCGGTGATGGCTTCGGTGGGGCAGGCCTCGACGCAGAGGTCGCAGTGGATGCAGCGCAGGTAGTTGATCTCGTAGACGAAGCCGTACCGCTCGCCCGGGCTGACCGGATCGGCGGGATCGTTGTCCTTGCCCCGCACGTAGATGCACCGAGCGGGACAGACCCCGGCGCAGAGCTCGCAGCCGATGCACTTCTCCATACCGTCCTCGTACCGGTTGAGGACGTGCCGGCCGTGGAGACGGATGGGCTTGACCCGCTTGCCGCCCTCGTCCTTGACGTAGGGCGAGGTCATGTTCCGGCCCGAGACGCTGCCCTTGTTGAACGTCTTGTTGATGGTGATGCGGAACCCGTCCAGATAGCCCATCAGACCTCCACCTCCCCGAGCTCTCGCCGCTGGCGTGAGACCTCTGACGCCCGGGCGAGGATGGCGAAGCAGGCGCCGCCGATGACGGCGAAGCTCACGAAGATGGTGAGGGCGAGGTTCCAGCCCGCGTCGCGGCCGATGTTGATGGTGGCGAGGAGCAGCAACCAGGCCAGCGAGAGCGGGATCAGCACCTTCCAGCCCAGATCCATGAGCTGGTCGTAGCGGAAGCGGGGCAGCGTGCCGCGGATCAGGACGAAGATGTAGAGGAACACGAAGATCTTGGCGACGAGCCAGATGATCCCCGACACGGCACCGAACCAGTGCGGCCCGGACGGGCCCCCGAACCACAGGGTCACGATGACGCCCGACATGGTGACCGGGTGCATGAACTCCGCCACGAAGAACATGCCGAAACGGATCGAGGAGTACTCGGTGTGGTAGCCGCCGACGATCTCCTGCTCGGCCTCGACGAGGTCGAACGGGGGTCGGTTCATCTCGGCCAGGGCGGCGATGAAGAAGATCACGAACGGCACGAAGCCGGTGATGATGACGTTCCAGTTGGGGATGACGCCGCCGAAACCCTTGCCGGCCTGGATGACGGCCATGTTGCGGGTGGACAGGCCGCCGCTGGTGAGGACGAGGGCCACGACCGAGAGCCCCATGGCCGCTTCGTAGGAGACCATCTGGGCGGTGGCGCGCACGGAGCCGAGCAGCGGGTACTTCGATCCTGAGGCCCATCCGGCGAGCATCACGCCGTAGACAGCGATCGACGACACGGCGAGGATCCACAGGATGCCGATGGGCGGATCGGCGAGCTGGGCGTACGTCTGGTGGCCGGCGATCGTGATGACCCCGGGGTCGCCGGCGTGCAGCGTCCCGCCGAGCGGGACGACGGCGAAGACGAGGAAGGCCGGGATCACCGAGAGGTACGGGGCGAGGAGGAACACGAAGCGCTCGGCCCGGTTCGGGATCAGATCCTCCTTGAAGATCAACTTCATGCCGTCGGCCAGCGTCTGGAGCAGCCCGAACGGCCCGGCCCGGTTGGGTCCGATCCGGTTCTGCATGTCAGAGATGACCTTGCGCTCGAACCAGACCATGAAGATCACCGACACCAGCAGCACCACGAAGGTGACCAGCACCTTGCCCACCGTGATCAGGACCTCGGCGAGGCCGACGCCGTCGACGTAGAGCGGATCGATGCCGAGGATCACGGCCGCACCTCCTCGCCGAGCGACCGTGCGAGCGCCAGCGAGCCGGTCGCCGATGGGGTCTGGGGGCGCAGCCCCCAGGGAGACACGGCGAGGCCGACGCCGTCGACGTAGAGCGGATCGATGCCGAGCAGCGGGTGGATCATCCCGTCACCTCCACCCGGACGTCGGTGACGGTGCGATCGAGGGCGATGAGCTCGGCCGCGCTGCCGCCGGGCTGGTGGAAGGCCACCAGGGCGGCGCCGCGCGGTACCGCAGCCGAGGGCTGCACGGGGACCGTGATGGCGCCGCGACCACCCTCGCGGTTGGAGACGGTGACCACCGCACCGGCCGCGACGCCGAGGCGGTCGAAGTCGTGGGGATGGAGCCGCAACGTGGCGCCGGGAGCGAGCTTGGACAGCGAGGGGGCGGCCTGGGTGGTGGCGCCGAGGTCGTAGAGCGATCGGGTGGTGACCAACCGCAACCGGTAGCCGTCGGGCTGGGGGACGTCGACCCGGGGAGCGGTGAACGTGAGGCCCACGCCCACCTCGGGGCCCGCCGCAGCGGGAGCGGGGGCGGACTCCGTCACCTGGTCGGTCTGATCGGTGTCGTCGGCGGCCACCGCGGCGGCTTGGGCCTCGGTGGCCTCGGCCTCGGCTTGCGAGCTGGCCTCGTCGGAGTCGGCGGCTTCGGAGTCGGCGGCCTTGGCTGCGGACTCGGGGTCGATGTCGTCGTTGGGCCCGGGCGCCTCGGTCTGCACCGTGGGCTCGTCGAGGGGCACGACGACGCCGTCGATGCCGATGTGGTCGAACGTGAGGCCGCGGTGCAGCGCGGACACGGTGGCGAGCTCGGCCAAGACGTCCTCGACGGACTCGACCCCGAGGTCGTCACCGAGTCGGAACGCCAGCTCGGCCGCGATGACCCAGTCGGCACGCGCCGTGCCCGGAGGGGTGACCTTCTGGGCCAGCCGGCTGATCCGACCCTCGATGTTGGTGGTCGTGCCGCTGGTCTCGGCGTATCCCGCGGCCGGGAGCACGACATCGGCCTGGTGGACCGACGGGCTGGGCAGCGTGTCGACCGCGATCACCGTGCGGGCCCCGGCCAGGGCCCGGCGGGCCAGATCGGTGTCGGGGAAGTCGGCGAGGGGATCGGCGCCGAGCAGGACGAGGACGTCGAGCTTGCCGTCGGCCGCGGCGGTGAGGATCCCGGCGGTGTCGAGGCCGACGTTGGCCGGCACCGTGGACCACACCTCGTGGAAGTGCGAGCGACCGGCATCGAGGCCGACCCGGCCGGGCAGGATCCCGGGAGCGAGACCGGCATCGAGCGCACCGTGCACGTTGCCCCGACGGAGACCGGACAGGAAGCGGACGTCGGCGAGACCGTCGCGGAGCGCACCGGCGGCGGCGACGACGATGTCGGCGGAATCGGCCAGGTTGCCGCGTCCGAGGACGACGGTCACCGGGCCGTCGCCCAGCGCCGCCTTGGCGGCCGCGATGGCGGATGCGTCGATGCCACCGGCGGTGGACGGCGTCTCGGACAGCAGGGAGGTGGCCACGGCCGCAGCACCGCCGGGCCCGTGGGCCAGCGTGTGGGCGGCGATGTCGGAGATGCCGGTGCGGGTGGGCACGATCTCGATCAGGGTGGCGCCGTCCTCGACCACGGCGTGACGGAGCCGCAGGTACAGGACGGGCAGCTCCTCCTTGACGTCGACACCGACCACGATGACGGTGCCGCCGGGCGCGCACACCTCGTCGATGGTGGCCCGGGGCAGGCCGAGCACGACCTCGGGCGGGAGGCCGTCGCCCAGCTGGCAGTCGACGTTGTCGGTGCCGATGACTCCCTTCGCCAGCTTGGCCCAGGCATAGGCGGACTCGTTGGTGAGGCGGGCGCCGCCGATCACGCCGATGCCCGCCGGGCCGCTCGAGTCGAGCGCGGCCCGGATGGCGTCGGCGCTGCGGCCCAGGGCGGTGGCCCACGACGTGCGAGCGTGGGCGTCGCCGTCGCGGAGCAGCGGCTCGGTGAGGCGGTCCTCGGCGTGGATGGCCTGGAAGTCGAACCGGCCCTTGTCGCAGAGCCAGCCCCAGTTGACGTGATCGATGTCGACGCCCTGGTAGCGCAGGACCTCGTTGCGACTGGCCTGGACCGCGACGCGGCACCCGACCGAGCACGAGGTGCAGGTGGACTCGACCTGGTCGAGGTCCCACGGGCGGGCCTTGAACCGGTACGGCTCGGCGGTGAGGGCGCCGACGGGGCAGATCTGCACCGTGTTGCCGGAGAAGTACGAGGCGAAGGGATGGTCCGGGAAGGTGTTGACCTGGGTCTGGTTGCCGCGGTCGATGAAGGAGATGAGCGCATCCCCGGCGACCTGGTCGGCGAACCGGGTGCAGCGGTCGCAGAGGATGCAGCGCTCCCGGTCGAGCTCGACCAGGTCGCTGATCGGGATCGGCTTCTCGAAGTGGCGCTTCTCCTCGACGAAGCGTGACTCGCCGGGACCGTGGGAGTAGGCCTGATCCTGCAGCGGACACTCGCCACCCTTGTCACAGACCGGGCAGTCGAGCGGGTGGTTGGCGAGCAGGAACTCGAGCACGCCGGTCTGGGCCTTCTTGGTGACCTCGGAGTCGGTGCTCACCGTCATGCCGTCGGAGACCGGGATCATGCACGATGGCTGCAGCGCCGGACCGCGACCGGTGTCGATCTCGACGATGCACATCCGGCACATGCCCACCGGGTTCATCCGGGGGTGGTAGCAGAACCGGGGGATGTAGGTGCCGTTGCGCTCGGCGGCGTCGATGACCAGCTCGCCGTCGCGCGCCTCGATCTCCCGTCCGTCGACGGTGATCGTGACGGTCGTCTCCACCTCACTCATCCGGCGACCTCCACCCCGATGGGGGCGCCCTCGGGCGGGACGTAGGCCTTGCCCGCGATGGTGACCGAGGAGGGGATCTCGCCCCCACCGCAGTAGGCCTGGAACTCGTCGGTGAAGCGGACGATGGCGCTGGCGATGGGCGACACCGCCGACGGGCCGAGCGGGCAGATGGTGGTCTGCTTGGGCGGCCACGAGATGGCGGGGCTGATGTTGTCGCACAGGTCGAGCAGGAGGGCGAGGTCCTCGGGCCGGCCGTGGCCGTCGAGCATGCGCCGCATGATCTTCTCCAGCCACGACGTGCCCTCGCGGCACGGCGTGCACTTGCCGCAGGACTCGCGGGCGAAGAACCGCACCACGCGCCAGGCGGCCTTGACCGCGTCGGTGGTGTCGTCCATGACGACGATGGCGCCCGAGCCGAGCATCGAACCGGCCTGGCCCACCGCGCCGGCCTCGAGGGGCAGGTCGAGGTGCTCCTCGTAGAACCACGGGGCCGATGCGCCGCCGGGGATGAAGGCCTTGAGCGAGTTGGAGCCGCGGATGCCACCGCAGACGCCGTAGATCAGCTCGCGGAAGGTGGTGGTGCCGAACTCGACCTCGTAGACGCCCGGCTTCTTCACGTGGCCCGACACCGCGAACATCCGGGTACCGCGCGAGTTCTCGGCCCCGAACGCGGTGTAGGCGTCGGCGCCGTTGCGGATGATCCACGGCAGGTTCGACAGCGTCTCCACGTTGTTCACGATGGTCGGCTGCATGTAGAGACCCTTGGCGGCCGGGAAGTACGGGGGCTTGAGGCGGGGCATGCCCCGGTTGCCCTCGAGCGACTCGATCAGGGCCGTCTCCTCGCCCACGATGTAGGCCCCGGCACCCCAGTGGAGGATGACGTCGCAGGAGAAGTCGGTGCCGCCGATGTTCTTGCCGACCAGCCCGGCAGCGTAAGCCTCGTTGAGCGCAGCCGCGATGCGCTCCTGGGCATGGGCCATCTCGCCGCGGACGTAGAGGAACACCTGGGCACAGCCGACGGCGTAGGCGCAGATCAGCGCCCCTTCGATGAGCTGGTGCGGATCGCGTTCCATGAGGATGCGGTCCTTGTACGTGCCGGGCTCGGACTCGTCGCCGTTGACCACGAGATATCGGGGCCAGACCTCCGGCGGGCAGAACCCCCACTTGACGCCGGCGGGGAAGCCGGCGCCGCCGCGTCCGAGCAGGCTGGCCGCCTTGACCTCGTTGTGGACCGCCTCCGGGCCCATCTCCAGGGCCTTGCGGAGCGCCACGTAGCCGTCGGTGGCCTCGTAGCGGGCCAGGGTGTGGGCGTCGTCGTACTGGAGCCGGCCCGTGATCATCTGGGGCAACTCCGGGTTGCTCCTCGCCGTGACCGCGTCAGCGGCGTCGGGGCTCATGGGCTCGCCCCGTGCACCGCGTCGGGCTCGGCGGGCCGCAACCAGACCGGGGTCGTGCACTCGCCCGGCACCGCCGCGCCGGCCCGCCGGTCGGCGGGGATCTGCTGGCGGACGCGGCCGAGGGTGCCGTGCTTGGGCACCTCATGCGCCCGCCGGCCCGCTCGGAGATCGTCGATGAGCCGGTCGGCGTCGTCGGCGCCCACCTTGTAGAAGTACCGGTAGTTCACCGTCAGGCAGGGCGCCTCGGTGCACGCCGCGATGCACTCGACGTCCTCGAGGGTGAACATGCCGTCGGCGGTGGTGCTCCCCGGGCGGATGTCGAGGCGCTCCTCGAGGTGGTGGAGCAGCTCCTCACCTCCGAGCAGCAGGCACGAGATGTTGGTGCAGACATTGACGAGGTACTGGCCGACGGGCTCGCGCTTGAACATCTCGTAGAAGCTGCAGGTGCCGACGACCTCGGCCGGCGTGACGCCCACCAGCTCGGCGATGTGCTCCATGGCCTCGTCGGTGACGTGGCCGTCCTGTTCCTGGGCGAGGTGCAACAGCGGGATGAGGGCTGACTTCGGGAGCGGGTACCGGCCGATGATCTCCTTGGCCAGGATCGTGTTCTCCGCGGTCAACCGGGGCATCGTCGTGAATCCTTGCACAAGCCGTCGGGCAGGCCCAACGCCCGGCCGGGGCCGGATGTGGGGCAGGAAGCGGACGTTACCGCCCGCGGGCCGACGGGTCAGAAACTCCGGAAGCGGAGTCGGCGGACGGAGTCCCGTGTGTGCGCAGGCGACTCCGCGGATCAGACGAGTGAGTCGAGCCAGGCGGCGTGGAGGGCGCCGTACCGGCCACCGACGGCGCGCAGCTGCGCCGGGGAGCCGTCCTCCAACACCGAGCCGTCGCCGATGACCAGCACCCGGTCGGCGATCTCGACGGTGCTGAGCCGATGGGCGATGATGACCGCGGTCCGGTCGGCGAGCAGCGTGCGCAGGGCGCGCTGGACGAGGCGCTCCGACGGGATGTCGAGGGAGCTGGTGGCCTCGTCGAGGATCAACACGGCCGGGTCGGCGAGGAACGCGCGGGCGAAGGCCAGGAGCTGGCGCTGGCCGGCTGACAGCCGCGCCCCCTTGGCCTGGACATCGGTGTCGAAGCCGCGTGGCAACGCCTCGATGAAGGCATCGGCGCCGATGGCAGCGGCGGCCGCCTCGATCTCGGCTCGTGAGGCGTCCGGGCGGCCGAACGCGATGTTGTCGGCCACCGTGCCGCTGAAGAGGAAGTTGTCCTGGGTCACCATGACCACGGCCCGCCGCAGGTCGTCGTCGCGCAAGGCCCGCAGATCGATCCCGTCGAGGCGCACCGTCCCCTCGGTGGGATCCCAGAAGCGGGCCACGAGGCGGGCGATGGTCGACTTGCCCGCGCCGGTCTCGCCGACCACCGCCACGGTCTGGCCCGCCGGGATGTCGAGGTCGAGGTGGTGCAGCACGGTGCGTTCGCCGTAGGCGAAGGAGACGCCGTCGAAGCGCACGTGGCCGGCGGCACGGGGCAGGGCGGTCGGGGCTGCGGGCTCCACCACGGCGGGGGCCTCGTCGAGGACGCCGGCGAGCTTCTCGGTGGCGGCGGCCGCGGCCTGGAACAGGTTGTAGAACTGCGACAGCTCCTGCATCGGCTCGAAGAACCGCCGCAGGTACAGCACGAACGAGGCCAACACGCCGATCTGGATGGCGCCGTCGATCACCCGGCTCCCGCCGACGAGCAGCACCACGGCCACCGACACACGGCCGGCGAACTGGACGCCCGGGCCATAGGTGGCGGCGAGGCGGGCCGACCACACGTTGGCATCGCGGTACCGGCCGTCGAGATCGTCGAAGATCTCCTGGTTCCGGGGTTCGCGGCGGAAGGCGTGCACGGCCTGGATGCCACCGAGCGACTCCACGAAGTGCACGATCACCAGCGCGATCGCTTCGCGGGTGGCGCGGTAGGCCTGCTCGGAGTGATGACGGAACCACCGGGTCAGCAGCCACAGCGCCGGCATGACCGCCAGCGACACCACGGCGAGGACGGGATCGAGCACCACCAGGAGCACGGTGATGCCGGCGAGGGTGAGCACCGACGTGGTGAGCTGGAGCAGGCCGTGACCGAGGAGCTCGGCGATGGCCTCGACGTCGCTGGTCTGGCGCGAGATCACCCGGCCGGATGTGTAGCGCTGGTGGAACCCGATGCTGAGCCCGGTGAAGTGGCGAGCCAACCGGTGGCGGATGTCGACGATGACCTCCTGGCCGACGCGGCCCGAGACCAGGAGGAAGCCGTTGAACGTGACGGCACCGACCACCGTGGACAGGAGGAACCCGCCGACCACCAGCAGCAGCGGGCGGATGGAGCCGTCGCCACCGTCGAGCAGCGGCGGGATGCCGTCGTCGATCGCCTTGCCGACGAACCACGGACCGGAGAGGAAGGCGACCATGTTCACGCAGATCAGCGCCGTGGCCCAGGCCATGGTCTTCCTGTGCGGCGCGATGAGCGAGCCCAACAGACGACGGCTCCGGCTGCGGAGCAACACTGCGAGGCTGCCGCGGACATCGTCGGCGTCCTCGGGCGCGACCCCTCGCCACGAGTCGATGCTGTCATCGCCGGTGATGTCGAGCCCCTGGAGACTCACGACGCCAGCTCCTCGTCATCGGCGGCCTGGGCGAGGATGGCGCGGTAACGGGGCTGCGACTCGAGGAGCTCGGTGTGGGTACCGACCGCCACGATCCGGCCCCCGTCGAGGAGTGCGGCCCGGTCGGCCAGGGCGATGGTCGACGGGCGATGGACCGCGACCAGGGCGGTGCGGGTGGCCAGGATGGGGCGGAGCGCAGCCTCGACCAGCGCCTCGGTGTGGACGTCGAGCGCGGAGAGCGGGTCGTCGAGCACCAGGATGGCCGGCATGGCGATCACGGCGCGCGCCAGGGCCAGCCGTTGGCGCTGACCACCGGAGAGGTTCATGCCCTGCTCTCCGATGCGGGTGTCGAGACCCCACGGCAGCTCGTCGACGAAGTCGGCATGGACGATCCGCAGGGCCTCGCCGATGTCGTCGTCGGTGCAGTCCGGCTTGCCGATGCGCAGGTTCTCCCGGACACTGGCCGAGAACAGCGTCGCCTCCTCGAAGGCGAAGCCGATGTGGCGTCGCAAGCTGGTGACGGTGAGGTCGCGCAGATCACGGCCGTCGAGGGTGATGCGGCCGGTGGTGGGATCGTGGAGGCGGGTGAGCAGGGTGGCGAGGGTCGTCTTCCCCGCGCCGGTGGCGCCGACGAGGGCCAGCGTCTCCCCGGGCTCGATCGCCAGGTCGACGCCGGCCAGGACCTCCCTGGTGGAACCGGGATAGGAGAAGTGCACCCCCTCGAACCGGATGTGCCCGGTGGTGACGTCTGCATCGCGGGCACCGGGCCGGTCTCGGATGACCGGTTCGGTGTCGAGCACGTCGTAGACGCGGTCGGCGGCCGTCATCGCCTCCTGTGCCATGGCCAGGATCCACCCCAACGCCTCCAGGGGGAAGACCAGGACGAGGACGTAGGACACGAACGCGAAGAGACCGCCCAACGTGATGGCGCCCGAACCGACGGCGAGCACACCGACCAGCAGCGTGACCGTCAGGATCAGGTTCGGCACGATGGCGAGGAGCCACACGAACTTGGTGTGGATGGCGATGCGCTCCATCTGCGAGCCGTACAGGCGCTGGACGTGCCGGTCGTAGCGGTCGAAGGCGTACCGGGCCCGGCCGAACGACTTGATGACGCCGATGCCCTTCGCCGCCTCCTCGATCTCGGTGGTCATGTCGCCGGTCTCGTCCTGGATGCGACGGACCATGCGCGTGTACTGCGTCTCGAATCGGGCGCAGAGGGCGACGACGGGGACGGCGAAGCCGCCCGCCACCAGCGCCAGCGGCCAGTAGAGAGCGACGAGCAAGCCGAAGATGGCCAGCACCTCGAGGCTGATGATCAGCAAGAAGACGGCCCCGAAGGCGCTGAACCGCCGGATGGTGGCGATGTCGCTGGTGGCTCGCGAGAGCAGCTGGCCCGACTGCCATCGGTCGTGGAAGCCCACGTCGAGCCGCTGGAGATGCCGGTACAGGTCGTTGCGCAGGCCGGTCTCGACATCCATCGCCGCGGTGGCCAGCTGGACGCGGCGGATCCGGGCCAGCCCGGTCTCGATGGCACCGAGACCGACGGCGAGCGCCACCCAGGGGATGATCCCGCCCGTGTCGCCGCCGGCGATGGGGCCGTCGATCACCGCTTTGGCGATGAGCGGCGTCGACAGGCCGGCCGCCACCGAGACCACGGCCGAGAGGCCGACGAACCACATCTTGCCCCGATGGGGCCGGAAGTACGGCGCGACGCGCCGCAGGTTCGCGCTCGCCGGATGGTGTAGGCGCGCCGGCGCCTTCGGATGCATCGGTCCTCCCTGGACCACCGCCGACCAGCGGTGCCGGAGCCGGAGGCTACGGACACGGCCCCGAACGGGGGCAGTCCTTTTCGCGCCCGAGCGGCGCGACGCACCCACACCATGCTGGTGCTGCGGCTTCCGGCCGCCGTACCGTGGCGGGCGTGAATCCTCCGAGCGGCGAGCCGTCGAGCACCGGCCCGCGGCTGCCGTTCTCCCGGGCGTTCGCCCAGGCCGGGTTCAACCGGCAGGACGCCGACGCGTGGAGGCGAGCCGGGTGGACCGACGCCGAGCAGGCCGCGGCCTGGTACCGCGCCGGCTCCGACCGGTCGCCGGCGCAGCTCAAGGCCATCGCCGACCAGGGGTTCACGCCGGACCAGCTGCCGTTCCTCGACGAGGACACCGGCATCGATCTGCGCGACCGGGTGCTGCGCAACCTGCATCGGGACGCCCCGGCCCGGCTCGAACAGGCCCGGATGGACCAGGTCCAGCCCGAGTCGGGCTGAACCGCCACCGGGTCGGCTCCTAGCGATCGACCTCGCCCATGATGGGATCGACGCTCGAGATGTTGACCACGGCGTCGGCGATGAGGCCGTCGCGCATCATGTGGGGCAGCGTCTGCAGGTTGACGAAGCTCGGGCCCCGGATGTGCATGCGGTACGGCTTGGCCCCGCCGTCGGAGACGATGTAGCAGCCCAGTTCGCCGCGGGGGCTCTCGACGGCGCGGTACACCTCGCCGGCGGGGACCTTGAAGCCCTCGGTGAAGATCTTGAAGTGGTGGATGAGCGCCTCCATCGACTCGTCGATGCGAGCTCGCGGCGGGGGCGTCACCTTCTTGTCCTGGATGCGGTAGTCGCCGCCCGGCATCTGGTCGAGGATCTGACGGACGATCTTCATCGATTCACGGATCTCGTTGAGCCGGATGGCGTAGCGATCGAAGGCGTCGCCGTAGGTGCCGACGAGGACGTCGAAGTCGACCTCGCCGTAGTGCAGGTACGGCTGGTCGCGACGCAGGTCCCAGGCCACGCCGGTGGCGCGCAGGATGGGTCCGGTGGCGCCGAGGGCGATGGCTTCGCTGTCGGTGATGACGCCGACGCCCTGGAGCCGCTCGCGGTAGATGGGCTGCCCGGTCAACAACACGTCGAACTCGTCGAGCTGGTCGGGGAGGTAGTCGAGCAGCTTCAAGACGTCGTCGCGCCAGCCGTCGGGGAGATCGGCCGCCACGCCGCCGGGACGGATGAAGTTGTGGTTCATCCGCAGCCCGGTGATCTTCTCGAGCAGCCGCAGCGTCTCCTCGCGCTCGCGCCAGCCGTAGATCATCATCCCCACCGCGCCGACGTCCATGCCGTTGGTGGCCATGAACAACAGGTGGGAGCTGATCCGGTTGAGCTCGGTGAGCAGCATCCGGATCCACTGGGCGCGAGGCGGGATGTCCTCGTCGATGCCGAGCAGGGTCTCGGTGGCGAGGCTGAAGACGAGCTCGTTGAACAACGGCGAGGCGTAGTCCATGCGGGTCACGTTGGTAGGGCCCTGGAGGAAGGTCAGCTCCTCGCCGGTCTTCTCCATGCCGGTGTGGAGGTAGCCCACGATCGGCTTGGTCCGCAGGACACGCTCGCCCTCGAGCTCGAGCATGAGCCGCAGCACGCCGTGGGTCGACGGATGCTGCGGACCCATGTTGATGATCATGGTGGAGTCGTCGCCGTCGTCGACCTCGGCCAGCGCGGCGGCCTCGGCCTCGGAGAGGCGCAGGGTGGCACCCAGCTCGCGCAGCAACTCGGCGGCGCCGCTCTGGGCGCGAGGCTCCATCTCCTGGCCGCCCTCGTCGGTGAAGGCGGTGTCCTGGCCGGCGTAGGTACTCATCGCTGGTCCCTCATCGTTCCGTCACGCTCCCCTTGAACTGCACCGGGATGCGGCCCACTGCGTAGTCCTTGCGCAGCGGGTGGCCCTCCCAGTCCTCGGGCATGAGGATGCGCGACGGGTCGGGATGGCCGTCGAAGCGGATGCCGAACATGTCGTAGACCTCGCGCTCCATGACCTCGGTGCCCGGGTGCACGTCGAAGAGGGTGGGGACGGCGGCATCGTCCTCGGGCACCTGCACGCGCAGCCGCAACCGGCGGCCCTCGCCATGGCTCAACAGGTTGACGACCAGCTCGAACCGTTCGGGCTCGACACCGTCCGGCAGGTGGCGCGGCGACTCGTAGGTGAGGTAGTCGACCGCGGTGACGTCGATGCAGACGTTGAATCCCTCCTCGTCGCGCAGACGGGTCACCAGTTCGACCAGCTCGTCGCGCCCCACGTGCAGGGTGGTCTGGCCGCGTGAGTAGGTGACCAGCTGGTCGAAGACGCGCTCCGGTTCGGCGGTGGTGTCGTCGACGACCGGGTCACCGGTGGACGCGTCGTGCTCCTCGCGGGCCGGGTCGGTGGTGGTGGCGTCGCTCACGAGTTCGTCCCCAGCTCGACCCGGGTGTCGCCGGCGGTCTGGCCGTCGAGCTGCGGGAGCACGAGGCCGGCGCCGGCGCCGGTCTCATCCCGCCGGCGCAGGATCTCGCCGGAGAGGATCTTGTCGTGGATGGTGTTGATGGCGTGGATCAGCGTCTCGGGCCCGGGAGGGCAGCCGGGGGCGTAGGCGTCGACGGGGACGATCTGATCGACGCCCTGGACGATGGCGTAGTTGTTGAACATGCCACCCGAGCTGGCGCACACGCCCATCGACAGCACCCACTTCGGTTCCATCATCTGGTCGTAGATCTGGCGCAGGACCGGTGCCATCTTCTGGCTGACCCGGCCGGCCACGATCATGAGATCGGCCTGGCGGGGCGAGGCACGGAAGACCTCCATGCCGAAGCGGGACAGGTCGTAGTGGGCGCCGCCGGCAGCCATCATCTCCAGCGCGCAACAGGCGAGGCCGAACGTGGCCGGCCACATGCTGGACTTGCGGGCCCATTGGACGAGGTCCTCGACCCTCGCGGTGAGGACGTTGTGGTCGAGGCCTTCGAGCCCTTCCTTGAGATCCCACGCCATGTGTGCGCTCCTTGCCTCCCGCGGAGGGTCAGGCCGCCTCGGTGGAGCCGGTCGGCTCACGGCCGTCCAGCCCGACCCGGCGAACGGTGGATGCAGAGGTCCGGTCCGCGGACACCATCGTGGAGCTGCGCCGAGCGGCACGGGCCGGGCCCCAGTCGAGGGCGCCCTTGCTGAACTCGTAGGCGAGCGAGACGACGATCGGCGCCGAGAACAGCGCCACCGCGAACAAGCCGTAGGGGCCGAGCCGGCGGTACACCGTGGCCCACGGATACAGGAAGATGATCTCGATGTCGAAGACGATGAACGACATCGCGACGAGGTAGAACTTGACCGGGAACCGCTCGGGCGGCTCACGGGTGGGCACGATGCCGCACTCGTAGGGGGCCAGCTTCGCTTCGGTCTTGTGGTTCGGTGCCAGCAACCGCGAGGTCACGAAGCTCCCGGCCGCGAACACGCCGGCCAGGACCAGCAGGACCGCGAGCGGGAGGTACTGGCCCAGCATGGTCAGACCGTCCGGGCTTCCGTGGTCTGGGCTTCCGCGGCGGCGAGGTTGGCTTCGAGGATGCGCTCCCGCTGATGCAGGATCCAGCACAGCAGGGCGAAGATCAGGCCGCTCGAGATGGTGACCATCGCCGGCGGGAAGCGCAGATCACCGATGTCGCGGATCAACACCACCGAGATGATCGGTTGGTTCACGTCGGCCTTGGGCGTGGGCGGAGCCTCACCGGGCTTCGCTTCCTGGGGCACCACCTTCTGCACCTGCACCACGGCGTAGTGCTTGGGGTTCTTGATGGTGACCATGCTCTCCAGCTTGGTGGTGATGCGGTCCCAACGGTTGGGGTTCTCGGGGAGCCCCTTCTTGCCGCCGACCTCGAAGGCGCCCAGCACGGTGTAGTCCGATGCCGCCTGGATGCCGAAGTTGCAGGTCTTGCAGTTGGGGAGGGCGCCGGCCACGGTGGCCTCGGCCTCGTTGCGAGCCGCATCGGAGGCCGGGAGCAGCCGCCATCCGCCGGTGTCCTTCTCGAGCTTGTGCTCGAGGTCGTTGAACGCGGCCGGGTTCTCGTCGAAGAGCTTGGCGATCTGTTCGTAGTCGACGCCGTCGGGTCCTTGGGGCAACGTCGACAGGTCGAGGTCGCGGACCTTCTCGGTGACGGCGGCGTTCGTGTTGCCGGCGTTGTACTCGACCACCTTCCAGGAGGGTGCCGCACCCTGCATGCCGATGCCGTTCATCCACCAGATGATGCCCATGATGGTCATCCAGCCGAACAGGCCGGTGAGGGCGAGCAGGAAGCCGAGACGGCCACCGGTGTTGGTGCCGAGCAGGAGGTACACCGAGCCCATCAGCACCACGATGGCCACGATGACCACGAGGAACCCGCGGATGGTGGGGTCGTAGGCGATGCCGGCGAGGAGGTTCAGGGGGTGCATCGGGTTCAACCTTGGTCGTTCAGCGACGCCACGTACCGGGCGATCGACTGGATCATGTCGTTGGTGAGCATGCCGTCGTCGGATTCCTCGGTGTTGGGGTTGTCACCGAAGCCCGGCATCATGCCGTCGCCGGAGAGCCCGTTGTTGCCGTAGGCCTTGCCCTGTTCGGCCCCGTCGTGGACGAAGGTGGCGAGGGCATCGACGGACGCGAACTGGCGCGGGATGACCCCGCCGCGCAGACGGGGGCCGTAGGCCCCGGATCCGTCCGGGTAGTCGACATAGTCGGACAGGTCGGCGTCGGCGGGCTGCGCCTTCTCGGCGTTGATCGACCACCCGCGCGTGTGGCAGCGAGCGCAGGCGTAGGCGCCGCTGGCGAAGCCGTCGTCCTTGCCCAGGTTGAACAGCGCCTTGCCCGTGTCGAGCGAGTTGTAGTCGATGGCCGCGCCGTCGGCGAGGCCCAGCTGCGTGCGCAGTTCGTCCTCGACCTGGGACTTGGAGGCATCGGAGGTGAGCTGGATCGACTGGAGATAGTCGATCACGTTGCTGATCTCCTGCGTGTCGAGCGGACCGCCGCCGGGCCCGCCCCAGGCCGGCATCGGCGAGAAGGGCCGCCCGTAGTTGAGGACGAAGTTGACCTCGTCGCGGCTGTAGCGGAGCAGCACGGTGTTGAGGGCGGGCGCCTTCCACTCCACCTGGGCGACGAAGTTGTTGTTGTCGTCGAGGATCGTGTACGGCGCCACACCGCCGGTGCCTTCGGGGCCGTGGCAGGCGTTGCACTGGGCGCCCGTGGTGTAGATCTCCTCGCCCCGGGAGACGAAGACGCTGTCGTACTGCTTGATGGCACCCTCCTGCCGGCCCGGCTCGGCCAGCCAGTAGGCGGGCAGACCGACGGCCACGATGGCCAGCGTGGCCAAGCCCATGGTGAGGGTGCGGTCGAGCTTGCGGGTCTCGAGCTCGTCGTCGTCGAGGTAGGGCTTGAGGTTGGCGGCCAGTTCGAGCTCGGCACCCACCTCCTCGCGCCCGGCCCGGACGTTGGAGATGATGTACACCACGAACCCGATCACCGCGACGAGCGCGATGACGGAGCCGATGGCTTGCACGGTGCTCGCGGCGAGCACCACGGGGGTCAGTTCATGCATGGTGATGGGGCCGAGTCCTGATCAGTGGGCGCCGCCGGAGCCGTTGCAGTGCGGGCCCTCGGCTTCCTGTCCGGTGGTGTTGGTGCCGATGGGCGGACCGAGGATGATGGCCCCGGTGTCGGAGGTGAGGATGCCGTTGGAGACCGACATGGTGAAGCGGTCGAGGCCCCGGGGGGCGGGACCGCGCTTCTGCTCGCCGACCTGGTTGTACCGGCTGCCGTGGCACGGGCACTCGAGCCACTGCGACGTGACGCACTTGGGCACGCGGCAACCGAGATGGACGCACTTCTGGTACAGGGTGACGACCCCGGCCTCCATGCCGGCGAGCTCGCCCGGCGAGTAGACCTCGCGGGCCTTCGGGAGGGCGGCCGCCGGGTACTCGGTGATCCACATCTTGGCCTCGGCCTTGTAGAGGAAGCCGTTGTTGGCCTGGATCTCGGAGATGATCTCGTCGACGTGGCCGACGGTGACCTTGGACCCGAACCCGCCGCCCACCTTGGGCCACAGGAAGGCGAGGCAGGCGGCGCCGAACCCGGACAGTCCGACGACGAAGAAGCCGGTGATCGACCGGTTGAGGAACTGGCGCCGCGTGGCACCGAGGGTGTCGGGGTCGGGCGGGACCCAGGCGGTGGGCGCCGCGGAGCCGGCCGTGACCAGCTCCTTGCCCGCCTCGCGGCGCTGGACCTCGGCGGCCAGCTCGAGCTCGCGGCCCGAGGCGGTGGCCTTGCCCTCGTGGCGCGCCTCGAGGGGTGCCGTGCCGGCGTCGCGGCTGCGGGTCTCGCGGGAGAGCACACCGATGGCCTTGGTGGTCTCGTTGCGGCGGGCCGCGGCGAGCAACAGCACGCCGCCGAGCACGACGAACGCCACGACGGCGAGGATGATGACGGTCGAGGTGTCCATGCGTTACCTCCGCATCTCTGTGGTCTGGCTGGTGCTGCGGGTGCGCATCACAGGTCGAAGAAGATGCCGGTGTTCCACGGGAACACGAAGTTGAATCCCGGGCCCCGGAAGAACGAGCCGAGGATGACGAGGACGGCCCAGAACATCAAGAAGATCGTGAACAGGGCGATCACGAACTTGCGATCGTTGGGCTTGTTCGACGGGTTCTTGTCGGTGTACGGGGCGAGGATGAGGGCGAAGATGCCCATGCCCGGGATGGTCACCCCGGCGACCATCGGGTGGAACATGGTGAGCTGCTCCTGGAGGCCGAGGAAGTACCACGGCGCCTTCGACGGGTTCGGCGTCTTGTTGAAGTTGGCCAGCTCCAGCAGCGGGGCGTTGACGAAGATGGAGAAGAAGAGCAGGAACGCGGTGACGGCGAGGGCGGCCACGAACTCGACCACCAGCAGGTGGGGCCAGACGTGCACCTTGTCGAGCGGCGTGGCCCGGACGTCCTGGATGGAGCCGGACTTGACCACGGTGAGCAGCCGCTGGGTGTGACCGCCCGGCCCGGTGGGGAGCGGGCCGCCGTCGGCCACGGCCGCCGCGGCCGGCGCCTTGGTGGCCACCGCGGTGCCGCCGCCACCTGCAGCCTCGTCGTCGCCTCCGCCACCCGACGCGGCCGCCTTGGCCGCCTTCGAGCGCTCGAGGAGGTGGGCGGGGATCTTCGAGGCGGCCGCCGCTTGTTCCGGCGTCTGCTCGGCGGCATCGCCGGCCGGTGCGTCGTCGGCACCGCTCGCCGCGGAGGCTTCGGCCGCCTTCTTACGGGCCTCCTCGGCCCGCTTGCGGAGATGTTCGGGGATCTCAGTCACAACGACTCCAACGGTATTGACGATGCGACGCCGCCGCACACCAGGGAGCGAGGGAGCGCCAGCGAGCGAGTGCCGATGTCGGGCTGCGTGCCCGGGGAACGCCTCATAGCGGCCCCGAGATGCCGCCGTCCTTGCGCACCCGCCAGAAGTGGATCGCCATGAAGATGACGATCACGAACGGAAGCATCAGGACGTGCAGTACGTACCATCGCAAGAGCGTGTCGGAGCCGATCTCGACCCCACCGAGGAGCACGAAGCGCACCTGGGCGCCGAACACCGGGGTGTAGCCCATCATGTTCGTGCCCACGGTCACCGCCCACAGGGCGAGCTGATCCCACGGCAGTAGGTAGCCGGTGAACGACAGCAGCAGCGTGAGGGTCAACAGGATCACGCCGATGACCCAGTTGAACTCACGGGGTGGCTTGTAGGCGCCGTGGTAGAAGACGCGGGCCATGTGCAAGAACACCGACAGCACCATGAGGTGCGCCGCCCATCGGTGCATGTTGCGCACCAGCAAGCCGAAGGTGACACCGGTCTGGAGGTTGTAGATGTCGCCCCACGCCGCGGCCGCGGTGGGGCGGTAGAAGAACATCAAGAAGATGCCGGTGACGGTGAGCAGGATGAACAGGAAGAACGACAGGCCGCCGAGGCAGAGCGTGTAGCTCACCTTCACGGCGTGGCGCTTCACCTTCACCGGGTGGAGGTGGTAGAGCACCGAGTTCATCACGACGTAGGAACGGTTGCGGGGCGAGTCGGTGTAGCCCTTGCGGAAGATCGACCCGGGCCGGAAGATCGAGTTCCACGCCTGGGACCCCTGCACCCGATCCGGCAGTTCCTGCATCGTCTTGCCGATGCGCTCGCCGATCGATGGTTTGTCTTCAGTGGTGCTGGCCACGAAGGTTCTCCTTAACCGAGCCGCATGCCATAGCCGTAGCCATGGGTTGGTGTGCGTTGGTGGGGATCGCCGGCCGCGCCCGGATCACCGAGCTTGCCGAGGATGATGACGCCGGTGGGGCACCGGTCGACGCAGAGGGCGCAGCGGGTGCACACGTCGTCGTCGATGGTGAAGATCACGTGGTCGCTGGGGTCGAGGCCGGGCTGCTCGGTGCCCACCGACTCCTCGATGGCACCGGGGCTGACCATGTGGATGCACTTCCACGGGCAGATGTCCACGCAGCCCTCGCACATGATGCACTCGGACTGGTCGATGTGGATGAACTGCTTGGGCTTGACCGCGGCCTGCAGCCAGGCGGCGTCGACTTCCTGCAGGACGTAGTCGGCCCGGAACTCCGGGAGAGGCGGGTTGGCGTCGGTCTTCGCCATCGGCGATCAGCCCTTCTTCACCAGCGGACGGCCGTAGGACGAGGTGGGCACGACGGCGGCGGCGGCCTCGGCCCGCTTCTGGCGGTTGTTCCACCACGACCACAGCCACAGCTGGGTCCCGAGGCCCACGACGTAGATGACGACGACGATCACGTCGCGGATCTGCTGCTTGTTGAGGGTGAAGGGGATGATGTTGTCGAGCGTGCCCGAACCCGGCCCGGCGAGCAGCGAGTCGGATCGCCAGCCGAGGGCGTTGTCGGCCCAGCTCAGCCAGAGGTGGGGGATGACGCCGTACCACCACAAGAACATGAAGAACGCGAACGCGGCCGCGGCGTACGCCTGCCCCCAGGTCAACGGATCACCCGGGGCGCGGCGCTTGGAGCCGTACCAGATGACGCCGGCCAGACCGGCGAGTCCGATGATGAGAGCTGTCGTGAAGGCGACCACGGCGTGAATCCGAACCTCGTGAAATTGATCACAATTACCGTTCCGACGCCGATGCGGCGGCCTCGGCCCGATTGGGACGGTCTACCACGGGCTCCGGAGGGTGCACACATCGGGCATGTGAGCGACCTGTGAGCGGGCTGGGAGTCGCCGGCGGACGACCGTGATGCGGTCGCGGTCGAGACGGGAAACGGGTCGCTTGGTCTGCACCGTGCTCCGTTGCCTACCCTGTGTCGCCGTTCACCCCCGTCCACGGGAGGCCCGTTGACCGAGATCCCCGAACACCTCCTGAAGCGCTCACGTGAGCGCCGCTCCGCCATGGGCGGAGGCGACGACGCGTCAGGCGGCGGGGACGCACCCGCGTCGGGGGGCGGTGACTCCGGTGCCGCGGCCCCGGCGAAGGCAGCGGCGACGACACCGGCGATGCCGGCGCACCAACCGCCGGCCGTGGCCGAACCGGCCAAGCCGCCGTCGCCGATGGTGCAGGCCTACCAGCGTCGCCGCAAGATCCCGTTCTGGGCCCTGCCCGTGCTCGCCGCCCTGCCCCTGTGGGCCTACGTGTACCACGGCACCCTGTCCCCGCCGCCGGCCGGTGCCGGCCCCGCGGTGCTCGGCGCCGAGGGCTTCGCGGCGAACGGTTGCTCGGGCTGTCACGGCGCCGGCGGCGGCGGCGGTGTCGGCCCCGCCTTCACCAACGGATCGATCTACCAGACCTGGCCCAAGTTCGAGGACCACTTCAAGTGGGTCCGCTTGGGCTCTGCCGGCTGGGCGGCCCAGGAGGGCGACACCTACGGCGCCAACAACAAGCCCATCGCCGCGAGCGGCGGCAGATGCCGGGCTTTCGGCGAGGACACGCTGTCCGACTCCGAGCTGATCTTCATCATCCTCCACGAGCGCGAGGACCTCGGCGGTCGAGGACCCCAACGCCAACGACAAGGCGCGGCTCGAGATGACCGCCAACCTGCTGTTCGAGAACCCGACATGTCGTTCGAGGACGCCTTGGCCCAGGTCGACGAGGCGATCCCTCCCGAGGGCTGACGATACAACAGCAACCACTACACATCTTCGGCCTATGCGACGGGATACCATGGATTCTGAACGGAAGAAGCGAGTTCGCGTCGGTGTCGCAGCAGTGGTTGTCGCGGCAGCAGGGCTGGTGCTGAGCCTGCAGGTTCCAGGCGGTACGGCACCGCGGGAGTACCCGAACGCCCCACCGGACATGCAGATCGTTGACGGACGAGTCCCCGTCGCCGGCGCCCACGGCGTCGCCGGCTGGGTTGACGCCGACGCGCTCTACGGCCCCCCCGTGATCATCAACGGCCGGATCCAACCGACCGGTGACGTTCTTGTTCGCGACAACGAAGGACGGGTCATCGGCAAGCTCGGACCAGCCGGTGTCGAACCAGTCGGGAATCCGTCGACCGCCACAACTGAACCGGCCGGCTGACCCGCCGCCGCCCAACCGGCACCCGGCGACAAGGCCGTCTCAGGAGAGGCGGCCTTGTCGTTCGTCAGGTGCGGGCATTCATACGGGACACCGGTTTGCCGGGCTCCCACAGGTACGACGGCAACGGTCAGGCACGGTTGCCACCGTCCCATACCTCGGCGACCCATCGAGCGCGGGCGTGACATCTGAGATGGCTTGTGTCGGCGGGCCTGGAAGGGACGTACCCGTAGGAGTTCCGCGACGACGTCGTGAAGCTGGCCTCGATCGCTCCGATGGGCTGACGCTGGAGGAGGTCGCCGCCGACAGGATCACCCGCACCAGCGGCCATACCATGTGGAGAGCCGGATGCGGCCGAAGTCGCACGTCCGGTTCGGAGGGCGAGCCAATCCTCGCCAAGTGGGCTTAAGGGGACCTGGCCATGGTCGTCGGCGAAGGCATTGCCCCTCGGTGAGGGCCGAGGTGGCGTGCTCCGCGCACCTGGTGCCCGCGCTCGAAGGCAGTTATCGCGCGAGCCCAGAGTGGCCAGGTCGCAGTCAGGCCCTGATCTGGCTGACGTAGGTGGGCGTCTCTACCGGATCTCTACCGAACGGCTCAATATTCGGGAGATCCGGGCAACAGCGTTCAGCACGCCCAACTCGCGAGGGCCCAGTTCAACGCGCTCTTCGGCATCAATCCGCGCAGATCGAAGTCGTCTGGTTCATTGCTCAAGGACGCCGTGGCCCAGGTCGACGGGGCCATCCCGCCCGAAGTCTCAGCCACCAGGACCACCGTTCCGGAACGCGAAGAGCGTCGTTCCGAGCGTGTGAAGCGGTCTGCTACGGGGTGGGCGCGCACGGGGAGGTCAGAGCTCGATGGCCGTTTCCTCGGTCGACTCCTCGTCCTGGCCGACGATTCCGTCCACCTCCTCGCCGAGCGCCGGCGCGGGCTGGGGCATCACCGCCACCCGGTGGCGGACGCGGAGCAGGATCCACAGCCCCACCGGGACCAGCACCACCGACATCCACTGGGCGCCGGTCAGGCCGAGCACGGTCTCGTCGTTGACCCGGACGAAGTCGGTCAGGAACCGGGCGATGCCGTACCAGAGGACGAACAGGCCGACGATGGTGCCCGGGGCGAGGACCCGACCCTGCCGGCGGGCCCGGGCCCGGATGGCGTACATGATGGCGAACAGGACCAGCAGGTGGATGAGCTCGTAGAGGGCGGTGTTGTGGAACGTCATGCCCTTCACCAGCGGTTGGCTACCGATGAAGTGCTCCTGGGTGCCGCCGCCTCGGTACGTGACCCCGAGGAAGAAGTCGGTGGTGCGCCCGAAGTGCTCGCCCACCGAGTAGCACCCGATGCGTCCGATGGCCAGGCCGATGGTCAGCCCGTAGGCGTAGCCGTCGAGGCTCCGCCATCGCAGCTTGGTGGCCCAGGTGCGGAACGTCGGGAACCCGATGAGCACGGCGGCGATGAACCCGCCGGAGAACTGGATGCCCCCGTTCCAGATGGCGATCACGTCGACCGGCGAGTGGATCTGGTCGAGGTGGGTGAGGACCCAGGTGATGCGGGCACCGACGATCCCGCCGACCACCATGCGGGTGGCCAGCCGGTAGGTGTCCTCGCGGGAGATGCCCCAGCGCTCGATGTCGCGGGCGGCCACCCAGGCCCCGATGACGACCCCGAGCCCGACCAGCGTGCCGAAGCTGCGGATGGTCAGCGGGCCGAGGTGGAACTGGGGGAACGTGTGGTACGGGATGGCGGCGAGCACGCGGTCCAGTCTGGCTCCCCGCTGCGGCCGGTGGGGAGTCAGGCGTCAGGCGTCGCGGTCAGCCCGACGAGGCAGGGTCGTGCCAGCCGCCGATGTCGTCGGCCAGCCGTTCGCCCGCCGACGGTCCCCAGGTGCCGGGCCGGTACAGCTCGACCGGGGGGTGCTCGTCGAGGACGCCGTCGACGATGCGCCACTGCTGGTCGATGCCGTCCTCGCGGGCGAAGCGCCGGGCGTCGCCGACCATGGCGTCCTCCAGGAGCCGTTGGTAGGCCGCGCGGCGCTTGCCCGCCCCGTCGATGAACGACATGTCGAGGTCGGCGCTCTCGGCCACCAATTCCTCGCCGGCCTGCTTGACCTGGAGCCCGAACGTGACGCCCTGGTCCTTGTTGAGCCGGAACAGCACGTGGTTCGGATGCGGGGCGTCGGTCCCCTCGGGCGCGAAGAGCAGGCGGGGCGGCGCGTTGAACTCCACCACCGCCTCGGTCTGGGTGACCGGCAGGCACTTGCCGGTGCGGACCAGCCAGGGCACGCCCGCCCAGCGCCACGAATCGATCTCGAAGCGGGTGGCGATGTAGGTCTCGGTGTCCGAGCCACCCGCGACGCCGTCCTCGTCCACGTAGTCGCGGTACTGACCCCGCACCAGCTGATCGGATCGCAGCGACTGCACCTGCCGGAACAGCTTGACCTTCTCGTCGCGCAAGGAGCGGGCGTCGGCGCCGGCCGGCGGTTCCATGGCGAGGAAGGCCACGATCTGGAGGAGGTGGTTCTGGAACACGTCCTTGAGGGCCCCGACCGAGTCGTAGAACTTGCCTCGGCTCTCGACGCCGAAGTCCTCGGCCATGGTGATCTGCACCGACGAGATGAAGTTGCGGTTCCACACCGGCTCGAGCATCGAGTTGGCGAAGCGGAACACGAGCAGGTTCTCGATGGCCTCCTTCCCGAGGAAGTGATCGATGCGGAACACCTGCTCCTCGGGGAAGACGCGATGGATGATCTCGTCGAGCTCGGTGGCCGACGCCCGGTCGCGGCCGAAGGGCTTCTCGACCACGATGCGGCCCCCGGTGTGGAGGTCGACGCCGGCCAGGCCCTGCACCACGTCGTCGAACAGGGACGGGGGGATGGCCAGGTAGAAGAGGGCGGCGTGGACGTCGGTGAGCACCTTCGCCAGCCGGTCGAAGGTGTCCTGTTCCCGGTAGTCGCCGGCGACGTAGCTGGTCCGCGCGCACAGGGCGTCGACGGCGGCCTCGTCGACCTGGGCCACCTGCTCGTGCACCGAGTCGCGGATGCGAGCGTGCAGGTCGTCGTCGGTCCAGTCCGACGACGACACGCCGACCACGGGAACGCGGGGGTCGAGCGTGCCATCGACCACCATCTGGTAGAGCGCAGGCAACAGCTTCTTGCGGGCCAGATCGCCGGTGGCGCCGAAGAGCACCACCGCATCGGACGTGGCCTGCTGTGTCTCGGTCACGACGGGTCCTCCCGGAGCTCGACGATGGCGTGGCCGCCGAACTGCTGGCGCAGGGCGGCGATGGCCTTCATGGCGTAAGACTGCTCGTGCTGGGAGTCGAAGCGGGCGAAGAGCGCGGCCGCGATGGCAGGCACCCCGACGCCGCTGTCGACCGCGGCCTGCACGGTCCAGCGCCCCTCGCCCGAGTCGGCGGCCACGTCGTCGAGATCGCCGAGGTCGGGGTGCTGCTCGAGGGCCAGGACGAGCAGGTCGAGCAACCAGGAGCGGATGACCGAACCCTGCTGCCACGACCGCAGCGTGGCGGGCAGATCGATGTCGAGCTCGTGGCGGACCATCAGCTCGTATCCCTCGGCGAGCGCCTGCATGACGGCGTACTCGACCCCGTTGTGCACCATCTTGGTGAAGTGGCCCGCGCCGACCTCGCCGACATGGGCGAGTCCCTTGCCGGTGCCGTCGGGGTCGGGAGGCGCCAAGGTCGTCAGGATGGGCCAGATGCGGGCCACGTCGTCGTCGGAGCCGCCGACCATGAGGGCGTAGCCGTTGTCGAGGCCCCACACCCCACCCGAGACCCCGGCGTCCACGAACCCGATGCCCTTGGTGCCCAGCGCCTCGGCCTGGGCCCGGGCATCGGTCCAGCGCGAGTTCCCGCCCTCGACCACGATGTCGCCCGCGGCGAGCAACCCGGCGAGGGCATCGACGGTGGAGGTGGTCGGCTCCCCCGACGGGACCATCACCCAAACCACACGGGGTGGATCGAGCGCCGCGACCAACTCCTCGAGGGAGCCGACGTCGGAGGAGTCGCTGAAGGCGTCGTAGCCCACCACCGTGTGGCCGTCGCGCCGGAGGCGGTCGGCCATGTTCCCGCCCATTCGGCCGAGTCCGATCATCCCGAGCTGCATGGAGCGCTCCTGTCGTCTGGGGTGCGGGGGCAGCCGGTGACACCGGCCGATGGACCCAGACTACGGACGGGAGATGAGGCTTCGACGAGGTCGTGCCGGCCAGGGCCGGCCGCACCATCTCGGCACCGACGTTGGGAAGCGGGCCCGACCGCGGCATGGTGGAAGGTGAAGCATTGTCGGGACAGGAGTCACCCATGTCAGCTGTTGCCGCCGCTCCCTTCTCCAAGGGCGACGCCGTGATCTACCCCCAGCACGGGGCCGGGCGCATCGTCGACGTCGTCACCAAGAAGATCGGCGACGTCGAGCGCGACTACTTCATCGTCGATCTCGAGCTCCAGGAGCTCCGGGTGTGGGTGCCGGTCGACGAGGCCGAGGAGATCGGTGTCCGCCAGCCCACCAGCAAGGAAGAGCTCGACGATCTCTTCGAGCTGCTCGCCGACCACGACGTGCGCATCCCGTCGAACTTCTCCCGCCGCATGAAGAACAACCAGCGGCGGATGAACGACGGCGACGTGTGGCAGCTGGCCGAGGTGGTCCGCAACCTCGCCGTGCGGCGCGACCGCAAGCACCTCTCCCCGTCGGAGAAGACGCTGTACCTGCACGCCCGGGCTCTGCTCGTCGCCGAACTGGCCCTCAGCATGGGCGTGAGCAACGAGAAGGCGGAGGCTGCCCTCGACGAGCGCCTGCCCGATGTCGTCGACGAGGACGAGTAACTCCCGCCTGGCGTCTGAAAAGAACATGCGGCGGACGAAGTCCGCGGGCGCAGCGTCTCAGGTAGTGATCGATGCCGCGGCGGCGTCGGCCGCATCACCGATGGCGTCGATCACGTCGTCGGTGTGGGCGAGGCCCGGGAACAGGACCTCGTAGGCGCCGGGCGCCATGGCCACGCCCCGGTCGAGCATGCCGTGGAAGAACTGCCGGTAGCGGTCCTCGTCGGTCGTCTTGGCGTCGGCGTAGCTGCGGGGCGCCCTCGCGCCGAAGTGGATGCCGACCAGCGATGACACCCGAGGGACGACCACGTCGATCCCGGCGCCGGCGAAGGCCTTCTCGAGCCGATCGGCCAGGCGGGCCGCCGAGGCCCGGAGTCGGTCGTAGGCGCCGGCATCGAGCAGGTCGAGGGCGGCTCGCCCCGCCGCGGTTGCCAGCGGGTTGCCCGACAGCGTGCCGGCCTGGAAGACCGGGCCGTCGGGGGCCATCGAGTCCATGATCTCGGATCGTCCGCCGAAGGCCCCGATGTTCAGCCCACCGCCGATCACCTTGCCGAAGCACGTGAGGTCGGCGTCCACGCCGAACAGCTCCTGCGCTCCGCCCCGGGCGACGCGGAACCCGGTGATGACCTCGTCGAAGATGAGCAGCGCACCGACGCGGTCGCACTCGGCGCGCAGCCCCTCGAGGAACCCCTCGTCCGGGCCGATCAGGCCCATGTTGGCCGCCGCGGGCTCGACGATGACCGCGGCCACCGAGTCGTCGAGCGTCGGCACCTCGTTGTAGGGCACCACGAGGGTGTCGGCCACGGTGGCCGGCGTGACGCCCACCGAATCGGGCAGGCCGAACACGGCGAGGGCGGAGCCGGACTGGGCCAGCAACGCATCGCCGTGGCCGTGGTAGTTCCCGGCGAACTTCACCAGCTTCGAGCGGCCGGTGTGGCCCCGGGCGAGGCGGATGGCCGACATGGTGGCCTCGGTGCCGGAGCTGACCAGCCGGACCTTGTCCACCGACGGAACCCGGGCGCAGATCTCCTCGGCGATGCACACCTCGCCCTCGGTGGGTGCGCCGTACGACGTGCCCCGCGCCGCCGCCTCCTGGACGGCGGCGACGATGGCGGGATGGGCGTGGCCGGCGATGACGGCGCCGTAGCTCTGGACGAGATCGAGGTACTCGTTGCCCTCCACGTCCCACACCCGAGCCCCCTCGGCGCGTGCGACGAAGTACGGCGTCCCGCCCACGGCGCGGAAGGCCCGGATGGGCGAGTTCACGCCCCCGGGGATGTGGGCCAGAGCTCGGGCGTAGAGCTCCTCGTTCGTCATTGCTGCTCCTCGGCGATGGCGCGCGCCGCGTAGGTGAGGATGAGGTCGGCGCCGGCCCGCTTGATCGACAGCGAGGTGCTCCCGCATCACCGCCGGCCCGTCGATCCACCCGTTGCGGGCGGCGGCGTGGACCATGGCGTACTCGCCGGACACGTGGTAGGCGGCGATGGGCACATCGGTGATCCGGCGGGCTTCGGCGATGACGTCGAGGTACGACAGCGCCGGTTTCACCATGACGATGTCGGCCCCCTCGGCCAGGTCGAGGGAGATCTCCTCCATGGCCTCGCGGCGGTTGGCTGGGTCCTGCTGGTAGCTCTTGCGGTCGCCACGCTGGCCGTCCTGGGCGACGATGGTCACGTCGACCGCGTCGCGGAACGGCCCGTACAGGCCGGAGGCGTACTTGGCGGCGTAGGCGAGGATCGACACGCCGGGGTGCCCGTCGAGGTCGAGCGCGGCACGGATGGTGGCCACCTGTCCGTCCATCATCCCGGATGGGGCGCAGATGTCGGCGCCGGCCCGGGCCTGCGCCACGGCGGCGGCGGCGTAGAGCTCGAGGGTGGCGTCGTTGTCCACGTCGCCGTCGTCGCCCACGATGCCGCAGTGGCCGTGGTCGGTGTACTCGTCGACGCACAGGTCGGCGATGAGGACCAGGTCGTCGCCGAGATCGTCGCGCAGCTCCCGCAGCGCGACCTGCACGATGCCGTCGGGATCGCTGGCGCCGCTGCCGGTGGCGTCCTTGTGCTCGGGGACCCCGAACAGGACGATGCCGGGGACGCCGAGGTCACGCAGCTCGCGGGCCTCCTTCCTGAGGCTGGTGAGGGTGTGCTGGACGACCCCCGGGAGGCTCTCGATGGGCTGCGGCGTGTCGATGCCCTCGCGCACGAACAGGGGGGCGATCAGGTCGTCGACGTCGAGGCGGGTCTCGGCCACCATGCGGCGCAGGGCGGGAGTGCGACGGAGTCGACGGAGGCGGCGCTCGGGGAAGCTCACGGGCGACCTCCGGTGCCGGGCCGGTTGGCGTCGGTGTCGGGGCTCATCGCTCCCGAAGCCTATGGGCCCCGTCCACGAGCGCCGCCAGCCGGTCGAGATCGACGTCGGCGAGGGAACCGATGACGAGGTCGGCGGACTCGAACTCGAGGTGCGCGGTCATGCCGCCCGGCACCGCCACCGTGGCGCATCCTGCGGCGTTGCCGGCGGCGATGCCCGGTTCGGAGTCCTCCAGCACCACGCAACCGGTGGCGTCGACCCCCAACCGTTCGGCAGCCAGGAGGAACAGATCGGGCCACGGTTTGGTGCGGGCGTGGCCGACGTCGTCGCGGGTGGCCCGGACCGGGAAGAGGTGGTCGATGCCCAACCGGGTGAGATGCCCCTCGATCCAGTCCAGCGGGCTCGACGACGCGATGGCCACGCCGATGCCTGCGTCGTGGGCGGCGGTGGCCAGATCGACGACGCCGGGCCGGACCACCTCGGCCGAGATCCGGGCATGGTGCCGGGCTCGCCGGGTCTCGAGCACCTCCTCCCGGTTGGTGAGGGGGCGTCCGAGGGCGGTCTCGAGCATCTCGGTCCAGTGGGGGTGGTCGGCGGTCCCGATGATGCCTACCCACTCCTCGCGCGACAGCTCGAGGCCGTGGTCGGCGAAGGCGTCAGCGACGGTCAGGTACTCCGACGTCTCGGTATCGAGCACGAGGCCGTCGAAGTCGAAGAGGATCCCGCGGAGTCGCATCGCCCCATTGTCGGCGAAACACCCGGCAACGGACCAAGGTCCCGACGCGTGGAGGATTCCTCCTCTTCCCGCCGTCGGGTCGCGGGCGCACCGTTCAGATCACGGCGCACGGCGCCGAGCCATCGCAGCTCCACCCCCCAGGAGCTGGGTGGACTGGTGGAAGTAGGTCGACATGGTGCATCTGTCGTGGAAGTCATCGCGGCGGGCCCCGCTGCGCGCGTTGGTCGTCGCATCGATTGCCGTCGCCCTCATCGGTTCGCCGGCCGTGCTCGCGGCCGGACCGGGAAGCGGCACCGGAGGCGACGGCGGAACCGGCGGCAGCGGGGAAGATCCCGGCAGCCTCTACTCCGACCTCGTCGTCGCGCTGCGCGACGTCGACGGTCGGCCGATCTTCGATCAGTTCGAGGTCACGGACGAGACCGGTACGTCTACGGAGTACTGCGTCCAGCCCGTGACCACCGAGCCGCTCCCCGGCTTCACCGAGGACGACCGCATCATGAACCCGGTGGACCACACGATGGTCTACCGGATCCCGTTGATGGGCGACCCCGGCTACGTGCCACCGGCCGGCGTGGAGATCACCGCCTGTGACCCGCAGCCCTCCTATGCGATGTACGTCTCCGAGGCTCAGCTCGAGCGGCTCAACATGACGCGCACCAACGAGGACGTGCTGGCCCAGAAGCTGTCCGACGTCGAGAAGCGGCTGCTCGCCGCCGACACTGTCACCCTCGACGCCGCCGGTCGTCTGGTCATCGACGGTGTCGTGGCCGATGCCGGGCCGGAGAACGCCGCGCTGTTCAAGTCGCTGATGACGACCGGCACGATCCCCGGCCTCGACGCCGCCTACCTCGACAATGGCCTGGCCTCGGTCGGCCCGTTCGGGCCCTGGGAGCTCGCCGCCGTCTCCGTCGGCGCTGCGGCTAGCAAGTTCGTACCCATCACCGTCGACGCGGTCATGTACTACAACCGCTTGACCGGAGTGGCTGACCCCACCGCCGCGTGGCGTCCGGCATCGCTACCCGCCCGCGACGGAGACGACGCCCTCAACGCGGCGATCACCGAGCGGTTCGTCGACTACCGGGGGTTCACCTACAACCGCGACGACGTGTTCAAGGGGTGCGTGACCTGGCTCGACGTGCCGGCGCTCACCTGGCACACGGATCCGATCCAGTCGGTCGTCGACTTCGGCGACCTGCCGCCGATCGCCTCGGAGGACCCGCTCGGCACGGACACGTTGTACAACGCAGCGGCGTTCGCCCAGCTCGCCGCCGACGTGCGGTCGACGATCTACTACCTCCACGAGCACGAGGTGGTGGCCGGCTTCACCATGGATCGGGTCGGCGAGGAGACCTGCGCGGCGCAGGAGGCCGCGCTGACCGCGCCCGCCGTCGACTGGGGTGGGGTCCCTGACGAGATCGTCCAGACCGAGACGTTCCCGGTCACGGCCTCGCTGTACAGCCCCGCGCTGGTGGGCACGCCGGTCGACCACGCCCGGGTGCGGATCACCCTCGACGCCGTCGATCCGGGCCAGGACTTCACCGATGACGACGCCGGCCGGATCACCGCGGTCGACCCGATCAGCGGCCAGTCCGTCACGTTCACCGCCGACGGTGCCGGGAAGCTGGTCGGGTACTGGGGGCCGGCGGACGGGTTCCCCATTGGCGCCGGGTACCGGGCGACCACGGGCTTCGACGTGCGAGTCGCGGCCGGTGCGCCGACGGGCGTCTACCAGCTCACCCTCGACCTGGTCGACGTCCCCGACCCGACCCCGCTCGCCTCCGACGTCGCCACGCTTCACGTCCTCCCGGCCGAGCTGACCGCGCTGTGGACGTCGGTCCCCGGCTACGTGGACCAGGCCACCAACGCCAAGCTGACGGCCCGGATCTACAACCCCCAGGGTGCGGCGACGGCCGAGAACGTCCTGCTGCAGGTGACGCTCGACGCGCTCGACGACTTCACCGCCGCCAGCCAGGCCGCGGTGTACTCGCAGGCCGTGTCGATGCCGGTGGACCTCGTCGACGGCAACCTGGTCACCACGCTGGACCTGGCGTCGCTCGACGAGGGGTCGAGCGCCAGCGTCACGTGGTTCGTCATGGTCGCTGACGGCGCCCCGCTCGGTCAGTACACCGTGACCGTCGAGGTCGTCGACGGCGCCGCGACGCCGGACGTCGAGCAGCTGTACGTCGGTCCAGCCGAGTCCCACAGCCCCGGCAACGAAGGCGGTGGCGGTGAGGGCGAAGGCACCACGACGACCACGACCACCACCACGACCACGACCACCACCACGGCTCCGGCCAGCGGTGGAGGCGGTGGCGGTGTTCCGTCGGAGCCGCCGCCGGATGCGACCAGCCCTGATGTCTGCACCGATCCCGCCACCACCGGCTTCGAGGACCTCGCCGGCGTCACCGCAGAGCAGCTCGAGGCCATCGAGTGCCTGGCGTCGGTCGGAGTCACCGAAGGCACGACCCCGTCGACCTACAGCCCACGGCTGAACGTGAACCGGGACGCCATGGCCTCGTTCCTGGCCCGCATGGTCGACACGCTGTCCGACCTCGAGGGGATGGACGGTGTCACGCTCCCGAGCAACCCACCGGACGCCTTCACCGATGACGACGGCGACGTCCACGAGCTGGCCATCAACCAGCTGACCGCCGTCGGGATCATCCAGGGCCGGTCGGCCACGACCTACGGCACGAACGGACCGGGCAACGAGGTGACCCGGGCCCAGATGGCCTCGTTCCTCTCCCGCACCATCGCCTACGTGCTCGGGCACGACCTGGCCGCCGGACCGGACCGGTTCGTCGACGACCTCGGCAACACCCATCACGACGCCATCAACGCCCTGGCGGCGGCGGGGATCGCCCACGGCACCAGCGCCGACACCTACGACCCGTCGGGCGAGGTGACCCGGGCCCAGATGGCCTCGTTCCTCGTCCGCACGCTGGCCATGCTCCAGGACGGCTGACCGACGACCGAACGGGTGCCGGCTTCACGGCCGGCATCCGGCACGGAGGTGCAACCCATGAAGCACACGACCAAGCTCCTCGCCGGGGCACTGGCCCTCACGTTCCTCCTCGGCGCGTGCGGTGACAGCACCACGGACACCACCTCGTCCACGGGATCGGGGAGCACGTCCAGCACCACGTCGGACGGCACCCCCGACCAGGACCGTGATCGGGACCGGGACCGCATCCATCAGGTCCTCGAGTCGGTCGTGACCGCCTGCGGAGATCAGGATCGGGACCGGCTGCGCGACCACGTGAGCAATCGGGTCCAACAGCTGATCGAGACCCAGGGTCTCGAGGTCTCCGACCCGACCACGTTCGAGATCGTCGACCAGACGGTCACCTTCAACGACGCCGGAGCCCAGGTCGAGCTGCGTCTCAGGGCCACCAGCGGCACCGACGCTCCCTACGAGGTGCAGACCACGCTGCAGCTCCAGCGCAACGATTCCGGCGAGTGGCTGCTCGACGACGTGCCGTTCTGCATGGCGTCGGACGAGACGCCGACCACGCTGCGAGACCGTGACCGCGACCGCGACCGGGAGACGACCTCGACCACCGGGGGCTGACGGCTCCCACCGTGGCGCCGTGGCCCGTCGCTACGGCCGCGCCTGTCGGGTGGTGTGAGCGACGAGGGCGTCGAGGAGCCCGTCGATGGTGTGGACGTCGGCTTCGACATCCACGGTCAGGCCGTGTTCCCGGGCGGTGGCGGCGGTGATCGGGCCGATGCAGGCCACCACCGGGGGGACGGTGCCGCAGACGGCGAGGAAGTTCCGGACCGTGGACGACGACGTGAAGGTCACCATGTCAGCGGCGGCGGCCCGGGCGAGGTCGGTGTCGTCGGGCGCACCCGGCTCGGTTCGGTAGGCCTCGACCACGTCGACCTCCCAGCCCTGGTCACGGAGGCCGTCGGGGAGGACGTCGCGGGCCTCGGCGGCCCGGGCCAGCAGGACCCGGCCCGAACCGGACGGGAACACGTCGAGCAGGCCCTCGGCCACGAAGTGCTCGGGGACCAGGTCGGCCACGATGTTGCCGGTGGCGAGTGCGTCGGCGGTGCCGGGCCCGATGGCGGCCACCCTCGCCGACCCGAACGACCGGGCGTCACGGCACTCCGCCAGCAGGCGGCGGGCCCCGTTGGGCGAGGTGACGACCACCCAGTCGTAGGCGTCGAGGCGGGCGACGGCGGCCCGCAGCGCCGCGCCCCCGTCGGACGGTTCGTCGATGCGGATGGCGGGGATCTCGACCGTGTCGGCCCCGAGCTCGCGCAGGCGGGCGAGCAACGACGACGACTGGGCCCGGGCCCGAGTCACCACCACGGTCTTGCCGAAGAGCGGACGGGTCTCGAACCAGCCCAGGTCGAGGCCGGCGACGGCACCCACCACGATGGTGGCGGGTGACTCGAGGTCCATGGCTGGGGAGCGTGGCCAGCGTTCCGCGCACGGTGCGTTGCTCGGGCCTGGTCCCCCAGATCACCGCGGCGGCGGGTGTGTCGGGGGAACGGCCGCCGGCGATGAGCCGCTCGCAGATCCGGGCGATGCGCCCCACCCCCATGAGGATGATGATCGTGCCACCGACGCGGGCGACCGCGTCCCAGTCGACCGAACCATCGTCGCCGATGGAGGGATCCTCGTGGCCGGTGACCACCGTGAAGCTGGTGGACGAGAACCGCTGGGTCACTGGGATGCCGGCGTAGGCGGGCACGGCGATGGCCGAGGTGACACCGGGGACGAACTCGAAGGCCACGCCGGCGTCGGCCAGCGCCATCGCTTCCTCGCCGCCGCGGGCGAACACGGTGGGATCACCGCCCTTGAGCCGGACGACGGTCTCGCCGGCGCGACCACGCTCGACGAGCAGGGCGTTGATGTCCTCCTGGCTCAGCCGGGCGTGCCCGGGCGATTTCCCGACGTCGATGCGCTCGGCGGTCTCGGGGGCCAGGTCGAGCAGCTCGGCGGCCGACAACCGATCGTGCACCACCACGTCGGCCCGGGCGAGCACCTCGGCGCCGCGCACCGTCAGCAACCCCGGGTCCCCCGGCCCCGCCCCGACGAGGTACACCGTCATGAGCGGAGCGAGTGACCCGGGCGTGCGAGCGCCAGCGAGCCGTCCGGTGATGGGGTCTGGGGGCGCAGCCCCCAGCGAGGAACCGTCATGAGCGGAGCGAGTGACCCGGGCGTGCGAGCGCCAGCGAGGCCCGGAACAGCACGGCCATGGCTGCAGACTACGACCGGGACAGGGGCGGCCCGATCTGGCGACGCCTCGGGCCGGGGCGCCGCATCGATCCCGTGGAGGTCCCCCTAGACTCCGATCGTGGCCGACGAGCGGTTCGAGGAGCTCACCGACCCCGTCGACGGCACCCGCTGGACCATCGATCTCGGCTTCCTCGGCTCCAATTGGCGGTGCCTCTGGGGCGACGGGTGCAAGGGCATCCTCGACGAGCCGGCCGAGGCACTGATGCAGGGATGCTGCTCGGTGGGCGCCGAGATGCTCGACGTCGACGAGGCGAAGCTGGTGGCCGCCCTCGGCGCCACCCTCGATCCCGACCGCTTCCAGCATCACGCCGACGCCGCCGCCGGTGGAGTGTTCTCCGACGACACGAGGACCAACACCCGCGTGGTCGACGGCGCCTGCATCTTCTTCAACCGTCCGGGCTTCGAAGGCGGCGTCGGTTGCGCCCTGCACCTGGCGGCACTCGACGCCGGCGAGTCGGTGCTCGACTGGAAGCCGGAGGTGTGCTGGCAGCTCCCGCTCCGGATCGACCGCGACGGCGACACGGCCACCCTGCGGCGCTGGAGCCGAGCCGACTGGGGTCCGGAGGGCGAGACCATGCACTGGTGCTGCACCGAGGGCGAGCTCGCCTACGACGGCGACCGTCCGGTGATCGACTCCCTCGGGGAGGAGATCGAGGCCCTGGTCGGTCCCGAGGTCGCCGTCGAGATCCGCCGCCGCCTCCGATGACTGGCCCGCGGCCCGCCGGCGTCAGCGGGGGCCGAGGAGCTCGGTGACGGGGAGCTGGGCGATGGCGGCGGGGCCGACCGCGGCGGGGTCGGTGCCCCGGACCACCGTGCGCTCGACGCGGCTGCCGTCCAGCGATGCCACCACCGCCCGCAGGACGATGACGCCGTCGTCCTCGAGCGTGGCGTGGGCGCCGGCGGGGAGATCGCAGTCGCCGCCGAGGGCGACGAGGAACGACCGCTCGGCGTCGACCTGCCGACGGCTGGGGGCATGCTCGATGGCGGCGAGCACGGCAGCCGTGTCGGGATCGTCGGTCCGGCACTCCACCGCCAGTGCACCCTGGCCGACCTGCGGGGTCATGACGTAGGTCGGAAGCCAGTCGCTGATGCGGTCCTCCAGGTCCTGGCGGAGCAGACCGGCGCCGGCGGCGATGATGGCCGTGATCCTGCGGCCCTCGCGCTCGGTACCCACCTGGGCGACGCGACGCTGCACGTTGCCCCGCAGCTCGACGAAGTGGAGGTCGGGGCGGAGGTGCTGGAGCTGCGTCCGGCGCCGGTTCGATCCGGTGGCCACGGTGGCCCCGATCGGGAGATCGACGAGAGCAACGCCGACGAGCACGTCGCGGGCGTCTCCCCGTTCGGGGACCGACGCGAGGGTGAGGCCCCGGACACCGGCCGACGGCAAGTCCTTGGCCGAGTGGACAGCGAAGTCGGCCCGGCCCTCGAGCACGGCCTGTTGGACCTCCTTGGCGAACGCGCCCTTGCCGCCGATGGCCGAGATCGGTCGGGTCAGGTCGTCGTCGGGTGCGGCGGTCATCGGTACCAGCTCGATCTCCAGCCCAGGGTGCGCGGCCTGGAGGAGTGACCGGACGTGCTCGGACTGCCACAGCGCGAGCGGCGACTGGCGGGTGGCGGCGCGAAGCTTCATCGGGCACCCGAACGCACCGCGCCGCTCGGGCGCCTCTGCTGGTACGCAGGCGCGTCCAGATTCCGTGGCAAGCTCAGCCTGCGGTGTCGTCGATGTCGAAGAGGTCGCGCAGGGCCTGGACGAGACGGTCGCCCTTGGCCGAACCGGCCGCGTCGCGCAGGGCGACCGACGGGGCGTGGAACAGCTTGGCCACCAGTGACTGGGTGAGTGCATCCACCGCGGCGAGCTGGTCGTCGTCGAGCGCACCGAGGCGGCCGCGGGCCCGTTCGAGCTCGGCGGCCCGGACCTCTTCGGCCGCGGCACGCAGGGCCACGATGACCGGCGCCACGGCCCGGGCCGAGGTGGCCGCGAGGTAGCGCTCGACCTCGCCGTCGAGCAGGGTCCGCACGACGTCGACCTCCTTGCGGCGCTCGGCCAGGCCGGCCTCGGCGAACTGGCTGAGGTCGTCCATGTCGAGGACCGTGACACCAGGCAGCTCGGCGACCTGTGGATCGATGTCGCGGGGGACGGCGATGTCGACGAGGAGGAGCGGACGGCCGGCCCGGCGCTCGACGACGGCCGCCGTCTCGTCGCGGTGCAGCAGCACGCTGGAGGCGCCCGTGGAGGTGAGCAGGACGTCAGCGTTGACCAGCTCGTCGACGACATCGGCGAAGCGCACCGCCCGGGCGTCGAGGCTCTTGGCGATGGCCCGGGCCTTGTCGAAGGTGCGGTTGGCGACCACCAGGTCGGCGACGGCGGCATCGGCCAGGGAAGCGGCCATCGATGCGGCCATCTCACCGGCGCCCAGCACGATGGCCCGCTTGCCGTCGAGACCACCGAGGTGGGCGTCGGCGAGCGCCACGGCCGAGTAGGAGACCGACGCGGTGCCCTGACCGATGGCGGTCTCGTTGCGGACCCGCTTGCCGGCCTCGAGGGCGTGGCGGAACAGCAGGTTGAGGGTGGGGCCGACGGCGCGTGCCGCCTGGGCGCTCTCCCAGGCCGACTTCACCTGGCCCTGGATCTCGTGCTCACCGAGGACGGCGGAATCGAGCCCCGACACCACGTCGAAGAGGTGGGCGACGGCCGCCGTGTCGTGGTGGACGTAGAGGTGATCGGCGAAGTCCTCGGCGTCGAGGAAGGCCAGCTGGGCCAGGACCTCCCGGACGTCGGAGTAGCCGCCGTGGAACTTCTCGGCGACGGCGTAGACCTCGGTGCGGTTGCACGTGGAGAGGACGACGGCCTCGGAGAGGTGCTCGGTGGCCAGCAGGGCGTGCAGCGTCTTGTCGAGCCCGCGGGTGTCGATGGTCATCTCCTCGAGCACGCCGAGTGGGGCGGTTCGATGGTTCAGGCCGATTACGACGACAGGCATTTGCGCAGCACTTCCCGTGCTTCAGCGGTTCGCTTGGTTCGGAGCAGGTCGAGCAACCCGGCATCGAGCGCTTCCTGCCACTTCAGTCCTTCGGTGGAACGCCCGGTGGCTTTGATTCGTTCCCTCTCGGCCGACAGGAGCTCCAGCAGCGCATCGTATTCGGGACCGAACTCCGCTTCGAATCGCCTCCGCAGCCAGGAGGCGACCGCCGGGCTGTGACCCCCGGTCGCCACCGTGATCAGGAGGTGCTCCCGCCGGATCCGGGCCGGGAGCGTGAACGTGCAGTTGGCTGGATCGTCGGCGGAGTTGACCCACACGCCGGCGGCGTCGGCGTCGAGGAAGACCTGGTGGTTCACCGCCGCATCGTCGGTGGCGGTGACGACGAGACGGTGATCGCCGGCCTCGGGCGTGCGGTAGCGGCGCGCCTCCACGGTGACCGGCATGGCTCGCAGTTCGTCGGTGACCGATGGCGCCACCACGGTGATGGTGTCGGCCCCGCCCTCGAGCAGACCTCGCACCTTCGACGTGGCCACCGGACCGCCGCCGACGACCAGGACCGACCGACCCCGCAGCACCAGGTTCACCGGGTATTGCGGGCCGTCGACCGCCATCTCACATCTCGAGTCGTTGCTGGTAGAAGCTGAGGATCTGCATCTCGACCGCGAGGTCGACCTTGCGCAGCGACACACCGTCGGGCACCGAGATGACGGTGGGAGCGAAGTTCAGGATCGACTTCACACCGGCGTCGGTGAGCTGGTCGGCCACGGCCTGGGCCGCGGCGGCCGGGGTGGTGATGACCCCGATGTTGACGTCGAGATCTCGGACCACGGCACCGAGATCGTCGGCCGACTGCACCGCCAGCCCACCGTAGGTCTTGCCCACCACCGCGGGGTCGGCGTCGACCAGGGCCACCACCGGGAAGCCACGGTCGCCGAAGCCGCCGTAGTTGGCGAGGGCCGCACCGAGGTTGCCGATACCGACGATGACCACCGGCCAGTCATGGGTCAGGCCGAGGGCACGCCGCATCTGGTTCTGCAGGTACTCGACGTCGTAGCCCACGCCGCGGGTGCCGTAGCTGCCGAGGTACGACAGGTCCTTGCGGACCTTCGCCGCGTTGACCCCCGCGGATTCGGCCAGCTGCTCGGAGCTGACCGTCATCGTCTCGGCGGCCAGCTCCAGCAGGCTCCGGAGATAGATGGGGAGGCGGGCGACGGTGGCGTCGGGGATGCGCTTCGTTTCACGGTCGGCCACGAGGGCAGGGTACGGCGATCGTGCGAATGCTCACAAAGTCCCGCGAGCTGTCGTCAGCGCAGCTCCCGCTTGAGCACCTTGCCCCCCAGGCCCTGGGGGATCTCGTCGACGAACAGCACCTTCTGGGGGCACTTGTACCGGGCCAGGCGGGACTCGCAGAACATGATGATCTCGTCCTCCTCGACCGATTCGCCCTCGGACGCGACGACGAAGGCCTTCACCGCCTCACCGGAGTGGGGATGTTGCACACCCACGACGGCGGCCGCCTCGATCGAGGGGTGCTCGACGAGCACGCGTTCGACCTCGCCGGGATAGACGTTGAACCCGGACACGATGATCAGATCCTTCATCCGGTCGACGAGGAACAGGAACCCGTCGTCGTCGACGACGGCCAGGTCGCCGGTCTTGAGCCATCCGTCGGGGGTGAGGGCCTCGGCGGTGGCCTCCGGATCGTTCCAGTAGCCCTGGAAGACATTGGGGCCCCGCACCTGGATCTCGCCGGCATCGCCGACGAGGACATCGTGCCCGGCGGGATCGACCAGGCGGAGTCGCACGCCCGGCAGGGGCGCTCCGATGCTCCCGGGAGGCGCGGGGATGCCGGTGGAGTTCGTCACCACCGGCGACGCCTCGGTGAGGCCGTAGCCCTCCGAGACGTGGAGGCCGAACCGCTCGAGCATCGTGGCCTGCACCGCCTCGTCGAGCTTCGACGCGCCGGAGCCGGCGATCCGGATCTTCGAGAACGCATCGGGTGGTGCCCCGGGGAGCTGGGCCCAGTCCGACCACATGGCCGGGGCACCGGCGATCACGGTGACCCCGCGCTTGACGATGGCTTCGAGCGCCGATTCGGGGTCGAAGCGCTCGACCGCCACGACCGCGCTCCCGCTGTGGAGGGCGAGACCGAGGACGACGTTGAGGCCGAAGATGTGGAAGAACGGGAGGACGCCGAAGGCCACGTCGTCCTTCGTCTGCGAGCGGTGGGGCTGCGCCTGCATCTGCTCGAGGTTCGATCGGAGGTTCCCGTGGCTGAGCATGGCCGCCTTCGGGAATCCGGCCGTGCCGCTCGTGAACATCAGCACGGCGAGGTCGTCGTCGGCCCGCTCCACGATGGGCACCGGCGCCGCGGCCCGCAGGTCGTCGAGGCTCACCGCGCCGTCGGCCGCCGTCTTCGACGCCGACGTGATCACCAACCGGAGAGATGGGAGATCGGCCGAATCGATGCCCGCGAACGATCGCCGGCCGGTGGGTCCGATGAACAGGGCGCTGGGCTCCACCGCGGCGAGCTGCCCGGTGAGCTCGGGTCCGGGACTCGACGGGTTGAGGGGCACGGCCACCGCGCCCACGCCGAGCACGGCCAGGTAGCTGACCACGAAGTACCAGTTGTTGGCGGCGACGATGCCGACCCGGTCACCCGGCTCGATCCCGGCCTCGACCAACCCGCCCCGGAGATGGGCGACCTGGTCCCGAAGTTCGCCGTACGTCGTTGCTCGACCTCTGGAGATGATGGCGATGTTGTCGGCGGCGTGATCGGCACAGATCTCGGCGAGGTTCAAACCAGCTCTCCAGTGGGCATCCCGACGGTCGGGCCGGCCACAGTTGACCACGTCGGCCGCGGACATCGCATCGCTCCGAGCCGGCGAACGCGTCCAGGGCGTCGGAGTTGGTGGATCGAAGCGGCAGAATGGCCCGATGGACGGGGGCATCGTGACCGAGGGCCTGACCCGTCGCTTCGCCGGCGGCGTCGGCGTCGACTCGTTGACCATCGACGTCGCGCCGGGAGAGGTGCTGGCGCTGCTCGGCCCCAACGGTGCCGGCAAGACCACCACCGTCCGGCTGCTCAACGGCGTCCTCCGACCCGATGCCGGTTCGGCCACCGTGCTCGGCCTCGACCCCACCCGCGACGGCAGCGAGCTGCGAGCCCGCACCGGCGTGCTCACCGAGCACGCCGGCCTCGACGATCGGCTGACGGCGCGGGAGAACCTCCACTACGCCGCCATGATCCGCCACCTCACCGGTTCGGCCGTCGACGCCCGCATCGACGAGCTGCTCCACCGCTTCGGGATGGCCGACCGCGCCGACGAGGCCGTCCGCGGTGCGTCGACGGGACAACGCAAGCGCCTCGGTCTCGCCCGGGCGCTGCTCCACGACCCCGAGGTCCTGTTCCTCGACGAACCCACTTCGGGCCTCGACCCCAGCGCCACCCGCGACGTCATCGAGTTGATCGGCTCGCTCGCCTCCGAGCAGGGCCGCACCATCGTGGTGGCCACGCACTTCCTCGGCGAAGCCGGCCGGCTCGCCGACCGCATGGCCGTGCTCGACCTGGGGCACCTGGTGGCGTTCGGCCGACCCGCCGACCTGGCGGCCGAGCTGTGGGAGGGCCTGGAGTGCGCGCTCGATCTCGGGGCCGCCGCCTCCACCTCCACCGTGGCGGTCATCGACGCCGTGGCGGGCGTGCACATGGCGACGCCCACCGGCGACGGTGCCCTCATCCGCGTGGCCGACCGGGGCGTGATCCCGCACGTCGTGTCCGCACTGGTGGGCGCCGGGGTCGCGGTGTACGCCGCGGTTCCCCGTCCCCCTTCGCTCGAGGACGTGTACTTCGAGATCGAGGCCCGGCGCAGCCACGCCGTCGCCCCGCCGCCTGCCGCGGAGGTGCCGTCGTGAGAACCGACTGGACCGCGGTGCGCGGCGTCGTCGGCAAGGACCTCACCGCGGTGCGCCGATCGAAATCGGTCGTCATCCCGATGCTCGCGGTACCCACGCTGCTCATGATCGTGCTCCCGGCGTTCATCGGTCTCGCGGCCCGCGCCACCACCGGCATCGGGGTCGAGCGGTTCCTCGATGCCGTGCCTGGCAACCTCGCCGACCCCATCCTCGCCCTGCCCAAGCAGGAGCAACTCATCGTGCTGGTCAACGGCTACCTCCTGGCGCCGCTGTTCCTCATCGTGCCGCTGATGGTCTCGGCCGTCCTCGCCGCCGACGCCTTCGCCGGCGAGAAGGAGCGCAAGACCCTCGAATCGCTGCTCCACTCCTCGATCACCGACCGCGACCTGTTCGTGGCCAAGTTCCTCACCGCGTTCCTGCCGGCGGTCGCGGTGTCGTGGATCGGCTTCATCGCCTTCGCGGTGGTCACCAACGTCATCGCCTGGCCCGTGATGGGGCGGATCTTCATCCCCACCCGGTTGTGGGGCGTCATGATCCTCTGGGTGGCGCCCGCGGTCGCCACGCTGGGCCTGGGCGTGATGGTCCGGGTCTCGGCCCGCACCAACTCGGCCCAGGAGGCCAACCAGCTGGGCGGCGCGGTGATCCTGCCGCTCATCTTCCTCGCCGTGGGCCAGTCCACCGGATTGCTGCTGGTCGACTGGCCGGTGGCCGTCGGCATCGGCGCTGTGATCTGGCTGGTCGCGTTGTTCCTCCTGCGCGGCGGCGTGAAGCGGTTCAACCGCGACACGCTCGTCGCCCAGGTCTGACTCCGGAGTCAGCGGCCGCTGAGCGAGAAGTGCTGGTAGTCCTGCGCGCTGCGCCAGTGACCACCCCAGCCGAAGCCCTGGGCCGCGAAGGCCGCGACGACGGCGTCGCCGTCACGGATCATGCCCGGTGTCTCCCACGCACGGTCGAGCCAACTGGCTCCGGCGGGGGGATCGGTCGTGCCGTCGCGCACGTAGGGGTTCTGCACCGGGTTCACGTCGATGGCGGTGCCGTAGGCGTGCTCGGACCACGTGGCCGTGCCCGCGACCACCCGGCAGTTGAAGGCGCTGGTGTTGTTGGCCGCCATCGACGCCTCGTCACGGCCGTCGAAGGCGTCCACCGGCTCCATCCGCTCGATCTGGAACCGGGCCGTGAACAACGAGCGGAACGCCTCGACGACCCGATCGACCGCATCGGCCGCGACCACGAGCTTCCCGGTGTGGACGGTGCCGTCGTAGCCCCAGTGATCCACCTCGACCAGCCGGAGCGCATCGGGACCCACGGGGCAGCCCTCCCGCCACGAGTCACCGAGCGGCCAAGGCGTGCCGGGGCCGACGGTGTGCACCGTGGCGTGGAAGGGCGGGAGGGCGCCGTCGGGCGGGTGCGCGGTGGTGGGGTCCGGGTTGCACGCCGCCAGCAGGGCCAGGAGCGTGACGGTGATGAGCGCTCGGCGCATGGTCCACCATTGTCGTCCAGGCGGACCCGTCCCTGCCGCTACGCCAGGATCACGAGCTGGACGAGCGCGGCCCCGATGATCAACAGCAAGAGGATCCCCAGCATGATCGTGGTGCCCGGTCTCATCGCGGCTCGTCTCCTCGTCGTCCCAGCGTCACGGCGGTGGTTGCCCCCGGGGGCGGCGGCTCCCCCTCGATGGGTTGGATGCGGATCTCGGTTCCGGTGTGGATCCCCAGCTCGGCGTCGGCGGCCCGACGGTCGAGCGCGATGGACAGCAGACCGTAGCTGTCGATCACCAGCCCGATCTCGCCCTCGGACACGTCGGAGTAGGTGAAGGCCCGCCGGGCGGGTCGCCACTCGTCGGCGATCCGGATGTGCACCACGTCGCCCCAGCCGTCGATGTCGTCGGGGTCGACGTTGAGCTGGCAGTTGCCGAAGTGATCCACCCACATGACCTCACTGACCAGCCCGCCGTCTTCCTCCCGCACCACCGGGATCAGACCGGGCATCAGCGAGTTGACGTCGATCGCCTCGCCGACGTCGGCGAGCTGGGCGCCGACACACAACGCGGCCGCCACGGGAGCGAACACGTCGCGTCCGTCGAAGGTCGGGCCGGGGGCGGGAAGGTGGAAGTCGGTGTTGGTGAGCGCCACGGCGGCGGTGGCCCCGCCCACCATGGCGACGGCAGGAGCGAGCAGGCCGTTGTCGGGGCCGACCAGCACCGATTGGCCGTCACCCACCTCGACCGCGATGGCCCGCCGAGTGGTGCCCACGCCGGGGTCGACCACCGCCAGCACCACGCCGGGGCAGAGGTACTGGGCGCTGCGGGCCAGGGCGAGGCCACCCGCCCGCACATCATGGCGGGGGATGTCGTGAGTGATGTCGATGACGGTGACCTCGGGCGCGGTCGTCCGGATCACCGAGTGGACGACACCGACGAACTCGTCGCGTCGTCCGTAGTCGGACAGGAACGAGACGGTGTCGAAGCGAGTCATGAGCGAAGCGGCCAGAGAACCTTCATGGCTCCGACGCTAGAGGTGGTGGGGCCGACGGCACGAAGCGCCGTCGGCCCGCAGTCGCTCAGCCTGCTTCGGTGAAGCGATCGGCCAGGTAGCGATCGAAGTCGTCCTCGCTGATCCGGAACGACTTCCCGATGCGCAGGGCGCGCAGCTCACCCGACTTGATCAGCCGGTAGACGGTCATGTCGGACACTCGCAGCGCTTCGGCAACCTCACGGGGCGTGAGGAAGCCGGGACGGCTGGATGCACTTCGCTGGGTCGACCGGTCGGCCATGGAACACCCCTTCTCTCCGGGGCGGACTGTACGACACCGTGACCAGCGTGGCCAGTAGCACCTGGAGGGGCACGAGTGGTGGATGGTGCTGGAGTTCCCGCCCGGACGGCGCGACGATCGGCGCGTTGCGCGGCGGGGTGGGACGGGCGGCGGAGCGTCAGGCGCCGAGCTCGGCCGAGCGGTCGCGGGCGGCGAGGACGGCGTCGATGACGGCGGCCCGTACCGCCCGCTGCTCGAGTACCCGCAGGCCGGCGGCGGTGGTGCCGCCGGGGCTGGTGACCGCGGCGCGCAGCTCCCCCGGAGACTGGTCGCCGGCGAGGTACAACGACGCTGCGCCCAGGATCGTCTGGCCGGCCAAGGCCTCGGCGGTGTTGCGGGGCAGGCCGGCGGCGACTCCCCCCTCGATCAGCGCGTCGAGGACGAGGAAGACAAACGCGGGGCCCGACCCGGACAGGCCGGTGACCGCATCGAGCAGGTGCTCCGGGACGCGGGAAACCGTGCCCACCGCGCCCAGGATCGACTCGGCCCACGCCAGGTCGTCGTCGCCGGCGGCCGAACCGGCGGCGATGGCGGCGGCGCCCTTCCCGACCAGGGCCGGCGTGTTGGGCATGGCTCGGACCACGACCGCGCCGGCCCCGAGCGCGCCCTCGATGGTGGCCAGGGTGACCCCGGCCGCGATCGACAGGACTCGACCGCCGCCCGCGTCGGCGACGGCGGCGCAGACGTCGGCGACCTGGTGCGGCTTCACCGCCAGGACGGTGCCCTGGGCCGGACCGACCGCGTCGGTGACCGCGATGCCGGGGTGCGCGGCGCGCAGCTCGTCGGCCCGGGCCGGCAGGGCCTCGACGACCCGCACCTGGCGCCCGCCATCGGCGGCCAGCAACCCGGTGAGCAGCGCCTCACCCATCCGGCCGCCGCCGACGATCTGGAGCTCAACCACGTCCATGGCGGGACGTTACCGAGGCCGGGCTCCGACCAGGCGCGTCAGCAGGCCGACGACCGCCCGGCTTCCCCGACCGGTGCGAACGTCGACCTGCTCGGGCCAACCTACATGAACCCATAGGAAAGTCAACGGAACATCACGACAGTCCGAGGCGGGTGGCGAACCCGATGCGCAGGGCGGGGCGGAAGAAGCGCTCGGTCCACACGTAGAGCGAACCGAGGATGCGGTCGAGCTCGTCGTGGTCCACGGCGCTGTTGGGCAGGGCACCGGACAGGAAGACGGCGTCCTCCTCACCGATCCCGAACGCCGCCCCCATCAGCGAGGTGTTCCGCCGCAGGAGGTACTCGTAGAAGCGCGCCGCGTTCTCCTCCGGGGCCGGCATCACGTACGTCTCGTAGTGGAGCGTCCGCTGGCGCAGCTGGAACCAGATCGAGAAGACGTCCTTCTCCTCGCCCTCGACCCGCACGAACCATCGGTGGACGTCGGGATCCTCGTCGCGATCCACCGCGGCCACCACCGGGTTGTCGGCGAGTTGGAGCTCGAGCCACTCCTCGATGGTGGCGGCGAGGACGGCGAGCTCTTCGGGCGTCGAGGCGTGCTGCACCGCCCCAGTCTGTCGGTTACCGATTCAGCGCCGCCTCGAGACACAAGGCGGAGTCGAGGAGCCGGCCGACGAAGTCTGCGGGCGAAGCGGCTAGGCCGCCTGGCACAGCACGAGCGAGCGGGCCGCCACGTCGGCGTAGACCCGACGCAGCCGCGCCGCGGTGGTGGACCACGTGTAGCCGGCCGCGATGCGGACGCCGCCGGTCGCCAGCTCGGCCTGCATCCCGGGGTCGGCCAGCACGGCATCGACGTGGCCCGCGAACTGCACGGGATCACGCTCGGGCACCAGGAAGCCGGACGCACCGTGACGCACCAGGGTGCCGAGGCCTCCGACGTCGGAGGCGATCACCGGCGTACCGCAGGCCGCGGCCTCGAGGGCGACGAGACCGAAGCTCTCGGACCGGCTGGGGACGAGCACGACATCGGCGGCGCGGTAGAAGGTCGACAGCAGGTGGTGGGGCTGGGCCTCGACGAAGCGCACCCGGTCCTGCACCCCCAGCTCCCTCGCCATCGCCATCACCTCGGCCAGGTGCGCATCGCCCACCGGCCCGCTGGTACCGCCGACGGCCACCAGCACGGCATCACGACGGTCGAGGGCGGCCAGGGCGCGGACCGCGACGTCGAGCCCCTTGAGCGGCTGGATCCGGCCCACGAAGAGGAGGACCGGGTGATCGCCGAGGCCGAGGGCGAAGCGAGCGCCGGTCCGATCGCCGGGACTGAAGAACGCGTGATCGACCCCCGGGGGCACGATCTCGATGCGGTCGGCCGCTGCGGCGTAGTACTGGACCAGCTCGGCTGCCTCGGCGGTGGCGTTGGCGAGGATGGCATCGGAGCACCCGATGATCTCGTGCTCGGCGCGAATGCGCGACTGCGGCTCGGGATCACCGCCTCTGGCCTTGACCTCGCCCAGCGTGTGGAACGTGGAGACGAGGGGGAGATCGAGGGCGTGTTTGATGGTGTGGCCCGCCACCCCCGACAGCCAGTAATTGGCGTGGACGGCGTCGACGGGGTGCCGATCGAGGTGGCCGAGCACCCCAGCGGTGAACATGCCGATCGTCTCGGGGAGCGCCTCCTTGGGAAGATCGGGGTCGCCGGCATCGATGTGCACGACCCGGAACCCGGGCTCGATGTCGACGACATCGGGCAGGTCGGCCCGCCACCGACGGGTGTACACCTGGCATTCGACTCCGGCCTGGGCCAGCGAGGCGACGAGCTCGCGCACGTAGACGTTCATCCCCCCACCGTCGCCGGCTCCCGGCTGGACCAGCGGCGAGGTGTGGAGGGAGAGCACTCCGAGACGTTGCACGGGTGGCTCAACGCTCCCCGTCGCCCGATGATTCCGACCGGCGCGGTTCCGTCGTCGCCGATTCGGGCCCGCTCGGGTCGCGTCGCCCCTCGGTCTCGGCCCGGAAGGACTGGTAGATCCTGATCAGCGCCTGGCGCTGATCGGATGACAGGGCCGGGTCACGGCGGATCTCACCCACCACGTCGACGGCCCCGGAACGATCGTCGAGGATGCCGGCGCGGACGTAGAGGGTCTCCGCCGAGATGGACAGGGCGCGGGCGATCTGCTGGAGGATGTCGGCCGACGGCTTGCGCAACCCTCGCTCGATCTGGCTGAGGTACGGGTTGGACACCCCGGCGAGCTCGGCCAGCTTGCGCAGTGACAGATGCGTCAGGCGCCGTTGCTCGCGGATGAACGCCCCCAGGTCACCCCACCGGTCGTCGGTGCCATCGTGCTCGTCGGTCACCGGCGGATCAGGAATCGGTGGCCAGCAGGCTGCGAGCGACGTCGAGCAGCTCGACCGCCGAGAACGGCTTGGTCATGTAGTGGTCAGCCCCCGCCGATTCGGCCGCGGCCCGCGTCTCGGCGTCGTCCCTGGCGGTGAGCATGAGGACCTTGATGCGGTCGTGCGGGATCTCCGCGCACACCTCGATGCCGTCGATCCCCGGCATCATCACGTCGAGGACGACCAGGTGGGGGCCCCGGGGTCCGGCGATCGAGCGCAGCAACGACAGGGCGGCTTGGCCGTCGGCGGCCTCGGCCACCTCGTAGCCGTCGGCCTCGAGGATCGAGCGGATCACCTTCCGGACGTCCGGCTCGTCGTCGACGATGAGGATCGCCGGTGCCATCTCGGTCATGGTTCGTTCCGTCCCATCCCGTCGGGCGTGGTCGGCTCAGCTCAGCAGACTGTCGACCGACGCCTCGCCGGTGCGGTAGCGGCGGGTCAGCTCGGCCTCGAGCGCGTCGATGCGATCGAACAACGACCGACGCAGCTGGGAGACCTTGGCCTCGAACTCGGTGAGCTCGTCGCGCGCCGACGCCAGCTCGTCGTCGCTCAGCTCGCCCAGCTCCGAGAGCCGGCCGTGGGACAAGATGTCGTCGAGCTCGTCGCTCAACGTGGCGTCGACCGCCCCCATGCCGATGCTCTGGGGCAGACGACCGGTGCCCTCGGAGCGGGTGGAACCGGCCAGCAACGCGGGAAGGCGGGCGATGAGGTCCTCGAGATCCTCGCCCGAACCACCCTCGGCCCGGCGCTCCTGCTCGGCCGTGACCACGTCGAGTCGGCCCTGGATGAGCCGGCGCAGGTAGGACAAGCCGGTCTCGACGTCCTTGCACTCGGCCCGCCGGGCCCGGACGTCGGCGATGTCGAGCGTGGCGACGTCGCCGAGGTAGCCGTCGGCCAGGATCTGTTCGAGGGATTCGCTCACGGTTGCTCCTGCACGGCTCGACGGCGGCCGTCACCGGTTGCCGACCTGCAACGGTACTTCATCGGAGGACGATCCGATCCACGCCGAGGTACCAGAGCGGCGCGGCGAGCAGCAGGGAATCGACCCGCCGCAGCGCCGGCGCGAAGGCCCGCGAGTGGGGCAGCATGGCCGAGGCCAGGATCTGGCCGGCGAAGGCGAGCGGGGCCACGACGATGCCGAAGGCGAGGGCCTGGGCCACGCCCTCGAACGGCGGGAACCCGAGGGCGGCCACCACGAGGGCTGTCACCAGCACCGCGACCGAACCGGCGGCCGGTCCCTCGACCGCGTTGGCCGACCCCGAACCGACGAGGAAGTCACCGGTCTCGTACGCCGACGTCAACAGCACCAGCGCGATCGCCGACCAGATCTCACGGTCGGCGAGGAGGACGACGCAGCCACCGGCCAGCGCGGTGGGGAGCATGGTCTGCAGCGTGATCCCCGCCCGCCCCAACGACAACCCGGCGCCGTCGGACCCCGCACCCGACACGGCCACCGCCGCGACCGCCAGCAGGATGACGCCGATGCCCATCGCCTGCGGTCCGAGGGCGGCGGCGGCCACGACCAGCGCGGTGGCGACGAGGGCGACCCGGGGGTCGACGTCGTGGCCCCGGGCCCGCCAGGTGCGCAACGTGTGCGACGCCGCGGCGGCGAAGGCGAGACTGAAGTAGACGACCACCCCGACCAGACCGAGCGCGAACGCCACCATGGCACCGAGGAACCACAGCAATCCGAGCCGGACGCGGGGACCGTCGATGTCGTAGTGGATGCGGTAGCGGTTGCCCGACTTGGCCCGCATCTTCGCCAATCGCTGCCGTCGCTTGGCGTCGACCCTCGCTCGGTATCCACGGGGGGCATCGTCGGATCGGCCCCGTCGCGTCGAGCCGGTCGTGCTGGCCACGGTCAGACGCCACCCGACACGGGGGGCAGCACCGCGACCTCGTCGGCGTCGGTGACGTCGTCGTCGCGGTCGGCCGGCTCGCCGTTCACCCAGACCTTGCAGGACGGCAACATGGCGGCGAAGTCGGCGCCGAAGCGGACGACGGCGGCGTCGAGCACCGCGCCCACCGTGGCTCCCTCGACGGTGTCACGATCGGTTCCTGCTGCTTCGCGGGCGCCGGCGAAGAGGCGGATCGTGGGCATCGAATCGAGATCGTACCGGGGGGTGTGCCCGCCGCTACGGTCCGGTCGGTGCCCGCCCGGATCCTGATCGCCCGCCACGGCCAGTCGACGTGGAACGCCGAACGCCGGTGGCAGGGCCAGGAGGACCCGCCGCTGTCCACCATCGGCGTCCGCCAGGCGCGGGAGGCGGCGGCGGTGGTGGGCAGCTTCGATCTGGTGGCGGCGTCGCCCCTGCAGCGGGCCCTCACCACGGCCACGATCATCGCCGACGCGCTCGGCGTCGGCCCGGTGCAGACCGACGCCGATCTCATGGAGCGTCATGCCGGCGGGTTCCAGGGCCTGACCAGGCCCGAGATCGACATCGCGTTCCCCGGCTACCTGGTGGCACGTCGCCGCCCCGACGACTGGGAACCGGACGAATCGGTCGTCCAACGCGCCGTCGAGGCGCTGGCGCGGGTCGCGACTGCAATCGGGGACGACGGCACCGCACTGGTCATCAGCCACGGCGGCGTCATCACCTGCCTGGAGCGCCTGGTCGGCATCGCCAGGGACGATCGGCTCGCCAACCTGGGGGGTCGGTGGTTCGAGGTCGGCCCCGGTGTGCTGCGGGGCGGTGAGGAGGTCGTCCTCGTCGATCCGACGTCGATCACCGTGCCCGACCAGATCTGACACCTGCTCACCTCCCTCGAGATGGAATCGGCCCCGATCGGGAATGGTCGGGGCGCGAACCGATGACCACATCGTGAGGAGAACCATGAGCAAACACACGGACCAGGACGAAGCCCGAAAGATCGGCGACCGAGTCGCGCCGCCGACCACGCCCGACCGGGAGACGATCGCCGAGGACCGCCGGGAGGCTGGTTCGAGCCACGACGCCGACCGCCCGCCGACCGACGAGGAGGCCCAGAAGGCCGAGGAGAGCGGCGACGTGAGTGACGACGTGTCGGCCAGCTACCAGGCCGCCAACGAGCGCGGCGCCAACACCGAAGGGGAAGGGCGCATCGTGCCCTGACCCCCCGGAGACCGCCGCCGACAACACGACCGAGACCGGGACCGACGTCGGATCCCGTGGGGCCCATGCCACACTGCTCCTGGTCCACCGGAGCAGGAGGGAACGATGGCCCAGCGGCAAAGCGGGAGGCGCTCCACGGCTCCGGTCGTCGTGGTGGCGGTCCTCGTCGGGCTTCTCACGGCCTGTGGGGGTGGTGGTGACGATGCGGTAGTCGACCCCACGACGACGTCGGCCCCGGCGACGACATCGGCCACGACACCCTCGCCCGAGTGGGTCATGCACGACGCCCCGGCGCAGTGCGAGTGCGCCGACGGCTCGCCGTACGTCTTCTTCTCCCGCATCGACGACCCGGACCGGGTGGTGCTCTACTTCCAGGGCGGCGGGGCATGCTTCACCGCCGCGATGTGCAGCTTCACCGACGGCACCTACACGGTCACCGCCGGTCCCGACGACAACCCCGAGGGCGGGGGCGGCATCTTCGACTTCGCCGATCCGCGCAACCCCTTCGCCGGGTGGTCGATGGTGTTCATGCCCTACTGCACCGGCGACATCCACCTCGGCGACGCCACCCACCAGTACGCGCCCGACCTGACCGTCGAGCACAAGGGCTACGTGAACGCCGAAGCCGGTCTCGACTTCCTCGTCGACCAGTTCCCGCACGCGACTCACGTGTTCGTCACCGGGTCCAGCGCCGGAGGGGTGCCCGCCCCGCTGTTCGGGGGACTCGTGTCCGACCGCCTACCCGACGCCGACATCGCCGTCCTGGCCGACGCATCAGGGGGCTATCCCAGCAATCCGACCGTGAACACGGCCATCGGTGGGCTCTGGGGCACCTTCGAGCACGTTCCGGATTGGCCCGAAGCCGCCGGCGTGACCCCGGAGCAGTACGGGATCCCCGACCTGTTCGTGCTGGCCGGCGAACACGACCCCGACATCCGCATGGCGCGCTACGACACCGCTCACGACGAGGTCCAGCGCGACTTCGCCGCCCTCGCCGGCGTCGGAGACGCCGGCTTGCCCGCGGTGCTCGACCAGAACGAGAAGCTGGTCGAGAGCCACGGCGTCGACCTGTCCGTCTACATCGCTCCCGGCGTGGCGCACACCATCCTCCCCCGACCCGCGCTCTACGACCTGTCGGTCGAGGGAACGTCGTTCCTCGACTGGTTGACGAAACTCGTCGACGGGGGCGTCCCCGGCGACGTGCGCTGCGTCGACTGCGGCGATCCGTCGACGACCACGACGACGGGCTGAGCCGGCGAAGGACGATGATGAGGGAGGGGCCGGCGCACGTTATGTGCGTGTCACGCGGACCAGAACCAGACAAGGGCCGTTCCGGGACGCGGGAGATGCCTCCGACGAGCTGGACGCGGCCCAACTCGTCGCCTGAGGTGAGCGGGCGGATACCGTACGGCCGGAAGGACGGCCTGCCGTCACGGCCGCTCCCGCCCCTGTAGCCAAGTTGGTAAGGCAGCGGACTTTTAATCCGAAGATGCGTGGGTTCGATCCCCACCGGGGGCACGGTAAACGGGCAGTTCAGAGGCTTGCCGGAGTAGATCGGCAGGAGGCTGGGAGTGCCCGGAGTGCTCACGGATCGCCTTGAGGGGCGGCTGGGTTGATCTGCACGGGTGCGAGCTAAACACATACAGACGCATATTGTCAATGCTTTACCGCTACAGATGCATACGGGTCTCTGAACTGGGGAACGACATCGATGTCGTTTGAACCACACCGCTGTCGTATGCGTTTCTACCGTTAGCTATGCGTAAGTATTTTAGAGAGGCTGTCCGTGTGACTTCCGGACGTGGCCCGAAGTGGGCCAGACCTCAAGCGCCGGCGCGGGCGACCTCGGGCTCACCAGCCAGAACTCGCCGCAGTGCGACCTCTCCGTACCGATGATCCAGGTCCTCGAATCGGGGCGGCGCGATTCCTTCTCCGGTCGCACACTCGGCAAGATCGCCAGAGGACTGGACTGGCCCAACGACGTCATCGAGCGACTGCTCGCCGGCGAGGACCCCCGCAAGATCGCCACATCGCCGGCTGACGAAGCGCCGTCGATCGACCTCAACAGTGCCTCGCCGCCCTCCCCCCAGAATCCCAACAACGAATCCTCGACATCATCGCCGAAGAGAAACGGAAGCAGCAGACGTGACGATCCGGCGGACCCCGGCCGAACGCTACAAGGGCATGGGGAAAGGGACTATCGACGTCATTGAGACCAACCGCCACATCGCTGGATCGCCGCCATGGATGCCATCAAGGCGATCGCAAGTTCGGCTTCCCATCGGCGTCCGTGCTCATCGCCGGACAGACGCTCGACGCAAACTGGCTCAACGTTCTTATCATCGCCATCGCGGTTATCGCTGTAGCCGCCTCGTTGCTCGACTCGTCGTCAACCGCGGCGAGAAGCAGCGTGGCCGCGCGATCGCACGGAACTCGAGGAGGAGAACGGTATCCTCCGCACACGACTTGGATATCCAGAGACCGGCCCGATACCACCGGACCATCCGTGATGCGCAAGGCTACGTGATCGATGGGCAACACCGCTGCGGTCGTTCTAACTGCCTCTGGCCTATGGGCTGGCTTCTACCTTCTCGCAGGCTCCCTGACGTTGTGTTCATGCCGAACCTTCGGAGCCCCTGTGGGCACTCCGCGACGAGGTGTGGTTGGAACGATGGCTTCGCGATCTGCCCCGCAGCGACGTCCTCCATCGTGAAGGTCGCCGAGTACGCGATCCTCGCTGTGTCGACGTTTCCGCCACTCGTCGCCCGCAAGTCAGTGGCCGATTTCTCAACGTATTCCCTGATCCGGCAACGCCCCCACAGCAAACGGACGCGTTCCGGTCGACGAACTCATCGAGACGGTTGAGGGCGGCTACTACGCCCACATGTCCGCCTCCGAGCGGATCACCGCGATGACCGCATTGGTGCGCGACGTTGCTCGGCTTCACTCATTATGTGGAAGTTGGTGGCCACGTCTAGCTGGACGGCGATGTTCCTGTGGGCTCCGTCACACGTCGCCGAATATCGGAGCGCCAAGGCCTGGCTTCGCGAAGCCGCACGAGTTGAGCGAAGGGCGTCCGATCCCCCAGCCGCAAACGACAGGGTCGAAGCGCGGCGAGATTGCTGCGCGATCAATCGCGATCGTGGTGAGCGTGCAGAAGGTCAAGACCGGCGGACCGCCGACAACGCGCGAGAACTCGCCCAGTTTGTATAACGGCAAGGCCGTCACACCCCTCGCGTAGCGTCGCGTTCGATGGCGGAGAGCATATGGGGGTCGATCCGCGACCTCGACCACATCCACGTCCGAGTCCGCGACCTCCCCGACGACACCGGCGGCGGTGTCCTCGTCCGCCAACCAGACGGGCAGGTCTGGATCATCCTCGGCGCCCACCTCCCCCAGCGCGACCGACGGTCCGTTCTCGCACACGAGCTCGAGCACCTCCGGCGGGGCAGCGTGCGCTTCGAAGGAGCACCAACCACCTGGGACGCCGTGGTGGCCAAGGAGAAGACGCGCGTCGAACAGGATCGTCGCCGAACGCCTGGTGCCGCTCGAGGAGCTCCGCGGGTTCGTTGCGCGATGCTTCAGCATCGACGAACCCGTGACAGTCTCATGCGTGGCGGAGGCCTTCGACGTGACGTTCAGCGTGGCGCGTGAGGCGTGCCGCCTGGCGAGCTGAGGACGGTACAAGGGGGAGACATGGGCGAGGGCGGGAACATGGCGAACAACCAACCACCGGCGGAAGGGTGGTGGCAGGCGGCCGACGGCGGATGGCACCACCGACGGAGTCGCAACCCGAAGCGACACCAACTGTGCCGGCCGATGACGGGGAAGGCGATGACGCTGATGTTGTGGACGCCGGCGTCGGCAAGCAGGACGACGCCGAGTCGAGCACGTCACGCGACCTCATGATCCTGATCGCCATCGCCGTCATCGCCTTCGTGGTCTACGTGAACGTCCGAGCCGATGACGACTCCAGCAGCATCGACATCAGCTCCTTCGATACGCCAGCCCTGGTCGAGATCACCTATGAGGTGACCGGCTCTGCGCGTTCGGTCAGCATCACCCTGGAGACCCCCACGGGTACCTCTCAGGCCTCGAACCGGTCAGTGCCGCTGACGTCGACGAGCGGCGGCCGAGGCTTGACGATGACCTTCAACCGAGGCGACTTCGTCTACATCTCAGCTCAGAACGATGGCGAACGCGGCTCGGTGACCTGCAGGATCCGAGGGACGAACGGCGACCTGATCTCGACCAGCACCTCGGAAGGCGCCTACGTCATCGCCTCGTGCGACGGCGAGGCTCGATAGCCGATGGCGAGCGGTGATCGGAGGCCGACCGGTGGACGACGAGACTGCAGCAATCGAGGAGTTGGTTGCGGCGGCCAAGAAGGTCCTGGGCCGCGCGGCGGTTTGGTCATCCGCCACCATCTCGGGTTCTGCTCGTGGGTGTCGAGGCGGAGTCCTGCATGTGCGGGATGAACGATCTACGGAGCGCTCTCTCGCGGCTCGATGCAGCTCAGTCCGATCCGCCGGCCTGAGCCAACGATGCACCCAGGGGTGTGGGGATCGGCATCGCCTCGATGAGCGAGCGGAATGGACGAGGGCTGTAACCGGGGCCGTCCACTCTGGACAATCGTTTGGTCAAGATAGCGGTCAAAACAGGGGGGTGATTGCTAAGATGATCGTGTGCGTGAGTACGAGAAGAGCCATCCATGGATCACATTCGGCCTTCGCTTGGACAACATGCCGACCAAGTTCTGGCTTCTCATGGGCGAAGCAAGGTCGAAATGCCAGCACCTCGCCGGCACGCCGCTGAAGCCACAGACAGCCCACGAGCTGTCAGCGGTGACACTCATCAAGGGCGCGATGGCAACCACGGCCATCGAGGGAAACACGCTCACCGAGGACCAGGTGCGCGGCATCCTCGACGGGACATACCACGCACCCCAGTCACGGGAGTATCAGGAGCACGAGGTTCGCAACGTGATCGAGCTCCTTGGTGAACTCGATCGAGACGTCGCTGCCGGGAACACGCCGAAGATCACCTCCGACCTGATCTGCAGCTTCAACAAGCGACTGCTGGAGCGCACGACCGACGACACCGTCCATCCTGGGGTTCTCCGCAGCGACTCTGTGGGAGTTGGCAGATACGCGGGGCTCCGGCCGCCGATGTCCCCTACCTCCTCGACCGTCTCTGCGAGTGGCTCAATTCAGACGAATTCGTCGACGAAGAACCCGATTGGCAGTTCGCGAAGACTCTCGTCAAGGCTGTGATCGCTCACCTCTACATCGCTTGGATCCACCCGTTCGAAGACGGCAACGGGCGCACGGCACGACTGCTCGAGTTCCTCATCCTTGCCGATTGCGGTCTGATCCCCCTGCCCGCGGCGCAGCTGCTTTCCAACCACTACAACCTCACGTGCGCGGCCTACTACCGCGAGCTCGACAAGGCCTCACGCAACGGGGGCAAGCTCACGGATCTTCTCGTGTACGCACTGCAGGGATTCGTCGATCAGGTGCGCGAGCAGATCGAGGTTGTTCGAGCGCAGCAGATCGAGGTTTCATGGATCAACTTCGTGCACGAGACCATGAGCCAGTTTCCACCGACCAAGACGACGGATCGACGGCGAGCTCGGGTTCTGGGGATGCTTCGCAACGCCACGCTCACAGAGGCGACATTGACAACATCAACCCGAAGGTGGCGATGCTCTACGCAACAGTCGGACCCCGGACGCTGTCGCGAGACCTCAACGCTCTTCGTGACGTCGGACTCCTGCGGGAGACTCGGGGTGGCTATCTCGCCGAGTCGGGTCGACTCCTCGCATTCCTTCCACCGATCGCCCCGGCGACGGAGTAGGTAGAGGGGCCACCCGTCGGCTATTTCATCGGCCACGATGGCCGATTCGTTGACCTGGGGCTTCGATCGGCGTACGGTCGATCTGGCGCAGAAATGCCCGCTGACCTGGGCTTTCATGGTCCGACGTGGTGAACGCCGAGCACCTTCGGACGGGCCTGCACCGCCCTTCTAATCCGAAGATGCGTGGGTTCGATCCCCACCGGGGGCACCGGAAATCAGGTCAGTGGTCGCCTCGACGAGCGCTGAAGAGCGCTGCATGCAGGAGGCTACTTCTTGTCCGGAAGCTCGATCTCGGTTCGCTTGGACTTGAACAGCTTCACCACGTCGTCGACGAGGTAGCCGTTCAGCTCGTAGTGATTCGCTGGCGGCTCCCGCTTCACGATCCCGGAATCGCCTTTCCACGTCTTGGGGATGTTCTTCTCCAGGGCCTTGAAGTGCTTCTCGTCGTAGACGTTGACCTTCTTCCACTTCGTGTCGCCGATGCACGCGGCAAGCTCGGCGGGAAAGCTGTCATCCTTCGTCCCGGACTTGGTCGAGAGCCGGAACACGCTGACCCCGCTGCACAGGTCGCCAGTTGTCGCCTCCTGCCGCTCGTCGGCGTTGGCAAGCTTGATGTCGCCACCGCGGATGATCCACGTCGTCATGGTCCAACTCCCGTTTGATGCTCCGATCGGAGCCCGTGTACCGCGCTGCCGACTGGCGACGCGGGAAACGGAGCGTACGCCGGAAGCCAAAAGGCTTGCTCGTTGAGGACCGGATGGTTGTCCACTATCGACCTTCTGTGGCAGCGTCTCCTCGTGCCCGGTATCACCATCGTCAAGGACGCCGTCGACGTGGGCATCGCCACCAACCAGCTGGAGGCGAGCCAGGCGTTCTGGGGCGACACCGTCGGCCTGCGCTACGACCACCTGCTCAAGGTCGGCGGCGGCATCCACCAGCACCGCTACGACCTCCACGGCGCCGTGCTGAAGCTCAACAGCCATCGGCAACCGCTCACCGCCACGCCGACCGGCTTCACCGCGCTGACCACCGTGGTCGACGGCAGCGACGACGTCGAGCTCACCACCCCGGACGCCACGCCGGTGCTGCTGGCGTCGAGCATCGAGGCCGGCATCCGCACCGTCATCCGCCTCGAGGCCACCGACGCCGGCCGCACCGCCACCGCCATCGAAGCCGGCCTGGGCGCCCGACGGGCGCACGACCAGTGCCGCATCGGCGAGACGGTGATCGACGTGGTCGAGGTCCCCGACCGGGCACCCACCACGGCCCGGGAAGGCACCGGCATCCGCTACCTCACCGTCCAGGTGCGAGACGTCGAGTCGGCCCACGCCCACGCGCTGGCCAACGGGCTGGTCGAAGGGCAGGCGCCCCTGCGCCTCGGTGACACCGCCTACATCTCGTTCGTACGTCTGCCCGACGGCGACTGGATCGAGCTGTCCCAGCGGGCCTCGCTGACCGGCCCCCTGCCCGACGACGCCCGCCGAGCCTGACCGTCAGTGCGGGCCGGGGCGCGGCCCCTCCCACTGCCAGCGCGCCCCGTCGTGGCGGCGGACCACCTGGGCCGGGTTCCCAGCGACGACGGTGAAGTCGGGGACGTCGTCGCGGACCACCGCGTTGGCCCCGACCACCGCGTTCTCGCCGATGCGCACGTTGCCGCACACCACCGCGCCGATGCCGAGCCAGGCGCCCCGGCCGATCTCGACCCGGCGCCCGTCCCGCAGCCCCTGGCGCTTGATCGGTTCGGTCACGTCTTCGTAGATGTGGCCGGTGTCGGACACGTAGACCCGGTCGGCCAGCATCGCCTCCTCACCGATCACCACCTCCCCCACCGCGGTGATGCGAGCGAAGTTCCCGACGTACGCACCGTCGCCGATCCGCAACGTCACGCCCCGCTCGGGCACCAGCGCCTCGAGCACGGCGTAGGCCCCGATCTTGACGAAGGCACCGACGCTGATGCCCTCCGGGTTCACGACCGAGACGGGCGGCATCCACAGCTCGCTGCACGGGCCGAACGCGGCGAACGCGGGAAGGTCGGGATGGGAGGCGTCCATCGGTGCGGCGAACACCCGCACAGTGTCCCCGATCGACGGCTCCGGCGTCTCGATGGGGCCGGGCGCGTCACTCGTACCGGGCGCCGATCTCCCGCAGGACCCCGACCAGGTTCGCGGGCGCATCGGGGGCGGACTCGCCCGGTCGGTACGTGGCCGACTCGATCCCGCCCGTGTACGGGAACGATCCATGGGCCTCGTAGAGGCGCCAGCACACCGGCGAACGGCGATCGGAACCGACGTCGATCCCCTCGAAGGGCGCCATCGGGAACAGCACGCTCCATCCCGACGCCGTCACCCCTTCGATGCGCGCACCGTCGATCGAGAGCGACACGTCCCAGACGTTGCCGCCCGGGGCCACGAAGTGGGCGGTGATGGTGTGATCGCCCGGCACCAGCCCGAAGGGGGGCGTGGACGAGAACCGCCCCCGGCCGTCGTTGTGGCCGACGCACACAGCCCCGTCCTCGACCCACACCAGGTAGCCGCCACCCTGGTCGCCGTGGGCGACCAGGATCCCCTCGTCGCCCGGCCGGTACGAGCAGCGGATCTCGAGGTCGAAGGAACGGATCAGGACCAGGCGCTGCGACCGCCACCGCTCCAGCGTGGGCGTACCGGGGCGGATCGTCACCGGCCCGTCGAAGGCGTCCTCGACCCAGCGCGGCCGGTCGAGGTACTTGAGGCCACTGCCCTCGTCGAGGGGGAACACCTGGTTGTCCCAGGCCGCCTGCTGCCAGGCCGCTGACAGCTGGGCGACCACCTCCGGCTGCTGCGCGGCCAGATCGGTGGTCTCGGTCGGGTCGGCCGCCAGGTCGTAGAGCTCGAACTCGTGATCGCCGAACGGGGTCAGCGGCAGGTGGAGCGACACGATCTCCATGCCGTCGCGGTAGTAGCCGCGGTGGCCGAGCATCTCGTAGTACTGCTCGGTGTGGTCGGAGCGGGCGCCTGCGTCCGGGATGGTGGCGGCGAAGGAGGCCCCGGCGAGGGGCAGCAGTTGGCGACCGTCGCGGGTGGCGGGAGCCTCGATGCCGGCCAGCTCGAGCAGCGTGGGCATGACGTCGGTGACGTGGAGGTACTGGCGGCGCAGCTCGCCGGCACCGGCGAAGCGGGCGGGCCACGACAGCAGGGTCGAGACCTGGTGGCCGCCGGCGTGGGTGTTGATCTTGTACAGCCGGAACGGCGTGTTGCACGCCATCGCCCATCCCCTCGGGTAGTGCGGGATGGTGGTGGGGCCGCCGATCTCGTCGATGCGGGCCAGGTCGGCGGCCACGTCGGTCTCGCCCAGGAGGTGTACGTAGTAGCCGGTGGTGCCTTCGACCTCGCCCTCGCGTGACGCTCCGTTGTCCGAGGTGAAGAAGATGATGGTGTTGTCGAGCTCGCCCATCGCCCGCAGCTCGTCGACCAGCCGGCCGAAGTTCTGGTCGACGTTGTCGACCATGGCGGCGTACACCGCCATGTACCGGGCGTAGATGGTCCGCTCGTCGTCGGTGAGGTCCTCCCAGGCCGTCACGTCGGAGCCCATCTCGGAGTTCCGCGGCGGCAAGACGGTGTCGGCGTCGATGATGCCCAGGTCCTTCATGCGGGCGAAGCGCTCCTCCCGGAGGCGGTCCCAGCCGCCGTGGTACCGGTCGGCGTAGCGGGCGATGTCGTCGGCCTTGGCGTGCAGCGGGGCGTGGACGGCGCCGTGGGCGAAGTAGCAGAAGAACGGCTTGGTGGGATTCGAGGCTCTCGCCGAGCGGATCATGTCGATGGCCCGGTCGGTGATGTCGTCGCTGAAGTAGTAGCCGTCGGGATAGGTGTCGACCTCCACCGGGCTGTTGTCCCGCACGATCCGGTGGGGGTGGTGGAGGTTCGTGAACCCGTCGAGGATCCCGTAGAAGCGGTCGAAGCCCTTCTGGCACGGCCACGAGTCGCGCGGCCCGGCGTCGGAGCAGTTGGAGTCCTTGGTGAGATGCCACTTGCCGACCATGAACGTGTCCCAGCCGTTGGCCCGGAAGACCTCGGCGGCGGTGGCCGCCCGCTCGGTCAGCTCCATGGCGTAGCCGGGGAAGCCGGGGTCGGAGTGGGCGACGTGGCCGACACCGGCCAGGTGGCTGTTGAGCCCGGTGAGCAGCGCGGCGCGGGTCGGCGAGCACATCGGCGTGACGTGGAAGTTCGTGTACCGCAGGCCCCGATCGGCCAGGGCGTCGAGGTGCGGGGTGGCGATCTCGGACCCGAAGCAGCCGAGGTCGGAGTAGCCGAGGTCGTCGACCAGCATGACGATGACGTTGGGGGCACCCGGCGGCGCCAGCGGTGGCGTCTGGTGGTCGGGCTCCGAACCGGCAACGGTCCGTCCGATCCGGCCGCCGAAGCCTTCGTACGCCCGGCTCCCCGGCGACGGCCCACCCCCCAACCCGTTCTGGTCGGTCATCGCGACGTCCAGCACGACCGTCGACCCACCAGAACCGGATGCCGATCGTTCTGGTCGGTCATCGCGACGTCCAGCACGACCGTCGACCCACCAGAACCGGATGCCGATCGTTCTGGTCGGTCATCGCGACGTCCAGCACGACCGTCGACCCACCAGAACGGGGCCTGGGGCGGCCGTGGTCATGGGCGGACCTCGTAGTACACGTTGGACGGCTCGCCCGGATCATGGGGGACGACCGTCGCGAAGCCGGCGGCCGTGGCCAGCTCGCGCAACTTCGACTCGGGGAGACCGACGGTTCCGAGCCCCATGCCGTCCGGCTCGCTGGTGGCTGACGACATGCACGCCGTCAGCGAGAACCCGAACATCATGGCCAGCATGGGGTTGTGCATGTTCTGCGTCAGGGTGTCGGCGCAGCGGATCTCCTTGACCAGCAAGGTGCCGTCGTCGGCCAGGGCGGCCCTGATGGCGGCCAGCGTGGCGTCGGGGTGGGTCATGTCGTGGAGGCAGTCGAAGGTCAGGGCGAGATCGAAACCGGCGCCGGCCGGCAGGTCCTCGCCCCGGTCGTGGACGATCTCCACGTTGTCGAGGCCGGCGTCGGCCATCTTCTCCCGGGCGGCCTCGACCGCGGGACCCGACGGGTCGTACCCCACGAAGTGCGACGCCGGGAAGGCCTGAGCCATCGTCTCGAGCGCCACACCGGAGCCGCACCCGACGTCGACGACGCGCGCGCCAGCCTCCAGCTTGGCGACCATGCCGTCCAGCATCGGCAGGATCACCGGGACCAGGGCGAGCCGAGCCCACGGACCGAGCATCCGCTCGGTGCGGTGCGCGCCGCGCGGTCCGAGCCGCTCGTAGGGAAGGCCGATGCCGGTGCGGAAGCACTCGGCGAGATCATCGACGAGATCGGGTTCGGTCGGCCCCGTGAACGCGCCCACGGCCGAGAACAGCGACGTCCCCTCGTCGAGGAGCACCGCCCGGCCCGCGGGCGTGAGCTCGAAGCGGTCGACGCCGTCGTCGACTCGGTGGTCCACCAAACCGGCCGCGGCCTGGGCCGACACCCACTCGCGCACCCAGCGCTCGGCGAGTCCGGCCCGCTGGGCCAGCTCGTCGGAGGTCAACGACCCCGCGCCCGCCATCGCTCGGTACAGCCCGAGCCGGTCGCCCAGGTGGATGAGCAGCGACACCATCTCGCCCTGCTTGTAGCTCCACACCTGGAAGGCCATCAGCCGCACGGCGTCGTCGTCGAGTTGGCCCTGCACGTCGGTCATCGCCGGTCCCTTCGTCGATCCAGGACGGAAGTCCTAGCGCATCGCGGAGGTCGGCGACGACGAGGAGTGGGCCATGCTGGGGCGATGGTCCACGTGCTCGGCATCGACGGCGCCCGCACCGGCTGGGTCGGCGTGCTCTGGGACGGGACAGAGCCCCGGGCCTCGTTTCACGTCGAGCTCGCCGGGCTGATCGACGATGCAACGGCGGAGGCTGGGTCCGCCCTCGGCGCCGTCGCCGTCGACATGCCGATCGAGCTGGGCGGCGCTGAGCTCCGGCGCTGCGACGTCGAGGCCCGCCCCCTGCTCGGACCCCGGCGATCGAGCCTGTTCGCGCCGCCGGCCTCGGCCGCGCTCGACTTCGACGACTACGCCCATGCCAACGCGTGGTCGAAGGCAACGCTCGGACGCGGCATCTCGAAGCAGGCCTGGATGCTCGTCCCCAAGATCCGCGAGATCCGGGGGCTGGCGGCGGATCGGGATATTCCCCTGTACGAGACCTTCCCCGAGCTCGCCTTCCGGGCCATGAACGACGACGTGCCGCTGTCGCATCCCAAGCGAACCTGGACCGGCCTGGCCTCACGGCTGCGGCTGCTGCACGACGCGGGCATCGACCTGCCGGTGCATCCCGGGGTCGCCGGTTCGGTGGCGGCGGACGACATGATCGACGCCGGCGCGCTGGCCTGGTCGGCCATGCGCATCGCTCGGGGCGAGGCCGAGTGCGTACCGGCCGACTGCGACGAGGGGCAGCCGTCGATCTGGTGGTGACCGGCCCGGCCAGTGATGCAGGTCAGGACGCCGTCACCTCGGCCCACCATCCGGTGACGACGGTCGCGACGGCGGACGGGGTCGCCGCTCGGACGGGCACGAGTGTCGCCGAGGGGAAGGTGGCCACGATCTCCTCGGCGTCGGGAGTCGGCGACGCCGGCGACTCGATGACCAGCGTGGGCACGGTGATCAGCGAGCTGACCCTGACGACGTGGTCGCGGTCCGACATCCCGAGGACCATGGTGGCGCGCACGTCGGTGGTCCCCGGCTCCGGGGGAGCCAGGGCGGCGGGCGTCGCCAGGATGCGCCGGCGCAGCTCGCGCAGCGCCGCGTGGCGTTGGGGAACGTCGAGCCATGGACCACCGAGGCCGTCCACCAGCACGAGACCGTCCGCCCGATCACCGAGCGCGATCATGCGCGCCGCGTGGCCGTTGGCCCCCACGCCGACCACGACACGGGAAGGGCCCTCCAGCAGCGGAGCCACCGCGAAGACGGCGTCGCCGAGCTCGTGATGCCCGGACACCGGTGGCGGCGCGTCGCCGTGACCGGGCAGGTCAGGCGCGTGGACGGTGCCGGGCCAGGCGGCAAAGGCGTCGGCCCAGTCGGCCCCGCCGCTCGCGCCGATGTCGTGGACGACGAGCAGATCGGTCACGCCGCGGCTCCGAGGACGCCGATGTCGACCAGGAACGACTCGATCTGGGCCAGGACGAAGTCGGGTTGTTCGATGTGGACGTAGTGGCCGGCCCCCGGCACGCTGCACCAACGGCCGTCGGCGAACCGTGCGACCCGGTCCGCCACCTCGTCGTCGTGGACGTCGGTCCACGCATCCTCCTCCGACGACACCAGGGCCAGCACCGGGGCGGCGACGTCGGCGTGCGAGGCCAGGACCATGTCGAGCGAGAAGCCGTCGGGCAGTCCGAGGTCGAACTTCCGGTCGGTCTTCCAGATGAAGCCACCTTCCGTCTCGATCGTCCCGTGCTCCACGAGGTGGTCGAGGAACCGGCGCGGCAGGCGCACGTTGACCGCGCCGCGGCGCTCGGCCATCGCCGCCCGGGACGGCCACAGCTTCGGCGGCCGCTTGGCCGCCCGGACGATGAGATCGAGCGAGCGCACCGCCGCCTCGACCAGATCGGGCTCGGCGAACGCTCCCGCGGGCGGACCGAGGCCGTCGAGGTTCACGATCCAGGCCACGCGCTCGGGTGTCGTCCCGGCCGCGGTGAGCACCTGGCCCCCACCCATCGAGTGACCGATCATCCCGATCGGCGCACCGGAGGGCGAGAGCACACGGGCCAGCTCGCACAGGTCGATGGTGGCGGCCGACCACATCATCCCCGAGGACAGCCGCCCGCTGTCGCCGTGGCCCCGGACGTCGATCGCCACGGCGTGGAAGCCGAGGGCGGCGAAGCGGGGGGCGAAGTCGTCCCACATGCGGCCGTGGTCGTGCGCACCGTGGACCAGCACCACCGACGGATCGGACGGATCGCCCCAGCACCAGGCCCGCAGCCGGGTTCGGTTGACCTCGAAGAAGACGGCCCGGTCCGGCTCGGCGAACGACACGCCGCCATGTTCGCAGCGAGCCCCTCTCGATGCCGAACCCGTATGCTCGCCGTTCCGTCCGACGTGGCCGGGGCCGCACGACGACCGACTCCGTGGGTGATGCTGCTGCTGGCGGCGGGGCCGGCGATGGGTCAGGGTGGGGTGATGTTGCACCCGGACATCGAGATCGGCGTCGTCTATCCCCAGATCGAGTTGAGCGGTGACCCCGAGGCGGTGCGCGCCATCGGCGCGGCCACGGAAGGCCTCGGCTACGACCACCTCCTCGCCTACGACCACGTGCTCGGCGCCGTGCACCAGGACCGGGAACCGCAGCTCACCGGCCCCTACGACGAGCACGACCCCTTCCACGACCCGTTCGTGCTCTTCGCCTACCTGGCCGGCCGGCACGAGCGGTTGCGGTTCACCACGGGGATCCTGATCCTCCCCCAGCGCCAGACCGCGCTGGTGGCCCGCCAGGCCGCCGACCTCGCCCTGTTGTCCGGGGATCGGTTCAGGATGGGCATCGGCGTCGGCTGGAACTGGGTCGAGTACGACGCACTGGGCCAGGACTTCTCCGCCCGCGGCCGGCGGGCCGACGAGCAGATCGAGCTGCTTCGCCGGCTCTGGTCCGAGGACGTGGTCACCTTCGCCGGCGAGTTCGACACCGTCGAGCGGGCCGGGCTGCCGCCCCGTCCCCACCGTTCGATCCCGGTCTGGATCGGCGGCTTCGGCGAGGCCGCGCTCCGCCGCTGCGCTCGACACGGCGACGGGTTCATCTTCGGCGGATCGACCGGTCACGTCCACGGCATGCACCGGCGGCTGCTGGAGCTGCTGGACGAGCACGGTCGTTCGGCCGACGAGGTCGGCCTCGAGGCCCTCGTCCTGTCCAGGAAGGGCCCTGAGGACGCGGCCAGGAAGCTCCGCGAGTGGGCCGACCACGGTGGCAGCCACGGCTCGGTGATCACGATGGGGCTCGGGCTCGACTCGACCGCCGCCCACGTCGACTACATCGGCCAGGTCGCCGCCGCCCTCCAGACCGGCTGACAGGCGGACCGCGGGTTCCGGGCGCCACGCGCCGGGCCCCGGGGGCGCGAGCTCAGGCCGGCGGGGGGACTCGCCCCTCGGTGACGTCGTCGCCGAAGAAGGCGCGGCTCCAGGCCTCGACGTCGGGCCCGCGCCGCAGGTGGTGTCCGCCATCGACCCCGATGGCCTCGCCGGTGATCCACGACGACTCGGGACCGAGCAGGAACCGCACGAGATTGGCGACGTCGTCGACCTCACCCACCCGGCCGAGCGGCATCTGGGCCAGGTAGTCGGCCTTGACGTCGGGATCGCCGTCGAGGGCCGCGGCCAACTCGGTGGGGACCAGACCGGGCCGGACCGCGTTCACCCGCACGCCGGCCTGACCGAGCTCGTCGGCTGCCGTCTTGATCAGCGCCTCCAGCCCCACCTTCGAGACGCAGTACACCGACATGAAGCGGTGCGTCAGCGGCGCGGCGATGGAGGAGACGCCGACGAAGCTGCCGCCTCCCGCCCGCACCATGGCGGCGGCGGCGTGCTTCAGGGTGAAGAAGGCGCCGGTGAGGTTGCAGCCGATGATGTCGTTCCACTGCTCGGCCGACATGGCGACCACCGGGGCGAGCGTGCCGTTGCCCGCGGCCGCCACGCAGAGCTGGAGCGCTCCCGTGGCCTCGGTGGCCGTGGCCACGGCGGCGGCGACCTGGTCCTCGTCGGCCACGTCGCACACCGCGTGCCGGACGAACGCTCCCGCGGCGGCGAGGGCTTCGAGCCGTTCGACGGCGCCGAGCAGACGCTCCTCGGTGCGGCCGGCGATGGTCACCGAGGCGCCGTCCCGTACGAGCGCGGCGGCGCAGGCGAAGCCGATGCCGCTGCCCCCGCCGGTGACCAGAGCGGCCATGCCGGCCAGGTTGCTGCTGGGCGGGAACGGTGGCGGAGGAGTCGACATGGCCGGGAAACCTAGAGTCCCGACGGTGATCGCAGCAGCAGGCGAGGGACGAGGCCCCCTGGACGGGCTCGTGGTGCTGGATCTGTCGCGCGTCCTGTCCGGACCCATCTGCGCGCGTTCGCTGGCCGACATGGGCGCCCGGGTCGTCAAGGTGGAGCCACCGGCTGGCGACCTGAGCCGCTTCTCGGTCCCGCGCCACGGCGCGATCAGCGGCTACTACGCCCAGCAGAACAGCGGGAAGCAGAACGTGTCGATCGACCTCGACACCGAAGGTGGTCGCACCCTGCTCTTCGACCTCGCCCGCCGGGCCGACGTGCTCGTCGAGAACTTCCGGCCTGGCGTCTGCGCTCGGCTGGGGATCGGCTACGACGCCGTGGCCGCCGCCAACCCTGGCGTGATCTACGCCTCGATCACCGGCTTCGGCCAGACCGGGCCGTGGGCCGATCAGCGTGCCTACGCCGTCGTGGCCCACGCCGCCGGCGGTCTCACCGCCCACCAGCTCGAGCACCAGGAACTGGTCACCGGGCACAGCGCCCTCGCCAACGACGCGTGGTCCCACGCCGACGTCTACACCGGACTGGTCGCGCTGTCGGGCATCCTCGCCGCCCTCCACGCCCGCCACGCCACCGGCCGGGGCCAGCACCTCGACGTCGCCATGGTCGACGCCATGCTCTTCGTCAACGAACACGTCCAGGAACGCCTCAGCGGCGAGACCGAGATCGGCGACCCGGCCGCGCTCGGCAGCGGCTGGTCGCCGGTGGTGGAGACCGCGGACGGCACGCGCGTGACCGTGGCCGGTGACCCGGGCGGGGTCGCCTGCGACAACTTCCTGCGGGCGATGGGACGCGACGACCTCCTCGCCGACCCGGTGATGCGGACCTGGGACGGCCGCACCGCCCAGGGCCCAGCCCTGCGGGCCGACTTCCGGGCCTTCGCCGCCACCATCCCCACCGGGGACGCGCTGATCCGACTGCTCGACGAGGCCGGTCTCGCCGCGGGCATCGTCCGGAGCGTGAACGAACTGGCCGATTCCGACTACGTCGCCCATCGCGGCTCGATCGTCGAGGTCGACGACCGGGCCGGCGGAAGCTTCGCCATCCCCCAGGCTCCGTGGCGATTCTCGGAATCGGTCGCCGGCGTCTCCGGCCCACCCGCCTGGCGGGGAGAGCACAACCGCGAGGTCTGCCGCGACCTCCTCGGGCTCACCGACGACGCCATCGACGAGCTCGAGGCCTCCGGCGCGCTGGTGTCACGACCGCCGCGCTCCCGCTGACCGGTCACCGGTGACATGGCCGCCCCTCCGCTGCCGATGAAGGCGACCGCCGGCACCCTTCCCTCCGGCGACGCCTGGCTCCACGAGGTCAAGTGGGACGGCATGCGACTGATCGTGTCGGTGGAGGACGACGGCACGGGCCATCCCCAGGTCCGTCTGACATCGGCCAACGGCAAGGACGCCACCGCGTCGTACCCGGAGCTGGCCGGCCTCGGCGAGGCGCTCGGGGTGCGGTCTGCGGTGCTCGACGGCGAGGTCGTCGCCTTCGACGACTCGGGCCGCCCCGACTTCGGTCGCCTCCAGCAGCGCATGCACATCGCCGACCCCCGCCAAGCCGCCGAGCGGGCGGCCGCGGTCCCGGCCGTGCTGCTGCTCTTCGACCTGCTCGCGCTCGACGGCACCGACATCTGTGATCTTCCGCTCACCGAACGCCGCCGGCTGCTCGAGGACCTGGTCGAGCCCGGCCCCCACTGGCAGGTCCCGCCGGCCTACGCCGACGGCATCGCACTGCTCGATGCCGCGCACGAGCGGCACCTCGAAGGGGTCGTGTCGAAACGGCGGACGTCGAGCTACCGACCGGGGACCCGGACCAAGGAATGGGTCAAGGTCAAGGTGCGGCGACGCCAGGAGTTCGTCGTCGGGGGCTGGGCCCCGGGCGAGGGAGGCCGGGGGGGCCGGATCGGCGGGCTCCTCGTCGGGTACCACGACCAGCGGACTCCACCCGGCGCCACGCCCGGTCCGCTCCGGTACGCGGGCCGGGTCGGCAGCGGTCTCACCGACCAGGAGATCGAACTGCTCGCCGACCACTTCGCTCGGCACACGGTCGACCGATGTCCCTTCGATCCGCCTCCCCCTCGCCTCCACGCCCGCGGCGCGGTCTGGGTGCAGCCGACCATGGTGGTGGAGGTGGCCTTCGCGGAATGGACGGGCGACGGGCGGCTGCGTCACCCCTCGTACGCCGGGCGACGGGACGATGTCGACCCCGGCGCAGTCACCGCCGAGCCGTGAGGGTGCGCGATGCTACGAACTGATGCAGGACCGGGAGCCAGCGTGAGCGGAGACGTCATCCGGATGACGATCCCCGCCGTGCTCGCGTTCGTGCGACTGCCCCGCGTCGCCATCGCCGGACTCGCCACCCGTTCCGGCTTCAGCTACGACGAGGTCGAGGATCTGCGACTCGCCGTCGGCGAGGTCTGCCAGGTCCTCCTCGACGGCGCCGACCGCGAAGGGACGCTCACGATCGCGTTCACGGTGGAACGCGGCCGCATGGGGGTGGAGGTCACGTCCGACGGTCCGGCCGGACGCCACGACGGGAGTGCCGAGCGCCTCGCCGGGCAGATCCTCCAGGCCACGGTCGGACGCGTCGAGGTGTCGGAGGAAGGGCGCCGCATCGCGTTCGAGAAGGTGGCCGCCGACGAGATCTTCGACTCCGACTGACCGCGGCCGCCACGGTGCGGCCTGCGCTCAACGGCCGGTGGAACCGAATCCGCCGGTGGCACGGACGCTGTCGGGCAGCTCATCGGTGGCGACGAAGTCGGCCTCGGCCACCGGCCGGAGCACGAGCTGGGCGATGCGATCGCCCCGGTGGACCTGGTAGTCGTCGTCGGGATCGGTGTTGACCAGGATCACCTTGAGCTCGTCGCGGTAACCGGCGTCGATCAACCCGGGACTGTTGAGCACGGTCACGCCGTGGCGCAGGGCGAGACCCGAGCGGGGCTGCACGAACCCGGCCCAACCCGATGGCAGGGCGATCGCCACCCCGGTGGGAACCAGGGACCGACCGCCGCCGGCGCGGAGCAGCGCGTCCTCACGGGCCACGAGGTCGGCGCCGGCGTCGCCCGGGTGGGCGTAGGCCGGCAGCGGGAGGTCCGGATCGAGCCGGCGGACGGGGATCTGGAGGGCAGCCACGAACGGCCGATGTTACGGTCGCCGGATGCTCGCGTGGATGGATCTGGAGATGACGGGCCTCGACCCGAACCGGCACGTGATCGTCGAGATCGCCACGCTCATCACCGACGACGACCTCGAGATCGTGGCGGAGGGCCCCGATCTGGTGGTCCACGCCACCGAGGAGCAGCTCGCCGAGATGGACGAAGTCGTGGTCAGGATGCACACCGAGTCCGGCCTGCTCGAGCGCATCCGGTCCTCCACCATCGATCTCGCCGACGCCGGCCGCCAGACGCTGGAGTTCATCCGCGAGCACATCCCCCGGCCACGCTCGGTCCCGCTGTGCGGCAACTCGATCGGCACCGACCGCCGGTTCCTCTCGGTGTACCTGCCGGAGATCGAGGAGTACCTCCACTACCGCAGCGTCGACGTGTCGACGCTCAAGGAGCTGGGCCTGCGGTGGGCGCCGGAGGTCGTCCGCAAGGCGCCGACCAAGGCCGGGAGTCACCGGGCGCTCGACGACATCCGCGAGTCGGTGACCGAGCTGCGCTACTACCGCGAGCACCTCTTCGACAACCACCCCGTCACCGACGACGCGTCGACACCCGCCGACCCCGCCAGCTGACCGAACCGGTGGCCGTGGCCCACACCGAGCGGGCGAAGACGGCCAGGAACAGCACGACCGACAACGGGAACGCCAGGGCCAGCCAGGGCCCGAAGCGGCCGAGGCGGCGACCCATCCACCACAGCTGCGCGGCCACCACCAGGTAGAGCACCGTGGCGGCGCCGAGCGACCCGCCTCCGAGCGACCCGCCTCCGAGCGACCCGCCTCCGAGCACGGCCACGCCGAGCCCGACCGCGGCCTGCACCAGCAACGACATCCAGGCCACGACGAGAGCGACCGTGCCGGGCCTCACGCTGGCGGCCCCCGCGGCCAGGTTCTTGGTGAAGCCCTCGGTCATGGCGCCGAAGCCACCGGGGTACATGCGGAACCGGACGAGATCGCCACCACCGAGGACGGTCACGGGGAGACCGGCGGCCCGGTAGCGCTCGGCGAGGGCGACGTCGTCGACCACCGACGTCCGGATGGCCTCGTGCCCGCCGACGGATTCGAGATCGGCCCGGCTGGTCACCAGCACCGGACCGAACGCGCCCCGCACCCCCCGGATCCGGCCGAGCGGAGAGGCGGCATCGGTCCCGGCGAAGCCGACGATGTTGAAGATCGACGCCAACGACTCCGCCGGTGTGCCGGGCTCGTGGAACGGTTGCACGCTGACGAGGCCACCGCGGTCGCGCTGCTCGCCGACCGCAGCGGCCAGCCCGCCCGGTCCGAAGCGGACATCGGCGTCCACGAGGACAACCGGGTCGCCGGTGGTCGCTGCCACGCCCTGGGCGCAAGCCCAGGTCTTGCCGACCCAGCCGGCCGGCAGGGGGCGTGATCGCATCACGCGAGCACCGGCGGCCGTGGCCACCGCGGCGGTGGCGTCGGTCGAGTCGTCGTCGACCACGACCACCTCGGGACCGGCGGGGAGCGAGCCCAGCAGCGTGCCGATCGACAGGGCCTCGTCGCGCGCCGGCACCACCACGGCGACGCCGGCCAGGTCGCTCTGCCCTGATCGGCCATCCGGCCGCGTGACCAACCGGGGCACGGACCACAGCAGCCAACAGCCGATGGCCAGGCGCGCCGCAACGAGAACGACGTCGATGGCGGTCACGTCGATCTTGACCGCACGGTCAAGTAGGGTCGCTGGCCATGGCGACGAAGCAGGAGCAGGAGGCGGCATCGAGCGAGGTCGTCGAGGTCGCCACCAACATCCTCCGCATGCAGCTGCCGATCGCGCTGCCGGGCCTGGGCCACGTGAACACCTACGCCCTCTGCGACGATGCCGGTGTCGCCGTCGTCGACCCCGGGTTGCCCGGCAAGGCGTCGTGGGACGCGCTCGGGTCCAGGTTGGAGTCCGCCGGCTATCGGGTCGACGACGTGCACACCGTCATCGTGACGCACAGTCACCCCGATCACTTCGGTGGGGCGGGCATCCTGCGCCACGAAGCCGGGGCCGACGTGGTGACCCACGAGTCGTTCCGCACCTGGCTCGACCCGACCGAAGGCGACGACGCCGGCGTCGGCGAGCCTTCCGAAGATCGACCCGAGGCGGTCGGCGACGAGCCGACCACGACGTCGAGACGCCCGTGGGACGTCGAGCAACCGTGGGGCGGCGGCAAGTTCAAGCCGCCGGTCAAGCGCCGGCTGGGGATGCGCCTGATGCGCACCTTCGGGCGCCGCTGGATGCGGGCTCCCGAACCGAGCCGGCGCGTCGTCGACGGCGAGGTGGTCACGCTCGCCGGACGCGAGTGGGTGGCGGTCCACACACCCGGGCACACCAACGACCATCTCTGCCTCTTCTCACCGACCGACGGCGTCTTCCTGGCCGGTGATCACGTCCTGCCCACCATCACCCCGCACATCTCGGGGCTGATCGCGGGTGCCGATCCGCTGGCCCAGTTCTTCGCCAGCCTCGACCGGGTGGCGGCCATCGACGGCGTGACCCTCGCCCTGCCCGCCCACGGCCACCCCTTCACCGATCTGGCCGGGCGCTGCCGCGAGATCCAGGACCACCACGCCGGCCGGCTCGACACCCTGCGCGCCGCCTCCGCCGCCCTCGGCGAGGCCAGCGTCGTCGACCTGTCGCACGAGTTGTTCCGGCCGCGGTCGTGGGGCCGCATGGCCGAGTCGGAGACGTATGCGCACCTCGAGCACCTCCGCCTCGGGGGCGAGATGACCGCTCGGCGGATCGGTGGCGATCTCCACTTCGCCCTCGTGCCCGAACCGGCGGAGCGGTCCCCGTCCTGAGCGATCCTCAGCTGCCGGGGGTTGGCATCTCCCAGCGCCGGACCCGAGCGGACGAGCACGTCAACCCGTCAACGCTGATCCACAGATCGAAGCCGGCGGACCCGAGGTCCCGGACCGTGACCTCCGGTTCGGCGTCCATCTCGATCGACGCCGGGTGTTCCACCGACACCCGCAATGGCGCTCGCAGATCGCGGCGAGGCGCCAAGGCCTCCTCCACCGGTTCCCAGGACACGGCGTTGTTCACGTGCTCCATGAGATCGAAGTCGCAGAAGCGCAAGGGGAACGGCGACGACGCGATGTCCTCCGGGCGGCGATCGTGGTGGAGGCGGGCCCGCACCTTCCGGCCCTGTGCGGCCGCGGCGTACAACTCGTCGAATCGCGACGGGAGACGGGCCGGACGGCCATCGGCGTCGAGGTGGACCCAGAGGACCGCGGCGTCGACCGCGCCGCCGCGGTCGCCCACGATCCGGACACGACGCTCGGCCCAGCGGGCACCGGTACCCGAGCACCACGTCGAGACCGTGACGGTGTCGCGGAAGGCGGGAAACGAGCGGATGCCCATGTCGACGCGGCGCACGACCCAGGGCTCATCGGCAGGGAAGCCGGCATCGGTGGTGTCTTCGTCGCTGACGTCCTGGAGCATGCGGGCGAGGGCGTCGAGACGGGTACGGCCCCTGGGCGAGCCGTCCGCCAGGTTGACGCGGCGACGATGCCCGTAGACCCGGCCGTGCTCCGGGGGTCCGATGGCGAGCGGATCGTCTGCGTTCGGGCCGTTCATGCCGACATGGTGTCGGACCGGAGCAGAAAATCTCAGTAATTCGGTTGACGTCGGCCGTCGACCGTGGTGGCATTGCCCACGCACGACACCGCTGGGGCGCATCCCACGCGGTCCGCCACGGAAGAAGAGAAGAGGTGACACCGGTGCTGACGACCAACCTGCGAACCACGCAAGCGCTCGATCCCACCACCGGTGTGACGCGCGCCGTGGCTCGCCCCTTCGCGCTCTTCGGCACCGCCACCGGCCCGGCCGTGTGCAGTGCGGCCGTGTGCAACGCAACCGCCGTGTACACGTCCGCCAACGGTTCGTGGTCCTTCATCGGGCGTACGCCGATGCCGAAGGCCAACCTCCACCCTGATCGATGGCCTCTGCAATCCACATCCTGACACCACCGTCAGGACGCAAGGACGCAGAGGCCGTCGGGATCAGATCCCGGCGGCCTTTCTCGTTGTCGGACCCCGATCCACCAACTCTCCCCTGACCCTGTCCCCGACACCCTGCACGAATCCCGCACAGAAGGGAGCGAGCCGTGCTCGCTCAACTCCCCACCGAAACCATCGAGCGCACCCGCCGGGTCGATGACGGCGCCACCAACTCCGTCCTGGACCTCTCCATCGAGGTGGACACGTCCTTCTGGGCCGACGCAGCATGCGCCCAGGGTGGCGGGGCGTTCGCCCGGCTGTTCTTCTCCGAGGAGCTCCAGGACATCGCCGCCGCCAAGCGCATCTGCGCCGAGTGCCCGGTGATCGAGCAGTGCCTCGAGGGCGCCCTGACCCGCAAGGAGCCGCTCGGCGTCTGGGGCGGACAGCTGTTCCAGAACGGCCGGATCCTGCAGGCCAAGCGCCGGCGGGGCCGCCCACCCAAGAACCCTCGGCCCGAGGACGAATTCGTCCACGTCGAGGTCCCGGTGGCGCTCCGCCCCCTGGTCGAGCGCCGCACCGCGTGACCCACCGCCGCTGGGAAAGGCGGGCCGGAGTGACGACTGCCGTCGAGCTCCGGTCCGCCAGCGGCCCAACCTCCGCACCCGGCCCCCGTCTCCCCCCGGGGGCCGGGTGCCTGGGTGATCCGATTCCGGCGGCGATACCGTCGCGACCCAGATCGCCATGCCCGAGACGCCTGCGCCCGACGACGCCCCTCCTGCCGCCAAGCGAGCCGCCCTGCCGTGGCAGGTCGTGGTCGCGGCCAGCGTCCTCGCCCTCGCCGCGGCCGGCCTCGTGCTCGTCTACGCCAGCAGCCGCAGCGGCGACGACACCGCGTCGCCCGACGAGAGTGGGTTCGTCCTCACCCCCGAGGATCAGGTCCCCAAGGGCGACCCGCTCGACATCGCGTTCACCGGCGTCGACGACACCACCGGCACGCTGCGCGCCGTCGCCGACGGCAAGCCCACCGTGGTCAACTTCTTCGCGTCGTGGTGCAGCCCGTGCATCGCCGAGATGCCCGACTTCGAGGCCGTGTCCCGCTCGCTCGGCGACAACGTCCAGTTCTTCGGGCTGGCGGTCAACGATCGCCCCGAGGATGCCCAGGCGATCGTCGACCAGACCGGCATCACCTACGACTGGTCGCGCGACATCCGGGGCGACATCGCCAACGCCGCCGGCATCCCGTCGCTGCCCGCCACCTTGTTGATCGCGCCCGACGGGACGATCGCCGGCAGCCACATCGGTGCCCTCGACCAGGCCGGGCTGCGGAAGCTGATCGAGAGCAAGCTCGGGGTCACGTCGTGATCGACGCGCCGCTGGCTCTCGCCTTCGCGTCCGGGATGGTGGCCGCGGTGAACCCGTGCGGCTTCGCCATGCTCCCGGCCTACGTGACGTTCTTCCTCGGCCGCGAAGGCGAGCACGTTCCGTCCCGGGGAGAATCGGTGATCCGGGCCATCCCGGTGGCGTTGGCCGTGAGCCTCGGCTTCGTGGCCGTCTTCGGGGTCGTCGGCATCGTGTTGCGCCCCATCTCGTCCTCGGTGCAGGAGTACGCGCCGTGGGCCACCATCGTCATCGGCCTCGCCCTCGCCGCCCTCGGCATCGCCATGTTGTTCGGCTTCGAGCTGTCGGCGCGGGTCCCCAAGCTCGACCGGGGCGGCCGGAGCCAGGGCCTCGGATCGATGTTCCTCTACGGCGTCTCCTACGCCATCGCCTCGCTGTCGTGCACCATCGGCATCTTCATCGCCAACATCGTCAACGCCTTCTCCCGCACGAACTTCGTCTCCGGCGTCTCGGTGCTCGTCGTGTACGCCGCCGGCATGGGACTGGTGATCACCGCGCTCACCGTCGCCATCGCACTCGCTCGGGACTCGGTCGTGCGCTTCCTGCGGACGGGCATGCGCCACGCCAACCGGGTCGCCGCCGGGCTCATGGTCGTCATGGGGATCTACGTCGCCTGGTACGGCGTGTTCTCGCTGCGGGTCCGCACCGATCCCACCACGACCGCGGGTCCGGTCGATCTCGTCGAGCAGTGGTCGGCCCGGGCCACCGACTTCGTCGACCGTGTGGGCGCCACCACGCTCGGCCTCTACCTGCTCGGCATCACCGTGGCCATGGTGTGCATCAGCGTCCTCGTGTCCGCGGCCCGCCCCGACCGGACCGCGCCGTCCCCCAGGGCGCCGAACCCGGCGACGGTGCCGGTCCCCGAACCCTCGCCGGACCGCCGGAGACGGTCTCCTGAGCCGCCGGTACCTCGCCGAGCTCCTCGCCCACCCGGGAGTGGACGAGGAGGTGACGATCGGACATCGCCTCGGCGTCATGGCGTTCCACGGCGGCAACCTCGAGGTGGGCACCGACTGCATCGCCGACCTCGTCGCCGAGCGCACCGGGGCCTCGCGCTACGTCGTCCGCCAGCCCGATGGTCTGCGGTGGCACATCCCGTCACGACACTTCCGACCCGAGGAGTCCGACCGCCTGGCCACCTTCCTCGACCACGTCGACGAGGTCATCGCCATCCACGGCTTCGGTCGTCGGTCGATGTTCACGACCATGCTGCTCGGCGGCCGCCACCGACGGCTGGCCCGCCACCTCGCCGACCACCTGCGGGTGTCCCTGCCCGGTTACGAGGTGGTCGACGACCTCGACGACATCCCGGCCGAGCTGCGCGGCGTGCACGCGGACAACCCCGTGAACCGCGCTCGCCGCGGTGGCGTGCAGATCGAGTTGCCACCGCGGGTGCGCGGCAACGGCCCGTTCTGGAACGGGTGGGACGGGCCGTGGCCCCCGCCCCACGCCGAGGCGCTCGTCGACGGCCTCGTGGCCGGCATCGGCACCTGGGTCACGGTGCCAAGCGGTCCCTGACCCAGCCCGAGCCGTCGCGCCGGTAGCGGACCCGGTCGTGCAGGCGGCTGGGACGACCCTGCCAGAACTCCCACGTGTCGGGATCGAGCCGGTACCCACCCCAGAACGGCGGCCGGGTGACCTCGGTGCCCTCGAAGCGGGCCTCGGCCTCGGCCATGCGGCGCTCGAGATCGGCCCGCCCCGGGACCACGCGCGACTGCGGCGATGCCCACGCCGCCAGCTGCGAATCGCGTGGACGGGTGGAGAAGTACTCGTCGGCCGTCTCGGGGCGTACCGGTTCGATCGACCCCGATGCCCGGACCTGGCGATGCACGTGGATCCAGGCGAAGAGGGCCTCACCCTGGGGATTGGCGGCGATCGCCCGACCCTTGGCCGATTCGAGGTTGGTGTAGAAGACGAGGCCGCCGTCTTCGATCCCCTTGAGCAGCACGGTCCGTGCGCTGGGTCGGCCCGCGGCATCGGCCAGCGCGATCACCATGGCGTTGGGCTGCGGGACCTGGTCGGCGACATCGGCGAACCACACCTCGAACTGCGCTCGCGGGTCGTCGAGGGCGTCGGCCACGTCGAAGCCCTCGCTCTCGTACTGGATCCGGCGCTGGGCGATCTCGTCGATGTCCATCGAGACCGATGTCTACCGGCTCTCCGCCGCGCCGGCCATGCACTGGGTGGGAAGAACGCGACATTTCGGTTCTATGACGATCGGGGATCGGTTACGTACCGCGCATGAACGTCGCCGCTCAGATGCTCGAGGCTCGGCCGGACGCGCGTGGTGTCGACCACGCCGCCCTCGCCGTCGCCATCGACGCGCTCCACGACGTGGTCACCGCCACCACGACCTGCGGCGACTCCTGCCTCTCCGGTCCGGATTCGGAGGACGACGCCGATCGGCGCGACGCCGTGCTGGCGTGTGCCGACGCGGCCGACGTGGCCAGCGCCACCGCCCGGGTCCTGTGTCGCACCGGACCCACCGTGGAGGGTTCGCGAGCGCTGGTCGACGCCACCGCCAAGATCCTCTCCGAGACCGCTTCTGTCTGTGCCGAACACGGCGCCGACGACAAGTTCGCCCGCATCTGCGCCGACACCGCAACACGCGCGCAGCAAGCGTTGGCCGGCCTCCTGGTCGCCATCGCCGCGGCAGAGTCGGGTTCGTAGGCTGCCCGTACCTGCGGACCCTGCACCCCCGTCGTCCCCTGGTCGGCGGGGGTGCGCATCCTTCTCCCACCCCCGACCGTGGCCGGCGCGGACCGACGCGCCGGAGAGCTGATCGATCTCAGGACAGCTCGGGATGGTCCCGGATCGCCCACAGGGCGTCGGGGTTGTCCAGCGCCTCGACGTTGCGGACGCCGCGGCCGTTGACCGCGTCCGACACCGCCAACTCCACCAGCTTCCCCGAGCGCGTCCGCGGCAGCTCGTCGACGGCCACGATGAGGCGCGGGACGTGGCGTGGCGAGCACCCAGACCGGACCGCGTCGGCGATGGCCCAACGCAGGTGGTCGTCGAGCACGGCCCCCTCGGAGAGCACGACGAGCAGCACGATGCGGATGTCGCCGTCGATCTCCTGGCCGAAGACCAGCGACTCCGTCACGCCGTCGATGCGTTCGACCACGCGATAGATCTCGGCCGTACCGATCCGGATCCCGCCCGGGTTGAGCGTGGTGTCGCTCCGGCCGTGGATGACCACACCGCCGTGCTCGGTCCAGGAGGCGAAGTCACCGTGGTGCCACACACCGAAACCCCCCGCGGCGTCTGGGAAGCGCTCGTAGTACGCAGCCCGGTACCGGGCGTCGTCGGTGCCGGCCTGCCAGTCGTCCCAGAACCCGAGCGGCTGGCTCGGGAACGGCTCGGTGCACACCAACTCGCCCCGTTCGCCGGGCGGGAGGGACACACCGTCGTTCGACCAGACGTCGACCGCCATGCCGAGGCCGGGGCGCTGGATCTCCCCGGCGTAGACGGGGCTGGTGGGGTCGCCGAGCACGAAGCAGCCGCACAGGTCGGTGCCACCGCTGATCGATGCCAGGTGCAGGTCGGGCTTCACCGCGTCGTACACCCACGTGAAACGCTCGGGACTCAGCGGTGAGCCGGTGCTGGCCAGCGTCCGCAGCGACGAGAGATCGTGGTGGGCGCGGGGTCGGTACGAGCCGCCGCCGGCGACCCGGTTGGCCAGGGCGTCGAGGTACTTGGCCCCGACCCCGAGCATGTCGACGCCGTGTTCGTCGACCAGCTCCCACAGGCGGGCGGGGCCCGGATACATGACGTTGCCGTCGACGGTGACGATGGTGACGCCGGATGCCAGCGCGGACACGAGCCAGTTCCACATCATCCACCCGCACGTGGTGACGTACAGCAGGCGATCGCCGGGTGAGAGGTCGCTGTGGAGTTGGTGCTCCTTCACGTGTGTCAGCAGCACCCGGCCGGTGCCGTGCACGATGCACTTCGGACGGCCCGTGGTGCCGCTCGAGTAGAGGATGTACCACGGATGGTGGAAGTTGCGGCGCGTCGTGGGGGCTGGCGTCCCCCGGTGGGGGCCGAGGAACGCGTCCCAGTCCGCGCCGAGGGTGACCGTGCGGCGCAGCGTGGGGAGGCCGGCGACGATCTCGCCCTTCACGGCCCGGCGATCGTGGTGGATGCCGCCGTAGTCGTACCCGTCGACCGCGAACAGCACCGAAGGTTCGATCTGGCCGAAGCGGTCGAGGACGCCGTCTACCCCGAAGTCGGGGCTGGTCGAGGAGAACACCGCCCCGATGGCGGCGGCGCCCAGCATGGCCACCACGGCTTCGATGCCGTTGGGGAGCCAGGCCGCGACCCGGTCTCCCTCCCCCACCCCGAGCTCGGCGAGGGCAGCAGCCATGGCACCGACGTCTTCGGCCAGTTGATCCCACGTGATGGACCGCTCCCCGTGTTCGTCGACCGCGATGACCGCGGGGGCTCCGCCGGTGTGACGCAACACGTTCTCGGCGATGCCCAGCTCGGCATCCGGGAAGAAGCGCGACTCCCGCATGGTGGGGCCCCGCTCGACCACAGCGTCGCCCGGTTCGCCCACCAGCTGGCACGCCTCCCAGACGGCCCGCCAGAACGCGCCAGGATCCTCGACCGACCACCGGTGGAGGTCCTCGTAGGACTCGTGGCCGGTCCGTCGGAGGAACGCAGCGAGACGGGTCCGGGCGACCCGATCCGGGGACGGGGTCCACAGCGGTGCCATGGCGCCGATCGTAGGCCGACGCAGCCGCCGCTCGTTCCGGGCCGCGTTCCCACGCCCGTGAGGCGTGTCCCGCGTCCCAGAACGATTCGGAGCGGGTCAGGTGGGGGCGGGGATGTGGGTGGCGCCGCCCAGGCGCGGCCGCAGCACCTCGGGTATGGCAACGGACCCATCGCTCTGGCGGTGGGTCTCCAGCACGGCTGCGACGGTACGGGGCCAGCCCATCGCCGAGCCGTTGACGGTGTGGCAGATCTCGGTGCCCTTCTCGCCGGCGCGCTTGTAGCGCACGTTGGCCCGCCGGGCCTGGTAGTCGCCGAACCACGAGACGGACGACACCTCGAGCCAGTCGCCCACCCCGGGCGCGTAGGCCTCGATGTCCCACGTGCGGGCGGCGGAGCCCCCCAGGTCGCCGGCGCACAGGTCCAGGATGCGGTAGGTCAACCCGAGGTCCTGGAGGATCGCCTCGCTGCGGGCCAGCACCTCCTCCTGGAGGGCGATGGCCTGCTCGGCACCGTCGGCGTAGCCCATCAGTTCGACCTTGTCGAACTCGTGGCTGCGCAGCAGACCCCGCGTGTCGCGACCGGCGGCGCCCGCCTCACGGCGGAAGCAGGAGGTGTAGGCCATGAAGCGCACCGGCAGATCGGCGTGGTCGAGGATCTCGTCGCTGGCCATCGAGGTGAGCGGCACTTCGGCGGTGGGGATCGTCCACAGGTCGTCGCGCTCGACGTGGTACGCATCCTCCTCGAACTTGGGCAGATGACCGGTGCCGATCATGGTCTCGGTCTTCACCAGGGTCGGGGGCCGGATCTCCTCCCACAGATCGCCATTGGCATCGAGGCTGTGGCCGATGAGCGCACGCAGCAGCCGGGCGCCCCAACCGCGGTACATCGTGAACATCGAACCGCTGATCTTGACCGCCCGCTCGCCGTCGATGATCCCGAGCTGCGCGCCGATGTCCCAGTGGGGCACCCGTTGGTGGTCGGCGAAGGTCTCCGGGCCCGGCCCGTGGGTGCGCAGCACGACGTTGTCGGCCTCCGACCGGCCGTCGGGGGCGTCGTCGCTGGGCAGGTTCGGGATGCGCAACAAGAGCTCGCGCAGCTCGGCGGCCGCGGTGTCGGCCTCGGCTGCGAGCTCGCTCTCCTCGTCGCCCAGCCGCTTCGATTCCGCCTTCAGCGCCTCGGCCTCCGCCCCTCTCCCGCTGCGGAACAGGGTCCCGATCTCCTTCGACGTGGCGTTGACCTGCGCCCGCAGGTCGTCCCGCCGAGCACCGATGGTGCGCTGGCGTTCGTCGAGGTCGAGGACGGCGTCGAGCACGTCGAGATCGGCGCCGCGGCGGGCCAGCCCGGCGCGGACCGCGTCGGGTTCGGTACGGATGCGACGGATGTCGAGCACGGGTTCGACCGTAGTGGAGGCCGCCCCCCGGGGCCTCGCGAGAAGGGGTTGCGCGAACCATCGCCCTGGTCCACTCTGAGAAGTGCAGTGACCGCTGATCACGGCCGTGCGGCCGGTACCGCCGAAGTGAGCCCCCCGGGGCCATCCGGCGAGGGATCGCGACCTTCGCTGGTCGCGGGTCGCTGCACCGGAAGCTTCACATCCCTGGCACCCCTGACTCCGGTGCCTCGAACGACGAGGAGCGCAATGTCCAACCGCCATCGTTCGTCCAAGCAGGCCTCGCCGGGCGCGACCCATCCCGCGCCCAGCAAGGACCAGCGGCGAGCCGCGAATCGCAAGGCTCGCCACAAGACGCATGAGATCCTGGCCCAGGCCGACATGGAGATGGGTGAGGAGATCGTCCCGCCCCGTCCCCACCACACCCGCGTGGATGTCGAGCCCGAGGAGCGATCCGGTGGCGTGATCGCCGCCGGTGGGCGCGAGTTCCGACATTGGAAGCAGAAGTTCTGGAAGCGGCGCAGCAATCTGCGGGCCGCCCGGGCCCAGATCGCCCGGCAGGAGCCGCCGATCCCCGAGGTGGGGTGAGCCGCTGACCGGGTGCATCGACCCGAACGCGACACGAGGCCGGGCCGATTTCGGCCCGGCCTCGTCGCGTCGGTGGATCCGGTTCAGTTGACCTGCCGGTCCCGGCCTTCCCAGTACGGGGCCCGGAGGTCCTTCTTGAGCATCTTGCCGGTGGGGTTGCGGGGGATCTCGTCGATGAACTCGACGGAACGGGGGATCTTGAACCCGGCGAGGTTCAGCCGGGCGTAGGCGAGGATGTCCTCCTCGGTGGGATCCTGGCCGTCGGCCCGGACCACCATGGCCTTGCCCACCTCGCCCCACCTGTCGTCGGGCACGCCGATGACGGCGACGTCGGCGATGCCGGGATGCTTCATGAGGACGTTCTCGATCTCGGCGGGGTACACGTTCTCGCCGCCGGAGACGATCATGTCCTTCATGCGGTCGTGGATGTAGAGGTAGCCGTCCTCGTCGAGGTATCCGGCGTCGCCGGTACGGAAGAAGCCGTCGTCGGTGAAGGCGGCCCTGGTGCCCTCCTCGTTGCGCCAGTAGCCGACGAGGTTCTGGCCCGAACGGGTGACGATCTCGCCGACCTGGCCCGTGGGGACCTCCTCGCCGGTGTCGGGGTCGACGATCTTGAGCTCGACGTTGGCGTGGGGCTTGCCGCAGGACCGGAGGCGGTGCCGGTTCGGCCCGTTCGGATCATGGTCCTCGGGCGGCAAGGTGACGATGGCGCCCGTGGTCTCGGTGAGCCCGTAGGCCTGGGCGAACTTGCACCCGAAGGTCTCGATGCTCTTGGCCAGGACCTCCTCGCTGATCGGCGAGGCGCCGTAGACGAGCAGCTCGAGGCTGGAGTAGTCGCCGTCGGCCACGTTCGGCATCATCAGCATGAACTGGAACACGGCGGGGACGAGGAACGCGTGGGTGATCTTCTCCTTGCCGATGAGGTCGATCAGGGCCGAGGGATCGATCTCGCGGACGATCACGATGGTGGCGCCGTAGGCCATGCTGGCGACCGCCCACCCCCCGCCGCCGATGTGGAACAGCGGCATGGCGGCCATCGAGACCATCGACTCGTCGAAGCCCCAGATGTCGGCCGCGTCGTCCATGAGCGTGAAGATGTTGCGGTTGCTGAGCATCACGCCCTTGGGCAGGCCCGTGGTGCCGGAGCTGTAGAGCTGGAACGCGATGTCGTCGGGCCCCGGTTCGACGCCCGGATCGGTGGCGTCGTCGCTCAGCCACGATTCGTAGGACTCGAAGCGCTCGTCGTTCCCGAGGCACACGAAGGTGGAGGCGAACGAGAGGTCGTCGCGGATCTGGGCGATGGTGTCGGCGAACTCCTGGCCGAAGATGAAGACCTTCGCCTCTGCGTTGTCGGCGATCCACGCCACCTCCGGCGGGGCCAGCCGCCAGTTGATGTTCACGGTGACCGCGTTGAGCTTGGCGCAGGCGAAGAAGACCTCGAGGTACTCGTAGCCGTTCTTGTCGACGAAGGCGACGCGGTCGTCGGCGCCGACCCCGGCCGCGGCAAGGGCGTTGGCGACCCGGTTCGAGCGCTCGTGGAGCTCGGCCCAGGTCTCGCGGAAGTCGTCCTGGACGATGGCGGTCTTGGCCCCGCGCTCGGCCGCATGCGTGCGGATGAGCTCGGCGGTGGTGGAGATGGTCGACACGTGCGGATTTCCCCCTGGATGTGATGGACGACACACGATTGAACCGCACGCGGGCTTCCCGCGCCTGCAGATCACCCGCGTGGGCGGGTCATCCCCCGGGAGGACCCGGGGATCGCACCCTCGACGGATGCCTCCTGGCCTGGACACCGGTACCGTCGCTGACGATGCGACGTCTGGCGCCGGTGAAGTGGCTGCGTGAGCATCCCGCCGCGGCCGATGCCATGCTCGGCGTCCTGCTCGGCGGTGCCGCCCTGATCGGGCTGCTGACGATCGATCCCGACACGGTGACGGCCAGCAACCGCGACCCCGACGCCTTCGGGGTGCTCCTGCTGGTGGCACTGGGAACCCTGCTCGCCATCCGTCGCCGCTGGCCCATCCCGGTGCTGTGGCTCGGCGCGCTGGCGCTGATCCCGTACTGGATCCTCGACTACGTGGACAGTGGCGCCACGGTCATCATCCTGGTCCTGCTCTACACCGTCGCCGCCAACTGCGAGCGCGACCGCGCCCTGCCCCACGTACTCGCAGTGACCACGCTCCTCGTCGTGGTGATGGTCGTGGGCGTCATCGCGTCCGAGGAGGACCTCCCCGCCATCGCGGTCGTCGGCAACATCGTCATCTTCGCCACCGCCTGGATCCTGGGTGACAGCGTGCGAAACCGCCGTGCCTACCTCGCCGAGGTCGAGGCTCGCGCCGAACGGGCCGAGGCCGACCGGGAGAGCGCGGCCCGTCGCGCCGTGCAGGAGGAGCGCACCCGCATCGCCCGCGAGCTCCACGACGTGGTGGCCCACTCGGTGAGCGTCATGGTCGTCCAGGCCGGTGCGGCCCGACGTGTCCTCGATCGACACCCCGGCCAGACCGCCGAGTCGTTGGGGATCATCGAACGGACCGGTCGCAACGCGCTCGACGAGCTGCGCCGCGTGCTCGGGGTGCTCCGCTCGGAAGACGCCCACGCCTCCACCGAACCGCAACCCACCGCGGGCGACGTCGCCGGTCTGGTCCGCCAGTGGAGCGAGGCGGGCCACCCGGTGCAGCTCCGGGTCGACGGCGCCCCGGCCGACCTCGGACCCGGCGTCGGGCTCACCGTGTACCGCGTCGTGCAGGAAGCCCTCACCAACGTGATGAAGCACGCCGGCCCGGCCACGGCCACGGTCGACCTCCGGTACCGGCCCGATGCGGTGACCATCGTGGTGACCGACGACGGACGGGGTCCGGCGGCCGACATCGACCCTGTCCCATCGGCCGGGCAGGGCCTCATCGGCATGCGCGAGCGGGTCGAGCTCTTCGGCGGTGAGCTCAAGGTGGGTCCCCGACCCGGCGGGGGCTTCCAGGTGCGGGCCACGCTCCCGGTCTCCTCGTCGGTCACCGCCCAGTGAGCGAGCCCGACGACTCGACCGTCCGCGTCGTCATCGTCGACGACCAGGAACTGGTACGGGCCGGCTTCCGCATGATCCTCGATGCCGAAGAGGACATCGACGTGGTGGGCGTGGCCGGCGACGGTGCCGATGCGGTCGAGCTCGTCCGGACCACGGGTGCCGACGTGGTGCTGATGGACATCCGCATGCCCGATGTCGACGGGATCGAAGCCACGCGACGCCTCCACGACGCGGGGCTCGACGCCCGGGTACTGGTGCTCACCACCTTCGACCTCGACGAGTACGTGTTCGACGCCGTCCGGGCCGGCGCCAGTGGCTTCCTGCTCAAGGACACGCCTCCCGAGGACCTGATACGGGCCGTGCACGTGGTGGCCGGGGGCGACGCCCTCCTCGCCCCCAGCGTGACCCGCCGTCTCATCGAGGAGTTCGGACAGGCCGCTCCGTCGCCCCGGCCCGGACCGGACGCCCGCCTCGAGCGCCTCACCGACCGCGAACGCGAGGTCCTGGTGCTGATGGCACGCGGCCTGTCGAACGGGGAGATCGCCGAGCAGCTCTTCGTCGGCGAGACCACGGTGAAGACCCATGTGGGCCGGGTGCTGATGAAGCTCGACGTCCGTGATCGGGTCCAGGCCGTGGTGGTCGCCTACGAGTCCGGCCTGGTCCGCCCCGGGGAATGACGGTCCGCCCCGGGGAGTGAAGATCCGCCCGGCATGTGACGGGCGTCATCAGACCACGGGAGGACGAAGGAGTCCGCCCCCAGCGGGACGACGGCACCGTCCCCAGCTGCGAGGGTGGGTCCCATGACGATCACCGCACCCGACGCGGTCGGCACCGCCGCCGCCCGCACCATCAACGCCGTCAAGGTCTACGGATCGGGGTCGACCCAGGTCACCGCCCTCGACGACGTCACGGTCGAGCTCGCCGCGCGCGAGTTCACCGCCATCATGGGCCCCTCGGGCTCGGGCAAGTCGACGCTGATGCACTGCCTCGCCGGCCTCGACACCCTCACCTCTGGCCAGGTCCTGGTCGGCGTCGGCGACGCCGCCGTCGACCTGTCGAGCCTGTCGGAGAAGAAGCTGACCGCGCTGCGCCGCGACCGGATCGGCTTCGTGTTCCAGGCCTTCAACCTGGTACCGACGCTGACCGCGGCCGAGAACATCGCCCTGCCGACTCGGCTCGCCGGCCGGGACCTCGATCAGTCGCTGCTCGACGACGTGGTCGCCGCGGTCGGGATGAACAGCCGGCTCTCGCACCGGCCCAGCGAGCTCTCCGGCGGTCAGCAACAGCGTGTCGCCGTGGCCCGGGCGCTCGCCAGCGCCCCCGAGATCGTCTTCGCCGACGAACCGACCGGCAACCTCGACTCGGCCACATCGGCGGAGATCCTGTCCTTCCTGCGCAACGCCGCCCACGAGCGCGGCCAGACCATCGTGATGGTCACGCACGACCCGAGTGCGGCGGCCTACGCCGATCGGGTCCTGTTCCTCGCCGACGGGCGGATCGTGGACGAGATGCGTGAGCCCTCCGCCGACCGCGTGCTCGACCGCATGAAGCAGTTCGGAGCCAACTGATGTTCAAGCTCAGCGTGCGCAGCCTCCTCGCGCACAAGATCCGCTTCTTCATGACGAGCTTCGCCGTGGTCCTGGGCGTGAGCTTCGTCGTCGGCGCCCTCGTGGTGACCGACACCGTCCGGCACAGCTTCGACACGCTCTTCGCCGAGATCAACCAGGGCATCGATCTCGAGGTCCGCTCCGAGTCGGCGTTCGCCGATGATCCCGGCAACGCCGACCGGGACCCGCTGCCTGCCAGTCTCGTCGACACCGTCCGGGCGGTCGATGGGGTGACCGCGGCCGAGGGCGGTGTCTCCGGTACCGCCCAGCCCATCGCTCCCGACGGAGACCCGGTCACCACCACCGGCGCCCCGCTGATCGGCACCAGCTGGGGACCGATCGACCAGCTCTCGCCGGTCACGCTCGAGTCGGGCCACAAGCCCGGACCGGGTGAGATCGCGCTCGACCAGGGCACCTTCGACGACAGCGGCTTCGCGCTCGGCCAGAAGGTCGACGTGCTCCTCCCCCAGGGGACCGAGACCTTCACGCTGGTCGGCACGGCGAAGTTCGGCGATTCGAACAGCCTCGCCGGGGCCCGCCTCACCCTGTTCGACCCCGCCGAGGCCCAGCGCATCTTCGACCGCCAGGACCAGTGGGACTCCATCGACGTGGCCGTCGCGCCAGGAGCCGATGTGGAAGCCGTCCGCGCCGCGGTGTCCGAGGTGATCCCACCAGGCACCGAGGTGGTGACCGGACAGACGATCGCCGACGAGGGGGCGAAGGCCATCGGTCAGTTCGCCACCGTCTTCGGCAACATCCTGCTCGGCTTCGCCGCGGTCGCACTGTTCGTCTCCGCGTTCTACATCTACAACACCTTCTCGATCATCCTCGGTCAGCGGATCAAGGAGCTGGCGCTGATGCGGGCCATCGGCGCGTCCGCAGCCCAGATCCGGACGACGGTGATCCTCGAGGCACTGCTCATCGGCGTGACGTCCTCGGCGATCGGGATCGGCACCGGGATGCTCACCGCCATCGGGATCCGCGGCCTGCTCAACGCGGGTGGCTTCGGCCTTCCCGCCGATGCGCTCGTCCTGAAGCCGGGGACGATCATCGCCGCCGCCGTCGTCGGCATCGGCGTCACGCTGCTGGCGTCGATCCTGCCGGCTCGGAAGGCGGCCCAGGTCTCGCCGATCGCCGCCCTCCGCGATGGCATTCCGGTCTCGAGCAGCTCGCGGCGGGTCCGGCTCGTGGTGGGCGGGGTCATGGCGGGCGTCGGTGCGGTGCTGGTCGCCTTCGGCCTCTTCGTCGCCGACGGCGCCGGGCCGCTGCTGGTCGGCCTCGGCGGCGGTGCCATCCTCGTGTTCCTCGGCATCGCCAACCTCAGCCCGCTGTTCGCGGGGCCGGTGGCCCACGTGCTCGGGACACCGATCGCCAAGGTGTTCGGTGAGCCGGGGAAGCTGGCCCGGGAGAACGCGACGCGGAACCCGTTCCGCACGGCGTCGACCGCCTCGGCGCTGGTCATCGGCCTCGCCCTGGTCACCATGGCCCTGGTCGTGGGCACCTCGGTCAAGGACACCTTCGCGGCGGCGACCGACCAGGCCGTCTCGGCCGACTTCGTCATCAGCGAACCGTCCTTCAACGGCTTCTCGCCCGCGCTGGCCGACGACCTGGCGGCCACCGGTGACTTCTCGGCGGTCAGCGGTGTCCGGTTCGGGAAGTTCAAGTTCGAGGGCGCCACCCAGCAGGTGGTTGCCGTCGGCGCCGACGGCGGCGACGTGATCGACGTCAACCTGCTCTCCGGTGACCCGGTGTCGAAGCTGGGACCGGACGAGATCATGGTCTACAAGGACCCGGCCCGGGACCTCGGTCTGCAGCCCGGGGATCCTGTCCAGGTGACCTTCGGCCGTACGGGGACCCAGACCTTCACCGTGGCCGGCATCTACGGCGATGCCACGTTCGCCGGCAACTACCTGATCTCCACCGCGGCGTGGGATGCCAACTTCACCGACACCCTCGACCAGTTCGTCTTCGCCCAGACGGCTGACGGCGTGACCCCGGAGGCGGCGTCAGCCGCCGTGGATGCCGCCACCGCCGGCTTCCCCCAGGTGAAGGTCGAGGACCGTCAGGAGTTCCTCGCCTCCCAGGAGGCGCAGATCAACCAGGTGCTCATCACGGTGAACGTCTTGCTGCTGCTGGCGGTGGTGATCGCGGTGCTGGGCATCGCCAACACCTTGGCCCTGTCGGTGTTCGAGCGGACACGGGAGCTGGGCCTGCTCCGGGCCGTTGGCATGTCCCGCCGTCAGACCCGCCGGATGATCCGCTGGGAGTCGGCGATCGTGTCCCTGTTCGGGGCCGTGCTCGGCGTCGTGGTCGGGATCGGCTTCGGCCTGGCCGCGTCGTCCGCGCTGCCCGACTCGTTCCTGAACCAGATCGCCATCCCCACCGGCTCGCTGGTCGTGTTGATCGTGGTGGCCATCGTGGCCGGCCTCCTGGCCGCCATCTTCCCTGCTCGGCGGGCCTCACGGCTCGACGTGCTGCAGGCCATCACGACCGAGTAGCCGCCGCGCCCGTTAGTGCTCGATGGTGAAGTCGGGCTCGGACGGCACCACGTCCCGGTCCTCGACGTCGAGCGTCGTGACCCGGGCGTGGGTCGGGCCGTGGCGGGCCCAGGCCAAGAGAGACTCGACCGCGTCGCCCGGGCCCTGGACCTCGATCCGCACCGAGCCGTCGTGGTGGTTGCGGACCCAACCGGTGACGCCGAGGCGGCCGGCCTCCTGACGGGTGTACCAACGGAACGACACCCCCTGGACGATGCCCCGGACGGTGGCGGCTCGGCGGATCTCACTCACGCCGCCCATTGTGGCGGGCCGACTCGTGCGATCATCGCGGGGTGAGCGACCTCTCGCCGGCTCTCCCGCCCGACGACAAGGACTGGACCTGGGTGCTCGAGCGGACCTGCCCGGAGTGCGGGTTCGACACGTCGGCGTTCGACGTGACGGCCTGCGGGGCCATGATCCGCACCGCCGCCTCGGCGTGGCAGGGCGTCCTGGCCAGGAGCGATGTCGCGGTGCGCAGCCAGAGCGACCGTTGGTCGCCACTCGAGTACGCCTGCCACGTGCGGGACGTGTTCCGCGTCTACCTCGGCCGGCTCGAGCGGATGCTGTCCGAGGACGGCCCCCACTACGACAACTGGGACCAGGACGCCACCGCAGTCCGAACGAGCGCTACGACCTCGCCGAGCCGGCCGAAGGTGGCGGCCGAGCTGACGGTGGCCGCCTCCGCCCTCGCGGATCGGTTCGACCGGGTGGCCGGCGACAGTGGGCATCGCACGGGCTTCCGCAGCGATGGCGCGTCCTTCACGGTCGACTCCTTCGCCCGCTACTTCATCCACGACCCCTCCACCACCTCTGGGACGTCGGCGTGAACGACCCCGGTGACACCCGGGGGCGCCGGGGTTACGGTGGGCGCATGAGCCGCCCCGGACATCACGACGTCGTCGATGCAACCGTCTCGGTCGAGGACAGCATGCGTCCCCAGCGGGTGCCGGTGAAGGTCTACGAGGCCCCGGAGGCACTCGTGGTCATCGCCCCGCTCCCGGCCGTCCAACCCAGCGACGTCCACATCGAGCTGCGGGAGACCGCCCTGCGCTTCTGGGCCCACCTGCGCAGCGCGGCGCCACGCGACTACCTGATCGACGAGTGGGACTTCGGCGGCTACGAGCGCGAGATCGACATCCCGCCGGGATTCGGGGCCGGTGTCGAGGCGACGCTGGCCAACGGGCAGCTGGTGGTTCGACTCCTCCGCGGCGCCTACGTCGGCCAGATGAAGGTCAAGCCCGAAGGCGCCTAACCGAGCTCGCAGTCCGGCGGAGCGTTCACCGGGTCGCAGCGGGCGGGACCGTCGCCCGGGAGGTCGACCACGAAGTCGTTGCCCAGCGTCGGGTCAGCGACGTAGTAGTCGGTCGACAGGTACTGGGCGCCGCTGACGAAGGCCGCATCCCGCCGGGTGGTGTCGTCGGCCGGGGCATCCACCCCCGGGGTGTCGGTCCGGGTGCGGATCAGGTAGCCGGCCCGGACCAGGCTGCGGATCCGATCGCCCTCGGTGACGGGGTCGTCGACCCGGATGAAGGCGGCATCGGGTCGACCCTCCTCGGACGAGGTGAACAGCAGCCGGCCCTCGAGGCTGGTGGCGTCGCCGACGTAGACATCACGCGTGGCGCCCGTGTCCACCAGGGCGAACAGCACCTTGCCGGCGGCCTCGTCGAGGGTGGGCCAGGCATCCCCGGCGAGGACGGCGGACTCCAGGGTGGGTGCGTCGCCGCGGATGTCGTCGGGCGTGATCAGCTCGCTCCGGTCGAAGACCGAGAGGATCTCGGCCTCGAGGGCGTCGAAGGTGGTCCGGTCGAACGGGAGCACCGGGGTGATGTCGATCCCGAGGCCGGCCAGATCGATCTGGCCGCCGGTGGCGTCGGCCAACGACTGCTGCTTGGCCTCGACCATGATCATGATCGGCCCGTGGTCGGGGTGGGCGGACGACCAGGTGTGGATCTCGTCGAGGCAGGCCACGAAGGTCAAGCACGTGGCGCGGAAGTCGACGTCGACCTGGTGCAGCACCTTGAAGCCGGGTTGGTCGAGGACGGGCTCGCCGCTGTCGGTGGGCAGTCCGACGAGGGCGGCCGCGGGGTGCTGGCTGAACCGGCCGCCGTCGGGATCGGCGTAGACGTCGAGCTCGAACTGACGGATGCCGAAGTCCTCGAGCTGCTCGGTGAGCGGCCGGTGCTCGTAGTCGAGCTCGTCGGCCGTCTGCTGGTTCGTGTAGGCGGCGATGCCGGCGAGCACCTCGGGGGCGGGACGGAGGTGGTAGCTGTTGTGCGACCCGAGCACCTGGACCTCGTTCATCCGGATGACAGGTGCGGCGACCTCGGTGGTGGTCGGGGCGGCTGTCGTGGAGGAACTGGACGCGCCGTCGTCCCCACTGCACGCGCCGGCGATCAGGAGCGCCCCGACCAGGGCAGCGGCCACGGAACGGTGGAGCATCCCCGATGTGTAGCAGCGGGGCCCGGGGCCGCGTCGGATCGGTGCCGAAACCGCCGGTTCAGGTGCCGCTCTGGGACCGGAACCGGTCGAGGCCGGGCCCGGCGAGATCGTCGAGTGCGACGCCCCGTCCGAGCATGGCCATGAGCAGCGCTTCACCCGGGCCGGCCACGACCGGGCCCTGCCCCCAGGACCACGCGACGTCGGTGGCCTCGAGGCAAAGTCCCCGGGTGCGACGCTTGGACCCGAAGACCGAACCCAGCTCCGGTGCGGCGTCGAGCACCGCGACGAGACGGTCCCCGGGGATCGACCGATCACGCCCGAGCGGGCGCCGGATGTCCTGCTGGTGGACCAGCCGGTCGAGCAGCGTCAGACGCGGCGGGAACACCCGGCACGTGCCGGCCCACGGGTCACGGCGGTCGAAGGCATCGACGAGCTCGGCCGGTGATCGCCCCTCGGCCCGCCGGATCGAGTAGTGCTGGCCCGAGCGGTCGGACGAGAACCCGAATCGCCCCAGCTTCCAGGGCAGCGTCCACAGCCGGAGCTCGTTGCCGTAGAGGATGTGCCCCACCACGTCACGCACCCGCCAGCCCTCGCACAGCGACGACTGCTCCCACTCCGCAGGATCGAGGTCGTGCAGGAGGGCCGAGAACTCGGCGTTCTCCTCGTCGTGGAGGCGGCGATGGTCCGGATCAGCGGTCACGGGTGGCATCTTCGACGGGCAGGGGGCGCCATCCTGTCCGCGGCTTACGCCGGTTCGGGGAGCAGGCCGAAGAACCCGACGACGCGAGCGAGCAACCCGTTGCCGTCGCGAGCATCTCGATGTTCCCCTCCGTGAACGCAACATCGCTGCAACGCCTGCTCGACACCCACGATCCGTACCCCGGCGTCGTGTTGGACCGGCAATGGAACGTCGTGCTGGCGAACCGTGGCGGCGACGCGACCGGCACCCGCGGGCTGGTCCCACGTCGGGATCGCCGCCGGATGTTCCTACGGTGATGGTCATGGACGTCGAGCGCACCGCCATCGAGGACTACGAATGGATCCACACCTGGGTCGGTGTGGCAGGCAACTGCCTGTTCTTCACCGGCAGCATCCTCTTCCTCTGGTCGTCGATGAAGACCATCGGCGTGTGGCTGTTCATCGTCGGCTCGGGGTGCATGCTCGTCGGGAGCGTCGGGAGCGCGCTCGTGCAGCGCATCCGAGCCCAGCGCCGGCGCGAACGGCGCACGACATCCGACGCCACCTGGTCCTACCCCGCCGACGACGCCGCCTGACCGACTCGCCGGGTCGCGGCGCGAACGTCCGACGGTCCGACTACGGTCCGGCGCAGACGTACACACCAGGACCGGGGGAATCGACGTGGACGGATTGATGCAGGCCGGAGCGCTGACGCTGCCGCACTTCGTGGAACGCGCCGAGCGTCTCTTCGCCGACAAGGAACTGGTCACGGTCACGAGCGACGGCCGCGAGCGCACGACGTACGGGTCGTGGGCCGAGCGGACGCACCGTCTCGGTGGCGTGCTCGACGACCTCGGCATCTCCGAGGACGGCCGGGTGGCCACGTTCGGATGGAACACGGCCCGTCACCTCGAGCTGTACTTCGCCGCGCCCTGCACCGGTCGGGTGCTCCACACCCTGAACATCCGGCTCTTCCCCGAACAGCTCACCTACGTCGCCAACCACGCCGAGGACGAGGTGATCTTCGTCGACCGCTCGCTGCTCGGCCTGCTGATGCCGCTCGTGCCCACGTTCGAGACGGTCAAGCACCTCGTGATCATGAACGACGGCGGCACCGGCGAGATCCCCGGCAACGACGGCTCCGACGGTCCCCGCATCCACGACTATGAGGAGCTGCTGGCCGCGGCCGACCCGGTCCGCTTCCGGGTCGACGACGAGAACCGGGCCGCCAGCATGTGCTACACGTCCGGCACCACGGGCAACCCCAAGGGTGTCGTGTACTCGCACCGCTCGACCTTCCTGCACACGCTGGGCGCCATGGTCGCCGGTGGTCTCGGCGTCGAGGAACCCGACCGCATCCTGCCGGTCGTCCCCATGTTCCACGCCAACGCCTGGGGCCTGGCCCATGCCGCCATCGCCGCCGGTGCGTCCCTGGTCATGCCCGGCCCCGACCTCTCCCCGCCGTCGCTCGCCGCCCTCATCGAGGAGGAGAGGGTCACCATCGCCGCCGGCGTCCCCACCATCTGGATGGGGGTGTTGCCCGAGCTCGAGGGACGGGACACCTCGGCACTGCGAGCGATTCCCTGCGGTGGCTCGGCCGTGCCGCGCGCCCTGTCGGAGGCATACCGCGTGCAGACCGGTCTGCCGATCCTGCAGGCGTGGGGCATGACCGAGACCTCGCCGATCGCCTCGGTCGGGCGGATCAAGTCGACCCTCGACGCCCAACTCGACGACGACGGCCGCGCCGACCTGCGTACCACCGTGGGCCAGCCCTCGGTGTGCGTCACGGCCCGCATCGCCGTGCCCACCGAGCGGGGCGAGCCCATCGTGGAGCTGCCATGGGACGGCGAGACATCAGGCGAGCTCCAGGTGTCCGGTCCCTGGATCGCCCGTGAGTACTACGACGATCCCCGCTCTCCCGAGTCGTTCACCGACGATGGTTGGCTCAAGACCGGCGACGTCGCCACCATCGATCCCCACGGGTACATGCGCCTGGTCGACCGCACCAAGGACGTGATCAAGTCCGGCGGCGAGTGGATCAGCTCGGTCGATCTCGAGAACGAGCTCATGGGCCACCCTGCCGTCGCCGAAGCGGCGGTCATCGGCATCCACCACAGCAAGTGGCAGGAACGGCCGCTGGCGTGCGTCGTGGTCAAGGAGGGCCAGTCGGTCACCAAGGAGGAGCTGCTCGCCTACCTCGAGGAGCGGGTCGTGAAGTGGTGGCTGCCCGACGACATCACCTTCATCGACGAGGTGCCCAAGACCTCGGTGGGCAAGTTCTCCAAGAAGGACCTGCGCTCGAAGTTCGAGGGTTACACGCTCCCCACCGACACCTGAGGTTCCGCGCCCGGCTCAGCCCAGCCGGACCGGCAGGTGCTTGATGCCGCCGATGAAGTTGGAACGCAGGCGATCGGCGTCGCCGGCTCTCGTCGCGCCGGGTGCCCGGCGAGCGAGCTCCTCGAACAGGACCCGGATCTCGAGCCGGGCGAGCTGGGCGCCGAGACAGAAGTGCGGGCCACCGCCACCGAACGCGATGTGCGGGTTGGGATCTCGCCCGATGTCGAACACCTCGGGGGCGTCGAAGACCGACTCGTCGCGGTTGGCCGACACGTACCAGAGGCTGACCTTGTCGCCCGAGCGGATCTGCTGGCCGCCGAGCTCCAGATCGCGCATGGCGGTGCGGCGGAAGTACATCACCGGTGACGCCCACCGCAGGATCTCCTCCGTGGCCGTCTCGATCCGACCCGACGGATCCTCGACCAGCCGCTGCCACTGGTCGGGGTGGTCGAGGAAGGCGTTCATCCCGTGGGCGATGGCGTTGCGTGTCGTCTCGTTGCCCGCCACCGCCAGGAGGAGGAAGAACAGGTTGAAGTCCATGGCCGACAACGCATCGCCGTCGACCTCGGACGACAGCAGCTTGGTGATGATGTCGTCCCTCGGATCGTCGCGGCGGGCGTCGCCCAACTGCTGGGCATAGAGGAACATCTCGACCTGGGCCTCGGTGATCTTCTCCTCGCCGACGAAGAACTCGGGGTCATCGGAACCGACGAAGCGATTCGACCACTCGAAGATCTTGTGGCGATCCTCCTGCGGTACGCCGATCAGCTCGGCGATGACCTCGAGGGGGAGCTCGGCTGCGATGTCGACCACGAAGTCGCACGCGCCCGTGGCCTCGCTCTTGGCCATCGCTTCGTCGACGATGGTGGCCGTGAGCTCGCGGACGTGGGGCTCGAGCATGCCGATCATGCGGGGCGTGAACCCCCGATTGACCAGCTTCCGGTACCGCGTGTGGGCTGGCGGGTCCATCATCAGCATCAACTTGGCGTCACCCTGCTGCTTCTCGAAGTCGCTCAGCTCGCGCTCCTCGAGGTCGAGCACGCCCCCGTTGTCGGAGTCGGAGGAGAAGGCCTTGGCGTCCCGGTTGCACGTGATGACGTCGGCGTGCCGGGTGATGACCCAGAACCCCGGACCGTCGGGCTCGTCGTGGTGGAACACCGGCTCGTTGGCCCGCATCCACGCGAACCACTCGTGCGGGATGCCCTCCGTGAACCGGTCGCGGTCGAGCAGGTCGATGTCGCTGCGCTGCATGGTCTGATTCTGACGCACCGTCAGAATCGGCGCTCGTACCACTCGGCCGGGCCGCCGCGGCCGCGCCGCGGCCTAGTCGATGGCCGTCGCCGCGGGGTCGAGGACGTCGTCGTCGTGGGGGACCAGGTCGTGGGCGGAGGCGATGGCGTGACGGGCCTCGTCGAGGACGCGGGTCTCGAGCTGGCTGCGGTCGTGGGGCAGGAGGAATCGAGCCGCCAGGGCGGCGACGACCACGAATGCGGCGCCGGCCAGGGCGGCGACACCGAGGCCGTCGACGAAGGCCTGCTTGGCTGCGGCCGCGATTGCCTCGCCCTGCGGACCGCCGATCTGCGCACCGACGGCGAGCCCGCCCGACAGGCCGCTGCCGACCAGGGCACGGGCCTGGTCGGGCAGGCCGACGAGCACCCCGGTGATCCCACTGGCGTACTGCGAGGTCACCAGTGACCCCAGGACGGCGACACCGAGCGCGCCACCCAGCTCACGGGTGGTGTCGTTCATGGCCGAACCGACGCCGGCCCGTCCCAGCGGCACCGACGACATGATCAGCGTGGTGAGTGGCGTCATGGTGATGGCCATGCCCAGGGCGAGCGGCCCGAACCCGACGTAGACGTTGAACAACGAACTGTGCACGCCGAGGGTCGAGAACACGGCCAGGCCGAATGCGATGCAGCCGAGTCCCACCGGTACGACCCGAGAGACGCCGTAGCGGGCCACGTAGGTCGACACCCGGGGTGCCACCGTCATCATGATGAAGGCGAAGGGGAGCTGGAGCAGCCCGGATTCGAGCGGCGAGTAGCCGAGCACGAGCTGGAAGTACTGGGCGACGAGGAAGAAGGTGCCGAACATGGCGAAGAACGTCAGCGCCATTCCGGCCGAGGCGACGCTGAAACGGCGGTCGCGGAAGAGCTTGAGGTCGAGCATCGGATAGCGCGTCCGCGTCTCCCTGAGGGCGAAGGCGGCCAGCGCGACGCCGGCGAGGGCGAAGATGCGCAGCGTCGCGCCCGACACCCACCCGTTGTGGGGACCTTCGATGATGCCGTACACGAGCGAGCCGAGGCCGACGATCGAGAGCAGGGCACCGGGGATGTCGAGCGGCTGGTCCTCGGGGTCCTTGGATTTGGGCACCAGCACGGCGCCGCTGACGAGAGCGACGGCGATCACCGGGAGGTTGACCAGGAACACCGAGCCCCACCAGAAGTGCTCGAGCAGCCAGCCCGACGCGATGGGGCCGATGGCCGCGCCACCGCCGGAGATGCCGGCCCAGATCCCGATGGCCCGGGGGCGCTCGTGCGCCGGGAAGACGTTGGTGAGGATGGACAGCGTCGACGGCATCACGAAGGCGGCGGCGACTCCCATCACGGCGCGAGCGCCGATCACCATGGCTGACGTGGTGGCCACCGAGGCAACCGCGGCACCGACGAGGAACAGCAGGAGACCGGCCTGGAGCGTCCCCTTGCGGCCGTAGCGGTCGCCGATGGTCCCGGCGGTGAAGAGCAGACCGGCGAAGACCAGCGAGTAGGCGTCGACCATCCATTGCAGGGCACTGGTCGAGGCATCGAGCTCACGGGCCAACGTCGGGATGGCGACGTTCAGGCTGGTGTTGCCGATGATGACGATCATCAGGCTCATGCAGAGCACGGCGAGGATGGCCCACCGGCGCTCGAAGACGACGGGGTCGATGGCTGGCTCGGTGTGGTTCGGGACGGGGACGTCCACGGCTTCCTCCGGAGTACAACTTACGCTACGAATGCGTTGCGGAACGTTAGAGGCTCCAACACCCCGCTGTCACCGGCAATTCCCGCTCGTCTGGGGTGTCATCTGTCACTGCCCGCCAGCGCCGGACCGGCGAACGGGAACCGATATCGCTACGCTCGGGTCCCATGGGACGGCCCCGCAGCGAGGACGCCAGGCGCCGAGCGCTGGACGCGGCGGTCGAGGCCCTCCTGGCGCTCGGCGTGGAGGGCGCCACCATCGAGGAGATCGCCGATCGATCCGGCGTGGCCAAATCGACCATCTACCGCCACTTCGGCTCCCGCGAATCCCTCCTCGTCGAGGCCGTTCGTTCGTGCATCGTCGAGCTGCCGACCCCCGACACGGGCTCGCTCGAGGACGATCTCGCCGTCCTGTTCGCCCGGTACGACGAGGACGACAACCACGCCATCAACGAACTGCTCCCGCTCCTGCTCGAGGAGGCGCGGCGGAATCCGGGGATGTCGACCATCGTGGAGGATGTGCTCGCCGAACGGCAGCGTCCGCTGCGCACGGTGCTCCGCCTGGCGCAGCATCGCGGAGAGATCGGTCCCGATCTCGATCTCGACGTCGGGATGGCGATGCTGATCGGTCCACTCACCTATCGCCGGATGGTCCAGCACACCGAGATCGACCCGGCCTTCATCGCCACCGTGTTGCCTGGTGCGGTCGCCGCACTCCGGTCGACCGCGACCGAAGGCGGGAACTGACCGGAGCGTCGCCCCCGATCAGTGCGCGGCGGGTGCCACCCCGACCTTGGCGATCAGCTCGTCGACGACCTGGCGGAGCGCCATGGCAACCGACGAGGCGCCGAGGCGGGCGCAGATGATGTCGGCCACGCGGTCGTAGTACCAGAGGTGCTCGGCGGGGTCGCCGACCGTGAACCGCTCCCACAGGGTGGGGCCGAGCCGGTCGAAGTCGGCGCAGATCGAGGTCGCGTTCTGGAGCTTGTCGGCCGCGGCCACCTCGAGCGAGCGGATCGACTTGTGCTGGAGCGAGTCGAGGTAGGTCTGCTTGCGCTCGAACCAGGGGGCCTTCTCGTCGTGACGGGTGTCGACGAGGCTGTCGGAGAGGTCGCGCACGATGGTGGCCACGTCGCCGCCGAAGTGGACGGCGATGTCGTCGAGCCGTCCCTGCCCGCCGTGATCCTCGGCCGCGTCGTGGAGGTAGGCGGCCGCCACCTGGGCGGAGTCGCCCCCGGCGCGACGCACGATGCGGGCCACGGGCTCGAGGTGCGCCTCGAAGTACGAAGCACCGGAGCCCTTGCGCACATCACCGGCGTGGACCTCGGCGGCATAGGCCCGGGCCCGTGACACCAGATCAGCGGCTCCGTCCATCGAGGTCACGCTACGCGACGAGCAGCGTGGACCCACTCACAACTCGAGGCCGATGCCGCCCGCCGCCTGCTGGCGGGCCATGAAGGACTCCTCGTAGGCGTCCTCCGGTGTGGCACGCACCTGCTCGTCGAGGACGTGGGCATCATCACCGACCAGGATGCGCCACCGCCCCTCGTGCACACCGGCCAGGATCACCGCGGCTGCTTCTTGCGCCGAGGTGGGCGCGTTGTCGCGGAAGGCGACACCTCGCTCGGCGATGAAACCCCGGAGCTGGTCATCGGAGATCTGCGAGGCGTCGATGCCGCGGCGGGCCACCATCGCTCGCATGTCGGCGAGCTCGCCACTCGAGAGATCCTCGGGGCGGTGCCCGAGGATCTCGGCCGAGTTGATCACGATCGAGGTGCCGATGTGCCCGGGCATCACCACCGACACGCCGACGTGGGGAGCGTTGATGCGAAAATCGTTGATGAGCGCCTCGGTGAAGCCCTTGACCGCGAACTTGGCGGCCGAATACGCGGTGTGCGGCATCTGCGGGCCGATGGAGGCCCAGAAGCCGTTCACGCTGCTGACGTTGACGAGGTGGCCCTCGTCCGACGCCACCAGCAGCGGCACGAAGGCACGGCAACCGTTGTACACGCCGGTCCAGCACACGCCGAAGGTCCGGTCCCAGTCGACGCGGTCGCCCGCCACGAAGCTGCTCCCCCCACCGATGCCGGCGTTGTTGAACACGAGGTTGACGTGGTCGGTGTCGTGGGCGGCCACCACGTGGTCCCGGAAGGCCGACATCTGCGCCTCGTCGGCCACGTCGGCCACGAACGTCGTGATGCGCGTCCCGGCCGGCGCCTCCTTCTCGGCCAGCGCCCTGGTCTCGGCCAGGTTGGCCTCGGAGATGTCGCAGGTGGCGACGTGGGCGCCCGCCACGGCCAGCTGCCGCACCAGCTCGCGGCCGATGCCGCTGCCACCGCCGGTGACCACGGCGATCCGTCCCTCGAAGTGCTCCACAGCTCGAAAACCCCCGTGTCGTCATGGCACCGGTCCCTTGACCGGGCGGTCAAGATGGTAGGACATCCGCCGGCGCGGCGCCTGCCGCCGACACCGTGGTCCCGGCGATCCACCACTACGGTGAGGGCTGATGACCGACGTCGAGCGACTGACGCCGGGGAGTCGCCGGTCGACCGGGCGTCCGCCGAACACGGCCCCGGCTCCGGATCCTGCCGGCGATGCCGACCACGCGGGGTCGGTCGCCGGTCGATGGGTCCCCTCGCCCCGGTTCCTCGCCGTGGCGGCCGGGCTCCTCTACCTCCCGTTCATCGGGATGGGGTACGGCACCGACATCGACATCACCAACATCCGCCGCAGCGGGAAGAGCATCCTCGCCGGCGACTACCGGTACTCGCGGCCGCCGGGCGCCTTCCCGCACGAGGCGATCACCGGTGTCCTCGACCGCCTCGGCGGATCGGTGCTGGTGAACCTCGGATCCGTCGTCGTCGCCGTGGTGGCCCTCGTGGCCCTCGCCCACCTCGTCGAGCGGCGACATGGCGCACGCGCCGGCCGGATCGCAGTGGTGATCGCGGCCACCCAGCCCTGGTTCTGGGTGGCCGCCACGTCGCTCGGGGACTACCTCTACGCCCTCGCCTTCCTGCTCCTCGGCATCATGGCGGCACAGCGGGACCGTCGCGTCCTCGCCGGTCTGGCGTTCGGGCTGGCGGTCGGCTTCCGCTCGGCGACGGCCTTTCTGGTGGCCGCCTACCTGCTGGCCGAGTTGACCGGCGCCTCGATCGACGACGATCCCACGGCTGACGCCGACGACACCAGGCGCGAGCGCTGGCGCTCGGCGGCGCTCACCGCGGCCGTGTCCGCCGTGGCCGCAGCGGTGTGGTTCATCCCGCCCTGGCTGTCGGTGGGGCGGACGACGCAGTTCCTCCACAACCAGCTGCAAGCCGGCGCGTTCATCGTGATGGTCGGTCGGTGGGGGATCAAGAACCTCGCCTTCTTCGGGGTCTTCCTCGTCGTGGCCCTCGCGGTGCGCGCCCCGGTCCTCGTCGCCGCCGTCGCCCGCTTCCGGCACCTCGTCCTCGTCCGGTTCGCGGTCTATGCCGCCATCGCCACCGAGGTCCTCTACCTGCGCTTCCCGTGGAAGCCGGTGCACCTGCTGCCGATGGCGCTGAGCGTCGCCATCCTCCTCGCCGTCAGTCCGCGCACCACGAACCGCTTCGTCGCCGTGGTCGTCGCCTGCCAGTTGCTGCTCGCCGTGGTGTCGATCAGCATCGCCGCCCCCGACGTGGTCGATGCGGCGACCACCGGCCACTTCGCCCCCGGGGTGACCCCGGGAGTGGTGCTCAACGACATCGACTGCCGGCTCGATCCTCCCTTCGATGGGGACTGGCCCGCGTTGGGCGGGGTCGAGGCCGATCTCGCCGCGGTGCGGGTGTTCGAGTGCCAGGCTCGCTCCTGGCGCGGGGGCGACCTGGCCGGCTGATCCCGAGCCGCCCCGCCACGCTCCGCCCGGGCTCGACATCGAGATTCGGGCCGACCGGACGTAACGTGATCGCAATGGTTCGTCCCCCCGATGCGACGCGACGCGCCCGCACCACCCTGCTCACGGTGCTCGTGGTCACCGTCGGCGTCGTCGCGTCCGCCACCGCGGCGGCCGGCCAGGAAGCACCCGCGCCGGGGGCCACGACCACCACGACGGCCCCGACTGCCACGACGACCTCGACGACCTCGACGACCGCACCGCCGGTCACGGTCGTACTCGAAGGCGGCGACATCGGTGTCCTCCCGCCCGGCGCCACCGACCCGTCGGCACCGACCACGCCGCCACCCGATCCGGCCGCCGGTCCCCAGCCGCCGGACGGCGAGCGACCGGTGCCGGACGAGCTGCCGGTGGTGATCCTCCCCGATCCCACCCCCGGCCTCAACGCCGCCCTCGCCGCCATCGACGTGACCCGGGCCCGCGACGCCCTCGACGCGGCCGACACCAGCCGGCGAGAAGCCGATGACGCCCTCCGGGCCGCCTTCACCCACCGAGCCGACGCCGTGGCGGCGCGGCGGGTGGCCGGCGATGCCCTGCTCGCCGCCAAATCGGTGGTCGACAACCTCGCCGTCAACGCGGTGATGTACGGCGACGTCTCCGGCCTCGAGCCCATTCTCACCGCCCCGAGCCTGCAACGTCTGCGGGACCTCACCCTGAGCGACGCGGTCGCCGAGCAGCTCTTCGACGACCTCGACGCGGCCAAGACCGGCTACCGCGATGCTGTCGCGGCCGAGCTGGGAGCGACGCGCGACCTGACGCGGGCCACCACCTTCCACCGGCTGGTCGAGACCGAGTACCTCCACCGACGCGACGACCTCGACGCCAGCATCGCCAAGGCGGAGGACGCCCGCCGCCAGATCGGACCCACCATCCTCGGGCCGTCGGCGCTCGAATCGGCTGATCTCGTGGCGTGGTACCGCACCTACTACCCGACCGATCCGCCCGTGGCGCCGATCGAGACCATCATCGACACCTACCTGCGCATCGGTGCCGAGGAGGGGGTGGCCGGCGACATCGCCTTCGCCCAGGCGATCCTCGAGACCGGCGGCTTCCGGTCCGGCCACGCCGGAGACTTCAACTTCGCCGGCATCGGCGCCTTCGACTACTGCGCCCCCAGCTGCGCCTTCCACTTCCGCGACCTCGACGACGGCGTCCGCGCCCACATCCAGCTGCTGCGGGCCTACGCCGACCCCGGGCTCACCAGCGACCAGCTCGCCACTCCTCCCGACCCGGTGGTCGCGCCCGAGCGGGTCGGCGTCCGGGGGTGCTGCCCGCGCTGGACCGCGCTGACCGGCATCTGGGCCAGCGACCCGAACTACGACCGGAAGGTGCTCGGCATCTATCGGCTGATGGTCGAGACCGCCCGGGCCCGTGATCGGCTCTCGTTGTGACCGCGGAGTCCGGCGCAACACCGGCCGTCACGGTCGAGGACCTCGTCGTGCACCACGGCGAGTTGACCGCGGTCGACGGGGTGAGCTTCACCGCATCGGCCGGTGAGGTGCTGGCCCTGCTCGGTCCGAACGGCGCGGGGAAGACCTCCACCATCGAGGTGCTCGAGGGGTACGGGCGCGCCAGCAGCGGCCGCGTGCGCGTCCTCGGCCACGATCCCGCCACCGACCACGACGAGGTCGTGGGCCGCATCGGCGTGATGCTCCAGGACGGCGGCGTCTACCCCGGCATCCACCCGCCCGAGATGCTGCACCTGCTGGCCGCCATGTACGACGACCCCCTCGACGTCGACGCCCTGCTCGACCGGGTCGCGCTCACCGACAAGGACCACACCACGTGGCGTCAGCTCAGCGGTGGCGAGCAGCAACGCCTCAGCCTCGCCATGGCCCTGATCGGCCGGCCCGAGGTGGCCTTCCTCGACGAACCGACCTCCGGGGTCGACGTCCGTGGCCGGCAGGTCATCCGCCAGATCGTCCGCGAACTGGCCGACGACGGCGTGGCGGTCGTGCTGTGCACGCACGAGCTCGACGAGGCCGAGAAGATCGCCGACCGGGTCGTGATCATCGATCGAGGCCACGTGGTCGGCTCGGGGAGCCTGGCCGAGTTGCGGGCCAGCACCGGAGGTGCCGTCCGCTTCTCCTCCGATGCCGGGATCGACGTGGCGGCGCTGGGCTCGCAGCTGGGCGCCGACGTCGTCGAGGCCTCGCCGGGCGAGTACGTCGTGACCGGCAGCACCGATCCGCAGCTGGCCGCCGACCTCACCGGCTGGCTCGCCCGGCACGACCACGGTCTGGGCGACCTGCGGGCCGGACGCCAACGACTCGAGGACGTGTTCCTCGCCCTGACCAGCGAAGCCGACACCCCCGACGACCGGGCCGGCTCGGGCGCTCGCCGCGGTGGGCGACGGAGGCGATCATGACCGCCCTGCTGGCCCAGTTCCGCACCGAGTGCACCCTCACGCTGCGCAACAAGGAGTCGCTGCTGCTCACCCTGGGGATACCGGTCGGGTTGCTGGTGTTCTTCTCCGTGGTCGACGTGCTGCCGATCGACGTCACCGACCCGGTCGACGTGCTGGCTCCCGGCGTGCTCGCCCTGGCGATCATGTCGATGGCGATGACCGGCCTGGCCATCGCCACCGGCTTCGAACGCAGCTACGGCGTGCTCAAGCGGCTCGGCACCACGCCGCTCGGTCGGCCCCGGCTGCTGGCCGCCAAGATCGGTGCCGTGGTGGCCATCGAAGCGGTCCAGGCCGCGGTCCTCATCCCGGTGGGCCTCGCCCTCGGATGGCGGCCGTCGTTGTCCCTCCTGCCGCTGCTCGGCGCCGTGGTGCTCGGCACCACCGCCTTCGCCGGGCTCGGTCTGTGGATGGCGGGCACGCTCAGGGCCGAGATCACCCTCGCTCTCGCCAACGGCCTCTACCTGGTCTTCCTCCTCTTCGGCGGGTTCCTGATCCCCCTGTCCGATTTCCCGCGGGCGCTGCGAGGGATCGCCTTCGCCCTGCCCGGTTCGGCGCTCACCGATCTGGTGACCGCCGGCTTCGGGGGGATCGGCGCGCCGGCCCGAGCCTGGCTCGTGCTCGCCCTCTGGGCGGTGGTGACGCCGGCCATCGCGGCCCGCACGTTCCGCTGGGCCCCCGCCCGCTGACCCCACCAGAACCAACGCACCACCCGTTCTGGCCGCCCATCGGTCGATCCCAGCAGACCGTCGACCCACCAGAACGAGCACAGCACCCGTTCTGGTCGCCCATCGGTCCATCCCAGCAGACCGTCGACCTACCAGAACCAACGCACCACCCGTTCTGGTCGCCCATCGGTCCATCCCAGCGGACCGTCGACCTACCAGAACCGGAGGGGGTGGGAGTCAGAGGAGGGCGAGGACCTTGGCGACGGTGCGGGCCGCCTCGCCACCCTCGTCGATGGCGATCTCCAGGGCACGGGGCACGTCGAGGTCGTCGAGCAGGGCGGTGATGGCCGCGCCCACCGCCGTATCCGACCCGCCCTGGGTCCCGGTGGCCGACCAGAGCTGCTCGAGCTTGGCCCCGGAGCCGGCCAGGTCGGCCTCGTCGAAGTCCCAGGACTGGTCCCAGGCCCGGTCGAGCAGGTGGAGGCGAACGGCTTGGGGCGCCCAGCGCTGGAGCAGGTCCATGACGAAGACCAGGTTGCCCGTGGACTTGGCCACCTTCTCGCCGCCCTTGGTCACCGTGCCGACGTGCATCCACGAGCGGGCGAACGGCGTGACGCCCGTGGCCGCTTCGACGATGGCGTTCTCGTAGGCGTGGTGCGGATACGCCAGGTCGGCGCCGCCGGCGTGGACGTCGATCGACAGGCCGAGCAGGGTGGTGGCCATCGCCGCGCACTCGGCGTGCCAGCCCGGGCGTCCGCGGCCCCACGGCGATTCCCACGCCGGCTCACCGGGGGCGGAGACCTGCCAGATGGCGGCGTCGAAGGGATCGTCCTTGGCCGGGTCGCCGGCCCTTCCCCCGCGCTGGTCGTAGACGGCGAGGGCGGCCTCGGCCGACAGGCCTGACGACGCGGTGAGATCGCCGGCCCGGAAGTACACCGAGCCGTCGCGCTGGTATGCCACGCCCCGATCGAGCAGGGCCCGGGCCAGGAAGATCACATCGGTGACGTAGTCGCGCGAGACCGGCTCGAAGGCGGGGCGCTGCACGCGCAGCTTGCGCATGTCGTCCTCGAACTGGAACGTCTGCTGGGTGGCCAGCGCCTGCCACGACGTCTCCTGCGCCGCGGCCTCCCGGATCAGTTCGTCGTCGACGTCGGTGATGTTGCGGACCACCTGGGGTTCGATGCCCACGTGCTCGAGCACACGGGCCAACACGTCGACCCAGGCGAAGGTGGCGGCGTGACCGATGTGGGTGGTGTCGTAGGGCGTGATCCCGCACACGTAGATGCGCGCCCGCCGCATCATCGGCAGGCTGGACGACGAGAGGGGTGACGATCCGAGGCGCAGGAGCACGGCGTCAGGCTAGGGCAGACTCGGGACGTGGAGACGGGGACGCACAACATCGGTACCCAGTCCGAGGGCTCGCTACACGCTGCGCTCAAGCTCCACGTCAGCCAGCCCGGTGACCGCTTCGAGGTCCCGCTCGACGGCTTCGTGGTCGACGTGGTGCGGGGCGACACGTTGATCGAGGTCCAGACCGGGAGCTTCGCCAGCATGGGTCGCAAGCTCGACCATCTCCTCGCCGACTACCACGTCCACATCGTCCATCCCATCGCCGTCGGGTCCTGGATCGAGCGGCGGGAGCTGCCCACCCGGAAGTCACCCAAGCGGGGGTGCCTCCACGACGTGTTCGGCGAGCTCGTGTCGGTGCCCACCATCCTCGACCATCCCAACCTGACCATCGAGGTGTTCCTCGTGGACGTCGACGTGGTCAAGGTGGCCGACCCGACGATGCGGCGCCGGCGCGGGGGCTGGCGCACGGTCGACCGTCGCCTGCGCCGGATCATCGACACCCACGGTCTGCGCACGACGTCGGACCTGGTCGAGCTGCTTCCCACCGGCCTGCCGAGCCCCTGGACCACGAAGGACGTGGCCACGATCGGGCATCTGCCCCGCCGCACGGCGCAGCAGATGGCGTACGTGCTCAAGGCCAACGAGTTGGTGGACGAGGTGGGTCGCGACCGCGCCGGCTCGCATTACGTGCTCGCCTGACCGGCGGCGCTCGATACGCGGCCTTGGTGGTACGCAGGCGCGTCCAGTTTCCCCTGAGGGCGAGGGGCCGCGGCGCTACGGGGCGGCTTCCCGGGGTGGCGGCCCGCTGGTCTGGAACGCCCGGCTCACCTGGTCGTAGGTGAGCGTCTCGGCATCCTCCACCGAGACGATGTGGCCCTCGTCGTCGAGCACCACCCGGCGGGCGCTGGTGCCCTGATCCTGGGTCGCCGACCACCGGAAGAAGATGATGACGATGATCACCCACAGGAACACGCCACCGCCGAGCTTCATGAACAGCCCGGCCGCCTGCTGATCGGACGTCACCGAGATGCCCCACAACCGGTCAGGCTTGTTGTAGTCGCTGTAGAGGACGCCCTGGGCCAGGGCGAGCCACGAGGCCGGGACCGTGGGCACGATCGAGGTGAGGAAGAGGTGGATGCACTGCGCCGGCGGTCGGATGCGGTACTCGGGCAGGGGCGAGACCACCGGCATCCACACGGCGAGCGCGGTGCCGACCACCAGCGTGTGCAGGCCGTAGTGGAAGGGCGCGCTGACGATGGAGAGGTGGACGATCACCGACCAGTGGATTCCGAGCTGCACCACGTTGAAGACGATGGCGGCGGGGATGGGGCGAGCCAGCTTCAGGAAGGCGCGACCGACCCGGCCGTCGCCGATGACGATGCGCGCCAACCACTCCGGTGTGGCCAGCAGCATCATCGGGGGGACCACGAAGGCCAGCAGCATGTGCTGGATCATGTGCACCGAGTAGAGGTAGTCCTCGCCGATGTCGTGCAGCGGCCAGTCGGCGGCGATCCACAGGATCAGGATCCCGAAGAAGAACCAGCGCTTCTGGGCCCGGGTGGCCACCGGCTCACCGTTGCGCACCACTCGGGGGCCCAGCTCGCGGAGGGCGTAGACGTACAGGCCGACGAGCCCGACGACCAGGAGCCACACCTCGGGGTGGGGCCGCCAGCGCCAGAAGTCTTCGGCGGCGAGGAGCAGCACGGTGACGAGCCTAGATCCAGCCCGGATGGTGTCCCCAGTCGCCGGCGACCAGACTGCAACTCATGACCGTCATCGGCACCGTCGCCAGTCTCCATCGGTTCCCGGTGAAGTCGATGCAGGGCGAGTCACTCGATGCCGTCGACGTCGACGCCGACGGCATCGCTGGCGACCGAACGTGGGCCTTCCGCGACATCGACACGGGCAAATTGGTCAGCGCGAAGCGGCCGCGCCTGTGGCGGGCGATGCTCGACTGCACCGCCACGGGCACGGCTGACGACGTGGAGGTCACGCTGCCAGCAGGCGACACCTTCCGCATCGACGACCCCGCCCTGCCCGTGTCGCTCGGCGCAGTCCTCGGCCGCGAGGTCGCGGTCGAGAGGGCCACGCACCCTCAGCAGGGGGTGTACGAGTCCGACTGGCCCGAGATCGACGGCATCACGCTGGCCGGCGCGATCGACTTCCCCACCAACATCACCGGCGAAGGCTCCACCTTCGTCGACCTCGGCGTGCTGCACCTGCTGACCACGACGTCGATGGCCACGCTGCAGGCCGCCGCGGAGGACCTGACGATCGACACGCGCCGGTTCCGCCCGAGCATCGTGCTCGACACCCCCGGGCTCGACGGCTTCCCGGAGAACGATTGGGAGGGCCGCACGATGCGACTGGGCGAGGTGGTCATCGCCATCGGCTCGCCCACGCCCCGGTGCGTGATGACCACGGTCGCTCAGGCCGGCCTCCCCCGGGAGCCGGGTGTGCTGCAGACCATCGCGGCTCGGAACCGGCGCTCGAACGAGCTGGGCACGTTCGCGTGCCTCGGGGCCTACGCCACCGTCACGAAGGCCGGCGCCATCCACGTCGGCGACGACATCACCCTCGGCGAGGCCGCCGCCTGACCGGCTCGTACATGCGGCGGAGTTGACGAGCCGGCCGGCCGGAGGACGGCGGGGCGAACCCTTCGGGTTCGACAGCAACTCCAGAAGCGGAGCCGGCGGACGAAGTCCGGTGGCGCAGCGGCTCAGCCCAGGAAGCGCAGGCCCTGCTCGTAGCCGTTGGACCAGAACTGCAACGAGGTGAGCACGACCAGGTACACGAAGACGGCCAACAGGAGACCGCTGATGAACACGTTGCGGAACAGCTTGTTGTCGAACTTGAGGTGCATGAAGTAGCTGATGATGGTGATGAACTTGGCCACCATCATCACCAGCAGCCCGCCGATGATCAGGGGGGCCAGCTCGTGGTCGTAGGGAGGGTTGGCGATGAAGTACGTCGACACCTCCATCAGCGTCAGCACGCCGAGGACGGCCCCCACCTTCCAGTACTTGGCGTCGGACGGATGGTGCTCGTGGAGCTCTTCGTCGGTTGCGGCCTCGTAGCTCGAGTCCGGTCCGGTGTGGGTGACGGTCATCGGGACATGCTCCTTGGCGGCATCACGGGATCAGGTAGACGATCGTGAAGATCAGTACCCACACGATGTCGACGAAGTGCCAGTACAGGCCGACGATCTCGACCGTCTCGGCCCGTTCCTCGGACAACCGGCCGGTGAGCGACATCACGAACAGCGACATCAACATGATGATGCCGACGGTGACGTGGACGCCGTGGAAGCCGGTCAGGCTGAAGAAGGCCGACGAGAACAGGTTGGTGGTGTAGCCGAGGCCCTCGCGGTAGAAGCTGGTGAACTCGTAGACCTGGCCGGCGATGAAGGTCCCGCCGAGCAGCGACGTGACCAGCAACCACAGGCGCAGCTTCTGCTGGTCGCCCCGGCTGATCGACGACACCGCGAACACCATCGACACCGACGACATGAGCAGCACGAAGCTCGACACCGAGGTGTAGGGGATGTCGAAGACGTCGGTGGGACCGAGGCCGGTGCCGCGATGGCGCAGCAGCAGGTAGGTGGAGATCAGGGCGCCGAAGAGCAGGCAGTCGGAGCCGAGGAAGAGCCACATGCCCAACTTGTTGTTGGTGATGCCGGTGGCGTTGTTGGAGCCCATGCCCCAGGTCTCGAGGTCGACTCCGTCGAGCTCGTCGGGCGCGGGACCGGCCGTGGTGACCGACGGCGTGGCGGCCGCGGGGTTGGCGATCGTGTCAGTCAACGAGCGAGGCCTCCTGCTCGGGATCGACCGCGTCGGCAGCGGCATCGCCGCCGTCGGGGCCGTCGGTGTGGTTGTCGGGCCCGTGATCGCCGGGGCCGTGACCGGCCTCGGGGTCGTCGGCCGGTTCGAGGGCCAGACCGTAGAGGGCGCCCAGGATCAGGGCCCCGCCGGCGAAGGCGAAGCCGAGGTTGAAGATGAGGCCGTACCCGATGAGCGGGAAGGCGGCGCAGATGAGGATCGGCCAGTACGAGGGCGACGGCAGGTGCACGTCGGTTCGGCCGCCCGTCTGGGCCACCTCCTCGGCCGAGGCGATCTGCACCAGTCGACTGTCGTCGGTCTCGCCGTACTTTCGGTACCAGAACTCGTCGCGGTGGGTGATGACCGGGACGTGGTCGAAGTTGTGCTCGGGCGTGGGACACGCCGTCATCCACTCGAGCGACCGGGAGTCCCACGGATCGGGACCGGGCGGGACCCATCCCGGCTTCTTCGTGTCTCGCCGCGACACGACGATGTTGACGGCGAACACGATGAACGACAGCGCGATGAGGAACGCTCCCACGGTGGACACCGCGTTCCAGAAGTTGAAGCCGTAGCCGTCGAAGTAGGTGTGGGTGCGGCGGGGCATGCCCTGCAGGCCGAGGATGTGCATCGGCCCGAAGGTGAGGTTGAACCCGATCAGCATGATCCAGAAGTGGAGCTTGCCGAGGCTCTCTCGGAGCATGTGACCGAAGGCCTTGGGCCACCAGAAGTAGAAGCCACCCACGAAGCCGAACAGGGCGCCACCGAAGAGCACGTAGTGGAAGTGGGCCACGATGTAGTACGTGTCGGTCTGCTGGGTGTCGGCCGGCGCCACGGCGTGGGACACACCGGACAGGCCGCCGATGGTGAACATGGTGACCAGGCCGATGGAGAACAGCATCGGTGTGGTGAACCTGAGCTTGCCCCCCCACATGGTGGCCATCCAGTTGATGATCTTCACACCGGTGGGCACGGCGATGAACATGGTGGACACGGCGAAGGCGGCCACGGAGATGGGCCCGAGCCCGGAGGCGAACATGTGGTGGGCCCACACGCCCCAGCCCATGAAGCCGATGGCGGCGCCGGAGAAGACCACGAACTCGTAGCCGAAGATGGGTTTGCCCGAGAAGACCGGGATGGTCTCCGACACGATCCCGAAGGCCGGCAAGATCATGATGTAGACCTCCGGGTGCCCGAAGATCCAGAACAGGTGCTCCCAGAGCAGCGGGTCGGCGCCGGCCGACACGTTGAAGAAGTTGGCACCGAAGAGCCGGTCGAAGGTGAGCAGGAACAGCGCCACCGAGATGACCGGCATGGCGAACAGCAACAGGAACTGGGTGACCAGGCCCATCCAGGTGAAGACCGGCATCTTCATCAACGTCATGCCCGGCGCCCGCATGTTGAGCACGGTGACGATGAGGTTGATGGCACCGACCAGTGAAGCGATGCCGGTGATCTGCAGGCCGATGGCGTAGAAGTCCATGCCGTGGCTCGGGCTGAAGATGACCGAGGTGTTGGGGGCGTAGGCGAACCAGCCGCCGTCGGCACCGCCGCCCAGGAACCACGACGAGTTGAAGAAGAGCCCGCCGAAGAGGAACGTCCAGAACGAGAAGGCGTTCAAGCGGGGGAAGGCGACGTCGCGTGCCCCGATCTGCAGCGGCAGCAGGTAGTTCATGAACGCCGCACCGATGGGCATGACGACGAGGAAGACCATCGTCACGCCGTGCATGGTGAAGACCTGGTTGTACAGGTCGGCCGAGATGATCTCCTGGTTCGGCGCCGCCAGCTGGGTGCGGATGATGAGGGCCTCGACCCCGCCGATGAGGAAGAAGAACAGCGCGGCGGCGCCGTACATGATGCCGATGCGCTTGTGATCGACGGTGAAGAGCCAGCTACGCCAACCGGTGCTCCCGGAGGGTCGCTGGAACACGCCGAGGGCGGCTTCTGGAGAGCTCGTGACATCGCCTGAGGTCAGGGCGAGGGCTCCGCCCGTCTCCGGAGAGGGATGTTCGACGATGGCCATGGATCTGTGGCTCCTCAGTCGAGGGTGGTGAGGTAGGCGACGAGGGCGTCGATGTCGGCCTCGGAGAGGCCGAGGTTCGGCATGCCCCGGTTCTGGGTGGGTGCGAGCGGCTTCTCGCCCGGTGGGTTGCGGAGCCAGGCTTCGAGCTGGTTCCGCTCGAGCTGGCCACCGATCTCGCTGGTCTCGATCTTGTCGTCACCGTTCTGGTCGGCCCAGAGGTGGAAGATGCCCCCGGCGTAGATGCCCCGGGATGCGAAGTGGGTGAGGTTGGGGGCCATGCCCGACACCTGGGCGGCGCCGTTGTAGTTGTCGTCGACCCCGTCGATCTTGTGGCAGGTGGTGCACTGGGCGGCGAAGATCTGCTCGCCCTGGGCCGCCAGGCCGGTGAGCTGGCTCGGGTCGGTGTCCTTGAGCTGGTCCTTCACCCATTGGTCGTACTGGTCCTGGGGCAGCGCCCGGACGCTCATGCGCATGTAGGCGTGCGACAGGCCGCAGAACTCCGTGCACTGGCCGATGTAGGTGCCGGGCTGGTCGGCCTCGAGCGTGAGGTGGTGGGTCCGGCCCGGGACGGCGTCCTTCTTGCCGTTGAGCGCCGGGATCCAGAAGCTGTGGATCACGTCGCGGCTGGTGATGTCGAGATACACCGGCGTGTTCACGGGGATGACCATCTCGGACGCGGTCTCGACGTCGGTCTTGTACTCCTCGGGGTTCTCGATGCCCTTCTTGGTGACGTCGTTGTCGGGGTGGATGCCGTTGCCGTTGATGTCGTAGTCGTAGCTCCACCACCACTGCTGGCCGACGACCCGGACGTGGAGGGCGTTGGCGGGTTCCTTGGCGAGGTCGAGCACCGTGCCCACCGTGGGGATGGCGAGGGCGACGAGGATCACGGCCGGCAGCGCGGTCCAGCCGATCTCGGCCTTGGTGTTGCCGTGGAGCTGGTGCGGCATCTCGGTGGGGTCGTCGTCCTTGCGCCGGCGGAACTTCCAGGCCACGAACAGCACGCCGAACTCGACCAGCACGAAGACCACGCCGGCGATGATGAACGTGATGGTCGACAGGTTGTTGATCTTCTCGGCGGCCGGGCCCTTGGGCTGCAGCGTCGTCTGCGGCGCATGCCCCGCACACGCCGACAGGGCGATGCCGGCGACGGTGACCGCGCCGACCAGGCGAGCCCGCGGGCTGGCGCAGAGTCGCTTCAAGCGGGACATCAGTAGCTCTCCTCGACGGCGAGTGCCGCGCCTTCGGTTCCAGTTGCGGGGCCGGGGTGGCCAGCGCCATCGACCGGTGCGATGGCGGGTGCGCCCTCGTGCTCCTCGAAGCTGCGCTCGCCGGCGACGGCGGCGAAGATCCCCAAGGCGATGGTGACCACCGCGGCGATGACGAGGATGCCGGCGACGACATCGGTGCGCAGCGTGGGGCGGCTGGCCATGACCGTGCCCACGACGAAGATGGTGATGGCCACGGCCAGGGCGGACCAGATCGCGTAGTCGGAGCTGATGGCGAGGAAGACCCTCGAGTAGCCGACGATCAAGGTGCCCACGATCATGGCGCCGGCGATGGGGATCTCGAGCGGGAACATGACCCGGTTCCGGATCTCGCGGTTGACCACAGGATCGCCGGTGGCTCGCTCGGACCAGGCCTGCATCGTCCACTCGACGGCGACGGCGCCGAGGATGATCAGGCCGGCGACGAAGAACACGCTGTTGAGGACGAGGCCGACCATGACGAGGGCGGCGCCGAAGGCGCCCACGAGGGGCCAGTACGACGCCTGCGGCACGCTGGGCACGGGCGGGGCGTCGGCGCCGAGCAACGCCGCGGTGGCCTCGGGATCGGCGTCGCGGAAGGCGGTGATGGAGAAGCCGAGGAAGGCGGCGAGGGCGAAGCCGCCGATGAGCAGGGTGTAGCCGAGCAGGTCGCCGACGCCGCCCTTGTAGCCGAGGCTGATGGGCCCGACGTTGTTCCCGCCGGTGGAGTAGCCGTAGGCGACGGCGCCGACGAGCAACAGGGCGGCGAGACCGTAGAAGAACTTGGAACCGGTGGTGATCATCGGGGAATCCTCACTTCACGACCAGCAGTGCGTACCAGAGCACGGCGTAGACCGCGACGGTGGCGTACCAGTACAGGGCGGCAGCGGAGACGCCCTCGGCGTCGGGCCCGGTGAACTGGCCGCCCAGGGTGCGCAGCGTCATCAGCGTCAAGAAGATGAGGCCGCCGGCGACCATGGCGACGTGCATGCCCGTGATGGTGAGCAGCAGGACGGCCTGCACGGTGGGCGTTCCGCCGTTGAGCGGCAGGCCCCACTGGGTCCACAGGTACCCGATGAGGGTGATGTGGGCGAGGCCGAAGACGAAGATCGTGAGCCCGAGCGCCATGTAGGCGTGCGGACGGTCGCGCTCGCGGGCGGCGTGCACGGCCCATTGCACGGTGACCAGCGACATCACCAGGGTGATCATGCCCATGTTCCCGGGCGAGAGCGGGATGGCGGCTCCGGTGGGCAGCCAGGCGTCGTTGGCCGCCAGGTACTGGGAGCGGACCGAGAGGTACACCGCGATCAGCCCGACGAACGCCGCCACCGAGCCGGCGGCCGCGAAGGCCGTGCCGATCAGCAGCACGCGAGGGCGGCGGGCGGGTGCGGCCGGGACCTCGCCCAGGTGGAGCGGGACCGTCTGGCGCATGGGTGCGGCCGTGGTGGTGCCGGCCATCAGGAATCAGCCTCCGCAGCGTGGCGGGCGTCGTAGAGCGGCGCCTCGGACAGGACAGGGGGGAGCTGGTCGAAGTTGCCCGCCGGTGGCGGTGACGTGGTGGCCCACTCGAGCGTGTGCCCCTCCCAGGGATCGTCGGCGGCGTCGGGGCCACCGGTCGCGCTGCGAGCGATGAGCCCGAGGAAACCGAGCGCGACCAGGAGCAGGATCCCGCCGCCCACGGCACTGACCACGTTGAGCGCCTCGATGGTGCTCACGTCGCCCGACGACGGGCCACCGAGGCGAGACGTCTGGTCGAGGAAGCCGGATATGACATCGGGCAGAGCCAGCACCACGGTGCCGAGCAGACCGCCCACGGCCAGCGCCGTGGAGGCCCCCTCGGAGACGAGGCGTCCCCAGAGCTTCGGCGACCAGTACACGATGCCGCCGAAGAGGCCGAGCATCACCGCGAGCAGCACGTAGTGCGTCTGCGCGGATGTCGCGGTGGTGGAGAGCAGATCGAGCGGGTGGATCGACACCAGGGCGCCGTTGACCGCACCGGCCAGCAGCATGAGCAGGGCGCCGAGGGACCACACCAACGGGCTGGTGACCCGCACCGATCCGCGGCGGAGCGTGTCGGCCACCAGCCCGGTGAAGGCGAGCAGCGGTACCAGCACCAGGAAGGCGAAGCCCACGTAGGCCACCGTGTTGTCGAACTCGAGGGGCAGCGATGCTCCGTTGCTGGGCGCGAAGCCCGGCATGGCCCAGGCGCCGAACGAGAAGGCGGCGAAGCCGCCGATGCAGCCCATGGCGATGCGGTGCATCGTGATCCGGGTGCGAGCGGCCACGGGGACGATGTCGCCGATGAGTCCGAGCACGGGGATGGCGTAGATGTAGACCGACGGTTGGCTCCACGCCCAGGCGATGCGGAGGTAGAGCTGGTCGGCGCCGCCGAGGAAGGTCGGCCCGTAGCGAAGGTCGACGTAGGAGAGGACCAGGAGGCCGGCGAGCACCGGCAGGGTGAGCACCCACAGGGCGGTGGCCGCGACGTTGGCCCAGGTGAACAGCGGGGTGCGGTGCATGCCCATGCCGGGCGTCCGCAGGGCGATGCCGGTGGTACCCACACAGATCGAGGCCAGCGTGAGCGACGCCAGCAGGACGACCATGCCGACGATGAACAGGGCGACCGCGTCGGGATCGGACCCGGCCGGCCCGCCGTCGGCGACGAAGGCGGCGATCACGATCACGCCCGAGGTGAGGAAGACCCAGTACGACGCGGCGGCGGCGCGGGGGAAGGCGATCGTCGGCGCACCGACCTGCAGCGGCACCACGTAGATGGCGAGGCCGAGCAGCATCGGCACCAGGAACAGGAAGGTGCCGGCCACGGCGTGGAGGCTGAAGACCTGCCCCACGGTGTCGGTGTCGAGGATCCCCAGGCCGCTGGTGTCGATGCGCTCGATGCTCAAGATGCCGCCGGTGACCCCCGCGACGAGCAGGAAGAGCAACGACGTGAGGATCCAGAGCCGGCCGATCGTCTTGTGATCGCCCGTTCCGATCAGCGCCGCGAACCCGGTGGCTGGCCGCGGCGGGGCGAGGGCGGTGTGGTCCGGTCCGGAGGTCGACGGCGACTCCCTGTCCGGGGCGGGCGCATCAGTGTCAGTGACGGTCATCGAAGCTGCTGTCTCCTCCGGCCGGGGTGACGCGTCGGTGCACCATCACCCTGGCTGGCCAGATCTCCTGTCGTGGACGCTCGGACATTACTCATCGTCCACGGACGGGTCAGAAACGGACGGGTGGTCATCGGGCTGGAGTGGGTCAGATGCCGGTTCGGACCAGCTGGTCGACGGCCATGGCGCCGAACAGCAGGGTCACGTAGGTGATCGAGTACCCGAACACCCGCATGGCACGGGCCGGGGTCGGGTCGACCAGGAGGCGGACGGTCTGGAAGGTGAACACGCCGCCGAGCGCGAGGGCGGCGATCAGGTAGGTGGCCCCCATGTCGGCGACGGGTGCGAACACCAGCGTGAGCGCCCAGAGGACGACGGTGTAGGAGACGATCCGCTGGCAGGTGGTGCGGTAGTCGGACACGACCGGGAGCATCGGCACGTCGGCCGCGGCGTAGTCGTCCTTGTACTTGATGGCCAGGGCCCAGAAGTGCGGGGGCGTCCAGTAGAAGATGACGGCGAACAGCACCAGGGGCGCCCAACCGAGCGAATCGGTCACGCTCGACCAGCCGATGAGCACCGGCACCGCGCCGGCCGCGCCACCGATGACGATGTTGTGGCTCGAGGTCCGCTTCAGCCAGAGGGTGTAGACGAAGACGTAGAACAGGCAGGCCGCCACGGCGAGCACGGCCGACAGCAGGTTGACCGCGGTCCACAGGAACACGAACGCCAGGATCTCGAGGCTGACGGCGAAGACGAGGGCGTTGGCGGGTTTGATGGCACCGGTGGCCAGCGGGCGGTTCTGGGTCCGCTTCATCACCTTGTCGATGTCGCGGTCGACGTACATGTTGATGGCGTTCGCCCCACCGGCGGCGAACGTGCCGCCGAGCACGGTGGCGACCATGAGCCACACCGACGGGAGCCCCCGGGCGGCCACGATCTGCGTGGGAACGGTGGTCACGAGCAGCAGTTCGATGATGCGTGGCTTCGTGAGAGCGACGTAGGCGCCGACCTGCGAACGCACCTTTCGGTGACGAGAGGGGGAGGCAGCCACGTGCATGACTCGCCGAGACTAGGCCTCGCCCGGCTGATCGGACCAAGCGCCCGCAACGGACCGGACCGATCCAGCGAGCCGTGGTCGTCCCTGCTGGCATCTCGACCGCGCGGCGGGCCACGCTGGAGGGGTGCGCCAACTGCGGCTGACCCCCCGTGTCTACCGACGGATCACGTTGCTCGCCCTCGTGGCACTGGGGATCATCGTGGTGACCGGCGCGGCCGTCCGCCTCACCGGATCCGGCCTGGGTTGCTCCACCTGGCCGCGCTGCGAACACGACAGCTTCGTGCCCCGGGGCGCGACCGGCTACCACGGCTCGATCGAGTTCGTGAACCGGCTCTTCACGGGCGTGGTCTCGGTGGCGGTGATCCTCGCCGTCCTCGGTTCCCTGTTCAGGGTCCCGCGGCGACGTGACCTGACGTGGTGGTCGCTGTCGCTGGTGGCCGGTGTGGTGGCCCAGATCGTCCTCGGAGGCTTGACGGTGCTGTTCGACCTCGCCCCGCCGTTCGTCATGGGTCACTTCCTGGTCTCGGCGGTACTGGTCGGCTGCGCCGTCGTCCTCCACCACAAGGCCGGCCAGCCCGATGGCGGCGAGCGGCGCCCGGTCGCCACTCCGGAGATCCGGGTCCTCGCCAAGGCGCTGTTCGCGGCCGCCTGCGTGGTCCTCGTCACCGGCACCGCGGTCACCGGTTCGGGCCCCCACGGCGGGTCGGCCGACGTGCGCCGCCTCGACTTCTTCCTCCCCGACATCACCCGGGTCCACTCACTGGCGGTCTGGTTGCTGCTGGCCGGCACCGTGTGGGCTCTCGTCCTCACTCGCCGGGGCGGTGCTTCACCGGTGGTCGAGCGCGCCCTGCGCACGCTCGTGATCGTGGAGGTGGCCCAGGGGGCGGTGGGTTACACGCAGTACTTCACGGGTGTCCCCGAGGGGCTCGTCGCCATCCACGTGCTGGGCGCCATGTTCGTGTGGATCACGACGATCACGGTCGTGTTGCGCACCACGACGGTCGATGCCGCCCGGCCCACGAGCCCCGCACCGTCTCCCGTCGCCTCGGGGGTGTGAGCGCCGTGCGCGTCCCCCGTTCCTCCGTGGCGGCCGGCCGGTCACCTCTGGCGGGCCCCTCGATGCCGACCCCGGTCGTCGACCCCGACATCGACGACGACCCCGAGACCGACACGCCGTGGATCGTCGTGGTCTGGAACGACCCCATCAACTTGATGTCGTACGTGAGCTTCGTGTTCCAGAAGCTCTTCGGCTACTCGCGGGCGAAGGCCGACAAGCTGATGCTCGACGTCCACGAGAAGGGGCGGGCCGTGGTGTCCAACGGCCCGCGCGAGAAGGCCGAGCTCGACGTGTTCCGGCTCCACGAGCACGGGCTCTGGGCCACGATGGAGCAGCAGTAGCAGTGGGCCTCTTCACCCGCCGGGTCAAGCGCATCGGCACCGACCGCTACCGGGTGTCGCTCCCCGAGGCCGAACGGGCCCTGCTGCAATCGCTGGTGCCGCAGTTGCGGGAGCTGCTCACCACCGACGACCCCTCGCTCACCCGCCTGTTCCCCACCGCGTACCCCGACGATCCGGAACGAGACGCCGGCTACCAGGCGCTCGTGCGCGACGAGCTGCTCGAGAAGCGCTTCGCCTCCCTCGAGGTCCTCGAGTCCACGCTGGAGGCCACCACCGCGGGACAGGAGCTCACCGGGGAGGAGCTCGAAGCGTGGATGCGGGCCCTGAACGATCTGCGCCTCGTCCTCGGGACCCGGCTCGACGTGTCCGAGGAGAACGACGTCGAGGCCGTCGACCCCGCCGATCCCGAGGGGCCGGCCTGGGCCATCTACCACTACCTGGCCATGTTGCTCTCGTTCATCGTCGACGCCCTGGCCCAGGACCTTCCCGAGGGCGACGACAGCGGCGCGCCCCTCGATCCCGACTGAGGTCGTCTCGCCCCATGTCCTCCTGTCCCCGGCCCGCGACCGGCTCCCGCCGACGGTGACCGCCGCACCCGACCGCACCGAGCGGGTGATGGTGGCCGACGGCATCGAGCTGCACACCCGGCGCTGGGACGGGGGCGATGGCGCCCCGTTCGTGCTGGTGCACGGCTTGGCCTCCTGCGCCCGCCTGTGGGACGGCGTCGCCTCCGAGCTCGCGGCGGCCGGCCACCCCGTGGTCGCGGTGGACCAGCGAGGCCACGGGCTCTCGTCGAAGCCCGACGACGGCTACGACATGACCACCGTCAGCGACGACCTGGCCGAGCTGGTCGCCGCCACCGGGTTCGACCGACCGGTGCTGGCCGGCCAGTCGTGGGGCGGCAACGTCGTCGTCGAGTTCGCGGCCCGGTTCCCCGGCGTGGCCGGGGCCGTCGGCTGCGTGGACGGCGGGGCCATCGAGCTGAGGCGTCGGTTCCCCGACTGGGAAGCGTGCGCGGCGGCCCTGCGCCCACCGACGCTCGAAGGGACACCGCGGGCCGAGCTGGAGGCGATGCTGCGCCGGATGCACCCGGACTGGCCCGAGTCCGGCATCGAGGGCACCCTCGCCTGCTTCGAGACCCGGGACGACGGGACGGTGGCCCCCTGGCTCACCCTCGATCGCCACCTCTCGGTGCTCCGGGGCCTGTGGGAGCATCGCCCGTCGGCCCGGTTCCCGAAGATCGAGGAGCCGGTGCTGTTCATCCATGCCGGGGACGGCACCTCGGGACCGGAGGGCGTGTCGCAGCTGGCCGTGTCGCAACTGGCTGTGTCGCAACTGGCCGACGTGCGGGTCGAGTGGATCGACGGCGACCACGATCTCCACGCCCAACACCCCGTCCGGGTGGCCGGTCTCCTCCGTACCCTGGCTGGCTGAACCGACTGCGCTGCGCCGGAGACCCACGATGCCCCGACTGCTGACGATCATGGGATCGGGCGAGACCGCCCCGACGATGGTCAAGACCCACCGGCGGGTGATGGAGGCGGTGGGGGCCACCGGGGCGGGTGACGCCGTCCTGCTCGACACGCCGTACGGCTTCCAGGAGAACGCCGACGACATCTCGACCAAGGCCAAGGAGTACTTCCGGGCCTCGGTGGGCCATCCCATCGAGGTGGCCTCGTGGCGACACGCCGACGACGACACCGTCACGCGGGAACGGGCGCTGGCCGCCGTCGCCGATGCGTCCTACGTCTTCGCCGGGCCGGGCAGCCCCACCTACGCGCTGCGCCAATGGGAGGGTTCGGCCCTCCCGCAGCTCCTGTCCGAGAAGCTCCGCTCCGGGGGCGCCGTGACGTTCGCGTCCGCCGCCGCCCTCACCCTCGGCGTCGCCACCGTGCCCGTCTACGAGGTCTACAAGGTGGGCGCCGAGCCGTTCTGGGCCGAGGGCCTCGACCTGCTCGCCGAGGTCGGCCTGCACGTGGCCCTCATCCCCCACTACGACAACGCCGAGGGCGGTGGCCACGACACCCGCTTCTGTTACCTCGGTGAGCGCCGACTGTCGGCCCTCGAGCCCGACCTGCCCGATGGGGTCTGGGTCCTCGGCGTCGACGAACACACCGCGCTCGTCATCGACCTCGACGCGGGCACGGCCGCCGTCGAGGGCAACGGGACGGTCACGGTGCGGGCGCGACGGCGCCTCGGCGGTCTTCGACACCGGCACGGTGCTCGGCCTCGACCAGCTCCGCCCCGGTTCGGGCCGGCCCGTGGCCACGGGTGCGCCGGATGCCTCACCGGCCGGTACACCCGCGGCGCAGCCCGACGCCGGCATCGGCGTGCTCGCCGATGCCCAACGCCTCACCGCAGCCTTCGACACCGCGCTGGCCGATCGGGACCCCGACGGCGCCGTCGCGGCCGTGCTCGAGCTCGAGCAGTCGATCGTGGACTGGTCGGCCGACACGCTCCAGAGCGACGAGCGCGACCAGGCCCGGGCCGCGCTGCGCCGCATGATCGTGCGGTTGGGCGAGGTGGCGGCCGTGGGGGCCCGCGACCCGCGTTCGGTGGTCGCGCCCTACGTGGGGGCCGTGCTCGCCGGCCGGGTCGCGGCCCGCGACGCCAAGCAGTACGAGCTCGCCGATCAGCTCCGCGACGCGCTGGTCGACATCGGCCTCGAGATCCGCGACACCCCCAACGGCACCGAGTGGCTCCTGCCGGAGGCCTGAGCCACTCGGGAGCACGATCGGCGCGTTGCACCTGCCAGGGCGATCGGAACGCGCCGATCGTCGCGTTGCTCGCCCGCCGGCGCATTGGTTCCCGGTTTCGACCGCACGTCGGGGGTTGCTAGTGTCACGCAGCCCACAACGGGGAGATGAGCCCCCATCGTCCAGCGGCCTAGGACGCCTGCCTTTCACGCAGGTAACACGGGTTCGAATCCCGTTGGGGGTGCACAGCGTTTCCTGGTCCCGTGGTGCAGTTTGGAGTGCACGCCGGCCTGTCAAGCCGGAGGTCGCGGGTTCAAATCCCGTCGGGACCGCCACAGACATCGGATCTTGGTCGGGTAGCTCAGTTGGCAGAGCGACCGCCTGAAAAGCGGTAGGTCACCGGATCGACGCCGGTCCCGACCACCATCGAGATGTCCAGGTCAGAGCGGGTTTCCGCTCTGACCTGGTCCGCGTCTGGGGGTCGATTCCGGGCCGGCGTGCAACATCCGTGCAACATCTTCGGCGAGTCGAGATCTGTGCACGGACCGACGAAGCGCCAAGGTCCATGTCACAGGTCACCCGTCGTGTACGTGTTGAAGGGGGAGATGGGACTTGGATCGATGACGAAAGCCGACCCGGCAGCGACCGCGATCGACGACTGGTTCCAGGACGCCTATCCGAGCCTCCGACGATTCGCCGCGGTGGTCGCGCCGCCGACCATCGACCCTGACGACCTCGTCCAGGACGCGCTCGTGCGCGTGCTGCGGGCCGGCACCTTCACCGACCTCGAGGATCCCTCGGCGTACCTCTGTCGCACGATGACCAACCTTGCGTCCGACCGCCGCCGACGCTGGCACCGTGGACGGCGAGCGCGTGTCCGTCTCGGTGCGCAACCCAAGGCCGTCGAGTCGACGTACCCCTCCGACCTGAGCGAGCTCTCCGCCCTCAGCCCGCAGGAGCGAGGGGCCGTCTACCTCCACGACGTCGAGGGCCGACCGTTCGAGGACGTCGCTGCGCTCCTCGGTTGCTCACCCGCCGCCGCTCGGCAGGCCGCAGTACGAGGCCGAGGCCACCTCCGAGACCAGATCGAGGAGTCGACATGACCGACGAACATCCACTTTCACGACTCGCCGACCGCGGTGTCGCTCGTGGCGCCGATCACGTACTTCGAGATGCTCGTGCAGAATCGACACCGCCCGTCCGGCGACCGGTGCAGCTCGCTGCGGCGGCCGCCGCCATCGTGGCGCTCGTCGCGGGTGCTGTTGCGCTGTGGGGCAATGGAGACCAACCCACTTCCCTCGAGACCGCGAACCGCGAACCGGAGATCGTGACCACGACGGGCTCACCGCCGGACACGAGGGCGGCGCAGGCACCGCAGACCACAGTGATCGGCTTTCGCGCCGTCGACGGCATCATCCAGCTGACGAATGCAGGCCCCGAGGCGACGACCGAGACGACCGTTGTCGGCGGCGTTCGAGGCGAGGAGGGATCGACGAATCTGGCGGTCGACGGGCAGGGAACAATCGTCTTCCACGACAGGATCTTCTCCGGCTGCCGATCGGACATCGTTCGAACCGGCATCGACGGATCGTCGGACGTCGTCGTCGAGAACGCCAAGTCCCCGGCCCTCGACGATGCCGGTGCGCGGCTCGCATACGCCTCCGGTTCGGAGTGCACGCGCGACGGCGACCTCCTCGCAGTCAGGGATCTCGCATCCGGCCAGACCGCCACGTTGGACGTCAACGGGGACAACGACGGACTCCCGTTCCGCATCGACGACGTCGAATGGGTCGGCGACCGGATCGCGGTCCTGGCCCATCAATACGACGGCGAGGTCATCGGCGCGCAGTACGTGCTCCTCTACGCCGTGGCCGACGGCGGCACCCCCGAGTTCGACTCACAGGTGCTGCTCGGCGACCAGGACCGAGGCACCCTCGACGACTTCGTCTACCAGAACATCGAGCCCGTTCCCGGGAACCCTGACGCGATCGTGCGGGCGGTCAGCTCGTCCGGCGACGGATCCGCTCTCGAGGTCATCGACCTCGGTCGCGGCGAGGCGGAGACCCTGCTGTCGGTCGAGGTCCCCATCACCTCGTTCTCCCTGCGCACACTGGACGACATCTTCTACGTCGCGAGCGAGCCGAAGATCCCCGGCGAGCGACCGCAGGTCGACACCCTCCACCGCCGATTCGAGGGAACAGACTTCGTCGTCTCCGACGACGTCTCGAGCGTGGCCACCGCCGGCCCGAGCTCGTGAGCACGTGCACGAATTGAGCTGGCGGCTGTAGCAATTCCGCAAAATGGAAAGTAGTTTTCAACTTGTGGAACGAACCGCCGCTCCGTCCCTACTCCCGATCCTGCGCTCTCGACAGCAGGCGGAGCTTCTCGCGCTCCTTCTCGGCGACCCTGGTCTCGAGGCGAGCCTCTCCGATCTCGGTTCGAGACTTGGCATGCCCACGCCGTCGGTGCACCGCGAGATCGAGCGGGCGGAACGGGCTGGGATCGTCACGAGTCGCAAGGTCGGCAACACCCGCCTGGTACGGGCCAACGCCGAGGGCCCGTACTTCGACGATCTCGCCGGTCTGTTGACCAAGGCGTTCGGTGTCCCGCAGCTGCTCTCCGGAGCGCTCCTTGATGTCGATGGGATCGACCGCGCCGTCGTCTTCGGTTCGTGGGCTGCCCAGTACCGCGGAGAAGCCGGCGATCGGCCTGTCGGCGACATCGACGTCCTGGTGCTCGGGGACCCCGACCGAGACGATCTGTTCAACCGCCTGCGTCCCGTGGAGGACCGTCTCGGTCGGCCGATCCAGGTGACGTTTCGGTCCCCACGCTGGCTCGACGAGGGCGAGGGCGCATTTCACGACACGGTCGCAGGTCGGCCGATGGTGGAGATCCCGCTGTCAGCCGACCACCGAGGCGACGGCGTCGATGGCGGCTGACGCGACCGAGGCCCCCCACCTGGCGTCATCCTCGGTCTTGTCGACCGGCTTGTCCGGATCGAAGTACTCGGACTCGTGCCGACCCGACCGGAATCGGTCAGAGGAGACCGGCCCGAACGCGTGGGTCTCCGCCTTCAGCGCAGCGTTGGCAACGTCGGTCGAAATGCGGTGTGCGCCCCTCACGGCCGGGACCCGGTAGCCGAGGAGCAACACCACCGCATCCGCTGACGTGCGGTAGGCGTCGTAGGCGGTCGTGAACGCCGCTTCCCAGTGCTCGGCCTCGAGGAGCACATCGACGGCAGCGATCCGCTTTCGGGCACGGTCGAGACAGGCGCGAGCCGCATCGGGTGTCGCTGCGTCAACGAGGTCGAGCTCGCCGCGGCCGACGAAGAGGTCGATCGCTCGTTGAGCTGCGCCTCGGTCCATCGTCATGCGTCTCGGAGGACCTGTTGCTCCGTCATGCCTGCCTCCCGTCGGCCCCACAGGTCTCGTCGCCGAGCCTACGGGTCCCGTCTGCCGAGGCGGCCCGGTAGGTGTCGTCGAGCTTCGTTGTGAGCGCGGCCTCGAGGGACGGGAAGAGATGGCCGTAGCGATCCGCGGTGACGGTGATCGCCGAGTGGCCGAGGCGCTCCTTGACGACCAGGAGGTGGGCGCCCTCGGCGATCATCAACGCGGCGGCGGTATGGCGGAGATCGTGGAACCTCGTGGTCGGATCGATCTCTGCGCGGACGACGGCCGGCTTGAAGTGCCGGCCGTAGAAGTTGGTGTGGCGCAGCGGTCCGCCGTTGGGCGCGGTGAAGACGAAGTCATCGGGGTCGCCGGCGCGCTGCGCCAGATGGTCGGCAAGTTCCTCGGCGAGGCCGGCGGGTAGCTCGACGCGGCGGCGCGCGTAGGTCTTGGGTGGTCCGTAGACGAGTTCGCCGTGGATCTCCTCGACGGACTGGGCGACCTCGACCCCGCGGTGGAGCGGGTTGACCCGGCCGATGCGCAGCGCCCCGATCTCGCCAGCCCGCAGACCGGTGAAGGCGGCGAAGCGGACAAGGAGCCCGTACTGCGGGTAGGTGCGCAGTGGTTGGCTGCGGGGCCGTGGTGGGTGCTCGACCGCGTCGGCGAGGGCGAACACCTCCTCGGCGGTGAGGAACTGCATCTCCTGGCGTTCGCCTCGGGGGATGCGGATGCCGTCGGCGGGGTTGCGGCGGATGGCGTCGGCGCGCAGCGCTTCGCGGAGGACCAGTCGGAAGACCTTGCGGGCTTCGCCAACGGTGCCGGGGGCGAGGCCCTTGGCGGCCAGGTCGTCGACGAACTGCTTGCAGTCCCGGTAGGTGATCGACGCCACCTGGCGGTGCTCGAAGACGGGGAGGACGTGGTTGCGGAGCGAGGACTCGTAGGCGAGTCGGGTCTTGGGCTTGACGTGGAGTCCGGCCAGCCACTCGTCCGCCCACTCATGGAAGGGCCGACGGGTGAGCCGGGGGTCGAGGAGGTCACCGCGGGCGGCGTCAGCCTCGACGGTGGCGAGCCAGACGTTGGCGTCGGTCTTGGTGGGGAACGTGTCCGGTGCGGGGACGCGTCCACCGGTGTGGAGGTCGGTGTAGGTGGCCTGCCAGCGGCCGGACGGGAGCTTGCGGACGTTGCCGAAGGAGCGACGCGCCACGGTGACCTCCTCGGGATTCGAGGTCTGCGGTGGCGGGCCCTTCGAGCGCCGGCCTGCGAGGCGCTGGGTCGAGACTACCGGGTGGGTCAGTACTGGGGTCCGAGGCCGCGTCGGTGGTCCTGGAGCCACTCGCGGACCTCGATCGGGTCGAAGCGGAGGAAGTGGCCCCACTTGTAGAACGGCATGCGTCGTTCGGCGACGAGGCGTCGGATGTGGCGCTCGGTGACGCCGAGCATCTCGGCGACGGCAGGGACGTCGACGAGCGCAGGGCGGGTGGCCTGGTCGGTGGTGGTCATGGCGTTGGCCTCCTGGTCGGTGGTGACGTGTCGCTCCACTTAAGCCGGCGAGGAGGGCAGTTCTCGCGCAGGAATCTGCGGCATTTCGAAAGGCGGTCGACAGCTTGGGCTGGTCCGACTCGGATCCAGCGGCTGGCCCTCCTGCGTAGGGTCCGGTCGTGGCAGTGGAACGGCTCTGGGTTCGCGGGTACCGGTCGTTGGCGGATCTGTCGTTCGAGGTCGGCCCGCTCACCGTCGTCCAGGGCGCCAACGCGTCCGGCAAGACCAACCTCTATCGGTCGCTGCTGATTCTCGCCCGCGGAGCATCCGGACGCCTGGCCTCCACCGTTCTCGAGGAGGGCGGCATGCCGTCGATGATGTGGGCCGGCGAGCCGCGACCGACCGGGAGCAAGAAGCGCCAGCCCGTGCGCGTCACCTTCGGGGTTCAGGTCGACGGTGTGTCATACGAGCTGAATCTCGGGCTGCCGAACATCGAGCCGAATCCCGACATCACGTCGTTCTTCCTCGACGCCGACATCAAGGAGGAGCAGGCGTGGATCGGCAAGCGCACCCGCCACTCGCTGCTGCTCGACCGGTCGGGGTCGGTCGCATCTGCGACGAACGCAGAGCAAGAGTCGATCAGGTTGCCGGCGGTGCTCGACACGGCCGAGACGGCGCTCGCACAGATCGGTGAACCGGCGGCGTTCCCGGAGCTGTTCGCCCTTCGGGCGCGACTCAACCGGTGGCGCTTCTACCACCACTTCTCGACAGAGCCGGATGCTCCGAGCCGCACGCCTCGTTCCGGAGTGCGCACGCCCGTGATCGCCGACGATGGCCGAGATCTCGCTGCGGCGCTCGCAACGATCCGGGAGGCTGGCCGCGGAGAGGTCCTCGACCAGCTGCTCGAGGCCGCCTTCCCAGGCGCCACGCTCGGCGTGACCACCGACAAGGGGATCTTCACCCTCACGATGCAGCTCCCCGGTCTCCGGCGACCGCTCAGCCCCAACGAGTTCTCCGACGGCACGCTGCGCTACCTGTGCCTGGCCGCAGCGCTCCTCTCCCCGCAACCCCCTGAGCTCCTGGTGCTCAACGAACCCGAGACCAGCCTCCACCCTGATGTCCTCGAACCGCTCGCGACGCTGATCAGCGTCGCCGCCGGCCAGACGCAGGTGATCGTGACCACACACGCACACCGCCTCGCCGATGCCCTCACCGGCCGCCACGGAGCCGAACTGGTCCGGCTCGTCCGCGGCCCGGACGGCCAGACCGAGGTCTCGTCGGAGTAGCCGGCACGAACTCGTACCCCGCCCGTCGTGCAACATCCGTGCAACATCGGACGGTGAATCGCACGGTCTGGCGGTCGGTGGCGGCCAAGCAAAACCGCCGCTGACCTGCGGAAACATCGAATCGGCCCCGGTCAGCGGATCAGCTCGAATCACCTGAAAAGCGGTAGGTCACCGGATCGACGCCGGTCCCGACCACCATCGAGACCACCAGGTCAGCGGCCATTTTCGGGGCGCTGGCCTGGTGTCGTTTTCGGCCTCGATTCCTCTCGATCCTGCGAGCATCCCGCGGACGGTTTCCACAGGGTTTGGCCACAGGCCGAGAATCTCACGCAGAGTGACCGGGGTCCGCGAGTTGTCCGCGCAAATGAGCCCCAAGGAGGCCCGCGCTCCGATGGCAAAGCTTGCCAAATGATCGGGTAGTCTGGGCCCGTGTCCACGATGAACGTCTCCCTGCCCGATGAGCTCAAGACCTTCGTCGACGAGCGAGTCGAGCGAGACGGCTACGGGTCGAACAGCGAGTACGTGCGCGAGCTGATCCGCCGGGACCAGGACCGTCTCCAACTGCGTGAGCTGCTCCTCGACGGCCTCGCCTCCGAGCCCGGCCCGGTTGCCGATGACGCGTACTTCACTGCGCTGCGCGACCGCGTCCGCTCAGCCGGCTGAGGTCGTGGCCGACAAGCCGATTCGGCTCCGTGCGCTCGCTGCCGCCGACGTCGAAGACGCCGCCACCTACTACCGGAACAATGCTGGCGAACAGACCGCTCTCGGATTCATCGACGAGGTGCAGGCCACGTTCGGGCTGATCTCGTCCGGCCCCGGCATCGGGAGCCTGCGCTACAGCTACGACCTCGACATCCCCGGCCTACGCGCGTTCCCGATCAAGCGCTTCGACCACGCGGTCTTCTACGTCGAGACCGACGACGTCGTCGACGTCTGGCGCATTCTCCACACGCGCCGCGACATCCCCGAGACTCTCGAACCGCCCGAGCGATGAGCCCTTGCGTTCACGACCCAAAGGCCGGCGGTCCGAGTCGGCGAACCATGATGTCCAGCGTCCTCGCGCCCCGACCCGAGCGCTCACGACCGCCCGCGGACGATCGCCACGACCTCGGCCCGCTGGACGACGCCGGCCGCCTGGGCCATCTCGTCGAGGCGGTCGGCGACCGACTCGGCGTGGCCAGGGAACAGGTGGCCGTAGCGGTCGAGGGTGAGGACAGTGGACGAGTGGCCGAGCATCCGCTGGAGCAGCTTGATGTCGGCACGGATCGCTGCGTCACGCTTGCTCGAAGCGACGTCGGCGTTCGCGGTCGCGTAGCGCACCAGCTTCAAGAGATTCTCTTGCTTCGATTCGGACTTGGTGGTGGTCGCCATCGTGGCTGCTCTCAGCTCAGTTGTCGGTCCGGTTCAGGAACGAGTTCGATCATGGGCCGAGCTTTCTCAGCCCAGGTGTCTCGGAGCTGGTCATCGTCGGTCACCGCATCGGCGGCCTCCGCGAGGAGAAGGCAGATGGCCATGGCCTCGTCGTAGGTATGAGTGACGCCTGGCCGGAACGGGGCGGGGGTGCGGCGACGCGGAACCTCCACATCGGTAGCATCGAAGGGGAACCGTCCGGAGGAGGCACCCATGGACATCGGTGGCCCGGAGTTGCTCATCGTGATCGTCGTCGCCCTGCTCCTGTTCGGGCCGACGAAGATCCCCAAACTGGCCCGAGCGCTGGGGCAGGCCCAGCGGGAGTTCCGCAACGGGATGGCCGGCCTGACGGGCGGCGACGACGACACGACGGCGGCGCCGAAGTCCGAAACTCTCGGCCGGCATGGACACCAAAGCGGTCCGCAGAGCAGCGGTCGCTGCCGCCAGCACCTGACCGCGACAACTGACGAATCGCACCGCGACGACACCCGCCGCGGTGGCGAGCTCATCCAGCCACGGGAGCTGACCAGTCGGGCCGGCTGGCGCCGTCGCGCTCGGGCGCGGTCCCGGATGAACTTGAGGATGCGCTGGTGCTTCTCGTTGTCTTTCTGGATCAGCCGGATGACGAGCTCCCAGATGGTGGTGTCCCGGACGTCGTGGAGCTCCTTGGCCAGCGCGTCGAGCTCGTGGTTGTCCTTCTTCTCCAGGTCGAGGTAGCGCTCGGTCTCGGCCAGGATCTGCTCACGATCAGCGCCCCACATCCCGAGGTCGGGGATGGGGGTCGCCTCGTTGCTCAACTGGGCCGAGGTCTTGATGGTCTCGGCGAGGTCCGCCAACAGGGTGTGATGCCTGCGCTCGTCCTCGAGGATGAGCCGGGCCAGGTAGGCGAAGGCCGGTGACTCGGTCTCCTCGGCCAGGGCGGCGTAGGCGCGGATCACCTCCATCTCGTCATCGACGTGCTGGGTGATGTGGTCGTAGACCTGCTGCTCCCACACGCTCGCTCCGGGGATCGATGTCGCCGACATGTTCATCACCTCTCGCTCAGGATCTCGGTGTGAACATGTTCACACCGGCACCGACGGCCGACAGGGCAGAACGTCCCAAACACCTTGCGAGAGGGTCACGCCGGCTTCGAGGCAGCGAGCAATCCGTAGCCGAACGTCCCGTCCCTCCAGAAACCCTCGAGCAGATCAGCGGATCGGACGAATGCCTCGAAGCCATCTCCTCCGATCGCGACCATCGTCTCTTCGCGGTGACCATGCGCGTTCCGACGCCAGTGCTCGAAGGTGGGCAGCGTGAGCTCGGTGAGATCCTCGACCTCTTCGACGACCAGGCCCGCGTCCTCGGCCAACGCGGCGTAGAGATCGAGTGGCTCCATCCGTGCATCGCCGAATGCGGTCCGCAACGTCACGAAGTCAACCCGGCGATCGCGAACCTCGTGGAACGGGATGTCGCGACGGCGGATGATGTCGCACAGCACCATGCGGCCACCGGGGCGCAGCACCCGCGGACATTCAGCGACGAGCGCTCGTCGTGCCGGCATCAGATGCGATGACTCGAGGACCCACACACGGTCAAACGACTCGTCAGGGAACCGGTTGTCGGTTCCGTCC